>NZ_PVYW01000025.1 GCF_003001675.1 Cohnella sp. SGD-V74 | reverse complement strand
GGATTTTTTATATAATCGCCATGAAAAACACTTATATTATTACATATATAGCTAATTGTAGTTATTTTCGCGTGAAGTTTTATGCAACGCTAGTGCGCTTGGCGGGCTTATGTGCGCCCTCCCGGGCATTTTCTACGCAATAGAACCGCCCCACGAGCTAAACGCCCGCGAACCTCCCGCTCCCTACGCAATAGAACCGCCCCACGAGCTAAACGCCCGCGAACCTCCCGCTCCCTACGCAATAGAACCGCCCCACGAGCTAACCGCCCGCCAATCTCCCGCTCCCAGCACAATAGAACCGCTCCACAAGCTAAGCGCCTGCCATCCTCCCGTTTCCCGAATGTCTGAGCTCCCGCCCGTATTCGAAATGTTGGAAAAAGGGAGATACTACGGAAGGAAGCGGGCGGTTCTCCAGTTTCGAACGGCTGTTCAATAGCTGGCGGCCCAACGATTTGACCGATCGTTCGGTTGAAAATTCATTGTTCGTACGCATTATTGCCATAATGTCCATTTGACTTTTGACCGATCGTTCGATAATATTTTGGTCAGAGAGATTGGAGGAGGAAGAGGACAATGAAGAGTGTTATCGGATTTTCGCTTAAGAACAAATTCGCGTTATGGATGATCACGATTATCGTGGTCGTCGCGGGTTTGTATTCCGGTATGACCATGAAGCAGGAAAGTTTGCCCAACCTGAGCTTCCCGTTCCTTAGCGTCACGACGGTAGCTCCGGGTGCAGCGCCGGATACGGTCGTACAAGATATTACGGAGCCGCTCGAAAAAAGACTCAAAAATACGGAAGGCGTCAAAAATATAACCTCGACTTCGATGGAGAACGTGTCGTCGATCTTCATCGAATACGACTTCGGCCAAGATATGGACCAGGCCGTTGCGCAGCTCAGGGAAGCGGCCTCGGACGTCAAGCTGCCCGAGGGAGTGCAGGCGCCGAGCATTTCCAAGTTTTCGTTCAACTCGTTCCCGGTCATCTCCTTGAGCGCATCCGGCCACGGGAACCTGGAAGAGCTGACGAGAGTCGTCACGGAAGAAGTCCAGCCCGCGCTGGAAGGCGTGTCGGGAGTCGCATCCGTGCAAATCGCCGGCCAGTACGTACAGGAAGTAACGCTGAAGTTTAATCAGGCGAAGCTCGCCGAACTGGGCTTGAATGAAGATACGATCAAGGGGATCGTCCAAGGTTCGGCGCTGAAAGCTCCGCTGGGACTGTTCCAATTCGACCAGACGCAGAAGACGGTAGTCGTCGACGGCAGAATTACGACGATCGACGACCTGAAGAACGTCGCCATCCCGGTCGTTCCTGCCGGTGCGGGAGCAGGGGCCGGAGCCGGACAAGCCGGGCCTGGCGGAGCTGCAGGTTTGCCGGATGCCGGCGCGCCTCCGGCAACGGACGAGGCGATCGACAACGCCCCGATGCCGAACATCGGTCTTCCGACCGTACTGCTCGGAGATGTGGCCGACATCGAGACCGTAGGCAAAGCCGAATCCATCTCGCGCACGAACGGCGCGGAGTCTATCGGTATCCAGATCGTCAAGGCGAACGACGCCAACACGGTCGAAGTGGTGAATGGAGTCAAAGCGGAAGCCGACAAGCTGAAGGAGAAATTCACGGATCTTAAGCTCGACGTGATGCTGGATCAAGGCAAACCGATCGAGGAATCCGTCGAAACGATGCTCAGCAAAGCTTTGTTCGGAGCGCTGTTCGCGGTAATCGTCATTTTGCTGTTCTTGAGAAACATCCGCACGACGCTGATCTCGATCGTCTCGATTCCGCTGTCGCTCATTATCGCGGTGCTGTTCCTGAAGCAGTTCGACATTACGTTGAACATTATGACGCTCGGAGCGATGACCGTCGCGATCGGCCGGGTGGTCGACGACTCGATCGTCGTCATCGAGAACATCTATCGACGGATGTCGCTCAAAGGCGAGAAGCTCAAGGGCGCCGAGCTGATCAAGGAATCGACGAGAGAGATGTTCCTTCCGATCATGTCCTCGACGATCGTTACGATCGCCGTATTCTTGCCGCTCGGTCTCGTCAGCGGCATGGTAGGCCAAATCTTCCTGCCGTTCGCTCTGACGATCGTATTCGCGCTGCTGGCGTCCTTGCTCGTGGCGGTTACGGTAGTGCCGATGTTGGCCCACCAGATGTTCAAGAACGGCGTGAAAGAAGGCAAAGGTCACGACCACGAAGAGAACAACGGGAAGATGGCCCAAGGCTATCGCCGCATCTTGACCGCCGCGTTGAACCACAAAATCATTACGCTGGTCGTCTCGTTCGCGCTGCTGGTCGGAAGCTTGTTCCTTATTCCTCTGATCGGCGCGAGCTTCTTGCCGGAGCAAGAAGATAAATACGCGATGGTGACGTACAGCCCGGATCCGGGCGATCGCATCGAAGACGTAGAGCAGAAGGCGCTCATCGCCGAGAAAATCATTATGGATCAATCGGACATCACAAGCGTACAATACTCCGTCGGCGGCGAAAATCCGCTGCAGCCGGGGCCGTCCAAGTCCGGATTGTTCTATCTGCAATATGACAGCGAGACGAAGGATTTCGCGGACAAGAAGACGGCTCTCATCGAAGAACTGCGCAAAGCCGTTCCGACGGGAGAATGGGCCGAGATGGACCAGACCGGCGGACTCGGCGGAAGCCAGTTCAGCCTGAGCGTCTTCGGCGAATCGCTCGACCAGATCGCTCCGGTCGCTAATCAGATCGCCGATCTGATGAATGCCGACGATTCGTTCGAGAAAGTCAAAACAAGCCTGTCCAAGACTTACGAGCAATACACGTTCGTTGCCGATCAGGAGAAGCTGAGCCAGTACGGGCTCGTAGCCGGTCAGATCGCGATGGAGCTTAGCCCTCAGCGCATTCGTCCGGTGCTGACCCAGATCGAGGAAGACGGCAAGCGTTACAACGTGTACGTCGCGGTCGAGCAAGCGGAATACAAGAGCGTGGACGACATTCTGGCCAAAAAGCTGCGCTCGCCGCTCGGAATCGAAGTGTCGATCGGGGAAGTAGCTACGGTCGAAGAAGGAACGTCGCCGAACTCGATTGCCAGACAAAATGGAAAAATGGTCGTTAACGTGACCGGCAACATCACGAAGTCGGACGTGGCCAAAGTATCGAGCGATCTGCAGGCGAAGGTTGACGAGCTGCAGCTTCCGTCCGGGGTCGACGTGGAATTCGGCGGCGTAACCGAGCAGATCAACGAGACGTTTACGCAGCTTGGCCTGGCTATGCTGGCGGCCATCGCCATCGTATACTTGGCGCTCGTGCTTACGTTCGGCGGCGGTCTCGCTCCGTTCGCGATCATGTTCTCTCTGCCGTTCGCGATTATCGGCGGATTGGTGGCTCTGTACTTGACCGGCGAGACGCTCAGCGTTTCGGCTCTGATGGGCGCGCTTATGCTGATCGGGATCGTCGTTACCAACGCGATCGTACTCATCGACCGCGTCATTCACAAGGAGCGCGACGGCCTGTCCACTCGCGAAGCGCTGCTCGAAGCGGGCGGTACCCGTCTTCGTCCGATTCTGATGACCGCGCTGGCCACGATCGGCGCTCTGCTGCCGCTGGCGTTCGGATTCGAGAGCGCAGGCATTATTTCCAAAGGACTCGGCGTAACGGTTATCGGAGGTCTGATCAGCTCCACGCTGCTGACGCTCCTGATCGTTCCGATTATTTACGAATTGCTGATGAAAATGAGACGTAAACCGAAAAGCGCGAATGCTTAACGGGAAGTTGCCGTCGAAGGAAAGGGTAGACAGCCATGCAGGATAAGAAGAAGCTGATTCTCGAGGCGGCGATTCGCTGCTTCGCTCGCAAAGGCTTCAACGCGACATCGATACAGGAGATCGTCGACGAGCTGGGCATGGCCAAAGGTTCCATCTACTTCTACTTCAAATCCAAGGACGATTTGCTCATCTCGGTGATCGAGTATTACGGAGAGATGCTGTTTGCGCAAATTAAAGAACAGCCCGGGGAGACGCTTCTCCCTCCCCGGGAGAAGTTCGCCGTTCAGCTTGAACGCCAGTACCGATTCATTCATGAGCATCTGGATTTTATGAAAATGCTGATCAAGGAACCTTTTACCGGCCTGCATCCGCAAATTCAGACGATGATCATGCGGCTTCGCGCGAGATCGCAGCTAATGCATATCTCCCATCTGATGGCGATCTACGGGGAGTCGGCCGCTCCTTATTCGGCGGACGGGTCCGCGCTGGTGTCGGGGGTGTGGTCGCAGTATTTCGAGGCGTTGCTCTTCGAGGAACTGGTGTTCGACGGACGACAGCTAAGTCATTATATCTTGCGGAGGCTGGACGATCTGATGAACGGCTTGCTTCGTTCCGGAGAGCTGCCGATGCTGCCGCCGATGGATCTTGTCAAGCTCCGTACCATGGCCGGTTTAACGGAAGAGGTTGTGACCGAGGAGCTGCAATTGCTGGCCAAGATAGAAGGGAAAATCGTCGCAACCGCCTCCGAACGCGGGGAGGACGTACAGCGCGACCTGCTCGACGCGCTGGCTCTGCTGAAGGAGATCGTCGAGAAGCCGGCGACGGGTCATCGTTTGCTGGTAAGAGGGATGATCGCTCTGCTGAAAGAGCATGTGCCGCGCGATCTGGAGGAGACGATCAGCCGGCTGGAGAGCTTGATTGGCGGAGCGAACGCTTAGAGAACGTGAAGACGGCCGGGTTCATGCACAATTGCATGGACCCGGCCGTCTTCACGCTCTATTTACCTAAAATAAGTCCACCTTTCCAAAACGAATGACCTGTTAATGCAAGAGAGCTGCATATATAATGGAAGGCAAGGGAAATCCCGCTCTGCGACCGGCTTCGGCGTGATGGAGTTGCACCGGATTATTCGCTTAGGCTGCAGAGTTATCATATGGAATGGATGTACGCGCCTGCTCACGTGAAGGCGCTTTTTTTCGCTAAGCGGCAATGCAAAGAAGCGAACGGGGGGAGAACTTGAAGATACTGGTAGTGGATGACGAGCCGAGACACCTTAGAGGGATGATGAGCTTGATTCGCCAACTGCGGCCGAACGCTCAAGTAACAGCCGCCAAGGACGGGGAAGCTGCGTTGGAGCAAGTGAGGTTGGACTGTCCGGAAGCGATATTGACGGATATCCGGATGCCCCGAATGGACGGGCTGGCTTTCCTGGAGAAGCTGAAAGATGAGGGAATAGAGACGAAGGTTGTCATGATCTCCGCGTATAATCTGTTTGAGTACGCGCAGATGGCGGTCCGTCATGGGGCCTACGACTATTTGTTGAAGCCGGTGGAAGTGGAGAACGTCAAACATTTGCTGGACCGCATCGAACTCCAACTGGATGCCGAGTCGCTCCAACGCAAGGAAACGGAAGATATGAAAAATCGACTGACTGTCGCTTCCTCCGCTTATCGCAGCCGACTGTATCTTTCCTGGCTGAACGAGAGCTTGACGCCATCCGAGCAAGAAGAGATGGACAAGATGGATTGGCTGCAGGGCGGCGGCACCGTCATCTATTCCGAGCTGAGATGCGGCAGGTCGGACGAGGAGAAAATAAGCGGCGCAGCCTATTTGCAGAGCTTGGAGCAGAGCTGGTCGAAGCTGGGGAAAGCGATCACGATTCTCCACAACGGGCTTCAGGAGAGAAGTTATCTGGCGGTAACGATCGTATGCACGTCTCCGCTCACTCCGGACCTGGAGCAGCAAATTCGCTCGATCTCCCGGTCCCTCGCGATGGAATTGTTGGCGGCGGGGAAGCTCACGCACGGTATAGGGCCTTATTGCCAGTCACTGTCCAAGGACGGGCCTCAAGCTTACCGAGCGGCTCAGACAGCCAATGAACAACATTTCTTCGATTGCTGGGAAGGTCTGTTTCTCTATGAGGAGTCCCGAGCTTCTCCCGGCCACCCCGTTCCGATCGATTCGGAAAGACTATTCGAAGCGCTGCTGGGCAACGAGGTTGAGCGTGCAATCGATCAGTGCAAAGCCGCCTTCGAACAGCTGTCGGATTCCGGTTATGCGACACCGGCGCTGGTGAAGGAGCACGCCTCCCTGCTACTCATGAAAATAAAAAGCAGAATACACGATCTCGTGGATCGGCAGGTTGGCAGTCTGCTTACGCAAACCGCGGCAACGCTTGTTCAGGAATGCCGTTCCTACAGCGAGCTGTTGGAGCAGTTGGAAGCGAGCCTGCGAGAAGTACACGCCGCTCTGATTCAGGTTCAGCAGGACAAGAACGAAATTATCGTCGCGAATTGCTTGAGGTGGATACAAGACCATGTCAAAGAGGATTTAACGTTGGAGCGGGCCGCGGCGCATTTTTTCTTTAACCCGTCTTATTTCAGCACATTCATTAAAAGCAAGACCGGAAGGACGTTCTCCGAGCATGTCACGGCTGTCAGGATGAGGCGCGCCAAGGAGCTGCTCGCGGAGAATCGGCTCAGAATCTACGAAATTTCCACGGAATGCGGCTACCAGGATACGAAATATTTTTGCCGGGTATTCAAGAAGCATCACGGCATATCCCCAGAAACCTACAAGCATACTTCACTTCCGGAAAGGAAGCGCAAGGAATGAAGACGACTTTCCGCTCGCGAATTTTGGCAAGCTACATTTTCCTGATTGCGATTCCGCTCATCGTGCTCGGAATTGTTTATTATCGAACGAGTCTGCAGGTGGTCACGGAGCAAGCCCAGAGGAACGTGTACGAAATCGTCAAGAAAAACAACGCGATCATGGATACGAAGCTTGGAATCATAGAGCAGAATAGTTTGGCCTTATTTGTGGACAAGGATTTATTTCGCATATTCAGCAATCTAAACCCTGCGAACGAAGCCGATATCTTCGAAGCGGATCGTCAGGTTTCGGCGGTGTTAAGAAAATACTTCTCCTTGAACGAGGATGTCTATGCGTATCAACTGTGGACGTCCTATTTCACTTTCGGGCAGATGCTGCCGCAAGGAGACCCCACGCAGTCGGATGTTTATCGCAAGGCGCAACAGGCCGGCGGGAAAATCGTCTGGTATCCTACCTACGATTTCGTCGATATGTTTGAGCAGCCGTATTTGCAAAATGGCAAGCTGGACTTCCGCCATTTATTTTCCGCGACGCGGTATTTGGACTTCTCGTACTTGGATAATACGACGCTTGAGAAGATGGATGCCGGCGTGGAACGTCCCGTTCTTGCGATAAGCCTCAAATTGGAAGCGCTGGGATCACTCTATGAGGAGAGCTTTCCTGAGAGCTCCCGTTATTTGGTCATGAACGAGGAGTATAAAGTCGTAGCCAGCAGCGACCCGAACAAAATATCGCAAGTCTACAGAGAACAGTGGCTGGAACGATTGCAGCAGGAGAACAGCGGCACGTTAAGAATGACGTTGGACGGAGAGGCTGTCATCGTCTGCTTCGATCGCTCGACAGTTACCGGCTGGATATCGGTCGTATGGACGCCGGAATCGGCGCTGGTGAGCAGCCTGGTGCCCGTCATTCGAACGTCGAGTATGTTGATGGCCGTCATCCTGGGAATCGTGGCCATGGCGCTTGCTTACTTCATTGCCGGCAGAATCACGAAGCCGATCAAGAAGCTGCTGGGGGCGATGCGCTCTGTCGGGGAAGGAGACTTTCAGACGCAGATCGCGGTTCGCACGAATGACGAGTTCGGGATTTTGCTGCAGCGGTTTAATCGTATGAATGAACAGATCCGGCATCTCGTCACGGAAAATTACGAGATCAAGCTGAAGGAGCAGGAGGCAGAAATTCAGGCGCTCAGCATGCAGATGAATCCCCATTTTCTGTACAATACGTTAAATGTGATGAATTGGACGGCCATCGAGAATGGGCAGAAGGAGCTCAGCAAAATGCTCGTCTGTCTGTCCAACATGCTGCACTATACGTCCCGCAAGGATTGGGGAGCCGTTCATCTGTCGGAGGAGATGGAGTGGATGAACAATTACTTCTACATTATGTCTGCCCGCTTCGAGGACAAATTCGCCATCGGTTATGAGATTGACCCGCGGCTCTACGAGTATAAGGTCCCGCGGTTGTTGTTCCAGCCCTTTGTCGAAAATGCGATTTTGCATGGCTTCGACCAGATCGAGACGGGTGGTTTTATTCGGATTCGGGGTTGGATCGAAGAGGATGCCCGGTATTACGAAATTGCCGATAACGGCCGGGGGATGAGCGAAGATACGGTAAAGGCGATTTTATTCCGCGAATCTTCCTCCGTCGGCATCAAAAACACGATTGCGCGAATTCAATTGCTGTATGGCGGGCAATACGGCATCACGATAAACTCCAAACCGAGCTCGGGAACGAGCGTCGTGATTACGCTGCCGCTGAAACCCTAATATTAGTCCACCATTCCAAAGACTTTGGGAATATGTAAGCGTTACCTCTGAATTTATAATCAAAGTATCATAGACTGCAGCTATGAATCCTTAAAGACATAACCGAGAGGGGTTCGGAAAATGAAACGGCAAAAAAAATCGATCATGGTGCTCATGATCATGATCATGATGCTTATACTCTCCTCCGTAATATCCGCGTGCGGGAAGTCCGATTCAGGCGGCAGCCCATCTTCGCCTTCGGCATCCGGCGAAGCCGTATCGAAAGAGCAGATTACACTTCGCATGACCGTATGGGGGTCGCCGGAAGAGGTTGCAGCCTACAAATTCGGGATTCAGCGTTTCGAAGAGAAATATCCGAATATTAAAGTCGACCTGCAGCACATCGCCGCGGATTACGATACGAAGCTGACGACGATGGTTGCGGGCAATGACGTGCCGGATATCGCGATGATGGAGTCGGGCAGCATTGCCTATCCGCTTGCGGAACAAGGGAAGTTCTATAATCTTCAAGAGTTTCTCGACAAAGATTCGTTTATCAACGTGGACAGCCTCGTTCCCAACATCATGTATTCGCTGGAGCCGGGCAATGTGATCGGGATTGGACCCGGGCCGGAATCGTTCGCTCTTTTCTATAATGAGGATATTTTCAAGGATGCGGGCATTGCTCCTCCTCCGAGCAAGCTGTCGGAAGCGTGGACGTGGGATGAATTCGTCGAAGTCGCCAAACAGTTAACCGTCGATACGAAGGGGAGAACGGCCAATGATCCGGGGTTCGATCCGAAAAATATTAAGCAGTATGGCGTGAGCGCCTCTACCTGGTGGGGAATGTACAGCAACTTCATTTACTCCAACGGCGGGGATTTCGTGTCCGAGGATGGCAAGAAGTTCGCTCTGAACGAGCCTGCTGCGGTGGAAGCGCTCCAGAAAATATCGGATCTGATGAATGTGCATCATGTCTCGCCTTCGCCGGTGCAGGCGAAGAACATTCCGGCGACGAATGTCGCGCTTCAAACGAAGAAGGTGGCGATGGCGATTGACGGCCAATGGGCCAGCGCGGGCCTGGCGCAGTCGAATTTCAACTTCAACGTCGGGGTAATGCCCGTTCTGAAAGAGCCGGTAACGACGGTCGTATGCGGCATGTTCTCGATGTTCAAGTCCACGAAGTATCCGCAGGAGGCTTGGGAGCTGATGAAGGCGCTGATCGATCCGGAGGCTTCGATTGAGATGATCACGAGCGGAACATGGATGCCTTCGTACAAAGATTGGTACACCGACCCGGCTATGCTGGCGAAGTGGACCGAAAATCTGGAAGCAAGACCTTCGGGATATAAAGACGCTGTCGTCGAGGTGATCTTGACGAAAGGCCATCAGACGCCTACCGGCTATGTAAAAAACTTCAACAAAATTATGGATATCGTTAATCCCGCTTTGGATAAAGTGTGGCTTGGCCAGCAGACAGCGCAGGAAGCGATGGATGGAATCGCCGCGAAAGCGCAGGAGCAAGTGCAGGGTCGCCGGGATATCAAGTAGTCGGAAAACCGCGAATGCTGCGATAGGAGGACGGCGGTCTGCTGGCAGACCGTCTTCTTCTTGACCGGAAGCTTCGGGATAGGAGGCGCGCATGCGAAGAGGACTTTGGTACGGGCTGCTGTTCACGGCGCCGGCTATACTCGGTTTTATCATTTTCACCTTGGGTCCGATGATCGCGAGCTTGGCGCTCAGCCTAACGGACTATAACGTATTTAAGGAGCAAACCTCCTTCATTGGCTTCGATAACTACACGAGGCTGTTCTCGGGCGAGGACGATTTGTTCTATAAGTCGCTTGGCGTCACGTTTTATTTCGTTGCTCTTCGGGTGCCTGCCGTCATTATCATTTCTTTTGCCGTTGCATTGCTGCTTAACATGAACGTGAAGGGGAGGGCGATGTTTCGGACGATTATCTATCTCCCGAGCATCGTACCGGCGGTGGCCTCGGCCATGATCTGGATGTGGCTGATGAATCCGGATTTGGGCTTGTTGAATTCGCTGCTGGGCTGGTTTAATCTGCCGGGAAGCAACTGGCTTTATGCGGAAGGCAGCGTTATTCCGTCCGTCGTGCTGACTACGCTGTGGGGAATCGGCAGTACCGTCATTATTTTCCTCGCCGGACTGTCCGGCATCCCGCATTCGTATTACGAGGCGATTGACGTAGATGGCGGGGGCTGGTACAGCAAGCTGCGCCACATTACGATACCGATGGTTACGCCTACTTTGTTTTTCAATACGATTATGACGATTATTGGCTCCTTCCAGGTGTTCAATGAAGCGTATATTTTAACTCAGGGCGGACCGAATAACCGAAGTCTGTTCTACGTGTTCTACTTGTGGAGGAGCGGTTTCAGGGATACCGAGATGGGGTATGCCTCCGCTTTGGCGTGGATCTTGTTCATCATTATTATGGCGTTCACGTACATCGTTTTTAAAACCTCCAAGTCTTGGGTGCATTACGAAGGGGGGGAGCGCCCGTGAGACAATCGAAGCTTGCGCTTGGCGCAGGATATGCGGCCCTGATCCTGATCTCGATCCTGTTTATTATTCCGTTCGTCTGGCTCCTGCGCAGCTCGCTGATGAATTTGTCGCAAATCTTCACGATGCCGCCGGAATGGATTCCGGCGCCGTTTCAGTGGGATAATTTTCGCAGGGCGCTTACGGTGCTTCCGTTCGATGTCTTCTTTACGAATACGATGATCATCGTGGTGAGCGTTCTGGTTGGGACGGTGGCGACGAGCAGCATTGCCGCATTCGGATTCTCACGGATTAGGTGGAAGGGCAGGGATACGGTGTTCGCCATTCTGATGACGAGCATGATGCTGCCGTTCGCGGTAACGATGATTCCAAGCTTTCTCGGCTGGAAAATGCTCGGCTTCTACGATACGTTCTATCCGCTGATCGTGCCCGCGTATTTCGGAGGGGGAATCTTTAATATTTTTCTGCTTAGACAGTTCTATTTAACGATTCCGCGAGATTTCGACGAAGCGGCGGTCGTGGACGGGGCCAGCTATTTTCAGATATACTGGAAAATTATTTTTCCGCTCAGCCGTTCGGCTCTCATTGTCGTCGCTCTGTTCAGCTTCCTGGGCTCCTGGAACGATTTCATGGGACCGCTCATTTATTTGAAGAGCGACAAGCTGTTCACACTGGCTCTGGGACTGCAGATGTTCCAAGGCTCCTATACCGCGCAATGGGATTTGCTCATGGCGGCTTCGGCGGCGGTCGTACTGCCCTGCGTGATTGTGTTCCTGATCGGACAGCGTTACTTCCTGGAGGGCATTACGCTGACAGGGCTGAAAGGGTAGAGGAGCGGGAGAAAGGGTTGCTGTACTACGTCGGATGGGGCGCTGCAACGTTGTGCGAACGATCGACGAGAATGGTCGGCTATGAAAAAGCGCAAGCCCGGGGAGGTGCCCCGGGCTTGCGCTTTTGTGCGCTTAGACTTGTCTGGATGTGCGGCGGTTACCCTTCCAGAGAGAAGTTCAGGGCAAGCTCGAGCGTTTCCCCCGGGGCTACCGTCAGCAATCCTTGCTTGCTGTTAAGCGCTTCGTTCAGCGCCGTCCACGGCTCCACGCATACGAACGGCTTGCCTTCCACCGACCACAGCACGACGTAGCGGAACTGCTCGCTGTAGCTTAAGCGAACTTGGCGGCCCTGCGCCAGCGGGAAGGAAATCTCCGGTTTGCCCGCGTCCAGCAAGGCCGCCGATTCCACCATGCCCTCCAGCTTCAAGTAACCGTCGAACGGCTTCTCCTGCATGTCGTTGTAATCCAGTATGCGAGTGGCGTCCGTGCCGTAGGTGAGGTTTTTGCTTTCGGTGGCGAAATACGGGTGGAAGCCGGCGACCATCGGCAGCGGTTCATCCGATAGGTTGCGGTACTGCTGCTCGATCGAGAGAATGCCGTCCTTCAGACGATAAGTGAATCTCAGCTCGAACTCGAACGGATAGGCGGCCAGAGTTTCCGCATTGCTGCGCAGGGACAACGTAATGAACGCCGAGCCCGATGTGCCGGTCTCCACGACTTCCCATGCGGCAGTCCGCGCCACTCCGTGGTTTTTCATCCGGTAGGTCGTGCCGTTCCATTCGTATTCCCCGTTCACAAGCTGGCCGGCGATTGGGAACAGCACGGGATTGCCTCCCCGGATATTCGCCTGCGGATTCAGGAACGTCTCCCGGTCCAAGTAAAACAGCTCTTGTCCGTGCAGTCGGCAGCTTGTCGCGATTCCCCCGCGCTCGGGGCAGACGACGAAGGACGAATCGGTGCTTTCTTCCCTCAACTCGTACAGCGGGAAGCCGTCGGTATAGGTGCGGATCGTATAATTTTCGTGGGCGCTCAAGGTTCGTTCCTCCTGGATCTTCGCGATTGTCCACTCCATTATACCTTACAATTCAGGGAGGCGTATGCGCTCGTAAAGGTATTTTGGCGTTATTTTGTTCGAGGTATTGCCATTACGGGGATGAAAAGCTAGAATGGGCCTCAGATGCGGTCGGCAGAGGGTGAGGGGGATAATATGCTTAAAGGTTTGCTTGTCAGCATAGAAGGCGCATACGATACGCTGCCGTCCATGGAGCAGCGAGTGGCCCGTTATATTCTGGATCACCCCAAGGACATTATCGACATGTCCGTTCAGAAGCTGGCCAACGAGACGAAGGTGAGCCAGGCGACGATTGTCCGGATGGCTCGCTCGCTGCGGTGCAACGGCTTCAAGGAGCTAAAGCTGCGGATCGCGGCGGATCTGGCCTTGTCGGGCGAGGTCGGGGACGATTACCAGCTTTTCCGCGTCGAAGGCGACACGGAGGAGTTGATCAAATTCGTATCGCACAACAACGCCAAGTCGATCAAGGATTCGGTGAGCGTGCTGTCCAAGGACTCGGTTGAAGAGGCGATTCGGCGTCTTGCCGCCGCAAGAAAGATCGGCGTATTCGGCATCGGGGCATCGTCGGTCGTGGCCGAGGATTTCAAGATCAAGGTGATGCGGCTCAACAAATGGTGCGAGGTCGGATACAGCGAGGACATGCAGGCGATCATCGCTTCGGGCTTGACCGAGGAGGATGCGGTGCTCGGCATTTCGTACACGGGCCATAACGAAGGGGTGCTGCATGCATTTCAGGTGGCGAAGGAGCGAGGAGCCGTGCTCATCTCGCTGACTCAGTTCGGCAGCAATCCGATCGCCGAATTGGCCGACATTCCTCTGTTCACGAGCAATTTGGAGAAGCACTATCGGCTTGGAGCGATGGCGTCGCGGATCGCGCAGCTTAACGTCATCGATATTTTGTACGTGGGCCTGGTCACGCAGAACTACGAGGAGAACATACGGGCGCTGGAAAGGACGAAGCTGGCGGTCAAACAGCCTAAGCTATAGCCGTCTGTCGTCTGCAAGGCAGAGGAAGGACCGGCTGCGGCATCCGCGTTCGAGCGAGCGGGAATAGCAGGCTCCTCCGCGATAAGGAACAACTCGATAGAAACTGTTCGTTCTGGCCGCTCACGCGGCTTTTTTTGTTGCGTAAGCAACAACCTCGCTTCGAGTCTCGTATAAAGGAGGTACAATATATAGAGAGAGCATAGGAGCGTGGACGTCCATGCAGCCATTACCGCCGAGATCATCCAAGGCGTCTTCGTTATCCGCAAGCGGCAACGGCGTGAAGACGGCCGCGCCGAGCGGTGCCAGAAAGACGGTAAGAAGAAAGCGGTCGTTGTTGTGGAGCTTATACAAATTCGTTTTTGTCACGGGGTGCTTGTCCGTTGTTCTGTTCGCGGCCTGGTTCTATCTCACTCCTTCGGGCAATACGTATCGCTATATGCTGGCCGACTCGCTCATCACGACTCAGCATAGGGAATGGGCGAAATACATTATCGGCGAGAAGGCGCTTCGGGAGCGAGTCGCCCGGTATGCGCAGCAGTTCGAAGAGATGGGCGAGGAGCGCGACACGCATACGATTCCGGCAGCGGAAGGGGAGCAGGCGCCGGAGGGACAGGTGCCCGAGGAACTGATCTCCGTGAAAGAGGTTGACGGGGAAGGGTTTCACGGTTATCTGCTGACGGTGCGCGATCCGAAAAAAGTGCGGCTTGTCGTACCGGGCAAAACGGGACGGGGCGAGAAAGTGTCCAGCATGGTGAAACGGACGGGCGCGCTTGCGGGGGTGAACGCGGGAGGCTTCGCCGATCCGAACTGGAGAGGCAACGGTTTTAAGCCGATCGGACTCGTCATCAGTCAGGGTAAGATCTACTACAACGGTCTGGGCAGCGCGAAGAGCGTGCAGATCGTCGGCATCGACAAGGACGGCAAGATGCTTGCCGGCAAATATTCGATCGACGAGCTGATGAAGCTGGGCATCTCCGAAGCGGTCAGCTTCTCGCCGAGAATCATCGTGAACGGCAAAGGGCTGATTCCGAATCGCTCGCAAGGATGGGGAGTCGCGCCGCGCACCGTCATGGGGCAGCGCGAGGACGGCGCAATTCTGTTCCTGCTCATCGACGGGAGGCAGCCGGGATACAGCATCGGCGCCACGCTGTACGATGCGCAGGAAATTCTGCTGGAGCATGGCGCGGTCATCGCGGCCAATCTGGACGGCGGCTCTTCGACGGTGCTCGTTAACGAGAGCGGAGAGATCGTTAACAAGCCTTCCTCCTCGTCCGGGGAGAGATACTTGCCGACTGCCTTCCTCGTATTCGAGCATCCGGAAACGGTAGACGTGCCGAACATCTGGGCGGGACTGAAGCCTTCCGAGATCGATGCGGGCAAATGGTAGGCTGAAAAAAAGGGGTTGTCTCACAAGTAAGGGCGTACAAGATTATCGATGAAAAAAGAAGGGCATCTATCTCCTGGAGACTGCCTCATACGGTCCTGAAACTACCTTATCTCGGGTTTACCCATTCAGGTTTCAGGATCGTATAGCATCGGAAGGAGATAGATGCACCTGGCACCATTCATCGATAATCGTTTAGTACGCCTCATTTTACTTATGAGACAGCCGCTTTCTTCTCCGTTCCTGTCAATACATCATCATGCCGAGAGGTCCGTCTTCGTCGATGATGTCCTGGATCTCGAACACCGAGATCGGGAAGTAGGGAAATCCCCAAGCGTAAGGGACGAGATCGTACAGTTGAAAATAAATGACCAGGGATTTGTCGGCGATATAGAACTCCTGGTCGTCGCTGATCCCGGGGTAGGGACCGAGCAGAGGCATATCCCGCGACTTGATCTGCGCTTCGATAATTTTGTTCAAGCGGGCTTTGTAGTCGGTTCCCGGCTTGAACAGCTCGCCGAGCTTGTAGCTGCGGCCGGTGTCGGCGTCGAACGTAAGCGACCGCTGCAGCGTGTTGCCGTGGGCGCCGCCCGTAAAAACGTAGTTCAGAAGAGAAAGGCTGAGCACGCCTCGCTCGTTCGTCTTGATCTCGTAAGTGCCGTCCATCTGCTGGATGTCGTCGCTGGGAAAACCCTGGTCCTTCATGAGCCGCTGCGTCGCTTCCGCAATCGCGTCGTTCATCTTCTCCTGCGCCGCGAGCGACGTTCCGCTGCTTACGTAGGGCACGTTGACCTTGACGTTCTTCGCGGTGAACGTTCGCGTCCGGATCGGCAGCATTAACGTCTGTCCGTTCATCTGCATTCCCCCTTGCCTGCATGGGCTATTGTCATCATCCCAGTCTATGCAGGTCGAAGGAATCGTGTGATACGAGAGGCAGAGTCAGCTTAAGCGCGAAGCCCAAGGGAGCTGCCTCGCTCGTCAGGCTTCCGCCTATTCGTACGGCCCGCTCCGCGATCGTCTGCAGGCCGAATTCCAGATCCGCGGCTGAAGGGGGAGAAGCGTCGAGGTGGACAAACCGGAGGTTCATCCATCCCGCGCCCGTATTCACGGAGAGCCTGAAGCTGCAGGGGCGGCCCCGATTCATTTTCACCCCGAGATCGATTCCTTGCTGAAGCGTCTGGAATACGACCCGTTTCTGCAAAGTGTCCAAGGCGTCAGGGAGAGAATCGGGATCGTATTCGACGACGCAGCCGCGGAATTGCTCGGCATCCCGGAACAGGGCTCCGATCGAGCCGACCAGATCGTAGTAGGAGTCGTCCTCCCGCAGAATGCGCACGGATCGGCGTATATCCTCCAGTCCTGTGCGGATAAGGCTTTGCGCCGATTCAAGCTTCTCCTCCGCCAGGAGGCGGTCGCGTTCGATCAAGCGCTTGGCCGCTTCAAGCTGCACGATTGTGGCGCTGAGCGTCTGTCCTACCGTATGGTGAATGCTGCCGGTAATCCGGTGTCTTTCCTCCAGCTTCATCGCCTCCGCCAACGCCTCCGCATTTTCCCGAATAGACGCCCCCAGGTTTTCATGAGCCAATTCCAGTTGTTCCTTGCGCTCCCTTAGCTGTGCCGTTCGCATCTGGACGGCTTGTTCCAGCGACCGGTTGAATTCGGTCAATTGCCGGTTCATGGCCGTGTAGCGCTGGACGATGACGCGAATCAGGCAGACGACGAACGCGAACAGTCCCCAGAAGAGCAGATCGACCGGCAGCTCGAACATCCAGCGCAGCAGGGCATTCACTTCGCGCGGGAAGAACGTGTGCAGAGCGACTCGGTACATATGCGTGCCGGTAATCGTGACCAGGGACAGGAAGCCGGCCAGAATCCAGACGGACTCCACGTCTTGCTTGGCGCGGTAGGCGGTTCTCATCGTCCAATAGGCCAGCAATAAGATGACCAGGAACAGCGGAGCGAACGCGACGACGGCCTGGACGTAGGCGGAGAAGCTGAATAGCGCGCCGGCAATCGTCAACGCGGAATAGACCAGCAGCAGCCTGCGGAAGAAGCGGAGCATGCGTCCGTAAATATCCGGATACAAATGCGACAGAGCGCCAATGAATGCATAGGCCCCTATCGGCATGCAGGCATCCTGGAAGTGGCCGGGAATCGGGCTGTTCCATAGGACCATGAACAGATGGTTGCACACGAGGGCTCCGAACCCGCCGGTAAAGGACAGGAGAGAGAAGTAAAGATACAGCGCGTCGCGCTGGCTCGCGTACAGTCCCAATCCGATCAAGCTGCAGAAGAGAAGAAGGGAGCCCAACACCAGGTTGTCGATATCGTAGCGGAACATCGCGTCGAGCAGATCGGCTTTGTTGCCGAGCTCCATCCGGCTATCGATCGGAAAATGCTTGGAGTACTGGACGAGCATGTAGATCTCGTCGGATAGAGGAGCGGACAACGGAATGAACTTCCAGTTGAACCCGTTCTTCGTCCGTTTGTCGGCGGCCGTCTGCGCGTATTCGTAATGGACGGTCCCTCGGTCATACACCTTCATGCTGGAGAAATTGCGAATCTGAAGATGCGGGTCGTCCAGCTTCGCGGCCGGCAACGGTATTTTAAGCCAATACGCTTGTTCGGCCCGTATCTCCTTCGTGTTGTAGCTCTGCCAGCCGGACTCGGGAGGCCGCGGATCGTCGAAGGAGGGAGCGGGGACCATTTGCCAGTCTTTGCCCCTCAGAGAGAAGATCAGCTCGTTATCCCGCTGGAAGGCGGACAAGGCGAAGCCGAAGCCGATCAGCAGAACGATCAAAATCGCTAACGCGCGATACAAGGGAAATCGGCTTCCCCAGAAGCTTGCGCTGCTCATGCCTGCCTCGCTCCTTTCCCGGTATCCTCCGAAGACGGGCAGGGCAGCGACAAGGTCAGCACGCAGCCCGGGTCGCCCGGCTCGATGACCATTTCTCCACCGAGATCGGCAATTCTCTCGGACATTGCCCTTAAGCCGAATCCGTATTCGGAAGGAAGGTAGGTTCTTCCGTCGCTGGCCAAACGGAAATAAAGCCGGGTATCGTCGGCAGTCAGCTCGAAATCGAACCGTCGGCTGTCGCCATGCCTCAAGCCGTTGGTCAAGCCTTCCTGCAGCGCTTGGAAGATCACTCTCTTGTGCAGCGTCGAGAGGCTGTCCGGCAGCTCGGAAATCCGGCTGTCGATAACGGCTCCCGTCGATCCGGCGGTCTCCTCGATCAGCAGCCGGATCGCGGCGGCCAGATCGTAACGGGTAGAGTCGTCCCGGAGCAGGCGGACGGAGTCGCGGACTTCTTCGAAGCCCCTTCTGACCAATTGCTGCGAAGCGTCCAGCTTGGAGAGAGCCAGCTCCGGGTCGCGGGGAAGCAGCCGTTTGGCGGCTTCCAATTGAACAAGCGTCGCCGTCAAGGAATGGCCGATCGTGTCGTGGATCGCTCCGGTCAGCCGATGACGTTCCTCCAGAACGATGGAGGAGGCGATCGACTCGGCCGTGTCTCTCATCGTGCCGGACAGCCGGACGTTCGCTTCGCGAAGCTGCTCTTCCCTCTCCTGCAGCTCTGCGGTGCGGGTCTGGACGCTGGTCTCCAAAGCTTGGTTAAACTGCTTCAGCCGAACGTTCATCTGCCCGAAACGGTATAGGATTACGCGCACCAGACAGATTAAGAACAGGAGCAGGGCAATGGACAGAAAGTCGTACTCCAGCACGTTCAAGAACGGCAAGCTTTCGCGAAGCTTCGTGAAGAACACCGCCAAATAAGTGCGCACTACATAGAAAAGCGCGGTGGAGGTCACGATGAAGAAGCCGGCCATCATCCAGATCGATTCCGGGCCTTGTCTTTGCTGATAAGCTCTCCATAGAGCGTGGAACAGGTAACCCGTCGTAACCAGGAACATGGCAAGCATAGGATAGCTGAGCAGCCACCCGAACCACTCGACGTCCAGAACGACGGCGCTCGCGAGCGAGAGCAGCGAGAAGCCCAGAATGATTCGACTGATTCCTCGAAGCGATCCGGTAAGCTTCTTGTCGAGCACTTCGATGATGATGCCCAGAAAGCCGAACACCCCGAGAGGGAAAATGCCGAAGTCCAGATAGCTCAGCCACGGCTGATCCCAGAACAGCTGAAGCAGATAGGTCCGGGCAATCGCCGCGTAACAGCCGCATAGCGCCATCAGCGCGAAGTAGAGATGGAGTCGTTCCCGGCGAATGGCGTACAGGCCCATGGCCAAGCATGCGCTGAACAGGAAGAGCGCGAACAAGACGAATGCATATGTTTCTTTGCGAATCAGGGAGGATACGAAATCCCCGTAGGAAACCTGTCGGATGAACAACGGAAGCCGATCGAGCTTCCGGTCGTCGAGCAGCATATAAATCTCGGAGGGAACCGGCGCGGATAGCGGAACGAGGTTCCAATGATACAGGAGGTTTAATCTATGGTTATGGTCTTTCGGATCGTAGGCGTAGAGCAGCTCTCTGCCGTCGTATACGGAGAGGGAGACCGCGTTGAGAACGAATAAACGGGGGTCTCGGGTGTCGGTCGGGTCGAGAGGTACGCGAAGCCAATAAAAGGAGGAATTCGACGGATGCCCGGGCTTGTCCGAATAAGGAAGCCAGCCGCTCGAAGGAGGCGCGGAATCCTGGACCGAAGCGGGAGTCCAACTCCAAGCGTTCTGGGGCAGTCCGGGGGAATTGAAGCCGCGCCCCATAACGACCAAACCCCATGCCAAAAGGACATGAAGGCCGATCAAAACCGCCAATATGCGCAACAACGGCAGATGATTGCGAACGCCGCTTCCAACCAACTTCATTCCTCCAACGGGCGCGCCCCGGCTTGCGACGCTGTTATCATTGTACCTGCGGTGAACGAAGCGGCCTAGTGACGGCGGTCATATAATAGTCATGTCTTTTAACCAGATGACGGCTTGCGTTCTGTCGTTCGTGCCTATCTTGTCGTAGATGGCGCTGATGTAATTTTTGACGGTGCCTTCGCTCATGAAGAGCAATTGGGCGATCTCCTTGTTTGTGCGGCCCTCCACCATCAAAGCGATGATGCTCATCTCGCGATTGGTGAATTTCAGATCGGCGGTGCGTCCGCGCGAGCGAGCAGCGGGAGCCTTGCCGGCTGCGGGCGAGGGCGAAGCCAGTCGGGCGGCCAGCTTGACGGCGATCGCCGAGGGGAGCATGATTTCTCCTTGCGCCGCATCGCGGATCGCTTGCAGCAGCTTCTCGGTCGGAATGTCTTTCAGCAGAAAACCGACCGCTCCGCCTGCCAGAGCTTCGATAATATATTCGTCTTCGTCGAATGTCGTCAGTACGAGCACTTTCGTATGCGGGGATTCGGCGCGCAGCTTCTTGACCGCTTCGATCCCGCTCATGACCGGCATGCGGATGTCCATCAGGACCAGATCCGGATCGTGGACGCCGACAAGCCGGCAAGCCTCTTCGCCGTTCTCGGCGGTGGCGATGACCTCTATGTCGTCCTCCAACTGGAGAATCGTTTGCAGGCCGTCTCTCATCAACGCTTGATCGTCGGCAATCAATACTTTGAGCATGCGTACTTTCTCCCCTTTCTTTTCCATTATAGTGCATCGCGCGAATTTGAACAGACGCAACTCTTCCTGAACCGCATACATGACGGAAACGGTGACAGGGGTCACTGGTCATATGACGCGAGGGTTCGATACGATTAGGCCATGAAACGGGGATGCGAGGCCCCTTGCAAGCAAAAAAGGGAGTGGAAAGCATGATCATCATGCATACGAGTCAATGCCGTCCGGGAATGAAGCTGGGACGATCGATCTATACGGAACAAGGCCACGTGCTGGCCGGAAGAGGATTCGTACTGACTGAACACGCAATCAAGCGATTGCAGCAGTTAGGGATGCCGTATCTCCATATCGAGGAGCAGGGCACGGAAGATATCGCTCCGGATCAGGCGATTCGCGACGAGACGGTGATCGTCTTGCACGGTGCGCTGACTCACGTGATGGACGAGCTGTTGGGCAGCGAAAAGGAGAAGCTGTCTCCGAACGTCGTTCGTTTCGTGTACGACGCGACGAAGCTGCTGGTGGACGACTTGAAATCTCGCCGCAACGATCTCAGCTTGCCCGTGCATTTGACGACGACGTTGACGGACGGGGATAAGCAGCATTTTCTCGAGCATGCGATGAACGTGGGCGTCTGCGCGACCCGTCTCGGCTTGGAAGAAGGCTTGGATGCCGAGGATCTGCATGCCCTGGCAATCGGCGCGATGCTGCACGACGTCGGCAGACTGCAGCTTCCGGACGGCTTGAAGTCGCGCGTGACGCAGAACGACCAATCCTATATGAAGCACGCGGAGCTCGGCTACAAGCTGCTTCGGGACAGCGGCTTTGCGATTATGGCGGCCCATTGCGCTCTGTTCCATCACGAGAGACTGGACGGCAGCGGCTATCCGTTCGGGCTGGAAGGCAAGAAAATCCACCCGCACCATCAGTGGATCAGCATTTTCGACATGTTCGATACGCTGGTCAACGGACGGGGCAACGGCGTTCCGATGCTGCCGCACGAAGCTCTGGAAGTGCTGTACGGAGGCGCCGGAACCTTGTACGACATGGACAAGGTATGCAGGCTGCGCGACAATATGGCGTTGTTCCCGAGAGGAACGTCGGTGCGTCTCAGTACGGGCGAATTGGGCGTCGTCGCCGCGCTGCACGAAGACATCAAGCAGCGCCCGATCGTCCGCGTCATCCGTTCCTCCGAAGGCGAGCTGCTGACCAAGCCGTACGAGGTCGATCTGAAGCGCCAGCTGCATCTGATGATCAGCGGAGTCGGCAACGAACAATCGACGGGGAACGAGGCTTCGGAGCGGCGTGAAGTGTGCTCGAACAGAACGTTTCATGTCGTCTGATGAAAAACCATAAAAAACCAGCGCAAAATCGCTTGACTTTTGCTCCTGAAATGACTAAGATAATAAAGGATTTGCTGATGTAGCTCAGCTGGTAGAGCAACGCATTCGTAATGCGTAGGTCGGGGGTTCGAATCCCTTCATCAGCACCACTAAATAAATCCTTTAACGGCGCGTCTTCCGAGGCTTTCGGAGGCGCGCTTTTTGCGTTCCGGACCGGACACCGTAAAACCGTCTGTACGAGCGCCGCCTCCGCCATGACGATTCCTGAATAGGATACAAGCATGGAGGAGGGGAGTGGCATGCAGGCGAGGAGCAGTACGAATGTAAAGGGAATCGACGTAAGCCACTGGCAGGGAGCCATTGATTGGTCGAAGGTCGCGACGGACGGCGTCAAATATGTGTTTATCAAGGCCACCGAAGGAGTGTCCGGCGTGGACTCCCGGCTTTGGGCGAACGCGTTGGCTGCGAGCTCGGCGGGCATTAAAGTCGGGTATTACCATTACGCCCGTCCTGAAAACAACAACGACGCGGTCAAGGAGGCGCGGCATTTCGCCTCGACCGTTGCCGGGTACCCTTGTCAATGGCCGCTTGTGCTCGACGTGGAGGGCGAGGCGTCCAAGCTGGGCGCGCGAGCGCTGACTCAGTGGTGCGCGGCGTTTCTGACGGAGCTGGAACGGGCCAGCGGAAGACGCGCAATGATCTACAGCGGAGCAAGCTTCGCCCGGACGTATCTGGGCAAGGAATTGGCGGGTTGGCCGCTCTGGATCGCCCATTACAGCGTCGACAAGCCGATGGACAATTCCACATGGGACAGGTGGGCGATCTTCCAATACTCGGACAAGGGACGAGTGGCGGGAATTGCGGGCAATGTCGATCTGAATGCGATGGAGGCGGAATTTTACGGCCGTTACGCAGAGGAGGATGAGCCGATGACGAAGGAAGAAAGGGAAGCGTTCGAGCAATTGAGCGCCCAGGTTGCGCAGCTTGCCGGGACGGTGGATTCGTTGACGAAGCAGTTGGAATCCGCGACCGCCAAAATTCCCGCACCGAAATGGTTCGTGAGCGAATTCGGCGAGAGCGTTGTGGCGCAGATGAGCGATCCGACCGGCACGATGGAGTTCTGGAGGGCGGTAGCCGTATCGCTTAGAACTATGGGGTACCAAAAGGTTTAAAAAGGAATTTGCGATTATTGCCGATCGCTTGCGTTGCGTGTCGAAAGGTGGTATTATCTTATCTTGTGAGCCAAGAAATCGAATAAGCCGACTTAGCTCAATTGGTAGAGCAACTGACTTGTAATCAGTAGGTTGGGGGTTCAAGTCCTCTAGTCGGCACCATTTTACCAGAATGCATTTTGTCTCCGATTGGGGATAGAGTGCTTTTTTCTTTTTAAACCCATACAATCGAAAAAAGGGGAACATTGTCTAAAGAAACGATGAAATAGGTTTACTTTATAGGGAAAATCCTATATTCTTGTCGAAGGCACTCATAATAGGGAAAATTTACCTTGGTGCTTGCAGAGAGAGGGGATATGGAGAAATGAAGAAACCATCTGCTAAACTGTTGAAAACAACGCTATTTCTGACCGTATTGGCATTGGCGCTGAGCGCCTGCGGCGGCAAAGACGATAAAGGAGGCGCGTCACCGTCGGCATCGCCATCCGCTGCTTCGTCCGCTTCTGCCTCGCCTTCGGAGTCGCCGTCTGCCTCGCCGTCGGCATCTGCATCCGAGAGTCCATCCGCATCGCCATCGGCGGAAGCGAGCGCTTCCGTACAAGCCGTTCCGGCGGGCTATAAATTGTTCGAGGATAAGGTTCACGGAACGACGATTCAATATCCGGAAGATTGGACCTTGAAGGAAGGGATCGCTGGAATCGCGGCATTCCTCGCTCCGCTCGAGGATGCCAATGATACGTTCGCCGAGAATATCAATTTTATCATTGAAGATCTGGGCGGCCAGAGCGTCACTGCCGCGGATTACATTGAGTTTACGAAGGAGCAGCTTAGTACCGGTGCGCTGATTCAGGATTTCGAACTTGTGGAAGAGGGAGTAGATCCGGAAGGATCGGATGCCGCATACCTTGCGTATAGCGGAACAAGCGGAGGTCAGGAACTGGCCTGGATGCAGACGGTTGAGATCATCGACGGCAAAGCGTATATCGTTACCTTTACCGCAACTCCGGACAGCTTCGACAAGTATATCGATCAAGCGGGAGAGATTGCCGACTCGTGGACGTTTAGGTAATAGACCGGTCAGACAGGCGCGGCCCTTAGCGGGCCGCGTTTTTTGCGTACAGTTCGACGTAGGCCTCTTGTTTTATCGCTTCCTCCCACAGAATCGCGGCAAACGTACGTCTTTGAAGCTGTTCCAGCCTTTTGCGGGCCAGCTCGAACGTCACCCCGAAGTGATTCGCGATCGTTTCCGCCGCTTCGTCGACTCTGGCCGGGAGCTTCAGGCGCCGAAGCATGTAGAACGGGATTGCGGCGTACAGCACGAACCGATTCGCCTCGGCCTCCTGGCCTTCGCAGAACAGCCTGGGCATCACGGTCTGGTTGCCCGCGTGCCGAAGCACGTGGCAGAGCTCATGCAGGAAATCTTCCCATTGCGCTTCTCGTCCCAATCTGCGATCTACCAAAATCGATCTCATCCCCATGTAATCGAGCGCCCGGCTCGTATCGTTCATGAAGTGAACCCACACATCCAGCCGCGAGGCAACCTCCTCGACGTTGAGCTGGGAAGGCGTCGCGATCCCCGATTTGATCCACAAATGCTCGACCCACTGCTCGAACGGAGTCGTTCGGTAATAGTTGTACATTGGCTTAAACCTCGACTTTTACGAATGTATGTTCGTACTTATGGTGAAAAGAAAAGCCCGTGCGGGCTGCAGTCCGTTCGCTTACTTCTGCCGGTCTCCGGGCTTGCGGCCCTTCTCCTTCTCCATGATGAATTCCCAGAAGCGTCTCATCTCTTCCTTGCGCTCCTCCGGAGCATTCAAATAATCCTTGAAAAACACGCCGTGCTCCGGATTGTTGATAAACTCCTCGAATGCCGGGTACTCGCGGATATCGGAAGCTCCCACCGCATCCGACGCAGCGTTGTCGATGCGTCCGAGCAAGTAGTCCGCCGTCGTACGGTAATATTCCGCGAAGCGCGCGAGCATCTCAGGGTCCGGCTTGCGGTCGTCCGATTCGTAGCGGGAGAGCTGTACATTGCTGATGCCGAGGCCTCTGGCCGCTTCCAGTTGGGTCTTGCCCAGCTTCTCCCGGCGTTCTCGAAGGCGATTGCCAAGTGTCATCCCGATCTTCCTTCTGCTGTTAAGTTAAATTCAGTATATCATAATTTCCAAAATGGTAAATAGAATGGTTTGCCAAAATGGCAAAATAATTGTTGACATTGCCCTAATGGCAAATTATGATGATCCTATCTCCAAAATAAGAACATAAGTTCGTATTTAAGGGAGAGGGGAATAACGAGAAATTAGTAGGAATTGAAAAGACGAGTTTTTTTCTTTGTAGTTTGCCAAAATGGCAAAATCATAAAAGGAGTGATTCCATGAAGATCAATCGCATTACGAATCTGGGAGCCGCAACGTTGGAGAGCTACGTCGAGACGAGGCGCGAACTGCTTCGCAAAGCGGACGAACTGACTGTACGCATCGCTCGAATGGAACCTGTCCGCACGCTGGAGGAGATGAACGCGCTGCTGGCGCTCGATAAAGATCGCAGTCTCATTATGGAGATGATCGCCAGTTGCTCCTATGTAATCGAATGGCTGGAGACGGGAAGAAGGCCGGGGAGTCGGCGCGGCATCGAGCGGCGGGCGGGCTACCAGCGCGAGGTGCCGACCGATCCGCTCAATCTGCCTTCCTCTTCCTTATGGGAGGCTGCCGAGCCGGAACAGCCGGCCGACGAGGCCGGCCGATTTCGCCTCGAAGCCGCCTTCCGCGGACTGACCGAGCGCGAGCGAAGCTGCTACACGCTGGCCCACGGTGAATGCTTCTCCTTCGCGGAGATCGCCGCCATGCTGAACATCAGCAAATCCAGCGTCGGCACCTACATGGTCCGCGCTCAGCGCAAAGTCGACGGCAACGTTGGCAGCATCCATATTCTCGTCGGCTAGACGGTTTGTCGTACGGTTGCCACTTAAGGGTGAGAGGAACATTTTGAAAGACCAGGAGGTTGAAAACATGGCCATGATCTCATCTTTCTACAGCCGTGAGGCGCTCCCATGAGAGCCGGCATTCGAGAGAGGCTGAGTCAGCAGATTTCATCCATCGGCGGGCGCATCTTCGAGGCCCACGAATCGGCATCGACCTTGGACAAGCCTTACATTCTTCTCATCCAAGGGACGGAGTCGACGGATACCGATTGGACGGGGATCACGACTTTGTTCGAATGCTGGCCCAGCGCAGCGCAGCAGTCGGATTTTTCCGAAGTGGACGAACTGTCCGATCTGATCGTCGAGGCACTCGACGGACAAGCTCTCGTCGATCCCGATTCGTTAGTCGAGTTCACGTGCCGTTACGAAGGCACAGTCGGTCCAGACAAGGCCGATGCGGACCGCGAAGTCATTACGAGGGGACTTCGTTTCTCCGTGATCGGGGCTCGAACCGCTCAGGAGACGGTGCAGGACGATTGGCTGGATGCGATCTGCGATTGGACGCTCGATACATTGGGGGATTCCGATTGGCAAGCTTACAGCGGCAGATGGCCGGCGAACTACGAACGCCCTTCCATCCTCTGGAGATGGGAAGGCATCGAGACGGTCGCGGGCTCCAGAGCCTCAACGATCGAGGTCCGCAAAAAGGCGATCGGACATGTGGTCGGACGAACGGTGAACGAGCAGACGATGACGGCCGCCGCGCTTGCGCAAAGCTTGAGCGAAGCTGTGAAAATTCCGCTCAGCCTGCCGGAACGGCGGTACCTGACCGTGCTGACGCCAAGCGTCGATCTGGCACGGGACGCGATGACAGAGGGACAGATTCTTGTCACCTTCTCGCGTAAAATCGAACGTTATGCCGAGCAAGGCCCGCTGATGCGGGAAGTAAATTTTCAACCGAATCCAAATTCATGAACGAGGTGGAACGGATGGCCAACAAGAAAGCGCCCGAGGCGGCATACGCCCGGGATGAACTCATTCAACATGCGGACGAACTGTTCCGTGTCAGGCCCGAGGCCGTAGCCGGGGCGCTGCACTCTGCAGGCAAGAACGAATTTACCGTCGACGAGGCCAAACGCCTGGTCGGCCAATTTCTGAAAGGGAAGGTGTTGTAAGATGGCGGGAGGAACTTGGAGCACGACGGACAAACCAGTATTGCCGGGATTTTATATGACATTTCGGGCAGCGGCGACGGCCGCGATTCAACCGGGAGCAAGAGGAACGGCGATTGTCCCGGTAAGAGCGCATTGGGGCCCGGTTAACGGATTCGTGGAAATTGCCAGCGAAGCCGAAGCGGCGAACGCGTTCACGAGATCGGAAGCGGACGGAGCAACTGCATACCGCGCGATTCGATTGGCTCTGCTCGGCGGGGCGAAGAAGGTTATCGCCTATCGCCTGGCGGCAAGCGGCGCGTCCGCTTCCGAGCTGACTTTGGCCGATACGGCCGGAACTCCGGCGAGCGTGCTGAAGCTGACGGCGAAGTATCCGGGCGCCCGGGGCAACGGTTTTAAGGCGACGGTTCAAGCCAATGCGGTCGACGCGGCGAAAAAAGACTTGAAGCTGTTCGAAGGCACGACGCTTCTGCGGACGTTTACGTTCGACGGCGATTCGATTCAAGCGGCGGCGGACGCCATTAACAGCGATTCGGGCAACCTGTGGATTTCAGCCGAGAAATTGGCCGAGGGCAGCGGCGTACTCGCCAACGTATCCGGCGTTTCTCTGAGCGGTGGGGATTCCGGAATTTCCGGCCTGGCGAATGCGGACTATCTGGACGCGCTGGCCGCTTTCGAGACGCAGGAATTTAACGTGATCGCTCTGGACGGCGTGTCCGACGCTTCTCTTCATGCCAGCGTGTCGGCTTGGGTTAGCCGTCTGCGCAACGAAGGCAAAGGTGTAATCGCCGTCCTCGGCGGCTCTGCTGCGGACGATACGGCGGCCGACGCGGTCGCGAAAGCCATTGCTCGCAGCGCTGCGCTGAATCACGAAGGCATCGTTAACGTCGCGACGGGGGCGAAGCTTGGAGACGCGGTCTACAGCTCCGCTCAAGTAGCCGCTTATGTCGCCGGCCTGATCGCAGGCCAAGGACTGAGCCAGTCTGTCACGTATGCTCCGTCTCCGTTCGAGGACGTGACGCGTCGCTGGACAAGGGCGGAACAGGAGCAGGCGGTTCGCGGCGGGGTTTTCCTGCTCGTACATGACGGTCGTCTCGTTAAAGCGCTTCGGGGAATCAACAGCCTCGTCACGCTGCGCGAAGGCCAGAACAATCCGTGGAAAAAAATCCGCACGATCCGCGTGATGGACAGCATTAACTCCGATCTGCAGCGGACGGCCGAGGATTCTTATATCGGTAAGGTGAACAACTCGGAGGAAGGCCGACTGGCCTTGATCAGCGCCTGCAAGCAATACATGCAATCTCTCGCCCAAGCGGGCGTCATCGAAGCCGAAGGCTACGACGTATACGTCGATCCGGAATTCACGCCGGAGCCGGACCAGGTTTTCCTGAAATGGGAAGCTCGTCTGACGGACGTTATGGAACAAATTTTCAGCACGTTTATCGTGCGATAAGGGGGAACGAGGAACATGATGGATCCGACAAGAGCGATTCTCGGGACGTACGGGCAAGTGTTTATCGACGGGGTGTGGCAGACGAATATCAACAAGCTGGAAGCCTCCGTCGAGGTGGAGAAGCGGGAGCTGAAGCTGGCGGGCATGGAATGGACCGTTCACAAGCTCGGCACGAAGAAGGGCACAGGCACGATGAGCGGTTACAAGGTGACCAGCGATATGATCAGCCGCGGTTTTGCCAAGTTCAACATCATCAACAAGCTGTCCGATCCGGAGGCTTACGGCTTCGAGCGCATCGAACTGCTCAATTGCGTGCCGGACAAAATCCAGTTGGCGAACTGGACGGCCGGCGAGGAAGTCGCGGAAGAGACGGCGTTCACCTTCGAAGGGTATCGTCTGCTCGATCCGATCGTAGCGGGTTAAGAAAAGGAGGAACGAAAACATGTCTTTGGAACAATTGACCGATGAACAGATTTTGCAGCGGCTGCTTGGCGCCGACACGCTCCCCGAGCGCACCGTCCGCCTGGAGCGGCTGGACATTCCGGTGAAGCTGCGCGGTTTGACCGGCAAGCAGGTATTTAGCATCCGCGAACGCTGCACGGAGCGCAAAGAGCGGCGTGGTCAGACGACTACACATTTGGATGAAGAAATGTTCAACGTGTCGCTTATTGCTGCTTCGACCGTGAGTCCAAACTGGGGTAACCCTCAACTTCTATCCAAGTTTTCGGCCAGCAGCGCTGAAGAAGTGATCAAGCGTATTTTATTGGCGGGCGAACTTTCCGCTCTGGGCGATGTCGTGCTTGATCTATCCGGCTTTAATACAGAACTGGAAGACGTAAAAAACTAATCCGATCCGGGGCGCTCGCCGGCATGATTCATGCGTTGTGGGTTCGCCACCACCTGCGCCCCGGAGAGTTCTGGAACCTGCCTCGCGGCGAGCAGTTGTTCCTGATGGCTAGTATGGAGCTGGAGTGGGAATCGGAAAGCAAAATGTCGGCGGGGAAAGGAAGGTGAGGATGTGGCTGGAAATCGACAAGAAGTGGCGATTAATGCTGATGGATTAGCTCACACAGAGCAGACATTTAAGACTATCGACAACTATTTGGAGAGGCTTCAAAGGCGGACGGAGAAGTTGGGACGTATACGAGCTAATCCTGTTCCACGATTAACGGAAAGAGTAATACCACAGACCGAGAGGATAGCAAAAAATCTGTATAGATTAAATGGGCAAGTTGCGACTCTTTCTTTAGGTGCAGTGTCGGAGAATGTACTTTCTGAGAATCCTAAGCGATCTGACTTTAATCCTATTGCGATGATTTCAAGTAACGGACTGAAAGACCAGTTCTTTCAAGAGAAAAGCCAATTTTTCGACAATGAACATCCGGATAGTTCCAATTCACTTGATGTTGATTGGGGAAATATCAAGAATTTTTCATCTATGGCTAAAAATGTAATGGATAAATATTTATATGCAGAAGCGATAATTGATGATTTAGAGATCTTGCGTAATTGGCGTAATGTCGGGGGGAGGGAAACTAGGTTTGACTTAGCATTAAATAGTGGGCAATTTAATGGATTATCAAAGTTTATTAAAGGTATCACAAAATTTGCAAAGCCTTTAGAAGTCGGTACGCGGACTATGGAAGTCTTCGATGCACCACCGGAAGACCGGACCGGCAAGCTTTATGAAGAAATAGGAGGACTTGCGGGATATTTATTGTTTGGTTCTGTAGGAGGAATCCTGGGAGCATTGGGAGTACCGCTAGTTGGATCTGCAATTGGGGCGTATTACTTTAGTGGGGTTGGAGATAAACTTGGACGCGAAGCTGGAAGGTATGTCTACTCGGGAGGGATGATAGATGACATTGCGAAAAAAACAGAAATTCAGATCGATATTAACAAGCATTTTTTTAATAGTTTAGGCGATACATTCGGCGATATTCCCAGAGTAACGATTGATGACATTGCGAAGAAAACAGAAATTCAGACTGATATTAACAAGAATTTTTTTAATAATGTAGGCGATAAATTCAATGATGTTTTAAGTGATGTAGGCGGTAAATTCAATAGCATTATGAGCGATATTAAGAAAATTCCTCAAGATGTGACTAATTTTATTGAAGAGTTACCTTATCAACTTTATGGGAATTATTATCCTGGATTTCCAGGATCCAATTTTAAATTGAATTCATACCCCACAGGTGAATCAAAAGCTCAACCATTGTTGAATCAAAAACCTGACATTTCGGGGTCAACTGTTTCAAATGCAATTTATGTGACGGTACCTCCAGGTACCGTGCAACTTTCGTTTCAAGGCACAGAGATTAATTATGATGAATTATCGATCAATGTCGGCCACAAAATTGCACTGGCTGTAAAGCAAGCCATGACAAATAAGTCCGCAGTGTTAGCCTAATTCGAAAGAAGGTGATAAAGCATGGACTTTACTATTCGCGATCCTATCGATGGAGATTTTATTTTTCCGGTGAATCCCGAAGAGGTGCGAATTCGACGGGAAAGACAGTTTGAGACGGCAACGATTTTGTCGTTGGGAGAAATCGATCTTACTCAAGGGGAGAAGGTTAAGGAAATTGCCTTCTCTTCTTTTTTTCCCAAACTGCACGATAGCAGCTATTGCCGATGCCAAATGAATCCTGGAGGCGAAGAAGGGGAGTCGGATCTAAAAAAGCAGTTTGACCCCACAAAGCATCCGAATCCGCAGGTTGCAATGAACCGATTAACCTCGCTCCTGATGAGGAAAACGCCTATTCGATTAATAATTTCTGGGACAATTATTAATACACCAGCCTTTGTTACCGCACACGATTCGACGTTTAAGGGCGGAGAGGATGGCGATGTCTATTTTGACATTACGTTTCGTACCTACCGAGGAATTAAAGTTGGGAATAGATCCAAAATACCTGATCGACCTGACACGAAACCGGTGCCTAAAGTATATGTGGTTAGATCTGGAGACACGTTGACCGCAATCGCTAAGCGAGAACTTGGAAGCAGTTCGAAATGGCTGGACATCTATAATGCCAACAAGAAGGTGATCGGGCGTAACCCTGACTTGATCAGACCTGGTCAGAAGCTGGTGATGCCATGAGTTATGAGGTTGTACTTGCCAATAAGTATGATTTGAGTGAGTTAGTCGAGAGTCTGTCGTTGGAAGAGTCGCTGAATGAGATTGCTTACTGCGTCAACATTAAATTAGTCGTTACACCTGATATGCCGTTTATTACTCCAGGGCAGGAAATTCGTATCGCAGGTATACCTTTTGGTAGAGCGAAAAAAGAAAATCTATTGAATCCTGCCGTTGTATGGGATTGCCACAGTTCCAATACAGGTCGCAAGCACCTTAATATTACCGCTTACGAGAAAACGATCTATCTCGCAAAATCAGAGGACGAGCGTCTCATGCCAGGAAATCAAACGGCGACCGAACGGATTAAGCAATATGCTATGTCATGGGGAATCCCGGTCGGCAATATTGTGGATACCCGGGAGAAACTTGCTCGCAACATCAAGCGCAGCCAGACGATTTTATCGATGATTATGGAAGATTTGAAGGAAACAGTCGATAAGGGTGGCGCAATGTACCGGGTAAGAATGACCAGTCGCGGTCTTGAGTTATTCGAAGTTGGTGGCAACTCAGTAATTTGGGAGCTGGGAGCGCTCGAAGAGGTGACTCAAAACCGCACGCTTGAAGGCGCTATTACAAAGGTCAAAGTAATCGGCCCTCAAGAAAGTGAAAACGCGGTAGCTAAGACGCTGGCTGTAATGGAAAAGGATATCGAAAAGTACGGTACGCTGCAAAAGCTGATCATGGACAGCAAGATCGAGACGGTAGAGCAGGCCAGGAAGGTTGCAGCCAAAACGCTGCTCGGCATGCAGGAGACTATGTCGGTCACAGCGCTGGACATCAATACGGTTCGCGCGGGCGATCGCGTTCGCCTGAACAATTCGGAACTTATTGTAACTAAGGTGAGGCATCAATTGGGCAATCCGGGGCGGATGGAACTGGAACTTGCCGCGGAGAGCAAAGTCAGGAGGGATTTTGGTGGCTGACCCGTACAAGAGTTTAGTATCGACGCTGGAAAGCCGCTTCTCCGGCATTGCGGCCCAAATGCTATCCGGAGTGCCCTCGGAGTTGGGAACGTTTACGGGATCGGGCGTGAAACTGGATTCATTCAAATATGAAATACCGGACTATTATATGGCGGAGTGGATGGCAGAATTAGAGATTCCTGCTTTTGCTCTCATCGGCACGATGATTGCCCCGGTGGATGAAGCTGGTAACCCGATAGGGGGCGGTAATCCTTCTCAGCAAACGCGCTTTGATTTTAATGAGACAAAAATAGGCGAAGTGCGGCTGAATTGGTCTGCCGGGATTAAACCTGGAGACCGCGTGCTGGCCGTTCCGGTGAACGGCGGCAAGGATGCCGTAATTGTTTGTAAGGTGGTGAACTCAAATGGCTAATTTATTTCCGACGGAATTGCCGGTAGAAGAATCGATGGAGCAGGCGAAAGAAGAAGTCTTTTTCGGAAGAAGCTGGCGGTTTGACTTCGATGCTGGAGAGTTCATTATGACACCGACTGGTCAGGTTGCAAGCAGTGAGGGTAAAGAGGCGTGGATCGAATGGTGCCGAAAGGCTCTTCTCACCGAGCGTTATAAGCATCTTGTCTACTCAAGGAATTACGGTCAGGAGTTCGAAGAGTTAATTCGTTCCAGCCTGCCGCGGGCTGTCATTGAGATGGAGATTAAACGTATTGCAGTTGAGACCTTGATGAGTGATCCACGAACAGCAAGGGTTGACCGTTTCTCTTGTGAGTGGAGAGGTGAAAGCTGTTATTTCACTTGTGCGATCTCTAACATCCATGACGAAACAGCGGAAATCGAAGGAATGGCGGTGAATGTGTAATGGCGGCGATACCGGAATTTTTACAGGATCAGACGGAAGAGGACATTATGTCGCGGATGCTCGAGCGTGTGCCGGCCGACCTCGACAAGTCGGAAGGCTCTTATATTTGGGACTCTTTGGCCCCTGCGGCTTATCAGTTGTACCGGGCTTCCGAATGGGCGCGCGAGGTGCTGGATCGGGGCTTTGCGAGGACAACGTTCGGGCCGTATTTGAGGATGCGGTGCGAGGAGCATGGTGTGCTGCCCCGACCGGCCGTTGCGGCGACCGGGGCTGTTGAAATGACGGGAACCGCAGGAGCGGTTGTTCCCCTTGGTTCCAGAGTGGCGACTCCGGCCGATGAGATGACGGAGACATCGTCTATCGAGTATGAAACGGTGGAGGCAACTGTTCTGAATAGCCAAGGCGCGGCGATCATTCCGATTCGAGCGGTCGAGCCGGGTACTCGCGGCAACGTTCCGATTGGCGCGGTCAGCCTGCTCGTCCAGCCGATTACGGGCGTAACGGGAATTACGAATACGGCGGCAATTACCGGGGGAGCGGATGAAGAGTCCGATGAATCTCTGCTTGCGCGGTATCTATTGAAGGTACGTCAGCCGGGTACGAGCGGCAATCGGGCGGACTACCAGCAATGGGCCTTGGAGACGCCGGGGGTAAGCCGGGTTCAGGTCGAACCGCTATGGGACGGTCCGGGAACGGTCAGGATCTATGTGCTTGATGACAATAAGAGAGCTCCTAGCCAGACGATCGTGGATGCAGTTCAGCAGCATATTTCTCCCGCCATCGGCCAAGGAGAAGGCAAAGCTCCGATCGGCGCTGCGGTAACGGTAGAGGCGGCGATCGAAGTGCCGCTTAATATAGAAGCCAAGCTGACGCTGGCAAGCGGATCGACTTTGGAACAGGCTCGAGAGGATTTCGAAGCGGGATTGGCGGAGTATTTGGAACAGCTCGCTTTTGTTGACTCTCTCATTCGTTACAACCGGATTTCGGCGATCTTGCTGGATATTCCGCGAATCGTCGATTTCGAAGATTTGAAAGTGAATGGCGGTATTGAAAATATCGATTTATCGCTTGGCGAAGTCGCGGTAATCGGGACGGTGAGCTTAATTGAGTAACTATGCGATGACGAGCGTCCGGGGGAAGGAGATGTTGTCCTTTCTCCCGGACTATTATGCTACTTCTAGAGTCATGAGCGCCAACATGGAGTCTCAAGGCAAGGAACTGGACGCTCTATGGCAGGCGCTTGACGGCACGCTTGAGCAATATTTTGTCTCGACGGCGACTTGGGGATTGGAGCATTGGGAAAACGAGCTGGGCATTACAGTCGATGCTTCCAAGCCCATCGGGCAAAGACGGAGTGTCATTCTGTCCAAGATGCGCGGTATTGGGACGGTGACGGTCAGCCTGATTAAGTCGGTAGCCGAAGCCTATGACGGCGGAACAGTCGACGTAACGCTTCAGCCGGAAGCCTACACGTTCACGGTCAAGTTCGTGGATACGCGGGGCATTCCGCCCAACCTGGACGATCTCAAAGCTGTCATCGAAGAAATCAAACCGGCGCACCTCGCCGTCGAGTACGCCTTCACCTACACGCAGTGGAGCGAACTCAAGCAGAAGACGTGGGGCGAACTCAGTAACTTCACCTGGGGTGAAGTGATGACAAGGAGCTGGAGCTAATGGCGGAGACGACTCCTAATCTTGGGCTTAATAAGCCTGTAGAGAACGAACATGCGGATGTTGCGGTTATTAATTCGAATATGGACAAGATCGATCAGACGCTAGGAGATATGGCTTCTGTGCCGACGACGGCTAAGGATGCGGCGGGGGCTATATCGGAGCTTTTTACAAATGTCAGTGACGGTAAAGCACTAATCGCGTCCGCGATCACTGACAAAGGTGTTCCGACGGACGCGAATGATAGTTTTGCAGAGATGGCCGGTAACATTGAAGAAATTCATGTAGGTCCGGATACTAGCGATGCTACCGCTACAGCGGGGGATATCTTGGCATCCAAAACGGCTTATGGTGCTGCTGGGACTAAGTTGACGGGAACGATGGTCGACAGGGGAAATATGTCATTTACTCCGGGAGCAGTTGCGCAGGCGATCCCAGCGGGCAAACATGGAGGAGCCGGGCAAGTTGCGGCTGTCGTTGTGCCGGCGGATAAGGTGCTTGCGGGTACTACTATTGCGGGGACAGCGGGGACGATGCCAAATAGAAGTGGAAACGATATTCCCGCTACTGGTTCAGTTGCAGTACAAGGAAGATTAAATCTCCGTCCATCTATTGGCTATTGGAATGGGGTAAACTTCACGTATTTAGATGATCCCAATTTTATCAGCGCTAATATCTTGGCTGGAAAGAGCGTATTCGGACTTGCAGGATCTTTGATACAGGGGAAGGCATTTGCTTCGGGTTCTGCGGTGTCTGTATCTCCTGGCACACTTACTGTTACTAACCTCCCGTTTACACCTAAATTTATTGTTGTTCTTTCTACTAGCGGAACTGACCAATGGATGTGGACCAACTATTTAAGGGCATTTTCGACGAATACGTCAGGAGGTTTTTTGACTTCAGCCCATATGCCTAATGTAACGAGTGATGGATTTAGTTGGCTATTAACAAAAGTAGTAGCTGTGGACTGGATAGCCATCGGGTAAAAGAACATTCGGCATGTAATCGGACAGTGTGTATTTTGATCTGCGACATTGCTGGTGCCCGCGAGTACTGGAGAGCATTAAGCGACACCAAGTAAGTAAGCCTTCGCCTCTTATTTCGTTCTTGCTGAGTAATTTGTCGGCTTCTTTGACGTAGTGTGGATGCTCACAAACACTGATAACATAAGCGTTTTTAACTATTTCTAAGCCATAAGGAGTCGGTCACATGGCGGAATCTACGACTAATATCGGATTAATAAAGCCACTTGAGAGTGAATTTGTCAGTATAAACACTTTGAATGAAAATATGGACAGCGTTGATCATGCTCTCGGCCCATTGAATTCCCTCCCTACGTCATCGACCAATGTGGCTGGAGCAATCTCGGAAATATACGACCATTTGACGGACAAGCCTCTCAATCAATTGACGCTGAAGCAAGGTGTCCAGGTCGTACAAGGTGGGGATGTTCCGGCGATACTACATCCGACCATTAAAGGGCGGACGCTCGTTAATTTGTTGGGTCGGGATGGGAATTGTGAGAGTTTGAACGGTTGGGCGGTATACCAAGGTACACTAAGCCTCGACGCCACAAACAAGGTTTTTGGTAACAACGGGATTAAGATCACTAGCACGGCGGATAGTTCCAGTATGAATAAAACAGCGGCGGCAATCGGGGTGAACCCTGCTAAGCATTATCTTTACTCTGCGTATGTGAAGCTTGGAACGGCATCGTCGGTCGCGATTCGAAAGGACAATAACGGTGGAGGTACTGCGATATATGGGGCGCTGGTGACTTCGACAACGGCCTTTACGCGCGTCAATATGCGGTTGCAACCGTCTGATCTCCACTCCGGAAATTTCTTTACTATCGACTGCAATGGTTCGACAGGACAAACAGCCTATGTTGATGGAGTTTCCCTATATCAGATTACGGCGGAAGAATATGAAGCTATTGGGGGTATGACCGCTGCGCAGATTGAAATGATGTACCCCTACGTAGACGACATGAAGCACGTCAATGCCGTCTATATCGAGAATAAGGGGAAGAATCTGCTTCCTCCGTTTTCGGAGTGGAATTTGAGCGCAAACACTGTAGTTAAAGAACAATACAGAATAGAAATGACAAGCGCCGGAGAGAACGATTTGATAATGATGCTTTCTCCGAACACAACCTATACACTTTCGATTGAGTCGGCGACTTCCGCGAACGCCTTTGTTTTTTTGGATATTCATTATAAAGACGGCTCAACCGGAGGAATTGCGACAAACGACGGAATTAACTCAAAATCGTTCACGACTTTGGACAAGCCTATTGACAGGGTGAGAGTTGGATTTTTAGTTACATCAACCGGACACTTATTCAATCCCATGCTCAACGTCGGCTCCGAACCTCTCTCGTTCGAGCCGCAGAAACCGTCCTATCTCTACCTACCGGATTGCAACCTCCATTCCAACGTAGACGGCAGTGTAGCAGATCGGCTGTATACGGATGGACAAGGCAAACCGAGGGTGACGCGGCGGTTTCGGGAAATGGTACTGGATGGTTCGTTGGCGTGGGCGTATAACACGGACTACACTGGATATAAAGTTGTAAGGGTGACGCGTCCATCTGGAATAAATGAATCACTAGGCAACATGTTTGCCATTAAATATGATGGCAAAATATTAAACATAAATAATGCAGCTTATCCACCAACAGTAGACGCCATCTATACAGATGGCTTGCATTCTTATATTGGTATTGCCGACACCGACAGTGGCTGGGGCGAATCCTACACACCTACAGCAGATGAGATTAAGGCTTATTTTTTGGGATGGAAGATGGGCAACGGCGCAGATACATCGTTTCCGCCTTGGAGCGGCAGCGGCACGAAAATGTGGTTCAAGCTATACAACGGTGTTGGCATTAAGCATCCGTCGGCATTGGGAGCCCCAGTAGTTGACGACGGTAGCGCAACGACAACAGTCCCCACTACTTTTAATAACCAAGGCTTTACTCCCTACCGCCTCATGTACCAACTCGCCCAAAGCGTAGACGAGCCTGTCGCATACGAGGGCGCTCTTATGCTGCATGAGGGTGACAATCAGGTCGAGGTCGGAACGGGGATTGTTGTTCGGGAAGTTGCAAATCCAATGTTTGCGGATAATGCTTACTATATAGCGAGTCAACACAGCAATCCTTTTTACGCACCTGGGAGGATTTCGCATACGGTCGGTAAGTGGCTGGACGTCTTTAGAAATGGAGAGAGAGATAAGTATTGGTGGACTGGAGTTACTCTTTCGGCTTCATTCGTAAAGACTTATTACGACCCATCCGCCGCCTATTCTGTCACCTACTTGGCGCTCGACACCTATGCGATCGGCATCGCCCCGCAGACGATCAGTGCGGAGTATGCACCGAACATCCGGGAGTCGGTAAAATCGCTTGTGCGGGAGGTTGTCGAAGCTCGAACGGAAACGTCCGTCCTGGCGAACACGAAGGTGCAGAGGCAACAACCGCAATGGATCAATGCAACCTTGCTGAGTAATTGGACGGGGACGCTAAGATATTCAAAGTCCGATACCGGAATCGTTACTTTGATCGGAGATATCACGTCGGGCGTAATCACAGCGTTAACGAAAATTGCTGATCTACCAAAGGGGTATATACCGAGCGTGCATATGGGCGCGGTACTTATGCGTACATCCGGAGGCGCGGACGCCGGTTCAATTTTAATTAATTCAGGCGGAGCCGTTCAAATACCGACCGGTGTAACCTTGGCGGCGGCTACTCGTTACATGTTCGCCATATCTTACCGAGTGGATTAAGGGGGAGAAACCATGAAAGCAGCTATACAAATAGACCTCGACGGATACTACGTCGAACCTGTACTCGTCCCACTCTCGCAAACAGGCGTGACGGAAATCCGCGAGCGGCTACCCGCAGAAGACGACGAGGAGCCGGAAGAAATCGTAACTGGATATATCATCGCCGAGAAAGTCCCAAACGGGCTGTTTAAGCCCCGATGGGACTTTAATTTATGGGACAATTATCAGACTGCGCTTGTCACCTCCCGCGAGGCCTATGATGAAGAACTCGCAGGTTGGTACGCCCTACCCGAAGAGGAGCGCGGAGAACGTCCGGCATACGTTGAGCCGATCCGGCCGGAGTGCTGGGGCGAAGGGCTGCCACAGGAGCAAATCGACGAGATCAGGAACGCCCCGGTGCCATTGTCGCCAGAGCAGAGAATTGCTCAGCTCGAAGCGGAGAGCGTAGAGGTGATGCTGGGACTGACGGAAATCTACGAGACGCTGGTGGAGACGAACTCGGGGGCGATGCCTGGGTTGCAGAGGTTGATGAGTGTATTTTCGGGCGGGAAGCGATAGGATTATTGATTTACGAGTTTTAGGTCGTAAGTCTATACCCCCCCAATAAGGAGCTGAAAACCATGGCACAAATCTACGCCAGCCTGATTCGAAAAGGAATCAAAACGATAGACGACGTACCGGAGTCCAAGCGAGCGGAAGTGGAAGCTATTCTGAATGAGGCACTGGAGTCCGAATGAACGGGAAGTAGAAATTTGCCGGGCCGTATTAACCCCACAGATTAATTCAACTAATATCACAAAAAACTATTAAATCCCAGGAGGTGTCGCCACATGTCCAGCGAAGAAGCGCGCGTGCTCTCGGAAATTCGGGAGCGCGTCGTTAGGTTGGAGACGAAGATAGATGCGTTGACCGATGTCCGCGAGACGGCGGAGGCAGCAAGAGATGCGGCGCTTGAAGCGCTGCAGTCTACGAGGTCGGCGCATCTGCGGATAGACGAGATTGCCGACAACCAGCGTTGGCTGTGGCGGACGCTGGTCGGGGCGATCGTCGCCGCCGTGATTGCGGCCGTGACCAACCTGCAAGGAGGTTGAATACACTATGGACAAACTGATTTCGATGACCGATGAGGTGGCGCTTCTTGCCCCTATAGTCGCCGCATATGTAGGCGTCGCGAAGGAGTTTCGCGTGCCGAGCCGCTACTACCACCTCGTCAGCCTGCTCATCGCGACTGTCTTCATACTCGTACCGCAGCAAGTTCAGCAGACACTCACGACGATCTCCGTAATCGGATTGACGGCGTCGGGCGTCTATCATTTTACGAAAAAGAGGGAGGAAAGATCCGATGGTCAAGCTCAGCAGAGCGGAGTTTATCGCCACATTGGCTCCGATAGCGATCCGGGTTAGAAGAGAAGGTTCCCCTCTGTTTCCTTCTGTCAGGTTGGCCCAAAACCTGCTGGAAACGGGGGGAGTGCTGCATCCTTGGAACAATCTCGGAGGGATTAAGGTCGGCAGCGGCCAAACGAACGCTTACTGGAAAGGCCAGTATGTGCGCAAGGGAACGTGGGAAGTCGAGAACGGTGCGAGGGTCGATACGACGGCGCTGTTCCGCGCTTACGACAGCATCTACGATTTCTATAAGGATCAGGATCTGCTGCTTCAGCTCTCTCGCTACGAACGCGTCAGGAAGGCGCCTACTCCCGAGATTCAGGCGGAAGCCCTGCGTCTGAGCGGGTATGCGACCGATCCGCAATACGGCTCGAAAATCATCGCCCTTATTCAGAGCAATCGTCTGACGCAATACGACGAACAGGCTGCTCGTCCAGAACCGGTGAATCCTCCGCAACGGGAGCCGCTGACAATTCCCGTCCGGCTTAACGGCAAACCGCTTGCCGAGGGAAGCCTAATCTCCGGCCAGACTTGGGTCCCCGCAAGAACGGTGGGTGAAGCACTCCAGCTCAAAATCGGCTTCACGAATAAAACCGTTACGGCTAACGGTCAGCCGCTTCCGACTCTATTATTCGGAAACTTTGGGTACGTGCCGGTAAGAGATTTGATCGCAGTCCACGATACGGCGAAAGTAGTTTGGAGCGGAGCGGACACCTCGGTCGACATTAAGACGGGTTAAACGCGGTATCCGCACGGCTGTGAAGCCGTAGGCCAATCCCGCCCATCAGTCTCACCGGCTAATCCGGTCGGCCAATCTCGTCGGTCAAACCCGTCTAGTAGAGCGCCCCCGAAGTAACGTAACCAAAGCGTTGAAGAATCTAGGCTGACTCAGTCTTGCTGAGTCGGGTTGGAGCATCGAATGGGACGTCAGAGTAGCTGCAACCGCGCTGAATCGGGTTGGAGCATCGAATGAGCCGGTAGAGTCGCTGCAACCGCGCTGAGTCGGGTTGGAGCATCGAATAGGACGTCAGAGTAGCTGCAACCGCGCTGAATCGGGTTGGAGCATCGAATGGGACGTCAGAGTAGCTGCAACCGCGCTGAGTCGGGTTGGAGCATCGAATGGGACGTCAGAGTAGCTGCAACCGCGCTGAGTCGGGTTGGAGCATCGAATGGGACGTCAGAGTAGCTGCAACCGTGCTGAGTCGGGTTGGAGCAGCGAATGAGCTGGTAGAGTCGCTGCAACCGTGCTGAGTCGGGTTGGAGCAGCGAATGAGCCGGTAGAGTAGCTGCAACCGCGCTGAGTCGGGTTGGAGCGGCGAATGAGCTGGTAGAGTAGCTGCAACCGTGCTGAGTCGGGTTGGAGCAGCGAATGAGCCGGTAGAGTAGCTGCAACCGTGCTGAGTCGGGTTGGAGCATCGAATGGGCCGGTAGAGTAGCTGCAACCGTGCTGAGTCGGGTTGGAGCATCGAATGGGACGTCAGAGTCGCTGCAACCGCGCTGAGTCGGGTTGGAGAGTAAGATTGCATCGGCTTCGAGCGCAATCGCATTTTACTTCTGGAATGCTCTACTAGGCATCGGTACCCACCTGAGCCCCCTCTGCATATGCTATAGGCAATCATACTGCCCGCAGACCGCGCAGGCGGCATATCTTTGGAGGGGGCTGACCCGATGTCGCGCATTCCGAATTTTCCGCAGAGCCTGCTCGACGAGCACAAGAATTGGCATCATGCCCGGCACAACGTCAACATCAACAACCCGCCGCCCGGCTACGGGCTGGAGTTTTTGCAATTTCACCGCGATTTTATCGGCCGCGCGCAGGCTTGGTATCGCCAGAACGGACTCGATCCGAACTTGATCGAGGCATGGGTTTCCGTTCCCGAAGCGATCCGCAGGACGCCCTGCTACAATCAGGCGGCCGAGGCGAGAGTTCTGTTCCGGCCGGAGTCGTTCGCGAGCGCCGACGAGCTAGGGCGCTTTATCGAATCGTCGAACCTTCATGCTTGCATTCATCAGGAAGGGGCGAGGCTGTTCGGTGAACCGGAGCTGAATGACTTCGATTACGCGCCGAGGCACACGGAATTTTATAACATCCACAATATGATCGACCGTTGGTACCGTAACTGGGAGGGGCTTGGCCGCTTCCGGCCGGACGGAGGGTATTGGTATGGCTCGTTCGAAGGTGACGGGGACGAGATTCTGCTGTACAATTCGTTGTTCGGAGACTGGTGGTTGGGCAAGCTGAGCGAACAAAGCGCCGTCGGAAACGATCCGTCCAACGAGATGAGGGTGGAATGGACGGCGATCGGGGACAGCCGCAAGTTCGGGCCGATGAACGACGGCCGACTGTTCCGCATCTGGGACGCAGACGGCGACGGCAAGCTCGAAGTGCTGTTCAGGCACCCGACTCAGGGAGATTGGATGGAAGGGAAAATAAAGAACGGGCGGATCGGCTGGCAGCCGATTCGGCTTAAGCCGTTCGGTCAGCCAGACGATTCCGCCCATGGCTCCATACTACATTCAGTTTAGTTTAGTTTAGTTCCGCTCCCGGCGACATTAACCACCTTCTCATCCGCTTCATCGCCCCACAAGCCCTTGCAGAAACTTAAATACGGAGACGTAGTACTCCAAATCCCGCCCAACGAAAGAGCTGCAGGCAACCTCGACTTCCGCAGCCTGCAGCTTGCCCTCGCGAAGGGCCGCGCCCCGTGCGCGGACAAGCTCCCGCCGTCCTTCCATCAGATCGATCAGTTCGTCCGCGTCCGCCTCGTACAGACCGGCGACTTCTTCCTCCTGCAGCCGGAAGTCTGTCACCTGCATCGACACTTCCAGGCCGTAGACCCGGCTGACTTCATTGTCGACGTAAGCCGCGCCTCCGACCACTCCTGCCGCTTGCTCGCGAACGATCCCGTACTCGCGCAGCGCCTCGAAGCTCACCTCGACGCCAAGCTCCTCCCGCAATTCGCGAACGATCGCTTCCGGCGTCTCGCCGGCTTCCAGATGCCCGGCCGCCGTAATGTCGAAGCAGCCCGCGCCCGTATCTTTGTTGGCGGAACGCTGCTGGAACAGCACTTTGGCGACCGTACGGCCCTCCCGTTCTTCCCGGCGAACGAGCCAGCAATGGACCGTATGGTGCCAGAAGCCTAGCCGGTGCGCTTCCTTGCGCTCGGCCGTGCCGATCCAGACGTCGTTGTCATCGTAGATGTCGAAGAGTTCGGTCAACGGCGGTTACCCATTGGCCGGGGAGGCTTGTCCGACCGGCGTTACTTCGGATGTGCAGTGGGAGCAGCGGGAAGCCGCCTTCGGAATGTCGGACAGGCAATACGGGCACTCGCGCGTCGTCGGTTCGGCCGGAGCTGCGGCTTCCTCTTCCTTTTTACGGCTGAGCTTGTTGATGAATTTGACCAGGACGAAGACGCACAGGGCAACCAGCAGGAAATCGATCAGAATGTTAATAAACTGTCCGTATGCAATGACTGCGATCCCGGCTTCCCGCGCTTGATCGAGCGATTCCGGCGTCTTGGACGGATCAAGGTTCCAATACAAATCCTTAAAGTTCACGTTGCCCAGAAGCTTACCGATCGGAGGCATGACGATATCGTTGACGAGAGAGGTGACGATCTTGCCGAAGGCCGCCCCGATGATGACGCCCACGGCCAGATCCACGACGTTGCCGCGCATCGCGAAAGCTTTGAATTCGCTGAAAAATGACTTAAACATACTGAAACCTCCAATTTTAGACTTTATCAGAAAAGGAATTTGCTGGTACTCGTCGAATGCTATAAAACAAAAGCAACTGATGTCAGATTATGCGAGGGATAAAAGATGAACGGTACCGTAGCCTCATGGCCCCCTTTTTTTCTGCTGCTGGCACTGTTAATTAGCATACTCGCATCTTATACCATGTTCAACTTCATTAGCAATCTCAAACGTTCGAACGGCACGTTCCGCCAGTTCTGGCTGGCCGGAGGAGCATTCGTGTTCGGACTGGGATTGTGGGCGAAACACTTCGTGGCTCTGCTGGGCAATCATGAGCCGATCATATTCACATGGGTGATGCCGGTTGCGCTGATGTTCATTATTTTCTTCTCGTTAATGGCTTTCGTGATGCTGACCTTCCAAGGGGTGCTGAAGTATCGCTTGGTGTATGGCAGCTCGATTCTCGCCTTCGGCGTCGCCATCATGAATTACTTCAGCGTATTCGGCCCGAAGATCGAGCGTCTGGAAGTCCAGCCGGGCAAGCTGTTCCTGTCTTTGCTGATGCTGTTTTTCGGTACGCTGCTGGCGTTCATGCTGGCGGAATCGACGTTCAAGTTCCGGAAGTTCATGGCGAGCGTATTGCTCGGGACGCTGGTCGTCTGGCTGCAGCTGTTAGGCACGCAGGCGCTCAGAGTCGAATATTCGGCGGGCATCTACAGCACGTCGGACAAGCTTATTCAGGATATCAATCTGCTGGCGTTGATTCTCGGATTGGGCGCGCTGCTCATTCTCGTCTCCACCCTCATTACCTGGTACATAGACAAGCGGCTGAACCAGATGGACGAGCGTTACAGACTGCTGGTAGAGAACTCTCTCGATACGATCGCGATTCTGAAGGGCAGCCGCTGGGGCTTCGTCAACGCCGCCGGCTTGAGGATGTTCGAGGCGGAGGGCGAGAGCGACCTGCTCGGCAAGTCGATCTACTCCTTCCTGCCGGCCAAGGATCACAATACGATCAAGGAGAGACTTCATAACCTGGTATTCGTGGGCAGCAGCAAGCCGATCGAGCAGGAATGGTTTACGTTAAAAGGGAAAGTGCTTCACACCGAGATCGTGGAGACGATGACGACGCTGGACAACGAGCCGGCGATTCAGATCATCATTCGCGACATTTCCGAGCGGAAGAAGAACGAGGAACTGCTCATCAACTCGGAGAAGCTGTACGTGGCGGGCCAACTGGCGGCGGGCATCGCACATGAAATCCGCAACCCGCTCACCTCGCTTAAAGGCTTCCTTCAGTTGATCGTCTCCGGAAGAAGAAACAATAACAGCTACTACGACATTATGAACGCCGAGCTCGACCGGATCGAGGACATCGTCAGCGAGCTGCTGATGCTCTCCAAGCCTCAGGTGTACGAGCTGACTTATCAGGACTTGCGCGTCATGATGCGCGATACGGTGACGCTGCTGGAGACGCAGGCGATCCTTCACAATATCGCGATCGAGGCGGAGTACGGCACGGAGCCGCTCTGGATCTACGGGGTGGAAAATCAGGTCAAGCAGGTGTTCATCAACGTCATCAAGAATGCCATCGAAGCGATGAGCGACGGGGGTTCGATCGGCATCAAGCTGTCGCGCGAGCATGACGGCGTATTCGTTCGCATTCGCGACGAGGGGCCGGGCATCGGGGAAGACCAGCTGGCGAAAATGGGGCAGCCTTTCTATACGACGAAGGAGAAGGGGACGGGACTCGGCCTGATGGTCAGCTACAAGATCGTAGACAACCATCAGGGCAAGATCGACGTCAAGAGCGAGCTTGGCAAAGGCACGTTGTTCGAGATCATGCTGCCTTTCCGTTACCCGGAAGCCGAGATCAAGAAGTCCAGCTGACCGGGGCGAATCTCTGCCCGGAGCGGAGTGTGTCCGACAGGCTCTCCGTCTCCGAAGACGAGCATCGCAATCTCGGATTCTATCTCCGCCGCGCTTCCCGATAGCATAGTTACATAACGAGTCCAACGCACGTGCTTGCCGAAGAGAACGGTCGGGAAAATGGTGAGGAAACGAACAACGCTGCACCCGTGCACGACACATACGTGAAGGAGCCCGTCGTCCGGTTGGGCGGACGGGCTTATTCGCAATCCGCCTCCGTAAGTAGGAACGTTGGTGACGGCGGACAGCCAGCATCTCTCGAAGCGTCGCGTCGTTCCGTCGATGGTGACCTTCACGGTTCGGGGCTTGAACTTGCCAAGGATGCGAAGCAGGCCGATTACATAAGCGAGAGAGCCGAGCCCGAGCTTGTTGCACCATTTCTTGTACGACGAGCCGTTGACGTCCGCCGCTACCGCAGCGTCCAGACCGATGGCGACGGCGGTCAGCGTATGCTGGGATTGCCCGTTCTCTTCGAACGTCTCCAATAGATCTATCTTTCGCGTATGCCCCGCGACAATGAGCTCGAGGGCGCGAAGTGGGTTTCTGGGAATGCCGAGAGCGCGGGCCGTATCGTTGCCCGATCCGGACGGGATGAGGCCAAGCGGAATGCCGGAACCTGCAAGCAAAGGGAGCAGACCGTGCAGGGTACCGTCGCCGCCGACTACAGCAACCGCTTTCAAATCACCGCGATCGATCCGTTCGCGAACGAGAATGCGGGCCTGCTCGGCAGATGAAGTCGAGATGCGGTCGTAGGAGGCACCGAGCCGGACAAGCTCCGCCTCCAAGCGTTTCCATACGGAGCGGCTGCGGCCGTTGCCGGAAGTTTCGTTGACGACGAACAGAATCAAGTTGCCCAATCCTCTCTGAAGTTGGCTGATCATTCCTCCATTATAAGGGGACGCCGGGCGATCGGGAAGCCTGTCCGTGAGGTGGAATTTATTCGCCGGGCGGACATGCTATAATGGATTTATTTAGCTGGAGGAGTTCATAATGCCGGAGCCGCTTAAGGCCATGTATAACGCCCAGTTCTTGAAGGCGTTCGGAGATACAGTCAAGCAAGCGTACGCCAAATTCGAAGTCGACCGATTCCTCAATCTCGTACTCGGGGAGGGATGGGAGGAGCTGGAGCTTAAGCAGAGAATGCGCAGAATTACGGAGAGTCTGGGTCAGACGCTTCCCGCCGATTACGGCCAGGCGCTGGACGTGCTGGAGGCGATCTCGGACGAGTGCCGCGGCTTTCCGTATTTGTTCTTCCCCGACTTCGTCGAGAAGTACGGGCTGGGCGATTGGGAGCGGTCGGTGCGGGCGCTGGAGGAATTCACCTCCGGCTCCAGCGCCGAATTCGCCGTGCGTCCGTTCATCAAGCTCGATCAGGAGCGCATGATGGCGCAGATGCTGGAGTGGAGCGGGAGTCCCGACGAGCACGTCCGCAGATTGGCCAGCGAAGGCTGCCGCCCCCGCTTGCCCTGGGGAGAGGCGCTCGGCGCGCTGAAGCGCGACCCTGCGCCGATCCTGCCGATTCTGGAGCGGCTGAAGGCGGACCCGTCGGAATACGTCAGACGCAGCGTGGCGAACAACCTGAACGACATCTCCAAGGATCACCCGCAGCTGGTGCTCGATATTGCGAAAGCTTGGCAGGGCGGCTCCGGGGAAGGAACGGATTGGATCGTTCGCCATGCCTGCCGCGGCCTGCTGAAAGCCGCCCATCCCGAGGCGATGGCCTTGTTCGGCCTTGCTCCGCAGGAAGGCATCGAGGTGCTGGAGTGGGAAGTGCACCCGGCCGCTCTTGCGATCGGAGAATCGGTGGAGTTTCGGTACGGACTGCAAACCTCCGCCGGAGAAGAGGCGAAGCTGAGGATCGAGCTGGCCGTCTATTTTCCGCGCTCGAACGGCAAGCTGTATCGCAAGCTGTTTAAGCTCAGCGAGAAGATCGTTCCGGGAGAGACGCGCGTTCAAGGGGGAAGAGGCTTCTCGTTCGCGGACCTGTCCACCCGCCGGCACTATCCGGGCGTGCATCGGATGGCGCTCGTCGTGAATGGCCGCGAGGTCGCGGAAGTCGACATTGAACTGCATGCAGCTGCGGATCAAGGAGGCGCGCAAGCATGACGATCGGAGCCCGCGTGCTGAAGACCGGCCTTGCGGTCGCCATCGCGCTGTGGATCGGCCAACTGATCGGTCTCGAATCCCCGCTTATCGCGGCCATCGCTTCGATTTTCACGATTCAGCCCTCCATTTATCGCTCGTGGACGCAGATGCTGGACCAGGTGCAGAGCAACGTGCTCGGCGCGATCATCGCGATCGGCGCCGTCTGGCTGATCGGCAATACGCCGATTCTCGTCGGACTCGTCTGCATCGGCGTCATCCTGATCTGCATTCGCTTGAAGGCTGAGGACACGATCGCGCTGACGCTCGTCACCGTCGTCGTCATTATGGAAGCGCACGGTCAAGGCTGGATGATTGCATGGGACCGGCTGGCGGCTATTCTGACCGGGATGGTATCCGCCTTCGCGGTGAATGTCGCCGTCGCACCGCCCCGTCACCGGACGCGGTTCGTGAAGCAGGTCGAGGATGCCCAGGCCTTGCTGTCCCGGCTGCTGCGCACGGTCATCTCCAACGAGCTGAAGGAGAGCGTGTACCGGAAGGAGCAGACCGAGCTGCGGATGAAAATCCGCAAGCTGGAAGATTACTACGACATGTTCGCGGAAGAGCGGGTATGGAGAAAGCAGCCGCGGCTGAAGCGAGCCCGTCTGCTCGTTGTGTACAAAGGAATGCTCTTTGCCCTGGAGCGGGGCTATGCGCTGATCGAGGCGGTGGAGGAGCAGTACTGGGCCGTGTCCACGCCGAAGTCGTGGAACCGGCTCATCGATCGGGAGATCGAAGCGCTGTGCGCCTATCACGAGCAACTGCTCTGGAAGTGGGACGGGAAAATGAAGCCTGGAGCTTCCTCGGCCGCGCCGCCGCCCGAAGCCTCGATTCTGCTGAGCGAGCTGATCGACGAGCAGATGGAGAAAGATCAGGCGGCCCGTTCCCGGATGCTCGTCATTCTGGGCGCGGTGTACAACTACGAAGAACGGCTGCGGAGACTCGATAAGCTGATGGAGCAGTGGCTTCAGCGCCAATCGGGGACGGACGAAGAGGAGGAGAGCCTTCGGAAGCTGCTGAATGAACGTTTCTCTCCGTGACTTCCCCCAACAATAAGGACAACGACCGCTCTGCGATCAAGATCGCGGGCTTTCGTTGTCCTTTTTGCTGCGCGCGCAAAATAGTATTATCCGTTAAAAAAGTGCAAGCTCCGAATCGGATATGTACGATTGCCGTTGCTTCCTGAAGCGGTTTATAGTTGCGGTGTTGAAACCGTCCGAGCCGGCTCAAATTTCAGGATGAGTCAATCAAGTCAGGAGGAGGAGAAAATTTGAGTCCCAAAGCAACGGACTATCATTCCTTGCAATTGCATCGCGGCAATGCCGGAACCGGCAAACGTGCCGACTCGATCCGCAGATTGCGGAGCGACCTTAAGAGAGACAAGTACTTGTACCTTCTGATCCTGCCGGGGATATTGTTCTTCATCATATTCAAATATTTCCCCATGTACGGCATTTTGATGGCATTTCAGAAGTACTCCCCCTTCGCGGGAATTTTCAATAGCCCGTGGGTAGGACTCGAGCATTTTAACCGCTTCTTCGCCAATCCGGATTTTTTGCAGCTGCTGCGAAATACGATGGCGATCAATTTCATGCAGCTGATTCTGTTCTTTCCGCTTCCGATCGTATTGGCTATTTTGCTGAACGAGCTTCGCAGCGAGAGGTTCAAAAGAATCGTCCAATCGATCGTCTACTTGCCGCACTTCTTATCCTGGGTCATCATCGCGGGACTGACTTTCCTGCTGTTTGCCACGGGCGACGGCTTCATCAACAACGTGCTCGCGGCTCTCGGGCTTCCGAAATGGAACGTGCTGACGAATCCGAATCTCTTCTGGATCATGCTCACCGCGCAATCGATTTGGAAGGAAGCCGGGTGGGGGACGATTATCTTCCTGGCGGCCATCGCTGGCGTGAATATGCAGTTGTACGAGGCGGCGAGAATAGACGGAGCGAATCGGCTGCGGCAAATCTGGCATGTGACGCTTCCGGCGATTCGCACGGTTATCGTGATTCTGCTGATCCTCAGGCTGGGTTCAATCATGGACGTAGGGTTCGAACAAGTCTTCTTGATGGCTAACGGTGCGGTGTCTGAAGTGGCGGACGTGTTCGATACTTATGTATACCGGGTCGGGATTCAGCAAGGACAATTCAGCTACAGTACCGCGGTGGGCCTCTTCAAGTCGATCGTAGGGTTGACGCTGGTGCTGTTCAGCAACTGGCTGGCGAAGCGCTTCGGCGAAGAGGGCGTTTATTAGAGGAGGGATCACGTGAAGCAGTTTGCGGGGGACCGCATATTTAATGGTCTTAATGTCTTGTTGTTGAGTTTGGTAGCTTTGGTTACGTTCTTTCCGATCTACTACGTACTGGTCGTTTCCTTCACGGATCCTTCCGAATATATGAAAAACCAATTTATCGTATTTCCGCAGAAATGGTCAACGATCTCTTATGAATACTTGCTGTCGAGCAAAGCTTTCGTAAACTCGCTTGGCGCAAGCGCGTATCTGGCTGTCGTGGGGACTTTATGCAGCCTGGTTGTGTCTTCCGCTCTCGCCTACGGATTGTCACGGCGAAGGCTGAGGGGACGCAGATTCCTGATGCTGTTCATTCTGATCACGATTCTGTTCCAGCCGGGCATTATTCCCAACTATATGTTGATCCGGCAATTGGATCTCATTAACAGCTATTGGGCGATCATTCTTCCGGCGTTAACGAGCGGTTGGAACGTTCTGCTGATGAAAGGATTTTTCGACAGCCTTCCGGATGAGCTCGAGGAAGCGGCTTCGATCGATGGATGCAACGACATTTCCACCTGGATCAGGATCATTCTCCCGCTGTCTTTGCCGGCGCTTGCGGCGTTCGGATTGTTCTTCGCTGTAGCGTACTGGAATACGTACTTCAATGCGCTTCTGTATATTACGAATTCAGCGAAGTGGCCGATTCAGGTTATTTTGCAAAATATGCTGATTAGCGCTTCCACGGGCGACCTTCTATCGACGGCATACACGGAGAAGCCGCCTTCGCAAACGCTCAAGATGGCCGCGGTGATTATCGCTACCGTTCCGATTCTATTCGTCTATCCTTTCTTGCAGAAACATTTTGCCAAGGGCGCCCTTATAGGGTCCGTCAAGGGATGAACGATGAACCGAAGTAATGCGGCCGCGCAAAAAAATTGCCCATTCGGGCAGCGCTGCCTTATTATAAAATTAATTTAGGGGGAAACGAAATGAAAAGAAGAGCACTCTTTGCAATCGCTTTGGTAACCGCTTTCGCGATGCTGCTCGCCGCATGCGGAGGAAATAAGAGCACTAGCGAACCGCGCGCTTCCGGCGGGGGCGCGGCCACTTCTTCCGCCAGTGCCGGAAACGGCGGAAGCGCCGATGCGAAGCCTCTGAAAGTCAGCGTGATGACCCAGCAGACCGCTCCGATGCCGCCTGCTCCGGACAACGAGATCGAGAGGTTGATCGAACAAGCGACGAATACAGAGCTCGATGTCGAATGGGTTCCCCAAGCCGTCTACACGGACAAATTGAACATTACGCTCGCCTCCGGCGACATCCCGGATCTGATCTTCATCCAGGACCCGTTCAGCCCGGTATTCCGTGGAGCGGTGGAGCAGGGCGCGTTCTGGGACTTGGCGGCGTATTACAAGGATTATCCGAACCTGGTCAATCTGATCGATCAGACCGCCTGGGAATTGACGAAGCAGGTGGACGGCGGAAACTACGGCATCCCGCGTCCGCGTCCTTCGGAGGGAGCAGCTTTCCTGAATATCCGCAAGGATTGGCTGGACGAGTCCGGGCTCGCCATACCTGCGACTACGGATGATTTTTATCAGATGCTCGTGACGGTTAAAGAGAAGAAGAACATCGTTCCTTTTCCTACGGGCGTCGATCAGAACGGTTTGAATATGGGTACTGCCCTGGGAGCAATCGAAAGCGCGTTCACGGGAGCGACTTGGGGAACTAACGGCGGCTGGAAGCTGGCGGACGGCAAGCTGACGAATACGGTTTTCCTGCCGGAACAGCGCAGCGCGATCGAGTACATCAAGAAGCTGTACGACGAGAAATTGATTTCGGAAGATTTCGCTTCCATTAAGGGAGATACCGTCAAAAATCTGTTCAATTCCGGCAAAGCCGCGGTCTATCATGACAAAGCGGGAAATATGCGCATGTACGTAGATGAATTGCTGAAGATCGAACCGGATTTCAAAGAAACGGATTTTTACCCGATACTTGCACTGAATGGATACGCCCCCAAAGATCCGGGCTTCAACGGACTGATTTCGATTCCGAAATCCGTTCCGGAAGACAAAATGAAGGGCATTCTGAAAATGGTGGATACGTGGATGAACGACGATATTTTTGCCCATCAACAGTGGGGAATCGAGGGGATTCACCATACGGTGCAGGACGGTCAAAAAGTGTTGGATACGGCGAAGATGGATCAGGACGGCGTCTCTAACTACAATCAGATCGTGTATGTCTCCAATCCGTACGCAAGCATGTCCAAAGACTTCTTCGCTCAGGAAACGCAGGATTTGTATAAAAAAATTCAAGACGACCGCGCTGCGATGGGAAGCGTGCCGGATTATACGATCGGCCTGAACTCCCCGACGGCCAACCAGTACATGACGGAAATCAACAAGGATATGACTGATTTGAAAGTGAAAATCATTCTGGGCTCGGCTCCGATCACGGCTTGGGACGACTACGCGAACAAGTTAAAAGAGGATTCCAATATGACGAAGATCACGCAAGAGCTGAACGATGCGTATGCGAGCCGATCGGGTTCCAAATAAGGGATAGTTCGATCATGGGGTATCGTTAGCCGTCACTTCTCAGCAGAATCTTGTCGAACTGTCGGCAGGGTTCTGCTATTTTAGGAATGAAAGCTAACGAACAAGCCGATGGCGGTGATGAGGTGTTCAGCAGGATCAGGAGGTTTTCGGCGAACAAGCGGCAAGGGTTCGGGGCTTTTTACAAGAAAAGTCTTATTCTCACTTTGTTCGTTGCGAGCATTCCCGGAATTATTATCGGGGGTTGCGTATATTGGATCGTTGGCGGGCAAATCAACCACGAACTGCAGAGCCACAATCGCCAGCAAATCAATCAAAGCGTCTCCTATTTCAACAACCAGTTTTCCCACTTGGAATTAAATATGGCGCATTGGTCGTTCGATCCGAGCTTCGGCAACGAATTGAGGAGGCTTGATTTCGTGAACGACTATGTTCAAGTGAGAAACATCTTTCAGACGCTGTTGATCATGGAAATGTCCGATCCTCTTATCAATCATGTGGAGCTGTTTCTCAATGAACCGCGTCCCGTGCTGTTTACGCGCAGCGAATATAAGTTTCTGACCGACCGGAAACCACTCGATGAATATCTCTCCCTGATGGAACGGCCCAAATCGATCAACTGGATGATATCGGAGGAAAACGGCGCCGTCGACTTGACCTTATACAACAAATTGCTGGGGGGAAGCTTATCTCCGTTCGGAACGATATTCATTACGCTTAACAAACGCCAATTAACCGATATGCTGCTAACGTTGACCCCTCGCGATCAAGGCTCTTCGTTTCTGATGACGGAACAGGGACAGTGGCTGCTGTCGAGCAACGGCGAGGTCCCGTCCGCCCTGGAAGAGGCCGTCCGATCGCAAGTGTTGACTTACGGCGGCAGCACGAATTCCTTTTTGTACAAATGGGATAAAACAACCTACTCGGTATCCTTCGGCAACATTGAGCGATTGGGGTCGACGTGGACATTCGTATCGGTTGCCCCCTTGTCTGCCATTACGGCGCCCGTTAAAGTCATCTCTCAGGTCATTGTCTGGATCAGTCTGGCCGGAATGCTGGTGGCCGCAACCTTATCCTGGTTCGCGTCCCGCAAACTGTATTCTCCCGTCAACCGGCTGGTACAGATGATCGCAGGGGACAGAAATGACGGGGCGAGAGCGAATCGCGAAGACGAGTTTGCCGTCATAGAGGCGCAATGGAAGCATTTGACCAAGGAACGGCACTCCCTGATGAGCCGTCTCTCCGAACAGCTCCCGTATTTGCGGGAAGGGTATCTACTGCAGTTGGTGCAAGGCTATTTGTATTCTTTTTCAGAGGAAAAAATAAGAGAACGGATGGAGCAGTACGGCTGGCAAGTGGAAAACAAGCAATTTATCGCGCTGATCATTCAGCTTTCCGGCTTTGCGAATTTGCAGGGGAGATTTTATAAAGGCGACGAAGGTCTTGTGACGTTCGTAGCCGCCAACATCGTGGAGGAACTGAAGGACACCGGCATTGGGCAATCCATCGTCATCAATTTTCATGATTTGTCTATCGGGCTGCTGCTCCTGGTTCCGGATCGGACGAGCATGGAGCAGTTCCGGACGGAGTTGTCCGCGTTTTGCGAGAACCTGATCAAAGCGATTCAGAAGGTTCTTTCGCTGAGGGTCACGATTTCCGTCAGCAAGAGTTCGTCGCAGGCGTATCAAATCCCGTATTTGTTCGAAGAGGCCAGGCAGGCGTTAAGCCATAGAGACCTTCTGCACGACATGCAGATCATCGGTTTGAACCCGGACAGGAGCTCGGAACAAAGCCAAAGATACGCTTACCCTTTTGCCGTGGAGAAAGAGATTTTGCATGCGCTTCGAATGGGAATGCGCAACGAATTGCCCGAACTCCTCTTCCAATTCATGAAAGAGCTGACGGCCGGCGGGTCCAAGGAAATGATTATCCGGCATGGCATGCTTCAGCTTCTGGCCAGCGTCCAACATGCGATTATGAAGATGGGAGTGTCCCACGAGACGTTCGCCGGCACCGGCTTAAGCGCCCGGCTGTCCCAACTGGACGACCCCGATGAGATGCTTCGATGGTTCTCGGAGCAGGTGATTCAGCCGTTCCTGAACGTCTGGGACGAACAGCAGGATGCCAAGCTGATGCATCTGGTGGAGAAAGTCATCCAGTATATGCAGAACCATTATATGAAGGATATCTCGCTGGATTCCTGCGCCGAACAGATCAACATTCCGTCGTATACGTTAAGCAAAACGTTTAAGCAGGTCACGGGATTGAATTTCATCGAGTATTTGACGGGAATCCGGATTGAGAAGGCGAAGGAATTTCTGCAGTCGACGGATCTGAGAATCAACGACGTCGCCGAGAGAGTCGGTTATCAGCCTACGTACTTCAATCGGATTTTCAAAAAGCTGGAGGGCATTACGCCGTCCCAATACAGGGAGAAGAACCAATTGGACTGAGGAGTTGAACAAGTGAATCGACTTGAAGCGATGAGAGAGCATTTTGTTAATCCGTCCGCCGAATACAGCCCGTTGCCGTTCTGGTTCTGGAACGACGAATTGTCGCGGGATGAGCTTATCCGGCAAATTCGCGACTTTCATGAGAAAGAGGTCGACGGGTTCGTCCTTCATCCGCGCATGGGTCTGCCGCGTTCGCTTCCCTATCTTTCCGAGCCGTTCATGGAACTGGTGGACTCGGCCGTTGCCGAAGCCGACAAGCTCGGGATGAAAGTGATTCTGTACGACGAGGGGATGTATCCGTCGGGCTCCGCATGCGGAATGGTCGTCAAGACAAACCCCGAATATGCGAGTCGGGGCTTGCAGATTAGAGAATTGTCCTGCAAGGCGGCGGACGGAATTCATGAGTTCCCGATTGCGCTGCTGCCGGGAGAGACGCTGATTTCGGTTCAGGCCGTTCGCAAAGCGTCGCCCGCGACAATCGATCCGGAACGGACCGTCGTCCTCGAACCCGCGAACAATCGCGTCCGGTTTGCTCCTTCCGAGTCCGGGGAGTGGTCGGTTCTTCTGTTCGTCGAAACCTATTCGCGAGGGACGATACGGGGAATTCACGCCGGTCAGGACGATGGAGAGCCGGACGCCCCGCTGGCAGCGGACCTGCTGAATCCGGATGCCGTTCAAGCTTTTATTTCTTTAACGCACGATAGATATTACGAGAAGCTGAGCCGATATTTCGGCACGACGGTGATCGCCTTTTTTACGGATGAGCCGGATTTGCTTGGCCGCGGGCACATAGAGGGACTAAAGCCATGGACAAGGGGTTTCCTTGACGAATTCCTGGCGGGAGGGGGGGCGGAGAAGGACTTGCCGCTGCTCTGGTACGCGGCCGGGGCGCAGAGCGTTCATACCCGGGAGATCTATGATACGGCGGTTCGAAATCGGATGGCGCGTACTTATTATAAGAGGCTGGCGGATTGGTGCGAGAATCACGGAATAGGTCTGACCGGCCATCCGGCCGGCAGCGACGACATCGGACTGCTTCAGCATTTTCACATACCGGGCCAGGATGTCGTCTGGAGATATATCGCTCCGGAGAAGAATAAGGGCGTCACGGGGGTACACAGCACGATGGGCAAGTGCTCGTCCGATTCCGCTCGCCATCGCGGCAAACGGCGCAACATGAACGAAGCGTTCGGCGTCTGCGGAATCGAGGGCGGCTGGTCGTTAACCGCAGACAATATGAAGTGGTATCTCGACTGGTTGTTCGTTAGAGGCGTTAACTTGATTAGTCCCCATGCCTTCTACTATTCCATTCGGGAAGAACGCAGGGACGAGCGGCCGCCGGACGTCGGACCCCATAATATCTGGTGGCCGGAATACGCCCGATTCTCCAGGTACATCAAGCGGATGAGCTGGCTGATGACCGATAGCGCGAACGAGGCGGAAGTTGCCGTGCTTGCGGGAGAGGCTTCCTTGCCATGGAGGTTGGTAAAGCCGCTGTACGAACGTCAAATCGAGTTTAATTACTTGGAAGACGAGCTGTTCCGCGGATCATGCGATTGCAAGGACGGAATGCTGGAGATTGCCGGATACCGATACAGGGCGGTTCTCGTGGATGGTGAGCGTCAGCCGGACCCGGAAAGCTGGAACAGGCTCGAAGCGTTTTGCCGGCAAGGCGGCGTCGTTATCGAACTGGTCAACGAACGCGGAGGCTTGAAGGACATCGGACAGATTCGCGTAAGCCAAGCGGAAGCTGCGGCGGACGCGCTGGCGCGCGAACTGGACGTTCATTCCTGGTTAGAGCCCGCTTCGCCTGCCATTCGGATCAGCTGCGTGAAGAAGGACGATTGCTATTTCTATGTTCTGGTGAATGAAGGAGAAGACGAGTACGAAGGCGCGTTCGGAATGAAGTATGCCGGTTACGCCGAGTTTTGGCGCCCCTGGACGGGACAATGCGAGGCGGTGCGGATCAAGGAACGCCAAGAGGGACAAGCCGCTGCCGTTCGCATCGAACGGAGGGAGTGTCTGATTGTTGCCGTCGATCCGAGCCGCGAGCCTGTTCGCGGAGACGTTGCCCTGAACGAATGGACGATGACGGAAGATTTGTCTTCAGGCTGGCGAGTGGCGGCGGGGCCGCGGACAGGGGATTTGCCGGAGCTTGAATCATGGACGAACTGGGACGGGATGGGGCATTATTCGGGAACGGTTGCGTACGAAAATATATTCGACCTCGATCATCCGGGGAAATGGGAGCAGATCGAGCTCGATCTGGGAGAGGCGCATGAGTTCGTTCGATTGGAAGTTAACGGCCGGGAAGTTGGGTGCCAAATGTGGAAGCCCTATCGTTTCGGAATCGGGCGCGAGCTGAAGCCGGGACTGAACGTATTGCGCGTATCCGTCACGAACAGTCTGGCCAACCGTTACGACGGGAAATCCCTTCCGTCCGGATTGCTTGGACCTGTACGGCTTAGGGGAGCTGGATTAAAATAAAGCGCCAAGCCCCGGACGGAGATCTCTCCGGGGCTTGGCGCTTGCAGGTATAAGCTATTTCTTCCCCGGGGCCACCTGCCGGCGGGGGTGATCGATCTTGCCGATCTTGTCCGTATCGTCTTCCTTCGGTACGAGCCGAGGATCGGTTCGGCCTTCGTGGTGGTTATCGAAGGCGAACTCGGTCAGCGTCCATTCCGTCTCGCCGAGAATGACATCGGAAGGGAAGACGTCCCCCCGTTTCAGCTTCTGGGCTTGTCCGGCCTCGTTCTCGTACACGCCGTCCACTTCGACTTTTTCTCCGGACATCGGGTCCATTCTTTTGGATTCGCTCATCTCGCGCTCCCCCTCACAATCCGTGTTTCGGAACGGCGGCTCTGTCGGCTTCGGATTGCAGCCGCTCGGCCGCTTCCTTGCCTGCTCCGGTCCGATCCGCTATCGACTGGGCCTTGCTGGCCGCCTTCTGCTTGTCGGAAGGCTGTTTGCCGGACATGACCATTCCCTCCTTTGGCGTTCGAATGCCCGCTTAGGATTCCACGGGAGGGAGGGGGTTATGCTTAAGCGCTCCTATTGGTACCTGCTCTCGAGCTTGCGCCCTCCGAGCCACATCAGTCCGATAATCGAGATAGCCATGACGATGCGCCACGGATGATCGACCATCGCCTGCAAATCGTGTCCAAGGAAGCTCAAGATGAAAATCATAACGGCTTTGCCCAAGCCGATGGCGGTCATGAACGTATGGAACGGAATTCGCGACATGCCGGAAGCGATATTCACGAGGGCGGACGGCGAGAAAGGGAAGCAGGCCAGAATGAAAATCGGAGTGAAGCCCTTGCGCTCGATGTACGCGAAGAACTTCTCCGACCTCGGGAATCTCGCGCGAATTCGGGCTCCGTAGCGATTGCCGAATCGTCGCGCAAGGGAGAAGACGAGCAAGGCGCCGAGAGTAACCCCGATCCAGGAGTACAGAAAGCCGAGCCACATGCCGTAAGCGGCCGCGTTGGCGACGACGAAGACGACCAACGGCAGTACGGGAAGAAGCGCTTCGAGAAAAGGTAGTAAAATGCCGGGCAGCGGACCGAATTGCGAATAACGGTGCAGCAGCTCCTTGATCTCTTCGAGATTGAAATCCCCACTAAACATTGAAATTGCTCCATTCGACCCGTCCGGCGGACTTCGATTATTTCGCTCCCTTCGCCAAGGCGGGCGAGGTTTCGCCTCTGAACAGCCTGAAGGGGAAGAAGACGTAAAACACGCTGATTACGATGAACAGCAATCCGGCAATGCCGATGACCGAAGCTTCGGTATACCGGGTCGCGACCAGCCCGCCGATGACCGGTCCGATCATTCCCCCGATGCCCTCCACCGTGGAAAATACGCCCCATCCTAGCCCCTGCTGGCCTTGAGGAACATAGGCGGCCAGCAGGGCGTTCCAGGCCGGCAGCACGGCGGCATAGGAAATGCCGAGCACGAACGCCCAGAACAGGGCCAGTCCGAGCGGAGGATGCAGGGTGAGGGCGAACAGCACCAGGCCGAACGCCAGGAACCCTACGATAAGAAACCACTTTTTGCCGAAGGCGTCGGACAGCTTGCCCATCGGAATAAGGCCGATGACCGTACAGCCTCCGCCGATCATCAGCAGAATGGAATAATGAGTCGCGGTCATGTCGAGCGCGTTGACCGCGAAGCTCGGCAGAATAGGGAGAAGCATGCCCGCGCCGAGCGTCTGCAGCACCATGCCGGGCAGCAGCAGCTTCATCTCGCGCAGCCGGCTGCCGAGTATGGAAAGCTGCTTGCGGAACGGCATAACGTCGATGTGCATGCTTTTCCCCCCTTTAATCAGGAGGGAAAGAAGCCATGCCGCCAGCGAAACGCCGACCATGACCCAGTAGCTGAGCTGCAGATCGTAATCCAGCAGCAGGTTGATGACGACCGGTCCGCTGCCGAGGCCGACCAGCCAGACCGTATACAGAAATCCCATCTGGGTGGCGCGCTGATCTTCCTTGATCTTGGTCAGGCAGACGATCCAAATCGGCGAGATGCCGATCCCGTACAGCGCCGCGGCCGCAATGAACACCCATGGGATATCCGCGAACTGCAGCGCCGCGATGCCCAGCAGGGAGCACAAAGCGCCGACGCCGACGACCATGCGGACGGACAGGCGGTCCAGCAAATATCCGATCGCCAGCTTAAGCCCGGTATCCGTAAAATAGTGTGCGGTAATGGCCGCCCCGATCACGTCGAGATTAAGGCCGAGAGCTTTGTCTCCATAGATCGGCAGGAAACTGATCAGCGCCGCTCCCCTGACGAATTCGATCAAATACAGAATGGTCAGGTAGAGGAGCATATCCGTGCGAAGCAGAGATTTAAGGGATGACTTGCTCACATGCAGCTCTCCTTTGCAACTCCGGTGAAGCCGGAACCAGGGACAAGTCGTCCCGATGCCTGAGCTTTCCGCTGTCGATGGCGGGAACCACTTCCATTATATTCAATTGGCGGGCAATATCCAAGGCGATCGTATCCGAGGCGTCCGGCTTGCGAAGCGAATAGATCGCCTGAAGCATCTGCTCGCGAAGCCGGGGCTTCTCGAGCCGTTCCGCTATAGCTTGCGTTAACTGGCCGATCGTTCTGCATATGACGGCGGCTCCTTTGCTTTCCAAATATCGGGCATTGTTATATTCCTGCCCGGGTACGGGGCGGTAGAGGAAGATCGGCAATCCGGCGGCGATCGCTTCAGACAGAGTCAGCCCGCCGGGCTTCGTGACGATGCCGGAGGCGACGGCCATCCAATCCTGTATTCGCTCCACGTAACCGAGAATCGTAACGTTGGGATTACCCCCGAGCTGAGTCTCGAGCGCTTGACGAAGCGCCCGGTTGCGGCCGCATACGACGACGACGCGAGCGGCGCATCGCTCGGCCAGGCTGCGGCATAGACTTGCTGCATGGACCGGCGCCATTCCCGCGCTGGCCATGACCAGAATGGTCGGTCGCCCGACGGGGAAAGCCGTTCCCGCAGACAGAGTCTGGAACTCGGGACGGATCGGGATGCCCGTCGCGGCAACCCGATGCGGCTCGATCCCCAGCTCGCAGAGCTGACGGCGCATATCGTCCGTCGCGACATAGTACTTGTCGATCGCGGGATGAACCCAGCGCAGATGCAGATCGAAGTCGGTAATGACGTTATACATCGGAATTTTGCGGCGCATCTTGTGCATGACTTGCGGGCAGGCCAGCGTCGGAAACGTATGGACGATGGCGTCAGGACGCTCCTTTTCCACCATCTTCAGCAAGGCCGGCACTCCGAACGAATGCAGCCACGAGGCGAACATCGAATCCGGCTTCATCGTTTTCGTGCGCTGGTACACCCAGCCGTAGGCTTGGGGCAGCACGGAATAGCTTTTACGGTAGACGAATCGGCTTACCCCGTTTAGCACGGGATGCGACTCCTCCAACAGATCGACGAGCTTAACCTCCACGTTGCCGAGTTTGGCGAAGCTCTGCCGCAGCGCGGACGCGGCTTGCCAATGTCCATCTCCGAAACGGGCGTACAGGATGAAAACTTTCAGCGGGTTATACATCATGCTCGCACCTCGCATAGTCTGGTTAGTCGAAACGATCATTCTCCATCCACTGTAACCCTCAAGTGTAAATCCGGGATAAAGCTTAGGAGGCGGCACGTCAATTCCGTTGAAACCCGTACTTATTATTTTTGGCGAATCAGGTGTCGGTTATGCGGCGGCGCGCGAAAAAACGCTTGTAGGAAGAGGGTTTGGGCGAAAAGGGAGAACGGATGGCAACGGGGGAGGAGGAGGAGCTGGACGACAGGCGTGCGTGTGGGGGACGAGCGGTTAACCATATAATAAAAGCCGACGCTTGGACAGCGTCGGCTCTGGAAGAAGTCCCGGCTTGGCGGAACCTCAGATCAGCAGATTAAACAGCAGAGGGTCTTTGTTGAGCTCGATAAATTGGAAGCCTTTGTTCCTCATCCGTTCCAGCAGCCCGTCGCAGTCTTCCGGACTCTTAAGCTCGATGCCGACGAGCGCCGGTCCGTTTTCCTTGTTGTGTTTCTTCGTGTACTCGAACTGGACGATGTCGTCGCCGGGGCCGAGCACGTCGTCCAGAAACTCGCGCAGCGCTCCCGCTCTCTGCGGGAAGTTGATCATGAAGTAATGCTTAAGCCCCTCGTAGATGAGGGAACGCTCCTTGATCTCCTGCATCCGGTCGATGTCGTTGTTGCCGCCGCTAATGACGCAGACAACGTTCTTGCCGCGCAGCGCCTCCGGGTCCATCGCCGACAGCGCGGCGACGGTAAGCGCCCCGGCGGGCTCGGCGACGATCGCGTGCTCGTTGTACAGTTCCAGAATCGTCGTGCAGACCCGCCCTTCCGGCACGACGGCGATGTCGTCCAGCAGCTCGCGGCAGACGGCGTACGTCAGCTCGCCGACCCGTTTGACCGCCGCTCCGTCCACGAACTTGTCGATCTCCGTGAGCGTAACGACCTGCTGCTCCTCGAATGCCTGCCGCATGGAGGGCGCTCCTTCCGGTTCGACCCCGATGATGCGGGTCGCCGGGCTGATCGCTTTGATATATGTCGAGACGCCCGCCGCCAATCCGCCCCCGCCGATCGTCACAAGCAGCACATCGATGGAAGGCGCGCCGCCTTCGATGATTTCTTTGCCGATCGTGGCATTGCCCGCGATGATCCGGGAGTCGTCGAACGGATGGACGAACGGCAAGCCTTCCTGCTCGCTGACGCGCACGGCTTCCGCATAGGCGTCGTCGAACGTGTCGCCGATCAAGCGGATGTCGACTTTGTCTCCCCCGAACAGCTTCACTTGATTGATTTTCTGCCTCGGCGTGGTCGCGGGCATGAAGATCATGCCCGGAATGTCCAGCCTGCGGCAAGAGTAGGCGACGCCTTGGGCATGGTTGCCCGCGCTGGCGCAGACGACGCCCCGGCTTCTCTCTTCCGGGGACAACGAGGCGATCAAGTAGTAAGCCCCCCGTATTTTAAAGGAACGGACGACTTGTTGATCCTCCCGTTTCAAATACACATTGCAGCCGAACTTGGCGGACAATGCGGGATTCAACTGCAGAGGAGTGGGGGCGATCACGTCCTGCAAAACGCGGTGGGCATTCAGAATATCGGCAAGCTGGACGGCATATTGTTCGGAGCGGGCGTTCATTTCGAAATCATCCTTTCTGCCGGCGTCGGCATATAAGCGTATAAGTGTAAGTTCAAAAAGTCCGGTTTTTCAGCAACCGCTATAAGAATACAAAAAAACCGCCCCCTGGAAAGGGACGGATCGTTATCCGTGGTACCACCCTCGTTCCCGATTTTGCATTAGCGAAGTTGCAACGTCGGGCGCTCGCTCGTCGTATAGAGTATATACGACTTCCCGTAACGGGGGAACCGTCGGCGCTTAATGGCAAATCGGATTCGGCGCCGCTTCTCGGGGAGGATATTGCACCGGCTTTCGATCGTCGGCTCTCAGCGTTTCGCCGACTCTCTGGAGATCGAAGGGCCCGGACAACTTGTTCCCGTCGTTGAATTTATTTATTGTTATACGCCTCTCTTCCCCCGAAGTCAACCATAAAGTGAGAGTTCAAAAAGTCCGGTTTTCAGCACCGAGAAGATTGGATGAAGACCGGGTATGAGGAGCGGAGCGTAGTGGAAGCTACGTGAGCACCGGAAGAACCGGCTGAATTCAAGATTCGATGTCGAGTCTTCTTCCCGGAATACTTCGTGATCAAAAGCGGGCTTTTTGAACAACCTCATAAAGGAGATTGCGATGAAAAAATTGTTGATTGGACTGTTCGTGCTCGTCTTCCTCGCCGTCATCGCGGGGGTAGGCGCGCTCTATTATGTGAAGCCGGACCGGTCTCTCGATCTGTCTTATGAGGAGGTGCCGCTCAAGGAACGCGCGATCGACATGGCCAAAAGGATGTCCCTGGAGCTCATCTTGACGGACGAGGACATCGGCAACCTGGCCAAGAAGTCGCTCGCGGACAATCCTCTCGTAGAGAACGACATCGTCGTGACCGGAGCGGAATTTACGCAGGAAGGCGATAGGTTGATCGCGGACTTGAACGTGCTGTGGAAGGATTGGGTTTCCGCCGAACTGCAGATTACGTATCGCTTGCGCTGGCAAGATCCGAACGTGATCGCCGACGTTCTGGAGGCCAGGATGAAGGGTGTGCCGCTGCCGAAGTCGATGCTGTCCAGCCGGGTGATCCCGATCGCCGATGAGCTGCCCAAGCCGCTGAAAATCGAAAGCATGAAGTGGGGACAGACGGAAGTCGGAGTGACTTTCCGCAAGCCGAGCCTCAAAGATTTGCAAGAACTGATTGGCGAATAGCCGCATTGGTCTGGAATTCTGCCGGACTTCCGGGCGCGGGGCGAATAAAATTTCGGCTTTTGTGCCAGACCGTCCAAACTAGCTGTTATAATAGACTAGATTCATAGACGGTTATTCATTACATAGAGAAAGATGGTGCGACAGTTGAAACGTTTGGCAATCGTGTTGTTCTCGGCAGTATTGGCGTTTACGATGGCGGGCACCGCCTCCGCTGCGACCGCAGGCCAGTCTTCGGCCGTCAAGATCAAAGTCAACGGCGAAACCGTCGACGTAGGAAGCGGGCTGCTGATCGAGAAAGGCAAAAGCTACATCGAGTATGCCGCTCTCTTCGATGCGCTCGGTTACGGCACGGAGCTGGACGCTTCTACGGAAATCCTGTACGCGGAATCGGAAGATTACGAGATTCAGGCTTCCGCGGAGGCGGACATCGCCATCGTGAACGGCCGGACGGTGCCGAGCACGGGCGAGATTATCGAACGCGACGGCCGCACGCTGATCGGGGTTCGCTTCGCGGGCGTGTTAACGAACCACAACGTGCTGTGGAACGGCAAGGATAAGACGATCTCGCTCGTGTTCCAAGGCCCGACTTCGGCGGACAAAGCATCCGTGAACGAGCTGTTCAGCAAGATGCTGCTCGTGGAAGCCGCCGGCGACGCGGAAGGAATCGTCGGGCTGATGTCGGACGACACCGTCTTGGATTTGGACGAAGTTCGGGCGAACTTCGAACAGGCCAAAACGAAGACCCAAATCACCGAGTTGAAGATCCAATCTTTCAGCCAGAGAGAAGCTGTCGTTCTCGTTATCGAAGATACGAAGAAGATCAGCGGAGGCTTCTTTCCGGACAACCTCGCGCAAGTTCGCTATACCCTTCACAAGGATTCCGCGAACGCTTGGAAGATCTACAACGTCGAAGTGCTCGGACTCGAGTACACGAACATTCCGGGATTGTTCGAGCAGCAGGCGACGCTGCCTGAAGCCGACAAAGCCGCGATCGGCAAAGTGTTCGAAGACCAAGTGAAGGCGGCCAACGAGAAAAACGCCGAGGCTTACGTCGCGACGCTAGCCGACTTCCCGGAGAAAGAGCTGCTGAAGGAACAGTTGGCGCAAATGTTCGAGACGACAACGCTTAACGTGACGAGCGAGCAAGTGACGATCGTCGATTACGATGCCGAGCAGGGCGCCGCTTCTGTGCTGGTCAAGATGGTATCGGAGACGGTGATGGGCGGACAGACGTTCAAGAGCCGCTCGGTCGTGCTCAACGACGCCGTCAAGGTCGACGGCAAATGGCTTCTGCAAGCGGAAGCGATTATACTTTCCAGCGAAGATTTGCAGCAGTAGGCGCGACATTCGCCGCTCTCCCGATCAGGGGAGGGCGGCTTTTTTGCGTTGGGCAGGTTGAGCGGCCAAGGGATCATCGGGATTGCCCGAGCAATTCTTCCGGGGCAGGCATGAGATAGACGCGGATATGTCCTTTTTTGCCGATGTGGGCATATGCACAGCGGCTTGCGGAATAAATTTACCAATATCAAGTCGATTCAAGGTGCGGCGGGGAGGTGGAGAGGCGGCTTGCGGAACGTGCGAAAAGCGGCGGTCATCGGAGCGGGGGTGATGGGCGCGGCCATTGCCGCGCAGTTGGCGAACGCGGGCATTCCCAGCCTGCTGTTCGATCTGGAGAGCAAGGCGGAAGAAGGGCGGGAGAGGTTGAAAAGGACGAAGCCGTCCCCGCTCTACGATCCGGCATCCATCGGAAGGATCGAAACCTGCGATTGGGAGAGGGAGTACGAACGGCTTGCCGAATGCGATTGGGTGATCGAAGCCGTAACGGAGAGGTTGGACGTTAAGATGGGCGTCTGGGCGCGCATCGATGCGGTATGGAGGCCGGGCATGGTTGTCAGCAGTGGCACGTCGGGGCTGTCCATCGATGAGATCGCCTCCTCGTGCGGAGAAGAGCTGCGGAAGCATGCGATGGTGACGCATTTCTTCTACCCTCCGAGATATAGGAAGCTTCTGGAGGTGGTGCCCGGTAAGGAGACGGATCGGCAGGCGTTGGAGGCGACGGCGTTGTTCTGCCGGGATCGGCTGGGCAGAGGGGTCGTGGAGGCGAAGGACACGCCGAATTTTATCGCCAACCGGATCGGAACGTATGCCCTGCTGGCTGCATTGCAAGCAAGGGAGAAATATGGCCTCACAATCGACGAGGCGGAGGCGGTAACCGGTCCGCTGATCGGGCGTCCCAAGAGTGCGACGTTCGGCATGCTGGACTCGGTCGGCCTCGATACGTTCTTGCAAGCGTGCCGCAATGTGAGGGAGAACGTGCCGGACCCGCTGGAGGCGGCGGCTTTCTCGAATCCGGCGTTGATCGAGCGGATGGCGGAACGGGGGTGGCTGGGAGCAAAGAGCGGCGGCGCCTTTTTCCGCGAGGACGATTCCGCGTCCGGGGAAGATCGCATACGGGTGCTGGACCCGGAGGCGATGGCTTACGTGTCGCGGAGCAAGCCCGTTTCCCGCACGCTCGAAGCGGCGAGACGGGCGGGCGGAGGGACGGCCGGCAAGTTGCGGGTGCTGCTGGAGGCGGCGGATCGGGACCGGCTGGGCGCTTTCGTCCGGGACGTGATCGACGATACGTTGTGCTATGCCGCGGAGAAGCTCGGGGAGATTGCCGACACCCCGATCGAGATCGACCGGGCAATGCGGTGGGGCTTGGACTGGGAGGCGGGACCTTTTGAATTGTGGGACGCGCTGGGCGTGGCGGAAACCGCGGCTCGCCTGGAGGAGAGAGGGAGAGCGGTGCCGGCTCCGGTAGCGGCCATGCTGGGGAAAGGAACGGCCTCGTTCTATGTGAAGAAGGCCGGAAGTCAGTTCTATTATTCGCAAGGGTATTACAAGTACGTCGAGGAGAGGCCGGGGGAAATCTCGTTAAGCGCGCAGCGGGACCGGGGACGGACGATCCTCTCGGAGGGCGGAGCGGATCTGATCGATCTGGGTGACGACGTCGCTTGTCTCGAATTCCGTTCTTCGAATAACGCGCTTGGTCCCGGCGCACTGGCTGCCGTTCGCCGCTCCGCGGAGGAGGTGGAGCGCAACTGGCGCGGACTGGTATTGGCGAACGAGGGGCGCAACTTCTGCGTCGGAGCGGATTTGATGCTGCTGCTGATGGAAGCGGAGAACGGCGAGTGGGAAGAGATCGACCTGATGGTTCGGGAGCTTCAAGAGAGCGTGCGGACGCTGCGCAGGCTGCCGCGTCCGGTCGTTGCCGCTCCGCACGGGAAGGCGTTCGGAGGCGGGGCGGAGATCTGTCTATCGGCGGATCGGACGCTGTATGCGGCGGAGACGTATTTCGGCCTCGTCGAGACGGGAGCGGGGCTGATTCCGGCCGGGGGAGGCTGTCTGGCTTCGGCCGTCCTGGCGAGGGAGCGGGCCGATGAAGCAGGGCTGGACGATGCGACGCAGCCGTTGATGCGGCTGTTCGAGTCGATCGCGCGGTCCAAGGTATCGGAGAGCGGTTGCGACGTGAAGCGCCTCGGCTATTGGAGGGGAGGCGATACGGTCGTCCTGCGCGACGAGACGCGAATCTACGAGGCGAAGAACGCGGTGCTGGAGCTGGAGCGCAGAGGTTGCGCCGTTCCGGAGCGGGATCGGCGCGTTGCGGTCGGAGGCCGGGAGACGGCGGCGGTTCTGAAGACGGCTGTCTCCACGATGCGGCGAGGCGGCTATATCTCCGAGCACGACGCGCGCATTGCCGGCAAGCTGGCTGACGTGCTGACCGGCGGCAGCGTGCCGGCGGGGATGGAGGTGAGCGAGCAGCGGCTGCTCGACCTGGAGCGGGAGGCGTTCCTTAGCCTGTGCGGAGAGCCGCTGACGCAGGCGCGGATGCGGCATTGGCTGGCGACGGGAAAGCCGCTTCGCAACTGAGGCGGGTCGGACGAGGCGAGCGGGAGTCCGAAGGCATGGGGAGCGCCTTCGAGCGGAATAGGCGGAGCGGCGAGGAGGAGAGAGGGATGAAGGGCAGGGAAGCCGTCATCGTGTCGGCGGTTCGCACGGCGGTCGGGCGCGGGAAGAAGGGCGGCTTCGCGCAGACGCGTCCGGAGGATTTGGGAGCGGCGGTGCTGCGGGAGGCGGTAAGCCGAGTGCCGGGTCTGCGGCCGGAGGACGTCGAAGACGTGGTGCTGGGCTGCGCGATGCCGGAAGGCGAGCAGGGGATGAACGTCGCGCGGCTTATCACGCTGCTTGCCGGCTTTCCCGTCGAGGTGCCCGCGGTTACGGTTAATCGCTTCTGCGCATCCGGCCTGCAGGCGATCGCGCAAGCGGCCGCGGCAATCCGGAGCGGGCTCGCGGATACGGTGGTCGCCGGCGGCGTGGAATGCATGAGCCGGGTGCCGATGATGGGGTTCAGACCGTCTCCGCATCCCGGCCTATGCGAAGCGATGCCCGCGGCGTACATGGCGATGGGCCATACGGCGGAGCTGGTCGCCAAGAGGTGCGGCGTGACGAGGGAGATGCAGGATCGCTTCGCCGCGGACAGCCATCGCAAAGCGGCGCAAGCGGCCGCATCCGGCAGATTTGACGACGAACTGATGCCTATCGCGACCGCCGTCGTCGAGCCGCGCCCGGCAACGGGCGAGCCGATTGAGCGGCCGATCACCGTCGCTCAGGACGAGTGCGTGCGCCCCGATACGACGATGGAGAAGCTCGCGGCGCTCAAGCCGGCCTTCTCTGTGAACGGGACGGTGACCGCGGGCAACTCGTCGCCGTACAGCGACGGAGCGGCAGCGCTCGTCCTGATGAGCCGGGAGAAGGCCGACAGCCTCGGCGTTCGGCCGCTGGCCGCGTTCCGGGCGTACGCAGTCGCGGGATTGCCGCCGGAGATTATGGGCCTCGGTCCGGTCGAAGCCGTGCCGCTGGCGCTGAGGCAGGCGAGGCTGACGCCGGAGCAAATCTCGCTCTGGGAGATCAACGAGGCGTTCGCGGCTCAATGCGTCCCCGTTATCGACCGGCTGGAGATCGATCCGGAGCTCGTAAACGCGAACGGCGGAGCGATCGCGCTTGGCCATCCGCTCGGCTGCACAGGCGCCAAGCTGACCGTGACGCTGCTGCACGAGCTGCTCAGGCTGGGCGGCGGTTACGGCGTTGTGACGATGTGCGTAGGGGGCGGAATGGGAGCGGCCGGCGTTTTCGAAGCTATGTGAGCCTGCGGCTTCGGCGAATCGAAGCGAGGAAAGGAGGCGACGGCGGTGGCAGAGCCGGTCCGTGGAGGAGGAAGGTTCGTCGTCGACGATGCGGAGCCGCGGCATATCGCGACTCCCGAAGATATTACGGAAGAGCAGCGACAGCTCGCGGATGCGGCGACGGCGTTCGTGGAGCGGGACGTTCTGCCCTTCGACGCCGACATTGAGAAGGCGGATTACGGGCTGACGGTTCGGCTAATTCGCCAAGCGGGGGAGAACGGCCTGCTCGGAGCCGTCGTGCCCCAAGCCTGCGGAGGCCTGGGGCCGAACAATACCGGCGCCGCGCTGCTCGCGGAGAAGCTGGCTCCCGCCCCGTCGTTCGCATTGTCCTTCGCGGCGCATGCAGGCAACGGCACGCTGCCGATCGCGCTCTTCGGCACGCCGGCGCAGAAAGCGCGCTGGCTTCCGAGACTCGTCGCCGGGGAGCTGATTGCCGCCTCCTGTCTGACCGAACCCGAATCCGGTTCGGACGCGCTCGGCGTTCGAACGTCCGCGACGCTGAGCCTGGACGGAACGCATTACGTGCTGAGCGGTTCCAAGCTGTACATTACGAACGCCGGCTTCGCCGATCTGTTCGTCGTCTACGCGAAGGTGGACGGCTTGCAGTTCAGCGCTTTCGTCGTCGAACGGGGGACTCCGGGTTTTACGATCGGCCCCGAGGCAGACAAGATGGGGATTAGCGGAACTTCGACCTGTCCGCTCTTCTTCGAAGATGCGCGCGTTCCGGCGGACCATCTGCTGGGCGAGGTCGGCAAAGGCCATCTGATCGCCTTCAACATTCTGAATCTCGGCCGCTTCAAGCTGGCGGCCAGTTGTCTCGGCGGCATGAAGGAAGCAATCGCGCTTGCCTCCGCCCACGCGAACCGGAGAAAGCAGTTCGGCAAGGCGATCTCTTCGTTTCCGCTCATCGGAGCCAAGCTGGCGGAGATGAACGCGCGCGCCTTCGTCGCTGAAAGCATGGTGTACCGAACGGCGGGGTTGCTCGACGAGGCGTTGTCCGGAGCCGATCTCGACAGTCCGGATGGCGGGAAAATAACGGCGATGGCGATCGGGGAATACGCGCTGGAATGTTCCGTCAACAAAGTATTCGCTTCCGAAGCGCTCGACTTCGTCGCCGACGAGGCCTTCCAGATCTATGGCGGCCGCGGCTACGTCCGGGAATACAAGGTCGAGAGAATCTACCGCGACGCGCGCGTTAACCGCATTATCGAAGGGACGAACGAGATCAACCGGCTGCTCATCCCCGCCGCCCTGCTGAAACGGGCGCTCAGAGGAGACCTGCCCTTGATCGAGGCGGCCCAGTCGCTTCAGGAGGAGCTGCTGAACCCGTCCCCTCTTCCGCTAACCCCTTCTTCCGCGGCCGATCCTTTGGCGAAGCCGACGGCCGTTCTATCGGCGCTCAAGAAAACGTTCCTCATGGTCGGAGGACTCGCGGTGCAGAAGCACGGCTTGAGATTGGAGAGGGAGCAGACGATCGTAGCCTCGCTCGCGGACGCGATGATCGACATCTATGCGCTGGAGAGCGCCCTCCTTCGCACTCGCAAGCTGGGACTGTCAAGGAGTTCCGAGGCTGCCAATCCGGCCGATATGACGGCTCTGTTCGCGGAACAAGCGGCCGAGCGGGCGGGAGCGCGTTCGCGCGAGGTGCTGGCGTCGCTGGAGCGGGGCGATCCGCTTCGTCTGCAGCTGTCGGTGCTCAAGCGCCTGCTTCGTCTCGTCCCCGGGGATACGGCGGTCTTGCGCAAACGAATAGCCGCGCGCGTCGTCGCGGCGGAAGCCTATGTTAGCCTATAAAAAACGAGGAGGAGCGCAGCATGAGCGAAGAATCCGATGTTCGTTCGGCCGCAAGGCCCTGGCATCAGAAATATCCGCTTCAGGTAAAGCCCTCTTACGAGTACCCGAAGCGCAATATCGCCAAGCTTCTGATCGACGCCGCGGGGGCTTATCCCGACAACGAGGCGCTCGATTTTCTCGGGAGGAGATATACGTATAAGGAACTGCTGCGGCAAAGCCGCAAAATGGCGAACGCTCTGAAGGCGCTCCCCCTGGCCAAAGGGGACCGCGTCGCCATCATGCTGCCGAACTGTCCGCAGGCCGTCATCGCTTATTACGGCGCATTGATGGCGGGGGCGATTATCGTTCAGACGAATCCGACCTATACGGAGAGGGAGCTTCATCACCAGTTGGCCGACAGCGGCGCGACCGTGCTTGTCGTCCTCGACCTGCTCATGCCCCGCGTCGCCAAAGCCCGGGAGAACACCGACTTGCGTCATGTCATTGTCACTTCCCTGTCGGACGGACTGCCTTTTCCCAAAAACCTGCTCTATCCGATTAAACGGCGCAAGGAGTACCCGAATCTGAAGGTCGACTACAAGGGAGAAGGGGTGAAGCGCTGGTCGGCGTTCGTCGGTCAGGGCAAAGCTCTGGAGATCTGCGAGGAGGTGAATGCCGACGAGGATTTGGCGATGCTCCAATACACCGGGGGGACGACGGGCAGGCCGAAGGGCGTCATGCTGACGCACGCCAATCTGCTGGCGAATACGCAGCAGGTGAACGCGTGGTGTTACCGGCTCGAAGTCGGCAAGGAGAGGTATCTGGCCGCGCTTCCGATGTTTCACGTATTCGGTCTGACCGTGCTGCTCAACCAGGCCGTCGGCCAGGCGGGAACGCTGCTGCTCATTCCCCGGTTCGAGCCGAAGATGGTGCTGGAGACGATCCGTCGCCGCAAGCCGACGGTATTTCCCGGAGCGCCGACGATGTACATTGCGCTGCTCAACCATCCGATGACGAAGGAAGGAGAATTCGCGTCAGTCCGGCTCTGCGTCAGCGGAGCGGCTCCGTTGCCGCGTGAAGTGCAGGAGAAATTCGAACGGTCGACGGTAGGCAAGCTGATCGAAGGCTACGGCTTGACGGAAGCTTCGCCGGTAACGCACTGCAATCCGGTCTGGGGTTTCCGCAAAAACGGTACGATCGGCCTTCCTCTTCCCGACACGGACGCACGGATCGTCGGAGAGAACGACCTGGAGCCGCTGGAGCCCGGGGAGATCGGAGAGGTGGTCGTTCGAGGCCCGCAGGTGATGAAAGGGTATTGGAACCGGCCGGACGAGACGGCGGAAGTGCTGAAGGACGGATGGCTGCGCACGGGGGATATCGGAACGATGGATGAGGAAGGCTATTTTACGATCATCGATCGGAAAAAGGACATCATTCTGGCGGGAGGGTACAACGTCTATCCGAGGGAGGTCGAAGAGGTGCTGTTCGAGCATCCGGCCGTCAAGGAGGCTTCGGTGCTCGGAGTGCCGGACGCTTATCGCGGAGAGACGGTCAAAGCGTTCGTCGTCGTGAAGGACGGCTGGCAGGTGTCGGAGATGCAGCTTGACCGGTGGTGCAGAGAACGGCTCGCGGCCTACAAGATACCCAGAAGCTACGAGTTCAGGGACAGCCTGCCGCTGTCGCTGATCGGCAAAGTCATCCGGCGCAAGCTCCGGGAGGAGGGGGAGGAAAAGAATTTAAATTTGACCTAAAAATTGGTTGCCCGCAATTGAAGGCTCGTTCTTTTTTCGATATAATATTTGCATATGCGTCCTGTATCATTTTCCTTTCTGATCATTGAGGAAAGCGTTTACAATATGAGGGCGGCCGGAGGTGAGCAGGTTGGCGGAACAAAACAGATCGCAAAGAGAGAGGGGGCCTTTGAAGTTCCGCGAAGGACGACGGTCCTGTGAGCCTTTCCTTGCCGCAATCGCGGGAGCGGGGGCGCTCTTGCTGCCCGGCAGGGCGTTCGCGTCCGAGATGCGGGCCGTCAACGCGGCCGCGCAGATAGGCACTCTGCCGCTGCTCGCGGCGCTCGGAATCGGAATTGCCGTCGCGGTGTTCGCGGTCGTTGCCTTTTTGCAACTGACGGTGAAGGGCAGGGAAACGATCGAAGCGGCCGAGGCCGCCATGAAGGAGTCCGAGCTGGCGGACGATCAAAGACTGCCGGACTGGAACGACGAGGAAGCGACCGCGAACGAAGAAGACGCCGAGGAGCACGCGCTGACCGATTACACGATTCCGATGACCCAACTGCTTACGCTTTCCGGCGCGGCGGAAGCCGCCGCAATCGGGGAGCCGATGCTGTGCGGCGTGGAAGGAGAGCATGAGGGAAGCTGCTACCGCGTCCTGAACCGCAGGCTGACGTTCGGAAGGGATCCGGCTCGCTGCGGGATCTTGTTCCCTTACGAGGCGACGGACATCAGCAGGGTTCACTGCACGCTCAGATACGTGGAGGACTCGCGCGTGTTCGTTCTCGAAGACAACGGCTCTTCTAACGGCACGTTCCTGCAAGGCGGAGAGCGACTGAAGCCGGGGCATAAATACGAGCTGCGTTCGGGAGATCGCTTCTCCTTGTCGGGCGAACGGCACTGGTTCGAAGTGAGGGACGCAGAGCGGAATTAGCCGCGGGCGGAATTCCCGTATCTTGGGCAACTGTCAAGGGCTGTGCGTTTTGTGCTTTATCCCCCAACTGATAAATGGTATAATCAGAAAATGCAGGAACGTTTTCTTATACGGCAACTAGCGGTGGAACATCGAGTTTGAAGGAAGAACCCTTGCAAGAGATTCAGGGAAGCACCTAATCTCCATTCTTCTCCGAATCGTCTCGAACGTAAGCCCAAGTCGCCGTATGTGGCGACTGCCGTTTATGCTTTGGGTTCTCCGGGTGGCGTAATACCGCCTCCGTTCCGGGTAATGCGGGAACGGAATCCATTCCACTGGGAGGGAATTGCATGGCCAAACGCAGCCACAACGAGGTTCAAGAAAGTTTGCGAGAACTTACTAGAATTTTCCGGCCCAAGGATCCACGCAAGTTTGTTAAAGATTACATCCGCAAATACCGGATCACCGGTGGATACGAAGACGAATTGACGGTGCTCGTGGAACGCGAGTTGACTAAATTGAACACTCCCGCCTCGTAGGCGCGAGCGGACAATCGGCCTGGAGGGCGCAAGACGCGTCTCTCCGGGCCGTTTTTTGCATCGGCGGAATCCCGCGTCGCTTCGCTCTTGAATATAAATAAGGAAACGCGATCAGGGGAGGCGGAGGGGTGAGCGGGAACGGAAAAAGGCCGAAGGGAATCGCGATTCGCAGCCGCGAGGAACTGGCCGGCATCGCCAAGGCCGGTCGTCTGGCGGGCAGGCTTAGGCGCAGATTGGGCAATCTTGCGAAGCCGGGCATATCGACGCTGGATCTGAACAGGTTCGCCGAGAGGTACATGCGGGAGCACGGCGCGCTCCCGGCGCAGAAGGGGTATCACGGCTATCCGTATGCGATCTGCACGGCGGTCAACGATTGCGTCTGTCACGGGATGCCGGACGGAAGAAGGCTGAGGGAAGGGGATCTGGTCACGCTCGATTTCGTCGTCGAGCTGGACGGCTGGATGGCGGATACGGCATGGACGTATTCGGTCGGCTCGGTGTCGGAAGCGGCCGATCGGTTGAGGCGAGCCGCCTACCGGGCAACGATGAACGGAATCGCCGCCGCCGCTCCCGGCAAGCGAATAGGCGACATCGCCGCGGCGGTGCGGGATGCGGCGGGAGCATACGGCGTCGTATCGCAGTTCGGGGGGCACGGCATCGGCAGGGCGATGCACGAGCCTCCGGAAGTGCCGCATGTCGGCGAAGCCGGCACGGGGACGCCTCTGAAAGCAGGCATGGTCATCACGATCGAACCGATGCTGACGGAGAAGGAGTCCGAAGTCTATATCGCGGAGGACGGCTGGTCGGTTATGACGATGGACGGCGGATGGGCAGCCCAGTTCGAGCACACGGTGGCAATCGCGCCCGAAGGGCCGCTCATTCTGACGCTGTAATAACCTCGCCCCCCCGGGACGCCGTCTTAGAAAGGCGGCGATTCTCGGGGACGAGGCTGCGGGATGAAGAACCTTGCCGAGCGTTAAGGATTCGGCTTCATTTTTAAATAGAGAGGAAGCGGAATTTCGTCGCCGGTCCCGAACGTATACTGGACAAGCGTATTGAAGTCCTTCGTCAGCGGAGCTAGCGGCTTTTTCAGCCAAGCCTGTTTGGCGAATTCGAGCGACTGGTTGACGAATTCGCGGTTCGCGGAGATGTGCACTTCCTGGGCCCGCGGGAACTGCTCGCGGACGGTCGTTCCGATCACTTGGCGCAGCTCGGTGGACAGATCGCTCGTATCCTTGTGCGTGAAGTACGAATTGTAAGGCGTGGCGACCTGGCGATTGTCCCATTTCGGACTGCCGTTGCTGACGTTATAGACGCCTTCGGTCGTTCCCGTGTTGTCCTGCTCGTGGGAGCGCGGGCCTCCGGTCGCTTCGGTTCCGGTCGCCGACCAATCGGTCATGATGGCCACGTACGCGTTTTTATCCGTCAGGAACACGAGAGCGGTGTTGATGCCGGGCAGAGAAGCCACTTTGTTCGAAAGCGCGGAACTGAATTCGAAATAGCGGTTTTCATGCTGCTTCGGGTTCGCGGTTCGCGCTCCGAAGGAGCGGGCTTGAGACATCTTCGGATCGTCCGCGGTTCGGCTCGCGTAATCCTGCGTGCTCTTCTGGAAATAGGATTTGTAATTGCAGGCGGGGAGCAGCGCGACCAGCATAGCGATCCCGGCGAGCAAGCATAAACGTTTTGCGAATGTCATTGACAACCCTCCTTGACAAATCGTTATCGAATAGGCTTCGATCGAAGCGGGCAAAGTATGCGCGCGGAACCGCACATAAAAATCGGGGGAAATGGCAAAAAGAAGGGAGAGGACGAAATACGGCCGTGTCCTTGGCCCAGGCGATCCGATGCCAAGAGCGAATGCGGTTCCGAAGATCGCACGAAAGTACGAAATCCTTAGAACGACGGCCTTTTTGACAGTTTTGAGAACAATTTGTGAACTGTTCTGTGAACATTGACAAGAAGGCGGAACAATCTTTATATTTATTAGAGTGCTTGTAGGTAGGAGTTTGGAAAATCGCCGAATTGCGGACTTTTTCGGAGTTTTTTCGGACTCGAGGCTTGAAATGCGTTTGTTGCTTGGTCCAACAGCGTGTACATAGGGGGAGCGTCTGCCGGACAGGCAAACGGTTTTCTATGAAAATGTCAAAATGGGGTTGATATGATGAAACGGTGGCCTGTAATGAAGCGGTTGCTGCCGCTGCTGACGGGGCTCGTGCTGTTGCTGACGGCATGTGGAAGAGAAGACCTCTCAACTCTGAATCCGCAAGGACCTGTAGCTGAGAAACAATTCGAATTGATGAAACTGTCCATTGGCATCATGGCATTGGTCGTTGTCGTCGTGTTCGCTATTTGTATTTACGTTCTGATCCGGTTTCGCCGCAAGCAAGGCGATAAAGCGATTCCAGAACAAGTGGAAGGAAACCACAAGCTGGAAGTTATCTGGACGGTTATTCCGATCGTCCTGCTTCTGATCTTGGGCGTTCCGACCATTCAGCACGTTTTCGGCTTGGCCAAAGATTACAGCAAAGACAAGGACGCCGTTCAGGTCAAGGTTACGGCTCACCAGTACTGGTGGGAGTTCGAGTACACCGACTACGGCATTACGACCGCCCAGGACTTGATCGTTCCGACGGGCAAGAAGATTTCGTTCGAGCTGGCCGCGGCCGACGTTAAGCACTCGTTCTGGATTCCTTCGATCGGCGGTAAAATGGACACCAACCCCGGCTCCACGAACAGAATGTTCCTGGAATTTCCTAAGGAAGGCGTGTTCCGCGGCAAGTGCGCGGAGCTGTGCGGACCTTCCCACGCTCTGATGGACTTCAAGGCGAAAGCAGTCAGCCAGGAATCCTTCGACCGCTGGGTGGCGGCAATGAAGGCTCCTGCGGTTATGCCTGCCGACGCGGAACTCGCGGAGAAATTCACTTCGCAATGCCTCAGCTGCCACGCTGTAGGAGAGAACGGCGGCAACAGCGCTCCGAACCTGACCGGCATCGGCGGTCGCGAGACGGTTGGCGGCTTCCTGTTCAACGATGAAGGCGGCGGTGTCGAGCAGCATCTGAAAGACTGGATCACGGACCCTCAAGGCATCAAGAAAGGCGCGATGATGCCGGGAGCGGAAGACACCGGTCTGACCGAAGAAGAGATTGCCGGTATTGCCAAGTATTTGGCTGAATATAAGCTTGACTATTAATCAGCGGGAACTGAAGGAGGTACGTGGCCTTGGCAGCAGCACATGCACATGGACACAAGGTCAAGCGCTATAGCGGCTTGATGGATTGGCTAACGACCGTTGACCACAAGAAGATCGGCATCCTGTACTTTATCGCGGGATTCTTCTTCTTCCTGATCGGCGGATTGGAGGCGATCATCATTCGGATTCAGCTGCTTAAGCCGATGAATGATGTCGTCGCCGGAGATACTTTTAACGAATTGATTACGATGCACGGAACAACGATGATCTTCCTTGCGGCAATGCCGCTGTTGTTCGCGCTGATGAACGCGGTTATCCCGCTGCAGATCGGTGCGCGCGACGTTGCGTTCCCGTTCTTGAACTCGCTTGGCTTCTGGACGTTCTTCTTCGGAGGAGTGCTGCTTAACCTGAGCTGGTTCGCAGGAGCGGTTCCCGATGCGGGGTGGACGTCCTACGTTCCGCTCGCCGGTTCGATCTACAGCTCAGGACACGGAGTCGATTACTACGTTCTAGGTTTGCAGATCGCCGGGATCGGTACACTGCTCGGCGGTATCAACTTCATGGCAACGATCATCAACATGCGGGCTCCGGGCCTGACGTTCATGAGACTGCCGATGTTCACTTGGGCGATCTTCATCACGTCCGCGCTGATCGTATTCGCTTTCCCTGCCTTGACGGTAGGTCTGGTCGCGCTCATGTTCGACCGGTTGTTCAACGCGAATTTCTTCGATGTCGCCAATGGCGGTAACGGCGTACTCTGGGAGCATATTTTCTGGGTGTTCGGTCACCCGGAGGTTTACATCCTTATTCTTCCGGCGTTCGGAATCATTTCCGAAGTCGTCAGCACGTTCTCCCGCAAGCGTCTGTTCGGTTACAGCTCCATGGTGTTCGCGACCGTCTTGATCGCGTTCCTCGGATTCATGGTGTGGGCTCACCACATGTTCACTACGGGCCTTGGTCCGGTAGCTAACGGTCTGTTCTCGATCGCGACGATGTTGATCGCAGTTCCGACCGGGGTTAAAATTTTCAACTGGCTGTTCACGCTCTGGGGCGGTTCGATTCGGTTCACAACGGCGAACCTGTTCGCGATCGGATTTATTCCGACCTTCGTTATGGGCGGCGTAACGGGTGTCATGCTCGCTTCCGCGCCGGCTGATTACCAGTACCATGATACGTACTTCGTCGTCGCTCACTTCCACTACGTTATCGTCGGCGGTCTGATCCTCGGTATTTTCGCGGGTCTGCACTACTGGTGGCCGAAAATGTTCGGACGCATTCTGAACGAGACGCTCGGCAAGATTACGTTCTGGACGTTCTTCATCGGCTTCCACTTGACGTTCTTCGTTCAGCACTTCCTTGGCTTGCTGGGCATGCCTCGCCGCGTATACACGTACCTGGGCGGGCAAGGCTACGACGATATGAACTTCATCAGTACGATCGGCGCGATCTTGATGGGAATCGGAACGATCGTGTTCCTGATCAACATCTTCGTTACTTGGGCGAAGCCGCGCAATGCTTCTAACGATCCGTGGGAAGACGGACGTTCGCTCGAGTGGACGATTCCTTCGCCTCCGCCGGAATATAACTTTAAGCAAACTCCGCTCGTTCGCGGATACGATGCATGGTGGAAGGAAAAGATGGAAGGGAAGACTGCAATGACGCCAGCCGAACCGGTCGGATCGATTCATATGCCGTCTCCGTCGATCTTGCCGTTCATTATGAGTGTCGGATTGTTTATCGCGGGATTCGGATTTATGTATGACCAACTGATTGTTGCAGGCGTTGGCTTGGCGATTACGCTCGGCTGCATGGTTGTCCGTTCCTTGGTCGACGATCACGGCTTCCACATCGAACCGGAAGAGCAAGATAAGGGGGTGCAAGCATGAGTGCACATGACCACGCAGAAGGGCACTTGCCTCATGAGCCGGAGAAGGCGACTCTGGACGCCCGCAATAAAATCTTGGGCTTCTGGCTGTTCCTCGGAGCGGAAGTCGTCTTGTTCGGTACGCTGTTCGCGGCGTTCCTGGCTTTGCGTCACAGCGTCGGCGACGGCCCTACGGCCGGGGAGCTGTTCCAGCTTCCGATGGTATTCGGGGCGACCATGATCCTGCTTACGTCCAGCTTGACGAGCGTATTCGCGGTTCAAGCGATGCATCACCACAACAAGAAGTCGATGGTCACTTGGCTGATCGTTACCATTCTTCTTGGTCTCGCCTTCCTTGGCCTTGAAATTTACGAGTTCGTCGAGTACGTGCATGAAGGCCACAAGTTTACGACGAGCGCATTCAGCTCCTCGTTCTACACGCTTGTCGGTTTCCACGGCGCTCACGTAGCGTTCGGGGTTGTCTGGATCGCGCTTGTCATCGGGCAAGTGTTCAAAAAAGGGCTTACGGTCGTTACCGCGCCCAAAGTGTACATCTCCGCCATGTATTGGCACTTTATCGACGTTGTCTGGGTCTTCATCTTCACCGTTGTTTATTTGATGGGAAAGGTGGCTGGTTAACTTGTCGAGCAATCACAACGAGACGGCATCCGGTGAGCTTCCCAAGCGCCATAAGGTAGAAGGGCCGCAGAAGCACATCGTCGGCTTTATTCTCTCCCTCGCTCTGACGATTATCGCGTTCGCTGCGGTAGCCGCGGGTGAAATCAACGAAACGTTCACGTACATCATTCTGGTGGCGATGGCGGTCGTTCAAGTCATCATTCAGATGGCTTACTGGATGCACATGAAGGATCGCGGACATTTGTTCCCGATTATCGGAATCATTTCAGGCGTCGTCGTCGTGTTCACGATGGTGATCATGGCTCTGTACTGGGTTTGGTGGTAATCCCCGGACGGAACCGAATTTCAGAGAGGCGGGCCGAAATCCGTCCTCTCTTTTTTCATGGATCTGACAGTTGCATTCACTCGTATTCGAAAGGAGGTCGGCGGCAATGATGGGATTGGAATATTTCTCGTTCGGTGATTTGTGGAGTCCGGCGTTTATGATCTTCATGATGGTGATTGTTGTCCTGTACACATTCGTGGTGGGGCCTTGGAGGCATCATTTCGCAGGCAGCGCGCCCGTATCGGCTTCTCGCCAGCTCACGTTCGCCTTGGCGATCGCGCTGCTGTATTTGACGCAAGGCGGACCGCTGAGCTTATTGGGGCACCTGATGTTTACCTTCCATATGACGAATATGGCGCTCGCTTACATGCTGGTTCCGCCTATGCTCATCTACGGCATACCGGATTGGCTGTGGCGCGCCGCGTTCGGAGGGGATTTCTGGAAGAAGAAAATATTCCGCGTTCTGATGAATCCGATCATCGGCCTGCTGGCCTTCGTCATGTTGTTCTCTCTGTATCACATGCCGAGCAACCACGATTGGATCATGACTCACTTCACGATTCACCGCATCTATTACGCTCTGCTGTTCCTAAGCGCGATGGCTATGTGGTGGCATGTGTATTGCCCGATTCCGGAATGGCGGCGTATGTCGCACATGCTGACCCTTGGTTACATTTTCATGAGCGGTCTGCTGCTTACTCCGGCTTGCGTCATGATCATCTTCGCCGGCAAGCCTCTATTCGGGGTCTACAATGATCCAGAAGTATGGGCTAATGCGATGGGTTACTGCGTGTCGGGAGATCCTGCTCAATTGTTAAGCCAGTTCGAAGGGCCGAAGTTCTTCAATATGATGAGCGCGACGGACGATCAGCAGCTCGGAGGCATCGTGATGAAGCTGCTGCAGGAAGGTATCAACGTTGCGGCGTTGTATACGGTGTTTATGCAATGGTATCGGCGGGATCGTTCCCGGGACAGCGACAGCGTGCTTGAGCCTGCAGCGGAATGAGTAGTTATTAACAATGTGTGACGATCCGGCCAAACGTTTGAACTGAGCCGTTCGGACAGGTACAATAAAGGGAGAAGCTTGGAAGATCCGACGATAGAACAGGTGGATGCGTATGTCGTGGTATGAGATTTTTCCGCTCGTCAGCACGAGCTTTATTTTAATCAGCGGGATCTTGGTCGCTATCGGCTGGCGGTTGATCGTCCTGAAGAAACGGGAAGCGCACGAGAAGGTGATGATCGCGGCGGCGGTCGCGGCGACTTTGTTTTTCATCATCTACGTGTCTCGCACGATCTTCATCGGCAATACGATGTTTAACGGACCCGACAACTTAAAGACGATCTACTTGATCTTTCTGTTGTTTCATATCGTGCTTGCGACCGTGGCCGCGGTATTCGGCATCACGACGTTGACGCTGGCGTTTCGCAAGAAGTTCGCCAAGCATCGCAAGATCGGGCGGACGACCTCGGTCATCTGGTTCGCTACCGTGATCACGGGCGTTACCGTCTACGTCCTGCTGTACCTGATGTATCCGGGCGGCCATACGAAGCCGGTCATTCAGGCGATATTTGGATAAACGGACAATCGAGAGGCTGCTTTTCGAGTCGTTCCCTTGGGGAGCGTTCGGAAGGCAGCCTCTTTCATGTTAAAGGATCGCTCTATTCAGAGCGATCCTTTAACATTTTTAAAGCCCTTTTGAAATTGCTCTCCGAGAAAATGACGTATTTGTTGGTCCCCTCGAAGTAGCCCTTGTACTGAAAAAACTCGGTTTTCTCGATGCGGCTTATACGTCGATAATCCGCGACCTGAGCGCGGTCGGTCTTCTCGAACTGATATCCTGAGTTGTTCAGGTTATCGACAAGCACGCTCAGATTGCTCCCTAGCGTAAAGTAAAACATTTCAGTTGCGGTGTGGACTTGAATCGTTGCTTCGTAGAAGTGGATGTATAGAATGGAGTCCATTGGCAACGACACGATGCCAGTTGCACCTTTAGGGTCTCTACTTACAGGGAGCTCCTTGATCCACTCCATAAGCTCCTCCTACTGCAGTTCTTCCGGCATTTCGGGGTCGTACATTCCGTATTGGCATGCAAAGGAAGCTTGTGCAAAGGCAACCACACCTAAAATAGTCGAGATAGCGAAAAAGGCCATCAATTTAATTTTTTTCATGCGCTTCACCTCCTTTGCTAAAGTGTATAAGCGTCAAAGTTTGCAGGAAAAATGCTATAGCGAGAACGGGCGATTCTACCAGAAGATTCACTGCTATTATCGCCCCTCCAGCCAGCTTGATAATGTGGTGCTGCTTTACGATGGATCGCTTTCCCTGTGGTGCGAATACGATACACAAAAGCAAGCTCACAAGAGTTATTGCAAAGGTAGCAAGCGAAGAATGCAAATAGTTAGCTAATATTGGAATTGTATTGAAACCTATTATTGTAGTAACGATACAGGCAGTAGGGGAAGCGAAATGACGTCCGCCGGTAATTAATCGCAAGAGAGAGAAACCTACGATTACGATAAGTACTTGTAGAGCCTGTCCAAGTATCAGGCCTATACCAAGTGATATAGAATTGATAATTGAATATGAAATGATCGTCTCAATTGCATATCTTTGCACAGGAAGACTGACAGGGTGCTGAGGGTTAGCAGAGTGAATTTTGACTGCAAGGTGATTTGCGAGTCTATAGCTCCAGTTCAAGCAGTTCCCTCCTTCTCCATCTTTCTACTTAGAATAAGGAGTGCAACCAGCGTTAATATTGCTGCAATCATTAAGGCCAAAATCGTATTTATATATACAAATCTTAATAGCAAGGCAATTAACAAGAGTTCTAGAAGGACGAGCCACAGATGCTTCCATCGCCAGGGAGGAAACTCATAAGTAAAACCGTAACCATGGTAGTAGTAGATGAAGGAGAAGGGAAGTACAATGGCTGCGGTTAGGAGTTGACCTAACACTAAGTAACCAAGATTTCCTTGAACCATTTCAATGCTAATCCCAAAAGCTCCAAGTATTAGGAATACGAGCATTTGTACTACGCCTACGACTGCATAACCAGTTGTCATCATCACTGATGCCCATAAAAATCTGATTTTACTGATATTATTAATAAAAAGAGTATAAGTAAGAAGATAGGTTAAAGGAACGATAATCGTAAATTCGTTGACGACCGTTATATCTCTTAACGAATAGGAAAATATAGCCAAAAGAACACTAAGAATTAGCTTTTTCCAAATAAACTCTTTGAAAGGGAATCGAAACAGCATGTAGCTAGCGGATATGGTACAGAACGCTTCTAGAGTATAGATCGTCACGTAGATAGGAGTCTCCAACCAACTACGCTCCTTTCAGCAGCTTGTGACTAAATTATACAGAAATTTCTTATTTATTGGAATATCTGAAAGCAATAATTCTTATTTACCAGAAGGTCGTAGAGATGTAGTGCGTTGGTAGGAATCCGGAATCCAATATATATCGAAAAGGAAGTGATGCATACAGATGGTTATTTGTGGTAAATTTTATCTGCGAAATAAGGAGGGACAGCCGATGAGGATATTTGTTGTTCTTCCGTTTTGTAGTCTGTTATTGCTCGGGTGCAGCAGCATTTGATTTCTGCAAATGTATTTCGCATTGCATAACATCGTATCTCGATATAGAATATAGATAAGAAAAGGAGCCGTGCTACCAACACGACTCCTTACAACAGCCGCTTTTAAGGGCGGTAGGCTTGGAAAATAGTCAGGAAATAGACCGATTCCTTGGTGAGGGGCGGTCTATTTTCGTTTAAAGGACAGTACCGATACGATCAGCGAACCGAACGTTATCATAAGTATAAGTCCCTCGAATACTGTCATGGGCATCACCTCCCTTCGGGGAGATTAGCCGACCGCCCTTGCAAGCCTATACTGTTGTAGGTGGATTATACCATAATTTGTATGGTTTGCATCCAGGGAAATGGATTAACAGACATTTTTTGATTGCGCGACAATATGTATACGGTATAGAATATAGATAAGAAAAGGAGCCGTGCTACCAACACGACTCCTTACAACAGCCGCTTTTAAGGGCGGTAGGCTTATAGGAAATGCGGCAGAAATAGACCGATTCCTTCGCGAGGGGCGGTCTATTTCCGTTTAAAGGACAGTACCGATACGATCAGCGAACCGAACGTTATCATAAGTATAAGTCCCTCGAATACTGTCATGGGCATCACCTCCCTTCCGGGAGATTAGCCGACCGCCCTTGCAAGCCTATACTGTTGTAGGTAGATTATACCATAATTTGTATGGTGTGCATCCAGGGAAATGGATTAACAGACATTTTTTGATTGCGCGACAATATGTATACGGTATAGAATATAGATAAGAAAAGGAGCCGTGCTACCAACACGACTCCTTACAACAGCCGCTTTTAAGGGCGGTAGGCTATCCGGTAAGCGATGGGAAATAAACCGCGACCTTTGGCGAGGGCGGTTTATTTCTTTTTAAGGAATGAAAGAATAAGTACGATTAGAGTCGCGAATGAAATCATTAGCGCCAATGCGTCCTTAACCTCCACGGCATCACCTCCCTTCCGGGAGATTAGCCGACCGCCCTTGCAAGCCTATACTGTTGTAAGTGGATTATACCATAATTTGTATGAAGAGCAGCCTCGGTTGCTCTTTTTTTTCGTCTCGTAAAGTATCGCGCGAAGCAGGACAAACCCAGGCATGATCTTTGCTCCAAGCTAATATAAATAAAGTGGAAAGGTTTGAACCGGGAACCGACCGGACAGAGCGGAAAGGGTGAGGGCCTCATGCTGCATATCGTCGCCTGTATCAAGCAGGTGCCGGACACGAAGATCATCAAGATGAATCCGAAGACGAACACGATGGATCGTTCCAGCGCGCCGGCGATCCTGAATCCGTACGACGCCCATGCGGTGGAGGAGGCGGTGAGGCTGCGCAATCGTTACGGGGGCGTCGTCTCGGTGCTGACGATGGGACCTCCTCCTGCCGTGAAGGCGATCCGCAAGTGCATCGAGATCGGCGCCGACGAAGGCTACATGATTACCGACAGGGCGTTCGCCGGAGCGGATACGCTGGCGACCAGCTATGCGCTGACGAAGGCGCTGGAGAAGATTGCGCAGACTCGGCCGATCGATCTGATCATCTGCGGCAAAATGACGATAGACGGAGACACTGGCCAAGTCGGCCCCGGCATCGCCCGCAGGCTCGATATGCCGCCGCTCACGTCCGTCAACAAGGTTGTCGAGATCGACTCGGAGAAAAGGCATGCGATCGTTCACCGGAAGCTGGAGGACGGCTACGAGGTCGTTCGTTCCACGCTGCCGTGTCTGCTCTCTGTGGAGAAAGAGATTAACGAAGTGCCGTACTCTTCGCTGCCGAACATGCTGCGGGCCGCACGGTACCAGCCGCATATCTGGTCGGTCGCCGATCTGCCGGACATCGACAAGACGCAGCTGGGGCTGAAGGGCTCTCCGACCATCGTCAGCTCCGTATGGGCGCCTCCTAAGCCTCAGGGAGGCACGATGCTGGAGGGGACGCAGAGCGATCAAGTCTCTCAATTGCTGGATATTCTAATGGCGCGTCAAGAGCTGTTCGCTGCCGCTTCAGGAGGTGAAGCTCCTTGAATTTCGAGGACTATCGGGGCGTATGGGTGTTTATCGAGGAGAAGGACGGAGCGATCGCTCCCGTCTCTCTGGAGCTGCTTGGAGCCGGAAGGCAGCTTGCGGACAAGAGGAAGACGGAGCTGGCTGGCGTGCTGATCGGGGAGAATATCAGCGCGTTGGCCGAGACGGCGTTCGAATACGGGGCGGACAAAGTGTACGTGTACGACGCTCCGATCTATCGTTTCTATCGGACTGAGACTTATATGAGGGCGATGCTGGCATGCGTGGAGAAGCATAAGCCGGAAATTCTGTTGTACGGGGCGACGTCGACGGGCAAGGACCTGGCCAGCGCCGTAGCGACCGATCTGCCGACGGGTTTGACCGCGGATACGACGCAGCTTGACGTCGAAGAGGATACGGGGCTGCTGCTCGCCAGTCGGCCGGCTTTCGGCGGCAACATTATGGCGACGATTCTGTGCAAGAAGTACCGTCCGCAGATGGCGACCGTCCGCCCTAAAGTCATGAAAGCGCTGCCTCGCAAAATCGGCGCCTCAGGAGTCGTCGTCGAGGAATGCATCCCGCTGAAGGAAGAGGATATTCGCACGAAGGTGCTGGAAATCGTCCGTTCGACGACGAGGCACATCCGCATCGACGAAGCCGACATTATCGTGGCGGGCGGCAAGGGGCTGGGCAGCCCCGCGGGTTTCAAGGTCGTGCAGCAGCTGGCGGAAGCGCTCGGCGCCGCCGTCGGAGCGAGCCGGGACGTCGTGGAAGCCGGCTGGATCGGACATCATCATCAGGTGGGCCAGACGGGAGTGACGGTGACGCCGAAAATTTATTTCGCCATCGGCATATCCGGCGCGATTCAGCATCTGGTCGGTATGCAGAACTCGGGTCTCATTATCGCCGTCAACAAGGACCCGGCGGCTCCCATATTTCAAGCTTGCCACTACGGCATCGTCGGGGACGCGCTCACGATCGTTCCGATGCTGACCGAGGCATTCAAATCCGCGTTGGGAAGAAAGGAAGAGGCCGATGCCGGAAAAGTTTGACGCGATCGTCGTAGGAGCGGGGCCTGCCGGAACCGCCTGCGCTTACGAGCTGGCTAAGGCGGGCGTGAACGTGATCCTGATCGAGAGGGGAGAGTACCCAGGCTCCAAGAACGTGATGGGAGGCGTGCTGTACCGCAAAATGATGGAGGAAGTCGTTCCCGGTTTCCACAAGGAGGCGCCGATCGAACGGCCGATCGTCGAGCAGAGGTTCATGATGATGGATAAGACGTCGGCGGTGACGTTCTCGTATAAGGGCATGGAGTGGGCAGAAGAGCCGTACAACAACTTCACGGTACTGCGCGCGAAGTTCGACCAGTGGTTCGCGGGCAAGGCAGTGGAACAGGGCGCGCTGCTGCTTAACGAGACGGTCGTGCTGGAGTGCATCGTGGAGGAGGGGCGGGTAGTCGGCGTGCGCACGGATCGTCCGGACGGGGAGCTGCGCGCCGACGTCGTCGTCCTGGCCGACGGCGTCAATTCCCTGCTCGCCAAGCAGCTCGGATTCCATAAGGAATTCCGACCGGACGAAGTGGCGCTGGCGACGATGGAGATTCTGAAGCTCGACAAGAAGATCATCGAGGAGCGTTTTAATCTGGAGGAAGGTCAGGGCTGCACGATCGAGCTGTTCGGCGACGCGACGAAGGGCATTCTCGGCACGGGCTTCCTGTACACGAATAAAGATACGCTCAGCATCGGCGTCGGCACGTTGCTCTCCGGCCTCATCAAGCATAAGATAAAGCCTTACGAGCTGATGGAATACGTGAAGACGCATCCGATGATTCGTCCTTACATTCAAGGCTCGGAAGCCCAGGAGTATCTGGCCCACCTGATCCCCGAGGGCGGGTATCGCTCGATGCCCAAAGTCGTCGGAGCGGGAGTTCTCGTCGTAGGCGACGCCGCCCAGCTTGTGAACGCGATTCACCGGGAGGGCTCCAACATGGCGATGACGTCCGGCAGGCTTGCGGCGGAGACGATCGTTGCGGCCAGGGAGCGCGAGGACTTCTCCGAAGCATCCCTGGACGACTATCGCAAGAAGCTCATGGGCAGCTTCGTCGGCCAGGATCTGAAGAAATACAAGGACGCTACCCACCACTTCGACAAGTTCCCGCAATACTTCGAGCAATACATCCCGATGGTGAACCGGGCGGCCAGTCAGATGCTGACCGTCGACGGTATGCCCAAGCGGGAGAAGCAGAAGAAAATATGGCGGGATATCGGCCCGGCCAAGGAGAAGATCAAAATGGCCCGCGACCTGTATCGGGCGTGGAAGGTGATGAAGTGATGAGCGAAGCGCAACCGGCTCCGCCGGCCAAGGGCTCGACTATTGAAGAGAAGCAATATTTGATCCGTTTTAACGCCGATACCCAGTCCCACCTGCATGTTATGGATGCGGAAGTGTGTCTGACGGATTGTCCGGATAAAATTTGCACCATATTTTGCCCTGCCGAAGTATACAAATGGGAAGAGGTACGTATGCACGTCGGCTACGAGGGCTGCCATGAATGCGGAAGCTGCCGCATCGGCTGTCCTCACCAGAACATCAAATGGGTGTATCCGAAGGGTGGACACGGCATCGTTTTTCGACTCGGGTGACAAAGGTGGGACGCGAGATGAAGGTTGGCGATCACGTGGTCTACGTGCAGGACGGCACGCAAGGAGTTATCATGGAAATCCACGACAATTTGTACCATATCATCTGGGAGGATCATTTCAGCAGCTGGGAGCTCGGCGAACGGTTGAGAAAATTGGAAGCGCAAACTTAAGTGGAAAGTCGGGAATAGCCAAGCGTGCAAGGGCCGCGTTCTCCTCGGGGAGGCGCGGTTGTTTGCGTTGCGGAGAATGGTGCGAAGCGGCCGGACAGGGTCGAAAATGAAACTTTATCCATAGGCTTACGTCTAAATGGTAGAATGAATGCCGCTAGCGGCGTGGGATACGGAGGGAATGAATTTGAAACGTATGAAGAGAATGACGGGAGCAGCGCTATCGCTGGCCTTGCTCTTATCGGCTTGGCCTGCGGTCGCCGACCAGGCGGGAGCCGCCGGTAAAACTTCCTACACGCGAGAATATGGAATCAGAGCCGAGGATCGGACAAACGTGCTGAAGCCCAAGTGGCAGATCCAGGTCGACGTTGCAGGAGGAGGCGCATCCGAGATCGCGACCGCGGACGGCAGAGTGTTTTATTCCTACAGAAACAAGATAATGTCCGTAGATGCGGCGACCGGAAAGACAAAATGGACGTATGACAGCCGCCGTTCCAGCCCGTTGGTGGCAAACGGCGGATTTCTCTACTTCGTGAACTCGCAAGGCTACTTGATCAAGCTAAACGGCAAGACGGGTAAGGCTAGGTGGAAAACGAAAATCGCCAACGCATCGGAAAATGTCTCTTATTCTCTGGTCCATGAAGGAGATACGATGTACGTGACCGACCCTGGCAGTCTGGCCGCATTCGACGCCGCCACGGGCAAGAGAAAGTGGAACACCAAATCTCAGGAAATTAACATGCCCCAATATCGGGTCACGTACGACGGGATCGTCGTCGTATCGGGAGTAGAGAGCGGGGCGATTACGACCCTCCCTTATTACGGATACGATGCGGCTTCGGGCAAGCGGCTTTGGAAACTGTACGGCATCCATACCGATGTGCTTCACGAGCAGGATGGCTATCTGTACGCGCGCAACGAATGGCCTGTGCTAGATAACGGATACGCAGCCGTCATCGACAAGGTAGACGTCAAGACGGGAAAGATCGCCGAGACACTCTCCTATATCCCGGAAGAAGATACGTTCGGAAACAATGCTGCCTCGGTCGTGATCGAAGGCAACTCAGTCTATGTCGAGCAGCAGCCTACGCTCGGGGAGAGCAAAGTGTCCGTATTTTCGCTGGATAGCGCTCCTGACCGTCAGACACCCAGAGTCTACGAGGGGCGCGGCAAATGGCTGGCGGGGCCTTATTCGGGCCGGCTCTACTTCGAGGTCAACCAGAAATTGATCGGGCTCAGAGACGGAGGAAACGGATTCCTTGCCTTCAACGGGCCGGCGGATTCGATCGCGCAGTTGGATCTGCTCGGTCGAGTCGCCGTCATCGGATTGACCAATGGTCAAGTCTATCTCGCCGACGCGTCTACCGGCAAGATCGCGGGAAAGCTGCTTACAGAAGCGCGCCAGTTCGGGGTCGCACAGATAGAGAGCGGGATGGCGATCATCCAGGCCGAGAGTCGGATTTACGCCGTAGCACTTCCCTCTTCTCTGGCCAAGTAGAGGAGATCGCCGTTGCGAGTAGAAGTTTTATTTAATATCGGACTTGTATTCATAACCTTGCAAAGGGGGGAGAGTTAAGGATGAAGATTGTCGGAAGTGTGCTCTCGGGTCTAATCGTCCTCTTGGGCTTGACCGCATGCTGGAATACGGAGGATAAGGCTAAGTCCGGAACCGGTGCGCCATCAGAGTCCGCCGCCGGCGGGTCCGTGGCGCTGGAGCCGATCTTCGGGGACGGGACGTTCGACAAGCCCGTGGGACTTGAGCGGCGGGAAGGCCATCCGGAAGCCGTCTATATTGTCGAGCAGCCGGGACGCATCGTAAGCAAAAGCTTAAGCAGTCCCGATCGAGAGGCTGAGGTCGTGCTGGACATTCGGGAGCGGGTGTACGACAAGGGCGGAGAGCAAGGGTTGCTGGGGCTGGCCTTCGACCCGCAGAACCCGAACGACGCCTATGTGAATTATACGACCGAGTCGCATACGATCATTGCCCGCTATGCCGCTGATCCGCAAGAGCCGGGCAGACTGGACCCGGGAAGCGAGCAGGTGCTGCTCACGTTCGAACAGCCTTATTCCAACCACAACGGCGGGCAGCTGGCGTTCGGGCCGGACGGCTATCTGTACATTGCGGTTGGAGACGGCGGCAACGGCGGAGATCCGCAGAATCATGGTCAGAACCTGGACAGCCTGCTGGGGAAAATATTGCGGATAGACGTTAGAAGCGAATCGGAAGGAAGAGCGTATGCGATTCCGACGGACAATCCGTTCCTGGAGGACGGACGTCCCGAGATTTATGCTTACGGCTTGCGCAATCCTTGGCGGTTCAGCTTCGACGAGGAGACCGGAAAGCTGTGGGCGGCAGACGTAGGCCAGAACCGCTTCGAGGAGATCAACCTGATCGAACGCGGCGGCAACTACGGCTGGCGTCTGATGGAAGGCTCGGAATGCTTTAATCCCAAGAGCGGCTGCGAGCGAGAAGACCTCAAGGATCCGCTGTTCACGTACGGCCGCAATGACGGCGTATCGGTAACGGGAGGTTACGTGTACAGAGGGAAACAGCTTCCGGATTTGACGGGCTGGTACGTGTACGCCGATTACGGCATGGGTACGATATGGGCGCTGCGGGAGCGGGAGGACGGCACGGCCGAGCATCGGACGCTGCTGCAATCCGAAGAAAACATTACCTCGTTCGGCCTCGACGCGGAGGGGGAGCTGTATCTCTGCACGGGTGACGGCAAGGTGCTCAGAATGACGGAAACTAGGTGAACGAATGGCATCCAAGAATAAGAAAATCACGATAGGAGCGGCGGCGCTCGTGTTGCTGACAGCTGCCGGACTCTATTTTCTAGGCGGTTATCTGACGGATGGGCAGAGGCTGCTTGAGCGCTTCGAGAGCTCGATCGACAAGGGGCAGCCGGACAAGCTTCTGAAGCTGCTCTCCGCACCCGAAGGGACTGTGGAACGCTCGACGGCGGAGGCGATCGCGGGCCATCTCGGGAAGGACGAGAAGGCGAAACAAGCCGTGCTCTCCAGGCTGAAGACGGAAATCGCGAGGTTGAAGGAAGGCGCCGTGCAATCGTTCGCCGAGGACGGCGAGTCCGCGTTCGTCTACGTTCACAAGAAAGAGCGGAAGCGATGGCTCATCTATGACGACTATGAGTTGAAGCTTCGGAGCTACAAGGTTCCGGTGAACACGAATTTCGGCGGGGCGAAGATTATGCTGAACGGCGAAGAGATCGGAGTTGCGGGAGTCGGCGGCTCTACGCTTCAACTCGGACCGCTATTGCCGGGCAAATATGCGGTCAAAGCGGTGTACGCGGGCAAATATACGACATTGGAAAACGAGGTTACAGCCGAGCTCTTCCCGATCGGAAACTCCATCGATCCGATAGAAGTTCCGCTTCAGGGAGAATATGTCGATGTCTTCTCGAACAACGGCTTTGCCCGAATCTTCATTAACGGAGAAGACATCGGACTGACCGTAGGGGACGGGCAGCGAATCGGACCGATCGCGACGGACGGCTCGAATACGATCAGCGTGGAAGCCGACTATCCATGGGGCACGACGAAGAGCGAAGAAAGGCCGATCGACAGCACGCGGGCGGAGTTCGAGCTTGCCGCGCTGACGGACGAGGCGAAAGAGCAAATCGTCGATGCCGCGCATGCGTTCGTATCAAGCTGGTATGAGGCTTTCCGGGAACGCGACGCGGGGCGGCTGCGGCACGTCCATCCGGATCGCAAGGCCGATCTTGCCAGTCATTTCGCTGCTATGGCAGCCGGAGACGAGCACTATCTCGGGGAAATGAGGAAGGCGGCCTTCGACCGCGACAGCTTGCGGCTCCATCAGTTGGACGCATCGGACTACTCGGTGTCGGTGCTGGCCCGGATCGACTACGAGGAGGCCTATTATTACGGGGCGTACGATTACAGACCCGAGCCGGAAGCGGGCGAACAGACGACGAACTACTGGCTGAGGTACGAGAACGGAGAGTGGATCGTGTTCGAATGGTCGGACGCGGGCTCGGAGGCGCTGTCCCGGAATGTGAAGGTCTACGATCGATGAGCCCGCGGCTTGCCTTTCCTACTCGTACTTGTCCAAGGGGGAAAACAGCTTACCCGTTTGAACGGCAACGCAAGGGAATCTCTCAGACAACACCGTGCCCGTGGAGTCGTACGTACGCTCCAGCGCGTAAGCTCCGTCTCGGAGGGCGAATTGATCGATCGTCCGGTGGTGAATGTCGACGATCCAATATTCGGGAACGCCGAAACGCTCGTAGAGAGCTTTTTTCCGGACCTTGTCATGCTCTCCCGTGCTTGGAGACAAAATTTCGATCAGCAGGTCGGGAACTCCCTCGATTCTCGTTTTGAGAATCGAGGCGTTTTCGTTTGTGACGTAAATCAGGTCCGGTTGAACGACATTGTTCTCGTCGAAGTGCACGTCCATTGGGGCGACGATGATCGTGCCCGTCGCATGGCAAGTGCCGTGCAGTTCATTCCAGAGCTGCGTGACGAGAAGCTGATGCTTCAGCGTCGGGGAAGGCGAGCAGTCGTATCGGATTCCGTCGATGATTTCGTAACGCTCTTCGATGAAGTGGAGCTCCGCGCCCGGAGGGTAAATCGAGTCGGGTTCGTAAGAATAGCTTTCGGGATGTTCTTTGACGAGATGACGTTTGGTTTTTTCCTTCTTCTCACTCATATCGCGATCTCTCCAATCATTTACAGGATTAAATAAATTATACTTTATTTTAAGGCATGGGTCATAAACATTCGGAATTTTTAATGGGACATATGTCCTTTTGCTCAGGGAATAATGGTTTTACAATGAGTGCAGACCAAAGACGGTTAGGTGAACGAGATGAGGACAATTCGCGATCCGGCGCTGCTGCGGAGCGTCATGGATGAGCATCGGCTGAGCGGCATGTTTGGAAAGAAGACGGAAGCGGTCATGGAACTGTACGGATTCGGTAAGGGGGAAATGATCTGCCGGGCGGAGGACAGCCTCGATCACCTCTTCATGCTTGTCCGGGGGAAGGTCAAAATTTATCGGGTGCTGCCCAACGGCAAGTCGATTTTGCTCCGCTTCAACAACCCTCTCAGCCTGATCGGAGACATGGAGATGCTGGGCGACCTGAAGGTCCACAATACGGTGGAATCGGTGGGGGAAACGCTGTTTATCGGCATCAAGCGGCAGGCGCTGGCGGATACGGCCGGAGAAGATCCGGCGTTCCTTCGCTTTATCATCAAGCATCTGGCCCGCAAGCTGAACACGAATTCCTCCGTTGCCAGTCTCAACATTTTATATCCGGTGGAAACGAGGTTCGCCAGCTACCTTGTCGCGATTACGGCCGATGAGCACGACCGGGAACGCATCGAGGAACTGAAGACCTCCAAGCTGACCGAAATCGCGGAACTGCTCGGAACGAGCTATCGCCATCTGAACCGGGTCATCGCGCAGTTCGTCGCGCAAGGACTGATCGAGCGGACGCGGGGCGCTCTGTACGTTAAAGATATTGCGGGATTACAGCGGCTTGCGAGCGGCACATTGTACAGCTAGGGTCTAGGAGAGGTGAAGCGGATGATAGGAGCGATATACGCGCTGATCGCGGGCTTGTTCGTCAGCGTTCAAGGGATATTCAACGTGAGGCTCAGCGAGAAGGTCGGCTTCTGGCTGACGAACGCGATCGTTCACGGGTCGGGCTTCGTTCTGTCGCTCGTCGTGTTCTGGCTCATTAAAGACGGGAGCCTGCATAAGCTGGGATCGGTCAATAAGCTGTATTTGCTGGGCGGCTGCATGGGCGTCGTCATCGTGTTTACGGCGATGAAGTCCGTCATCGCGCTGAATCCGGCGTATGCGATCGCCATACTGCTGATCGCTCAATTGCTCGGAACGCTCGCCGTCGAGAGCTTCGGCCTCTTCGGCGTCGACAAGGTGGCGCTGTCGGCGAACAGGCTGATCGGTATCGGCGTTATGATCGCGGGAGTAGCCATTTTCAAGCTGAAATGAGCCGACGTCCGCTTATGCGCGCTCCTTGTTGTCCCGGTACTCGTTGGGCGTAATTCCGGTGACGCTTTTGAATACTTTGAAAAAATATTTCTCGTCGGAGAAGCCGATTTTTGTAGCGATCTCGTAAATTTTATACTTCGGATCCAGAAGAAGTTTTTTCGATTTTTCGATGCGCAGTTTTTGCAAATAACGAACGAAATTGACTCCCGTCTTCTTCTTGAACAAGGAGCTGAAATAGCTCGGATTCATGAAAATTTGTTCCGCTGCGGAGCGCAGCGTGATGTCTTGGTCGTAATGGCGTTCCAGGAACTCCACGATGTGGGTAATCGAATGGTTATCGTAGGACGAGCGTCGGGTTTCCGTCATTTCCTGAGAGGGACGCGAGAGGCGCTCCGAATCCAACTGTTCGATCAGCTTCGTCAACGCATCATGCAGACTCTTCTTCTTAATTGGCTTAAGCAAGTATTCGCCAACTCCGAGGGAAATCGCTTGCTGTGCATACGAGAACTGGCCGTAACCGCTCAGAATGATCGTTTTGCACCTTATCCCCGCCTGGACCAGGTCGCTTATCAGCTCCAGACCGTCCCCGTCTCCCATGCGGATATCTGTCATCAGCACGTGTACCTCCTGCGCGCTGGCGATCTCCAGCGCCTGCCTTCCGCTGGAAGCTTCAAGAATGGAAGAGAAGCCCAAATCCATCTCATGGATGATCTTCTTGATTCCCGCTCGAATAATATCCTCGTCTTCCACAATCAGCAATCGGTACATTCTGTTCGCCTCGCTTCTATAAGATGGAGTTTGCCGGCAGGATCAACGCGACGATCGTCCCCTTGTCCGGAGAAGCGTCGATCTCCATGGTTGCCGAGGAACCATAACAGTAATGAATTCGGTCGCGTACGTTCGCAAGCCCAATGCTTCCCGCTCGGGAACTAGCGCCCGGCGCCTCCCGAGCGACGATCGGCCTCTGGTCGGGCTCGCGGGACAGCCGGTCTCGGAGCGCGTCCAAACGCTCGGAAGAGATCCCCTTGCCGTTGTCCCGCACTTCGTACCGAATCAGATTCTCCGGCAAGCCTTCCGCAGAAATGCGGATCGTCAGTCTGCCGCTGAAGCCGCGCATGCCGTGAACGATGCAATTCTCGACAAGGGGCTGCAGCAGCAGGTTCGGAATCCGAAACGCCATTAGCGATTCCGGAATTTCGCACTCCAGACTTACCCGCTGATTCAGCAGCAGATTCTGGATGTGCAGATAATCCTGAATATGCTCAAGCTCCGTCTCGAGCGTGATCGGCTCCTGGCCGTTATAGATGTTGTATCTCATAATGTTGCCCAGAGCGGCGATCGCGTCCGACAACCTCGCCTGGTCCTCGGTTTCGGCCATCATGCGAAGCGTCTCCAACGTATTGAACAAGAAGTGCGGGTTAATCTGCGCCTGCAGCGCCTTAAGCTCCGCTTCTTTCTGAGATACTTGCGATTTATATACGCGATTGATCAAGTCATCGATCTGTCCGGCCATCGAGTTGATATTCAAAGCGAGCAAATCGATCTCGTCCTCGCCTTTGACGGGGATGCGCACTTTAAAGTTGCCGTTCTGGATTTTGCGAACGTTGCCGACGATGCGCACGATTTTCTTGATCAGCAGTCCGGCCAGCGCGAACGAGAGGATGGCGAGCAGGATGGCGAGCAGCAAAATCAGCAGCAGGAACGCGTCTCTCGTTTTCTCCCACGGACGATTGATCTCGGAATGCGGCAATAGTCCGACGAGGGAAGTGTGCAGTCGGTCGATCGGTTGAATGACATAACGGTAAGAAACGCCGTTAAGCTCAATGTTTCCTTGGCCGGCGACAGAAAGATCGATTTGTCGGAAAGCATCGCGGCTTGCCCGTTGCTTCGTCGATTCGTCGAACTCTCGGGGCACGGACAGCAGTTGGCCGTTCCAATCGACTGCGAACACGCCGCCGGATGGCGATAACGCCATAGAGATTGACTTGGAGAAGAAGCGATCGATGTTAATCTCAAGCTCCAGATATGAAGTTTCCCCGGCGAAATCCTCATTGATCGGGTAAAACAGAGAATAGACCGGCTGATTGCTTTTTTTGCCGTAGGGATAATCCCTTTGGATATGCCAGCTTTCCCAATAAGGGTAGGTCTTCGCGATGCGTTCTTGCAGGGTACGGAACCAGTCTTCTCCGGAGTACCGCGAGATGGGCAAGAAGAAATCGCTTTCAGGAAGCGTTTCGTTAACGGTGAAAAAACGAAATTCCCCAATGTCTTGGTGCGTGGACGCAAACCAGGACAGCAGCGATTGAATCGAAGTGTTCATGACGTCGATCAGCTCGGATTGGTCGTAATATCTTTTGAGGAGCGCTTTCTTCAACACGATGTTCGTGGAGATCAGATAGCCTGTTTTCTCAAGGTCGTCGACCTCCTTGTTGACGGTCGCTTGGAGTTGGCTCATCGTTTGGTCGATCAACTGAAGCCGCTCTCCGCGCATCGGCACGATGACTTCGTTGTAGATCCACGCCGCGCTGATTGAGACGGGAATAAGAACGATCAGAATGTAGGAGAGGAACAGCTTGGACTTGAAGCTGAACCTTCGGAACCGGCCGGACAGCCGAATTAATCGCATGGACATCACCTGGTTTTATTGTAGGGGATGCCCGGATATTCGTCCATACGATGGACGAACCGCGAATCAAAGAGCCATAAATCGTCGACTAAACCCAAAGATATTCTCCTGATTTCGGAAAAACGAGCGTCTACAATGGAATCAGCCGCCACGAAGGAGCAAGTGAGACGAGGAAAGGGGAGATCCCGATGCATCCTAGGAAAATCAAAACCTCTCGCGGATGGGATAACCAGTTGATTCTGCAATTGATGCTGTTGCCGGCGCTGCTGACGCTGTTGATTTTCAGCTACCTTCCGATGTTCGGAATTGTAATCGCATTCAAAGATTATAACGTACTCGACGGTTTGTTCGGCGGGGCGTGGGTCGGATTCGATCATTTTCGTGAGATGTTCGGCGACGAGCGGTTTCACAGCGCCCTGCGCAATACGCTGGCGATGAGCTCGATCAAGCTGGTCGTCACTTTTCTAGCGCCCGTCCTGTTCGCCTTGATCCTGAACGAGCTTCCGCTCGCGCGTTTCAAAAAGTGGACGCAGACGTTGACGACGCTGCCGCATTTTCTGTCCTATGTCATCATCGCCACGCTGACGATGATTTTCCTGGATCCCAAGGGGATCGTAAACGGGCTGCTTCAAAGTCTGGGTCTGACGAACGGGCCGATCGAGTTCCTTGCCGAGCCGGGACATTTCTGGACGCTGGGAGCTTCGCTCGATCTGTGGCAGGAGACGGGATGGGGAGCGATCATTTATCTCGCCGCGATCACCGGAATCAACACGGAAATCTACGAAGCCGCGAAAGTGGACGGAGCGGGAAGGCTGCGAACGATCTGGCATATCAACTTGCCGGCGATCCGCAGCGCGATCATGGTGCTTCTCATTCTCAACATCGGAAGTCTGATCTACGGAGGCTCGAATTTTAACCAGTCGTATTTGCTCGGCAACGTATTTAACCGGGATACTTCGTATGTGCTGGGCTATTACACGCTCGACAACGGGCTGCTTCAGATGCGGTACGCCTTCGCGACGGCGGTCGATCTATTCCAGTCGTGCATCTCGCTCGTGCTGCTTCTGGCCGCGAACTGGACCGCCAAGAAGATCAATGGAAGCAACATTTTCTAGAGAGGGGGCGACAATTCGATGAATGCTATCAAGCTGACATGGGAGGACAAGGCCGTAAATGCCGCCGCCGTGCTGATCTCGCTCGTTCTGCTGGTCGTGGCTGCCTATCCTCTATATTACGTATTGATCAATTCCTTGAACGACGGGGCGGATGCGGCGAGCGGCCACATCTATTTTTACCCGAGAAAATTTTCGTTGGAAAACTATTCGATGGTGTTTAAGCAAAGCTATTTGATTACCGGCTTGGGCATGTCCGTAGCCCGAACGATCGTCGGAACCGCGGCCGCTGTGCTCGTCACCGCGATGGCGGCCTACGCGCTGACCAAGGAGAAGCTGCGGTTCAAGAAGCTGTACCTGGCCATGGCGATTATTACGATGTACTTCTCCGGCGGGCTTATTCCGCTCTACTTCGTCCTGAACGAGCTTCATCTATTGAACAATTTTTTGGTTTACGTTTTGCCGTCGTTGTTCACTTTTTTTCACTGCCTGCTGTTCATGGCGTTTTTCCGCGAGCTGCCCAAGGAACTCTACGAATCCGCGTATATAGACGGGGCGAACGACCTGTACATTTTTTTCAAAATCGTCATTCCGCTGTCGATGCCGGTCGTGGCCACGATTTCGCTGTTCGTCGGAGTCAACCATTGGAACGATTACTTCGTTCCTTCGTTCTTCATCTCGCGGGAGAGCTTGCAGACGCTGCCGGTCATTCTGATTCGGCTGTTGTCGCTCAGCGAAGCGCAGCAGCAGATCCAGCAATATTTGGGCAATCACCAGTCGAAGGTCACGATGGAATCGCTGCGCTATGCGACGCTGTTCGTCTCGATCCTGCCGATTACACTGCTGTATCCGCTCGTTCAGAGATTTTTCGTCAAGGGCATGCTCGTAGGATCGATCAAAGCCTGAGGCGGATGGGGACGTTTTTGGCTGGCTGGCCTATAGAAAGGCCAGCGAGTTAAAATAAATAAGAATACTAGGAGGTCATCCCGCATGAGAAGCATGAGAAAAAGCAAAACAAGCTTCGCCCGGTTTATTGGCGCGTTCCTGATCGCAGGTCTGCTTGCCGGCTGTTCGTCTAACAATGGAGATTCGGCTCCATCCGAATCGGCCGCAACCGGATCCGCATCACCGAGTCCGTCGGAATCCGCTGCGGCGTCGCCGCAGGCGCCGTCGACCGAGCCGATCTCGTTCGACATGTTCGTCAACTTCTCGTGGTACGCCTTGAATTGGTCGGACCCGGCCGCGAAGAACATTACGGAGAAGACGGGAGTGACCCTTAACATCACGAAGCCGGTGTCCGACGACAATCAGAAGATGAACATCATGCTGTCCAACCGGGAGCTTCCCGACTTCGTGCTGCTGGATAAGGCCGATCCCGCCTTGCAGCGGATGATCGAAGGAGAGATGCTTTATTCGCTCGAGGAACTGATCGATCAGTACGCGCCCGAGATGAGGGACGTTCTGCCGAAGGAAGCTTTGGCCAATTACAAGTCGAGCGACGGCAAAACCTATGCGCTGGTCAGCTTCATCGAAGGGGAGCAATATGTCGAAGCGGCGAGAAAATACAACGCGCTCATCGGCTCGAACCAGCCAACCTGGTCGATCCGCCAGGATTATTGGGAAGAGATCGGCAAGCCGGATATCGGGACTCCGGACGCTTATATCGAAGCGCTGGAGCAGATTCAGACCGCCCATAAAGGCAAGATAGGGTTCTATACGAACGCGAACAATATTCCGAACGCGAAGCATCTGACCGATGGCGGTATCGTCACGCTGGGCACGTCCGCGATGTTCGGAGTGCAGGCGCTCGTCAAGGAAGGCGAGGCGCTGAAGTCGGGGCTCAGAAGCGCCGAGTATCAGAACGTCATCAAGTTTCTGAACACGATGGCAAACAAAGGGCTGTTGACCAAGGATTCCTATATCGATTCGAAAGATATTTTTACGCAAAAAATCAATAACGGCGACGTAGTCTCCTATGCCTGGACGATCGGCGACGGAACGAAAGTGCCGGCGGACAATTCGAATACCGCCTATGCGGTGATGGCGCCTTTTCCTTCCTACAAGCAAGTGCGGGACGGCAGCGGCTGGACAGCGATCGCCATTCCGAAGACGAACAAGAATCCGGAGCGAGCGATTCAGTTTCTGTCGTTCCTGTCCTCAGAGGAAGGCCACAAGTTGACGAAGTGGGGCGTCGAAGGGGACGCGTATGTGGATGCCGCGCAAGGTCCGCATTACCACATGGTTGACGGCAAAGCGACCTATCTGCCTGAATACTGGGCGGATAAGCAGAAGGATTGGTCCGGGGTAGCGGAGAAGAACGGGCTTTCTGAATATTGGCTGACCGCCAACTCCACTTGGTGGAACGGGCCGGAGTGGGATGCAAGCGATTCGCAATTCGCCGAGTACAACAAGATGTTCGGCGATCACGTCGAGTATAACCCGTCCATAGCCGGCATCACGCTGGATTCGACGACGCCGATCGGGATTGTGGAGAAGAAAATTATCGACCTGTATTCGAGTTACTATTCGAAGATCATTTTCGCCAAGGATGAATCGACGGCGATGAGCCTGTACGCGGAATTTATCGAGAAGGCCGACAAGCTCGGTTTGGCGGACGTGGAGCAAGCCTGGACGGACATCTACAAAGCGAAGAACGCGAATCAATAAAAGATACGGAGAAGATCCAATGGACGCAGTGCGGGAAGCGACATTGTTCGGTATCGAGCCGGATACCGGCGAGGATATGAGCGAACGAGTCCGAATCTTCCTCCGTGAGGGTTTGGCCGACGGAGCGCAAGTCTTTCGCTTTAAGCGAGGAAATTACGAGATTGCGGACGAGCAAGCGATCCGCGACTTCGAAGCCATGATGTCCGGCCAAGGAGACTGGGATCTGGGCGAAGCGGCGAAGAGCAAAAACGTCTGGATACGGGTAGAAGGAGCGGAGCGGGTCGTCCTGGATTTCCAAGGTTCGACCCTGACGTTCCGAGGGTTGATCCAGCCTTTCTTCTTCAAGAACTGCGAAGAGGCGGAGATTCGGAACGTCTGCCTGGACTGGGCAAGGCCGCCGTTCTCCCAAGGGACGATCGTTGCGGCCAGCGAAGAGGCGCTCGAGATTGAGTTTGATCCCGAGTATCCCGTGAACTCGATGACGCCGGTCGCAGGGCTGATTGATTACGTCCCGGGAAGCGAATACCCGCTGCGCGGGACGGTAGACTGGTTCCAAATCGCGGAACGAACGGCGCTGACAGGCCTGCGAACGTTGCGCGTGACGCTTAAAGAATCCCTGCGCGCTCATATGCGGGAAGGCGGCAGCCGCGCGGTTCCGGACATCGGAATGTCTGTCATCGTGAGGCACATTATGAATTACAAGGCGGCGTTCCTGTTTTACGGCTGCGAGCGCGTCAAGCTGGAGAATGCGACTGTCTACGCGGTGCCCGGGATGGGCGTTATCGGTCATGGCTGCGGCGATGTCTGGATGCGGGGCCTCCGCGTAATGAGGCGGCCCGGCAGCGGACGGGTCATGAGCGCCAATACGGACGCCACGCATTTTATCGGATGCGCGGGAACAATCGAATTCGATGATTGTCTGTTCGAGGGGATGGGGGACGACGCGACCAACGTGCACGGCTTCTATCTGAGCGTCAGGGAACGCAGGGAGGACGATACGCTCAGATGCCGGGTGGATGCGGACATCCAATCGGAATATCCGGAAGTGCCCGTCGTCGGAGATGCGATTGAGTTTACCGGACGGCGCGATTTGCAGTCTTATGCGACGCTTCATGTGCGCGAGGTGGAGACGGATGCGGACGGGGGGATCGCGCTGCGCTTCAGGGAGCCGCTTCCCGAACGTTTCTCTCCCGACGATCTGCTCGCTAATGCTTCGCGAATCGCCAAGCTGCGATTTCGAGGCAGCATTGTCCGGAACAATCGTGCTCGGGCTATTCTGGTTCAGACCCGGGATGCGGAGATTTCCGGCAATACATTCGACCACTGCACCGGAACGGCCATTCACGTTAACTGCGCGGACGGTTGGAAAGAATCGATCTCGACGGCGAATGTGACGGTGACGCGGAACGAATTCCTCTCTTGCGGTTTCGGAGCGGGAACGTACCGGAAGGCATCCGCGCTCGCCGTGATGACAGAAAGCGCAAGCGCCGGCCTCGGAACCCACCGGTCGTTTGTCTTTACAGACAATCAGGTTCGAGGCAACGGCGTGGTCGCCGTTAGACTGGAGTCGTTGAACACGGCTCTGGTAAGCGGCAATCGCTTCGAGGAAGCGGGTGAGGCGGTCTCTGTCGATGAAGCGACTTGCGAACGCCTCGTCGTGGAATAGCAAAGGGCTGTCGTATGTAATGGAGTACAAGATTATCGGCGAAAAAAGAAGGGCATCTATCTCCTGGAGCGGCGTAAGGAGATAGATGCCCATTACCATGCGATCCATCGATAATCGTTTGGTACGGTTCTGTTTACGTACGGGACAGCTATATGCCAGACTAACGAGCCTCTTCCTTGAACTGGCTCAGGAACGGCTTCGGAATGTCCGTCTCGAAGCGCATCGGCTTGCCGGTCGTCGGATGCTCGAAAGCGAGCACGCGGGCGTGGAGGCCGAGTCGGGAGAACGGCTTTGTCTTCGCTCCGTATTTCTTGTCGCCGGCGACCGGGTGGCCGATGTCCTGCATATGGACGCGGATCTGATTTTTGCGGCCGGTCTCCAGTTCAAGCTCTACCAAGGAATAGTTGCGGCTCGCTCTCAACACCTTGTAGTGCGTGATTGCATGCTGTCCGTCGTTCGCTGCGGGGCTGGAATACATTTTCAACGTCGACGTTTCCTTCAGCCAGGACGAGATCGTTCCGTTCGTCTTCTTGACCAAGCCCTCGACCAACGCGACATACGTCCGCTCCGTAACGACATCCTTCCAGTTGTCCTGCATTTTCTTCTGAACTTGCTCGCTCTTGGCGAACATCATAACGCCGGACGTCTCCCGGTCCAGCCGATGAAGCACGAAGATGCGGGCTTTGGGGTCGGCCTGCCGAACATGGGCGTTCAGTTGCCGATAGGCGGTCAGCTCGGTTTCCTGCGCGGTTGCGATGGACAGCAGGCCGGCGTCCTTGTGGACGACGATCACCGCATCGTCTTCGTATAAAATGCGTAAACCGACAAAAGGAGCGGACGCCGATGCGCGGGTCTTGCTCACGGTCACCGTCTGGCCGGGATGCAGGGGGTGGTTATACTGCTTCTCGACCCGGTCGTCGACTGCGACTTGGCCGTGGGCGAGCATGGATTTGACGCTGTTGCGCCCCTGGGGCGCGAGCTTGGCGAGCAAAAACTCCAGTAACTCGCCGGCCTCCGTCACTTGAAACCGTCTGGCGGGCGCCGTATTCCGGCTCGGCGAAGCTGCCGAATGCCGACGGGGATTTTTGTTATCTTTTCTCATAGGCGTAATCAACCGTTCCTCTCGCATGCGTTGCACTAATGCAATCGATTATACCTCATTTGACCGCGCGGACGAAATCCACGGTGTAAGACAGAGTTCGGGAAGTGCCCGATTTCGAGACCAGCCCGCGGATCGTAACTTGATAGCGATCGCCTTCCTCGTACTTCGCAATGCCGCCCGGACGGAAAATAATCGCGGCTCCCGAGCCGTATCCGTTCGTATCCACGTTAAAGTAGTTCCCTTTCTCGGCTACCTTGCCGTGTTTCGAGTCCAACTTCCACGTTTTCCGGTCGCCCAGCCGTACGAGCGTTACCGTTATTTTTTTTGCCTCGGGAGTCCTGAACTTCTCTTCGTTAAGACTGACCGACCACGCATAGTCCGGACCGAATACTTCCAGCGGAAACGCTCCATGGGCGGGATAGGCGACGTAGTTGAAATCCGCAACCTTCGTGCGGCTTTCGTCGAATACCTGCATTACGGAATAAATCCATCCTTCTTCGCTCGAGGCCTGTCCGAACCCGATCCGCTTCAGGGGCGGATTCAGAATCCATCTGCGGTGTCCGACCTCGGCCAGATTGCTCGTATCGGAATCTTCCATGTAAGCGTCGACCGACAGCGCGAGAATATGGTCCTCGTAGCCGTAGTAAGCATAGAGATTGGACGATGATGCGGCTTCCAGTCCTTTCTTATAGAAGGCTTGCGGCATGTTCACAGGCTTGGAGGGCTCATGGCTGAAGTCGTCCTCCGCGGCAAGAAGCACGGCGCCATGCTGGGCTTGGACGTTCAAATTCGCCGCTGCGCTCAGATCGTAGGGCAGACCGCTTGCGAACCGGTAGAAGTTGACGGCGTTGACGCCGTCCCGAATGTAACCCGGCTGCAAGGAGCCCGGGGAATACGTCTTGCCGACGGAAGGGGAAGTTAAATACGGATTGGCGTAATCCGCCGAAGGATTCATCAGCTTCTTCCATTGAACGGAGATTTCCTGCGCGCTGCGAACCGGAAGGCCGGGCTGCAAAGGGGCTGTCGAAGACGAAGCGGGCCACGGTTGCGAAAGAAGCATGAGCGAGATGAGCGAAGCGCAAACGAGGGCCAGTCTCGATTTCTTGATCGTCACGGGAATCAGCTCGCTTTCGATAGAACTTCGAACGGAATTCGGAGCGGGTGCAGAGAAATGGGTGCAGAGAAATATAAAGTTTACCTAAAACCATTCGCCATAAGGAAAAAGATTCCTCTATGGGGTTGACGATAAGTGTTATGCACTGTATAGTGTGTATATGGATATACACACATGAACACTGTGCTGGGGGGATTCACGATGAACCAGCGGCAAGCCGTCGCTTATATCGGAGCTTATTTGTGGAGACGCGAACGGCTAGGGATGCTTTTTACGCTCTTATTCGCGCTATATTTGGCAACGATCAACAGCGCCACGATCGGCGGGCTGCTTGCGGGAGACGAGAACGTCCCGAGAGCGCTGAACGGTCTTGTCGATTGGCTCAACATGACCATGTATCCAATCTTCGGAATGGTGATGAGCAAGCCCTCGTGGAACATGTGGAGAGACGATTACTATTCGAAAAGGATTGCCCAGTGGCGTACGATGCCGATCCCGGTTGCCGCGATCGTTCGGGCCAGAATGCTGCAGAGCGCGGTGATGCTACCGGTCATCGGCGGAATTTACCTTCTTGCGCAATACCTGTTTACGCCGGCGCTGAGGGAATACGTCACTCCGATGCAGTGGATCGAGAACGGGCTCATCTGGATGTGCTACGGGGCGACGCTCCTCTCGCTGATCATTCTGATGGAGCTTGGTTATACAGGCAAACGATATTGTCTGGTGTATTTCGGACTGATGATTGGGGTCGCGGCGATCTCGACCATTCTGGCCTGGCAAGGCGTCCACCTGTTCCGGAGCGTGCTGGACATCATCAAAGACGGCTACGGACCGGCGGTGCTTATTGGAATGGCGATCCTCGCGGCAGTCGCGACAGCGGCAGGACATAAGCTGACGGTCGGACGAATCCGCGCAAGGTCGTTGCCGCTCTAAGCGACGGATAAGGAAAGAGGGGTGAGCTTGTGTGGCTGCCGATACGAATAGATGAACAACGTCCGGAACCGCTCTATCACCAGATCGAGGTTCAGCTTCGCGGGCTCATCCTCGGCGGACAACTGAAGGAAGGCACGCTGCTTCCTTCGATTCGAGAGCTGGCGGTGTCGCTGAAATGCAGCGCGATAACGGTGCGAAGAGTATATCAGGACTTGGAAAACGAAGGCCTGATTCGCACTAGGCAAGGCACGGGCACGTTCGTTGCGGGAGTGGGGACGGTCGCGCGGGAAGAACACCGTCTGGAACGGGTGACCGAAGAGTTGGAGAAGGCGATCGAACTCGGGCTCCAGCTCCAGTGCGCGCCCGAAGAGATCGAGACGGCGTTCCGGCAAGCTTTGCATCGAAAATCGACGGAAAGAGGGGGGGATGCCACATGACGGTTGCAAATATGGAAGCCGCGATTTCCCTGCGCGGAATGAAGCTGCAGCATGACAGATTTGCCCTCGGGCCGATCGACTGCGACATTCCCAAAGGGATGGTAACAGCGATCGTCGGGCCGAACGGTTCCGGCAAGAGCACGCTGTTCCGGGCTCTGCTCGGGCTCGAGCCGGTACTGTCGGGAGAAGCCGAAGTGCTGGGCACGCCGCTGAACGGGAACCAGGAGGATCAGTACAAGAGCCGAATCGGATTCCTTGCGGAAAACCCTCATGCCCACGAGAACCATCTGACCGCCGACGAGAAAGCGAAGTTCGCTTCCCGCTGGTATCCGGGGTGGGATTGGGAGAAGTATCGCAAGCTGCTTCGCCACTTCGACGTAGACGGCGGGATCAGACTGTCCAAGATGTCCAAGGGCATGAGGCGCAAAGCCGAGCTGTCCATCGCGATGGCGCACGATCCGGAGCTGCTCATGCTCGACGAACCTTCATCCGGACTGGACCCGTTCGCTTGGAAGACGATGCTTCAGGAGCTCGGGCGCTATATGGAGCCAGGAGACCGGACGCTCGTGCTGGCCACCCACATTCTTGAGGAGATCAAGAGGCTTGCCGACTACATTCTGTTTATCTACCGGGGGAGAGTCCTCGGCCTCTATGAGAAGGACCGGCTGCTGGACGATTGGCGAACGATCGTCGTGCAGATTGAATACGCCCAGAAGGGCGGCAGCGAGATGCTCCAGCGAACTCCCGGCTTTCAAGGGCTGACGGAAGCGGGACCGGGTCTCTACAGGCTGGAAGTGGACGAACCCGAACGGGGAGAAGCGTATTGCCGGGACAACGGATTCCAAGTGCTGGCCGTCCAGCGCATGGATCTGGAAGATATATTGAGCTGTTTAATTCGGAAGGAGGAAGCAAGACGATGAATCCGTTAAAAGTAGACAGAATTATTAAAAATTATGGCGACAAGAGGGCCGTGAACGGTCTTAGCTTCGAAGTAGCGGCAGGGGAAATTTACGGATTGCTGGGCGCCAACGGCGCGGGAAAAACGACAACGATGCGCATGATACTAGGCTTGATTCTGCCGGACGAGGGAGACATTCGCTATCTCGGCAATTCCTACAGCGAGCAGCAGCTGAGCATGCTGGGTTACTTGCCGGAAGAGCGGGGCATGTACCCGAAGATCAAAGTAAGCGAGCAGATTATGTATCTCGCCCAGCTTCGCGGCATGTCCCGCAAGGACGCCGACAAGAACCTGAAGCTGTGGCTGGAGAAGTTCCAAGTGCCGGAGTATTACAACAAGAAGGTCGAAGAGCTGTCCAAGGGCAACCAGCAGAAAATCCAGTTTATCGCAGCCGTTATCCATAAGCCCAAAATCCTCATTCTGGACGAGGCGTTCAGCGGACTTGACCCCGTCAACGTGGAGCTGCTGAAAACGACGGTCAAAGAGCTGCGGGACGGAGGCACGAGCATCGTATTCTCGACGCACCGGATGGAGCACGTCGAGGAGCTGTGCCGCAACATTACGATTCTGCACAAATCCAATCCGGTGCTGCAAGGCCCGATCAAGGAGATCAAGAAGAAGTTCCCGCAAGAACGAGTCATCGTTACGGCCGACGGGAAGATCGAAGGGCTGGATAAGATCCCGGGCGTCAGGCAGGTCACCCTGCACGAGCATGGCGGCTACGAGTTGAAGGTGGATTCCCCGGCTGTGGGACAGAGCATTCTGAAGCACGTTCTGGATCAAGGACCGGTTAACCGTTTCGAAGTATTGGAGCCGACGCTTAACGAAATCTTTATTAAAACGGTAGGTGAGAGCCATGAATAACAGCTTATGGACGGTAATGTCGTTTACGATGCGCAACAAGCTGCGCAGCAAAGGATTTATTATTATGACGGTGGTGCTCGCGCTTCTGCTCGTCGTGGTGGGCAACCTGCCCTACCTGATCGAGAAGCTGAGCGGAGGCAGCGGAGGCGCAACGAAAGTCGGCTACGCGGAAGGGCAGCAGACGCAGGTCGTGGAAGGGCTCAAGAGCCACTACGCGAAGCTGCCGGAGCCCGGCGTTGAGCTGGTCGGCATCGCGTCCGAGGAGCAGCTGAAGTCCGCGCTTGAGAACGGCGACATTAAAGGCTACTTGACGTTCCAGGAGGACGCCGTGGCCGGGTTCCCGAAAGTGACGTACAACTCCAAGAGCGCGTTCGAGGGAGGAACCTCGTCCTCTCTTACGGCGGCTCTCCAGCAGGTGAAGTACGATACCGTTCTTGACGGAGCGGGGCTGACCGATGCGCAGAAAGCGCAGCTGCACGCTCCCGTTTCGTTCCAGACCCAGAAGGTCAGCTTCACGAATGAGGAAGGTAAAACCGAGGAGGAGCAAGGCGTCGCTATCGCGCTTACGTATGTCATGATCATTATGCTGTTCATGGCCGTCATGATCACGGGACAGCTGATCGCAACCGAGATTACGGCCGAGAAGAGCTCCCGCGTCATGGAAATCATCGTCACGAGCGTGTCTCCGCTGAAGCAGATGTGGGGGAAAATTCTCGGAACGTTCCTCGTCGCCATGATCCAGATCGTCATTCTGGTCGGCGCGCTGGTGGCGAACCTGTCGCTGCCGCATAACTCGGACATTCTGAAGAACTTCGGCTTCGATCTGAGCTCGATCGATCCGCTGCTGCTGATCTCCGCGATATTTTTCTACCTGGCCGGCTTCTTCCTGTACGCGACCTTGTTCGCCGCGATCGGATCGATCGTCAGCCGGACCGAGGATCTCGGCCAGGCGGTCATGCCGATCACGATGCTGACGCTCGTCGGCTTCTATATCGCCATCTTCGGCTTGAACCAGCCGGACAGCACGCTGATGGTTGTCTGTCAGTACATTCCGTTCTTCTCTCCGTTCATTATGTTCCTTCGAATCGGAGTTGCGGAACCGGCCTGGTGGGAGATTGCCTTGTCCATCGGCATTCTGATCGCTTCGATTCTGGCCATCGGCTGGCTCTCCGCGAAGATCTATCGCGTCGGCGTGCTGATGTACGGCAAGCGTCCTTCGATGAAGGAAATCGTGAAGGCTATGAAGGCTTATAAGGTGTAACGTTCGACCGCCGGAAATCGTTGTGAGTAACTATAGTAATTGAGACTAAATGAGACCCTTGACTTGTCAGGAATGCTGATAAATCAAGGGTTTCTTATTTTTTTAGTGGATGTAATTGTAAAAATTCTATTTGTTCAATATATGATTTACGTTGACGATAGAACTGAGCCATAAAAGATAACCAGAACGAGCGATAACAGCAACCTGATTTACATCACTATTAGCACCGGCATTGGGGTCGGTCTTGGGCGAATGCCGTCGCATATTGTTGAATTCGCGCGAAGGATGTTACACTGTGTGTAACATCCTTATTGGACATTCTTCCCAACCTAGCGAGGTGTAGTGCGCGATGAAGCTCAGAACGCTTGCCGGTCCGATTGCGGGCATCCTGCTCCCGTATTTGCTCTATGAATTCATGAGAAGACAAGCGTGGGACGTATCGCTCCATCTACCCGCGGGACACTTCTATGTTGTAAGCGTTGTCGCTCTATTGGCGGTCTTCATCGCCTTTGCCGTCGGCATCGCCGGACGTCGGGTCCGCAACGCCAAAGTCGGTTTTCTTGCGCTTGCTTTCGTTTCTCTGGCCGAAGTCTTCATGGTCCATGGTCTGTCCACGCCGAATCTGATGCTGCACGCGACCCATCTTCCCGGCGTTACAGCGCCGCTCAGCGTTCTGTTGGCCACGTTCTGGCTATGGCTGTCCGCGCTGCCCTCCGACCATCGCCTGGTTCGTTATTTTTCGCGGCGCGAAAGAACGCTGCTTCCGCTCTGGACGATCGTGCTCGCTGCGCTCGGGGCGGCATCGCTCGCCTATCCCGACGCCGTCTCCTTCATTCGGCTGAACGTGTATCCCCTTAACGGCCTCGTTACAGTCGTCGTCATTGCGCTTAATTTCCATACGATGTACCGCTACTATCAGGCTTACGAATATTCGAAGTTTCCGCTGCAGATGGCTATCGTGTACAGCTCGGGCTGGATGGTCGTCTCGCAGCTGATCATGGTTACGGGGGAGACGTGGCGGCTCAGCTGGTGGCTGTATCATTTTCTGCTTTTGGCTTCCATGATCGCCATGCTGATCGGCTTGAAGAAGCAGTATGCGGCCAACAAGTCGCTCGCCGGCGCGCTGCGGGCTTTGTTCGCGACGGACCCGATCGAGAGAGTCACCGACTCGATCTCTCCGAGCGTCAAAGCGCTCATGGCCGCTACCGAGAGCAAGGACGTGTATACGGCGGGGCACAATCTCCGAGTGACGCTGTATGCCCTGCAGATCGCCGAGCAGTTGGAGCTCAGGCCGGACCAGCTGCGGGCCTTGTCGCACGGTACGATCGTCCACGACATCGGCAAGCTCGACGTTCCCGACGACATTCTGAACAAGCCGGGCCGGCTGACGGAGGAGGAACGGGCGGTTATCGAGCGGCATCCGGTGCGCGGCTATGAGATGTGCAGAAGGCTCGGCTTCATGAAGGAAGAGCTGGAGATCATCCGGTCGCATCACGAGAAATGGAACGGCCAAGGCTACCCGGATCGGCTGCGGGGAGAGGAGATCCCGCTTATGGCCAGAATCGTGGCCGTGGCCGACGTGTACGACGCGTTGACCTCGGACCGTGCCTACCGGAAAGCGATGTCCCGCGAGGAAGCGATGGCTTTCCTTCGCGAGCATAGAGGGACGCACTTCGACCCGGTCTGCGTGGACGCTTGGGAGCGGGCTGTGCAGAATGCGGATGTCCGCGTTTCGTAAATTTACCAAACTGTAAGCCGATCTTTACCTTCTGCTCCTGTTTCTATTACCTTTGGGTGTTAGAATTCCTAACATAACCGCGCGGTTGAGGTTGGGGATTGTACAAAACAGGGGTATGGAGGGGAACCATGAAGCATAAAAAGTTGGTTGCATCGTCTACGGTGCTGGCAGTGGCGTTGTCTTGCACGAGCTTCATACCGGGATTGTTCGATACGGGGCTGTCTTCGGCGGCTATTCAGAAAATCGTCTATCATCCGCTGAATCCGCTGACGCCGGAAGAAATCGAGAAAGCCGCTTCGATTGTCAAGGCGTCTTCGTACGGGAGCGAGGATCTGTACTTCGCGGAAATCAAGCTGGAGGAGCCCGACAAGCTGAAGGTGTGGGAATGGGATGATCGTCCGGGCTCCCCGGGTCTGCCGAGACACGCGACCTTCAACGCGATCAAGGGCGGCAAGCCCTACGAGGGCGTAGTCGATCTCGACAACGGCAAAGTGATCTCTTGGCAGGCCGTGAAGACGGGCTGGCCGATCTACACCGAATGGGGGCAGACGACCGAGATCGTCAAGAACGACAAGGCCGCGGTCGAGGTGCTCGCCAAGCACGGCTTCACCGATCTGGATAAGCTGACGTTCGCCGACGGCCCGCTTGGCGATTACGGTCCGGAGCTGACTCCGCCGGGATCGCGCCTGGCCATGTCCGTGCCGGCCAGGGCGTTCGGTCTCGACGCCAACTGGAACGCCCACCCGATCGACGGTCTGGCGTTCCTCGTGGATCTCGACAAGAAAAAGGTGCTCAAAATCTACGACTACGGCAATCCACCGGTGTCCGAGGACCCCAACGATTACTCCAAAGTCGTGAAGAGCAAGCGGACCGATCAACTCAAGCCGCTTATCATCTCCCAGCCCAAGGGAGCGAGCTTTAACGTCAAGGGCACGATGATCGAATGGCAGAACTTCAAGTTCCACTTCCGCCTCGATCCCCGGGTCGGACCGATCGTCTCGACGGTTTCCTTCGACGACAACGGCACGAAGCGCAAAATCATGTACGAGGGCTTCATCGGCGGCATGATGGTTCCTTACGGCGACCCTTCTCCGGCGTGGCTGTACAAAATCTTCATGGACGCGGGCGAGTACGGCATCGGCTTGTCGTCCCGGCCGCTCAACGAAGGCGCGGACGCGCCGCAGAACGCGACGTATTTCAGCGCTGCGATCAACGACACGGAGGGCAAGGCCAAGGTGATTGACAAGGCGTTCGCGCTGTTCGAGCGCTATGCCGATGCGGAATGGTCGCACAACGGGGATGCCCGCGAGCGCCGCGAGCTCGTGCTGCGGAACATCGCTACGATCGGCAACTACGACTACATTCTCGATTGGGTGTTCCTGCAGAACGGAACGATCAAGATCATGGTCGGCGCGACTGGACTCGCCCAGGCGAAGGCCGTCGACAGCAAGACGATGCAGGACCCGACCGCGAAGGAGGATACGCGCAACGGTACGCTCGTCGATGCCAACATCGTAGCGCCGACGCACCAGCACATCTTCAGCCTGCGGCTCGATCTCGATGTGGACGGATTGGCCAACTCGGTCGGCGAAATCCTGCCGAAGGCCGTCTCGGTAGCGGATCCTGAATTCGCCCGGAGCGAGATGATCACGGTGAACAAAACGTACAAGACGGAACAGCAGGCGATCCAGAAGTTCGATCCGGACAAAATCGTCCTCGTCTCGAACACGAGCGGAGCCAAGAACAGGCAGGGGTACTCGACCGGATATCAAGTCATTCCGTATGCGGGAGGAACGCATCCTTTCGCGGAGGAGCCGCTGTTCACGAAGACCGATTACGTGCTCAAGCGCGCTGAATTTATTTCCAATCACGTATTCGTAACTCCGTACAAGAAAGATGAATTGTATTCGGAGGGCAAATATCCGGCGCATAACAAGGACACCGGGCTCGGAATGTGGACGGCGCAAAACCGGAAGATCGAGAACACCGACACGGTCGTCTGGCTGACGACGGGAACGACGCACGTCATGCGCGCCGAGGAATTCCCGATCATGCCGACCGAATGGGTGACGGCGATGATCAAGCCGTTTAACTTCTTCGATGAAACTCCGACGCTCGACCTGGCGAAGGTGGAAGACGTGAAATAAAAGAGGGCGCGGCGATCCGGCGGTTGGACGGATCGCCGCGCTTTGGCGTGCGGAGGGCGGGAGGGCCGATCCCGGACATTCCGGGACGGAGATGCGGAGGAGGAATCACGGACATTCCGGTGCGGAGTTAATCCCGGTTGTTCAGGAGGATAGGCATGATCAAAGTAAACGTGCAGCCCGGAGCGCCTTCGTTCAGGGAGACGGTCAAGCGGCTGTCGTGCATGGCGGCGATCTCTTTGGCGATAGCGAGCCCGAGTCCGCTGCCGGGCACGTGACTGTTGCGCGACTTGTCCACGCGGTAGAAGGAATCGAATACATGGGGCAGCTCGGCTTCGGGAATGCCGGCGCCGGAATCGATGACGGACAGCGCCGCGCAATCCTCGTCCACCCGGCATTCGAAAGCGACGGGAGAGCCGGCCGCCGAGTATTTCATCGCGTTCTCGATCAGATTGTCGAGCAGCCTGGCCATCAGATGGCGATCGACGTTCACGACGGCTCGTTCGTCCGGCGGCAGAGGCGAGATGCGAAATTCGCGCTTCTCCACGGAAGCGAATGCCGACCATTTGTCCGCAGTGGCCGCGTACAAGTCCCGAATTGCCAGCGATTCGAAGGAGGCTTGCTGCTGCCGAGTCTCCAGCATGCTGAGCTCGGTCAGATTGCGGACGAACCGGGTAATCGTCCGCGTCTCTTCGTCGATACGGCGGAGGAAGCTTCCGACCGATTCGGGCGGGATCGTGCCGTCGTTGATCGCTTCTACGTAGCCGCGAATGAGCGTAATCGGCGTCTTCAGGTCGTGGGAGATGTTCATGAACAGCCGTTTACGCCAGCTCTCCATGCGAATAAGCTGGTCGATCCGCAGCTCCAGCTCCTGATTCATGACGCGCAGCTCTTCCGTGCGCTTGTCGACTTTGTGCTCCAGCTCCTGATTCAGCGCCGATTGCTCCTCCAGCAGCGCCCTGATTTTGGCCGACATGCGGTTGAAGGCGTTGAGCAGATGATTGAATTCCATCGTCTGCGTATCGTGGAGCTTGCCTTCGAAAGTTCCGTCCTCCATGCGGGCGAAAGCGTCCGACAGCAGGGAGACGGGGCGGGCCAATCTGGATTGCATGTAGTAGGCGAGCAGCAGGCTGAGTCCGACGGCCAGCCCCGAGAGCAGCGCCAATTGACCGAACAGCTTCTCGCCCGAATTGCGCTGCAGCTCCTCGGAGGCCGCGTTTACCGGCTCCAGCAATTTCCGTTCGGGGACGATATACCCGAGAATCCATCCCGTCGACGGGATTCTCCGGCTGAACACTTCATGCTGTTCCCCGAGGAGCGGCAGGTTGCGAAACCCGTTGTCGTGGCCCGGACCGAACAGCGAAGCCATGTCCAGCTTGGCGATCTCGTCCGCGCCCCGGTCCTGGACGGCGATGAGATCGTACTCCTGGTCCAGCAGCAGCGCGAAGCCTTCTTCGTCTGCGAACCTCGCGTCCAGCACATTTTTGACGAAGCGCTGAATTTGGACGTCCGCGGCGACGACTCCCCTCAGCTTGCCGGAAGAATCGTATACCGGAGTCGTGGCGGTGAACATCCACCCGCGGGGCGTAATGTCGAAGTACGGCTTCGTCCAGACGATCCGCTCTTGCCCCGGCGGCACGCTCAGCGCCTGGAAGTAGAAGGAGTAAGTCGTAAGATCCTGGATCGGCCCCATGTCCTTCTCCGCCGGACCGTCGTATTCGGGATAGAAGAAGCTGCCCGACTGGGGATGAATATAGTACATGTTCACGATGGTCGGATTGTTGGACTGAATCGACTTGAAGATCGGATACAAAGGCTTGACCATGGCCAAATCCCGGGTTTGTTCGAACGTCGGCTTCCCCGCCCCGGACGCGAACGAAATCGAGACGGTGCCGAGGCCGTCCGGCCGAGGCTCCCGGAAGCTTCGGGTGCGCTTGTCGTAGACGAGCGCAAGCGGGGAGATGGATTGTTCCCGGCCGCGGTCGGAGAAGAGGGATTCGGCCATCGACTTGGCGACGAGCACGGCGGTCTCGACTTGCCGCAGCTCGGCGCCGATCGCGTTCACCTGCTCCTGGATGTTCGCCTCGTAAGCGATAATATAGTTGCGCTCGGACCAGTCCGCGCTTAATTCGTTCATGTTGCGCAGTTGGGAGCGGATCGTCTGGCCGGCCAACAGAGAGATCAGAAGAAGAGGGACGAGAGAACCGATCAGCATACTGGCGAGCAGCTGCGAGGAGAAGGTTCGGGGATGGGCAAACCTTCGCAGGCTAGAGAAGCGGCTCATCGAATTTGTACCCCAAACCTCTAATGGTGACGATCGCGCTCGGGTTGGCGGGGTCGCGCTCGATCTTTTTGCGAAGCTGGCCGATGTGGACTTTGAGCGTCTTCGTATCGAGGTGGCTGTCGTAGCCCCAGACGTGGTTCAGCAGCCTGTCGGCCGGCAGAGCCCGCTTGGCGTTCTGCATCAAGTAGGAGAGAAGCTGGAACTCCTTGGACGTCAGCTCGGGCTTGACGTCGTTCAGGTAGGCTTCGTGCGCATTCACGTGAAGCCGGAGGCGTTCGGTGGCGAGGACGGCGGGCTCGTCGGTCCGGCGGTCGTGGACGATGCGGTCCCGGCGCAGCTGGGCTTTGATTCGGGCGATCAGCTCGACGGGACTGAACGGCTTGCTCACGTAATCGTCCGCTCCGACGGACAGGCCGACGACCTTGTCGGTCTCCGAATCCTTGCAGGTCAGAAACATGATCGGCACGTCGGTCATCTGGCGGAGCTTCACGCACAGCTCGTAGCCTTCCATATCCGGCAGGAAGACGTCGAGCACGATCAGCGACGGCTGCTCTTTCTTCGCGATCTCGAGCGCTTGCCGGCCGCTTAGCGCGGTGCGGTGGCGAAATCCGTCTTTCAGCAAATACAGGCCAACCAGCTCGCCGATCTTCACTTCGTCGTCCACTGTCAGTATGAGTTCTCCCGGCATAAGCGCACCTCCGCGGATGGGGTTGACGATCGTTTTTCTATTTAATATAAAGGGTGACGTAAGATTTCTGCAATAGATATGTTAGAAAATATGACATTATGAATGCTCGATTAACCGACTCTTTACCGTAACCGGACGAAAACAGGCCTGAAACTTTACCTGCGTTCGCTACAATGGGGCGAGAGAGGTGAACGCGCAATGGCGAAAACGTGGAAAACGGCTGTGTTCGCAGGATTGTTGGCGGTGGCACTGCTCTTGCTGGGGAAAAGCGTCTCGGACGGAGGAGGCGACGAAGCGTTCGCGCGGAGTCCCTCATCGTCGGCCGATCCGGACGCGAGCATGGCGGAGATGATGATGGCGCTGCCGGAAGTTCCGAAAGAGATGCAGGACCCTTTGCTCGATCCGATGATGCTGTCGCAGATGCATACGCATGACGGCGTTCAGCAGGAAAGCGATGCCGAACGACAGGTTCGGATCGAGTGGGAATGGGACGGCGTTCCGGAAGCAGGCGTACAAGCGCGGCTGACGTTGACGATTACCGGCGGAGACGGTCTGCCTGTCGCCGATTACGAGATCAATCACGAGAAAAAGCTGCATCTGATCGCGATCAGCCGGGACTTGTCGCAATTTGTGCACGTCCATCCGGATTACGAGGGGCAGGGGAGGTTTCGCATCGGCATGACGTTTCCGACTGGGGGAGAGTATCGGCTGTTCGCGGACTTCATGCCGATCGGCATGATCCAGCTGACCCGCGCCGAGCGGATATTCGTTCAAGGAGCGGAGCCGGAAGGCGAGGCGGCGGTTCAAGCGAGCAAGCGCCTGAAGACCGTCGTGCGAGGGATGGAGGTCGAGCTGCATCTCGGACATCTAATGGCGGGCATGCCCTCCACGATCGCATTTACGTTTCGCGACCGGAAGACGGGGAAGCCGGTTCGCGATCTCGAGCCGTATCTCGGCGCGGTCGGGCATGTCGTCGCCACCGATCCCCTGGTCGAGAGGTACATTCACGTTCATCCGGTCAATGCTCTCTCCTCCGGGCCGCAAGCGTTGTTCTCTATCGATTTTCCCGAGAGCGGAACGTATAAGCTGTGGGGACAGTTCAAGCGCGGCGGCGAAGTATTCGTCGTTCCTTTTGTCCTCGAAGTTCCGTAAGCCGATCTGGCAATGAATTGACAGGCCTGCTCTTTTTCGACCATAATAAGGGAAAACGATGGGGAAGCACCCCGCAAAGAGAGACACGTTTCGTGTTGCTTTGCGGGGTGTTTTCGTACGAGGAGGAAGATGGCGATGAGCGAGGGCAAGAAGGAGAAGCCGGGTAAAGTCAAGGAGACGCACGGCACTTATTTTATCGACGAGAGATACGAAATTATCGGAGGCGTGAGATACGATTTTCTAACCTCGCCGAAGTTCTCGCATCAAGATGCGCTTGGGCGCCTGTATATTGCGTTCCATTCCGCCTGCTCGGAGGACGGCGTCATTTTGCTGGCCCCGATGGACGTTCATTTTGACGAGGAGAACATTTTGCAGCCGGACATTTTATACATTCGCGGGGAGAACAGGGGAATTATCAGGGACGGTTACGTATACGGCGCTCCCGATCTGGTCGTGGAAATTTTGTCGGGGAGCACGGCGCGGAGGGATAAGACGCTCAAGAAGTCGACCTATGAGAAATTCGGAGTCGGGGAGTATTGGTTGGTCGATCCCGTCTATCGGCTCGTGGAGCAGTTCGCGATCGTAGATGGGGAGTATCGCCTGCTGGCGACCTGGTCGGAGGAGGATGTGCTTGTGGCCGCTACCGTGGCCTGCTTGACCGTCGATTTGTCGGCGGTTTTCCGGAAGGAAGAAAGCTGAATCGGAGGCCCGCTATGCGAATACGGCTGAACGGCCTGCGGCGCGAACCGCAGAGGCCATAGACGGATCCGCGTCTTCAAGGCAAACGCTTCGCGCTGATCGTCTCGTTGATTATTCATCCGGTATGTTATATAAAACATATAAGCTTTCACAAGATACTATACGAGGAGAGAGAAGCATGGAGCGGGTTATGCTCGTATCGCAGACACAATCGAATCAAGAGGAGGAAGTCGTTCGGCGGCTGCAAACCGGACGCTTCTCGCTCGTATCCCGCTCGGCCCGGGAGGACGGGATTGAGCGCCTATCCGTCTTCCGCTTCGGGCGGCTGCTTCTGGTCTATGCGGAATATCGGGAGAAGCGCGGAAAGGATCGGGGCTTCTGGAACGAGGAGATCGAGCGTTTGCTCGAGCCGTGGCCGGGAGGAGAAAGCGGCGACAGATTCGAGGTGCGGCTGAATGATATTTTTCACGATGACGAGCCGTCGGAAGACGTTCCATGGAGGCGGCCCGGCTACGAGCCCCGGCAGCGCGTCGGCAGCCTCGCCCGATTGAAGCCGGAGCAATATGCCAGCTATGTATTTTTGCATTATCAATTGCAAGAAGAGAAGCCGAGGGGATTCAGCAAGTACTACATCATCGGCAGCTTCGAACGGTTTATTTTCTCTTACCAGGAGCTTCCGGCCCAGGTAGAGCCGCCTCGCAAAGGATTGCTCGCGACGGCAAATACGCCGCAGGATTGGCATGGCGCGATGGAGCCCCATTTCGAGCCTTGGGCGGATACGGCGGAAGAGGAACGGATCTGGCGCGAGCTGGAAGAGATCGTCAGCGTGGAGGTAAATGGACAATGAGAGCGATAATCGATGCCCACCAGCATTACTGGCTTCTGAGCCGAGGGGATTACGGGTGGCTGAGTCCTGACGGAGGACTCCTGTACGAAGACTATTTGCCGGAGAGGGCGGCGCCGGAGCTGCGGGCCAGCGGCGTGCGCGCGTCTGTCGTCGTTCAGGCGGCTCCGACCGTTGCGGAAGCGAAGTACCTGCTAGGCTTGGCCGAGCAAGAAGAAACCATTGCCGGCGTAGTCGGTTGGATGGATCTTGAATCCCCGGAGTTTGAAGAGACGCTGACGAGACTCGCGGCCCATCCGCTGTTCGTCGGCATCCGTCCCGATTGGCCGCGGGACGAAGACGGACGGCTGCGCCTGTCGGAGCGGCTGCGGCAATCTTTGCGCATCCTGGCACAGCGCCGCTTCCCGGTCGATCTGCTGATGGGGGCGGCGCAACTGCCGGACGCCGCGAAGCTGCTCGAAGCGGAGCCGGAGTTGCGAGTCGTCGTCAACCATATCGGGGGCCCGACTCACCGGGAAGAAGATCGGGACAATTGGATGAAGGCGATGTCGGACATCGCGAGTTTCCCCGAAGCCTATTGCAAGCTGTCGGGAATGATCACGAAGGTTCCGAAGGGTGCGGATTTCGTCGAGGCGCTTCGCCCCTACGTCGATCATCTCGTGAACGTCTTCGGTCCGTCCCGTCTTCTGTTCGGCAGCGATTGGCCGGTTTGCCGGTTGGCCGGGGAATACGCGGATACGGTAACGACGCTCGAGGCGCTGATCGCGGGATTGCCGGAGAACGCACGGGACGATATTTTCGGCGGCAACGCCGCAAGGGTGTATCGATTGCAACGGATTTAAGGGCGGCGCAACCCGCCTGAAAGCATGAAGGGGCTGATTCGTGAGCGGGACTGCGGTCTATGCTTGCGGTCGCCCTTTTATTTTGCGGTGAAAGTCAGGTACGCCTTGACGGGCGATCCGCCTCTGTCTACAATGGAGGTACATCTGAATAAACTTTAGTTTATCTAAATAAACCAAATGGGCGGAGGGATACCATCAGCGATCGAAAGTACTGGGCTCCCGCTTTGGAGAGAGCACACAACATTCTGGAGCTTATCCGCCAGGAGCCGGGTAAGCTGCGGTTAATCGACCTGTCGAAGCGGCTCGATCTGAACAAAAGCTCGATGTTCGTCCTTCTTCATACGCTGGAGGAACTCGGCTGGGTAAGCAAAGATTCGAACGACGCCTATTCCCTGGGGCATGTGCTCGGCGTACTGGGTCATGCTTTCGTCGGCCAGTTTGATCTGGAAGCCAGATTTCGCGAAGAGGCCGGAAAAACCCGGGACATGCTCGGAGAGACGCTTCAGCTCGCGAAGCTGGAAGGGGACCAGGTATTCTATCTGGCGAAGGTCGAAGCGCCTTCCCGCGTCAAGCTTGTGTCCGAGCCCGGGATGCGGTTTCCGGCCCATGCGACGGCATTGGGGAAAGCGCTGCTGGCTTGGCAGCCCCGCGAAGAAGTGGAGGGCGCGATCGGAGAGCGGCTGGAGGAGCTGACTCCGAATACCGTGAAGTCGAGAGCCGTGTTGATGGCGCAGTTGGAAGCGATTCGGTCGTCGGGCTTCGCGACGGAGGAACAGGAGTCGGTGATGGGCTTCTGCTGCGTTGCGGCGCCGATACTGGACTCGGGAGGGGCGGCGGTAGCCGCCGTTAGCGCGTCGATTCCGCTGCATAAGTGGGAGGAGTCTCGGGAACGGGCGAAGGAAGAAGTCGTAAGTCTGGCAGGACGTCTAAGCACGGCGATGCATCCGGCCGATTGAAGAGAAGGAGTGACGTAGCAGATGGCAAGATTGGCGAACAAAATCGCTCTCATTACCGGAGCGGGCTCGGGGATCGGGCAGAGCGCCGCGGTCCTGTTCGCGCGGGAAGGCGCGACGGTTGTCGTTAACGATCTGACCGGGCCGAAGGGGGAAGAAACCGTCCGAATGATCGCCGAAGCCGACGGGGAAGCGGTCTGCATTCCCGCGGACGTGACCGATCCGGAACAGGCGGCCGCGATGGCGGAAGCCGTAAAGTCGAAATACGGCCGGATCGACGTGTTGTTCAACAACGCAGGAATCAGCGGCGTCGGCAGGCTGCACGAGATCGAGCCGGAAGCATGGGACCGCGTAATGAGAGTCAACATTCGCGGCGTTTTCCTGCCTTCCAAGTACGTGCTCCCGATCATGATGGAGCAGCGCAGCGGATCGATCATCAACATGTCGTCCTGCATTGCGGAGATCGGACTGGCCAAGCGCGCATCGTATTCCGCGACGAAGGGGGCGGTGCTGGCGCTGACGAAATCGATGCAGGTCGATTACGCGCCGTACAACATCCGCGTCAACGCGCTGCTCCCGGGAACGATTCTGACTCCGTTCGTGGAGAAATACTTGGCCGAGTCTTACGAAGACCCCGAGGCGGCGTACGCCTCGCTGAAAACCCGCCAGCTCAGCGGCGATCTCGGCCGCCCCTCCGACGTGGCCCAAGCCGCGTTGTTCCTGGCCTCGGACGAGTCGAAGTTCATGATGGGTTCACCGCTGTACATCGACGGCGGAGTTGTGTTCGGCAAGAATGCCTAGCGGTATCGAAAACTTATTCATACGATAATCAGGAGGAATCAGTAGAATGAAACTGCTCACCTTTATTCGGCAAGGGGCGCCGGCTCTCGGCGTGAAGACCGAGTGCGGCGTACTGGACGTATCGACGGCTGCCGCCGCGGCGGGACGGGAGGCTCCGGCTTCCGTCATGGAGGCGATCTCTCAAGGAGCTTCCGCGGTAGCGGCGCTTGCCGATCTGGCCGCGGCTGCGCCCGCGGACAGCTCCGCATGGCTGCAAGAGGACGCGCTCGAATTCGGGCCGTGCGTGACGGAGCCGAAGAAAATCATCTGCGTCGGCCTCAATTACCGCAAGCATGCGGAGGAGACGAAGGCGGCGATTCCCGAGTACCCGATTCTGTTCAACAAGTTCCACAATACGATTGCCGCACACGGCCAGGACATCGCCATTCCGCGCTCGACCGCTATGCTCGATTACGAAGCGGAGCTCGTCATCGTCATCGGCAAGAAGACGAAATACGTCTCCCGCGAACAGGCGCTGGGACACGTGTTCGGCTATTGCTGCGTGAACGACTTGTCCGCCCGCGATCTGCAGCTTCGCACGCCGCAGTGGATGCTCGGCAAGATCGGCGACGGCTTCAGCCCGATCGGCCCTTATCTCGTTACGGCGGACGAAGTAGGCGATCCGAACAACCTGTCCGTTCAAACGTTCGTGAACGGCGAGCAGCGCCAAAATTCCAACACGTCGGACATGATCTTCCGTTGCGACGAGATCGTCAGCTACATTTCCCAGCATCTCACGCTGGAGCCGGGCGACGTCATCCTTACGGGCACTCCGGAAGGCGTCGTGCTCGGCTATCCGAAGGAGAAGCGGGTATACCTGAAGCCCGGCGACGTCGTCACGATCGAGATCGAGAAGCTCGGCTCGCTGACAAACCGTTTCGTGGCGGAAGAGGCTTAAGTCCGAACGACAGCATGCAAATAAGAGAGGCTCCGCGGATAACCGCGGAGCCTCTCGGCGCTGCCGGCGAGCCGGTTCAGCCGGTCCCCTTTTTCTGCCTGAACTCGTTGGGCGTCATGCCGTAAGTTTTTTGAAATACTTTGGAGAAGTATTTGGCGTCGATGTATCCGGTTTTTTCGCACACCTCGTAAATTTTCAATTTCGGGTCCTTCAGCAGCTCGCAGGCTTTCTCCATTCTTGTCTGCGTCAGGTAGGAGGTGAACGGCATTCCGCTTTCGTTCTTGAAGATTTGTCCGAAGTAGTGCGGAGTCAGGTTCACGTGCTCGGCCGCATCGGAAAGCGAGAGCGGCTGTTCCAGCCGGTCCCGAACGAATTGCTTGGCTTTCAAGACGATCGATTCATGGTAGGTGAGGGGAACCTCCTGCTCCGCTGCATCGGCTGCGTCAGGGGCGTCCCGGAGTATTCCGTCGACGATCTCCAGCAGTTCGTCCGTATCGATCGGCTTTAAGACGTAACCTTTCGCTTGGTACTTCAACGCTTTTCTGGCGCACGCAAAGTCTTCGTAGCCGCTAATAATAATGACCTTCGTATTCGGATGCTCCTCGTAAATATGCTGAAGCAGCTGCAAGCCGTCCATATCCGGCATCCGAATGTCGGTGATGACAAGATCGACGGGCTGCTCCTGCAGAAACCGGATGGCGCTAAACCCGTTGTCGGCCGTACCGGCAACCGTAATGTTTCGTTCGCCCCACTCGTCCATCGTGCTTAGACTGTCGGCAATCATCCATTCGTCGTCGACGATGAGCAGTTTGGTCGCATTCACGGCGTCTCCCTCCTTGGCAATTTGAATGTCACAACCGTTCCCGCGCCGTATTCGCTCTCCACCCGGATGCCGTATGGCTCTCCGAAGTTAAGCTGCAAGCGGGACTGGACGTTGAACAACCCGATGCTGCCGCCCTGTTTGGCCAAGCGCATCGCGTGATGGGCCAGATTGCTCTGCAGCGCCCTTAAAGCGCTTTCGGTCATTCCGATTCCCTGGTCGCTAATACGGATGTAGACGTCGGAGCCTTCCGTCCATCCCTTGATCTCGATAAAGCTGTTCGGCTTCTCCGTGCAGACGCCGTGAATAAGCGCATTTTCGATAACGGGCTGAAGAATCCACTTGATCGTGTACCAGCGATACATTTGCGGCTCTATGTCGATCCGGTAGCCGAACTCGTTTTTGGCTCGGTGCTTGTGAATTTCCAGGTAGTGCTTGACGTAATCGAGCTCCTTGGCGAGCGTAACCATGTCGTCGAATGTGCCGATGCTCATGCGGAGAAGCTTGCCCAGCAGAACGATCATCCGGCTGATTTCCCGCTGCTTGTTGGTGCGGGCCAGGGAATTGATCGATTCCAGCGTATTGTACAGGAAATGAGGATTGATCTGGGACTGAAGCGCGGCGACTTCGGCCCGCCGCTTCTGGTTCTGCTCCTCGTAGACGATTCCGATGAGATCCTGGATGCGCCGCACCATCGTGTTGAAGCCTTTGCCGAGAGCGCCGATTTCGTCCCGGCTCTCGTAAGGGTAATGGACGTCGAAATCCCCTCTCCCCACCTTCCCCATCAGCCTGCGAAGATGAAGAATCGGTTTGGAGATTCTGCTCGAAATGACGAGAGACGCAATCTGGCAAACGAGGATGCTGATCATCGTGATCGACAGCGTCACGTTGCGTGTTTTCAGAATCGGCTTGTACAGCTCGGACTTCAGGAAATAGGCCGTAAAATTCCATCCGGTCAGATGGTCGCGGCGCTGAATAAGAAAATAGTTTTCCTGGAGATAATCATAATCGGCCTTCGTATAGGTTCCGGCAGAGTAGGGATACAGCAGTTGATTTTCCCGGTCCGTGATGAGCACTCCCGAGGCGTTGTCGTTATAAATGTTTCCGAGCAGAAAAATATTTTTGAGCAGGCTGCGCAAAACGCCGATGTTAAAGTCGATGATAACGGTTCCAGAATGCTGCGCGCCGGCCTGTCCGATTCGGCGTACGACCGAGAACACTTCCTGCTGCGGCTCGTTCGCGCTGTACGGTCTGTCGTGCATGATCGAGATCGAGATTTTATCCGCGTTCCCGTCGTCGTCCGGCCGGGAGCGAAGCCAGCGCTCGCCGTACAGATCTTGGATTCGCCCGGATGCTTCGTAACCGAACGAATGCACGACGCCATGCTCGTTGAGGATCGTCACGCCTGCATTTTCCGGACGGATTTCGTTGGCGGACGCAATGGCCCGATCGAGCTGCAGGGAATCGGGAGAGGCGAGCCTCAGCTTGAGAAAATCGGCGACGGACGGGTCTGAGGCCATCACGTCGACCATTCTTTGAATATCGGCAAGAAATAATGAAAGCGATTCCAACTTTTGGTCCAATAAATTCAGCGTTTCCCGTTCAAGCTTGACGCTCAGCTCTTCCTTGGCATTCGTATACGTAAACCAGTGGGTGAGAAGCAGCGGGACGATGGAGATGACAAAAAAGGACAGCAGCAGCTTGGCGAAAACGGTGTTGAGAAAGTTCATCCGAACAGCTCCCTTGACTGACTGGCGAGTTATTACAAGTTAACAATACGAGCGGCCCAAAATCAATCGCTATTGTGCATTTCTACGATTTTTACACCATTTCCCACGATTTTTCCGACTACATCATCTTTTTGATTCGTGAGATAGTAAGGGTGCGGTCGCTGGCGGCAGACAAAGAGAAGGGGGATTCGCGTGAGACGACTCGGTTTGCGTTCGGTATTGGCGTTCGCCATCTGCGCTTTCGCGCTGACGGCATGCGGAGGCGGCACCACCGGGCAGGAAACGGCCCCGGCGGATGAACCGGACGAGGGGCAAGCGCTCAAGGTCATTCACTATGTAAGCGGTAACCTTGGCGACAAAAGCTTCTTCGATTCCGCAGAACGCGGGTTAAGCAAGAGCGGGATGGTATACGGATTCGAAACCTCGACGCTTGTCGGAGGCAAAGATTCGGCGGCCTGGGAGCCGGATTTGGACAAACTGTCTTCATCCGGAAATTACGACATTATCGTCGTGGGGACGTTTCCCTTGACGGAGACGGTGCAGAGGCTGGCTCAACGTTATCCGCAGCAGCGCTTTATTTTCTACGACGGGTCCGTTGCGGATTCGCCTAACGTGTATTCGATGCTTTACTCGCAGAGCGAGGGTTCGTTTCTTGCGGGGGCGTTCGCGGCGATGGTCACGACCGACCCGTCGTTTGCAGGCGCGAATCCCGACAAGGTGATCGGATTTATCGGAGGCCTGGACGACGATCTGATCAACGATTTCAAATCCGGCTACGAACAAGGGGCGGCCTATATCGACCCGGAGGTCAAGGTGATCGCGGATTACGTCGGCAATTTCGCGGACGAGAGCAAAGCGAAGGAATTGGCCTACGGGCAGTATCGCGACGGCGGGGCGGATATCATCTATAACGTTGCCGGAGGCGCCGGGCTTGGCATTCTCGCGGCCGGCAGCGAGGAAGGCAAGTATACGATCGGGGTGGACAGCAATCAAAACCCGCTCTATCCGGGAAGCGTGCTCACGTCGATGCTGAAAAACGTGGACGAATCGGTATTCCGGGCGCTCAGTCTCGTGCGGGGCGGCAAACTTCCATACGGAGAAACGGAAATTCTGGGCGTCAAGGAAGGCGCGGTCGGCATCGCTCGCGATCAGCATTACGAAAAATACGTGCCCCAGGCCATCCGGGAGAAAATGAAAGACATCGAAGTGGGAATCGCTTCGGATAAAATCGAAGTCCAATCGCTGCTGACCAAGGTTCAGCCTTGACGCGCGGCGATTGCTCAGCCAGAGGAGTGTTCATGTGCTTAAAGAAATTTTGCTCAGCTTGCTTGCGGGATTGATCGTCGGCATCGTATTCAAAATGATCAAGCTGCCGCTGCCGGCGCCCCCGGTGTTGTCCGGAGTGCTCGGCATAGTCGGGGTGTTCTTGGGCGGCCTGGCCTACGAATGGATTAGCCAGTCGTTAAGGTCAGTCGGCAAATGAGGAGCGAGCGCTTTCGGTTTCCGCGAATATTCCTGATCGTGATGGACTCCGTCGGCATCGGGGAGGCGCCGGACGCCGCGGCCTTCGGCGACATCGGGGCGGATACGCTCGGTCATATCGCCGAAAGCATGGGCGGCATTCGCTTGCCGAATCTGGAGAAGCTCGGACTGGGCTGCATCAAGCCGATCCCGGGAATCGAGCCGCAGGCCTCGCCGCTTGCGCATTACGGGAAAATGGAGGAACGTTCGCGCGGCAAGGATACGATGACCGGTCATTGGGAGCTGATGGGGCTGCAGGTCGATACCCCTTTTCTCGTCTTCCCTAACGGGTTTCCCGAGTCTCTGCTGCAGGAACTGGAGAGAAAAACGGGACGCAAGGCGATCGGAAATAAAAGCGCTTCCGGAACGGAGATTATCGAAGAACTGGGACTGGAGCATGTGGAAACCGGCCGGATTATCGTCTATACCTCGGCCGATTCCGTTCTTCAGATAGCGGCTCACGAAGACGTCGTGCCGCTAGACGAGCTGTACCGGATATGCGAAACGGCCAGAGAACTGACGCGAAGCGGAGAGCATGCGGTCGGAAGGGTGATCGCCAGGCCGTTCACGGGGGAACCGGGGCGCTGGACGCGAACGGCCAACCGCCACGATTACGCGCTTAAGCCGTTTGGCCGCACGGTCATGAACGAATTGAAGGATGGCGGGCTGGACTGTATCGCGGTAGGCAAGATCGACGATATTTTCGACGGGGAGGGCGTAACGAGGTCGATCAGAACCGTCTCCAACGGGGACGGGATGGATAAGCTGATCGACTGCATGCGCACGGATTTCACGGGACTATGCTTTGTGAATTTGGTAGATTTCGATGCCCATTACGGTCATCGCCGCGATCCGCTAGGATACGGGAAGGCGTTGATAGAGTTTGACGCAAGAATCGGAGAGGCGCTCGAATACTTGCGGCCCGACGATCTGTTGATCGTGACGGCGGACCACGGCAACGATCCGACTTATCCGGGTACGGATCATACCCGGGAGTACGTGCCGCTGCTCTGCTGTCATCGCGGCATTGCGCAAGGCGAATCTCTTGGCGTGAGGGGCTCGTTCGCCGACGTCGGCCGAACGATCGCCGATAATTTCCGGGTGGCGCCTCCTCCGTATGGACAAAGTTTTCTTCCGCAAATCATTTCATAGAAGCGAGTGAAACAGATGAATAGCCAGTATCGGGAACGAGCGGGACAGGCGGCAGATTTTTTGCGCAATAACATAACAAATAATTCTAAAATAGGAATAATATTGGGATCTGGATTGGGAGATTTGGCGAACCGGCTGGAGCAGCCGACCCGGATCAAGTACGGCAGCATTCCCGATTTTCCGACGTCGACGGTTGAAGGGCATGCCGGTCAGATCGTGAGCGGCTCGCTGCAGGGAGTTCCGGTGTTCGTCATGCAGGGACGATTCCACTACTACGAAGGCTATGCCTTGCAGGACGTCACTTTCCCTGTGCGCGTCATGAGCGAGCTGGGCATTTCCGATCTGATCGTCACGAACGCAGCGGGGGGCATTTGCGAAGATTTCGAGCCGGGAGATCTGATGGCGATTACCGATCATCTCAATCTGATCGGGAACAATCCGCTGATCGGACCCAATGTGCGGGAATGGGGGCCGCGTTTCCCGGATATGTCGAACGCGTACAGCCGGGAATTGCTGGAGATCGCCAGAAACTCGGCCCGGTCGCTGGGAATTCGGCTGCAGGAGGGCGTGTATGCCAGCTTGTCGGGTCCGACGTACGAGACGCCTGCGGAGATTCGCATGCTCAGAAAGCTCGGCGCGGACGCAGTAGGCATGTCCACCGTGCCGGAGGTGCTGGTCGCCCGCCACATGGGAATGCGCGTGCTCGGGTTGTCCTGCATCACCAACATGGCCGCCGGAATCACGAATGACCCGCTGACGCACGACGAGGTCGTTCAGACCTCGGAGAAGGCGAAATCCCGGTTTACGGCGCTGATCGAGTCGGTGCTGGAAAATATGTTGTCCGAATGAGAAACGGATTTCGCAGTGGACCCGTGAAGGAGGTGAGGCTGCGAGTCCGGGTCGCGAAGAAAGGGCGTCGTCTCATGGATCGTGCAGCGGTCGATACAACTTCCAGCGTTAGCTGAAACCATTCAAGGGGGAAAAACAATGAAGTTTTCAATTCGCCATTCGAGGAAAAAGTGGATGACCTATACGGCTGTGTTCGCCATTGCGTGCATGATTGCGCTGACCGGCTGCGGCCAAGGGAATTCCAGCGAGGGAGCGGCAAGCCCGTCGTCCCAGCCGCCGAGCGCGTCGTCCGAGTCGCCAAGTTCCAGCCCGTCGGCTTCGGGCCAAGGCTTGAAAATCGGCATGGTCACGGATACCGGGGGCGTTAACGACAACTCCTTTAACCAGAGCTCCTGGGAAGGACTTCAACAGTTAAGCCAGGAGACAGGCATCGAAGTCAAGTATTTGCAGAGCAAGGCGGACTCCGATTATTTGCCCAATCTGAATCAATTCGCCAAGCAAAACTACGATTTGACCTGGGGCATCGGGTATATTATCGCCGATTCTATGAAACTGTCGGCCGAGCAGAACAAGGATGCGAGATTTGCCATCATCGACAACGTCGTGGAGATGCCGAACATCCAGTCCGTAACGTTTGCCGAGCACGAAGGCTCTTTCCTGGTCGGAGTGGTCGCCGGACTGACGACGCAATCGAACAAGGTCGGCTTTATCGGCGGCCTGGAAATTCCGGTTATCAAACGTTTCGAGGCGGGCTTCAAGGCCGGCGTAGCCGCCGTCAATCCGAATGCGACGGTCAGCGTGAACTACACCGGCGCTTTCGACAAGCCCGACCTGGGGAAAGCAGCCGCGGCCACCCTGTACAACGACGGAGTGGACATTTTGTTCCATGCCGCAGGCTCGACCGGGAACGGGGCGTTTAACGAGGCGAAGGATCGGGTCAAGAACGGCCAAAAGGTGTGGATGATCGGCGTGGATAAGGATCAGTCGCTTATTTTTGGCAACGAGGTCACGCTTACCTCGATGGTCAAACGGGTCGACGAAGCCGTCAAGCTGGTATCCAAGAGCGTAATCGACGGCACCTTCCAAGGCGGAACCGTACTGTCGCTCGGACTCAAAGACAACGGAGTCGGCTTGCCGGCGGACAATCCGAACCTGTCTCAGGAAGTGTTGGATAAGGTCGAGGAATACAAGGCGAAAATCGTCAGCGGCGAAATCGAGGTGCCGACGGAATAAGGCCGGCAGACTTTACAAGAAACAAGGTGGTTTCAAAATGCAGCAGACAAAAGTTGTTGACATGAGAGGCATCACGAAGCGGTTTCCCGGAATTACGGTCAACGACGGCATAGATTTAAGCCTGCTCCAGGGCGAAGTCCACGCCATTCTCGGGGAGAATGGCGCGGGCAAGTCGACGCTGATGAATATTCTGTTCGGCCTCTATCAGCCCGACGAGGGGGAAATCCGAATCCACGGCAAGCCCGCGCTCATCGACAATCCGAACACGGCGATTCGTCTGGGCATCGGGATGGTGCACCAGCACTTCAAGCTGGTGCAGCCGTTCACGGTGGCCGAGAATATCATTCTCGGCAGCGAGCCCCGCCGCGGATTCTCGATCTCCTACCGGGAGGCCGTGCGCCGGGTCGAGGACTTGTCCCGGCAGTACGGGCTGAACGTCGATCCGAACGCGAGGATCGAGGAGATTTCCGTAGGCATGCAGCAGCGCGTGGAAATATTGAAAACGCTTTACCGCGGCGCGGACATTCTCGTCTTCGACGAGCCGACAGCGGTGCTGACGCCGGACGAGATCGAAGAGCTGCTGGACATTATGAGAAGCCTGGTCCGGCAGGGCAAGTCGATTCTTCTGATCACGCACAAGCTGAAGGAGATTATGGAGATCGCCGACCGCGTAACCGTCATCCGCAGAGGCAAAGTCATCGGCAACGTGGCGAAGGCGGAGACGAATCCCTCGCAGCTGGCCGAGATGATGGTCGGCCGCAGCGTATCGATGGCGATCGACAAGAAGCCGATAGAGCCGGGCAAGCCGGTGCTTCAGGTGGAGCGGCTCGTGGTGAAAGGCCGCGAGGGCGCTCCGGCGGTGAACGGGATCAGCTTCACGGTGCGGGAAGGCGAAGTCGTCGGCATCGCCGGCGTGGACGGGAACGGGCAGAGCGAGCTGATTCAGGCGCTGACCGGTCTGAGGAAGGCGGAGAGCGGCGAGGTGCGCTTGATGGGGGCCGACATTACGAATGCGGCTCCCCGGGCAATATCGGAGACGGGGATGGGCCATATCCCGGAAGACCGTCATAAGCACGGGCTTGTGCTCGATTTCTCCTTGCGGGAAAATATGGCGCTCAGGACGTACGACAAGAAGCCGTTCAAGAGGTACGGCTTGCTCGATTATGCGGCGATCGATAAGCATGCGCAGGAGCTGGTCGAGCAATTCGACGTGCGCTGTCCGGACATCTATACGCAGGCCAGGGCGTTGTCGGGAGGCAATCAGCAGAAGGCGATTATCGCCAGGGAGATCGAGAAAGGTCCCGAGCTGCTGATCGCCGCCCAGCCGACGCGGGGCCTGGACGTCGGGGCGATCGAGTACATTCACCGGCGCATCGTGGAGCAGCGGAACAAAGGGAAGGGCGTGCTGCTCGTTTCCTACGAGCTGGATGAGATTTTGAGTCTGTCGGATCGGGTGCTCATCATTTTCGACGGCCAAATCATAGGAGAGACGAGGCCGGAGGAGACGAACGACCGCGAGCTGGGCTTGCGGATGGCCGGCAGCCGGCTTGATAAGGATGCGGAAAGGAGCCATGCAGGATGATCGACTGGAAACGATGGTTCATCAAAGACAACGCAGCGATTCCGTTATTGGCCATTTTATCCGGTCTGTTATTCGGCGCGTTCGTGATGCTGCTAGGAGGGTTCAATCCGATTGACGCCTATTCCCACTTGTTCAGGAACGTTTTCGGCAGCCCGTACGATTTCGGAGAGACGATTCGCCAGGTTACGCCGCTTATTTTCACAGGCTTGTCCGTTGCTTTTGCCTTCCGTGCAGGGCTATTCAATATCGGAGCCGAAGGGCAGTTCGTCATGGGGATGACGGGGGCTTCGATCGTCGGCGTCCTGCTGGAGGCGCCGTGGTATATTCATGCTCCCCTGGCGCTTGCGGGCGGCGCTCTGCTGGCAGGGCTGTGGGGCGGACTTGCGGGATTTCTGAAAGCCAGATGGGGAATCAACGAGGTCATCACGACGATCATGCTGAACTGGATGGCGCTCTATCTCTCCAACTATATCGTCAGAGCCTTCCTGCTGGAGCCGAAGCAGCAGCGGACGTACCTGATCCACGATTCGGCGAAAACGAGCATGGCGTGGCTGTCCGAGCTGTTCGGCAGCGCGCGCGTGCATTGGGGAATCTTCTTTGCTTTGCTGGCGGCCGTCCTCTGCTACGCGTTCCTGTGGAAAACCGGCCAAGGGCTCGAGCTGCGGGCCGTCGGCCATAACCCTCATGCCGCTCAATACGCGGGGATGAACGTGAAAAGAAACGTGACCAAAGCGATGTTCATCGGGGGCGTGTTCGCGGGACTGGGCGGGGCGTTCGAAATATTGGGCGTGTTCCATTATCAGGTCATCGCGTCCGCGTCGCCGGGGCTCGGCTTCGACGGGATCGCGGTCGCCTTGCTGGGCGGCAACCATCCGCTCGGCGTCGTTCTGGCCGCGCTGCTGTTCGGGTCGCTGTCCTACGGCTCGGCGGGAATGAGCTTCGGGGCCGACGTGCCTCCGGAAATCATTCGCATCATTATCGGATCGGTGATCTTCTTCGTCGCATCGCCGGGAATCATTCGCTGGGCGATGGGTCTATTCGCCCGCAACCGCAAGCGGAAGGAGGTCGCCTAGGATGAGTGTTCTCATCACGATAAGCGAAATGTTCAATACGACGCTCGTGTTCTCCACCGCCCTGATCTTCGCGGCGCTGGGAGGACTGATCTCGGAGAAGTCCGGCGTAATCAACATCGGACTGGAGGGCTTGATGATTGCGGGAGCGTTCGCCTCCGCCGTAGCCGTCATTTTCGCGGAAGACGCGAAGCTGGGAGGAGCGTCTCCCTGGCTGGGCCTGATCGCGGGCGTTCTGTTCGGCATCCTGTTCGCGCTGATCCATGCCGTGTCTTCCATTACGTTCCGGGCCAACCAGGTCGTCACCGGCGTCGTCGTCAACTTCCTCGCGCTGGGAATCACGGTGTATCTGGTGAAGCTGATCTTCGGAACGGGCGAGACACGCACGCTGCATCATGTTTTCACGAAAATCCATGTGCCCGGGCTGTCGGAAATTCCCGTACTGGGCAAGGCGCTGTTCGTCGCTTACCCGACAACCTATCTCGCTCTTCTTCTCGTAGGCGTCGTCTACTACGTTCTCTACAAGACGCCCTTCGGATTAAGGCTGCGGGCCGTAGGGGAGCATCCCGGCGCGGTCGATACGATCGGCGTGAACGTCAACCGCCTGCGGTATATCGCGGTGCTGCTTAGCGGCGCGTTGGCAGGGCTCGGCGGAGCGACGATTACGCTGACGACTACAAGCAATTTCGCTCACAACTCCATATCCGGGCAAGGCTTTATCGCCCTGGCCGCCATGATCTTCGGCAAGTGGAATCCGGTTGGCGCGATGTGCGCGGCTCTCTTTTTCGGCATTGCCCAAGCGCTTAAAAATCAAATTCAGCTGTTCCCGTTCGCGGATCAAATCCCGACGGAGTTCATTTTCATGCTCCCTTACGCTCTGACGATTCTCGTGTTGATCGGGGCGGTCGGCAGAGCCCATCCGCCTTCGGCGCTGGGGGAAGCGTATTATCCCGGGAAAAGGTGATCGCCGGGTTCCGGGACCGGCTTGGTGAACCGCGGTTTCATAGAATCATTAATAGAGGAGAGGTTCGATTGAACATGCGCAGAAAATTCATCGTTACATCCCTTGCTCTTGCCGCGTCTTTGACGCTGGCCGGATCGGCGTTCGCCTATTCGCCAAGCGCCGTCAATCACGCCGACTGGATGGCGGGCAAAGGCATCGTCCAAGGATACGGTTACGGAGACTTGGCGCTTAACCGCAGCATTACGGTGGCGGAAGCTCTCGCGTTGATCGCCAGGACGCAGGGGCTGGAAGTCGAGAGCAAGCCCGGCAATTGGTCCAACGGCTACATGCATTGGGCTCATTCGCAAGGGGCCGTCTCTCAGGCGGAGCTGACGTCCGGCAACAAAACCGCGGACGCGGCGCAACTGAAGCGCATCGCCGAGAAATTGGGCTTGAAGGTCGCGCTTCCCGCGGCCGGCAAGGTGACGAGGGGACAGTTCCTGCAAGCTTTGGGCGCGGCGGTGACTACGCACGTGACGATCGCCCATACGAACGACGTTCACGGTCATATTCAGGAGGACAGCTTCAACAAGGAGTTCGGCTACGCCAAGATCGCCACCTTGATCTCGGAATGGCGCAAGGAAAACCCGAACTTCTTCCTGATGGATGCCGGCGATACGTTCCAAGGAACCATCTACGCCAACCAGTTCCAGGGCGAGGCGCTGCTGCCGATTCTGAACGCCCTTGAATACGACTTAATGGCGGCAGGCAATCACGAGTTCGACTTCGGCTACGAGCAGCTGCTGAAGCTGCGGGATCAACTGGATTACCCGATGGTCAACGCCAACGTGTTCAAAGCGGACGGAACCAATCTGCTCATCCCTACCTACACGGTGAAGGTCGGGGAGAAGACGTTCGCCGTGCTCGGCCTGGTGACGGAGGAAACTCCGATCGTCACGCATCCGAAAAACGTAGTCGGACTTACATTCAAGGACCCGGTGGACATTGCCAAGGACTTGGTTCCGAAGCTGAAGAAGGATGCCGATCACGTCATCGTCGTCTCCCACGTCGGCCTCGAAGTCGATCGGGAAATCGCGCGCAGCGTGCAGGGCGTCGATCTGATCATCGGCGGCCACTCTCATACGCCGGTCAGAACGCCGGAGAAGGTTAACGGCACTTATATCGTCCAAGACTGGGAATACGGCAAATCGCTCGGACGCGTCGATCTGACGTACTACCGGGATGAGCTGGTTCACTTTGACGGCGGACTGGTCGAGTACGACGAGACCGTTCAGGCCGATCCGAAAATCGACAAGCTCGTTCAGGATGTGCTGAAGAAAGTGGACGAGTCGATGAACGTCGTCATCGCCAAGACGGAGGTGGATCTGATCGGAGACCGGAAGTTCATTCGCGCCGGGGAAACGAATCTGGCGAACTATATTACGGACGCGCTGCTGGCCAAGACGCAAGGCTTCAAGGGACATGAGGCCGACGTGGCGCTCATGAACGGCGGAGGCTTCCGCGCCGGCAAGGCGAAGGGCGAGATTACGAAAAAGGATCTGTACACGATTTTGCCGTTCCCGAACACGCTGGTCGTGCTCGAAGCGACGGGCGCGGATATCGTGCAAGCGCTCGAGAACGGCATCCGGGGCGTAGACAAAACGGACGATCTTCCGGGAGGCTTCCCGCAGATTGCCGGGATGTCGTTCTCCTACGATGCAGGCAAGCCGGTCGGATCGCGCGTGCTTGAAGTGAAGGTCGGAGGGAAGCCGATCGATCCGAAAGCCGTGTACAAAGTGGCGACGAACGACTTCCTGGCGGTCGGGGGAGACGGATACGATTCCTTGAAGAAGAGCAGCTTCTTCAATAGCGGCTTGACCTTGTACGACGTCGTCGAAGAGCGGCTGATGCAGGACAAGACGATTAGTCCGGCGACGGATGGCCGCATTACTTCCGTGAAGTAGCGGGCGGGGGGCTGTCCCATAAGTGGTACGTACAAAATTATCGATGGAAAAAAAGGGGCGCGCCTATCTATCGATAATTGTTCGATACGTCTCTTTTACTTATGGGACAGCCTCTTTTGCTGTAAAAATCGATTGCATCCATCATTGGGAGGGTATACCTATGAAATTCGTCAATCGCATGCGCAAAAGCAGTCTTGCCCTGAGCGTCGGCCTGATGCTGTCCGTACCGATCTCCTCTTATTCCGCGCAGGCGGAGGAGGCGGCCGTCGCCAACGTTCGCTTGATCGAGACGACGGACGTCCATGCCAATTACGTCAATTACGACTATTACCAGGACCAGGAGACGAACGAGTTCGGCTTGGTCAAAACGGCGGAGCTGATTAAACAGGCCCGCCAAGAGGCGAAAAACAGCCTGCTGTTTGACAACGGCGATCTGATTCAAGGAACGCCGCTTGCGGATTACGTCGCCAAGGTCGACGTCCTGCAGGACGGGGAGACTCATCCGGCGTACAAAGTGATGAATCTGATGAAGTACGACGCCGGCAACATCGGAAACCACGAGTTCAACTATGGTCTGGATTTTCTGCATACCGCGCTTGCCGGAGCCGACTTCCCCTACGTCAACTCGAACGTATACGTCGACGACCGCGATTCCAATCCCGATAATGACAAAAATCTGTTTACGCCCTACGTCATTCTCGATCGCACGATCGTAGACGAGAACGGAGCCGAGCATCCGCTGAAGGTCGGCGTCATCGGATTCGTTCCGCCCCAGATCATGCAGTGGGACAAAGCGCATCTGGAGGGTAAAGTCGTCGCCAAAGATATCGTGGAGTCGGCGAACAAGTTCGTACCCGAGATGAAAGCGGCCGGGGCGGACATCGTCGTTGCTATCCCCCATTCCGGCATAGGCTCCGTTGCAAGCGGATTCATGAAGGAAGACGCGACCTACGACCTGTCGAAGGTAAAAGGGATCGACGCGATCCTGTTCGGCCATACCCACAGCGTATTTCCGAGCGAGGAGTACGCGGATATTCCGGGCGTCGACATCGCCAAGGGAACGATCAACGGCGTCGCGGCCGTCATGCCGGGATTCTGGGGCAATCACGTCGGCATCGTCGACTTGAAGCTGGAGAAGAAAAACGGCAAATGGACCGTTGTCGACCGGCAGACCGAAGCCAGGCCGATTACGGACGAAGACGGGAATCCGCTGGTCGGCCGCGACGAAAGCCTGTTCCATGCGGTGCAGGACGACCATGAGGCTACGCTGGACTACATTCGCGGTCCGGTAGGCAAAACAACGGCTCCGATCAACAGCTACTTCTCGCAAGTACAGGACGATCCGTCCATCCAGATCGTCAACAACGCCCAAATCTGGTACGTGGAGAAGCACATTCAGGGTACGGAGTACGAGGGGCTTCCCGTTCTGTCCGCAGGGGCGCCGTTCAAGGCCGGCACGCGGGGAGAGGTCACGTACTACACCGATATTCCGGCGGGGACGATCGCGATCAAGAATGTAGCGGACCTGTACCTGTATCCGAATACGCTGAGCGCGGTGCTGCTGAACGGAGCGCAGGTCAAGGACTGGCTGGAAAAGTCGGCCGGACAGTTCCTTCAGGTCGATCCCGCGAAATCCGGCGAACAGCCGCTGGTGAACATGGACTATCGTTCCTACAACTTCGATGTCATCGACGGGGTCGAATATCAGATCGACGTCTCCAAGTCGGCGAAATACGATAAGGACGGCAACGTGGTCAACAAAGAAGGAAGAATCGTTCATCTGACGTTCAAGGGCAAGCCGGTGAAGCCGGATCAGAAATTCATCGTCGCGACGAACAACTACCGGGCCAACGGCGGAGGCAAATTCCCGGGACTGGACGGCACCAACGTCATCATCGCCTCTCCCGACGAAAGCCGGCAGATCATTATCGATTATATCCGGGAGCGGGGCACGATCAATCCTTCCGCGGACGGCAACTGGTCCTTCGCTCCGATCAAGGGCCAAGCGACGATTACGTTCGAAACTTCCCCGAAAGGGCAGAAGTATTTGAACAAGCTGCCCGGGGTTGCCTACATGGAGACGCTGAAATCCGGATTCGCCAAATACTCGATCGATCTGTCCGGGGAGAAGGCGGTCCCTGCCGGCAAGCCCGGCGGAGCGGGAGATACCGTGTACGTCGTGAAGTCCGGAGATACGCTCTCGCATATCGGACTGAGGCACGGAATCGAATGGCGCCGTCTGGCGGAGTACAACAAGCTGCAAAACCCTCATTTGATCTATATCGGTCAGAAAATCCGCATACCCGGAAAATAGACAGAGCAGGACGGCGTAAAACATTTCAAGGGGGAAATCGTCAATGTTGCTCAAAAAAATAGCCGGAGCCGCCGTTGCGGCAAGCTTGCTGCTCGGCTCTCCGATCGGAATCGGGAAAACGCACGCGGAAGAGAGCGAGCACAAGCTGGAGATCATGGCTACGACGGAGATTCACGCGCATCTGATGCCTTACGATTATTTCCGCGACGCTCCGGACGAACAGCTTGGCCTCGCCAAAACCTATACGCTGGTGAAACAAGTAAGGGAACACAATCCGAATACGCTGCTGTTCAATACGGGCGACAACCTGCAGGGGGCGATTATCGGCGAGCATGCGGCCATTCTCCGACCGCTGGCGGAAGACGAGCCGAATCCGATCATCGCCGCGATGAACGAAATGAACTACGACGCCGTCAACATCGGCAACCACGAATTCGACTTCGGGCTGGATTTTATGCACCGGTCGTTTGAGGACGCCAATTTTCCGATCATCAACGCCAATCTCTATCATGCGGACGAGAGCGGCAAGCCGGGGGAAAACTATTTCACGCCCTATGTGATGCTGGACCGGGTGATAGACGGTATTCCGATCAAGATCGGCGTGCTGGGGGTCGCTCCTCCCGGCATTACGATCTGGCACGCCGACAAGCTTGCCGGCAAGATCGTCGGCGAGCCCGTACTCGACACGGTGGAGAAGTATCTGCCGAAAATAAAAGCCGAGGGCGCCGACCTGATCATCGTTAATCTTCATGGCGGCAAGCGGCTGGAAGACGGCAAAAACGCGACGATTAACGATCGCGGCGAGCATTCGCTCTATTTCCTGGCCGAGAAGTACAAGGACGATATCGATGCAATCGTCTTTGGGCATGAACAAAGCATCTTCCCGGGAGACGAAGACTACGACGAGGTGGAGGGGCTGGACAACAAGAACGGCCTCATTCATGGAATTCCTTCCGTTATGGGCGGCTTTGCCGGAGATCACCTTGGCGTTATCGAATTAAAGCTCGTCCACAACGAGGGGAAATGGCAGGTGACCGGGGGCTCTTCCCGAAACGTGCCCGTCGAGGAGACGACGGAAGCGGCGCCCGAGATCGTAGAGGCGGTCAAGGCCCGCCACGAGCAGACGATCGATTACGTACGCAACTCCATCGGCGTCTCGGAAGTGCCGCTTAACCACTTTTTCTCCCGCGTGCAGGATTCGAGAGCGACGCAGTTGATCAATCTCGCGCAAGTATGGAAAGGGGAGCAGATTTTAAGCCGCACGGAGTACAAGGATCTCCCGATTTTGTCCTTGGCGCCGCCTTTCCGCGCGGGGCGGTCCGGACCGTCGGAATATACGAATATCGCTCCGGGTCCCGTATCGGTAAGCGCTATAGCGGATTTGTACATGTACGCGAACACGCTGTACATCGTTAAGCTGAACGGCCGGCAGGTCATCGATGTTCTGGAGCAGTCGGCGGAAAATTTCAATCAGATCGATCCGAGCCTTACGGAGGAGCAGGAGCTGCTGTCCGCGGAGCCTCCGTACAATTTCGATCAAGTGTACGGCCTTCGCTACCAGATCGACGTAACGAAGCCTGTCGGGCAGCGGATCATCGATCCGACCTATGAAGGGCAGCCCGTGACGGAGCAGATGGAGTTCGCCGTCGTGACGAACAACCACCGCGCTTCCGGCGGCGGGAATTTCCCGCACATGGACGGGACGAATACGATTTACGCATCGGACGACGCCAATCGCGACGCTCTGATCGAATACGTGACCGAGATCGGGACGATTGCCGCCGGGGAACCGGGCTGGCAGATCGTTCCCGTGAACACGGCGGGGCCGGTCGTCTTCAAGTCCTCTCCTTCGGGGCGCGAGGCCATTCAGAACGCCGGCCTGACCAACGTATCTTACGTGGAAGAGCGGGACGGCTGGGGAATTTACCGATACCATTTCGAAGATTTGTTGGCCCAGGCTTCCGCAGGCTCCGCGCAGGAAACGGAAGAGGCCGCGGCCAGCGAACCGGCGGAACAAGCCGGGGCGCAAGCGCAAGCGGACGAATCCCACAAGACGAAATCCGATACGCTGCTTTACGCGCTGATAGGCGGCGGCGCGGTTGTAGCGGCGGCGGTGGCGTATCTGCTCTTCAGAAGGCGCGCCAACCGCAAGCGCCAATCGCTCCTGTAATCGAAGTGTCGACCAGCCGCACATAAACGCATCTAATCGAAGGAGCTGTAATCCGCAAGGGGACAGCTCCTTCCTTGCCATGCGACGGAGGCGAACGCAGCATAATGATCGAGATAGAGAATTTGGTGATCGGATACGGCAGCCGCAAAGTCATTGACGGACTGAATCTGGTTTTGGGGGAAGGCGAGTTCGTTTACTTGCAAGGAGGCTCGGGATCGGGCAAAAGCACGCTGTTGAAAGCGCTGTATCGCGAAATCGACCGTTATGAAGGTTGCATCCGCATCGACGGGCGGCCGTTGAATAGTCTGCCCAAGCATGTAACGCGCAGGCAGCTCGGAACGATCTTCCAGGCCTATGAGCTGCTCGCCAAGAAGACGGCGCTGGAGAACGTCAAATTGGCCGGCGAAGTGCTCGGCATGGCGGAGGCGGAGATCGAAGCCAGAGCCCGAGAGCTTCTGGAGACGGTCGGGCTGCTTCCGGCGGCGGATCGTTATCCGGCCGAGCTGTCGGGAGGGGAACAGCAGAGAACGGCCATTGCCCGCGCGCTGCTGAACCGTCCCCGAATTTTGCTGGCGGACGAGCCGACGGGAAATCTGGATTCCGGCAATGCCGCCCGCATTTTGCGGCTGCTGCAGGAAATCAATCGGAAGCACGGCGTCACGATGCTCGTCGTCACCCATTCCGATACGCTTGTACGGACGCTGCCGGCAAGAACGCTGGTCATGGAGAACGGCAAGGTGAGAGATCATGTCCATTGTTAAGTATTACGCAAGAGACTCCGCCGCGGGATTGATCCGCAATGCCGGCGCATCCGCCGCGGCCGTGCTGCTGATCTTGATTTCCCTGTCCGTTACCGGGGCCGCGTATCTGTTCAAGTCGGGCGTCGATGACACGCTCCGCTATTTGGATTCGCAAGCGAGAATCAAGCTGTTCGTGGAGCCTTCGGCGGATGCCGGCGAGATCGCGGCGCTGCTGGAGAGCAAAGCGTTCGTCCGATCGGCGGAGGTCGAGACCGGAGAGCAGACGCTGAGCAAGCTGAAAGGGTTGTTTGCAGGGAAAGAGCATTTGTTCGAAGCTTTCCGCGAGGGCGACTTCCCGGATGCGATCGTGGTCGACTTCGCCGATCAGAGTCAAGCGGCGCTGGCGGTCGAGGAGTTGGAGCGCGTTCCGGGAATAGCCGACGTCATATACGCCCAGCGGTTCGCGGAGTCCGTGCAGATTTGGTCGGAAGCGGCCAAGCGTTACGGGGGAGGCGGACTGGCGATTATGGCCGCCGTGACCTGCCTCACCGTGAACATCGCCGTTAATCTCTCCCTGTATCGGCGCCAGCAGGAAATTAGGGTCAAGCTGCTGCTCGGAGCGAAGGAGAGCCATGTGAGAGGGCAATTTTGGCTGGAGGGCGCGATCTTGGGGGTGCTTGGCGGCCTGCTCTCCTGTCTGGCGATCTACTTTCTGTACAACTTGGTTTTGTATCGGATACAGCTCCAGTTCAGCTATGTGTTCACCCTTCGCGCGTCGCTCCTGTATGCGACGATGACCGGGCTTGTTCTCGGCGGGGCGTGCATCGGGCTGGCCGGCGGTTATTTCTCGACAAGGCGGCTGATCAAGCATGCGTAGAAAAATCGCGCTGGCCGTTGCGCTTGGAATGGCGGCTCTGTGGAGCCTCGCTCCGGTTCAAGCGCATGTGGCGGGGACGTTCGGAGATTTCCTGCTCGGAATCCGGGAAGGCTCGGAGGAGGAGCTGAGGATCGAAATGCAGAAGACCGCCGAGGAGATCGCGCGGCTCGCGCCGCAGACGGAAGAGCTCCAGCGGCAGTATTCGGCTCGTCATCCGGAAGCGGTGGAGCGGCTCCTTTTCTATCATTCGATCGGGCTGGATACGTATATGGAATTTCTCTTGGGGTCGGACGACTTGATCGATCTGCTGGCCAATCAGAGAATCGTGGAAAAACAATTGAAGGGGTACCTGGACGAGCTGAACGGGCTGTATCTTCAATTCAAGCAGTTGGAGTCCATGCGGGACGCCTTGGAGGGCCATCGGAAGCTGCTGGAGATCATCGGGAAAAATCTTCAGGGACGAGAGGAGTTTCTGCGGCAGCACGCGCATCTTCAAAACCGTCCGGGGCTGTTGGCGAGAGCCGTCCAATATCAGTGGGCGTACCGAACGGGGCTTCTCGGGACTTTGTTGGAGAGAGACCATTTCCATGTGCGGGAACGGATGGAGGATTTCGTAACGGCCGATGCGGAAGGCTTCCGTCTCGAAGAGGAGCAGTTTAACAAGCAGGCTCTCGTGACCTACTATTTTCGCCCCGATCACGTCTACGTTCATTACGAGACGGAGGAAGCCCAAGTTATTCTCGTCGGCATGTTCGTCAAGAAAGACGACCATACGGCAAAGCTGCAACTGGAGGCCGGATTCGTGGACGGCATGAGCGTCGGGCAGAACATTCTGAACGAGCTGATTACGGTCGAAATCGATTATTCCGCATTAAACCCGGATTCGGACGGTTTTTCCATTGAACACGCCAACGGTTCCGTCCTTTTCCGGGAAATCGGGCGTTAGCAAGCAACGGAGGGGATGCTATGAAAGCCAGGTTTGGTATGGCGATGCTCGGATTATTGCTGGCTGTCGTCTGGTTCGGTTCCAGAGGTTACGCGCATGTGACCAACGAATCTTCCGTCTACGAGGATCTTGAGTTCTCGGAAGCCAAGGAGCAAGTGTTGCTGTTAAGCGGACTGAATCTGTTCCCGCATGACAAGGGGGTCCAGCTTTTCCGGCCGCAGGAGAAGCTGACGAGGGCGGAGTTGAACCGCTGGGTCGCCAACTTCAATGCGCACAACGGGGGCGATCTCGAAGCCGCGAAAGACGAGGAGGGGAACGCGACTTATGAAGACGTGTCCCGTGCGTTTTTCGGCGGACGGTTCATGCCCGACAATCGGAATGCGGAGCTGACCAGAGAGGAGTTTGCGGCCTTCGTTGGAGCCCGTCTGCACGAACAGGTGGACGGTCGAACGCTGTTCGACAGGGCGGGATTAACGAAAGGACCGGCCGGAGCGATCGAGGACGTGGTTGCGCAGCGGGAAGGAGAAGGGGCCGCAGCGTATGACGCGTATCAGATCGCTGTCCAGGGCAAGCGGTATCCGCTTCACCCGCATCCCAAGGTGCTGTTCGGCAGTCCCGATGCGCGGGAATGGAAAGGCCGCACGGTTGCCGAGTCGTGGTACCGGGAGGAGGCCGGGAATGGGGACGGGAGCGGTCTGGCGATCATCATGCTGGAGCGGGAGAGCGGCAAGGAGACGGAAGCGGGAAGCCATTCGGCGAGCTCGCATCAGGCGGAAGACCACGTCCACCCCGAAGAGGAGGGGAAAGCTTCATTTCCCATTCTGCCGATCGCCGGCGCAGGGGCTGTCGTTGCTCTTCTCGTTTGGCTGGGGGTTAGGAAGCTTAATTCCGGTGCAGACAGCAAGGACGGCATGTGATAAACTACTGGTAAATATACGATTCGGTCGTGAAGCACACGCCGCTCGCATTCCCTTGTGGGAATGCCGGGCGGCTTTTTGTTTTTTCCGGCCGCATGAAGGGGGAGTTGGCCATGGAGATCGATCACGATCGGTTGTTCAAGACGCTGTTGCGCACCTTTTTCAAGGAATTCATCGAATTGTTTTTCCCGGAGGTGGCGGAGGCGCTCGATTTCGAGCATGTCGCGTTCCTGTCCGAAGAGGTGGTGACCGATTTGACGGGCGCAAGAAAGGGAGAGTCGACCTGCTCGTCGAGACGAGGCTGAGGGAAGAGGAGGCGGTCATTCTCGTGCACCTGGAGCCGCAGTCTTATCGGGAGGAGGAGTTCGCCGAGCGGATGTTTATTTACGCGTCAAGACTGTATGAAAAGCATCGCAAGCCGATCGTGCCGATCGCGGTGTTCAGCCATCGGTCGAAAGCGGCTGAACCGGACTCGTTCCGCTGGAAGCTGCCGTTCAAGGA
>NZ_PVYW01000024.1 GCF_003001675.1 Cohnella sp. SGD-V74 | reverse complement strand
CAATCGTTGCCGAACACGTGCCGAATGCATCAGTCTTAATACTTAGCCTACGCCAGCTCCCACTGATCTCAAGGTGGGGGCTATTTGACGCTTACGAAGATTCTGACCAATACGCTGTATTATCTGGCGCAGATTACAACAGCGAATGCATCGGCTGACCGCATGTCGCAGGATTTGGCGGCTCCCGACGCAGTAAGCGCCGATACGCTTAGCTCCGACGGCACTGCGATAAGCTGGACGGCTCCCGCAGATAACGGAAGCTCGTACCGTTACAAACTGAAAGAGATTTCCGCCGATGGCAGCGTTGTCGTGGAATCGGATGAAGCCGGCGCCACGGTAACGACCGGCGTAGACCGCTATATCGTTTTGATTGACGAGAACGAAACCGCCTCTGCCAGTGCGGTCAAAGCCGGCGGCACGGTATCGACGACTCCTTCGTTCGACATCAGCGGCCTGACTCCGGGAACGAATTATTACGTGCATATTGTGGCAGTGGATAAGGCTGGCAATGAATCGGCTGTCAGCGATGCCGCATTGCCCGACCCTAATGCGGTTGCCCCCATTATCGCCACACAGCCTGTCGACGAGACGGTTACGATTGGCGAGAACGCCGAATTTTCCGTGGCAGTCTCCGCTCCCCAAAGCGGGATCAGCTACCAGTGGCAGACCAAAGTGGACGACGAATGGATAAATATTGCGGACGAGACATCCGCCACCCTTTCCATCGAAAGCGTGACGGCAGCCAACGACGGCGCCAAATATCGGTGCGTGGTTACCCATACCGTCGGCGAATCCCATGAATCCACGATATCGGATGAGGCGACATTGCATGTCGTGTATCCGGTGACGGTAAACATCTTTATTGACGGTGTGCCTGCTGCAGCGCCGGGAGCGGTGACGTTTAAGCAGGGCGAAGTAACCAAAGCGACTGCCGACAGCTCCGCAACGGGCGTATACGCATCGTCTTTGTCGAACGGGACTTACGAGGTGTATGTGAACGGAGAAGACATCGGCGTTGAGGTTACCGTTGACGGGGCGGCGACTTCAGCGGATGCCGTCAACTACTATACCGTCAGCTATGCCGTTCAGGACAGCGGACTGGCAACGGGCTCTACCGTATCTGCAACAGCAGGCGGAGTATCCATCGCCAGCGGCGCAGTCGTGCTTGCCGGCAAACCGATCGTGATTACGGCGGCAGGAGCGGGAGCCAATTCGTACACGTATCTGTGGTCGGGCGACGGGACAAACGGGCAGACGACCGATACGCTGTCTGTGACCTTGACCGGCAAGATCAACGCGCTCGGCACGGTTGCCGGTTCGAATTCATACGCTGTAGCCCTCAATACGAACGGCGGTACGATCAACAGCGGTCATATTACCTCTTACGACTATGGCGCGCCGGTGGCGCTTCCTACAGATGTCACGAGAGCCAATGCTACCTTTGCAGGCTGGTATGAGAGCGAAGATTTTAGCGGCGATCCGGTCACACAGATTGCGGCTTCCGCGACAGGCCCGAAGAGCTTCTATGCCAAATGGACGAATACGGTAACGTATAGCTATAACTACAGCGGAGCGGGAGACTATATCACACAGCCGGACGCCCTGCACGGCGCAGTTCCGGCATTCCCGAATGCCCCTGTGCGGGAAGGCTATTCATTCGTCGGTTGGTATAAGGATGCGGCTGGCACGAATCCATGGAGAATCCAAGACACCTTGACGGGCGATGTGACGCTGTATGCCAGATGGTCGGCAGCGGCCTACTCCGTCACCGGCAAAGTGGTGGATGACACGGCTCCGACGCCTAACAATGTGGCCGGCGCAACCGTAAAGATGATACAAGGAAATGTGCAGTTCGGAACGACTGCGACGACGGATGCAAACGGAAACTTTACGGTGACGGGTGTTCCCAACGGCATTTATAATCTTGTCGTTACGAAGGATGACCGTTCGGTCACCCTCTACGTTAGAGTGAACAACGGCAATTATGATTTTGCGGACGAGTGGATTGTACTGCCTGTCGGCAATAAAAACAGTCAGTTGCAAGTGAAAGGCGCAGATACTCCGAGCGTCGTAGTGGATGGGCTTAATGAACTGTTTAATGATCCGAACAGCTACACGAACGACGATCGCGATCTTGTAGCTAACGGCGGGACGGTAGTCATCAATCTGGAGGTAGAAAAGCTGGACGAGAATACGGCGGACGGCGCTCCGGAGCTTCGGACGCTGGCAGCGGGGCAGACGATTGCGATGTTCCTCGATATGACGTTGAGCAAGAGGCGGAACAACGATGCTCCGACGCAGCTTACTACCGTAGGCAGTCTGCTCAAAATCATTGTGCCTTACGACTTGTCGGGCAAAGCCAATGTTGCCGTTTACCGCTATCACGCGGGCACTGCCGAGACGATGACTAAGCTGGCCTATTCGGAAACAGCGCCTGCAAGTGAAGGCTATATGCTGGATACGTCCGGGAACCGGATCATCGTCTGGGCGCAAAATTTCTCTACGTATGCGATTGCGTACACTCCGGTCAGCAGCTCATCCGGTTCATCCGGTGGCTCTGGAAGCTCCAGCTATACGATTACGGTGAATGAAAGCAAGGGCGGAAGCATCAGTCCGAGCGGCAGCATCAGCGCAGCCTACGGATCCAGCAAAACCTTTACGATCACGCCGGATGAAGGTTATGTGATCGCGGACGTCATCGTGGACGGCAAGAGCGTAGGAGCGGTCGGCAGCTATACGCTCTCTAATATCACCGGGCCGCATACGATCTCGGTGGTGTTCAAGAAAGCGGATAAGGCGGATAAAGGCTTGCCGTATTACTACAACGACAGCGGCAAGAAGGTGTTCATCGGCTTCGCTTCCGATCGTTCGGGAACGATGAAGTATATTGCGCCTCCTGGGGAAACGGTGTTGTTCCAGGAAAATCCCAAATCTTTCACCGACATTGCGAATCACTGGGGGAAATCCTACATCGACTTCGTTACGGAGCGCGAAATATTCGTAGGCACATCCGACAGCGTGTTCTCCCCGGACACGGGAATGACGCGCGCGATGCTGGCTACTGTAATCGGCCGCCTTTACGAGAGAAGCTACGGCCCGCTTCAAACCGCAGCAACGCATACCTTTACCGATTGCAGTGATAACAACTGGTATTGCTCTTATATAGACTGGTCCTCGGAAAAGGGCATCATTCTGGGCGTAGGGGGCGGCAAGTTTGAACCGAATCGTCAGGTTACACGGCAGGAGATGGCGGCAATGCTGTATCGGTTTGCCAAGTTCATGAAGCTCTCAACGGAGATCGGCGCCGGAGCCAAGCTGAACTACTCCGATGCCGACGACATCGCTCCGTGGGCAAGGGAAGCCTCCCTGTACTTCCAGGAAACCGGCATCATCACCGGGCGCGACCAAGACAGCTTCGTCCCTGAGGGAACGGCGACAAGAGCCGAGGTAGCGACAATTCTGAAGCGTTTCATTGAGGTAGTCGTTTAGATTGAAACGGAGAAAAATGCGTTAACGCGAGAGGGCCCTGAAGTCATGCAAATGGCGGAGGGGCCCTCCGGTAGATAGATTCGCAGAGACGGGCCGTGCTTTCCAAGCACGGCTTATTTGCGTTTTTGCTTCCATCTGGAGCGGAAGGGGAGCCCGCTTGTCCTCTTTTAAACTTTGTGGAATATGACCAGAAATGAAAGGATTGCCTTCTACTCGCCCGGCGTTCTCCTCCCTACAATGGAGTCAAGACAGAGAAAAGCAGGTGGAGCACATGAGCAGACGAGACGGGGGAACGGCGGGCCGGCGTTGGAAGTTGATTCGAGGCAATCTGGATATGTATTTGCTGCTCGTTCCGGGCGTTGCGTTTATGCTGCTGTTCAAGTACGCCCCGATGTACGGCATCGTGATCGCGTTTCAGGATTTTAACATTTTTGCGGGCGTTGCCGGCAGCGAATGGGTCGGGACGGCGCAGTTCGAGCGGCTGATCCGTTCGGACGAATTTTTGCAGGTGCTGGTCAATACGCTGCTGATCAGCTTGTACAAAATTACGATACTGTTCCCGATTCCGATCGTCATTGCGCTGATGTTGAATGAGGTGCGGCGCATGTTTTTCAAGCGGACGATCCAGACGATCATTTATTTGCCTCATTTCCTTTCCTGGGTCATTATTTCGGGGCTGTTCGTCAACATCCTGTCGCCGACGGGCGGCATTGTCAACGTGATGATCCGGGCGCTTGGCGGGGAGCCGATTTCGTTTTTTACCGATAACGATTTGTTCCGCAGCCTGGTCGTGTTTACCGCGGGATGGAAGGAGATCGGCTGGAATGCGATCGTATTTATCGCCGCCATCGCGGGCATCGAGCAGGAGCAATACGAAGCCGCCGCCATCGACGGGGCGGGACGGCTGCGCCAGATGTGGTCGATTTCGCTGCCGGGCATGCTGCCGACAATCGTGCTGATGTTTATTTTGCGGATCGGCAGCTTGCTGGAGGCGGGCACGGAGCAAATCTTGACGATGTACAACCCGCTTGTGTACGAGACCGGCGACGTCATTGGCACCTACGTATACCGGATGGGCCTCGGCCAGCAGGACTACAGCTTCAGCACCGCGGTTGGCTTATTCAACTCGGCGGTCGGGTTTCTGCTGATCGTGATCGGCAACATGCTCAGCCGCAAATTTTTGAATCGCAGCATCTGGTAGGGAGGGAGAAGCCATGTACAGAAAAACAATCAAAGACTACGCGCTGGACGGCACGATTTATACGCTGCTGATCCTCATGGGACTGATGACGCTGCTCCCGTTCGCCAACGTGCTGTCCAAGTCGTTCAGCGAGGAATGGGCGATCGTGTCGGGCAAGGTCGGCATTTTACCGGTCGGTTTCCAGTTCGATACGATGGCGTTTGTTGTCACCAGCAGCCAGTTTCTCCGCTCGCTCGGGATTTCGGTGCTGGTTACCGTGATCGGCACGCTGGCGTCGCTGCTTGTTACAGCGCTGACCGCTTACCCGCTGTCGAAGCGCGAGCTGCCCGGCATCGGAGCCCTGATCGTCCTGTTTATTTTTACGATGATGTTTAACGGCGGCATTATTCCGAACTATTTGCTGATTCGCGAGCTGGGCTTGATCAACCATCTGGGTTCATTGGTTTTGCCCGCATTGGTTAGCGTGTTTAATCTTCTTGTCATTAAAAGCTACTTCGAAAACTTGCCTCCGAGTCTGGAGGAGTCGGCCAAAATCGAAGGGGCGCGCAATCTGACGATTTTGTTCCGGATCATTTTGCCGCTCAGCGGTCCCGTGCTGGCGACGATCGGACTGTTTTACGCGGTGTATTTCTGGAACGACTACTTTAATCCGATGCTGTACATCAACAGCACGTCGCTGAAGCCGCTGCAATTGTACTTGCAGGACATCGTGATGAACGCGGATACGTCCTCGGCGCTCGACAAAAGCGCGGACGATCTGATGAACGTGCCTGCGGAGGGCGTCCGGGCCGCGACCGTTATCGCGTCTACGCTGCCGATTTTGCTCGTATATCCGTTTCTGCAAAAGTATTTTATCAAAGGCGTGCTTATCGGCTCCGTCAAAGGGTAACGCATTAACTTTTTCGGAAGCGGCGCGCTTATCGGCTCCCTGTACCGGTCGGCGGAGGCGGTACGCGAGTCGCATTACCGAAAAATTAATGATATAGATTACAATACATGCAGGAGGGTCTCACGATGAAAAAAGCATTTAAGCTGATCACGGTTATCGTTATGGCTGCGCTTATGGTGACAACGGCGGCCGCATGCTCGGGCAATAACGGCAACAACGGCGGCTCCGCGCCCGCAAGCGCGGGCAGCGAAGCAAGCGCCAAGCCCGATGCGCCGAAGCCGACGCTGAAGCGGCTGAACGTCTGGACCAACGAGGATTACAACACGTACCCGGTCGCCAAGCTGCTGGAGGAAGCGACGGGTTATAAGATGGAATACGATATGCTGCCCCAGGACAAATGGGCGGAGAAGCTGAACCTGATCATGTCGTCCGGCGAGGCGTACGATATGGTGACGTCCTACAGCGACATGGCGCTGTATTCGGACTACGCGCAGAAGGGCGCGCTTGTCGATCTGACGTCGCTGATCGAGGAGTTCGGGCCGAACATCCAAGCGGCGCTGAAGCCGGAATCGATCGAAGCGTTGAAAGTAAACGGCAAATTGTATGCGATTCCCGTATCGATTACGTACGAGGTCAACAGCTCCATCTTGATCCGCACGGATTGGCTTGAGAAGCTGGAGCTGCCCATGCCGACGACAACCGACGAGCTGACGCACGTGCTGCAGCAATTCAAGGAACAAGACCCGGGAGGCAACGGCGAACGCAACGTGCCGCTGACGATCAAAGGCGATCAGGCGATGATTGACAATATTGTAGGCGCTTTCGGCATTCCGAACGGCTGGAACGAGGTCGACGGACAGATGGTTCCAAGGGTGCTCGACCCGTCCTTCAAGGATTACGTCGCTTATGTCGCCGATCTGTACAAACAAAGACTGATCGACCGCGAATTTGTCGCCAACAAAGACGCCACCGCCAAAGAAAAGTTCGCAAGCGGCGTGGCCGGCGCAATTGTCGTTCACTGGGCGGACATTCCGGGCATTCACGAAGCTCTGACCAAAAACTTGCCGGACGCCAAATTCGCTTACGTGCCGCCGCTGAAAGGGCCGAACGGCGAAGCGGGCTTTACCGCCAACGCCGGCTTCGACCGGCTGACGTTTATTCCGAAATCGGCCAAACATCCGGAGGACGCGATCAAATGGATTAACGCCAGCCTCGAGCCGGAGACGTTCAAAACGATGGCGATCGGCGTGGAAGGCACGCACTACAAGATGGAAAACGGCGGCTATACCCCGATTTTGCCGATCTTCAACGACGAGCGCAATTTGGCGAACAACTTTATGGTCGGCACGGACGAAGAGCAGTACCCGAAATATTGGCAAGCGCGCGTCCGCAAAAATCCGGTCATGTTCGAAGCGTTCGATTTCCTGAACAACCAGCAGCCGGCCGAGGTCAAACATTTGAACGTGCTTGGACTGGCGCCGTACATGCAGCAATACGCGAAGAACAATCAGCAGCTTCATACGATGTCCAACGACTATACGGTCAAGCTTATTGCGGGAGCGGAGTCGCTCGACGGGCTGGCGGATTTCCAGGCGAAATATTTGGCTGCGGGAGCCGAAGTCAGCTCCCAAGAAGTTAACGAATGGTATCAATCGGTCAATAAATAACGGGATAAGCGGCGGCGAAGGGAGAGTTCGCCGACCGCTTCCTTCCATTGGGGAGAGATTGCGATGCAAAAAACGGCGTATTCATTCGAACGCGAGGTCAAAACGCATAAAAAAGCGGATGTGATCGTAGTCGGAGGCGGGCCTGCGGGCACAGCGGCGGCGATTGGCGCGGCACGGCTCGGCAAAAAGGTCGTTTTGCTGGAAAAATCGGCGCAGCTCGGCGGCATGGGGACGCTTGCGAACGTCAGCATTTTTATGCCGGTCGGCAACGTGACGGGCATTTACCGCGAGATGATTAAGGAGATGCTGGCCGACGATTTGCCGGCCGGGCATGACGAATCGATTGCGCCGCAATATTCGCCGTTTCTGCTGCGGCAATATTTGAACGATAAAATGAAAAAGGAAGGCGTCGACGTCTATTTCCATTGCGAGTTTGTCGGCGCCGTGCGCGAAGCCGGCGCCATCCGGGCGGTTATCGTCTCGACCCGCGAAGGGCTGCGCGCGTTTGAAGGAGAGCGCGTCATCGATTGCACCGGCGACGCCCGCGTGGCGATCGACGCCGGCGTGTCTTACCGGACCGGCAGGGAGGGGGACGGTTTGACGCAGCCGATGACGCTGATGTTTACGATGCAAAATACGGGCAAGCCGGTAAAGCCTTATCTGCCGGAAGGATGTTATTATTATGAAAACGTATCCGATCTGCCGCAGGGACGGAGGCTTTATTGGGAGCAGCGCGACGACGGCGTGCTGCTGGTCAACATGTCGCGGGTCAAGGCGAACGGGGCCGATATGGAGCAGGTCAATTATGCCGAGACGGAAGCGCTGAAGCAGGTGTTTTCGATTGCCCATTATTTGCAAAGAACCGGCTTTGAAACGTACGCGATCGCGCATATCGCGCCGCAAACCGGCGTGCGGGAAACGAATCAGATCGAAGGGCGTTACACCTTGACGGAAGAGGACGTCGTAGGCGGCAGCCGCTTCCCCGACGCGGTGGCGCAGACGAACTACGAAATCGACATTCATAGCCCCGATGCGCAAAAAACGACCGATGAGCGGCATGTCGACGGTTACGATATTCCGTACGGCTGCATGGTGCCTGCGACCGGGCCGGACAATTTGCTGGTGGCGGGAAGAGCGATCTCCGCGACGCATGTCGCGATGTCGTCGATGCGCGTGCAGGCGACCTGCTATGCGCTCGGCCAAGCCGCAGGCATCGCGGCGGCGCTGTCGATCGAAGACGCGGTGCCGGTCGGCGACGTCGAAGTCGGGAAGGTGCAGGCGGAGCTGAGCAAGCAGGACGCGCGTCTGCTCGGCAAGCGCGACGCCAAGCAGACGCAGTAAGGCGAGAGGCATCGAACCAGAGTAACAGGCATCGAACCAGAGCGTACGGATCGGCCGGCAGACAAGGAGGACATGGCGATGTACAGATTGCTGATCGTGGACGATGAACCGACGGTGAGAGCGGGATTGCGCTCCTATTTCGACTGGGCTTCCTACGGCATTGAAGTGGCGGGCGAAGCCGACGACGGCGACGTTGCGCTGGAGATGATCGCGCGGGAGCGGCCGGACCTTATTTTGACGGATGTCCGGATGCCGAATATGGACGGCATTGCGATGTCGCGGCGGGTGGCGGAGGCGTATCCGCATATCAAAATCATTTTCGTCAGCGGGCATGACGACGTCGATTATTTGAAGTCCGCGATGAAGGTGAGCGCGGTCGACTATATCTTCAAGCCGGTCAATCTGCAGGAGCTTGGCGCGGTGATCCAACGCGTCGCGGCCGAGATGGACGCGGAACGGTCGGAGCGGCAGCTGCGGCAGGAGCTTCTCGTCAAGCTGAAGGAGGGGATGCCCCTCCTTCGCGAGAAGTTTTTGCTGTCGCTGATCGGGGACGGCGCGCCTGACACGAATATCGGCGAACGCGTCGCTTTCCTTGAGCTGGATCTGCCCGTCGACGCGGCGTATTGGGTGCTTGTCCTCTCCGTCGACGATATGGCCGACGTGCTTGGCAGCCGCTCCGAGCGGGATCGCCAGCTGCTCTGGTACTCGGTGCTGAACATCTATCAAGAGCTGATCGACACGTATTTCCGGGGGTACGCCTTCGAACACCGGAACGGCGAATTCGTCGGCGTACTGCGCGCTGCGGATACGGATGCCGCCGCGTCGGACATGGCCGAAGCTTTGTTGGCGCTGGCCGGAGACATTCGTTCGAATCTGGAGCGCTGGCTGAAGCTGAGCGTGACGATCGGCATCAGCGACCGGGCAGACGGCCTTGCCGATTTGGCCCATGCCTACAAGCAAGCTCGCGAAGCGGCCGATTACAAATGGTACCTCGGCAAAAACCGAATCATTACGATGGACAGCCTCGAAACCGCCGGATCGGAAGCCGGCGGCGCTCCGAAATACGATCACGAGCTGAACGCGCAGCTGCTGTCCGCGCTGAAGGCCGACGATGCCGATAAGCTTGGCGAAGCCGTGGACCGGATTTTCGCGAATCTCGCCCATAACCGGCCCGGCGGGCTGAAATACGGGCGCAACATGTGCCTGCAGCTTGTGCTGGCGGCCGGGCAGCTGCTGATGGAGCTGGGCGCGCAGTCCCCGGAGCTCGAAGCGATGGAAGCGGAGCTGTGGGAAGCGCTCTTCGACAAAGAAACGCTTGGCGAAATGAAGCAGCTGCTGGAGTCGTATCTGGCTTCGGCGATGAGCCGCATTCGCGAGAAGCGGACGGGCAAGGTGGCCAACGTCGTCGAACGAATCCGCGGTTTTATTGAGCAGCGTTATTCGGACGGCAATTTGACCGTTGCCGACATCGGGAAGGCGGTCTATTTGTCGCCGACGTACGTGAGCCTGCTGTTCAAACAGGAGACGGGGCAGACGGTCGGCGAATATTTGACGCAGGTGCGCGTGGACAAGGCGAAGCAGCTGCTGCGCGACCCGCAATACAAGTTTTACGACATCTGTTACGCCATCGGCTACACCGATCCGAGTTATTTCACCAAGCTGTTCAAAAAAGTGACGGGCGTGACGCCAAGCGCCTACAGGGATTCGCATGCGTAAGGCCGTCGCCGCCGCAACCCGCTTCGTTGCGCCGCTGCGCCGGCTTTCGATTCCGCGTCCGTGGCTGATCGCTTATTTGCTGCTGATCGTGCTGCCCGCCGGCGTGTTTCTGTACGGCTACTACGAGCGTTCCGCCGTCATTTTGAAAAACGAGGTTGTCCGCACGATGCATCAGACGCTGAAGCAGGCGGGCAGCAACTTGTCCTACCGGCTTGAGCGCATCGAAGATATTAGCAACGCCGCGTTCATGAACGCCAACCTGCATTCGTATTTGTCCGTCGGGGCGGACGACCAGTCGATCGGCATTCAAATTAAAGTGATCGAGGATTTGCGTTTTTTGGTGGAAACGGTGCAATCCAATTCCGACGTGTTCCGGGTCCGGTTGTTTGTCGACAAATCAAAGCTGTACGCCGGGGAACGGGTCAACTTTTTTTCGCTCGACAGCTTGATGGCGCGTCCGTGGTTCGATGCGATTATTGCGGGAAACGGCGGCATCGTATGGACGGGCGTGTACGACGAAACGTTTCTGGAAGGCGGGGAGGAGACGGTCATCTCCGCCGCCCGGATGCTCCGCGACCCCGACAATTACGACAAGGTGTCGGGCGTGCTGATGATCGACATGCGGCAGGACATCGTGTCGGACATTCTCTCCGAGCTTGAATTCGCTCCGGGCACGGCCGTATATCTGGTTGCGGAGGACGGGCGAATCGCGTATCATCCCGATCCGACGATGATTGGCACGGCGCTCGACGCTTCGATATGGGAGCCGGTGCGCGGGCAGACGGAGGGCACGACGTCGCTGAGACTGAACAACGAAGTTAACGACGTTATGTTTACGACGATTGGCCCGAACGGCTGGAAGCTTGTGGCGCAGGGCACGGAATCGCAGCTGTCGCCGATGACGGTCAAGCTGACCAAGCGTTCCGAGTGGCGGTCGCTGATCGAATACGTCGCGCTGTTTCTTATTTTGCCGTTTGTTCTGCTTGCGATTATCGTGAGAGGGATGAACCGCCGGGTGAATCGGGTCATTACCGCGATCCGCAAGGAAGGCAAGGAGGGCGGTCGCGACGGCATCGACGGCTTGCAAGATCTGACTGCCGTAAACGGCGATTTCCATATGCTCGAACGGAGCGTCGATCATCTTATTTTGCGGGTGCAGACGCTGGTCGAGGAAAAGTACACCGTGGAAATCAGGGAGCGCGAAGCGCAGCTTCAGGCGCTTCAAGCGCAGATCAACCCGCATTTCCTGTACAACACGCTGGATACGATCAACTGGATCGCCATCGGCAAGGGCGCAGCCGACATCAGCCAGATGATCGACAGCCTGGCGAAATATTTCCGCCTCAGCCTGAACAAAGGCAAAAGCATCGTCAGCGTGCAGGACGAGCTGCAGCTGGCGGAGGTGTACCTCGAAATTCAGCAAAGCCGCTTTACGGGTTCGTTTGATTTCGAGCTGGACGCGCAGACGGCGCTCGCCGCGTACCGGATGCCGAAGCTGATTTTGCAGCCGATCGTCGAGAACGCGCTGCTGCACGGCATTCGCAAAGCGAAGGACCGCCACGGCCTGATCCGCATTTCGGCCCGGGAGGACAACGGCGATCTGCTGTTTACGATTTCCGACAACGGCATCGGCATGGAGGAAGAGCTGGCCCGCAAGCTGCTGACCGAAGCGCGCTCGGAGCCGAGCGAGCATTCCGGCGGCGGCAGCTCCTACGGTTTGTTTAACGTCAACGAGCGCATCAAGCTGTACGCCGGCGAGGAATACGGGCTTGGCATTTCCTCCGAGCCCGGCGCGGGCACCGTCGTTACCGTCCGGCTCAAGGCCGCGAAGGAGGGGGCGTCCTAAGCTCGGTACGCTTGAGCTTGGCGTTCCCGGGGCGGGACGCCTCTTTTTCGCGTTGTGTGACTAGCATCTCATCCTCACTCCGCCGCCGAAGTCCGGTTGTCGATCGGAACCTCCGCGCCGAAGAAGACGATGGACGAGATTTCTTTGTCGTTAATGACTTTATCGAAGGTTTTGATCGTCAGGATCTGACGAGACAGGAGATCGCTCAGGTGCAATCCGGAGAAGACGCCCGTCGTTTCCGACGTGCCGTCCGCATAGCGGATCGTAATCGGATATTCGTCGGTCTCTTCGTCTTGGGCGCTTTCCCGCCGCTCTCTGGCGGCTTCGCCGATCTCTTTCGCGAAGTCGCTTTCGATTTTTAGCGCGATCGAGATGGGCGACACGGATACGGATTTCAATACGGCTTCGTAGCCGTACAGATCGATTTTGCGGTTCGGCTGGTAGAGCGAGGAGTACGCCTTGAAATCCAGCTTAAACTCGGCTTCCCAAGCTCCGGCGATCACCGTCTTGAATATGCCAGGGAACGGATCTGCCTCTTGCAAATTCGTAAACCGGAAGCGGGCCGTTTGGCCCTCCAACGAATTTTCCGTCATCACGCTCATGACCATGCTGATTTTATTGTCGTTGGGGTTGCCATCGTCCAGCAGCTTAAAGCCCGTGCCGTGAAAGCTTTCATTCGTCGTCGTATTGGGATTCTCGAAGCGATAGCGGGCCGCGTTCAACGCCGTGCCCTCCGGAGCGATGAAGTCCATTAAAATGTAAGCGAGATTGCCGTCCCCGATCGCTTGCTTCAGGATGAGCGTTCCTTCTTCGTTCGCGACTTGTTTGTCGATCGTATAGGCCCCGTTGGATAAATAAGCGGCCTGTTCGGGAGTGGCGGGACCGAGGAATTTCAGGAAGGTTTCGTCCAGTCCGCGGTACGCCGCAGCCAGAGCCGTCGTCGTCAACAAGACGGTCAGCAGCGCCGCCATAACCGCAAACCGGGATCGTCTCGCCGAGACGTCCTTTCTTCCTAGCTTCGTATCTTCGCTCCGACTATGCGTCAGAAGGCTCCGATACATCCTTTCTTTTTGTTCATCCGTCGGCCCTGGAGCAGCTGCTTCGAACAGTCGTTTCATCTTGTCGTCGTTCATGGCGAATTCCTCCCCCAATCGATTCTCAGTCTTTCCCTGCCTCTGGACAGCCGAGTGAGAATCGCGCTTTCCGATCTCCCCAGCAGCTCTCCGATCTCTTTGGCCGTGTATCCCTCGTAGTAGAAGAGATAGAGTGCAGTTTTGTATTTTTCCGGAAGCGAGAGCAGTCTCGCCAGCACTTCCTCCGATGCGTCTCCCTCTTCGCGGGAAGCCGGTTCCGGCAAAGAGTCGATATCCGTTCGGCGGGTTCTCCACCAGTGCTTCAGAAGATCCTTGCAGTGATTGCGGGCGGCAACGATCAGCCACGCTTTCTCATGCTCGAAGTCCTTGAATGCCGTGCAGGAGCGAATCAGCTTCAGGAATACGGATTGAACGGCGTCCTCCGCATCGGCGGCGTTGCGCAGGTAGAGATAGCACAGCCTGTACACCTGATCGACATGCCGTCGATAGAGCTCGGCCCATTTTTCGTCCGGATGTAGACAATCGTTGTTCATTTATTCTCCTCCTGCATACAACACGATCGAAGGCTCCGAAATATCCCATTCCAATATCAGGAAACTGGTGGTAAAATGTTGATTTAATTCGAGTTCATAGGCGGAGCGGGTGACGGGATGTTCGGGATAGCGATATTGCTGGTGCTCGGTTCGGGCTTTCTTCATTCGGTATGGAATCTGTATACGAAGAAGAGTCTGAACAAGAACGTGTTTCTTTGGTTTTGCCAGCTTGTCGCCGTGATTGCATTTTTGCCGTGGACGATTCTGGAATGGGACAGCGGCTCATGGGACGGAACGGGCATCCTGATCGTCCTTGCCTCCATGCTTTTGCACGGACTCTATGTCATTTTACTCGCGGCCGCTTATTCCGCAGGGGACCTGTCGCAAGTGTACCCGATCATGAGAGGGATAAGCCCACTGTTGGTTCCGCTCCTCGCGGTGATCTTTCTTCAGGAGCAATTATCTGTAATCGGATGGCTAGGCGTTGTCTCGATTGTACTAGGCATTGTCCTGTTGAGCGACGTCAAATTCAAGCGAGACGGCTTGTCGTCGTCCAAAGCGCCGCTATTGGCACTAGCCGTGGGTGTATGTATAGCCGGCTACATCATAGTGGATAAAATCGCCCTCGACTACGTATCCCCGGTCGTGCTGAACGAAGCGACGAACATCGGCAATCTGTTGATTCTTTCCTGGGCGACTTTTCGCTCCGGGGCGATCAGAAAAAAGACGAATCCTGACCTCCCTTTGCATTACGGCCGGAGTCGTTGTTTTGGGGCTATGGGGGTAGGGTCTGCAAATAGCGCAAGCTTGGGGGAATCAGCCCCGAGCTTGCGCTTTTTTTATGGATGAATACGTTGCCGTAGAATACTTAAGAGTTTGTGTAGGAAAGTAGATTTATGTTGGCAGCTCTTCGAAATACAATAGGAGCAGCCTTGAAATAACAGCGCTTTCAAGAAAGAGGGGAAACAATGAGACAGAAGCTGGGACTACTCTTCATTTCATTCGCATTGCTGGCGGCGAGTGTGGCGTCGGCAGGTACGGCGGAGGCTGCGCCGCCATCGCAGACGCTTTATGTATTTGATTTGAAAGCTTTTATCCGCGGCAAAGGGATGATCAGTCAGAAGGTTGCCTACGATTATCAGAAGCTTGCGACAGCGCTGCAGGGCATTGCGAATCGCGATGCGCCTCGCATCTATTATGAGTACGAGAGCAATAGCATGGCGACGGAAGCGAATGTGGAGACCGACAAGTATTGGCTGGAGAAGCTGAATCAGCCGGGTGAGTATTTACACGATTATGCGAAGGATGACAGTCAAAGCTTCTCCGACTTGCTTGCCATCTTCCGTTCGTCGGTCAACGGAGTGGTGGTCTGGGACGAGGAAGTGCCTGCGACCTCCAACGTGGCCTCGACCATCGCAGGCGTGGATAATCTGCTTCCCGTCCGCTACGATCCTTCGCCCGGGAGCGCTTATACAGAGCTGGTTACCGGTCTGGGTCTCCCTGTCGTTGTCGACTTAAGAGGCAAATTTACCGGTACGGGCGTCATTCCGGATATTGGCCGCGCAAGTACGGGGAGCGCCAAGAACGACGCTTATTTGTGGGCTAAAGCGCTGTACCTGGATACGGGCAAGACGAATCCGATGCTGATGACAAACTCTCTTGACGGGGTGTCATGGAGCTTAAACGACGCAGAGGGAGAAACGCAGTACGGGGCCAAAGTCATTTCCGCCTATATCCCGGAGCAGATTGAAGCCGGAGCGACCGCAGCGGTTTCCTTAACGATTAAGAATACGGGGACGGCGACCTGGAAGCTGGACGAATTGTATCGTCTGGGGGCGCTGTCCAATAATTCGATCCTATGGACTCATATGCCGGATGGCGGTCATTCGTTAGCGGTGAACGATCAGAGAGTGTTTCTGAATGCTGCCGATACGATTGCTCCGGGCGAGACGAAGCAATTCCGCTTTTCGCTCAAAGCCCCTGACGAGGAGGGCCAGGTCGTTTTCTCGGCCAATGTCGTCAGGGACGGCGTCGCGTGGATGGCCGGAACGGGAATCACCAGGACGATTGACATTGCGGCCCCTTCGTCTCCTCCGGTCGGACCGCCTCCTGCAATCGATCCGCCGGACGATCCGAATCGAATTCCGGCGACTATCGAAGATACGCCTCCGGCAGAAGCGGACGGGCTGACGCTGGCGGCCCAGGCGATTGCCGAGAATCTCCCGAATGAGATGAATCCGGGAGACGTGATGAATATTTCGCTTACCCTGCGAAATAAAGGAACCCAGACTTGGGCGGAAATACTGGCCGGAGAGCCTGTGCATGTTCGCCTTGCCACGCTCGATAACAACGGGTTTCAGTGGGGCGATACCAATGGCGGATATTCGTTGGCTCCCAACAACGCCCGAGTATTTATGAACGGGGAAGTCGAGCCGGAGGAGGAATACACCTTCAGGTTCACGATCGAAGCGCCGCAGCAGGCCGGCGTGTATACGTTCGGGGCGCAACTGATTCGAGACGGCAAAGCCTGGTTCGGTCCGAAGGTGACCAAGTCGATCACAGTAGGGGAGACGCCGGCGGAACCGGTTGAAATTCCCGTCAACAGCGATACGTTCTCGTATCCGGATTTGTTTAACAATGCCTTGCCGAACGCGGACTATTACATTGCGAAGAAAGCCTTCTTCTTCGACCTGAGTCCCGATCAGACCAGCGTACCTAACGATGACAAAAGTCAGCCCTTGGGCACCGATTATCGCACGCTGATTGAACTGCTGGCCGCGCAGAATATCAAAGCGGGAGCGAATATTTTCACCGTAGGGGGATTTGTTCCCTGGTTTTTGAAGTATACGAATTTCGCCGATCCGCTCGGCTCCAATCTTACGCCGGTAGAGGCGGAGTGGACGTATGCGGATATCGTATCCCGCTATAACGCGCAGAAGGATGCGGATGCTTACGGCTTAACCGGCCTGTCCAACGCTTCGGTCTTCAGACACGTGCCGCTGGCGGCTGCTTACGAGCAGAACAACGATAAAGGAAATAACGGTAAAACGCTGGAGGAAGACAAGAAGTACGTGACCTTCTTCATGGGCGATTTCGATGCCGGAGCCTGGACGTCCAGCGCGCTGCCGATATTGTGGGACGATCCGCAACGAGGCGAGCTTCCGCTTGCCTGGTCGTTCGTGCCGAATACGTCGGAGCGCGTGCCGCAGATGTACAACTATTTGTATGAGACGATGGGGCCCAACGATTACTTCGTGGCCGGAGACAACGGGGCGGGCTACTTGAACCCGATGATGCTCATGGCGGAAAATCGGCCCGACGGACTTCCGGATTTCCTGAACGTATGGGAGAGCTACAATATCGCTTTGTACGACAAGTTCGACTTGGACATTACCGGGTTTCTCATCAGCGGCAATTCCCAGAACACGCCGTTAAGAGTACAGGAAGTGTACAGCCGCATTTCGCCTGCCGGAGTCGGGAACAACGCCGGGTTTGATCAGGATATCGTCAACGGAACGCCGTTTGCTCCGGTTACGGACATGGGGCTGTTCCGATCCGATACGGAGCAATTCGGCAAGGACTTGGCCAGAGCGTTAAAAAGAAATCAGTTTTTGAACATCAGAGTCATTCTGACGAAGCCGTCGGACATCGTGGCAGCCGTTCAATACGTGCAAACAAATCATCCCGAGCTGAATTTCGAAGTCGTTGACCCGTATACGTACTTCCGTCTGTACAAGGAAGCCGACGCGAATACCGGGGAGATCGATGAAACGAAACAATATCAGGCCGTTAAAGCGGGAGCTCCAATTACGATAGACGGAGTAGCGAACGCTGCGGAATGGGAAAAGGCGACGGAAATTGTCGTCAGTCCGCTTTCCGACGATGTCGTTGCTTACGGCACCGTATGGGGAGAGGAAACGGATGCGGCCGATCTGACGTCCCGGTATCGGATTCGTTGGGACGATCAACATCTGTATTTGCTGGAAGAGAGAACGGACGATTCGCTTCATTTTACGGAAACCGGCGCCCAGATGTACTTATCCGATGCCACGATGCTTTTCCTGGACCTGGGGCATGACAAGCAAGGCGGTGTCTACAAGAACGGGGACTACGCCCTATTCCTGACGCCGAGCGGGCCGGATGAACAGCCGCACATGTTTATTCGCGAAGGCCGGAACGACGGGCAGATCGAGCGCGAATTCACGGACGGTCAGATTGCCGGGGTTATCACGGATTCCGGCTATACGATGGAAGTCGCGATTCCGTGGTCTGCTTTGCAGACGATGCCGTTCGTTCCCGGAGTGGATCGCAAAGTGGGCATGAGCTTGCTGGCAACCGATCAGGACGGCCCCGGCAATTGGGGGCAGATCATGTGGGTTGGAGACGGAGACAATCAGGCCAACTGGGCGGATATGAAGCTTGTCGGGGCGACGAACCCGACCGATCCCGGCGGTCCGACAGGTCCCACAGGTCCTGGAGGCTCCTCAGGTTCTGGAAGCTCCGCAAGCCCGGGCACACCGCCCGAGGTTGAACAGCAAAACCCCGATCAAGAACCGGTGGATAAGCAGCTTGTCGGAGACCTGCTCCGGAAATCCGAACCCTCCGAAGCGGCAAAGCTGAGAGCGGTATCCGAGGGGATTAAGGTGGCTGCTGCAACAGCGGCCAAACCGGTGAAAATCACGCTTCAATTGCCGACGGAGAATACGGTTCATCCCGTCTATCTGTATAAAATTGGCGAGGACGGCAAGCTGACCTATGTGCCAAGCAAGCGTTCCGGCGGCGGTGTTGAAGCGGAGGTGACGGAGCCGGGACTGTACGGATTAATCGAATACGATAGAAGCTATTCGGACGTTCCGGCCGGCTATTGGGCATACGATGTGATTCGCGATATGAGCGCAAGGCAGATCGTGACGGGGGTCGGCGCCGAACAATTTAATCCGGCCGGTTCGATCACCCGCGCCGAATTCACGGCTATGCTGGCCAGAGCGGCAGGACTGGAGCCTGCGGAAGGAGCAAGCTTCGCGGATGTCGCGGCCGACAAATGGTACGCAGGCTATATCGCTGCAGCTCAGCAAGCGGGTTGGGCGAGAGGAGAATCCGCGGACAGCTTTAATCCGAACGGCTTCATTACACGCGAGCAGATGGCGGTGATGATGACCCGAATGCTGAAGATCGTATCTTCCACGGAAGAACGACCGGCCAAGTTCAAGGATGACGGCTCCGTCTCCTCCTGGGCCAGGGATGCGGTCAGAACGGCTGCGGAGCTTGAGCTGTTGCAAGGCAACCCGAACGGGAATTTCCTGCCGCTGAAGATCACCTCTCGAGCGGAAGGGGCGCAGGCGATCTATAATCTGCTTCGCTATTTGGCGAAGTGATGAAAAATCAGTATTTATCGGAGGTACACCGTGATTAACGTACACATTGTTCCGCATACGCACTGGGATCGGGAGTGGTATTTGCCTTATCAGGAGTTTCGGATTCGATTGACGCGGCTGGTCGGCAAGCTTCTGACGATTTTGGAGCAAGATCCCGAGTACGTCAGCTTTCATCTGGATGGGCAGAGCAGCGTGCTGGACGACTATTTGGAAGTTCATCCGGAGGATCGGGAACGTCTGAAACGCTGCATTAGCGATGGGAAAATCAAGGTTGGCCCCTGGTATGTGCAGCCGGACGAAGCGCTTGTCAGCGGCGAATCGCTGATCCGGAATTTTCAATTGGGCATTCGGATGGCGGAGGAGATGGGGGGAAGCCAGCGTTTCGGATATTTGCCGGATATGTTCGGCCATATTTCGCAGCTGCCGCAAATATTGGCCGGGTTCGACATGAAGGAGGCCGTGTTCTGGCGGGGGCTTGGAGACGTTGCCGCCAAGTCGGGCACGGAGCTGCTGTGGCAGGGCGCGGACGGAACGACGATGTTCGCTTACCGGTTTCCGAATGCGATCGGCTATAACAGCGTCTTTCGTCTTCATACCGATGTGGACAAGGCGGAACAGCAGTTGCGCGAACTGCTCGACGTTCATCTGCTGCCGCCGACGCAAGCTTCTTCGGTTCTGGTGATGGTGGGCGTAGACCATATGGAGCCGCAGAACAATTTAACGGAAATTGTTCGGCAGCTTGCCCCGAGGTTTCCGGGATTTAAGCTGATTCACAGCACGATGGAGCGGTTTCTGGCCGAGACGCGAGCGGATGTGGAGGAAAAGGGAGCTTCGCTGTATACGGCGGTTGGCGAGTTGAGAGATACGAATCGGATGGCGGGCAGCGCGATCAACTTCCTGCTGGCTAACGTGCTGTCTTCCAGAATGCCGCTCAAGCAGTTTAATGCGAAGGTGCAGCATGAACTGGAACGATGGGCGGAGCCGTTCTCGGCTGTGTGGCACGGGATGGGCGGCGATTACCCGGGCAAGCTGCTGGGGCAGTCGTGGAAGTATTTGCTGCAAAATCATCCGCATGATTCCATCTGCGGCTGCAGCCGCGATGAAGTGCATCGGCAGATGATGACCCGGTTCGAGTGGGCGCAGGAAATCGCGCAGCAGCTAACGGATGAGTCCCTCCGCTCAATTGCGGTCCGGATCGACACTTCGGCTCTCCCGGAAGAAGCCATCGTCTTTCATGTGTTTAACCCGCTTGAGCATAGCCGTAAGGACACGGTTACGGTAGAGCTGCTGCTTCCGGATGTCGATGCGGACATTCGCTTCTTTGAAATCCGCGACAGCGACGGACGCCTGCTGCCTTCGCAATGGGTGGATCTGAAGCGGGAGCTGATTGCCGGGAACCACCATGACGCCGAGGTGAGGGATCTTGGCTTGCTGGAAGCTGCCGTGCCTCCCGAGGAGAAGGGCATTCTCGTCGGCTTGGCGTATGTTCGCAAGGCCACGGTGCGGTTTGCCCCCGCTGAGCTGCCTGCCCTGGGCTATGCAACCTTCACGGCCGTGCCTGTTCGCCATGCGGCGATGGACGAACGCTCTCTGGTAGACGGTTATGCGCTTGAAAATGATTGGCTGCGGGTGGAAGCGAACCGGGACGGAAGCGTTCATCTGTGGGATAAGGCGACGGGGCGAAAATATGAAAACCTGCTCGTATACGAGGACGGCGGCGATATCGGGGACGGCTATACGTTCTCCCCGCCGTTGTTCGATGAGCGCTTCTCCACTTCGGGTTTGCAAGCTTCCCTATCGGTGGCGGAGGACGGGCCGGCTCGCGGGACGATTCGGATCGAGCAGAGCTGGCTGCTGCCCGTCGGATTGGATAACGACCGCCGGCGGCGCTCGGCAGCCAAGCGCGAATGCCGGCTGACGACAGAAATCAGCCTTGGCCGGCACGATCGCTGGGTCGGCGTGGTGACGCTCTTCGACAATCGGGTGAACGATCATCGCTTGCGCTTGAAGCTGGCAACAGGCATTCACACGGAGCAAAGCTGGTCATCCTCTGCGTTCGATGTTGTTAAGCGATCGACGAGGGTTGTTCAGCCCGCAAGCGACCAATGGATCGAGGATGCTGTCGGCGCTTATCCCAATCAGGGCTTGGCGGGGATAACGAGCGCTTGCGGAACCTGCGGCTTTGCGGTAGCGCCTTACGGGCTTCCCGAATATGAGGCTACTCCCGAGGGCGAGCTTGCGGTGACGTTGGTTCGATCCGTAGGTTATCTCGGGTCTCCGGACGTCCGCACGATCCGCGGCGGGGCGGGACCGGGGTTCGCTGCGCCGGAAGCGCAATGCCAGGGACAATTGACGTTTCGTCTGGCGCTGATCCCGTTCTCCGGCGACGGAGCGCAAACAGGAGAAGCGCGGCGGGCATCCGCCGAGCACCATCTGCCGGCCCGGGCGGTGCAAATGCGCAGGCATGCCGGAACGATGCCGCTCGTGCATTCCTTTGCCCGCTTCGATCCGCCGGACAGCCCGGTTGCTCTGTCTGCCGTGAAGAAGGCGGAAGCTCGCGACGGAACGATTATTCGCTGCTTCAACCCGACGGAATCCGAGCAGACCGTTAGCTTGCGGCTCGATCGTCCCGTTAAGGAAGCCTATGTGCTGGATTTGGAGGAAAACCGCAAGGAAGCGGCGGTGCTTGTTTCAGCAGACGGCTTGGCATTGACGCTGCGCTTCAAGCCGAAGCAGATCATTACCGTGGAAGCCGTTCAAGATCAAGCGTTTCGGACTAACGGAGGGTAAGGCCCATGAATAAGAAAACCTATCATTTTATCGCGCATACGCACTGGGACCGGGAATGGTACTTGACGTTCGAGCAGTTCCGTTATCGTCTGGTCCATCTGATCGACAAGCTGCTTGATCTGCTGGATCGCGATCCCGAATTCAAGTCCTTCCATCTGGACGGGCAGACGATTGTGCTGGAAGACTATTATGCGCTCCGCCCCGGGCAGAGGGAACGTCTGGAACACTATATCCGGGAAGGGCGAATTTTGATCGGGCCTTGGTACGAGCAGAACGATCTGTATTTGACGAGCGCCGAATCGACGCTGCGCAATTTAATAGAAGGAATTCGCACAGCCCGCCAGCTTGGCGGCGAGATGAAGGTCGGCTACTTGCCGGACCATTTCGGACTCATCGGGCAGATGCCGCAGATTTTCAATGACATCGGCATCGATAACTGCGTATTCGGGCGCGGCTATGATGTGCAGAAGCACGGCAGCCCTTGCTTCCACTGGCAGTCTCCGGATGGTTCCGAGGTAACCGGCCTGCTGCTCTATCATTGGTACAACAGCGCTCAGCGGCTGCCAAGCGATGCCGACCAGCTTAAATCGGTGTTCGATGTCATTCGCCGGCGCGAAGAAGCGGTCAATCCGACGCCGCATTATCCGATGATGAACGGGGTCGATCATCTCGAAGCTCAAGAGGATTTGCCCGAAGTGCTGGAGCAGCTCCGCAGGCTGTACGGGGAAGAAATTGAGGTCGTGCATACTACGCTTCCGAGCTATGTGCAGCACGTTCAGGCGTATATGGACAGCCAGCCGGAAGGGACTTACCCGGTTGTAGCAGGGGAGCTGCGCGAAGCGTTCGAGTACAGCATTCTGGCCGGAACGTTGTCGAGCCGGATTTATGTGAAGCAAGCCAACGTGCACGTTCATGATCTGATCGAGAAATGGCTGGAGCCGCTGTCCGTATGGTGTGCGATGCTGGACCTGGATGCCTGCGACACCGAGACGATCCGGTACGTCTGGAAGCAGTATATGGCGAACCATCCGCACGACAGCATATGCGGCTGCAGTCAGGATGCCGTTCACGATCAGATGATGGATCGCTATCAGCGGGTGAAGGAACTGGCGGAGGAGGTAATCGATCGAAAATTGACGGTGCTGGCCCGACAGGTTTCCGGACAATTATTCGGCGAAACCGACCAGAAGCTGCTCGTGGTCAATTCCTCCCAGTTGGCAGCGTCATCCGTTGTGGCCACAGCCGTTTATTTTCTGGAAGAGGATGACGTTCAATCGTTCAGCATTGAGGATGAACAAGGGCAATCAATTCCGTATCGCATCGTGTCGGAGCGACCAAGCCGTATTCCTGTGCTGAGTCCGATCAATCTGCCGGGAATGATGGCGGTGAGACGTTACGATATCGAATGGCAGCCGCGCGTTCCGGCGCTGGGTTATGCAACCTATCGCATTCGTCAGCATCAGATAGGAAACCAGGTCAGGGATGCTGTAGATTTTTCGACGATGGCGCTGGAGAATCGGCTGCTTAGAGTGGAGATCCAGCCGAACGGCACCTTCCATATTTTCAACAAGAGAACGGGAGTATGGCTGCGCAACCAGGGGCAAATTCAGGAGTCCGGCGACTGCGGAGATTTATACGTGTATAAGGAAGTTGCGGATGAGACGCACTCGGTCTGGAATGATCCCGTCGAGATCGAGGCGATGATTGCCAATGAACTGTATCAGGAATGCGCCTATCGGTTTACGTGGCATCTGCCGGCCAGTCTGGATCATACGAGGAAGAGCAGGTTGGCCGACAAGGTTCCATGCTCGTTCCGGGTAACGCTGCGGCTGGATGCGGATGCGGCGCAAGTCAATCTGAAGGTCGAGATGGACAATCAGGCCAAAGACCATCGCGTCCGGCTGTTGTTTCCGGGTCCGTCGCAGGCGCTTCATGTGCTGGCGGGAGGACAGCTCGATGTGGTGAAGCGCAGCTGGGACAGCGGCCGGGAGTGGGAGCGCGATGCGAATTCGCAGGCGTTCTGGGAGTGGTTTGCGCCCGTGTATGCGTCCGGCGGGACCGCGATATTCGCGAAGGGACTGCACGATTATGAAATGCTGGATGAAGGGAAGACGGCGGCTGTTACGTTGCTGCGCGGCGTAGAAACGATATATTTGCGCGAGGAAGTGTATGCGGAGATCGATGTTCAGCCGAAGGCGCAATGTCCGGGCCGGCAGATCGTCGAGCTTGCGGTAAGGCCGTTCTCCGACGAGTCCGCGACAACGCTGTATCAGGAGGCCGAACGTTACCATCAGGGCGTTCGCACGAAGCTGTCCCCGATCGATCAGGACAAGTGGAACAAGGGGCGTACATGGGTTCAGGATACGCAGCACAGCGGCTTGTTCAAGCTGCTCGACCCGAATGCGCATAAGCCGGCGCTTCCGGCCAGCGGCAGCATAATCCAGCTCGAAGGCGATGTGATGATCTCTGCGCTGAAATGGGCGGAAGACGGGCAAGCGCCGGTTGTCCGGCTATACAATGTCGAGGAGTCTGCAGTTCAAGTCAAGCTCTCGGCGCCGGGGCTGTCCGACGAAGCGACGAAGACCAACCTTTTGGAAGAGCCGCTGGAAACGATCGCTGTCAGGGATGACACTCTCGTCACCGAACTGGCGGCCAAGAAGTTTGCCACGTACCGGCTTTGAGCTTGCAGCGATCGGTTCAGGCTGAATCGCATAGGGCCTAATCTTCGTTACCGGACAAGGACGATTTGGAGTTTACTCAGGGGGAATACAATGTCAACCGAATACAACGGATTTAGTCTGGATTCGATCGCCTATTTGCCTAAAGGCCGTTCCCGTTCGATCAGCGCGGAAAATCCGACCGGAGCGCCGGGCAACGGAGGGAAGGAAGCAAGCGGTCTTGGCGCGGGCCGCAAAGGAAGGCCATGTCTTATTCTAAAGCCGGGCGAGCGCGTCACGATTGCAGAAATTGACGGGCCTGGCGTCATTCAAAGCATGTGGATGACCTTTCCGCAGAAAACCGCCAAAGGGTACTATGCGCCCTGCGATCTGGTGATTCGCATGTACTGGGACGATGAGGAGACTCCATCGGTCGAAGCGCCGCTTGGCGATTTTTTCTGCAACGGATTCGGAGCCAGGTACGATGTCAATTCTTTGCCGATCGTCGTGAACCCGGTAGGCGGGATGAACTGCTATTTCCCGATGCCTTTTCGCCGGAAGGCTGTCATCACCATTGAAAGCGAGCATGCCGCCGAGCTGATGTTCTTCTATCAAATCAATTATATGCTCGTTGACGAGCTGCCCGAAGATACCGGCTACTTCCATGCGCAATGGAGAAGAGAGCACGATTTTACGCCAGGCAATGACTTCACGATTATCGATAATGTTCGCGGAAGAGGGAAATATGTCGGCACTTTTCTGGCTTGGACTGCGCTCGGCCGGTATTGGTGGGGCGAGGGAGAAGTCAAGTTTTACATGGATGGCGATACGGAGTATCCGACGATCTGCGGTACCGGCGTCGAAGACTACTTCGGCGGGGCGTGGGGGTTCACGGAGGTCGAAAACGGCATGCGCGTCGAGCAAATCTATAACACGCCGTATCTCGGCTATCCCTACTATGCGACCATCGATAAGACGATGAGCGAGTACACTTCGCCTGACAGCGTGCCGATGCACGGTTTATACCGCTGGCATATCGCCGATCCAATCTTGTTTGAGCAGCAATTGCGAGTGACCGTGCAGAAGATTGGCAACGACGGTCTGAGATTGTATGAGCGCGTCGACGACATTACCTCCGTCGCTTATTGGTATCAGACGGAGCCTCATGGCCCGTTTCCGGTATTGCCGAGCGCGGCAGCTCGTTGGCCCCGCTAGCGAACACGTCAAGGGGGCTCCATAAGCAGAGGCTGCAAGCCTCCCCAGTCGGCTTGCAGCCCCGCCGACCCGCCGTCTGCCGCTCCAGCCCGACTCAGTCGGCTTGCAGCCCCGCCGACCCGGCGTTTGCCGCTGCAGCCCGACTCAGTCGGCTTGCAGCCCCGCCGACCCGCCGTTTGCCGCTCCAGCCCGACTCAGTCGGCTTGGAGCCCCGCCGACCCGCCGTCTGCCGCTCCAGCCCGACTCAGTCGGCTTGGAGCCCCGCCGGGAGGTGGAGGGAGATACATTATGCGGCAGCCCCCACTTCGATAGAATACTTAATACTTCCCGTAGGATACTGAATTATCGATTTAGCGCTTACATTCTATAATGAAAATAGCCAACCAACGAGACAGAGTATAGAGAAGCAAGGAGGAAGAGATGGAAGAGAAGCTGGAACGTAAGCGCTTAAATCAAACTTCGTTACGCAGAGAGCTGTGGAACAACAGGTACCTCTATCTGTTCGTCGTTCCCGGGGTGATCTGGTTTCTGATTTTCTGTTATCAGCCGATGTACGGGGTGTTGATTGCCTTCAAAGATTACGACATCCTCCAGGGCGTGTTTGCAAGCGAATGGGTTGGACTTGCGAACTTTAAGGAGTTTTTTAACAGCCCCAACTTTCAAGTCATTCTGACGAACAGCATTGCGATCAGCCTGCTTAAGATGCTGTTCGGGTTTCCGGCGCCGATCATTTTGGCTATTTTGTTAAATGAAGTACGCAATCGCGTGTTCAAGAGAGTGACTCAGACGATCTCCTACTTGCCGTTCTTCGTATCCTGGGTCGTCGTGGCAGGCATCTGGTACGAGCTGTTTAGTACGGATGGCGGAGTTGTCAACAATCTGCTTGTCTCGTTAGGGTTAATCAAGGAGCCGATCTTCTGGTTCGGCAATCCGGACTTGTTCTGGGGAATGGTCGTCGCTTCGGATATTTGGAAAGGGATCGGCTTCGGCACGATCATTTATCTGGCTTCCATCGTATCCGTCAATACGGATCAATACGAATCGGCCGTCATAGACGGAGCGAACCGGTTAAGACAAATCTGGCACATTACGCTCCCGGCGATTCGCCCGACGATTATTCTCTTGTTCATTCTGAATATGGCGGGCATTCTGGATGCGGGCTTCGAACAGGTGTATGTTTTCCAGAATTCCATGGTGCTGGATAAAGCGGAGATCATCGATACGTATGTGATGAAGATGGGCATATTCCGGGCCCAGTACGAGCTGGCTACTGCCGTAGGCGTATTCAAATCGATTATCGGCATGATGGCTCTGTTCGCGGTGAACTTTCTGGTGAAGAAACTAGGAGAAGACGGGATTTTCTGAAAAAGGGAAGGGGAACGCCATGATCATATCCCGTGGAGAGAAAATTTTTCAAGGGTTGAATTATTTATTTCTGACCGCGCTGTCCTTTCTGTTCGTCTATCCGTTCTGGCGCATCGTCGCTTTGTCCTTCAACGAAGGCTACGACAGCTCCCGAGGAGGGATTCACTTCTGGCCCCGGGCGTTTACTTTGGACAATTACAAAACGATTTTTGTGCGAAGCGACATTCTGGATGCTTATACGATTACGATCGGGAGGACGCTGATCGGCTCGATTCTTTCGATACTGCTCGTTTCGCTGTTGGCTTACGGCTTGTCCAAGAACAGGCTGAGAGGAAGAAAAGCGATTAACATGATGCTGATTATTACGATGTTTTTCAGCGGAGGGTTGATCCCTACGTATTTGCTGTTCAAGTCGCTCGGTTTGCTTAACAGCTTCTGGGTTTACGTGGTTCCTCTGTTGTACAGCGCTTCTTCCGTCTTTATCTTTCGTTCTTTCTTCAGAGCGCTCCCCGCCGAATTGGAGGAATCCGCGATGATCGACGGAGCCAATGATTTGACGGTTTATGCCAAAATCGCATTTCCGCTCAGCTTGCCTATCTTCGCTACCATGGGCTTATTCTCGGCCGTTGGCCACTGGAACGATTATATGATGGCCACGCTCTATGTGACGAAGCAAGATCTGATTCCGATGCAATCGCTGCTGATGAAAATACTGGATCTAACCCGTTCGAACAAGGGGGCCTCGTTCGGAATGGTCGATCTCGTAAGCGAGACGAGAAAAACGGTCACGCCCCAATCCATTAAAATGGCGACCCTGGTCGTCGTCGTGATGCCCATTATGTGCGTCTATCCGTTTCTGCAAAAGTATTTCGTCAAAGGCGTTATTATCGGTTCTTTGAAAGGCTAGGGCGGGTTTGCAAACACGCCCTAGGGAACCGTGATAATATACAAAAATACAAAAAGGTGGTTTTACAGTGAGAAAGAGATGGAAAGCAATATCGCTCGTTCTGGTCATCGGCTTGATGACGACCGCGCTTATGGCCTGCAGCAACAATAAGGAAAAGGCGGCATCACCGTCCTCGTCTTCATCCTCATCTTCTGCTCCGGAGTCCAGCGCGCCTGCGAAGGAAGATCCGCTTGTCGTGAACATGCTGTTGATCGGGGCGACGGAAATTCCGCAAGAGAACAATCCGATGCGTCAGTGGCTGCTGGAGAACAAGAACATCGACATCCGCTTAACGATGTCCAACGGCGAAGTGGCGGATCAGATGAATATGATGCTGGCCGGCGGCGATGTTCCGGACGTCGTCCGCTATGTCACGAACGAGGTCAGCAACTCCATTCTGAACAAGTGGGGAGACGCCGGGCTTATCGTCCCGCTCGATGAATGGCTTGAGAAATATCCCAATCTGCTGAAATTCAGCGACAAGAGCTATAACGAGTCGGTGTATGCCAATAAGAAAGACGGAAAAATGTATGTGCTCCCGGTCAACTTTGCCAACCATCCAGACGTGATCAAGAAGGTTGTCGGATTTTTCGTCAAAGAAGACTGGTTAAAGCAAGTAGGGATGGAAGCCCCGACAACGCCGGATGAACTGTTTAACGTACTCATGGCCTTTAAGGAGAAAATCGCGGATGTGGACGGCAAACCGATTATTCCGGCTACGTTCGATCATCTCGGAAGACAGAGCTTCATGTACACCTGGACCAAAAACTGGTATAACCTGTCGGAGGATCACAAAGAGCTTTATTGGTGGTTCAACCATCCGCAGATTGAAGAGTACATGGTCTTCATGAACAAGCTGTACAATAACGGCTTGCTCGATCGGGAATTTCTGACGCAGCAGCCCGATCAGTATCAAGCCAAGCTGAGCTCCGGCCGTGTCGGATTTACGTTTAATACGCATGGCCCGATGGATATGGCCAACGGCGTGTTGAAGGCTGGCGATGCGAACAATCGTTATGTACCGTCGGCGCCGATTCGCATAGAAGGGCTTCCGATGCCGATTCACGGAGCGGCGAATTACAATGGATTCGAAGGAATCGCCATTTCCAAGAAATTCGCGGAGAACGGCCGCAATCTGGAACGCTTCATGGAGTTTTTGAACTGGAATGCCACGGATGAAGGCGCCTTGCTTTTGCAGAACGGCGTAGAGGGCGAGTACTATGTCAAGAACGCAGAGGGTTTATTCGAGCCTAAGCCGGAGGTTAAAGCCGAGCTTGACAAGGGAGACAAATCTTTCGAAATGAGCACCGGCATTACCGCCTACAACTTGTTGAAATTCAATGTGGTTCCGGCCGTTACGGTGGAGCCGGGCACAGAAGAATTTAAGCTGGCACAGTCCGCTTGGGCCGAGGGGCTTGCCGTCGACGACAATCTCTTCAACCCTGCCGGAACCGGGCCCGAGTGGGACAAACACTGGGGGAACCTGTGGCCGGAGATCGATAAGTGGCAAGCCAAAGCGGTATTCGCCAAGACGGAAGAAGAGGCGCGCAAGATCACGAAGGAAATGCTTGAGCATTTCAAGAAAATCGGCGCCCCGGAAGTGACGGAAGAGAAATTGCGTCTGATCGATGAATACTTGAAGAAATAACGTCCCGGAGTCAGGCGGTGAATGCAGACGTTGCGCTGCTTCGCCGCCTTTCTTGCGGGCGTTTTATTGTGCAATAGCCGGAATTTGGATGACGACCCGGGTTCCTTCGCCAGGTTCGCTGAACAATCTGACGCCGTAGCGATGACCGTACTGCAGCTGAATTTTCTCATGAACATTGTGAATCCCGTAGCCGCCATGATTGACATACTGATTGTGAACGGGAGCTTTCATCCCCACGCCGTCGTCTATAATTTCGAATGTAACGCTGCTCTCGTCCGAGGACAGGCTGCCTTTGATAAGAATATGGGTTGTGCCTATGTTGTGCTCGGCGCCGTGCAGGATGGCATTCTCGACGAAAGGCTGCAAAATCAGCTTAAGCGTGGAAAAGTGCATAATATTGTCCGCGATCTCGTAGGAAACGCTAATTTTATCTTCCAATCGTACCTTCTGGATTTCCAGATAAGCTTGGATATGCTTAACCTCTTCGCTGATCCGCAAGAACGGCTTGCCCATATTGAGAGAAAGTCTGTAGAAGGTGGCGAGATTGTCGACCATAACGCTGATTTTCTTGCACTCGTTGTCTGCAGCCATCCAATTGATCGTCGCTAACGTGTTGTACAGAAAATGGGGATTAATCTGGGCCTGCAGCGACTTGATTTCGGATTCCTTCTGCAGCTGCTGGCTTGTTCTGAGCTGGTCGATTAATTCCAGAATCCTTTTAATCATCCGGTTATAGCTTCGCGTCAGCATGCCGATTTCATCCCGCCCGTCTACGGACGGACCGATTTCGAGCGTCAAATCCTCCTGTCTCTCCATATGCCGCGCAAGCAGTGAAATTCTTCTGGTCAGCACGCGGGCAATGGCCAACGCAAGCAGAATGCTAATGACGATGCTGCCGGCAAGAATGGCCATCGTAAAGCTTCTGATCGATTGCGCGCTCAGCATCAGGCTATCAAGAGGAACCTCCAGCACATACTTCCAGCCGGACAAGGAGTCGGTTCGTTTCAAGGCAAGCGTTGCAGGCTGGCTGCTGTTCATAACGAGACTGTCTGCAAGATCGCTCTCGGCCGCAATTGGCGCCAGTTCGGGATTGCTCACGAATTGTACTTCCTCTTCGTCATTTAGAATATAGAACAGTTCGTTCGGCGATTGTTCGCCGAACATCTGGCCGCGCAAAATAGAGTCGACTTTCAACTGCATCTCGGCAATGCCGGCAAGCTTGTCATGATTGTAGATCATGGGCTTAATAATGGAGATCAATGTCCGGCTCTCGTTAATCGTCCAGATCGTCGTGTTCGAAATCGAGATTAAGCTGACCAGATCTCCCTCCTCCAGATCGGCAAAGTATCGCTTGTACCAGGCGGTTTTCGTGGCATAAGCCATATCAATAACAGTATGGCCCGCATCGGGCACGCTTGGGTTGTCGGGATAAGTGCCGATGTCCGGCAAAGTATCGTTGTCTTTATAGATAATGATATTTTTAATGGCGGGGTAACGAGTCTCCAACTCGAAAATGGAACGCAGCGTATCCAGATACTGGTACGAATAATCCGCCGGAGACTGATAGGAGGTGACTAATGCGGCAACAAATTTACTATTGTTGATGTACGGACGCATAAGCTCTTGATGAGTGTTCATTTTATATTCGATATTCATCACAATCTGGTCGAGCGTCTGGCTGTACGATTTGCTCGATTGATCGTAAATGTAGGATTGGATTTTATGATACGTTAGAAACCCGACCAAGCTGACGGCGAAGATCATCAGGCTGCCGTAGCTGATGAGCAGTTTGTTGCGAAGCTTGATATTGTTGAGGGCTTTCATTCGTGTCCGTGAACCTCCTTGTTACCGTCTGGATGCGTTATCTCGATATTCTTTCGGGCTGATTCCATAGATGTTCTTAAATACGACGCTAAAATAGGAGGTGCTGTTATATCCCGTCTGCTCGGCGACTTCATAGATTCGAACGGACTCGTCGGCAAGCAGGCGGACGGCGTGTTTCATTCTTATTTTCGTCAGATAGTCGATGATGCTCTCTCCAACCGCTTCTCTAAAAATGTTAGAGATGTAATTGGGAGTAAGATGTACGTGCTTGGCAAGCTCATCGATAGATAGGGGCTCTGCATAACGGGTTTCAAGAATATGAATGATGTTCCCGACGATAGTCGTATTTTTCCGAATTCGTTTCGAATGCAGGTGACGACAGGTCGACGCGACCGTTTCCTTCAGCCACTCGCGCATTTCCGGTAAAGTATCGAGAGTCTGAAACTGACCCCAAAATGCATGCTCCTCTCCAAACACCGCTTCGACCTTCTCGTTGGCTTCATGAATGATACGGAAGACGTCGCTTATGATTTTGAAGCAGAAGGCTTTAACGACGGGTTTCGGGGTTGCAGACGTATTGGCGAATGCGTTAAAAATGGCGTCGAGCGACTGCTCCGCTTGTTGAATATGGCCGATCTCCATGGCTTGAATCAAGCTTTCATAAGGCGCTTCGTATTGAGGGGACAACGGTTGTTCGGGCATGCTGTCTTGATAGAAAATGTCCTGGCCTTTGCCGAGATAAAATTTCTGCTTGGACGCATGTGCGCATTCCCGATAGGCCTCGTTCAGCTGGTTTAATTTTGCTTTGCGGCTGCTGACGGAGATCGTCAGAGCATGGCGGTCGGCAGGCGGCAGATAGTCTCTGATCCGGCGGATCGCGCAAAGCGTAGAGGAACGTTCGTCCGGTCCGTGCGCATACAGCACGACGACAAATTCATTTTCCTTCGTTTGCAAGAGTTGTCCCTGATTCTCGGTTACTGCTGTTTGGGCAAGCTGTCTAAGAAATTGCAAGTCGGCTAATGGGTTTTCCGTATCCATATCCGTACTCGGGCGATCCGAAGGATGGTCCAACTGCAGCAGCAAGGTGTCGAAGCCGTGCTCGGGGATTGGGATAGACAGCGTTTTCATTTTATTGCGAATCCGTTCTTCATCTGTCAGAGATCCGTCCAGCATATTCTTAAATAACTTCTCCGCAAGCACCGGCTTGCTTTCCTCGACCTGGTCTTGCAGAGAAGAGAGCGCTTGCCGTTGGAGCTGTTCCTGTTGGATCTGCAGGCTTAATTTGTCCAGTTCCTGGTTGAGCTTGTTAAAGGGGATCGGCTTCAGCAAGTATGCATACGCTTTCAATTCGATAGCGGTCCTTGCATATTCGAAGTCGTCGTATCCGCTGATGATCAGGATCTTAAGCTGAGGATTAAATTGCTTGGCGCGCTCGGCAAGCTCCAGACCGTGCATTCTGGGCATCTTGATATCAGTAATGAGCAAGTCGACTCCGTTCTTGTCGATTAACTCCAAGGCTTGCAAACCGTCTTCGGCCAGTCCGACTACCTGCATCCGATAAGCCGGCCAATCGACATGTTTGGCAATGCCCTCTCTTTGGATTCGTTCATCGTCCGCGATTATGACTTTAAGCATGGCTGCTTCCCCCTGTCTGTTCCAGATGTGCTTTTATCCTCATCATAAAGGCTCGCAACACTATTATAAATAAGGATTTCCCGCATAAGGCAAAGGATTGCGAGATATCGTAGAATAGTAGAAATAGGTTGTAGAATATTTAAACGATCCGCATGTGTCCCGCAGGCCGGCGATGCAAATTGACAAAACAATAGCGATATGCGAGATTTGGATTAGCTAAATTAGCTAAAATTAATTTCGCATAGGGGGAGAGCGCATGAAAGTCAGCTCTACCGAGGTGCAAAACAACTTCGGGAAGTATTTGGCTATCGCAGCGCACGAAGACGTCATCGTAACGCGCAACGGCAGGGAGATCGCCAAGCTGACGGCGGTGGACGAGAGCAGCGCCGGAGTCGTCGCGGAGCGCAGAGCCTCGTACGAATTCGGAAACCATGGCGGCCGGAAGGCAACGTTCGAAGAGTTTCAGGCGCTGTCGAAGGACAATGAAGAGGAACGGTACGAATATATCGACGGCGAGATCTACGCGATGGCCTCGCCCAAGACGGATCATCAGATCGCACTGATGGAACTGGCGGTTATGTTCCACAGTTGGTCTCAAGGAAAGTCGTGCCGGCCGTTCGTCGCGCCTTACGATATTCAGTTGCGTCGAATCGAAAGACAGGACCAGCTCAACGTCGTGCAGCCTGACCTCATGATCATTTGCGATCTGGAGGAGCATCTTGACGCAGACGGGTACTACAAGGGCGTACCGGCCTTGCTTGCGGAGATCTTGTCGGAAAGCACCCGGCGCAAGGATCTCCTTCGCAAAGCCGATTTGTATATGAGGAGCGGCGTGAAGGAGTACTGGATCGTGAACCCGTTCTCGAAGGAAATTACGGTATACCGGTTTGCGGATGGGGAGATCGCGGAGAACGCGACGTTCCGGCTCGGAGAGACGGCTAAGTCCTATATCTTCGAGGAGTTGAGCGCGGAGCTGAATCGCCTGTTTCAGTAATGCCTCGAAGGAATAGCCGGGGTCGCATTTTAATCCGCGCTTGATCTGGTGTACACTGAAGATATCACGACATTTCGAGGAGGTTCGATCATGGGAATTTATGATTTCAAAGCGAACACGATCAAGGGAGAAGAAGTCGGGCTCGATACATACCGGGGCCAAGTCGTCCTCATCGTCAACACGGCCAGCAAGTGCGGATTGACGCCGCAGTACGAAGGGCTCGAGAAGCTGTATCAGCAGTACAAGGATCGCGGCCTCGTCATTCTGGGCTTCCCTTGCAACCAGTTCGGCGCCCAAGAGCCCGGCTCCAACTCCGAGGTGGAACAGTTCTGCCAGGTCAATTACGGCGTATCGTTCCCTCTCTTCGAGAAGATCGACGTCAACGGAGACGCCAGGCACCCGCTGTACGCCTATCTGACCGGGGAGAAGCCGTTCGAAGGCTTCGACCAGACGCAACCGTCCGGACAGAAATTCCACGCGATGTTTGCCAATAACATGCCGGACAAGCTGCTGGACAACGACATCAAATGGAACTTCGCCAAGTTTCTCGTCGATCGCGACGGTCAGGTCGTCGCTCGGTTCGAGCCTCCCGTTCTTCCGGAGGAGATCGCTCCGGAAATCGAGAAGCTGCTGTAGACGCGCGAGTAAGCGGACTTGTTCCACGAGAAGTCACGGAGCAACAACTAGAATTATCGGTGGACATGAACAGGGTATGTATCTCCTTCCGCTGCTGTTACGGTCATGAAATCGGAATAGTTAAACCCGTGGCAGGGTAATTTCATGACCGTAAGAGGCAGGCGCTTCGCTCTACAGGAGATACATACCCTATTTCTATCTCGATAATATTCCGTTGCCTGACTTACGGGACAGCCCCACTTTGTTTAACGATTCAGCAAGTATAAAAATCCGCTATCCTTATCTGAATCGTCTCCGACAAAACGCATTCATCGTCCAGAGGACGCCGAAGACGTTTTTGCTTGCACCCCCGCAACAGTGAGAGAGAAGCCATTAGCGGCTTACGCTCCTACCGGTTGCGGGGGTGTTTTTGTCATGCGGCAAAACGGAAGACGATTACTGCAGTAAATCGAAACTTGGCCACATTGTTGGGGGAAGAGGGCGAATCCTATAATGAAAGCGCGAGAAAAATAGACATAAGGGTGAGAGAGCATGGAAAGCGGTACCGTGAACGGAGCTATTGCGAAGCTGTCTACAGGAACTCCGAAGAAGCCGGGCTTCTGGAAATACGTGCTGAGGCACAGAGCCTTCTATCTGATGCTGGTGCCCGGTATCCTTTATTTTCTGGTTTTTAAGTATTTTCCGCTGTTCGGCAGCGTGATCGCGTTTCAGGATTTCAACATTTTCAAAGGGTTCTCAGGCAGCGATTGGGTCGGTTTCAAATGGTTCGAGCAGTTGTTTACGTACGACAAGTTCACGAGGCTGCTGCGCAATACGCTGATTATCAGCCTCTACCAGATCGTGTTCGCGTTTCCGCTGCCGATCGTCCTCGCTTGCCTGCTGAACGAGGTCAGATCAATGGCGTACAAACGCATCGTGCAGACGGTGCTGTATTTGCCTCATTTTATTTCGTGGACGATCGTGTTCGGCCTTACCTACATGCTGCTGTCTCCTTCCCAAGGACTGGTCAACCAGTTGATCGCGGCGACGGGCGGCGAATCGATCGCGTTCCTTCAGAAGCCGGAATATTTCCGAACGATCATTATTTCATCGGGAATCTGGAAAGAGATGGGCTGGAACTCGATTATTTTCATCGCGGCGCTCGCGGGTATCAACCCGGCGCTCTACGAGGCGGCGCGCATGGATGGGGCGAACCGTTGGAAGCAATTCCTACACATTTCCCTACCCGGCATACTGCCGGCCATCATGATTCTGCTCATGCTGAAAATCGGACATGTCATGGATTCCGGCTTTGAGCAAATCTGGCAGTTCCTGAATCCGGCGACGTACGAGACCGGCGATGTATTCGACACCTACACCTACCGCGCCGGCATTTTACAGGGGCAATACAGCATTACAACCGCAATCGGGCTGTTCAAATCGGTCGTCGGGTTCGTACTTCTGGTGATCGCCAACCGCGTCAGCAAGATGACAACGGGCGAAGGACTCTATTAAAGGGGCGGAATGCAAGATGAAAATAAGGCGATCATGGGGAGAGAAAGTATTCGATTCTGCGAACATCGCGGTGCTGCTGCTGTTTTGCGTGGCGGTCATCATTCCGCTGCTCAACGTTATCGCGGGCTCGCTCAGCTCGAACGAAGCGATCATTCATTCACAGGTTAAGCTGTGGCCCGTCGGCTTTAATCTGAAAAACTACGAATACGTCGTGCAAAACGGGGTGTTCTGGCGCTCCTTCGGTGTGACGCTGCAAATCGTGCTCATCGGCACAACAATCAACATGCTGCTGACGATTCTGACGTCATACCCGCTGTCGAAGAGTTGGCTGGGCGGGCGCAAAATCATACTCCTGTTCATCATTTTCACGATGATTTTTCAGGCGCCGATCGTACCGATGTATTTGCTGATCAAAAATTTGGCGCTGCTCAACAGCATATGGGCGCTCATTATTCCCGGAGCGATCAGCGCATTCAACATGATGCTGTGCATCACCTTCATACGAACGCTGCCGGAGGAGATGTTCGAAGCGGCAAGGGTGGACGGCATGTCCGAATACCGCATCGTCTGGAAAATCGTGGCCCCGTTGATTATGCCGATCAACGTCACCTTGATTCTGTTCTACGCTGTGGGCCACTGGAACAATTACTTCGGGCCGCTGCTCTACATTACGGATCGGGCGCTCCAGCCGCTTCAATTGTACTTATACAACCTAATTTCGCAATTCGATATGGATTCCGTCGGAGGCGGAGAGTCGCTGCTGGAGCTGTCGACCGCCGTTACGCCGCAAGGGTTGCAGATGGCGACCATCGTCGTGGCCACGGTGCCGATCATTATCGTGTATCCGTTTTTGCAGAAGCATTTTATTAAAGGAGCGCTGTTAGGGTCGGTGAAGGAATAACGCCGGATATTCCGGCCGGAGGTGATGCGGCTTCAACGGTGCATGAAGGCATTATCGGCAGGGGTCAGCTATTATAACTAGGGAGGCATTTCTAAATGAAGATTAACGGGACAAAGTGGGTCACAGCATTATGCAGCGTCGTCTTGCTCGGCAGTTTGGCGGCTTGCGCGTCGGGCGGCGGGAATACTTCGCAGCCGTCTCAGTCGGCGCCTGCGGCTTCGGCCGACCAGACGAAGGCTAGCGAAACGCCGGCGGCGCCGGCGAAAATCTCATTGTTCATCTCCAACCATGCTCAGCAGATTCCGGCGGGCAAGTCGATGGACCTTGCTACGGTCAAATATTTGGGCGACAAAACCAATACCGATCTCGATATTACGTTCCTGCCGCATGAAAACTATATGGAGCAGCTCCGGCTCAAGTTCGCTTCCGGAGACATCCCGGACGTTCATCAGGTATGGGGCATCGAGAATTCGGAGCTCGTCACGAACGGGCTTGCGCTCGACTTGAAGCCTTACATCGACGAGTACGGCCCGAATTTGAAGAAGTACATCTCCCAATCCGCTTGGGACGCCGTGACGCTGAACGGTCAAATACTGGCTATCCCGCAAATGGCGCAAGGCAACGCTCCCGCCGAACGCGTTATCTTCGTCCGTAAGGATTGGATGGACAAGTTGAACATCGACGTGCCGAAGACGTCCGACGAATTTCTCGACATGCTGCGCGCATTCCGCGACAACGATCCGAACGGCAACGGCAAGAAGGATGAAATTCCTTTCTCCAGCCGCGAGAAATTCGAATGGGCAGACAACATCTTCGGCATGTTCGGAATCAATGTAGATGCGAACATCATGAGCAATGGCGAAATTATTCCGGGGCATGTACACCCCGACATGAAGAACGCGCTCGGGCTGCTGCGCACGATGTATGAGGAGAAGCTGATCGATGCGGAGATGCTGACGAACACAAGGGCGATCTGGGATCAGAAGATCAAGTCCGACCTTGTCGGCTCGTGGAACCATGTCGTGTTCGGCGTATGGGATCCTTGGCAAAAGGAGCTGAGTACGTTGCTGCCGGACAAAAATCCGAACGTAGTCGCCATCCCTACGCCTAGAGGCGCAGGCTACGAAGGACCGCTCGGACGAGTGGAGAAGCCCGTCCTGAAGACGTTCGTCGTGCATAAGGATGCCAAAGATCCGGCCGCGATCGTGCAAATGTTCGATTGGCTCATTTCCGAAGAAGGTCAGCTATTCACCGAGCTCGGCATCGAAGGCGATACGTATACGAAGAACGGCGACGCTCTCTCGTACAATTCGGATGCCGATACCGACTTACGCTGGCGGACGGCCGTCTTCACGCTGCACGGATTCCACGAGCAGGCGCAGAAGGTGCTGATTAACAACGAAGAGTCCTACAACAAGCTGGTTGAGACCATCAAGACCTCCCAGGCGGAGGGCTTGCCGAACCTGACTGCCGGCATGCCGCCGTCGGAGACGCTGACGAAGAACGCCGATTTGTCCTATAAAGGTTCGTTCCAGGAAGCGGCGGCGAAGATCATGCTTGGCGAGAAGCCGCTTGATTACTTCGACGAATTCGTCGAAAGCTGGAAGAAGCAAGGCGGCAACGACGTGATCAAGGAGTTGACCGACTGGTATAACGCTAACCGCCAATAGCAATGCAGCACCCCGCCTGAAGCTACAGCGCTTCGGGCGGGTCGCATACGCTCGATATTTGAAGAGAAAGGATGGGGAACGTGAAACGAACAGGTTGCAAGATGCTTTCTTTCCTGTTGGCGTGCTTGCTGCTGCTGACGCCGCTGCAGTCCTTCACGGCGATGGCTCAGCCCCTGACGGAAGAAGAATTGAACGGCTTGCCCGGAATCGAGATCGTCATTGCCGATCTGGCGGCACCGGGCGCCGCGCTTAACCCGGAAGCTCCGTCCTATGGCGAGGTGGATGAAATAGCCGCGGAAGGTCAGCCATTCTCATCGGCGTTGCGCTTTACGACCCATGTGGAGCCGCCGGGCACATATTTGCTGCAGTACGTCATTCCCGTAGAGGCGGCTATCGAGAAGGACGATGTGCTGCTGGCGTCCTTCTATGCCAGAACGATCAGCTCCACGCACGAGACGGCCGAAGGCCGACTGTCGCTCGTGATGGAGAAGACGGAAACCTGGGAGAAATCCGTAAATGAAACGGTTTCTGTGCCTTCCGAATGGAAGCGCTTTCTGATTCCGATCAAAGCCGCGTTGACGATGGAGGAGGGGACGCCGCAAGTGACGCTGCGGCTCGGTTATAAGCCGCAGGTGCTTGAGGTGGCCGAACTGAAGGTGATCAACTACAAGAAGCTGGTCACGATCGATCAGCTGCCGAGCACTCCGATCTACTATGAGGGGATGGAAGACGATGCGCCTTGGCGCGACGAGGCGAACGCGCGCATCGAGCAAATCCGAAAAGGCGATCTGGAGGTGCAGGTGGTGGACGGGGACGGCTTGCCGGTCGCCGGGGCGGACGTGCGCGTAGAGATGAAGCGCCATGCGTTCCGATTCGGCACGGCGGTCAACAGCAGTCTGCTGTTCGGAAACGGTGCAGATTCGGACCGTTACAGAGCCCTGCTGAAGGAAAACTTCAACTCCGTGGTCATGGAGAACGAGATGAAATGGGCATGGTGGGAAGCGGATAGGGCAAGAACGGTTAATATGTACAATTGGTTGGGCGAGAACGGATTCGACATACGCGGACATGCGCTGCTGTGGGACGGTCCTACCCGCATGCCTGCCGACATCGGCGGCCTGCTCGGCGACAAGGCGGCGTTGGAAAAGCGCATTCGGGATCATTTTCACGAGCTTGCGGGTTACTTCCAGGGCAGGCTGTTCGACTGGGACGTGCTGAACGAGCCGGTCTTGAACAGCATGATCCGCAGCGTGCACGGGGAAGAGACGATGGCCGACTGGTTCATGTGGGCGAAGGAGGCCGATCCGGCCGCGAAGCTGTTCCTGAACGAGACGCAAATTCTCGGGGTCAGCGCGCCGGTAATCGGGAATCTGACGCATTTGCTTGAAGTGCTGAGGCAGCGCGAAGCGCCGATTGACGGCATTGGCATACAAGCCCACTTCGGCAGCACGCCGGCGAGTCCGATGGCGTTCTACGATCAGTTGACTTACTTCGCGCAATACGCGCCGGAGATTGCGATAACCGAATTCGACTTCAATACGCCGCGGGAGGACATTCAGGCGAAGTTCACGCATGACTTGCTGCTGGCGACATTCAGCCATCCGAACGTCACCTCCTTTACGATGTGGGGATTCTGGGACGGAGCGCACTGGCAGAGCAACGCTCCGCTGTACCGCAACGACTGGTCGCTCAAGCCTTCCGGCGAGCAATGGCGGAGCTTGATTTACGATACGTGGTGGACCGACCAATCCGGCGTCACGGATGCGGAAGGCCGTTACGGCACGCGGGGCTTCTATGGCGATTACGAAGTGACGGTGGACTACGGCGGCGTCATCCAGACGGTACGAACCTCCCTTGTCCAAGGCGGGGACAACCGCTTGATCGTTGTTCTGGGGCAGCCCGGCGAGACGGAAAGCGATGCATTCGAACCGCTGCCGGTGCCGACCCAGACCGGCGACATCACGGCGCCGGTCTGGCCTTACGGAAGCGTCTTCGCCGTCTCCGAAGCTTCTCCGACATCGGCGACGATCGTATGGCCGACCGCATACGACAATACGGGAGTCGCGCGCTATGAAGTGTATCGCGACGGCAGCCTGGCCGCGGAGCTGCCCGCCCATGTTACCTCGTACGATGCCTCCGAGCTGGAGCTGGGCCGTTCTTATTCGTTCGCGATAGCGGCGGTAGACGGAAGCGGCAATCGCTCCATTGCAAGTCCGTCAATCGCGGTCGCCTCCGCCGAAGGAGAAGATGCGACGCGCCCCGGCTGGAACAAAGGCTCGTATTTGACCGTCTCCGATCTGGGCCGCAACGGCGTCAGCCTCTCCTGGCCGGCCGCGGTCGATAACGACGGCGCGGCGAGCTACCGAATTTATTTGAACGGACAGCCTGTCGGAGAGACGAACGAAAGAAGCTATCGACTTGACGGACTGGCGGATTACATGCTCTATACGGTGTGTATAGAGGCTAAGGACTGGGAGGGGAATCTGTCGCAAGGCGGGCCGATTGTCACCTTCCGCACATTGGGCGCGGCAGACTCGACGCCGCCGGTCTGGACGAATCCGTCCGTCCTCAGTGTCGCCGACATTACGGCAGACGGCGTCACCGTGAGTTGGAGCGCCGCGCAGGATGCAAGAGGAGTGACCGCTTACAGGCTGTTCAAGGATGAGATGGAGATCGTGACGCTTCCGTCGTCGGTTCGCTCCTATCGGATAGGCGGCTTATCGCCCAACACGGCTTACGGCTTCAAGGTGGAAGCGGCCGACGGCAGCGGCAACTGGTCCGCGTCGGGCCCGACCGTTGAAGCGCGTACGGCGGCCGAGACGGACCAAGAAGCTCCCCTTTGGCCGGATACGCGTAAGCTGGCTTACAGTTCGCTCGCCGACAGGTCGCTCTCCTTGTCCTGGACGGCCGCGCACGATAACATTGCCGTTACCGCATACAGAGTGTACGGGAATGACGGGGTGATCGCCGAGCTTGAAGCCGCGGAGACCGGCTTTAGCGTGACGGGACTTGAACCGGGAGAGACGTACGCGTTCCGCGTGGAAGCGGGGGACGCGGCTGGCAACTGGACGACGAACGGGCCCTCGGTCGAGGCGAGAACGTTCGAAGGGGTCGTCAGAACGGAACATAAGCTTTTCCCGAGCGACGACGCGTTCATCCAAGCTCCGACGACGCTGGGAGGAGACGGCACAACGAACAACTTGGACTATCTTCGGTACAAGAATGCCGCCGGTTTGTCCGGAAGCGAGCAGAACAAGAATACAGGGAACAACAGACGGGCTTACTTGAAGTTTCCGCTGGATTCCCTCACGGGCAGCGTGTACGAAGCTTCCCTGAATCTGTACGTTTTTGCGGTGCAGACTCCGAACATGGACATCGGCATGGATCTATATGCTGTCGGGGACGGCTGGTCCGAAACGGCCGTCAACTGGGCCAACAAGCCTGCGGACGGAGAACGGCTCGGAAGCGCCGTCGTCCGCAACCAGGGCTTCTGGAAGACGTTCGAGGTTGCCGATTACGTGACCGGGCAAGCGACCGGAGACGGAGCGGCCAGCTTTAAGCTGCAAGACGATTCGTGGGTCGATCAGAACGTGGATTTCTATTCGAAAGAAGCGAGCGGCGCGAACGAGCCGTTCCGGCCGTATCTGTTCGTCAAAACCGAGGAAATTCCGGCGGATGAGGAGTCTCCCGTCTGGACGGACGGAGAGCTGACCCTTACGGACGTAGCCCCCCATGCGGTACGTCTGATCTGGTCCGGCGCGGAGGATGATCGAGGCATTAACGGTTATGTTGTCTATCGGAATGGAAACGCGATTGCCGAGCTTGGCGCGGATGCCCACAGCTACGAAGCAAGCGGCCTGTCGCCGGATACGGCGTATACGTTCCGCGTCGAAGCGCGCGACGGCGTGCGGCAATCCGATACGGGACCGTCGGCGGCATTGACGACCCCGGCGGCCGATACGATCGCTCCCGTGTGGCCGCAGTCGGCTTCGCTGGACATTACGGACATCGGGCGACATTCCGCCTTGCTGACATGGAGCCCCGCCGAAGACAACTATGGCGTAGAAACCTATGCCATATACAACGGAAGCGCGCTTATCGCTACTGTGCAGGGGGACGTCTTGTCCTATCGCGCGATCGGACTTACGGCAGGCACGGAGCACCGCTTCTCCGTAGCGGCGCTTGATGCCGCGGGCAACGAGACGGAGGGACCGGTCCGTTCCGCAACGACGCTGACCGCCGATACAAGCGAACCGATATGGGCCGGAGGAAGCTCCCTGCAGGCGAACGGCATTACCGCATCCGCCTTGTTGCTGGAATGGCCGGAAGCGACGGACGACACGGGAGTGCAGCGTTACGTTATTTACGGTAACGGCAGTCCGATTGCAGAAACGGCAAAAGAGGTAACGAGCTATTACATTACGGGGTTAAATGAAGGAACATTATACGACTTGGCCGTCGTCGCTGTCGATGCGGCAGGCAACCGGTCCCAGCCGCTGGGGCTGAACGAGGTTCGGACGCTGGATGCGGACACGATTACGCCGCAATGGCCGACCGGCTCTCGCGTGACGGCGGAACGACTGAGCGACCGTACCGTATTGCGATGGGACGCGGCGGTGGATAACGTCGGCATTGCCAAATACGACATCTATAGAGACGGCGTATGGATGGCAGAGGTAACGGGTGACTTGACGGAGTATACGGTGTCGGGAGCCCCGGATGAGGCAGACGTATATAAAATCGAGGCGCGCGATCCGACCGGCAATGCAACGGTGTTCGGTCCGGCGACGAGCGATCCCGACATTCCGGTGCCCCGCGATACGACGCCTCCAGGCTGGCCGGCCGGCAGCACGCTCGCATCGGAAGCCGTAACGGCGACATCGGTGAAGCTCGTATGGAGCGAAGCTGTCGACCGCATGGGCGTAACGGGATATCGGGTCTATGTGAACGGGCAGCTTACGGCGACAACGGAGCAGACGGCTTGGCTTACGAGCGGGTTGAACGGCTCGACCACGTATACGTTCAAGGTGGAAGCCGGCGATGAAGCCGGCAACTGGTCGACTAACGGTCCGAGCTTGCAGATCGCGACGTTGCCGGTTTCCTCCGGGCAACCCTCCAATCCCGGAACAGGAGCCGGATCGGGCGTTGCCGAGAGCGCAAGCAGCCCGTCGATCGAGGAACGGAACGGCGGAGTGCAGATCGTGTTTTCGACCGGGCAGCTGAAGCTGGACGGACGGCAAGCGAGCGCATCGGTGGATGCCGACACGCTGAGGAAGGCGTTCAGCAAGACGGAGGCGAAAGGAGGAGCGGCGACAGGAAGCCGCATATCCGTTGTGCTGCCCGTGACAGCGGGAGCGAGCGGATATCGGCTCGAACTTCCGGACGCATTCCTGGCCGAGGGCGCTCCGGGCGACAGAATTGAAGTGGTAACGCCGCTTGGCAGTCTGCTGCTTCCCGGACGTATGTTGCAAGGTGAGGTCGGGGAAGCTCAGCGAGATACAATCTCGATCGGCATCGCATCCGCGGAATCGGTCAACCTCGCAGCCGTCAGAGGCGAGATCAGGACAGCGATTCGGCTGGAAGCAAGCACGGGAGGCAGGATGCTCTCCTTCGACAGCGCGTCCGCGGAAATAGAAGTCAGACTTCCGTACGCTCTAACCGCAGGGGAGCGGAATCGAGCCGATTTGCTGAATGTTTGGCGGATCGGCAGCGACGGAACGACGCGTCTCGTACCGTCCGGACGGTACGACGAGGCTTCGGGAGAGATCGTATTTCTCGCGAATCCGCTCGGCGTATTCGCCGTCTCCTACTTGCAGCGAAGCTTCCGGGATCTGTCGGAGGTGCCATGGGCTTCGGATGCCGTTCTGGCTCTCGCCGCCAAGGGGATGATCGACGGCGTGTCGGAGCATGCGTTCAAGCCGTCCGCCGCCATTACCCGCGCGGACTTCGCGAAGCTGCTCGTGGCCGCGCTTGGCCTGAAGGCCGATCCCGCGGGCTCCTTCGCCGATGTGAAGGAAGGAGACTATTATTACGAGGCAGTTGGCATCGCTCATAAGCTGGGCATCGTGAACGGGAGAGGCGGCGGTCTCTTCGCCCCCAAGGAGAAGATTACCCGCCAAGATATGTTTGTGATGCTGGCAAGGGCGCTGTCCATCGCCGGTAAGCCGCTTCCGGAAGCGACGGCGGATTCTGCAGACGCTTACCTCGATCAGGATAGCGTCGCGGATTATGCCCGTCGGGCGATCGCGGCGCTGGGAGAGGAAGGGCTCGTACAGGGCAGCGGCGGCAACATCAATCCGCTGCGCCATTCTTCGCGAGCCGAAGCGGCCGTCATGCTGTATCGTTTGTTCTACTACGTTTACAGATAGTTGTCGTTGCTGCGCCGCGTCCTCCAGCCAGAGGCGCGGCGCTTTTCGATCGAATCGTACGTTCCCTGCAGTGTATCGGATTCTGGCCCTATTGCGGCGCGCCGTCATCCGTTCTATCATTTGGGGTATCCTATTATGCAATATGCGCCTGTCCGATATACTGTATACACGACGATCACGGTTTTCGCAGAAGGAGGGGCAGCTTGTTCCGGCATCTGGCCAAGATGTACATGCATTCGCTGAAATGGAAGCTGATTTCGATCATTGTAGCCATTTTGATTTTTACGGTGGCGATGATCGGCTTTCTAAGCTATACGGGAACGACAGGCTACGTCAGAAAAGATATCGATCATCTAAGCTTTCAAATTTTGCAACAGGCCAATTTAAACTTGAACCGCTATTATTCGGAATACGAGCTTGCCTTTCTTATGCTTGGCAACAGCGTCGACGTAGGGGACTGGATGCGCTTGTCGCCGGGCGGCATTTCCTCCGATCTGATTAAATCGTACACTCGGATCAAGGACAATTATTTGAACCGTCTGTTTCTGCAATACCCCGAGGTGCTGTCGGTGACTCTGTACAATCCCCGCGGCAGGGAGCAGCATTTCGCCAACAAGTTCGCGCTGCCGCTGTCCTACAGCATTCAGGACGAGCCCTATCTGCTCGGGACGGGCAGTTTCGAGAAGGTCAGATTCATGACCGGAATTTCGGAGAGCTACTTGAATCCGGAGCACGAGCCGATGAGTCTGCCGGTGCTGACGCTGTTCAAGCCTTTCTATAACGGTTACGTGAAAATGGATATTTCGCTGGATCCGTCCCAATCGGTCATGGACCAGATTCATATCGTGGATTCGGGCGTCGCCATCGTGATGGACGAGGACGGCCGGATTATTCATCATTCCCTCGCGGAACGGATCATGGGCCAGATGGACGAAAGAATCGTTCGCATCGTGAACCGGGACAGGGCGGGTTCTTACTACGACCCGGCCGGCAAGGAACTTATCGTATACCAGACAATCGCGATGACCGGATGGAAAATCGTCGCCGTCCTTCCTTACAGCGAAATCGCCCAGAGCATCCGCTACACGCGCACGATTACGATTGCAGTCGCGATAGGCGCATTGATCGTATCGGTCGCGCTGACTTATTTCGCAGCGTCATCGATTACAAGACGGCTATCGGGTCTGCGCAAAACGATGAAAAAAATGCAGCTCAAAAACGATTTCGCGATCAGAGCGGACGTGCAAGGCACCGACGAAGTGGCCGACTTGAGCGTCTCCTTTAACAATCTGCTGGGCCATCTGGAGCAGTCCGTCAACGACTACGCAGAAATGAAGGCGCTTCAACACCAGGCGGTCATCTCGGCGCTTCAATCGCAGATCAACTCCCACTTTCTGTACAATACTCTGGAAACGATCAATTCGATGACCGTGATCGCCAAGCAGCCGCATATTGGCCGCGTGGCCGTCTCGTTGTCCCGCATGCTGCGCTATACATCGGATTACAAGCGCTATCAGGTGATGCTTGGGGAGGAGCTGCTGCAGTTGGGCAGCTTTATGCAAATTATGCAGGCAAGGTTCAAGGACGAGGTTGCGTATGCCGCCGACATCCCGGAAGAGCTGCTGGAGGCGCAATGCTGTAAGGCGCTGCTGCAGCCGCTGGTAGAAAACAGCATCAAGCATGGACGAGAAGCGACGGGAAACGCGGTGCATATCGCCATTATTGCCGAAGCGGTGCGAGCGGACGAGGAGAAGCTTGATGCGCGACCTGACAAGCTCAAGATTACCGTACGGGACAACGGCCCGGGCTTCGCCTCCGACGTGCTGGCGCGGCTGAGGAGAGAGCTCGCCGTCTCCCGCGCCGGCGATTATACGTATACGCGAGTCGGATTGTCCAACCTGATCTACAGATTGCGCAGCTTCTACGAGACGGAAGCTTCCGCCGCCTTCTACAACGATCCCGTTCATGGAGGCGCCGTGGTGGAAGTGCTGCTGCCGCTGCGATACGACGCGGACGATGCGGAAGGAGAACGGATGCCGGATGAATAGGATCATCATCGTGGACGACGAGGAATTGATTCGCGAGAGCTTGACAATCCAGTTGTCGGACCTGAACGGGGCTGTCGTATCGGCGGCGCTGCCGAACGGGAGCAAGGCTCTGGAATGGCTGGAGGAGCATTTTGCGGATATTTGTTTGACCGACGTGCGGATGCCTGTAGTGGACGGATTGCAATTGATTCAGGAAATCAACGCCCGTTATCCGTGGATGACGAACATTGTCATTTCGAGTTACGACGATTTTCAATACGCGAAGAAGAGCATGCTGCTCGGAGCGGTCGACTACGTGCTCAAGCCAGTGGACAACGAGTTGCTTAAGGCAGCCGTCGACAAAGCGATGGACGTCGTACGCAAGCGTCGCCGTTACGATGCCAATCAGATGCTGCTCGAGAAGCTGTCCAATCACAAGGCGATGCTGGACCGATGGCTGGAGATGGTACTGTCCGTTTATTTGCATGGACAGCCGCTGCTCATCGTCGATACGCTCGGCATGTTCGAAGGATGGATAGGGGAACGGTATGAAATTTTGAACGAGCTGTCCATGGCGTGGATCTCCCTCTTGGTCGAGGAACTTAAGAAGCAGGGCATCCATGCGCAAGTCGAAGAAGGGGAGGACATCGGGCTCGGCGAACAAAGCCTGCTCCATTCGGAAGCAAGGCGGTATTTCCGGCTGTGCGCCGTAAGACGGCTGGAGCAGGCGGCTAACCGACTGATGGACGAGGCCCGCAAAGCGAAAAATCTGCAAAGAGAGAGTGCCATCGATCAGGTCAAGCGGTACATCGACGAGCATTACGCCGCAAGCTGGGGGCTGCAGGATCTGGCGGATCACGTGGCGGTCAGCCGTTCCTACTTGGCCAAGCTGTTCAAGGAACAGACGGGCATGACGATCTGGACGTATTGCGTAAGCGTCAGAATGAGCAAAGCGAGGGAGCTGCTTCTGACGACCTCGTTAAGAAGCTATGAGATCGCGCTTCAGGTCGGTTATGGCAACAGCATCCACTTTTCGCGCATCTTCAAGGAATATCACGGCATCAATCCGATGGAGTACAAGGAGAAATTCGGCAAGGACTAAGCTGCGGCCGGCTGCAAAATTATCGATGAAACAAGAAGGGCATCTATCTCCCGGAACGCCGGAAGGAGATAGATGCCCTTTACCCTTCATCCGTCGATAATCTTCTAAGAACCCACCAACTCATACCGAGGCAATCGGGACAGAGGAGCATCCACTTCCGTCAGGCAAGGCCCGACGATCGTCGAGCCGTCGTCGCCCAGCCACTGGCCCCGCGGAAAACGGATCAAGCGCCGTCGCTCGCCTTGCTTGACGACCGGGGCAACGAGCAGGCGATCGCCCAGCATGAATTGATCGTTCGCATCCTCCAAGCCTTCTCCCGGAAATACGTACGCCATATGGCGCATGATCGGCTCTCCGGTATGCGCCGCGTGCCTCGCGAGCTCAAGGAAGGTGTCGCCCAACTCCGCATGGAGCTTGGCCGCGGCGATGCAGCAATCCAGATGCTCGCGATCCAGGACGCGCCAAGGCGCTGTGGAGAACTGCATCATCGGGAACAAGGCGGAGCATTGGGCGTATCGCACGAACAGCTCCTGATCGATGCGAAAATCGGGATTGTTCTCCACGTCCCCGATCAGCCCGCCCCCGATCATGTCGGGGCAAATGTAAGCATAGCCGGCGAGCCCTTGCGCCAGCCCGTTGGGAATGAGCGAGGCCAGCCCGTTGTCGTCCCAGCTGTGCTGTCTGTCCCGGAGCCGCTGCACGAGCGGCTGTCCGGCTTTTTTCCAGCAGGCTCTGTATTCGTTGAACGAGTACCGGAGCCCGACGTTCGCCCAAGCTTCGCAATGTCCGTTCGGGTGCTGCGGCGCCGCGCTGCGATCGGAAGCGCGATAATATTCGGGGTCTCCGGCGTCGAACTTGAAGCCGTCGATTCCGTACTCCTCCATAAGCCCCTGCAACTGCGCGTGATACCAATCCGCGGCAGAAGCGTTCGTCATATCCAGAACGGCGCTGTACCCGTTCCACCATCTGCGGATCGCGATCTCGCCGTTCTCGTCGCGGAGGAGATAATCACGGCTTTCCAACCAGCGGAAATTCGCGGCGTTATCCGGACTGACGAACGGACATGTCCACAGCATGACCTGAAAGCCGAGCCGATGCAGCTCGTCCGTCATCGCCTTCGGATCGGGAAACCGGTCGCTGCGGAATTTCCATACTCCGTAATCCTCCATCCAATTGTCGTCGATCATCAGAATGCCCGGGGGCAGGCCGTTCGCCAACACGTCCTTCGCGTATTGGAGCGTTCGCGCCTGGGTCGGTTCGTATTGCATTTCAATCCATAGATTGTATTGCGGAACCGTGAAGAACCGGGCGTCGGGCAGCGAGTCCGCGGGCGGAAAATAAGCGCCGGAAGCGGCCCGGAACGCACTGCGAAGATCGCTCCCGCGCTCCTCCAGCACCAGCTCTCCCTCTTCGCATTCCGCCGTCAAGATGTTATCCTTGAACTGAAACCGGATCGGATACTCGGACCAGACGAACCGGCCTTTGCTCGAAACGAGCAGAGGAACCGCCTGATTGCCGCCAATGCCGGCGATCAAGTCTTTGGCGAACGTCTTCGGACCGTAAGGCATCGCGCCTCCGTCCGTAATATCGCCTCCCCACCATACTTCTCCTTCTAATAACGAAACTTGCAGTCGTCGCTGGCTCATGGCTCCCATCCTTTCTCTTATTGCTTATGAGCATATCCGAATCGCGAAGTTCGGAATAGGGGCGACCTTGCGTTCTTTTTACACGATCTTGCGAAAATAGGGGGCTGGGCCATGTCTGACAAAGGATCGAACGTATACTTGATGATGCTTGGCGACGCTTATCCGTATAATGTGTTCGAGCCCGAATTCAACAATGGGCATACGATATTCTCCTCACACTGGCACGAAAGCTGCCTTGAAATGATTATGGTCACGCGCGGGGAAGTCGAACTGCATATCGGCGGCAAGCCGTTCATCGGAGTGCCGGGCGATATTTTCCTGATCGAGGAAGGGGTCATCCACAGCGGATACGTGGTCGATGAACCTCCGGGTTATTACACGATCTTGCTGGATCGCGACAGATTGGCAAGCTCGGATTTCATGAATGTCGCGTCCCGTTCTTTGCTGACCGGCAATCTTCGCTTGCCTGCGAGGCTCCGCAGCGGAGAGGATGCGCCGTACGAAGCCTGCGCGCTTGCGATTCGCGCCATTATCAACGAATTCACGCGGAAAGCGGAAGGGTACGAGATCGCCATGAAGTCGTATTTGCATATTTTGCTGTTGGAACTGGCCCGGAGCTACGGGGAATTCTCCGCGCGAACCGAGCGAAGAAGCGAGACGGCGGAGCGCAATATGGAACGGCTCAAGGAAGCGATCACGTACATCGAGTCCAATTACAGAGAGCGGTTAACCGTCGGAGAAACGGCGCGGGTCGCCGGAATGAGCCCCTATTATTTCTGCCGCATGTTCAAGCATGCGGTCGGCCGAACGTTCACGGAGTTCATCCATCTGTACCGGATCTGCCAAGCGGAGACGCTGATCCGTACGACCGGTCTGCCGATCTCTCTTATTGCCGAGCGGACCGGGTTCGGCACCTCTCAATACTTGGACGAGCTGTTCAAGCGGTACAAGGGGTGCACGCCGACGCAACTGCGCAAGCAAACATTGCCATGAACCGAATATTAACGCTGAAGTGCGAGGAGCCCCGCCGCTGCCGATGAGAGCAGCGGGGAGCGGCCTCGACGTTTCAGAAAGCATAAAATCCGCCATCCTTATCTGAATCGTCTCCGACAAACCGCCTTCATCGTCCTGAGGATGCCGAAGGCGGTTTTGCTTGTATTCTTTCATTATTCTTTTATTGGCGTCTGGTATAATCCACGTAAATCATGCCGAGAGGAACGGACCAATGCCGAAAACAGTCGAAGCGCGCAAAGGGGAAGAAAGCTCCGCCCGGAGCAGATCGTCGTCCCGGGTCGACGAGGATTTGCAGGAGCAGGCGGAGGAGGAGAGCCAAGAGTCGGACAAGTCCGCCATCTTGGAGCGGCTGAAAGCCCAGGGGGCGGTTCAGGTGTTCCCGGGTATGGGAGCGGGAGAGCGAGCGCGAGAGCAGACCCCGAGCCCTGAAGAGGCGCCCGAGGCGGAAGAGGAAGTTGAAGAAGCGCCGGTGCAGGCGCCCGCGCCGGCCGTGGAAGCTCCGTCGGAAGCGCCGGTCGCGCCCGAAGCCGAAGCGCCGAAGTCCGGTGGAGAGTCCGAATCGTCCGGGAGCGAATCGGAGGAGGCCGGAGGAATCGACCCGGCGTTTCACGAACGCGTGCAGAAGATGACCGACGCGGCCAACAATCCGAAGTGGTACGATATTCCCCAACATATCCGCAACAAACGTCACGGGAAGTGGGACTTGTCCCAAAGCCGCGATCGGAGCGGCAACCGCGCCCGGGACGAAAATCTCGAAGAGGACGTACGAACGAACAAGATCGAGAATCGGCTGATGCCGGGCAAGTTCGATGTGAAACAGAAAGCCAAAAACGCGGTTAACGATATCGTGGATAACCCGGGGCAGACCGCCGTCGGCATGATTCCTCTGTTAGGCAAGGGACTTAAGCAGAAGATGGCCGAGAAATACGACGTAAAGGAACGCGATTTGCTCAAGGGCATAGCGGCGACGACAGGCAATGAGGCGATCAAGACGAGCACGTCTGTTCAAGCGCAAGCGGTCGGCACGAAAATCACGGCCGACCGGGTGAAGGCGGGAATCGGCACCGTGACGGGAATCGTCGGAGACCTCGTACCCGGAGCGGGAGTCGCGACCGGGGCGGTGAGCGCGGCGGCCGGGGTGGCCAGCGATCTCGCCACTTCCGGCTCGCGCAAGCAGGTGAACCAGGCGCGGGCGCGTCAGGAAGCTCGCAGAGATATGGGCAAGAAAGAATTCTCGGCGTACGAGAATATCGACGAATTCATCGGCCTGGAGAAGCAACGGCATGCGCTCGTCGCGGCGGGCAAGGGCAAAGCGGATGCGGGAGCGCCGGCCGTCGACAGCGACGAGCAGGTCAAGCGGCTGACCGCCCATGCGCGCGGAGAAACGGCGCATCACAAATACTACAAGCAACGAGCCAAGGAAGTGGAGAAGGAGCGGGCGGAGGCGGCCAAGCCGAAATCGGAGGAAGGCGGGATGATGTCCCGCATGAAGCGGTTTTTCGGCCGGTCGTAACGTTCGGTTTCTACTATTCTATCGTTCGGCTGGAGGGGCAAAATGGAGCAGGCTGTCGCGGGAACGGGAATGGAGACGGGATCGGAAGTGGATGCGGCAGATGTCGAAGCTGGGAGCGTGACGCCTTTTCGGGACGGAACGGATTGCGTCAGGGGATGGCTGGAGTGGCTGGACGCGGGCATCGCGCTCATGCTGCATCGACGGGAGAGGCTGGATAAGGAGCTCGTTTCTGCGGCGGAGGCATTCGGACAGGGAGCGGATGCTCGAGATCGGGGAGACGGGTCGCCGGCCGCAGGGCGAGAGGATGCAGACGAGCAGAAGCTGTTGCTTCAATGGGAAGACGCACGCGGCAGGGCAGAGCTTGCTGTAAGCCTCGGCGAACGCGACGGCGCGTTTCTGCCGCTTCCGTATTTGGCTCGTCTGTTCGGGCTGACTGCGCTGGAGCAGAGAATCGTCGTCGTCTGCCTGGCGGCGGAGGTGGATCGGAAGTACGAATCGGCGTTCGCGCTGCTGCAAGGCGAGCGCGGCGCGACGTATCCGAGCCGGGATCTGGCCGCGTCGCTCGCGGCGAGCGATGCGGACGAACGCAGGCTGGCGGTCCGGATCATGCGGGACGACGGCGTATTGAACCGCTATTTCCTGCGGGAAGCGGCCGGCGCGCGCAAGGGCGGTACGACCATCAACAGATTCTGTCGCCTGGACGAACGCATGGTCAGATTTGCGCTCGATTCCATCTCCATGCCGGAAGAGCTGGGGCGTTATATGGAGATCGTGTCGCCCTCCGAGGAGCCGCCGCCGCTGCTGGGCCATTTCGACATTCAAACGAAGCTGCGCAGCTGGTTGACCCGTCGAATCGCCGAGGACGGAGCCTCGTTGGTCGTCTCTCTATGGGGAGCGGAAGGAGCGGGGGGCAAGACTCAAGTCGCCCATGTCGGGGCTCACTTTAAGGAAGCGCTGCTGTACGTGGATATGACCAAGCTGCCGGAGGCGGACGAGAGCGGGCCGGACGCCCTGGACGCGGTGTTTCGCGAGGCGGCCATCCAGCAGGCGATTCCCGTGTTTTACGGCTTCCGGGCCGCGTCCGACGGAGAAGCAGCGGACAGACGCCGCAAGATCGCGCTGCTGGAACGGCTGGCCCGACTTCCGGGCACCGTTTTCCTGCTGTCGGAGGAGCCCTGCCGTCCGCTCGATCGCCGCGGCGTCATCGGACTGGAGCTGGAAGTTCCGGGATTGTCGGAGGAGGAGCGGATTGAGGCGTGGCGAACCCTTGCGCTCGCTTACGAGCTGGAGGACGGCATCGATTGGGGGGCGCTGTCGTCGCGCTTCGTCTTCCATCCCGGACAGATCGAGAGCGCGCTGGCAGCGGCTCGCGCTTCGGCCCAGTGGAGAGCGGCCGGTGGGGGACGGGAGCTCGTCGGCTGGAGCGACCTGATTCAAGCCTGCTACAAGCAGCTGAGCCATAACCTGGGCGCGAAGTCGAAGCGGCTGTCGCCGAAGCATCGCTGGGACGACCTCGTGCTTCCCGAGCCCCAGACCCGCAAGCTGCAGCATGCGTGCAACCATATCCGCTACAAGCATACGGTGTACGGCTCATGGGGATTTCAGCGCAAGCTCTCCTACGGCACAGGAGTCAGTCTGCTGTTCTCCGGACCTCCGGGCACGGGCAAGACGATGGCGGCGGAGATCGCGGCCAACGAGCTGGATATGGAGATTTATAAGATCGACCTGTCTCAGATCATCAGCAAATACATCGGGGAAACCGAGAAAAATTTGCGCGACATTTTCGACGAAGCCCAATCGAGCTATGCGATTTTATTTTTCGACGAGGCTGACGCGCTGTTCGGCAAGCGTTCCGAGGTCAAGGATTCCCACGACAAGAACGCCAACACGGAAGTCGCATTTTTGCTGCAGAAGATGGAGGAGTATCGGGGCATTTCGATCCTGGCGACCAACTATTTGCAGAACATGGACGAAGCCTTTTTGCGACGCATCAATTACGTGATCCGCTTCCCGTTCCCGGACGAGAAGCAGCGGGAGACGATCTGGAGAAGCATCTTCCCGCGGGAGACGCCGCTCTCTTCCGATCTCGACTGCGGCTTCCTGGGCCGCAAGCTGCAGATGTCGGGCGGAAGCATCAAGAACGTCGCCCTCACCGCGGCTTTCCTGGCGAGCGGAGTCGGAGAGGCGGTCGGCATGAAGCACGTTTTTCAGGCGTACCAGTATGAGCTGGACAAGACGAATCGCACAATTACGCGGGATGAGCTGGGGGAATACGGCTACTTCTTCGAGGAGATTCGCAACGGCTAGGGCGTGTATCTGCTATCCTCGGAGGTTGCATATACGCCCTGGCTCGCCTTATGTCGAAAAAACGATTCGGACTCCGGTCTTCGGATGTTATGATGATAGCGAAGGGATTAAATTCCCGAACCGGACCGAGGAATTCCGACCCGGTCGCCAATCATCGCAAGCAAGGGAGCCGTCTTCGTGGATATTAAGCAGTGGATGTCGATCTTCCTGTTCGCCGCCGCGGCGATTATGCTGTTCATCTCATGGCTTTCCTACCGGAAGCGCCATCTGCCCGCAGCCAGAACGGTTCTATTCATGATGCTGACGGCGGCCTTCTATGCGTTGGGCTATGGGCTGGAGGTGCTCAGCCGAACTCTGGATGAGTTTAAGCTGTCGCTGCAGATCGAATATTTGGGCATTCCTTTCGTTTCCACGCTGTGGCTGATTCTCGTCATCCAGTTTACGGGGACCGCTGCGAAGCGCCGGAGGCAGCTGTCCGCAGCGCTGATGGTCGTTCCGGTGCTTGTATTCGGATTTCACTTGACCAACGATTGGCACCATCTCGTATATGAGCGTTACATCTTGAATACGGATTCCGCGGTTCCGCTGTACACAACGATCAAAGGCTTCTGGTACGAGGTGCACGGCCTCTACAATTATGGCGTGATGGTGTGCGGAATGTTGCTGTTTATTCCGATGTTTTGGCGTTCTCCTCCCATCATGCGCAAACAGATCGTCATTCTCGCTTTGGGCGGGGCCGCTCCGATGCTGCTGAATGCGATGTTCTGGTTCGGCGTTCAAGTCGACTTGACGCCGTTCGGATTCGTCGTGTCGGGCATCGTGTACGTATGGGGAATCTATCGCTTTAATCTGCTGCGGCTCATGCCGCTCGCGCACGCGAAGCTGTTCGATACGATTCGGGACGGGGTTGTGCTGATTGACGGAGATGACCGGATCGTGAGCTTTAATCGGGCTGCAGCGTCCGTACTAAGCGAGTTGTCCGACATTGCCCGCTATCCGGCGGAGGCCGCCAAGGCGTTGTCCGTTCACCCGGAACTGCTGGAAAGCATTGTCGGCGCCGGTACGGGAGAGGCTCAGTTCCCGTTTCGCCGAACGGACGGGGAACGGACCCGGCATTACGCCTGCAGCTTAACTCCGATTGTGGAAGCGGACACGCAGCCGATCGGCAAAATTCTCATGCTCAACGATATTACGGAGCTGAAGGAAAATGAGGAGCGGCTGCGCGAAAATGCCCGTCAGCTCGCCGAGCTGAACGCCTTCAAGGATAAGCTGTTTACCGTCGTCGCGCACGATATCCGGGACCCGATCGCGCTTCTTGTCAGCCTGACCGAGCTGCTCGGCGAGGAGCTGGCCGCCGCCGAACAGGAGCATGCCGAGCTGTTCCGCGAGCTGAAGGACCAGGTGCACGGCACGTTCCATCTGGTCGAGCAATTGTTGGATTGGTATCGCAGCCAGAAGGGCCAAGTCCAATTCCGTCCGATGAGCTGGAATTTGCAGCAGGTCGTCCGCCAGGCGCTGTCGCTCGCGGGAGCGAAGGCGGGCATTAAGCGGATCGCGCTGACGGAGCGGATCGACGATCGGCTTGCGGTGCGCGCCGACAAAGAGATGCTGGACTTGATCTTGCGCAACCTGCTCTCGAACGCGATCAAGTATACGGGAATCGGAGGCGAGGTCGAGGTCGGCGCCGCCTTGGAAGGCGAGTCGGTCGTCGTCTCCGTGCGCGATAACGGAGCGGGGATCGATCCGCGAATTTCGGAGCTGCTTCGACTGGAGGAGCCGTTCTTCAAGCCGACGGTTCCCGGGGACGATTCGGCCAGCGCCAGATTCGGTCTCGTCCTGGCACGGGAGTTCGTGCGGATACACGGCGGAAGGCTCTGGTTCGACAGCGTTCCGGACGAGGGGACGACCTTCTATTTCTCGTTGTCCGGTTCCGCGGGCGGCCGGGAAGAGCACGTCGACGCAAAAGGGAGGCGGGAGGCCGTTGAAAGCGATTTTGGTGGACGATGAACCGACGATGCATCTGATTTTGCGTAAAATGCTGGCCAAGCTGCCGGAGATTCAGGTGGCGGGCGCGTTTACGGATACGGGAGCGGCGGAGGCTTATTTGCGGCAGAACGGGGACGTCGGCCTCGCTTTCGTGGACATCTCCATGCCGGGCGAGAGCGGACTGAGCTTTGCGGCCGGCATGAACGCGGCCGGTTCTCCGGTGCAGATCGTCTTCGTCACGTCGCACAAGGAATACGCGCTGGATGCTTATGAACTGTCCGTGCTGGATTACTTGGTGAAGCCCGTTACGCAGGAGCGTCTTCAACGTACCGTTCAACGCGCGCTGAAGGCGGAGAATCGGATGTTGCCTCAGAAGGCTCCGGCAACGCTTGAAGCGGACAAGACGGTCGTCACGCTGCTGGGGGACGTCGTCGTGAGCAACGCGGCGGGTCGCATCAAATGGATCTCTCGCAAATGCGCCGAGCTGTTCGCTTATTTGCTGCTCCACAGGGGCCGAAGAATTCCGCGTTCCCGGCTGATCTCCGATATTTTCGGAGGCATGGAGCACGAGCAGGCGCTGAAATACTTGAATACGTCGATCTACCAGCTGCGCAAATCATTGGAGCCTCTCGGCTTGCGCGATGCGGTGCGCTCCGAGAACGACGGCTACGCGCTCGAGCTGGCGGCCGATTCCGCGATCGATTGCGCGGAGTTCGAGGCTCAGGCGAACCGGCTGAGTACGATTACGCCCGACAACGCGGAGCTGGCCCAGCGGATCGAGCGCTCCTATACCGGCGATCTGTTCGGAGACAGGGCGTACGTCTGGGCCGTTCATGAAACGGAGCGTTACGCGGAGCTGTACGCATCGCTCGCCGTAAGACTTGTCGAAGCCTATCTCTCCATGGGCAACGCGACGGCCGCGATAAGCTTGCTTATGAAGCTGAACCAGCGCAATCCGCTGGACGAATCGGTCGTCCGCCTGCTGATGCTGGCGCGCGCGCAAATCGGGGACAGGAACGGAATCAACGCGCTGTATGCCGATTACGTTCGGCTGCTTGACCGCGAGCTGGGCATCGGCCCGTCCGACGATTTGGCCGGCTATTATGAGGAGTTGAACGGTTAAAGCCGCGAAGATGCTTGCAACTTAAAACCGGCGATGTCAGGTGCAATCACCTGGCATCGCCGGTTTTTTGCGCGATTTAGAAAGTGCTCGTTGTCCGATTACGAAAGCTCGACGAGTCGCGGCGTCAGCATATGTTTACGCGGCTCGGTTCCTTTTGCGATGGAATCCACGATCATTCGCGCCGCGATCGTACCCATTTCAAACGGAGATTGGTCGATATAAGCAAGCGGAGAGACGCAATCCGGGTACAGAAGCGGTTGGTCGCAGCAAATGATGCGGACATGCTGCAGGCCGAGCTCGGCGCAAGCTTTCCCGACGTAACGGGCCAGCAGCGCATCGACGGCGGCGATGGCGTCAAGATCTCGGTTGTTCTCCAGAAATTCGAGGATTTCCGGAGGGATGTCGTCCATACTCGATTGCTCGAGTATAGAAGTAGATACCGAGAGGATTCTTCCCGGAGACAACGGTTCTTTCCCTTTACGGGCAAGAGCGGTTTGAAACCCGTTTACCCGATCGCTTACGCCGATCGTGTATAAGGGAGGGTAGGTTACGAGCCCGATCGATTGGACATTCCGCTCAATGAGGTAATCTACCATAAGCGTACCAATTTCTTTCGTATTGCAAAATACACCGTTGGTACGAATGTCGCGCATCGTTCTCTCGACGAGAACGACGGGATGCTTGTTCAATACGAGGCGGACGATATCATCGTTGAAATGCTGCTCTCCTTGGCTGGCCACGATAATGATTCCGTCCACTGGGATGTTCAGAAAGTCGTGGATCGCCTTGGATTCCTCCTCGCGGTTTGAGATTCTCTTGAATACGAAGTGATAGGAAAGCTGAGTCAATGCGGACTCGACGCCGGAAATCAGCATGGACGAGTAGTGGGACTCCATCCACGGCATGATGAAACCGATCATCTTCGTGCGGTGCTGCAGAGGAAGGAGGGGCGTCTGATGGGTTTCCGTTGGGATGGAGCTTTGGTTTCGATCGGCGACGAAGGTTCCTTTACCTCGGTGCCGGTAGAGGAAACCGTCGTTCACCAAACCGAGCATGGCATGTTTCGCCGTGATTCTGCTGACCTGAAACTGATCGGCGATTTCCCGTTCGGGAGGGATTTGATAGTGCGGCGGCCAAAGGCCTCTCTCTATCTGCGCGATAATATAATCCTGAATTTGCGAGTATAAGGGCTTCTTCGCGTTCATGTTCTGGATCCACTCCGGAATCGTTGATAAAATCGAATCCCTGTTTTCGGGATTTTGATGAAAGTATATAACATTAATATTGATATATCAATAGAAGGTGTTATGGAGCGGCCCAATGAAAACTTTCGAAAGTGTACCGATGGTTGATTGATCCAGATGCTGATTTTGCCCCCATTTTTTCTGATATGATAATACTAATATAACTTTAAAATTAAAATAACGTATTGACATGACCAATTTCTCGGTGTTAATCTTGATCTGCAAACGCTTACCCTTAGAGTGGCGGGGGTTTATCGCTTTTTGTTTCTGAGAAATTGGATATAACTTTTAACGGGAGGTTGGAGAACTATGAACGGAAACATCGTGGATTTGTCGTTGGACATTTACCATGCCGCGCCGACATTTCCTCTGGATCCGAAATGCGCGGTCATCGTCCATCACACGGTCGACAGCATGGGGTATAACATTTCGCAGCTCGTCATGAGCACCCATCAAGGCACTCATCTGGATGCTCCGTTCCATTTCCTAGACGACGGGAAGACGGTGGAGCAGCTCGATTTGAACAAGTGCATCGGGGACGCGCTGCTCGTCGATTTGTCGCATAAGAAGCCCAAGGAAGAAATCACGGTCGAAGATTTCGCTTCCGTAGCCTATCGAATCGGCGAAGGAACCCGACTCATCTATCGGACGGACTGGTTCAAGCAATATCCGCAGCAGCACTATTTTTCCGATTTTCCCTATATGACGATCGAACTGGCGCAATGGCTGGCAGAACGCAAAATCGCGATGATCGGCATGGACGTCCCGACGCCGAATCCGACCGATTTCGACCCCGTTCACAAAATTTTGTTGAAGGCGGAGATCGTCATCGTGGAAGGGTTGGCGAACTTGGGCGACGTTGGGGCGGACGAATTCTTTTTCATGGCGGCTCCCTTGCGGATCAAGGGACGCGACGGTTCGCCGGTAAGAGCGCTGGCGATACGGAAATAAACGGAGGGGAAATATGAGCAACTACTTGGTAGCAGTTACGGATTCCGGATTTCCCGACTTGGAGCAGGAGAAGAGTATTTTGCAGCCGCTGGGTTTTGCTTTCGCCGAGGGGCAATGCCGGACGGCAGCCGAGGTCGCCGCCCTGTGCCGCGATGCGGACGCCGTGTTGACCCAGTGGGCGCCGGTTACGGCGGAAGCGATCGAATCGTTCGAGAAATGCCGGGTGATCGTGAGATACGGCATCGGCGTCGACAACGTCGATCTCGAAGCGGCCAAACGCAAAAATATCCCCGTCGTGAACGTTCCCGATTACGCGGTCCAGGAAGTGGCCGATCATACACTTTCCTTGATGTTGGCCATCGTTCGCAAAATTCCTCAAGTCGTGCAACGGGTGAGAGACGGCATATGGGAGATTTCCCCTTGCCGGCCGATTGTTGGTCTGCAGGACAAAACGATCGGCTTGGCCGGATTCGGCAATATCGCGAAAGCGGTGCTGAAGCGAGCGGAGGCGTTCGGTCTGAAAGCGATTTCCTACGATCCGTACATCAACGAGTCGGCTATGGCCGAAATGGGCGTGGAGAAGGTGGATTGGGAGACGCTGCTCGCCCGCAGCGATATTTTATCGGTCCACATGCCGCTTACGCCGGCGACAAAACGGATATTGGACGCGGAGGCCTTCGACAAGATGAAGCCGACAAGTTTCCTGGTCAATACCTCACGCGGAGGAACGGTCGACACCGACGCCTTGATTGCCGCGCTTCGCGGCGGCCAGATCGCGGGGGCTGCGGTCGACGTGCTGGAGCAGGAGCCGATTGCTTCCGACAGCCCGTTGCTGAAGCTGGACAATTGCCTCGTCACGAGCCATTGCGCCTGGTATTCGGAAAGCTCTCTTCTTCGTCTACAGGAGTATGCGGCGCTCGAAATCAAAAGATTGTTTTCCGGGGAGCGTCTGCTGCACGTGGTGAACGGAGTCGGCAAAGATTAGTTTGAAACGGAACGTAACCGAAGCGGCGGAGGTTGGAAGCAGCAAATGAAATCACTTGTATATCTGGGAGCCAGACAGTTGGCAGTCGAGGAGAGAGACGTTCCGGAACCGAAACCGGACGAGGCGATCCTCCGCGTCGAAGCCGTCGGGATCTGCGGCAGCGAATTGGAAGGGTATTTGGGACACAGCAGTATTAGAAAACCTCCCCTCGTGATGGGGCACGAATTTTGTGGATCGATCGTTCGTTTGGGGAGCGATGTACACCAATTCGCGATTGGAAGCAAGGTCATCGCGAACCCGCTCGTCTCTTGCGGGACGTGCGACCGCTGCCGGATCGGCAAGGGGAACATCTGCCGCAACCGGCAGATCGTCGGAATTCACCGTCCGGGAGCGTTCGCGGAATTCGTCGCCGTACCCGCAGCCAATCTGTATTCCGTACCTGCGGCAATGGACTCCAGCCTGGCCTCCTTGGCGGAGCCGCTCGCGGTGTGCATCCATGCGGTCAAGCTGGGGTTGAAGCCGTATGAAAATTTGATGATCTACGGAGCCGGGCCAATCGGGCTGCTGACACTGCAAGCGGCGTTGACGATGGGCGCCGATCGCGCGCTGGTGATAGACAGACAACCCGACAGACTTGCTTTCGCCAAGCAGCTCGGCGCCGAGACCGCGACACCGGAGCAGGCGGAGAAGGCGCGCGAGAAGTTGTTCGGCGCGCGCGGAGTGGATACGATCATCGATTGCGTAGGCGTTCAATCCACCCGCGAGGATGCGGTCCGGAGCATTAATCCCGGCGGCACGATCGTAGCGGTAGGACTGGGACAGGATCAATCCTTGCTCTCCATGAATCATGTCGTGCGCCAGGAAATCGCGATCGTCGGATCGTACACGTATTCGGACGAAGATTTCGAGCAGGCGGTCAAATTGTTGTCTCAAGGCAAGGTAACCGGGGAGGGCTGGTCGTCGACATGCGGATTGGAGGATGCGGTCGGAGTGTTCGCGGATCTTGCCGACGGTAAGGCCAAGTTCAGCAAATATATCATAAATCTTTCAGAAGGAGCGAGGTAAAATGAGCAGGTTAGCGGGCAAAACGGCTATCGTGACGGGCAGCACCAGAGGGATCGGCAGAGGAATCGCCGTCCGCTACGGCAGAGAAGGGGCGAACGTGGTCGTATCGGGCACGAACGCGGAGCTGTGCGAGGAGGTGGCGGAATCGATCCGCCGGGAAGGCGGATCCGCGATCGGCATCGTGTGCGACGTTTCCGATCTCGATCAGATCAATCGACTGTACGACAAGACGCTGGAGAAATTCGGCGAGATCAACATCGTCGTGAACAATGCGGGAATCGCCGTATTCCAGCCTTTTATCGAAGTCGAACCGGAGACGGTGAGGAAAATATGGAACGTCAATCTGTTCGGAACGTTCTTCAGCGGCCAGCGGGCGGCGAAGGAGATGATTCGGCAGGGCAAAGGCGGGAAAATTATCAATATGTCCTCTATTTCCGAAGAAGTCGGCACGGCCGATTTGACCCAGTACGCCATGACCAAAGGCGGCATTAAAATCATGACCAAGTGCATGGCGCTTGAGCTGGCCCAATACGGGATCAACGTCAACGCGATCGGCGCCGGCGTCATCGATACGGATATCAGCATGGAGGAGTTCTCCAAGCCGGGCATGAGAGAAGAGACGGTCAAGAGAATTCCGTGGGGCCGCATGGGAGAGCCGGAAGATCTGGCTGGCACCGCGGTGTTCCTGGCTCACGAGGATTCGGATTACGTCACCGGAACTACGGTGTACGTCGACGGCGGCTTGCTCGCGATGTAACGCCAAAAAATAAAAAGAAATCAGGGAGGGTACTTCAAGATGTCAAAAGTCATTCGTACAGCACTGTTCTCATTGTCCGCCGCCGCTTTAGTCACCGCCGCCGCATGCGGCGGCAATAACGCGAGTCCTTCCAGCTCAAGCACGCCGCCGTCTGCAGGCTCTTCCGAGTCGGCCGGGTCGGCGAACACGGATAAAAAGGTTACGATCTCTCATGCGGTAGGCGGAGACAGCCCGAGCCGCGACGTGTGGATGAAAGCGATCGGCGAAGCGGTCGGCGTCGAGCTCGACATTCAGGTGCTGCCGCTGGAGCAAATGGAACAGATCTACAAAGTAAAGGCCGGTACGAACGATCTTCCGGATTTGATCAGCTATCACCCGGGCGCGAGGACGCGAGACGACCTGCAGGCGAAGGATAAGCTGATCGATCTGTCGGACATGCCTATCATTCAAAATATTTTGGACGACATTAAGCCCTATTACGTAGAACAGGACGGCAAAGTGTACGGCGTGCCGGGACAGGCGCTGAAATTCGGCGGTATCGCGTATAACAAGAAAGCGTTTACGGAAGCGGGCGTCAGCATTCCGCAATCGCTCGACGAATTGTTCGCCGTCAGCGAGCAGCTGAAAGCGGCCGGCAAGGTTCCGCTCTACCTGTCGGCGAAGGATTCCTGGACGCTGCAAATTCCTGGACTTGCCGCCTTCTCGTACGATCAGTTGCAGAGCCCGGGCATTCTGGACAAAATCAATACGAATCAAGCTACGTTCAAGGACGCTGCCCATTTCATCGAAGCGTTCGATACGATGAAGAAGATGGTCGATCAAGGCTACGTGAACAGCGACTATTTGTCGGCTACGTACACGAACGGCTTGCAAGCCATTTCCGAGGGCAAGGCGGGCATGTATCCGGTGCTGACGAGCGCCTTCAGCACCATTCTAGACACGACACCCGATCTGATCAACGATGTGGGCTTCTTCCCATGGCCGGTCGAAGGCGACAAGACGGTTACCGTATGGCCTCCGATGATCTACGGTATTCCGCAATCGAGCAAAAACGCCGACGCCGTCAAGAAGTACATCGAATTCTTCGCCTCTTCCGAAGGACAGAAGATTTACTTCGACACGTTGCCGGCAGCCGGCGTACCGGCTTACAAAGGCGTCGAGCTTGACGAATCGAAACTGCTTGATCCGGTGAAAGAAATGATCGAAGTCACCAAAACAGCGAAACAGTTCGCTACAGTCGACTTCAGCGTCGTCGCCAACATGGGCGCGTTCGGTCAGACGGTACAGGAAATTCTGATGGGCCAGAAGTCGGGTGCGGATCTTGCCGCGGAGTTGTCCGACATTCTTGCGAAGAACGCGAAAGCGAAAGGCGCCCCGGGATTCTGATGGACGGCATAACGGATATTGGAGCCCCGTACGGGGCTTCAATATCGGATAGGGGAGATCACATTGCATAAATTGGAACGCAAAACCTACTCGATTAGCTTCGCTATTCCTTGGCTGCTCATCTACGGCATTTTTTTCGTTTTGCCTACTTTGTTCAGCTTCTACTATGCGTTTACTGACTGGGATTTGACATCCGCGAAGTTTTCCGGGTTCAGCAACTTTGTCGAGATGTTCAACAATCCGGTGTTTTCCACAGCGCTGGCCAATACCGCCATCTTTACGATCCTGTCGATCATCCTTAAAGTCGCCGTTTCTCTTGCGCTGGCGATGGCGCTGTATCATTGCGTCGCCAGCAACTTTTTCCGTACGATCTTCTTCTCCCCTTACGTTCTGAGCTATATCGCGATCGGCGTCCTGTTCACTGCGATCATGCACCCGGAGATCGGTGTGCTGAACAAAGCGCTGCGAGCGATAGGACTGGATTTTTTGGCGCTAAATTGGCTCATCGAGAAAGGGCAGGTCATTTACTCCCTTGTCTTCATCGACGTCTGGAAGTCCGCCGGTTTCCACTTGGCGATCTTTATCGCGGCGCTGCAGACCATCCCTTCCGACATGATGGAGTCGGCCTCCATAGACGGTGCGGGACCCTGGAAGAAATTCCGCTATATTACGTTTCCGATGCTTGCGTCGGCGTTTAACGCCAACGTCATTTTCGCGCTTATCGTCGGTTTGACGAAATTCGATCTCGTGTTCGTCACGACGGGCGGCGGACCGGGTTATTATTCGGAAGTGTTGAAAACATTGGTCTACAAGCAATTCGCCATGGGCCGATACGGATTGGCTACCGCCGGCGAGTTGATTATATTTGTGATCGTGATTACGCTGACGGTTACCATGAGGAAATTTCTGGACAAGCGGGAGGTTGAGGTCTAATGAAGTCGCGTTCCCTTCCGTATGGACAAATCGTTCTCATTGCCGTGTTATCCGCTTTGAGCCTGCTTATCCTCGTTCCTTTTTACCTCATCTTCATCAATTCGTTGAAGTCGCCCGCTGAAGCGAGCGAGTTGGGGCTTGCTTTCCCTTCGAAGCTGGAATGGAGCAATTATTCCAAAGTGTTCGAAGTCGCGGATCTGCCGCTCGCATTTACGAACAGCGTCGTGCTCACCTTCTCGAGCGTAGCGATCATTCTGATTTCGGCCGCAATGGCCGCATTCGTGATACAGCGAAGAAAAGACGGTTGGAGTTCGGCATTAAACGTATTGGTCATGCTGGGTCTCGTCGTTCCTCCAGCCATCGTTCCGCTTTACAAGGTGCTTAGCTTTTTCCATCTGAACGGAACGATCCTCGGCGTCGTCCTGATCAACGTGGCGACCCGTTCGCCGCTCAGCGTATTTTTGGCGAACCAGTTCCTGAAGAGCATTAGCAAAGAGATCGACGAAGCCGCCATCATCGACGGCTGCGGCAAATATAAATTGTTTTTCCGGATCGTTCTTCCTCTAATGGGACCGATCATGGTTACGCTGTTTATCTTTAACTCGACCTTCGTCTGGAACGACTTTATGTACGTGCTCTATTTCTTGTCCAGCGGTAAACAGATGACTCTGCCGCTGACGATGTACTTGTTTACCGGACAATTCGGATCGATGTGGAATCTTGTTTTCGCCAACATACTGATCATCTCGGCTCCGCTTCTGATCATTTACTTTTTTGCGCAGCGGTTCATCATTGCCGGCATGACGGCCGGCGCTATCAAAGGCTGACTTAACCGACAAACCCAACGAACGAGGTGCTCAAATGGCATTCCGCCCAGAACGCTTGAGAGTCGAATATTTGGAAAATCCGCAAGGCATTGACGAGCTGCGTCCCCGGCTCGGCTGGACCATGGAAGCTTCGGGAAAAGGAGCCCGGCAAACGGCCTATCGCATTCTCGCGGCGACAGAACTGTCGCTTCTCGATGCCGAAGACGGCCGTGTATGGGATACCGGCAAGGTGGCGTCGGAGCAGTCGGAGCACGTGGAGTATGCGGGCGCGGAGTTGCAATCGGGGCAGCAGTATTATTGGAAAGTGAAAATATGGAATCAAAATGACGAGCCCTCCGCCTGGTCCTACGGAAGCTGGTCGATGGGGCTGCTGCGCCGTGACGAATGGAAGGGCAAGTGGATCGGCCTGAAATCCGACGTCGTGCCGAACAATGAGTTTCAGAAGCCTTCGGTTTATTTGCGCAAGGCGTTCGAGATTGCCAAGCCGGTCAAGCGCGCGACGATGTATGCCACGGCGCTCGGCTTGTACGTTTGTCATATCAATGGAAGCAAAGTCGGCGAATACGTCTTCTCTCCGGAATTCACCGATTACAATACCCGGGTGTATTATCAGACCTTCGACGTGACCGGAATGCTTCGGCAAGGCGGCAACGGCATAGGGCTGACCCTTGGCCAAGGCTGGTATGCCGGTTACGTCGGGTTGTACGATTTTCAAAAATACGGTACCGATCCTTTTGCCTTGATGCAGTTGAACATCGAGTACGAGGACGGCAGCTCGTCGTACGTGGCGACGGACGAAAGCTGGAAAGCTTCCTTCGGGCCGATTGTTTCCTCCGATCTGATCATGGGCGAAATGTACGACGCAAGAGTCGAGATGCCGGGATGGAACGAATTCGGGTACGAGGCGCCCGGTTGGCTGGACCCGAGCGTCAACTTCGACTACAAAGGGTATTTGAACGCACAATGCGGTCCTGATATCAAAGTGACGATGCGTCTTAAGCCGCAAAAAATAACGCGGGTCGCGCCTCGCAAATATATTGTCGACATGGGCCAAAACATGGTTGGCCGAGTGATCGCGAAGCTTCCGGAGAATGCCAAATGGGGCGACCGGATGACGATTCGCCACGGCGAGGTGCTCACTCGCGAAGGCGAGCTGTATACGGATAATCTTCGCAACACGAAACAACTCGACGTCTATATTGCGAACGGTTCCGGAAACGAGACGTACGCGCCGACCTTCACCTTTCACGGCTTCCGGTTCGTCGAGTTCGACGGGTATCCCGGGGAGTTGACGGAAGAATGCCTGGTCGGCGAAGTGATTCACTCCGCGATGGACGTCACCGGCCAGATCGAGACTTCGGACGAGATGGTGAATCGCCTGTTCAGCAACATTTTTTGGACGCAGCGCGGCAATTTTCTCAGCGTGCCTACGGATTGCCCGCAGCGCGACGAGAGAGCGGGCTGGATGGGAGATGCGCAAATCTATTCTTTTACGGCCAGTTTTAATATGGAGGTCGCCTCGTTTTTCAAGAAATGGATGATCGACGTTGAGGATGCGCAGAAACCGACGGGGGCTTTTACCGACGTCTCGCCGCATTTGCCGTATTCCACGATCTCGGCTTATCCGCTAGTCGGTTCTTCGGGATGGGCGGACGCCGGCGTCGTAATTCCGTGGAACATGTATCGGATCTACGGAGACAAGCGCATTCTCGAGCGGCATTATGGGGCGATGAGCCGCTGGATTGGCTATAACCGGATGTTGTATCCGCGTCATATCCGGTGGAATAAGCCGCAATACGGGGACTGGCTGTCCATTCCTGCGGCCGATCTGACCGACGAACAGCATGGCACCACTCGTTACAGCGCGTTCTCGACGACGCCGTTCGAAGTGTTCGGAACCGCTTATTACGCTTATGTCGCCGGCATGATGCGGGATATTGCGGGTGTTCTCGGCAAGTCGGAGGACGAGCGACAATATGCTGAGCTGCATGAAGAAATCAAAGAGACGTTTAACCGGGAGTTCGTGGACGCAGACGCGCGCATCAGCGGGAATACGCAGACGGCTTACGCCATGGCGCTGTTTATGGAGCTGCTTCCGGAGGACCAGCGCGAGCGAGCGGCCCGGCATCTCGTCGGCCGCATCGAGATCGAGGATTGGCACATTACTACCGGTATCCATGGCATCCGCTTCCTGCTCCCCGTATTGTCCGAGTACGGTTACGACGACGTTGCTTATCGTCTGCTGCAACAGGATACTTATCCGTCCTGGATGTACACGATCCATGAAGGCGCCACGACGATCTGGGAACGGTGGGACGGATGGACGGAGGAGAAGGGATTTCAGAATACGTTAATGAATTCCTTCAACCACTATGCGTTAGGCTCGGTCGGCGAATGGATGTACCGCTATATGGGAGGCATCCATCCGGCGGAGCCGGGATACAAGAAAATCGTCATCCAGCCGAGAATCAACGAGCGGCTGCGCAAGGCCGACGTCCGCTATCGCTGCATCAAAGGGTTGATCGAGTCCGCTTGGGAAGTGACCGATCGGGGCGAATTGGAAATGCGCGTGACCATACCGCCCAACGCTTCAGGAGAGGTCGTCATTCCGCTGAAGTTCGGAACGGCGGTTACCGAAAGCGGCGTGCCCGCCGAACAGGCGGAAGGCGTTGCTCTCCTGAGACGGGACGAAGAAAGTGCAGTCTATCTTTGTCAGCCGGGCACTTACAGCTTTACGGTCACGGCCTGACGGCAGGGGCTTAAAGCGCGACGTTTCGGCGGAGGGATAAAAGAGGCCATGCGAGTAGAGCGACTTAAGTTGTGGCAGGATGCCGGCCACGCCTATCTAGAAATCTATTTGCCGGATGAGGACGATCTCGCGTCCGGCGATAATGGGAGGAGCGGCCCCGCTGTCGTCGTCTGCCCCGGCGGGGCCTATCTCTTCGCGTCTGAACGCGAAGGAAAACCTGTGGCGTTAAGATTTGCCGAGCGTGGATATCGGGCTTTCGTTCTTCACTACACGACACGCTACCGGAACAAGGACGAGTTCGTGCTCGGGTTGGCGAATCTGGCGGAATCTTCGGAAGAGGACGAGGAGCCGGTCCTGCCTCGTCCTCTGTTCGATCTGGCCAGAGCGATGCTGCTCATCCGGGAACATGCGAAGCGTTGGCGGGTCGATCCGGATCGAATCGCCGTTTGCGGTTTTTCGGCGGGCGGTCATTTGGCGGCAAGCCTGGGCGTGCACTGGCACGCTGAACGGTGGAGGGATACGTTCCGACAAGACGGCATGCTGCTCAAGCCGAATGCGCTGATCTTGGGATACGCGCCGGCGGACTTTGCGATACAGGACGGGGGAGACGCTCTTAGCGCTTCTTACGGAAGATTGCGCGAGCTGGCCCATCGGGCTATGTTCGGAACGGCCAAGCCGACAGCGGAGCAATTGGAACGGGAGAACACGGTCCGTTACGTCTCGCCGCAAACTCCTCCTACCTTTCTGTGGCATACGGCGGATGACCGAATCGCGGACGTAAGCCATGCGCTTATGTTTGCGTCCGCGTTGGCGCGGCAGCGCGTTCCCTTCGAACTGCATGTTTTTGAGAGCGGCGGGCACGGCCTGTCCCTGTGCGACGAGTCGACCGCCCAGCACGAGGGACAAATTCGCCCCGATTGCGGCGTATGGGTGGATTTGGCTCTCAACTGGCTGCGCAAGCAATTTGCTCAGCAGAATCAACATTGAATACGGAGGACGGGGAACTATGAAACTGTTAACGTTCATCAGAAACGGAAGACAGCAGCTTGGCGTGAAAACGGACGCCGGCGTCGTAGACCTGGCTGGGGCCGGGTTGACTTGCGACGTTATGGAAGTCATTGAAGGCGGCGCGGAAAAAGCGGCGGAGCTGGAGCGGGCGATCGGGGGATTGGACTTGTCGGCTTCGTCAAAATACGTGCTGGACGAATCGGCTCTGGAGTGGGGGCCATGCGTCACGCGGCCGAACAAAATCATCTGCGTCGGTCTGAACTACCGCAAGCACGCGGAAGAGACGAACGCGCCGATTCCGGAGTATCCGATTCTGTTCAACAAGTTCAACAACACGCTGACCGGACACTTGAAGCCGATCGTCGTGCCCGAAGTCACCCGTAAGCTGGACTACGAAGCGGAATTGGCCGTCGTGATCGGCAAGAGAGCGAAGAATGTCGCCAAGGAAAGCGCTCTTGAACACGTATTCGGCTATGCTTGCGTGAACGATTTGTCCGCGCGCGATCTGCAGCTTCGCACCCATCAGTGGCTGCTTGGCAAGACGTGCGACGACTTCAGTCCGCTCGGGCCGTACCTGGTGACGGCGGACGAAGTCGGGAATCCGAACGCGTTGGCGATCCGCGCGATCGTGAACGGGGAAGTCCGCCAAAGCTCCAATACGTCCGACATGATTTTCTATGTCGACGAGATCGTCAGCTACATTTCCCGGCATATGACGCTGGTTCCCGGGGATGTGATTTTGACGGGTACACCGGAAGGCGTTGTGCTCGGACTGCCTCCGGAGCGGCAAGTGTACTTGCAGCCGGGCGACGAAGTGACGATCGAGATCGAGAAGCTGGGCTCGCTGACGAACCGATTTGTCGCCGAGCTTTAGCTCGCCGCGATTTCGTCCTCTGTCCGTTATCCTGGCATAGGGATTGCGAAGGGGCTGTTCCATAAGTAAAGGCGTACAAGAGGATCGATGGAAAAGAAGAAGCATCTATCTCCTGGAGACTGCCTCATACGTTCCTGAAATGACCCTATCACGGGTTAATCAGTTCAAATTTCAGGATCGTATAGCATCGGAAGGAGATAGATGCGACTTACACCATTCCATCGATCATCGTTCGGTACGACTCTTTGTATTTATGGGACAGCCCCTTAGCTATGGCCCTTTATGCCTCCATCTTCTGAGCGCTGTACAGTTTGTAGTAACGGCCCCGCAAGGCGAGCAACTCGTCGTGCGAACCGGACTCGGCGACGCCTTTGTCGGAGATGTACATAATGCGGTCGCAGTTCTTGACCGTGGAGAGACGGTGCGCGATGATGAACGACGTTCTCCCTTTGAGCAGCTCGTTCAACCCTTGCTGAAGCAGACGCTCCGTCCGGGCATCGATGGACGAAGTCGCCTCGTCCAGGATGAGAATGCGCGGATTGGCGAGCAGCGTTCTGGCGAACGAGATCAGCTGGCGCTGCCCCTGCGACAGCTTCGATCCACGTTCGTTGACTTCCGTCATATAGCCCCGCTCGAACTCGCGAATAAACTCGTCGGCGCGCACCGTTTTGGCGGCGGCGATCACTTCCTCCTCGGTCGCGTCGAGCTTGCCGTAACGGATATTGTCCATAATCGTACCGGAGAAAATAAAGCTGTCCTGCAGCATGATGCCCATCTGACTGCGCAGCGACTGCAGCGTCACCTCCGCGATATCTTGACCGTCGACGAGAATCCGGCCCCCCGTTACATTATAGAAGCGGGAGATCAGGTTGACGACCGTCGTCTTACCCGCACCCGTCGGGCCGACAAGGGCGACGCTTTCTCCGGGCTTAATATCGAAGCTCAGATGCTCCAAAATGTTGTGTCCCGGCTCGTAAGCGAACGTCACGTCGTCAAACGTGACCCGACCTTGCAGCGTCGGCAGCTCGCGCGCATCGGGAACATCGTTAACGGTGATCGGTTCGTCCAGCGTCTCGAAGATGCGCTCCAAGTAGGCAACCGCGTTGATAAAGCTGTTGTACAGGTTCGACAGGTTCAGAATCGGCTGCCAGAAGCGCGCCGCATAGCCGCTCATGGCGAGAATGACGCCGAAGGTCACCTCGGCCGGTCCCATCCACAGCAGTCCGACGAAGAAAAGCGCAGTCGTGACGATCGTCGTCAGGTTGTCTACTGTGAACGGCACGAGGAAGTTCAAATACATCGCCTTCATCCACGCTTGGCGGGCATTGCCGGACAAGCGAGTGAACAGGCCTTCGTTGCGCTCCTCGCGGGTGAAGATTTGCGTGACGCGAATGCCGCTGATGCTCTCCTGCGTATAGGCGTTCAGGTTGGAGCTTTTGTTGGATATCGCCTGCCAGGCCCGACGCTGCTTGGTCTTGATGAGCATGATAATGGCGAGGAAAATCGGCAGTCCGCCTAGAATGATCAGCGAGAGCCGGGCATCCACCGCAAACATGAAGGCGGCGATAAACAGCAGATTCATAATTTCAAGTATAAAGTTGATGATCCCGTTGGACAACACATCCGAGACGGAGTTGACGTAGTTGACGACGCGGATGAGAATTTTGCCCTGCGGCCGATCGTCGTAATATTGGAACGGCAGCTTCTGCAAGTGCTTAAACAGATCGTGGCGAATCTCGAAAATGATGTCCTGGCCGACGCGCGTCATGATGCGCGAACGGATGGTGGCGAGAATGACGCTGACGACAATGGTAGCGAGAACAAGCAGCGACCAGCCGACCAGGCCGGCCTTGTCCTTGGCGGGAATCGTAACGTCGACGACATGCTGAATAATGAGTGGAGCGGAGAGCCCGATGCCGGCCGACAGCGCGCTCATGACGAAAGCGACGATCATCGGATTCTTCTGCCGTTTAATATAGACGAGCGCACGCCGGAAATGCCGAATATTAAACGGTGATTCCAGTTCTTCGTCGATGTCGAATTTATTTCTGGCCATTCGCGGTCGCCTGCCTTCCGATGCCTTCGTTCTGCAGCATGAATACTTCGTAATAATAGCCCCGCTTGGCAAGCAGCTCCGCATGGGTTCCTTCTTCGATTACGCGTCCGTTATCCAGAATGAGGATGCGGTCGGCCTGCGCCGTCGTGGATACGCGCTGCGCGATGATGATTTTCGTGCAGGAATAGTCCAGCTCGCGCAAGCTCTTCTGAATATGCTCCTCCGTCTCCAGATCCACCGCCGAAGTCGTATCGTCGAGAATGAGAATCGGCGGCTGCACAGCCATCGCCCGCGCCAGAGCGATACGCTGCTTCTGTCCGCCCGACAGACCGACGCCGCGTTCTCCGACGATCGTATTGTAGCCTTCCGGCATTTTGCGGATGAAGTCGTGCGCGGCGGCCAGACGGGCGAACTTCTCCACATCCTCCTCCGGCATGTCCGGATTGCCGAAGGCGATATTGCCGTCGATCGTGTCGGAGAACAGCAGAACATCCTGCGTCGCTACGCCGATGTTGCCGCGCAGCTCATCCAGCTCCAGCTCGCGCACATCGGTCCCGTCGACCAGAACGCGTCCCTTCGCGACGTCATAGAAGCGGGGGATCAGGCTGATCAGCGTCGTTTTTCCCGAACCTGTGGCGCCCATAATGGCGATCGTCTCCCCAGGCTCGACCGTGAAGCTGATATTTTCCAACACCATCGCATTGTCGTACTTGAAGCTCACTTGATCGAATTGCACGCGACCCTCGTAACGCCGCTTTGCGCCGCGCTTATGCTCGTTGACGATTTTCGGCTGGGCGTAGTAGACTTCGACGATTTTGTTCAGGCTGGCGAAGAAGCGCTGAATATCGTTAATGATGATGCCGATGTTGCGCATCGGGTTGGACAGCCCCCAGATCAGCGCAGAGAAGGCGGAGAACTCCCCGAAGGTAATGCGTCCGTCCATGACGAACAGTCCCCCGACGATCATCAGAATAACGATGAAGCCTTGGGCCAACGTTTCCAGATACGGAAAATAATCGAGCCACACCATAGCCGCGGCTTTGTTCGCCTTGGCGTAGTTGACGTTTTTTTCGTTGAATTTCTCGACCTCGTACTCTTCTCTTGCGAACGCCTTAACGACGCGATTGCCCGCAATGTTCTCCTGAGTGGTCGTATTCAACTGCGACAGACGCTCCCGGAGATCGGTGTACATAGGGCGAACGCGTCTGGCGAACAGAAAGGTTACGATAAAAATCGGCGGGGACAGCAGCAGCAGCCACCAGGTCAGCGCCACGTCGATATAGAAGAAATAGGCGACCGCAGCGATGAATACCGTTAACGATTCGATGATCGTTTTGAAAATCCAGGCCACCGTATGCCGAACCATATCGAGGTCGCCCGTCATTCTGGTCATGAGGTCGCCTGTGCGATGGCGGTCGTAATAGTGCATGTCCTGGCCTTGAATTTTGTTGTACAGGTAAATTCGGATGCGGTAGAGCATGTTCTGCGAAGCGCGCTCGTACATCAGAGTCGTGAAATAAGCCATGCCCGTACGCAGCAGGGAAAAGCCGATCATGCCAAAGCACAACCCGATGAGCAGCGCCCGCTCATCCGTCAGTTTCTGCGCCGCATCTGCCCCTGTGATGAACGTATCGACGATGAGCTGGCCGATGTACGGGTTCACGATCGTGAGCGAGGAGCCGACGACCGAGAGCAATAGGGCGAGAACGTAGCGTACCCGATCTCCTTTCAAATTGTGCCATAGCCATTTAAGCTGAAACATTCCATCACCGGCTTTTGTAGGTTGTAGGTGAGTTCGCATCTCAAGGTGTCGGAGAGCCGAGGAAGGGCTCCCTCCCGATTTAAGCAAACTATGGAGATTATATCACGCTTGGCAAGAAAGCTATCGCAGACAAATCGGGAGAAATGAGGATAGAAGGGCAAATAGAACGAACATGTGACTCGGGGACGGTGCAATCTTAGTTTTTCGCGAATCGCTTCGTATTTGCTTCCGTTTACGCCGACCTGTCGCATGATGAATCGCAACGGCGAAGACGGCGCTCTCCGATTCCATCATTCTTCTGTCATTGGCGAGCGTTATGCTTGAGGTTACGCGTTCAGTCAAAAGCAGAAGGAGAAGAGAACAAGTGAACTTAAGTAAAAGGTTCGTTATCGGAAGGAAGCTAAGTTTGTCGATCGTTCTGTTATTCATTGCGGCTGCGGTCAGCGGGTGCATCCATACGATGGGAGAACTCCAATTCGAAATTGAAGGCCATACGCTGCAGGCCAATGAACGGCTTTATTTGCGTTTGCAAGACGGCACGCCGCCGCTTACTTCGGACAATCAGGCCGGACAAGCTTCATTCTCCATTATGAATCCCGAACATAAACAGATGATCGGAGGGTTCGTTCACGACTCCGCGACAGGGGTCAGTTGGGTTCCCCGGTTTGAATACGAGGATGTGTATAACAGCTCCAAGGTCTATCTCTCGGAGATCGCCGAGAGCAAGCCCCGGGCCAAGCCGGTCGCGGCCGTTCAGGCGGGCCGACCGGTCGCGGACCTGAATAAACCGGGATTTGTGAGCGTAACTTATGCAGTTTACGGGAATAACAGGGAGCCGGTGGACGACCGAACCGAAATTTACATCGAAACCTCGGAGCAAGTGACGTTTTACGACAACGAGCCCCGGCATAATGGCCAAATGTTGAGCAGGGCGATGTCCAGCTTCACGGATAAGGGTCTCGTCACGTTCACGATGATGTCGAGCTTGATCGATAGCAACGAGCCGGATCTTTCCGCGATTCCGGTCGTCCTGTACTCGGGACCGACTCCGATTCCGATCGTGACGAGCGGTCATGCGGAATTAAGCGCATTATCGTTGTCGGAAGGTTCTCTCTTCCCGGAATTCGACCCTGCGATCACGTCCTACGCAGTCGATGTGGCCTATGGAGTGTCCAGCTTATCGGTCACGGCGAGCGTATATGACGTCCATGCCTTGTTGACGGTGAACGGAACCGGAGTCTCCAGCGGACAAGCCAGCGAAGCAATCGGTCTGAACGTGGGAAGCAACCCGATCCGAATCGACGTGACGCCGCTAATCGGAGACGCTAAAACCTACACGGTGACGGTAAGGCGAGGAGCGGCCGGATCTTCTTCCTATGGCGGAGGCTCAGGTCCGGCGTCGCATGACGACGGACCTTTGAGTTCCACGAACGGCCGTTTGACGATTCCCGCCGGGAGAGAGGGGCTGCTGAGTCTCGGCGAGGCGGTTCGCGTATCGGTTCCGGCCGGCGCCGCGGAGCGGGAACTGACCCTCGTCATCGAAGAAGTGCTGGACACCGGCAAGCTTCTATTCGACAAAGAGCGTTTGCTCAGTTCGATCTTCGAAATCACGAAAAACGTTCCCGAGAACTTCAAGAGGCCGGTCACATTAAAGCTGGCTTACGAATCTGCTCGATTGGCGGAAGGTCAGAAGCCCGTCGTATTCTATTACGACGAAGCGTCGGCGCAATGGGTGGAAATCGGCGGCGCGGCGGACGACGGCCTCCTCTCGGTCCAGGTGGACCATTTTACGAGATTCGCGGTGTTTGCGGTAGGTTCGGAGCGGAAGCCCGTGAAACCTAAGTTCAGCGACATCGACGGACACTGGGCGGAGGGCGCCATCCTGGAGGCGGCCGGGAAAGGTCTCGTATCGGGATATGCGAACGGATCGTTCCGGCCGAACGCCGCCGTGAGCCGGGCAGAATTCGCGGTCATGCTGATGAACGCGCTCGGAACGCCGGCGGCGGACGAAGCTGCGGAATCCGGGTTTACGGATGCCGCCGCGATCGGAGAATGGGCGAGGAAGGCGATTGCTCAGGCGTCGCAAGCCGGAATCGTATCTGGCTACGCGGACGGATCGTTCCGGCCGAACGCGAACGTTTCGCGCGCCGAGATCGCCGTTATGCTGGCGCGAGCGTCACAGCTATCGCTGTCCGAGGAATCGGCGACGCCTTTCACGGATGATCGCGACATTCCGGCGTGGGCGAAAGCCGCGGCCGAGGAATTGAACCGGCTGGACCTCATGAAGGGCAGGGGCGGCAACTTCTTCCGTCCGAATGAATCGACCACGAGAGCGGAGGCGGCGACGGTCATGCTGCGTTTCGCGTCTCATCGTACGGAATAGGACCATTCGGCTTTTTTCTTCGCGAACCCTTGATATAATGGGAAGATGAATGTGCTCAAAGATTTCTTGACGCAAATGGCGATTATCGCAACGATTGTATCGATTTCTCAGATTTTCAATGCGGGGAGGAGGTCGGACAAGCCGCGCTCGAACGTCATCCTGTCCGCGGCGATGGGATTGGCGATCCTGCTGTGCATGTCCTTCCCCGCCTATATGGCGCAGGGCATACGGCTGGATATCCGGATTGTTCCTCTGCTGCTTGGAACCTTATACGGCGGGACGGGAGCGGGCTTGGCCCTGTCGGCGCTTATCGTTCTCTATCGGTTGTTCATGGGGATGGACGCGGGCTTTTACACGACTCTGTTAACGCTTGCCTTCAGCATGCCTGCGATCCTGTACGTCCGTAAACGATTTTTCGCTGCCGCGGGAAGAATGAGAATCGACATCGCGGCGGCGTTGGCCATGTTCTACTGCGTCGTCGGCCTTATCGTCGTCTCGGTCGTCAGAGGCTTCAGTATGCACACGCTGCAGATGCATGGAATCCATGCCGCTATTATCGTCGGATCCGTCCTGGTGTTCACGGCGTTAAGCGAAACGATCAATGATATGCTTCGGAGAAATCAGCAGCTGCAGGCCGAGACCAAGGATGCGGAAATCGCCTTTTTGCGTTCCCAGATCAAGCCGCATTTCCTTTATAACACGTTGAATTCGATCGCGACGCTATGTCTCAAGGACCCCCGTAAAGCCGAGGAGTTGGCGCTGGAGTTTTCGCAGTATTTAAGAAAAAGCTTTGCCTTCGATCGACTCGATTCCCTGACCTCCGTTGCCCATGAGCTGGAGCTCGTCAGGGCTTATCTAAACGTGGAGAAAGCGCGCTTCGGGGCCCGATTGGTCGTGGAATACGACGTAGATGCCGTCCGTCCTCATACTCCGATCCCGCCGTTGATCTTGCAGCCGTTAGTGGAAAATGCCGTGAGGCACGGGTTGATGTCCACGCTGCGCGGCGGAAAGGTGAAAATCTCTGTCGTTCAACATCCGGACGACGAGCTTACGGTAGCCGTGGAGGATGACGGATGCGGGATGAGCGCGGAGCAGTTGGAAGCCGTGCGCAAGCGGAAGACGAAGGGCGTGGGGCTGCGGAATATCAGCGAACGTCTCGAACTGCTGTACGGCAGAAGCTTGCGGATTGAGAGCGCCGAAGGCGCCGGAACGAAGGTCGTTTTCCGCATTCCCGCGGGAATGTCCGGATCGACGGGAGGGTGAAGCGGATGCGGCTGAGAACGATGATCGTGGACGATGAGGAGCTGGCCGTAGAACGGTTAAAGATGATGCTGTCCGAGTTCGACGAGATCGAAATCGTCCATATGACCCAGAATCCGTGGGAAGCGTATCAATACGCGAAGGCGAACCGGCTCAACCTGGCTTTTCTGGACATCTCGATGCCCGAGCTCGACGGCCTGCGGCTGGCAAGCCTGCTGGGCGAGATCGATCCCGATATCCGCATCGTGTTTGCGACCGGCTACGAAGAGTATGCGGTTCGGGCGTTCGAATTAAGCGCGCTTGATTATGTGATGAAGCCGGTAACTGTCCGGAGAATGTCGCTCGTCCTGGACAAGCTCAGCCGAAGGGACAGGATCGCGGACGATGAGAGTTTCCGACCCGGGCCATCTCCCAGGAACGAGAGACCGCCGAACAGCGGAATATTGACCGAGCAGGAAATGAGAGTCATGCTCCTCGTTTTCGAAGGGTTGTCGAACAAAGAAATCGCCGCACGGCTGAATATCGCCGCCGAAACCGTCAAATGGCATATGAAAAACGTGTATCGGAAGCTGGACGTGAGCAATCGGGTACAACTGCTTCGGCGAGCCGAACAACTTCACATTTCTTTCTGAAAATCCCCCCTGAACGGGGGATTTTTTCTTTGCCCGTTTCCTTATAAAATGAATAATCGCGAAACAACGACCACAGGAGATGAGATCATGAATCAGCGGGAAGGAGGCGGCTCAATAAGAGCGATTGTCGTCGACGACCAAGGGTCCATGCATCCGATTATATCCGGAGTGCTCGGCAAGCTGCCGGATGTCGAAGTCGTCGGATGCTTCTCGGACGCGGCTGCCTCCGTCCGCTTCGCCGAAGAGGAGGACGTTCATTTGGCGTTCATCGATATCCGCATGCCCGGGGAAAGCGGATTGCGCCTGGCCGAGCGCTTGATCGCTCTCCGACCGGACCTTTCGATCGTTTTCGTCGCCTCGCATAAAGATTACGCTGTGCAAGCGTTCGAGCTTCAGGCGCTCGATTATATCGTCAAACCCGTATCATTGGAGCGAATCGAGCGTTCGGTAAAGCGCGCGCAAGCGTTCCGCCGGTTATCCGAGTCATCTCGTTTACCCGAATCGATGTCGCCGGGGAAGAAGGAGCTCGGCTCCATTCGGATTTATGCGTTGGGCGGGCTTGAGCTGTTTAGCGGCGGAGAAAGGGTGAAATGGAATTCCCGGAAAAGCGCCGAGTTGTTCGGCTATCTGCTGCTGCATCGCGGCAGGATGGTATCGCGCGCGAGGCTGATCTCCGACGTATTTGGCGATTTGCCGCCCAAAAACGCGGAAATCTATTTGAACACGTCCGTCTACCAATTGAGAAAAGCGCTGGATTCGCACGGCTTGAAAACCCTGATTCAATCGGACGCCGACGGTTACGGAGTACATCTTGTCGGCGTCTGGATCGATTTCGTCGAGTTCGAGGGCCGATTGAGGCGGAATGACGGAATTGCCGTCTTCAATTCGGGGACGGCTCTGGAGATCGAGAAGCTGTACGCTGGGGATTTGTTCGGCGAGAAAGGATACGCCTGGGCGTTGGGAGAGGCGGAGCGTCTTTCCGCCGTGTATGCCGGATTCGTCAAAAAGCTGGCTCGCAAGCTGATGGAGCGCCGGCATACGGACGTTCCCCTTCGGCTTCTGAGCAAGCTGTCCGATCGCAATGAACTGGACGAAGAGAACGTCGAATTGCTGCTTCGCGCCTATGCAATGAAGAAAGATCAAGCCTCCTTGGCGAAACGCTATGAAGCCTATGTAAAAATATTGCGACAGGAACTGAATATCGAGCCTTCCGAGGAGTTGCGGGAGCTGTACGCTCATTTGCAGTCGACGATCGGCGCCGGGTAGTCGAGTTGTCATTGTTGTATCATTGGCGCGCGCTACACTTAATCACGGATCAAACATCATACGAGGCTTGGAGGCAGAATATGTTCGCAAGAGGGATGAAACGAGTCGGCGCGCTGTTATCGGCGCTGCTGGTATCAGGCGGAATTTTGGGAGCGATCGGAGGGCCGGTCGCGGGAACGGCGGAAGCGGCGCCCGCCGCGCTGGATTGGGGCGAGGTCGGAGACCCGGCCATCACGGAGAAGGGCAGCCGGACGTCCATCGCCGTCTATGACGGCGCTCCCTATGTGATGTATCTGAACGAAGATGGCCAGGCGAAGCTGATGAAGCACGGGGGCAGCGGTTGGGAGACCGTCGGCAATCCGGTGGAAGCGGACAGTTGGCTGGATCAGCCGCTTATGGAGCTCGACGGGGCCGGTACGCCCTACGTCGCTTATATGGACGGGGACAACGACGGCAAAGCAACGATGAAGAAATTCAACGGCAGCGGCTGGGAGACGATAGGCCAAGCCGGATTTACCGCGGGAGGGGCGTATTCCATGTCGGTAACCGTCGCTGTCTACGGCACGCCTTACCTGGCTTATCGGGATCAGGCCAACGGGTGGGGAGCGACGGTGATGAAGCACGACGGTAGCGATTGGGTTACGGTAGGCCCCGCCGGCTTCTCCGGGCAACAGATCAGCGACATCTCCGTTGCGGCGGACTCTTCCGGCCATCCTTACGTCGTTTATCGGACTATGCTCGGCATGGAAGTGATGAAGTATGACGGCAACCAGTGGGCGCCGCTTAGCTCTCCGGGAACGTCCTTTGGAGGCGTCTTGGCGATCGACAACGATATTCCGTATTTGATCTATAAGGACAATGACGAAAGCTCTCGAGCAACGGTGAAAAGGTATGACGGCAACGATTGGGTGACGGTCGGCGACGCCGGATTTTCGCCCGGTCAGGTCGACGACCTCTCGTTGTCCTTCGATCGCGGTACGCCTTATGCGGCATTTAAGGACTGGGATAATGGCGGAAAGGCGACCGTAATGAAATACGACGGCGTCGAGTGGATAACGGTCGGACGAGCAGGGTTATCCGCGGAGCCGGTATCGACCCTCTCGTTGGCCGTATCCGACGGCATCCCGTATTTATCCTATCGGGAAGAGGACAGCGGAAGAATAAAAGTGATGAGTCTCTTCCGATCTTCGCCGGCGTTGGCGGAGGATACGATCGATAACGATGACGGACACGACATCGAGATTACGTTCCCGGACGATGCGGCTTGGCGTTCGGCCGTTACCGCGGTGAAGGTCGACGGCGTCGCGCTTGCCGCAGGGACCGAATACGAGATAACCGAAGGGAAAATCACGATATCGAAAGGCGTGTTCACTCCGGGCGTTGCGTTGATCTCGGTATCGGCGGAAGATTACGTCCAGGCAAAGACGTATCAGATTGTGAAGGATACGAGCCATGAATGGCATTCCGTCGGCGGCATCGTCTCCTTCGGAGAAGCGGATGCCGGGAACCCTGTGTCTTTCAGCGTCGACGACGGAATTCCTTATGCGGCGTATACCGATGAAGCCGAAGGCCGGAAAGCGACCGTCGCGAAGTATCAGGACGGAGCATGGCACCCCGTGGGCGGAGCCGGATTCTCGGACGACGAGGCTTACAATGTCGCGGTGCACGTGGAAGAAGGAATTGTCTATGCGGCATACTTCGAACGAGTAACCAATTCTATTTCGGCCGTCAGAGTGATGAAGCATGAGAACGGAAGCTGGGAGCCGATTGGTTCTTCCCCGTACGAAGACTATTATGCCGGTGGAGCTTTGTCCGTGACGGTAGACAACGGAATTCCTTACGTTGCGTATCCGCAGACGGATGGCCAAATTGTCGTTCGAAAATATATCGGAGGCGGTTGGTCGCCTGCCATAGAAGATGAGGACGGCCCCCGGTATGTGAATATCGGAAGCTTGGAGATAGAAGACGGCGTCATTTATTTGGGATTGCATGACGACGAGTTCGCTTTGGTAGCGAAGTATGAAGGCGGAGAGTGGGGCTTCTTGGGCGGAATGAATCCCTTCGAAGGCTATTCGTCCGAGATCGCGTTCGCAATAGACGGCGGCGTTCCTTATGCGGCATTCTTGGACCGGCGTTTGGGCGGCGCGGCTACGGTCGTGCAATACGAGGCTTCGCTGGACAAATGGCTCCTCGTAGGAGATGCGAACCTCTCGACGGGACAAGCGGCAATCGTGGGGCTGTCCGTAGACGACGGAACTCCCTATGCGGCCTTCTACGATGAAGGAGGACCCTTCATCCGGCGAGCTCTAAGTACGCTTCGGGACTTGACCGCGTTACATCTGTCGTCCGGCGCGCTGGATCAGGCGTTCGACCCGGCCATGACCGATTATACCGCAACTGTGGCGAGCGGGATCGCCAGCATCACGGTAACCCCGACCGCGCAAGCCGGTCGCAAAGCGAGCGTGACGGTTAACGGCGAACCGGTCCCAAGCGGGCAGATAAGCCGTCCGATCGATCTCGTCGCCGGCAGCAATACGATCACGGTGGAAGTCGTGGCGCAGAACGGCGCCGAGAAGACCTATACGATCGCAGTAACGAAGCAGAGCGGAGGCGGTTCCTCCGGCGGAGGCGGGTCTCCCGGCAACGGCGGCAACGTAGGGGGAGGCGGAAGCGTGTCGCCCGCCCAGCCGGATCAAACCGATGCCAATCTCGCAGTAACGATTGACGGCAATGCGGCGGAAGCCGTCGCGACCGCGAAGATCGCCCATCAAGACGGACAAACAGTGGCAACGGTGACCCTGAACTCGGCCAAGCTGATCGAACGATTGAAGGAAGCGGGAGATCGTCCGGTTGTCGCCATCCCTGTTTCCTTAAACGCGGATAAGGTGAGCGTGGTCCTTACGGGGGAGGCCGTCAAAGCGCTGGCGGAGAAAGGCGCCGTTCTGGATATTCGTACGCCGAACGGCAGCTACAGGCTTCCGGCGGCCGAAGTGCCGATCGAACGGCTGCTGGCGCAGTTCGGGGCGGGAACGCTGCCAGAGAACGTCGCCGTTCAGGCGGATATTGTCCGAAGCGACGGCGCAAACGTCGAACGACTCCGGAAGGCGGCGCAAGACGGCGGATTCAGCCTCGTCGCTTCACCGATCGACTTCGAGGTCACGGCCTCATCCGGCGGTCGTACGATTCGGGTGACGAGCTTTAATTCTTTCGTGGAGCGCGAAATCCCGATTCCTCAGGGAACCGAAGCGGGAACTGTCACGACCGCTGTAGTGCTGCACGAAGACGGAACGATCCGATCGGTACCGACGAAGCTGGAAGTTCGCAACGGAACCGCGTATGCGGTCATCAACAGCTTGACGAACAGCACGTACTCTCTCGTATCGAATTCGGTTGCGTTCAAGGACGTCGAACAGCACTGGGCGAAGGGCGCCGTCAACGGCATGGGCTCGCGAATGGTCGTGGGCGGAGTCGGCGACAATCAATTCGGCCCCAACCGCGACATTACCCGCGCCGAGTTCGCGACTATGATCGTGCGCGCCCTGGGACTCCCACAGAGCGCCGACGCGAACGTCTTTAAAGACGTGAAGGAATCCGACTGGTATGGCGGCACGGTACAAACGGCTTATGCCTATCGGTTGATTAACGGCTTCGAAGACGGAACGTTCCGTCCGAACGACAAGATAACCCGGGAGCAGGCGATGGCGATGATCGCCAATGCGATGAAGATTACGGGATTGAGCGAGAGGGCTCAAGATTCTTCGGCCGAGGAACGGATTCGCTCTTACGGGGATGCAGGCAAGATTTCTGCCTGGGCGATCGGCGGCGTTGCGCAGACGATCGAAGCCGGTATCGTAACAGGGAAGAGCGACGGCTTGCTTGCACCTAAGGAATTGATCCGAAGAGCGGAAGTGGCTGTGATGATCGAGCGGCTTCTGCGGAAGTCGGGATTGATTTAACGAATGGATATCGGACGGTTTTTCAAGAGCGGCGCTCTTGGAAAACCGTCTGTTTTCGCGTTACGGGTAACGTATGCGCCATTCACCCAACGGTTAGAGATACTGAAGCGAAGACATTTCCCGTCGATTGGAAACAAAAACGACTATCCGCGAACGTTGGCGACAGAGCGCTTAACGAAATCTATTGTACAACTTCGAGGAGACGATCAAGGCCTCCAAGCCGAACAGCGTGATGTCCGCTTACAATCGGGTTAACGGGACGCTGGCTTCGGAAAACGACGGACTCCTGACGAAGGTGCTGCGTGTGAAGTGGGGGTTCGACGGCGTTGTCATTACGGATTGGGGCGCAATCGGCGACAGGGTGAAAGGCGACCGCTCAGCCTTAGTTTCTCTCGATTCGTTTCGTCCGTACTTCCATTTGCTCAGCCTCGCTCAAAATGGATCGGCGCTGCGGATTCGCCCCGGAGCGACGCCGTAAGCGTCCTTGAACAAGTGGTAGAAATGGCTCAAGTTCTCGTAACCGGCTTCGTAGGCGACGTCGACGATCGGCAGTTGCGTCGTCAGCAGCAGGTTTTTGGCATAGCTCAGCCGCAGATGGTTCAGGTAGGCGGTCGGCGTCATGCGCAGGTGCCGCTTGAACATCCGGTTCAGATGGCCGTCGCTGTGAGGGGTCAAGGCGCGCAGACGATCCAGGCCGGCGGTAAAATGCTCCTTGCGCTGCAGCTCGGCGAGCAATTGGTTGAACCATTGCGGCATCGCTTTGCGATTGTCGTTCCGATAATGGAGAAAAAATAACGTCAGCGCGTCGTTCAGAAAGTTACGGGCCATCGTGCGCGCCTTCAGCTTGTCCGTCGACGTGAACAGCTGGATCTGCGTGCTTTTTGCGGCCATCGCTTCTTGATCCTCGGCAGCCAGCCTGACGATCGGCGGCAGCGGCGGGCTTTTGAGCGCTTGGGCGAAAGCGGCGTGGCCGATGTAATCGAAGGCGCTCTCCACGACTTCCTTGTAGAAGTTGACGTTGACGAACCGGCAGTCCTCGCCCTCGAGCAGATCGTAGCTGTGCGCATCCTCGGGGCGAACGAACACGATATCTCCCTGCTTCAGATGCTGTACATCGCCGTTGACGGAGTGCGCGCATTGGCCGGAGACGATCATGAAGATTTCATAGAAATCGTGGCGGTGCAGCGGGTAAGCATGCTTCGCCGAATAGATGATATGGGAATTGGATTGCACGAGCGGGTCGATCAAAGCCGCTGCGCGCAGCATGGGGATGGTCATGTCGGCCGTCTCCTTTTTTTAGTTTGGGAGTTGCTAACCTATAGAGATCTCGTCAATCCAAGCAACTCAAAACAACCTGTTTGAAGCCGGCAAAGCCATCTCTTTTGGAATGTAATGGACTTCCTCTTCATGGGTTCAATTATATTGAGGTTAATATAGCACAAAAAAGGAACGGACATCACAAGACGTTCGCCGCTCCCCGATGCTACGATCGCCTTGGATCGAGCGCGCAAACCGATGAGCAAGCGGATTAATGCGCATCATTCCGGTACAAATCCGATACGAAGGCAGGTAGAGCGAATGCGCGAATTGACACTGAACGGCGAATGGGAGATGAAGAGGACGGACGAGGCGGAATGGATCGGGGCGACCGTGCCCGGGTCCGTATTCCAGGACTTGCTCGCCGCGGGGCGGATGGAGGACCCGTTTTTTCGCGATAACGAATACGAGACGCTGGAGCTGACCAAATTCGATTACGAATACCGCAGAAGCTTCTTCGTCGACGCGGAGCTGCTGAAGCATGAGCGGGTGCTGCTGCGCTGCGAAGGGCTGGACACGCTGTGCGAGGTGAGCGTGAACGGCCGTCTTGTGCTGCAGACGAACAATATGCATCGGACGTACGAGGCGGACGTCAAGGAGACGCTGAGCGAAGGGAGGAACGACATTGTCGTCGTCATCCGCTCGGCTACGAACTATGTGCTGGCCCGGGATCGCGAATACCATCTGACAAGCTGCGCGGATGCCGTACCCGGCATCTCCCATCTGCGCAAGGCGCACAGCATGTTCGGCTGGGACTGGGGCCCTAAGCTGCCGGATATGGGCATCTGGCGCGGCTTGTCGCTGCTCGGCTGCGATGGGGGGCGCATCGAAGACGTCTATGTGACTCAGCGGCACGAGGACGATCGCGTAGGCCTGGAGATCGATGCGACGCTGGAGCGCTGGTCCGAGGCCGCCGAGCTGCGCCTGTTGGCGACGATCGATACGCCGGACGGCAAGCGGCTGGAAGTATCGGCGGAGCGGGCAGCGAACACGAACAGGCTGACCGTCGATATCGCCGAGCCCAAGCTGTGGTGGCCGAACAATCTGGGCGATCAGCCGCTGTATACGCTGCGGATTCGGCTGCTGAGCGGGGAGCGCGAGCTGGACGAACGGACGATGAAGCTCGGCCTTCGCACGCTGCGCGTACAGCAGACGCCGGACCAATGGGGCGAATCGTTCGCGTTCGAGATTAACGGGCACGAGATTTTCGCGATGGGCGCCAATTTCATTCCGGAGGACAACGTGTTCGGCCGCCGCAGCGAGGAGCGGATGGAGAGGTTGATTCGCAGCTGCGTCGAGGCCAACTACAACTGCATCCGCGTATGGGGCGGCGGCTACTATGCGGAAGATTACTTCTACGATCTGTGCGACCGCTACGGCCTGATCGTCTGGCAGGATCATCTGTATGCCTGCGGGGCGTACGATTTTAACGACGAGTTCAAGGAGAACGTGCGGCTGGAGACCGTCGACAATATGAAGAGAATCCGCCATCACGCGTCGCTGGGCATCTGGAGCGGCAATAACGAGCTGGAATACGCATGGGCGTACTGGGGCTGGACCGAACGCTACGGCGAGAAGCTGCGCGACGACTATCTCGAACAGTTCGAGCGATTTTTGCCGGAGCTGTCGAAGTCGCTGGACCCGAACACCTTCTACTGGGTGTCGTCTCCTTCCTCCAAGGGCGGCATCGACGATCCGAACAACGAGCATGTCGGGGACATGCACTATTGGGACGTCTGGCACGGGCGCAAGCCGATCACGGAGTTCCGGACGCTGTTCCCCCGCTTCATGTCCGAGTTCGGCCTGCAGTCGTTCCCGTCGCTGCGGACGGTGGAGACGTTCACGCTGCCCGAGGACCGCAACATTTTCTCGCGCGTCATGGAGGCTCACCAGAAGAACGGGACAGGCAACGAGAAGATCATGTATTACGTCAGCGAGTATTTCAAATATCCGAAAAACTTCGAGACGCTGTTGTACGTATCCCAGCTGATTCAAGCCGAAGGGATGCCCGTCGGGGTGGAGCATTGGCGCAGACACCGCGGCAGATGCATGGGCGCGATCTATTGGCAGCTCAACGACATATGGCCGGGTGCGTCGTGGTCGAGCCTCGACTATTACGGCCGCTGGAAGGCGACGCATCACGCCGCCCGCCGATTTTTCTCCCCGGTGCTGGCGTCCGCTTGCGAGGAAGGGACGAAGGTGTCTCTGCACGTGACCAACGAGACGCTGCAGCCGATCGCTGGACGGCTGCGCTGGCGTCTGCTGGACCACCGGTCGGCGCCGATTGCCGCCGGTGAAGCGGAAGCCGAGCTGGACGCGCTTTCCACCCGCGAAGTTGTCGTGCTCGACTTCGCGGAGACTCTGAGCGACAGCCGGCAGTTGCGCCGAAGCTATCTCGCGTTCGAATGGCTTGCCGACGGGAGGACGATCAGCTCGGGGACGGTTCTGTTCGTCAAGCCCAAGCATTTCGATTTTCTGGAACCGGGCATCCGGCTGGACGCGACCGAAGAAGACGACCGATTCGTCGTTACGGCGACAAGCCGCGCGTTCGCGCGCTTCGTGCTGCTGGAGCTGGACGGCGCGGACGCCGAATGGAGCGACAACGTGTTCGACTTGTCCGCCGACCGGCCGCACGTCGTCACGGTGCGCAAGGCCGGTTTGTCGGAGCCGCTTGATCTGAAGGCGTTCCGCGAGCGGCTGAAGGCGACGAGTCTGTTCGACACTTTCGAATAAACCGACCATCGCGATAGAAATCCAATCGTTGTTGCGTAGTGCGGCAATCGCGCCTCTTTTACAATGAAGGAAAGAAAGAGGTGATACGATGTTAGCCGCCATAAGCAAATACAGATGGCAATATCTCATGGTCATGCCGGCCGTCGTGCTGCTTCTGCTGTTCAGCTACGTGCCGATGGCCGGCATTCAGGTCGCGTTCAAAAATTTTCACATCGGCTACACGATATGGAACAGTCCCTGGACCGGCTTTGAAAATTTCTCGTTCCTGCAAGACGGCCAGTTCTGGCTCGTCGTCCGCAACACGCTGTACATCGCGTTCCTGAAGTTCGTGACCGGATTTCCGGCTCCGATCCTGCTCGCGCTGATGATCAACGAGGTTCGGCGGGGAGGCTTTAAGCGCTTTGTGCAATCGGTCAGTTATCTGCCGCATTTTTTCTCCTGGATTGTAGTCGCTTACATTTTGCAATCGCTGCTGACTCTGGACAACGGACTCGTCAATCAACTGATCGTGTCCCTGGGCGGCGATCCGATCTTCTTCCTCGGATCGACCGACTGGTTCCGGCCGATGATCGTTGCCAGCGGTTTGTGGAAGGAAGTAGGCTGGAATACGATTTTGTATTTGGCGGCGATTACGACGATCGATCCGCAGCTGTACGAGGCGGCCAAGGTGGAGGGAGCGGGGCGTCTGGCGCAGATGAAGCATATTACGTTCCCGGGCATTCTTCCGACGATCTCCATCGTGCTCATACTGAGCATGCCGAGCCTGATCGCGGTCGGCATGGACCAGATCTATCCGCTGATGAATCCGGCCAACCAACCCGTCGCGGACGTGCTGGACACCTACATTCTCCGAAGCGGGCTGCAGCAAGGCTACTTCGGCATGGCTACGGCGGTCGGTCTGCTCTCCTCGGTCATCAGTCTGCTCTTGGTGCTCCTTACGAATCAGACGGCGAGGAAAATAAACGGGGAGGGGCTCTGGTAACCGATGCGACAATCCGCTAGCGAGAAGATCGGACAGGCGCTCATTGCCCTGTTCCTGCTGCTGCTCTGTTTATCCGTCCTTTATCCGTTCCTGTACATGCTGGCGATCTCTTTGAACGTAGGAACCGATGCGGCCAAAGGCGGCGTGTACCTGTGGCCGAGAAAGTTCACGCTGTCCAACTTTCAGATCGTGCTCGGCAACGCGGTCATTCGCCACGCTTATCTGATTACGATTATGCGGACGATCGTCGGCACCGTCGCAGGGCTGCTGGTGACCCTGCTGGCCGCGTACGCCTTGTCCTACAGACAGATGCCGGCCAGACGCACGCTGCTCACGTTCGTCCTGATCACGATGCTGTTTAACGGAGGACTTATTCCGTTCTATATCCAGCTGCACAACCTGTCGCTGACCAATACGTTCTGGGTATACATTTTGCCCAGCGCTTTCTCGGCTTGGAATATGTTCGTCATGCTGAAGTTTATTCACGGCATCCCCGAAGCGCTGATCGAATCGGCCGAGATGGACGGCGCCAAACCGCCGAGAGTGCTGTTCTCGATCATCATTCCGCTGTCCAAGCCGATGCTTGCTGCGCTTGGTCTGTTCACGGGGGTTATGCATTGGAACGACTGGTTCGCCGGCGCCTTCTTCGTCTCGGACCAGAACCTGATTCCGGTCCAGACGTTCCTGCAGCAGCTCTTGTCCGCCCAGGATATCTCGGTGGTTATGGGCTCCAACAACAACATAGAAGCGCTTGCGAGGGGCAGCAATCTGTCCGAGGTGACGCTGATGTCGGTGAAAATGGCGACAGTCATGGTGAGCGCCATTCCGATCCTGTGCGTCTATCCGTTCCTTCAAAAGTATTTCGTCAAAGGCGTGCTGATCGGCTCCGTCAAAGGCTAAGCCGGAATCGATCGCGATCGTTGCAGGGTATAGGGACTTACCACATATACCGAAAATAGCGGACAGAGAGGGGAACAACGAACATGAAAACTCGCGTATTCGACGCCAAGCGGATGTCGGCGGGCGCGATCGCCGCGCTGATGGTGGCGTTAACCGCTTGCTCGGGCGGAAGCAATGGGGCAAGCGGCAGCTCTCCGTCGCAATCTCCGCAGCAGAGCGGGCAAGCGGAACAGACCGCTCAGGCGGAGACCGGCGGCAAACAGCAAGGCGGATCGTTTAATCTGTGGCTTGGATGGACGATTACGGTCAACAACGAAAGCCTGATTCAGAAGTATTGGAGAGAGAACGAGCCGTTCGTCGACGTGCAGATCGAATCGACGCAAGGAGACGCCTCGACGGCGCTTAACCTGAAGCTGAATACGGGCGGATTCACGGACGCGGCCATCTTCGGCCGCAGCGACGTCATCAATACGTCGATGGTGCGTTCCGGCACGATACTGCCGCTGGAGCAGTATTTCGATATGCCGGACCAATACCCGGGACTCGCCTCGATTCCGAAGGAATATTTGGAAGCGATGAAGGACGACGACGGGCATATCTGGTCGATTCCGACCTGGTTCGATCAGAATCCGCAGGACCCGTGGCCGGGCTGGGCGTCCCTGGGCTGGTTCGTGCGCGAGGACGTACTGGAGAAGGCGGGCATGACGTTCGGCGACCTGTCCACCATCGAAGGCTTGGAGCAATACTTGCGCGCCGCCGGCCAGCAGACGGACGCATCCGGCAACAAGCTTATTCCGCTCAGCTTCCTGTCCGACGCCAACGACGAGAACGTCATTCTCAGCACGTTCGGCGTGTCGACGGCCACGGCGGGCGGCGTCATTCCGGTAGAGAAGAAGGGCGACCAGTACGAATTCATCTACGATAACCCGCAATACAAAGAAGCTTACAGATGGATGAACAAAATCTATCGCGAAGATCTGCTGGACAAAGAGGCCATTACCGATAAAAAAGAGCGCTATAAGGAAAAGAATCAATCCGGACGCATTGCGATGAACGCCGGCGGCTTCTTCAATATGGACGCTCACATCTGGGAGGTTCTCGAAGGTCCGACCGAGCCGGCCTGGTATTACCAGACGATCCCGTATCCGCAAGTGCCAGGCGTAGAGCGCATCGGCATTAACCAGATCGTTAACCCCTATCCGGCGAACGACGTCTACATCAGCAATAAAACGAAAAATCTCGAAGCCATTCTCGCCTTCTTCGACTATTCGCTGCAGCCGCTTCCGGAGATGCAGCAGGTGATCGATGGCGGGCCTCCGGGAATCTACTGGGATTGGGTGGATCAGCCGCTGGGCAAATGGCATTATATCGACGACAACTACCAGCAGCTTCACGATTCCGGCGACGCGGCCAAAAAGGCGAGCACGACGCCCGAGCTTTACGCGACGTCCTCGTACAGCAACAAGTGGTACCCTTGGTGGAATTACGCCGCAACCGACAGCGTGGCGGGACGGCAGAAGACGATCGACTTTACGGAAGCCATCGGCAAGATGGGCGCCGTTCGGGTCGCGGAGTCTTACGACATGGTTAAATCCGAGCCGGGCAGCCTGTGGGAGAAATATTTGCCCGAGCTGGAGAACGTCAGGAAGGAATACAAGGCCAAATTGACAATGGCCAAAGACGACAACGCGTTCGAGACGGAATGGAACAACTTCGTCTCCGCATTGGAGAAGCGCGCTCACTGGAGCGAGCTGAAGGAAGAATGGCATAAGCTCCTTGGACAGCAGTTCGGAGAGTGAGTTAACACACGGGAGACAGTCCGCCATAACGGGGGCTGTCTCCTAAGCTGAGTTTCTTAATATGGTCGATAGGCTGATGAAATGGGCTGTCCCCTAAGTCTGGGCAACTAAAATGATCGCAAAAAGAATGGGGATATATCTCCTGTAGAGCGAAGCGCCTGCCTCATACGGTCATGAAATTACCCTGTCACGGGTTATTCGATTCTTAATTTCATGACCGTATCAGCAGCGGAAGGAGATATATCCCCATGTTAATAAATGGATCATTTTTAAGGTTACCCCTTTAATGACTTATGGGACAACCCCCTGCCGCCTTTATCGTCGATGATCTTCAACAGGAAAGGAGCGAGCGGCCTTGCGCGTATCTCTCTCTAGATGGATGATCCGCTTTACCCGCGGCTTAAGCCTGCGCGGCAAAATACTGACCTTGTACGTATTCATCCTGCTGTTGCCGACATTGCTGCTCGGAAGCGTCGTCGTCTATTTGGTCGTGCGGGGGTTTCACCACAATTATTTGTCCACCGTGGACGAGACGGTCCGTCAGACCGCCCAGGTCGTCGATTTCAGCAAAAGAAGCTACGATCTGCTGGCTGTCCGCACGGCCACCGACGGAGAGCTGGTCGCGCGTCTGGCCCGCCAGTACGACGATATGTCCGAAGTGGTGGATACGGTGAACTACGTAGACCGCACCTTCCTGATCACGAGCAAATATTTGCCCGGCATCGTCGATTTTCGCATCTACCATACGAACGAAACGCTCGTTCAGGACGGCCAATTGTTATGGAGACCGGAGTCCAGAACGATCGCGGGGCAGGAGGAAAGCGCCTGGTATCGGAACGCCGTCGCGTCGGACGAGCCTCTCAGATGGAGCAGCGTGCCGGGCAATGCCAAGCGAACCGTCATCACGCACAAAATTATCGACCGTTCGGGCGTCCCGCTGGGGCTTGTCTATATTTTATTGAATTACGACGCCGTATTCGGAGAACTGCTCGACCATCCGTTTAATGATCGCGGCAGCCTGTTTATCGTCGATCACGACCGGCGCATTCTGGCCGCAACCGATCGCTCGCATATCGGCAAGCGGCTTGCGCTGAGCGAATGGTCCGGGCTCCCCGCCGAGGAAGCCTCCGATCCGGACCAGGGACTGGATCTGACGGGCAGCAAGGAGCTGCTGATCGTCAAGCCGCTGTCGTCCGGGTGGAACGTCGTATCCTCCACGGCCATGAAGCAGCTTAGTGTCCAGAATCGCACGATACTGCTGCTGATCGTCGGCATCACGATCTTTTTCCTGCTGCTGTCCGTTTCACTGATGATGGCCGTCGTGCAGAACATCGTCCGTCGCATTCGCAAGCTGGGCAGCCGAATGGTCGATGTGTCCCGCGGCGAGTTCGAAGCGGCGATCCGTTACAACGAGAGCGACGAGCTGGGCGAGCTGGAAAATAGGTTTAATCTGATGTCCGAGCGGCTGGGCAAGCTTGTGGAGGACATTACCCGGGCGGGCTTGCAGGAGAAGGAGCAGGCGTTCCGGGCGCTGCAGGCGCAGATTAATCCGCATTTCATCTATAATTCGTTGGGTCTGCTTCGCTGGAGGGCGCTGGATGCCCGGGACGGAGAGCAGATTCAAATTATCGACGCCTTGAGCACCTTCTACCGATTGACCCTTAACAATCAGATCAGCGTCATTCGCATTCGCGACGAGGTGGAGCATGCGAAAGCTTATCTGGACATCTGCCAGTTCCGATATCCGGGCAAGGTCAGGATCGATTGGGAAGTTGACGAAGCGGCGCTCGAATTGTACACGATCAAGACGGTGCTGCAGCCGATCGTGGAGAACTGCTATCAGCACGGCGCGATCGTCCGCCGGCCGGAAGCGGTCATTAAGGTTTCCATCATCAGGCGGCAGCATCGCGTCGTCATGTCGGTGTACGACAACGGGCAGGGCATTCCCGAGGACACGCTGCGGCAGCTCGCGACCGGAGTCCGGCAGGGCAAAGGCAACGGGTTCGGCACCGCCAACATTAAGGAACGGCTGGCTCTTTATTTCGGCGAGGACGCCGAATATACGATCGAGAGCGTGCTTGGACAATGGACACGGGTCACGATCGATATGCCGGCCTGCACGGTCCAGCCGTCGATCAGGAAGGGACGATAAAGATGCTGAAGGCGCTTATAGTGGACGACGAAATTTCGCATGTGCAGGGGCTGATTCGCTTTATCGATTGGCAGGAGCTGGGCTTCGGGGCTCCGGCCGCGGCGGAATCGGGAGAGGAGGCGCTGCAGCTGCTGCAAAACTCAAGCTTCGACGTTCTCGTCTCCGACGTCTCGATGCCGGGGATGACCGGGATCGAGCTGGCGGCCGAGGCCAAGCGGCTGCATCCGCATATTCAGATTTTGATGATCAGCGGCTACAACGAATTCGAATTCGTCCAGGACGCGATTCATGTCGGCGCTCAGGCTTACGTCCTCAAGCCGCTCAAGACGGAGGAGGTCGCCGCGCGGCTGCAGACGTTTCGAGACTCGCTGCGCATGCGGATGGAAGTGATGGAGCAGACTCGCGAGTTGGAGAAAAAAGTGTCGGAGAGCGTCCGGCTCGTCAAGGAAAGGTTTGTCAGCGATCTGGTCGCCGACGCTATTTCCGTAACCGAGCTTCTGGACTCCTGGCGGGAGATGCTGCCCGTTCCCGCGCTCGAGCGAGGCTACCGGGTCATCGTGGTCGGACTGGACCGTTATCTCGCGTCGGGACTGGACGCCAAGCAGCGGATGCGGCTTGCCGGCGGCTTCAAGAAGACAGTGGAAATCGGCTTCTCCCACGATGAAGGGATATGGCTCGCGCAGACGGCGCCCGACGAATTCGCGGCGCTGCATTTGAATCCGTCTCCGGCCGCTCTTGCGCTGACCGAGAAGCAGTTTGCATTTATTCAGACGATGATGGGCGAGCAGTACGAGGCTACGGTTACGATCGGCTGTAGCGACGAGGGACAAGCGTGGGAAGAGGCGCCGCTGCTATACAAGGAAATCCGTTTCGGCATGGCCAAGGCGAGACTGGCAGCAGACGGCCAAATCGTGCGCGGCGCGGAGGCGGAGCGGGGGGACTTCGAGGCGTATAGAATGAGGGAGGAATTCGTGCCCGGCTTGCTTCGGCACATGGAAACGGGGGATTCGGAACAGGCCGCGCAGTCGATGGACAGCATCAAGGACGCGCTGCTCGCGGCCGAGGCCATGTCGTTCTCCTACGCTCAGGCGTTCGGCATGAGCATTCTCAGCGAGTTGATCCGTTCTTCGAAAGAGAGGAGCGGAGCAGGCGCCGCCGACCCCATTGTCATGTGGCGGCAGATGCTCGATTGCGGCAGCGCGGCGCAGATGGCGGAGCTGCTGGCCGAATTCGTGCGTCAACATATGGCGTTCGAGCGCAAGACGCATCTGAACCAGCAGCATCATCTGATTCGCAACGTGTCCCAATTTATCGAGGAACGGCTGCGGGAGAACTGGACGGTCAAGCAGTTGGCGGAGCAATTCAATTTGAACGCCAGCTACCTGAGCGTGCTGTTCAAGAAGGAAACCGGCCGGACGATATCCGAATTCGTGCAGATTACCCGAATCAAGCGCGCCAAAGAGCTGCTGCAGGACCCGAACGTCAAAGTGTACGAGGTGGCCGACGAAGTCGGCATCCAGACGACCGCCTATTTCACCTACTTGTTCAAGAAGCTGGTCGGCAGCACGCCGCAGGAATACCGGGATTACGGCTATTCGGCCGATGACTGACGCAAGCGAGCGGGAACGAAGCTGTCGGCTTTGACCTTTAACGTGCGAACGCCTTTCGTGAAGGCGAAGGGCTCGGCCAGCGTCGGCCCCTGCAGCTCCTCCACGGAGAACAGCGAAGCCATATGGGTCGGCATCAACGTATGCTGACCAGATGCGAGTAGACGCCTTGCTTGCGCAGAAGCGCCGGCAGGGAATCGTCGAACGGCTCGAGAGGACCCCAGCTTCGGTGCAAAAAGTTGTAGCGGCCGGTCAGCAGATCCCGTCTCGCGGGCATGCAGGGCATGCTGCCCACCCAATGGTTGTCGAACGTGACGCTTTTGTCGGCCAATCGGCTAAAAGCAGGCCCAGCCAGCCGACCGGACGGCGATTGGTTTTTTTGCGTTTTGATTGCCTTCGGGCGCGGAATCATCATATCGTCCATGATTATCATGAGATCGTCAATGGCCTCGGACGGCGATATTCCGTACGATAAGCGCATGAGAAAATGAGGTGAGCTTATGAGCATACAATTTTATTCGGATCAACGGTTGTTCTCGATTGCCACGGCTAACAGCTCTTACGTGTTCGGCCTGAACGACAAAGGCACGCTCCAGCATCTGTACTGGGGAGACCCGGTCGCGGCGGCCGATTGCGCTCCGCTGCTCGGCTCCGGTTCCCACAGCTCGTTCGACGCCGCGCTGGATCGCGAGGTCGAGGAGTACGCCGGCTGGGGCGGGCTGTCGTATATGGAGCCTTCGCTTAAAGTGCGGTGGCACGACGGCGTGCGCGACTTGCGCCTGGTCTACGACAACTATCGCATCGATGCGGCGGCGGCCGGTAAAGAAACGCTGACGATCGTGCTGAAGGACGAGTCGTATCCGCTCGAAGCGCGTCTGACTTATTCCGTTCTGCCCGGCCTCGACCTGATCGAGCGCTCGGTCGTTCTCGTTAATACCGGCGACCGCGACATCGTGCTAGAGAGCGCGCAGTCGGCCGCCTGGTCGCTGCCCGAGCTTCCCGACTACCGGCTGACGCATGTGACGGGCAAATGGTCCGGCGAGTTCCAACTGCGGAACACGATTCTCTCGGAAGGCAAGAAGGTGCTGGAATCGCGGCGCGGGTTCACCGACGGACATGCCAATCCGTGGTTCGCGATCGACGACGGCCACGCGATTGAGTCGGCCGGCCGAGTCTGGTTCGGCGCGCTGGGCTGGAGCGGCAACTGGAAGATCGCCGCGGAGAAGACGGCGTTTAACCGCGTGCGGGTAACGGGCGGCATCAACGATTTCGACAGCGAGTGGACGCTGGCCGCCGGCGAGAGCTTCGAGACGCCGACATTCGTCGGCGGGTATTCCTCGGCGGGCTTCGGCTCGATGAGCCGCCAGCTGCATCGGTATCAGTACGATTACGTATCGCCTTCCGGGGAATGGCGCAAGGTGCTGTACAATTCGTGGGAGGCGACTTACTTCGACGTCAACGTCAAGGACCAGACGGCTTTGGCGGAGCGCGCGGCGAAGCTTGGCGTGGAGCTGTTCGTCATCGACGACGGCTGGTTCGGCCAGCGCAATCACGATCGCGCGGGTCTGGGCGACTGGCACGTCAATCCGGACAAGTTCCCAAGCGGGCTTGGCGAGCTGATCGGCAAGGTGCGCGAGCTGGGCATGGACTTCGGCATCTGGGTCGAGCCGGAGGCCGTCAACCCCGACAGCGACTTGTACCGCAGCCACCCGGACTGGGTATACCACTTCCCGACGCGTTCGCGGACCGAGCTGCGCAACCAACTGGTGCTCAACATCTCGAAGCCCGAGGTCAAGCGTTACATCGTCGATTTTATGTCCAAGCTGCTCGGCGGTAATGACATTTCTTTCGTAAAATGGGACATGAACCGGACGATCACCGAGCCGGGCATGCAGGACCATCCGCTTAACCGGCAGAAGGAGCTGTGGATTCGCCACGTGCGCAGCCTGTACGAAATTTGGGCGGAGCTGCGCGGGAAGTTCCCGAACGTCGCGTTCGAGACGTGCGCGGGCGGCGGCTCGCGCATCGACCTCGGCATGCTGCGTTACGCCGACCAGGCGTGGCCGAGCGACAATACCGACGCCTTCGACCGGCTCAGCATTCAAGAGGGCTTCTCCTACGTCTATGCGCCGAGGCTGATGACCTGCTGGGTGACCGAGGCGGTAAGCGGGATGAACAAGAGGGTCACGTCGCTGCCGTATCGGTTCCACAGCGCAATGACGGGCACGCTTGGCATCGGCGCGAAGCTGAACGAATGGAGCGAAGAGCAGCTTGCGGAAGCTTCCGGCCTGGTGGCGCAGTACAAGGCGGTTCGCCCGCTCGTGCAGGGCGGCCGGCAGTACCGTCTGGATGCGCTGAAGCATAGGGGCGTGGACGCGGTGCAGTACGTCGGCGGAGACGGCGAGGAGAGCGTGCTGTTCGCCTTCCTGCACTCGCAGAAGCTCGGCGACCGACTGCCGCGGCTGTGTCTGCAAGGGCTGAAGCCCGACGCCGTCTACGAGATCGAAGGCGTCGACGGTTCGCATAGCGGCCGGGCGCTGATGCGGATCGGTGTGGAGCTGCCGCTGCGCGGCGACTTCGACAGCTTGATGTATCACATCCGGGAACGGCGGTAACGCCGGTTACGGCAAGGGGAAGTTAATCCTGATGCGCGCTTCGGTACGCGGAGGGGGACTTCCCCATTATCTTTTTAAATAGGCGGGAGAAGTAGTAGGGGTCCTGGAAGCCGGTCCGCAGGCTGACCGCCTTTACGCTCTGATCGGTCAGGGCGAGGTACTGGCTGGCCGACTGGATTTTTAATCGCAAATAATAATCGATCGGCGAGTAGCCGGTTCTCTTTTTGAACAATTGGGTGAAATGAGGGACCGACAGCGCCGCCTGCGCCGCGAGTTCGGCCAGCGAGACATTGTCCTCCAGATGCTCCGTCATATACCTCAGCGCCTGCTCGATGTTGGGCTGTCTGCGCGGATTCGGCGTCTCCTGCCTTCCGGCGTAGGCCAGACGGATAATGGCGGCCAGGTGGCCGGCGAGCTGCGAGGCGTAAATGACGTGCTCCAGCGAATGGCCCTGGCTCAGAAACTCGTAGCATTCGTCGAACAGGCCGATAATCTCGGCCGAGCGCTCCACCGGAATAGGGAAGGGCTCTGCGCTGCGTTCCAGGCCGAAGAAGGAGGAGGCGAGCTCCCCCTTCATATGAAACCAGTAGATCGTCCAGGGGGATTCCTCCGAGGAGCCGTACTCGTGGGGGGCGCCGGCAGGGATGACCGTAAGCTCTCCCTTGCGGACCTCGTGCCGTCGCTCGCCGTCCAGTCTGACCCACCCGGAGCCTTCCGTGCAATACATGATCACGTAAGCTTCGATGCCTTCCGTCCTTCTCCAGTAATGGTTGCGCGCTTTCGGGAACCAGCCGATGTCCGTAATGTGCAGCGGCCGAACGAGCGGATGATCGGCGCATTCGTCCATCATATGGACGGGCAGCACAAGCAGTCTCTCTTGATCCCCGGATCGTCTATCCATCGCTGCGTTCTTCCTCCCATCCTTTTTTCGGACTTGTCCGCCGATCGCTCTTATCCTCATATCGTCCATCATTGTACGCGGATTGTCAATGGTGAGCGCGGGCGGAATCTTGCCCGGTTTCGGCAAAAAAACCAGGCCTCCCCGGTATGTCCCGTGGTTGGTCTGGTTTTTGCTTTCTCGTTCTATCCTTCGCTTCCGAACGTGTCCCTGATCGCTTCCAGATAGCCGAAGCCGTGAACCGTATCCGGCTCGATGTAGCTGCCCTCCGTCCATTCGTTCCACGAATTGATGGTCACGATCGGAGGAGTCGTGCCGCTCTCCGCCAAGAATCGCTTCACCGCGGCGAGCGGTTTGCGGAATTCGTCTGGCGTGTTGCCGACGAGAATCGGAGTGAAGGGATAGCCCATGTTCGCATGCACATCGGATTGGACGGTGCGGGGGCTCGAGTCCCAGCCCATCGAGACGTTCGGGAAATAAGGGAGGCCGTATGCGCCGAACTGCTCGCGATATTTACTCCAGTCCTGCTCGGCTTTCAGCGCATAAGCCGGGTAGTCGACGGTCGGATACGTCTCCATCGGCACGTTGTGAATCCACACGTACGAGGTGACGCTGTCGAAGCCAAGCTCCTTCACGCGCTCCCCCGGATTTTCCAAAGTGCGTTCTCCCGGCAGGTTTTGAATGCCCCAGACGACGGCGTTCAGATGGAGCTCTCCGAGGCCGGCCGCGCGTACTTTGGCACGGAACCTGTCCAGCGCCGCTTTCGTTCCTTCCAAGCCCCCGAGGCTCTGCATCAGGCTCATCAGCTCGTAGAAGGAGAAGTACAGACCGCCTTCGACCCGCCAATAGGACGGATGCCGAAAGTATTTCTCGATCATGTAGTCGCAGGCTCTCTCGAACGCTTGAAGCGAGACTTGGCCGCTGTGCAGCAGCGTATGGTCCATTCCTCTTTTATACGGAAAAATGTTGATCCAATCGTGGTTCGCCCACATCAGCGAAAATTTCAGCCGATCGTTGTTGTCCGCCTTCAGAAAGCCTTCCTCCAGCGCCCGGTTGAGGAACGCGCCGTCTTCGTACCAGTACCAGTCGTAGATGAAGGCGTCGATGCCGTGATCGGCCGCCGCCGCGATTTGCCGCTCCGCCGTCTCCGGCTTCGATTCGTCCAAGTAGCCCCATAGCGGGACTTTCGGCTGCTGATGACCGGGAAACCGCGGCGTCGCCCTGCGCACCAGCTCCCACTCCGTCCAGCCCTGGCCATGGGCGGCCTCGTTGCGGGGATCTACATGATAGTTCGGAAAATAATAGACGGCCACTTCCGGTTTACGATTCATTCGGATAATCACCTTTCATCAAGAGGTTACTCCGAGTGTATCGCAAGGAAGGGGCCGCGTATTTGGACGAAACGCCGATGCTGTTGGACGATTAGCGGAATTTAGGACGCAGCGATTGGACGTACTGAACCGGCGACATCCCTTCCGATTTTTTGAACAGACGGCTGAAATAATGAAGATCGGCATAGCCGACCTCCTCGGCGATCTGCCCTACGGACAGTTCCGAATGAAGGAGCAGCTCCTTAGCTCGTTCCATCCTTAGGACCAAGAGCATCTCCATCGGCGATTTGCCAGTCGCTTCCTTGAACAGCGCTCGAAAATGGCTCGGAGACAGATGAACGGAGACCGCGATGTCCGCAAGCTGAATCGGCATCCGATAGTTAACCTTCATCCACTGAACAGCCTGTTGGATACGTTCGCTCTGCGGATGCCGCTTGCTGATGCCCGAGGGGGTGGCCAGTTGGCGGACAATGACGGCAAGCAGGCTCAGCATATCCGCCCGGAGCTGCAGCTCCTTGCCGTACGATTCGCTCCCGTGCACGCGGTACATTGCCCGCAGCAGCGCTTCGCAGACGAGCGGTTCCTGCGCGGCGAACACATATGGAAATTCGACCTCGGCGAGGCGAACGACCGGACGATCGGTCAGCTCGGGTTCGTCGGGAATATACGGGGCGTGCAAGTAATCATGGCTGGTATACACTTCATCGACGGAGAAATCGAACGATTCTCCCATGTAGGCGAGATCGAAATGAACGGCGTAATAGTGGAACTTCTCGCCGGCGGGCACCGTGCAGGAATGCCGCACAAGCGGAGGCATGAACAGCAGATCGCCCGCGGCGAGCGGATAGTCGGCCCCCTCGATCTCGTAGTCGCAGTGGCCGGCAACGACATATATAAGCTCATAATCATAGATGATTCTCGGAGGGAGCCTATACCGGTCGTCTCCCTCGATGTGCTGCACGAGCCGGACGTAGGGTGCCAGCTCATGGAAGCCTATTTTTCGCGATTCGCGTTTATGAGATTGGCTTGAATTCATCGGAACCTCCCATTGTCGGCAGCTGTATCTTGTTCTTGAGGTATTTTATCATAACTGCCAATCGTTCGAGCATCGCTCAGTCGAAAAGAGGGGGATTTTGGAGAATTAGCGAATATGTCCTCATAGCGACTTGCGTGAAGAATGGGAGAGAGATCGTGATGTGGACGCAATTGGCCGAATTCCTTCAAGCAAACGGAAGAGAAACTCTTATTATTTCAGTCGTCGGCACGTTGCTGGTCTGGATGTATAAGCAGTTTAAGGGGATGATCGACCGTGAGCAGCAGGAGAAGCTGGCGACGGTGCAGTTGAAACAGACCTTGTTTACGAAGCTGGAATTAAATCTTGCGAGCGTTCTTCACCTGGGCGACGAGGAGAGCAAACGGCGTTTGCTTGAGCTGCTGGGGGAATGCGGACCGTATTTGACCCGAATGCAGCGCACCTTGGTTCGGGATTATTGCAAGAGCTTCGATCCCGGAGTGCTGCATACTTTACAGGAACTAACTATTTACGAAGCGGATAAGCTGGATCGGCAAATGGAAAAGCTCGGCGAGACCAAAGATAGCGGAGAATGGTTCATCTATATTCAGAGGCTGTACGCCCCGGTGTGGCCGATTATCACATTCGCCTTGGTTGGGGTATACATCTTCGGGTTATTCCTGTTTGTCGGTCAGGGAGCGACCTCGTGGATACAAATCAATATTTTGATCTCCGGAATATCCATTTTGTTGTCCGTCTCTTTGGTAGTGGCCGGAGGTCCCCTTGTTGCGAAAAACAAAATGGGTAAGCAGGGAGCCAAGCGCTGGGGAGTTTTTGCACTGATTCTACTGTCTCCATCGCTAATACTAATTGAATTGGAGATGTCCTTGGTCTCCATAGCCATTCAAGTTACAGCGCTTGTATTTCTGTGGTTCAACAAACGTCCGCCGGGAATTATCCGTCTATAGTGAGGAGAACAAGATTGACCGGGTAGTCCCTAACAACGTCCCCAACCCGACGGAAATGCATTCATGGGAGAGATCAGGCGATGTTTCTTAAAAAAACGACCATACGGAAAAACGGCTCCACCTACGAGTATTATCGCATTGTGGAAGCCTACGTCGATGAGAACGGCAAGAGGAAGCATCGCCATATTCAGTATGTAGGCTTGTTAGCGCCGGAGGAGGCGGAGCGGCTGCGGGAGGATTTGCGGCGAAGAAGCCGGACTCATCGGAAATCCGGGGACTCGGCACCACCCGAGCGGCTTCCTGCAGCACTCCCTCTCCCTACACCCGAGACACAGCCGCCTGACAGACCGATCTACGCGTTGATAGAAGCGCAGCTATTGTCCTATGCCCCGCATGCGGACAAAGAATGGAACATGACCGACGACGATATGCTGCTGCTGGTCCGGGAAGGGCGCGGCACTTTGCAGCTGGCGGGGCGCAAGCTGACTCTGCATGCCGGAGTCGCCGTGTTCTGTCCGGCCGAGAGCGGCATGTACGTCATGAACGAGCATCACTCGCCCTTGCTGATCGATCGGATCGCGTTCGAGATGCTGGCTCCCTCCGCCGAAGACGGCGCATACCGTCGCGCCGAAATTCGGGACATGTCTCCCGGCGTTCTCGATCACTCGTTTCCCCAGCGCGTGCTGCAATTGGCGCAGGAACTGCGTCTGGCCGCCGAGCGGAACGAGCATGCGCTGAACGTCCAGTCTTTGTTCACGCAGGTGATTTCGGCTTTCTTTCAGCCGCAGGCGATCGAAGCGACGCAGGAAACCCGGCGTCTGATGGAGCAGACCGTCCGTTACATTCAGCAGCATTATCGCGAACCGATTACGAGGGATCGGCTCGCCGCGCGGATCGGCGTCAGTCCCGAGCATTTCTCCCGGGTTTTCCGCAGGGAAACCGGCCTCAGCTTCGTCGAATATCTCGGGCGGGCCAGAATCCGCAAGGGGCAGGAGCTGCTTCAGCTGACGGACAAAGACCTGCGCGTCATCGCCGAGGAGACCGGGTTCGCCAACGATTATTACTTCAGCCGGAAGTTCAAGCAGTACGTGGGCGTGCCGCCGACGGTCTACAAGAAGCAGCCGAAACGGATAGCCGCTTTGATGCCGCACGTCACCGCCTGTCTGATGGCTTGGGATATCGTCCCGGCGCTGGGCATCGTCGGCTTATGGATGGAGCCTTGGCTAACCTCTTATTTCCGGGAGCGTCTGGATTGGTCGTCCTTCAGGCAGGGGGAATGGTACAGCGACAAAACTCTGGAGTGGCTTGCCGCCAATCCGCCCGATCTGATCATCGTGTACCGGGAGGAGTACACCGAGAGCTTGTGGGACATCGCTCCGGTATTGACGATTCCGGAACAATGCGACGATTGGAGAGAGGAACTGCTGACATTGGCGTCGGCAGCGGGATGTGTCCGTCAGGCCGAGCAGTGGATGACGACGTTTAACGAGAAGGCGGCTGAAGCCCAACGAAGACTGGACATTCTTCAATTCCGCGGAGATACTTTCCTGATCGTGAAAATCGTCTCGGGAAAATGCTACGTCTACGGCAACTTGACCAGCATGGGCGGATGTTTGGTTTACGACGTGCTGGGGTTGCAGCCGCCGCCTGCGGTACATCGCAACATTATCGAGAGAGGACTGCTGAACATTTACGTGCCGCTGGAGGAGCTGCCCGATTATTCCGCGGATCATATCTTTTTGTTCAACTACCATTCGCACTGGCTTCCCGACGACTGTGCGCTGCTCGAGTCGGATGTCTGGCGCGGTTTGCCGGCGGTGCGGAACGGGCGAGTCTACGAGCCGGACTCCAACGTTTTTTACGGATACGATCCGCTGTCGATGGACAAGCAGTTGGACAGCTTGATGGGACGGTTGGAGTCACATTCGGGTTGAATATTGATCATCTGTCTGCATGGACAACATTTCTGTACTCCTGATACGCTGTCATCGATAATAATTATCATTTTCATTCAGGGGGATCAGATACAATGTTCAGGCCCGTTCGTAAAATCCGCTTAGGGATCGTCGTTGCCAGTATGATCTATGTTGCTTTGCTTGCCGGGTGCGGCAGTTCGCAGAACGAGTCTGCGCCGAGCTCCGCTTCACCGAGTCCCGCATCGGCCAGCGCCTCAGCCGTTCCGTCGGCATCCGAGTCGACTGCTTCCGCCGATCCGTCCGACGAAGGCGCGACCCGCATCGTGAAGACCGCCCTCGGAGACGTCGAAATACCGGCTCATCCCAAACGGGTGGTCGCAGGTTACTACCATGGCACGTTGCTGGCTTTGGACTTCCCGGTGGTGGGGGCAAGCAAGGAATGGTGGATGGGCAGCCCGTTCCTGAAGGAACGGGAACAGAGCATCGAGGACATCGGCTCGCCTCCGTCCTTGGAGAAGGTGCTGGCGCTCGATCCCGACTTAATCGTCATCTACGACAGCAATTTCGAGGATTACGAAGCGTTATCGAAAATCGCGCCCACCGTCTACGTGCCTTACGATTCAACGATGGGCATCCGCGAAGAGGTGCGCTTGTTCGCCGAATTGTTCGGCCGGGAAGCGGAGGCTGACGCATGGTTCGCGAAGTACGAGCAAGAAGCTTCCAAAGCCAGAGAGCGCCTGAAGGATATAATCGGACCCGATACGACCGCGACCCTCATTCATCCGAACGGACAGGAGCTTGCCGTGCTCGGGGATAACTTCGGACGGGGCGGGGAAGCGATGTACCATGCCATCGGTCTTAAAGCCAACGAAAGGGTGCAGCGCGAAGTGATCGACAGCGGCGTCCAGTACCAGGATATCTCGCTGGAACTGCTCCCGGAGTATACGGACGCCGACATCGTGTTTCTCTGTTCATGGGACGGAACGACCGAGGAAGAGCTGAAGAGAGTCGTCGACAGCGGGGTATGGAGACAGCTGCCGGCCGTTCGGGACAACCGCGTCATCGTGCTGGATTACCAAACCTTCTTCTACTTCGATCCGATCTCCGTACTCGGACAGATCGGGGCGTTGGCCGACGAGCTTGAGCGGCATTTTGCGGAGCGGTCATAGCTGTAAAGGCTGGGAGAGCGCAGCGATCAAGGCATCCCAATGGTCCACAACCTGGTCTGGGGGAATGTCGGATATTCGGGTCGCTACGACTACCGTTCGCGCATGAGGGTCAATGATCATGTATTGCGCGCCGTAACCTGTTGCAAGGTAGATGTCCCGATCCCGATACGAGTCAATGGTGTTCAGGAGCCACCAGCCGTAGCCGTAAGAAGCCGAATTCGGCCGGCCGCCGCCATCGGATTGAAAGCCGGTCGCTTCTTGAATCCATTTTTCGGGAATGATCCGCTTGCCGTCCCACTCTCCGCCATTCACATATAATTGGCCGATTCTCGACAACTGGACGGGGGTCAAATACAAATTCGATCCTCCCATAGAATGACCTTGCGGATCGGCAGTCCATTGATCGGCGCTGAATCCAAGAGGGGCGAACAGCTTCTCGTTGGCGTATTGCAGGGCGCTCATTCCGGTCGATTGCGCAAGGATGGCGGACAGCAGGTGAGTGCTGGCCGTACTGTAGTTATAGGTTTCTCCCGGCGGATGGGCCAGCGGAAGGCGCAGAATACGGTCAATCCAATTGTCGGAAGAGAAAATCTCCATCATCAGCGGGGAATTTTCCACGATTTCCAGGCCATCGGTCATCGTAAGCAAGTGCTTGATCGTCATCCGTTCTTTGCCGCCCGTCCAGTCGTACCCCGGAAAAAAGTCGGAAATGCGCTGGTCGACGCCGCGCAGGCTGCCCTCGGAGATCGCGATTCCGATGAGAGAAGATAAAATCACTTTGGTTACGGACTTGATATTATTCGCTTGGGATCGGGTTGCGCCGTTATAGTATTTTTCGTACAGGATTGAGCCGTCGCGGACGAACAGCAAGCTGTATGCGCCGGAATCCTTTTTGATCTTGTCGTGCGCGGCGTCCAGCAGTTTCAGGGGCGTTTCCAGAGCCGCTTCGCTGCCTGCTGCGGAGAGCGTCGGCGCTGGCGGGCCTGAGGGAGCGCGCTGGCTGCATCCGCCAGCAAGCAGCGGCAACAAGAGCAGCAAGATAATCCCTTTTCTATACATGAGCTTCGTTTCCCCCTTGCTTTCCATAGCAAGGGGCTGTCCTATAAGTAAGGGCGTACAAGATTATCGATGAAAAAAAGAAGGGCATCTATCTCCTGGAGACTGCCTCATACGGTCCTAAAATTACCTTGTAACGGGTTTACCATTTCAAATTTTAGGATCGTATAGCAGCGGTAGGAGATAGATGCCCATGAACATTCATTCATCGATAATCGTTCGGTACGACTCTGTATACTTACAGGACAGTCCCTTCCGCTTAAAATCCGATCTTGAGGCTGTCTCCTCCGACGTATACGCCTTCCGATCGGGTGATCGGGAGCTTCTGTTCCGCCGAGAAACCGATCGTTTCCCCGTCGTGAAGCGTGACGTCCTGTACGACGATATAGTCCGAAATGTCGATGAGGAAGTCGCGCAGCTCGGCGGGACTCGCTTGGCTGTCCAGTACTTCAATTTCATCCTTGCCGAAAGCGTTCAGTCCGCAGGTGTATCCGCTAATGCCGGATTCCCCGGCCACGAGTCCGAAGTGCACCAGATTCAATAGGGGAAACTCGTCGTCTCTCAGCGCCGTTACGGCCATCTCGACGAACAGCTCCGGCTGAAAGACGGTGCCGGACGTGTAGATGCCGATCGCATTGGGCAGCTTTAAGCAGCTTGCCGCCAGCTTGGCGTACATTTTGCCGCTGTCAAGCGGAGAGCCGGACCGGTCGAAGACGGCCAGAATGATCTGGGCCACATGAGTCTTGGCGACCTCCGCCGCTTCGCGCCACATATAGTTGAACTGGGCGTTGCGCTCGGCTTCCCCGTCCGGAACCGGCGCGTCGACGAAGCTGACTGCCAGCATGCAGCCGCCCGCTTCGAACACGAGCGTGCCTTCCGCTTCTTCCTCATTCTCTTCCGGCGAACCGGAAATGTTCCAATCGTTCAACAGATTTGCCTTGATCAGCTGCAGATCGCACTCGCTGCTGTTCAGCAGAATAAAACCGTTGAACACGCCGGATGAGCGCGAGTCGTCCTCCTCCGCTTGCGAGGACGAAATCTCCGCCGCCTGCTTCATCCAATATTCGCGGATCGCCTCGACCATCGCGACAGCGTCCCGTTCCGCCGTGGCGGGATCGTAAGGCTGCATCTCGCTGAACACGTGTCCGCAATGCTCGGTATCCGCCGGGTGCTCGTAACCTCCGCAGACGCCCAGAAGCCATTTGCCGAACAGGCTCTTTTTGTACTTAAACATATAATAGCGCATGTCGTGCAGATCGAACTGGCCGGCCGTCTCGATTTTGCTGGGCTTCTGTCCGAGCTCGCGTTCGTCGGATAGCCAGGCAATCATCGACTCCATAGCCGCTTGCCGCTGAACCGTCATTTTTTCCTCTCCTCGACCATGAGAAATCAAAACCTGTAAAGGGATATTCTACCAATCTATCGGCCGGAATTCAATGAATCGAAGGAACCATCCGTCAGGCAGGACGAACGTTTCGGCTACACCAGCTTATGCTTGTACCACTTGTCTCCCTTGAATCGCAAGCCGAAGATGACGCTGCGCACGCCCCATTCGGCGACCATGGCGATCCAGATGCCGAGAATCCCCATGCCGAAGGTAATGCCCAAAATATATCCCAGGATGATCCGGAACAGCCACATCGTCAGCAGCGAGGAGAACGACGTAAACTTCGAATCCCCGGCTGCGCGGAGGGCGGAAGGCAGCACGAAGCTCAGCGCCCACATGAGCGGCTGCGCGATCGAGATCAGCAGCACCAGATGGAAGATCGAGGGCACGATTTCGTCCGGCGCGGCGTACAAATTCATCAGCAGCGGGAACAAGGGCAGAATGATGCCCGTGAGCAGCAGGAAGAGAACGACGGAGAAGCCCAGGAACGACTTGATAAACTTCCGCGCATCCTCGATATCTCTGCTCCCGATGCATTGCCCGACGACGGTGACGATCGCGACGCTGAGCGTGCTGCCGCCGATCTGCAGGAGCATGGAGATCGAGCCCGCGATGGCGTTGGCGGTCAGCGCCAGCGTGCCGAGCTGGACGATGAACGTCTGCGTCAGCAGCTTGCCGCCGTTGAAGAACATCTGCTCGGCCGCGAACGGCAGCCCGATGAACAGTATTTTTTTCAGAATGCCGACATCCAGCTTGAACAGCCGCTTCATCGTAAAATGCAAAGTGTGATTGTACTTGAGCAGGTAGACGAACGAAGCCGCCGCGCCGATCGCTCGGGCCGCGATCAACGAGATAGAGAGGCCGACGACGCCCATGTCGAAGCCCTTGATCAGGACGAAATTCAGCAGAAAATAAGCGAGGTTCATGATCACCGAGATGACCAGACTCGCTTTCGTCTCTCCGACTCCCCGGAGCACGCCTCCCACGGCCTGCTGCACGGCCAGAAACGGAAACGAAATGCAGCTCCCCACCAAGAAGATCGTCGCCTTATGGAACACGTCCTCGTCCACGCCGCCGAACAGCAGGCCCAGCGTCTGTTTGTGAAAGAGGATGACGGCGACGCTGATCAGCAAGGCGAAGGCCGTGACCGCGGAGATCGCTTGGGCTGCCGCGCGGCACACCATGTCGCGGTTGCCGCTGCCCTTGTACTGCGCGACGATGACCGTTCCCCCGGTCGCCACAGCGATAAATACGCTGATGATGAAAATGTTGAGCGTATCCACCGTGCTGACGGCGCTGATCGCGGCGACGCCCGAGGAACTGATCATCGCTGTATTCAAGATGGCCATCAGAACGATGAACGAAGTATCGACGAAGATCGGCAGGGTAATGCCGAACACTTGCTTGTAATCCATCGACTTGCCGGTAAAATGCTTGTTCAGCCAGAAGTCGGCTCGCCCTCTCAGGGCCGATGCTGTGCGCTTCAATGTGCCATCACTGCTTTTCTTGTTATGACTTGAATGAATACCTGTATTCTACTCCAATGCTCGGGATCTGTAAAAAATATTGCGCGGCGACGGCGGCCGGTCCGGTATCCGAACGATGTCGAAATGTTGCGCTCCTATTGCCGAATCGTACTATGGGATGGCGGTTTGCCTTATACTAAGGAGGAAAGCGAGGCGATAGAATGGAGCGGCAATTGTTCGATCGCGTGTACGAAGCGGTCGTGAATCGGGAGACGACCTACGAAGGAATTTACTATACTGCGGTCAGGACGACGAAGATCGTATGCCGTCCGACTTGCCGGGCCAAAACCCCGCTCGCCGTCAACGTGACGTTTTATCCCTCTCTTGAGGCGGCCGTTCGCGCCGGTTATCGGCCGTGCAAGCGGTGCAAGCCCGAGGAGAACGGGCCGCTTCGGCCGGATGCGGTGCTGGCGGAGCAGACGGATGCGATCATCGGGAAGCGCTACCGCGAGAAGCTGACTTTGCAAGTATTGGCCGATTCGCTGGCGATCAGCCCTTATCATCTGCAGCGGGTGTACAAGCAGGTGAGAGGCTACTCTCCCCAAGAGAAGACGGAGCGCGTAAGGCTGGAGCAGGCGAAGAAGCTGCTGCGGGACTCCGCGGCCTCCGTCGCGGACATCGGCGAATCGGTCGGGTATGCCAGTCCCCCGCATTTTACGGCATGGTTTTGCAAGAGAACGGGCGTCTTGCCAACGGAGTACCGCAGCGGACATAAAGGAGGAAGCAACGATGAGTGAAAATAAAAGATACAGACAGACGATCGTCGGCTTTAACCGGCCTTGGACGCTTGTTGCGACCGAGCGGGGCGTCAGCGAGCTGATCTACCCTCCGGAGGTCGCGGCCCAGGCCGGATTCACGGAAGATTACGCGCAGCTTCCCGAAGCGCCCGGCCTGTTCGAGCAGTTCGGCATTGTCGAACGGCTGGAGCGGTATTTCGCGGGGGAGCCCGTCAGCTTCGAAGGCGTCCCGCTCGATGTGCGGGGGACGCCTTTCCAGACAAGCGTATGGACGGGCTTAAGCCAAATCCCGTACGGCAAGACGCTGACCTACAAGCAGTTCTCCGATGTGCTCGGCAAGTCCTCGGCGGTGCGGGCGGTAGGCACGGCGATCGGGCGCAATCCTCTGCCGGTCGTGCTGCCTTGCCACCGGGTCGTCGGCTCGAACGGCACGCTGACGGGTTTCAGGGGCGGACTGCAGATGAAGCGGGATATTTTGGCTCTGGAGGGCGTCACCTCGATGTCGGCGGCCGGACACGACCGGTTCCGTTTCTAACGGATCGCGCCGCCTCTCTTCCTGATTATGGTATAATGTACTCCGTACTAGATTTGCGAACGGAGCTATGAAGCTCGCGGATGGGGAGCGAACGATGAATCAGCGGAGGAAAGTGCTCGTGATCGAGGACGAGCCGGACATTTTCCGAGTCATTCGGGATTACTTGACCGTGAACGGATACGACGTGAGGGTGGGCGAGAACGGCCGGGAAGGCTTGAGGCTCATCGAGGCGGAGTCGCCCGATTTTATTATCCTTGACCTCATGCTGCCCGACATGGACGGGATCGAGCTGTGCCGACGGATTCGGGAGACGTGCGTCACGCCGATTCTGATTTTGAGCGCCAGGGGCAGCGACACGGACAAGGTGCTCGGGCTCGGCTTCGGGGCGGACGATTATATGACGAAGCCGTTCTCTCTCAGCGAGCTCGCGGCCAGAATCAACGCCCATCTGCGCCGAGGCGGCATGAACGGCAAGCCGAAGGAAGACGACGCGCTGCGGTACGGCCGCCTGGTCATCGACAAGAAAGCTTATACGGTTACCCTTGCGGGGCGCGAAGTTCCGTTGTCGGCCAAGGAGTTCGAACTGCTGCACCACCTGGCCAAGCACAACAATCAGGTGTTCACCAAGAGCCAGCTGCTGGACGCCGTATGGGGGTACGACGCGCTCGGAGACGAGGGGACGATTACCGTTTATATTCGCAGATTAAGAGAGAAGCTGGAAGCCGATCCGTCCAAACCGACCTATATCCGGACCGTATGGGGCGTCGGTTACAAATTCAGCTCGGATTAGATGCAGGATGGGGAATGCCATGTACGTCGGCCGTTGGTTAACGAGATGGACAAGCGCCGCCGCCGTCTGCCTGATCGTCGCGATCGGGTGCGGGGCGTATTTGCTGTGGAAGGAACGCGAGGACAGGCCCCCCGCGGGTTATGCGATCAACCAGACGCGCATTCAGGTCAACGAGATCGTCCTGTTCCTTGAACGCAATCACGAAGCCGTTGCCGCAGGGGACGAGGCGGTCCGAGACGACTTGCGGCGACTGAGCGAAGACAAGGGCATAGCTTTGCTATTTGCGCTGCCGGACGGCAGCGTTGTTTTCCGTTCCGGCGACGAGCCGCAGCCGGCGGAAGCGATCGACGTCAGGACGGCGCTGCATTACGACCTCTACCGCTCCAAGGCGGACGAGGAGACTTTCGAAGCCGCCTTCCCGATCATCGGCCAAGCGGCGCAAGCGCAGATCGGGAACGCCATTTTCACGCTGCCGGCCTCTCTCGTCCTTCCGGATCGTTCCTCCGCGCCCCTCCTTTTTCCGATCATGCTCGTTTTTGCGTGCGTGCTCCTCGTCATCGCTCTGCTCCTGCTCCTCAACCGCAAGATCAAGCGGGACGTTCTTCAACCTATCGTACGATTAAAAGACTACTCGGAAGCGATTCTGAAAGGGGACTACGAGCGCAAGGCGGAGCACGTCCGAAGAGACGAGGTTGGGGACGCGTATGCGATGTTCGACCAGATGAGGCTGGAAATCATGCATCTCAGCAAGCGGCGGGACGAGCAGGACAAGGCCCAGAAGGAGCTGATCTCCAATCTGTCCCACGAGCTCAAGACGCCGCTGACGACGATGAAAGCTTATCTGGAGGCGATCGAAGCCGGAGTGTGCCCGGACATGGACGCGGTGCTGGAATACGTGCGGGTCATGCAAACCCATACGCACAAAATGACCGCGAGAGTCGACGATCTGCTCCTGCACGCCCTGCGCGAGCTGGGGCAGATTTCCGTCGCTCCGGTGGAGCGGTACAGCAGGGAGATGCTGCTGTCCATTCTCCGGCCGATCGGGCATTCCGTGCGCGCCGCAGGCGTCAGCTTTATCGGGCCGGAGCCGGAGAGCCTGCCGAATGTGCTCGTTAACGCGGACGAGAACCGGCTGGAGCAGGTCATCTCCAATCTGGTCGCCAACGCCTTGAAGCACACCTCTCCAGGGGACTCGATCCGCGTCGGCGTCGAGCGGGAGGAGGACCGTTTAACCGTCACGATCGAGGATACGGGGAGAGGAATTCTTCCGCAGGATATGCCGTTTATTTTCGAACGTTATTTCCAGGGGAGACCGAACGACTTCGCCGCTGCGCGCAAAAACGAGGGAACCGGACTAGGCCTGTCCATCTGCAAGCACATCATCGAGGCGCACGGGGGAACGATCTCCTTCCAGAGCGCGCCGGGGCGCGGGACCGCGTTTTATTTTTCCATTCCGCTGTGCTGAGTCGACGGTTGTAATACTTTATTAACAATTCGATAAGAGGCGTTCAAGATTAGCCCTCTACAATATCCGTTATCACGAACTGCGGGAGGGCTATGCGGAATGACGGACAAACGAACGATCCTGCGAGCTGCCAACCTCTGTAAAACCTATTCTACGAGCAGCGAGCAATACCACGCCATTCGCAATCTGGATATCGACATTTACGAGGGCGATTTTACGGTGATCATGGGCAATTCGGGCTCGGGCAAGTCAACCTTGCTTTATTTGCTGAGCGGGCTGGACAGCGTCACGGCCGGAGAGGTGCTCTACCGGGACCGGCGCATCGACGCTTACGGCGAGAAGGACATGGCGACCTTCCGCGCGCGGAAGATCGGCTTTGTGTACCAAGGCATCAACCTGGTGCCCGATCTGACCTTCCTGGAAAATATCGCGCTGCCCGGCTACATCGCCGGCAGCAAGAAGAGCGACGTGAAGAGCAGAGCCGGCGAACTGATGGAGCGGATGGGGATCGAGAGCTTGCGCAACCGTCTGCCGGCGCAGGCTTCGGGCGGACAGCAGCAGCGGGCGGCGATCGCCAGGGCGCTGATCAACTCGCCGGAGATCGTGTTCGCGGACGAGCCGACGGGCAGCCTGAACTACGATCAGGGCGTCGCGATTCTGGACATTCTGACCGAGATGAACCGCCGCGGGCAATCGATCGTCATGGTAACGCACGATATGAAGGCGGCTTGCCGGGCCGACCGGCTGATCTACATCCGCGACGGCAAAGTGCACGGCGTTCTGGAATTCGGCAAATACGGCCTGGCCCGGGAAGACTTACAGAGCAGGGAAGCCGCGATCTTTGCTTACGTGGCGGGAAAGGAGTAACGCGCGATGAATGCGGTATGGACTCTGATTCTCTCCAACCTGAGAACGAAGAAGCTTCAGAATGGGCTCACTGCGCTGCTCATCTTGCTGTCGACGCTGCTGCTTGCGACCGCGACGATCGTCATCGCCAATACGCAAAATTTGTTTTCCGGCATGCATGCCCGGGCGAACGGCTCCCATCAGGTGCTGATGCTGGACAAAGGGCTGCACGATCCGCAGCCGTTCCGGCAATGGTGGGCGGAGCAGCCGGGAGTCACGGCATCCGGACTGCTTCCGTATCGCAACCTGTCGGGGCTGACCTATCGGGGCGATGAAATCAGCAATATCTACCTGTTCATGATAGACACCCCCGAGCTGCCGTTTACGGTCGACAAGCTGATTCCGGCTAAGGGAGAGGAGGCCGCGATCGACGGCGTTCCCGCGGCCGGAACCGTCTGGATTCCGACTTCGCTCTCTTATTCGTACGGCATCGAAGAGGGCGACAAGCTGGGGTTCAAGACGGGTCTGTCGACGTTCGAGCTGACCGTCTCGTCCGTCGTCGTGGACATCCCGTTCGGCGCTCCGTTTACCCGCAACGCCCGCATCTGGATGAATCCGGAGGATTACCGGGAGCTGATTCAGCCTTTGCCGGGCCGGGACATGTACATGATGGGCCTCCGGTTCGACGATTACGGGGCGCAGATGCAGCTGTGGGATCGTTTCGAGCGGCAGAGCGGCACGCCTTACCTTGAATCCAAGATGGAGTTCGAATCGATCTCCTCCTTCTATTTGATCATGAACAAGCTGATCGGGTTCGTGATGATTTTTCTCGGAGCGGTAATGCTGCTGGTCGCTCTGTTTACGATCGGGTTCACGATATCCGACGCGATCCTCGCCAATTACAGGACGATCGGAGTGCTGAAATCCTGCGGGCTGCCTTCGCTTGGAATCGTCGGCACCTATATGGCGCAATATGCGTTGCTGGCGGTCGTCGGCATCGTTCCCGGCCTTGCCGCCAGCAAGTTCGCATCCGCCGTTCTGGTGCAAAGCACGCTGTCCTACCTGAGAACGGACCGTACCGGGCTTGCCGTGCAAGGAGGTTTGACGGCGGCGCTCGTCGGCCTGGCGGTGCTTGCGCTGGTCGTTCTGTCCGTGTGGTTCTACGCCGGCAAAGCCCGTTCCGTGCAGCCGGTGCAGGCCATTCGCTACGGGATGGCGGAGAAGGACGAAAGCAAGCGGAGCTCCGGGACGGACGGCGGTGGCCCGATCGGATTCGACCGGCTGCCGGTTACGCTCGTCATCGGGCTTCGCAACGTGCTGAAGAACGCGAAGGGTTCGGTTCTGATGGGGCTGCTGACCGTCATCACGTCCGCGGTGCTGGTGTTCGGATTCGTGCTGGTGTACAGCGTGTATTCGATTCAGCGGACGGCTCCGGCCTGGGGATACGACAACTCCCATATCGCGGTGGATATTTTTAACCAGGCGTCTTTCTCCCGCGACGAGTTCGAACGGGAAATGCTGGCCGATCCGCGCGTGGCCAACATCGGTTGGTTCGCGGATACGACGGGAGTCATCCCGGCGGAGCCGTCCATGAGCGTGTACATCGGCGTCGTCGACGGAAGCTACGATGAATTGGGCTACGCCACGCTGCGCGGGGCCAATCCCCGCGAGCGGAACGAGATCGCGCTCGGCGTCAACGTATCGAAGCAGCTCGGCAAGGACGTCGGCGACACGGTCGCAATCTACATCAACGGGAAGAAGCATTCGCTGCTCGTGACCGGGGTGTACCAAGCGATCGCCAACAAGTCCCATTCCGCGAGAATTACGTCCGAGGTCGACGGAGCGGACCTGACCGACAGCGCGAGCGCCGTCCTAAGCTTTATCAATCTTCACGATCCCGGCCAGTCCGATCAGGTGGTCAAGGAGATCAACGCGAAGTACAAGGAGGCGGTGTCGGCGGTTACGCAGCAGACGCTGATCGATTCCGTGTTCAAGGAAGCGTTCGCGCTGCTAATCGCGCCGATGGGCATGATCGGCCTGCTGTTCCTTACGGTCGCCTGCATGATTCTCTACATCACCTGTCGCATCGCTATCCGCAAGGAAAGCAAAACGTACGGCATCTACAAGTCGCTCGGCCTGACTTCGAGACGAATCAGGGCGTCCGTGACGCAGGGGATCGCGGCGCTGGCGGCCGTCGGCTCGCTCATCGGTGCGGTGATCGGCGTATACGCGCTGCCCGTGCTTCTGGAAAGCGTCTTGTCCACATACGGCATCGTGGAAGTGCCGCTTCTCATACAGTGGGGAGGGGTAGCCGCCGCGGCCAGCTTCAGCGTCGCCGCGGCCGGGCTGGGCTCCTGGCTGTCGTCCAAAGCGATCGCGGCGACATCCCCCCGCTTGCTCGTGGTGGAGTAGGCTCGCCGCCGGAGGACGCCGCCGCAAGTTCGTCTTGCCGCCCGCCTGTGGACGGAAAACGACTCCTGGTACCGCGATCCGATCGCCGTGTACGGACAAATTGAAAATCTGTCGAACTGGCTCGTCGCAACCGCCGGCAAGTAATCTCGTTCCCTCTAAACGCAGAGGCTGTCCCGCAAATCATCTTTATAGATGATCGTGGGCCGGCCTCTTTTTTTCGTTGCGGACGAGGGAAGCAAGACGCCCGTTCTCACCCTCGCCCCGGCCCCGCGATTTTAGAAATATTTCAGATGCGGTCTGTATAGTAAAAAAGATAGAGAGCATGAGGGAGCTCGTTTATCTTGGCAACGATAATGAAGCGAATGTCGCAACAGTATATCGTGATAGCGGTCGTTCTGTTTGCGCTCGCGCTTACGGGGGCGCGCTTGGCGTGGATCTCGCATTTCCATCAGGCGGATCAGCCGCTCGCGGCGGACGGGCTGCTCGATTTGCGAGGATGGAACTGGGAGAAAGGGACGATCGCGCTCGACGGCGAGTGGGAGTTTTATCCCGGAGCGTTGCTGGAGGGCGGGGAGAGCCTGCGGCCGGAAGGCTCGATCCTATCGGTGCCGGGGGGCTGGAACGACTATGTGCGCGGAGACGGAGACGAAGAGGGGGACCGGGGGGGCCGGTCTTTCGGATACGGCTCTTATCGGCTTGTCATCCGCGTCGACCCGGGGACGGACGCGAACTTCGCGGTTCGCATTCCCAGCGTGCGCAGCTCGTCGTCGCTGTACGCCAACGGCCGGCTGCTGGCGAGGTCCGGGATTCCGTCGGACAGCGAAGACACGTATGAAGCGTGGAATCTGCCTTACGGCGCTTCGTTCGCCGCCGATCGCTCCGGACGGATCGAGCTGATCATCCGGGCGGCCAATTACAAGGACGTTCGCGAAGGCGGGATCGTCCGCTCCGTCAAGTTCGGGACGGAGGAGGCGATCGCGCGCGAGACTCATCTGTCCGTCTCCATGCAGCAGTTGGCCGTCGTCGTGTTTTTGCTTCATTCCGGATACGCCCTTATTCTTTATTTGATCGGAACCCGCGAGAAAAAGCTGCTTTACTTTTCCTTGCTCACCTTCAGCGCGACGGTTATGGACTCGCTCGGCAGCAACGAGAAGGTGCTGCATCAATATTGGCAGATGGATTACGATTGGGGCTTCAAGCTCGTCCATCTGGCCATGGCCGGCACCGCTTATTCGTTGCTTCAGTGCGTGTCGAACCAGTTGCCGGGGCTCTGGCACAGGATCTCCCCTTGGTTTTCCCGGCTGTGCGGGACCGCCGCCTTGCTGGCGCTTGTATTGCCCGCGCGTCACATATTGACGATACAGGCCTTGTACGGAGGCTTGGCCGCAATCTCCGTATTCGTCGCGATTTTCTCCATGATTCGCACGTCCGCGAAGGATGTCAAAGAGAACGCCCCGCTGCTGCTTGCCCTGATCGCGTTCGCAAGCAACTTCGCCTGGTGGGGCATCCAGATGGTGCTGGGCATCAGCGTCATGTATTATCCGTTCGATCTGATCGTCTCCACCGCTTGTTACGCATCCATATGGTTCAGCCGCTATTTCCAAGCCCATGCGGCAATGAAAAGCCTGGCCGCCAAGCTGCAGAGAACGGACAAGCAGAAGGACAGCTTCCTCGCCAATACGTCCCATGAGCTCCGCAATCCGCTGCACGGCATATTGAATATTTCGCAAGGCGTGTTGGATCGGGAGAGACATTCGCTCCAGGCCAGGAGCGTCAAGGATCTGGAAGTCGTTCTGTCCGTAGGGCGGCGGATGTCGCTTATTCTGAACGACTTGCTGTACGCGATGACCTTGAAGGAGAACGCGCCGCGTCTTCACTACGGCAGCTTCTCCATCCATTCCGTCGCGACGGGCGTGCTGGATATGCTGCAATCGATGAGGGAAGGCACGCCGGTTAAGCTCGTGAACGGCATTCCGGACCATTTTCCCCGGGTGCGCGCGGACGAGAACAGAGTCGTTCAGATCGTCTTTAACCTGCTTCACAACGCCGTGAAGTTTACGAGCGAAGGGGAAGTGGCCATTCGGGCGCGGGTCGAGGACGGGAAGGCATTCGTGTCGGTTACGGATACGGGGATCGGCATGGACGAGGAGACGATGAAGCGCATCTTCGATTCGTACGAGCAAGCCGGAGCGGAGCAGACGATGGTCGAGGGAGGATTCGGCCTCGGACTCAGCATCTGCAAGCAGCTGCTGGAGCTGCACGGACAGTCGCTGCAGGTCAGCTCGACTCCGGGCAAGGGGACGGAGTTCGTGTTCACGCTGCCGCTGGCCGATTCGTTCGATGCCGGGACGGAGAAGGAAGCCGTCGCCGCTGCGGCGATCGCGATGGCGGAAGCCGCGGCGTCCTTGTACGGCAATTCCAGGGACGAACCGGCGAGGCCGGAGGAACAGCCGCCTTCCGCGGACCGGCCCAGAATTTTGCTGATCGACGACGACCCCGTCAACCTGAAGGTGCTCGAATCGATTCTTTCCTACGAGAGCTACGATATGACGTCGGTCACGAGCGCCAATCAAGCGCTCGAAGTGCTGGACGAGAAGGAATGGGACCTGGTCGTGTCGGACGTCATGCTGCCGAGAATGTCCGGCTACGAGCTCGCGCGCGCGATCCGCGCCCGGTATTCGATCTCGGAGCTGCCGATTCTGCTTCTTACCGCCAGAAGCCAGCCCGAGGATATCTCCTACGGCTTCCAGGCGGGCGCCAACGAATACGTGACGAAGCCGGTGGAGGCGCTGGAGCTTCGTTCCCGGGTGAAGGCGCTGACCGATGTGAAGAAGTCCGTCCGCGAACGGCTGCGGATGGAATCGGCGTGGCTGCAAGCGCAGATCCAGCCTCATTTCCTGTTCAACACGCTGACGGCGATTCGGGCGCTGAGCGAGATCGATCTCGACCGGATGCGCAACATGCTCGAAGCGTTCGGCAACCATCTGCGCGACAAATTCAAGCTTCAAAATATTGACGGACCCGTGCCGATCGAAGAGGAGCTCAGCATCGTCCGGTCCTACCTGCATATCGAGCAGGAACGGTATGAGGATCGTCTGGCCGTGTCCTGGGAGATCGACGAATGCAAGGATCTGCGAATTCCGCTGCTGACCATTCAACCGCTGGTCGAGAACGCCATTCGCCACGGCGTCATGAAGCGCTCCGGCGGAGGGAAGATCGCGATCCGGGTGTCCGACTTTGCGACTTACGCGGAGATCGCCGTCGAGGACGACGGGGTCGGGATGGACGAGAATCCGCTTGTGCGCCAACGGGAGGACGACCCGTACATGGAGGCGGGAGTCGGCCTCATCAACACGGATCGCAGACTGAAGCGAATGTACGGCAAAGGCTTGCGGATCAAGAGTTTGCCCGGCCGGGGAACCTCGATCTCTTTTATCGTCGACAAGCACGATGCCGCACAACCGCGCGCCGATTCGCAAGAGTAGCGCTATGGCGCTGCTCTCGCCGGACGACGCCCGTTTTTCTCGCGATCCCTCCCGATTATTCCTTCGTTCCTTCCTTGTTCCCCTTTCGGAAAACGTCTACAATGGCGGTGAAGGAAATACGTACGGGAAGTGATGCCGCTTGAAGTCGCAACGCGTGCTCGTCGAATATTTGCAAGGAAAATGGCCGTATTACCTTCTGGCGATCGCGTTCATGGCTGCCGGCAACGTCATTCAGTCGTTCTATCCGCGCATCATCGGCAGCTTCGCGGATCAGCTGAAGCAGGATCAGTTGACGGAAGCGCATATCGTCGATTACGGCTTGCTGCTGCTGGGAGTGGGCGTCGCCTTCGGCGTCCTGGCAGGGCTGGGACAATATATTGTAATGAGACTCGGACGGTTGTTCGAGTTTTTTACGCGCGGTCGGTTGTTCGATCATTTCATGACGCTGGGCGAGCATTTCTATTCCAAGAACGGGGTAGGCAAGCTGCTCAGCTACGTCATGAACGACGTGACCGCGGTTCGGGAAGCGATTGCCCGGGGCATCAACCAGTCGACCAACTCCGGAATCCTGATCGTATCGGCGGTCGCGATGATGCTGCTGAGCGACATCCCTCTGCATCTGATCGCGGTCAGCGTGCTTCCGCTGCTCGCCATTCCCTGGATCGTAAGCGTATTCGGGCCGGTCATTCGCACCCGGTCGTTGTCCGTGCAGGAGGCGCTCGGGAAAATGACGGAGTCGGCGGAGGAGCAGTTCGGCGGCATTCGGGTGACCAAAAAGTTCGCGGCCGAGCGAATCATGAGCGCGCGCTTCGGCGCCGAGGTCGACCGCGTTCACGGCAAGCAGCTTAAGCTGGTGCGCGTCTCCTCGCTGTTTCAGGCGCTGATCCCTTTTCTGGGCACGCTGTCGCTCATTATCGCGATCGTGTACGGCGGCTACCTGACGATTCATCAGCGCATCTCGATCGGCAACTTCGTCGCGCTTACCCTTTACATTCGCATGATGGTCAACCCCTTGCAGCAGATCGGCGGCGTCATCAATACGATGCAGCGATCCCGCGCATCTCTCGACAGAATCAACGAGCTGCTGTCCAAGGCAGGGGAGATACAAGAGGCGGAACAGGCTCAGGCGCGCGATCTTCGGCACGCCGGAATCCGGATCCGCCATTTGACGTTCTCCTATCCCGATTCGAATTTGGAGGCGCTGCACGATTTGAGCCTGGACATTCCGCCGGGCACAACCGTCGGCATTCTGGGGAAGACGGGCAGCGGCAAGACGACGCTTATGAAGCTGCTGCTGCGGATGTACGATCCGCCGGAGGGCGCGATTACGATCGGCGGCGCCGACATCCGGGATTTGACGCTGGAGAGCTTGCGCGGCCAGATCGCCTACGTGCCTCAGGAGGGCTTCCTGTTCAGTACGACGATCCGCGACAACATCGCTTTCTACCGCAGGGACTCGGCGATGAGCCGAATCAAGGAAGCCGCCAGGCAGGCGCAAATCTACGGCAACATCGTCGAGTTTCCCGAGCGGTTCGAGACGAAGCTGGGAGAGCGCGGCGTGACGCTGTCCGGGGGACAGCGCCAGCGCACGAGCCTTGCGCGCGGCTTGATCAAGAACGCGCCGATCATGATTCTGGACGACAGCGTAAGCGCGGTCGACGCGGTGACGGAGCAGAAAATCATCGATACGATCTCGGCCGAGCGCCAGGGGCTGACGACGATCGTGATCGCGCACCGGATCAGCGCGCTGAAGCACGCCGACGAGATCTTCGTGCTGGACGAAGGACGGATCGTGCAGCGCGGCACCCATGACCGGCTCGTAAGCGAGCCGGGGCTGTACGCTTCGCTGCACGCCATTCAGGAGGAGGGAAGCCGGGATGCGGAATAAAGCTCAAGCCGCGGGGAAGAAGACGGCTTTTCGCTCGCTGCTCGCCTACGGCAAACCTCACCGCCGGCAATTCGCGCTCGTCTTCTTCCTGTCGCTGCTCGCGGTCGCGGCCGAATTGCTCCAGCCGTATTTGGTGAAAGTCGCCATCGACGACAACATTATGGCCGGCAAGAATGATTTTCGGATGCTGCTGATCATCTGCGGCGTGTATTTGCTGCTGTCCGTACTCGGGTTCGTGTTCAGCTATTTGATGAACAATATGCTCCAGTACGCCTCCCAGAGCATTATCGCCCGTATTCGCCAAGACCTGTTCCGGCACATCTCCCGGCTGTCGATGTCGTATTTCGACCGGACGCCGAGCGGGAGCCTGATCACCCACGTCTCCAGCGATACCGAATCGCTTAACCAATTTTTCTCGCAGGTGCTGCTGAGCCTGATGCGCGACGGCATGACGCTGATCTTTATCGTCGCCGTGATGTTTCATCTCGATGCAGAGCTGACGCTGTATTGCCTGATCCTGGTTCCGATTCTGTTCCTGATCGCGATCGGCTTCCGACAGTACATGAGGAAGACGTACCAGAACGCCCGCACGGCGTTGTCCCGGTTGATTTCCTTCGCGGCCGAAAACTTGGCGGGGATGAGCCTGATCCAGGCGTTCCATCAGGAGAAGGAGCAGAAGAACCGGTTCGCGGACCGCAACCGGGCGTATTTCGGCGCCAATCTCAAGGAAGTGAGCACCAACGTTCTGTTTAACCGCTCCTTCGACATCCTCGGCGGTCTGGCCGTTGCCTTCGTCACCTGGCTGGGCGGCAACGCGGTGTTTCACGGGAATATCGAGTTCGGCGTCATGTACGCGTTCATTACGTATATCCGCCTGTTTTTTCAGCCGATCAGCGCCATTACCCAGCAGTGGAACACGCTTCAGTCGGCGACCGTATCCGCGCAGCGCATCTGGACCATCTTCTCCGCGAAGCCGGAAGTGAAGGACGCGGACGAACCGGCGAACGTGGATTCCCGATCGGTGCTTGGCCGGATCGACTTCAACCGCGTGCGTTTTTACTACGAGGAAGGTCAGCCGGTCATTCACGATCTCACCCTGCGGATCTCGCCGGGAGAGATGATCGGAGTCGTCGGCGCGACGGGAGCAGGGAAGAGCACGCTGATCGGCTTGCTGTGCCGGTTCTACGACGTCCGCCAAGGGAGCGTGACGATCGACGGGACGGACGTGCGCGATATCCCCCAGGAGCAGCTGCACAGGCTGATCGGACTGGTCCAGCAAGAGCCGTACCTGTACTCGGGAAGCATCGTCGACAACGTGCGGATGTTCGACGAATCGATTTCCCGGGAAGAGGTCGTGCGCGCCTGCCGGTTCGTCGGAGCGGACGAACTGATCGGCAGAATGAAGGACGGCTACGACACCCGGCTGTCGGAGCGGGGGAGCGGACTGTCCGCCGGGGAGCGGCAGCTCATCTCGTTCGCGAGAATTATCGTGTTCCAGCCGAAAATCCTCATTCTGGACGAAGCGACCGCCAACCTCGACTCCTATACCGAGCAGCTTGTCCAGAACGCGCTGCGCGTCGTCTCGGAGCATCGCACGACGATCGTCATCGCGCACCGGCTGTCGACGATTGTGCACGCCGACCGGATCATCGTCATGCGCGGCGGGCGCATCGTCGAGGAAGGCGCGCATGCCCGGCTGCTGGAGCTGCACGGTTATTACGCGGAGCTGGTCCGCCACTCCCGCGGCAAGGCGGAGAGCGCGCGGAAGGGGAGAGAGCTCGGTTAGCCGGAAGGTTACAATGAACGCTGTTCCTCCGAAGAGTGCGACGAGAAGCTTGTTCCGAAGAAGCGAAGATAAATGAAGAGCAGCACGCATATAAAGATGAACACGAACACGTAAAATTCCGCCTTATATCCGAATCGGTAAAAGACGGTGCCAGCCACGGGTCCAATCGTCATCCAAATATAGCGGAAGAAGTTATAGACTCCCGTCGAGCTGGCCCGATGACTGGGAAGTTCATTGGCTAGTATCGTGAGCTGCACCGGCAGCGATAACCCGAGGCTCAGGCCGAACATGGCCAGACTGACGACCAACAGAGGCACGGATATCGATGCGGTCAGCGCGAACAGCAGCACGGACATCATGTTTAGCGCGGCTAACAGCAGCAACAGCTTTTTGGCTTCAATATGTTCCTGCAACCGTCCGCCGATGATGCTGCCGATCACGATGCAGGCCGATATGGGAAGAAACATCCACCCGATGCGGCTTGGCGTCAGCGCATATACATCGACAACGATGCTCGGAAGCAGAACAAGCAAGGTATAAAACACGGCATATTGAATGGAACCCAGTGCGACAATGGCTAGTCCGACTCGATGAGTCAGAACTGCGGTCATCTGCCGAAGTCGGAATTGACCGCTTCGGACATGTGCAGATTTGGTCTCCGGCAGGCAGAAGAACAACACAAGCCAGAACGCCAAACTGAATGCAAACAGCAGCCAAAACAAGCGATCGACGCCGTAATGCTGCCCTATGATGCCGCCCGCGACAGGTCCCAGCCCAGGACCCAGCGCAACCAGCATCTGATAGATCCCCATCGAACGTCCGCGTCTGTCCCCTTCAAACAAATCTCCGATAATGGTAATGGCGGCCACCGACCCGACGGCCACCCCCATCGCCTGCAGCGCCCGGAACAAAATCAACTGCTCTACCGTTTCGGACATGGCTGCGCCAATCGTTGCGCACACATAGAACATGAACCCGATTAACAAAATTTTTCTCCTGCCGTACCTATCGATTAACGGACCGTATACGAGCTGCATACAGGCGAAAAAAATCGGATAAATGGAAATCGTTAAATTCACGGCGTCTTGAGAGGCTTGAAGCTGTTTGGCTAACTCCGGCAGCAACGGCGAATAGAGGGTTTGCGTGAAGGGGCCAAAAAACGCCGCCATGGAAACCAGGTAAACCAAAAACGTTTTGCGCATTTCTTTCACCTCGGCACATCTGTTTTATTTACAGCGCTAATCATACAAAATATACTTACAAAAGATAAGTTCGCACTTTTTCGTTTAATACTTACCGGAAGGGAAGTATCGTTATGGAACCTCAAGTCATTCGATATGAATTTAATGGGAAGCAGTACCAGTGTCCGATCGAGCTCGCAGTCTCTCTCTTCTCCGGCAAATGGAAAACGACGATTATTTGCAAATTGATGGAGGGGAAGAAACGGTACGGGGAGTTGAAGAAGCTAATAGTCGGCATTAACCATAAAATGCTTGCCGAGCAGCTGCGCGAGCTCGAAGATGCGGGAATTATTAGCAGAGAGGTCTATCCCGTCGTCCCTCCCAAAGTTGAATATGCATTAACCGAGCTGGGCGATCAATTAAAGCCGGCGATTCAACTGTTGCAGCAATGGGGCAGGCAATTTCAAATCCCTGTTTCCGTCGATAGTCCGTCTCCCGTCTCCGCTCAGTCTTCGGCAGATCGCTAGACCCGTCATCGCCTCAACGGTGGATGATAGCCACACGGCAGCCTTGCGCATGAACAACATGCGGGGCTGCCGTTTTCTTGTAGATGGATAGTCGCGTTAATCGACTTTTTCGACTAACGGCCTCCGTTCGAGCCTGATTGGAGTCGCGTTAATCGATTTTTTCGACTAACGGCCTCAGTTCGAGCCTGATTGGAGTCGCGTTAATCGATTTTTTCGACTAACGGCCTCCGTTCGAGCCTGATTGGAGTCACGTTAATCGATTTTTTCGACTAACGGCCTCCGTTCGAGCCTGGTTGGAGTCGCGTTAATCGATTTTTTCGACTAACGGCCTCCGTTCGAGCCTGGCTGGAGTCGCGCTAATCGATTTTTTCGACTAACGCCCTCAGCTCGAGCCTGATTGGAGTCGCGTTAATCGACTTTTTCGACTAACGGCCTCCGTTCGAGCCTGGCTGGAGTCGCGCTAATCGATTTTTTCGACTAACGGCCTCAGCTCGAGCCTGATTGGAGTCGCGTTAATCGATTTTTTCGACTAACGGCCTCAGTTCGAGCCTGGTTGGAGTCGCGTTAATCGACTTTTTCGACTAATCCCTCGTGGTAGTCTCTTCATAGGGCGTGTGCTCATGTGCGTGGATGGGCAACCGCAGATAATTAGATTTTCAACAAATTGGGCTCGTTATGGGTTAAGCGTAGGGGATAGTCAGGTCGGTGCTCGCTCTCCATTTCGTAAGTATTCGCCTAAAAGTGCGTACTTACTTTTCTAAAGTTAAGTGGCTATGATGTGAGTTGTAAACCTACTACCTGCAGATTGGAGAGATTCAAATGAAAACATTGGTTATCGTAGCTCACCCTGATCTGGCCTCATCAAGGATTAACAAGGCTTGGATGCGAGAATTGCAGAGGCACGGTCATGTAACCGTACACGACTTATATCAAGCGTATCCGTCCGGAAACATCGATGCCGCTCATGAACAATCGCTGCTGGAGCAGCATGATCGCATCGTTTTCCAATTTCCCTTGTACTGGTACAGCACTCCGCCTCTGCTGAAAGAATGGTTTGACACCGTGCTTCAGGCCGGCTTTGCATACGGACCCGGCGGCGATAAGCTGCAAGGGAAAGAGATTGGCGCTGCCGTATCGACCTACGGCACGGCGGCGTCCTATAGTCCGGCTGGGAGCCAACCGCTTCACGATTGGCGAGCTTCTAAGGCCGCTAGAGGCGCTTGCCCGTTATATTAACGCAGACTATTTGCCACCTTTTTCGCTGCATGACGTGTCGAATGTAACCGAGAGTCAATTGGAACAAAGCCAAACAAACTATCTCAAGTATGTGGACGCTCCGCATATTTACGCGAACTAATCGCAATAGACGAGGCGGCGGCGTGCGTCAAGCGCACGACCGTCGCCTTCGCGCGCCGCCGGGAAAAGAGGGAAATGGCCGGAGGTTGTCGAAAACAGAATACCTTATCCGGCATTTCATGAAGAAACGGAGCTGTCCACTTGCGCAAAACAGTGATCCTCTTGCTCGGGCTCGCGGGAGTCGCTCTCTTCTATTTTACGTTCGTATCGGCGGGCAAAGTGTTCCGTTCGGATTGGCAGCTGCCGCAATCCCCGGGCGAGAAGCAGGCCCGATATCGTCTTGTCCTGATTACGCAGGAGCTGGAGACGCCGTTCTGGGGCAAGGTCGGAGCCGGGGCGCTGGAGGAGGCCGAACGGGTCGGAGCCAGCATCGAGGTGTGGGGCAGCTACGGCAAAAACCGGGAGGATTTTCTGAAGAAAATTGAGATCGCCATCGACTCCAAGGTGGACGGCATCATCGTGCAGGGACTGGATACGGAGGAGTTCAAGCAGCTGACGAAGGTCAAAGCGGCGTTCTACGGCATTCCGATCGTTACCGTGGCCAACGACGTGCCGATGGCGGACAGCCTCCGGCGGACGTATGTCGGCTCCAATCAATATTTGGCCGGACAGCTGATCGCCAGGCAATTGCTGAGCGACATGGGATCGACGGGCAAAGTCGTCCTGCTCGGAGACAGTCGCCGGGAATATTACCAGCAGCAGCGGATTAACGGCATATACGATGTGCTGAAGGAGTACCCGAACGTTCTGACGGAATACGCGGAGACGACGGATGCAAGGGAGCAGGTCATCTCGGCGACGCAGGATCTGATGAACCGGCTGCCGGACGTGCAGGCGTTCGTCGCCGTCAACGCCAATACCGCGGAGGCGATGATCCAGGAGATCGGCAGGCGTTCCCGGGTCGAGCCGTACCATATCTATTCGTTCGACGACAGTCACGATTCGATGTCGCTGCTTAAGCAAGGCAAGCTCGACGGCGTGATCGAGCAATCTCCCGAGACGATGGGAAGGATCAGCGTGAACCTGATGACCGAATGGCTGAGCGGAGAGACGGTTCCCCTCGACTCCAACGGCTACTTCACCGAAATTCGCATGCTGAAAGCGGCCGACGAGCGATGAACGGCATCCAGAAGAAAATATGGACGCTGGCCGCGGTCGTTCTTTTCATCATGGCGGCAATCTGGATTGCCCTCACCTACTACAATCAGAAAACCCAAGACCAGTACAACGATATTTTGCAGCGCTATTTGCGCATGAACGAAGTGACGACCGCGAGCCAGCAGACGGTCACTTCCCTGAACAACTATTTGCTCTCGCCGTCCCGGGACAATCTGTCGCAGCTGGAGCAGAGCAAGGAGAAGCTTCGCAAGGCGAGAATCGACGTCATCGAGCTGCGCAACCCGGGCAACGAGTTCGCGCTGACCAACTATATGAACCTGATCGACAGCCTCGTCGAGACGACGGAACGCTCGCTGACCTTCCAGTCCGAGAAGGAGACCGAGGCTTCCGGCAATGCTTTCTCCGAAGCGGACCGCATCTCCAAATATATCTCCGAGATGTCGCTTACGCTGCTCGACGCGGAACTGAAGACGTATGACCGCTTCTACCGCGGCATCATCGAACAGTCGGCGGAGCTGAAGAAGCTCGGGATCTGGCTGCTGCTGCTGATCACGTTCCTGCTTCTGCTGTTTACTTACGCCTTCTCGCTCAGCATTACGAGACCGGTGCTGAAGCTGACGCAAGCGGCCAAGGAGCTGTCCAGAGGCCGGTTCGACCTGCGGATCGAAGTGGAGTCCAACGACGAGATTTCGTTCCTCGCCAAGATGTTCGACCGGATGCGCATCAACATCAACAACCTGATTTCCGAAATCCAGCAGAAAGCCCAGCTCGAGAACGAGCTGCAGCAGAGCAAGCTGCTGCTTCAGGAGAGCCAGCTGCGCAGCCTGCAGAGCCAGATCAATCCGCATTTTCTGTTCAACACGTTGAATACGCTTTCCAAGAAGGCTTATCTGGAAGGCTCCGAGGAGACGAGCGATCTGCTGGCCAGCGTCGCGGCGCTGCTGCGCTACAATCTGAAGCGGCTCGACCGCTCCGTCACGCTCTACGACGAAGTTCGGGTGCTGCGTCAATATGTCGAAATTCAGAAAGCCCGTTTTACGGAGCGCCTGCGCTTCCATACGGACATCGACGAAAGCTGCCTGTACGTGCAGCTTCCCGGCCTTACGCTTCAGCCGATCGTCGAGAACGCCGTCATCTACGCGATCGAACCGGAGGAGGACGGCGGCGAGATCTGGTTTCGCATCGTGGACGGCGCGGACCGGGTAACGGTGGAGATCGAAGACGACGGTCCGGGCATGGCGGAGGAGAGAATCCGGCAAATTCTCGAGGAGCGTCCCGTCGAATCGGAAGGCGGCCATACGACCGGAATCGGCTTGGGCAACGTCGTCCGGCGGCTGAGGCTGTTTTACGGATGCGATGACGTCATCGCCATCGAGAGCGGCCGGGAGCGCGGGACGAAAGTGAGATTAAGCATACCGAAAGCAAGGGAGAGCGGAAAGCATGATCAAGCTTCTGATCGTGGATGACGAACAGATCGAACGGGACGGCCTGCGGGCCATATTGGGAAGAAGCTTTCCCGATCTGGACATCGCCGAGGCGAAGAACGGCAAGACGGCCGTCAGAATGACCGAGGAACTGCAGCCGGACGCGATTCTGATGGACATCAAAATGCCGGGGATGAGCGGACTGGAAGCGGTCGAGCGGATTCGCGCGGACTATCCGGACATCAAGTTCGTGATGGTGACGGCTTACGATACGTTCGAATACGCCCGGTCGGCGATCAAGCTGGGCGTCAAAGACTATTTGCTCAAGCCGAGCAAAGCCGCGGAGATCGTGGCGACGGTCGGCAAAGTGCTGAAGGAGATCGAGGACGAGCGGGCCGCGCGGGAAACGGGCCGGCTCCAGCGGGACGCGCTGCGCAAGACGCTGCCGCTCGTCGAGACCGACGTCGTCACGCAGCTGCTGTTCGATCACGTGCACGAAGTTCATCTGGACGAATTGGTCGGGCTGCTCGGCGCGAGGACGACGAACGAGACGTTCTCGATGATTGTCCTGCTGCCGTCCGGTTCGGATAGCCTGTACCCCGCGGTCAAGGAGAAGCTCAGACAGGCGGGCAGCGGCTGGATGGGAGCGATGTACGGCCGGCAAATTCCGGTCGTCGCGTTCCGCGAACCGGGACGTTCGTTTCGTTCCCAGGCGATCGGTCTCGCCCGCGACCTGCTGTCTGTCGCCAAGCCGGGGGCGGAGGAGGGCTGGTTCGTCGGCATCGGCGGCGTCTGCGAGTCGCTGGACCACATTCGCCAATCGTATCAGGAGGCGCTGATCGCCTCCATGGACCCGAGCCTTCCGGTCAAATACCGTTTCTACGAAGATGTGCCCATGCTCGGAAACGCGCGCGACACGTCTCTTGCGAGGCAGCGCGAGAGACTGTTTTTCGACCGGATCCGTCTCGGCCAATGGGATCAGATCGAAGCGGACGTCGCGGATTTCATTCGCGTCTGCGAGAACGAGGGCGTCGATCTGCTGCAGGCGCAGCAGCGCGTGCTGGAGCTGCTCTGGATCGCCGCGCGGGTCATGCTCGAGATGGGCGTCGAGACGGACACGCCGATCTATTCGTTCCAGGCCCACGATTATCGGCAGCTGCGCGGCGAATCGGGAATGCTGCTGGAGCGGATGAGGCAGGCCCATGCGGAGCATCAGCAACGGGTGGAGCCGGACGCGATACAGCGAATCAAGATGTACATCGCCGAGCATTCGCACGAAGACATTACGCTGGACGCCATCGGGAAGCGGGTCGGTCTGAGCCCGTTCTATATCAGCAAAATGTTCAAGGAGCAGCTCGGCGTCAACTATATCGATTTCCTGACCGAGTGCCGCATCGACAAGGCGAAGAAGCTGATGGCCGATCCGGACAAGAGCCTGAAGGAAATCACTTACGAGGTCGGGTATCACGATCCGAACTACTTCAGCAAGGTGTTCAAAAAAATGTGCGACGTATCGCCGACGGAATACCGCAGGACGCTTCCGGCGCGAAGAGGATAAGGAGATGATGTCGGTGAGGCGGGCATACGGAGCGGTATTGGCGCTGATGCTGGCGTTGGCTTGCATCGTTGCGGCTTGCGAAGGGACGGGGAACGGAGGAACGGGAGATGCCGGGCCGCCGTCGTCTTCGCCCTCGGCCGTCGCGGATTCGGGAGGCGGTCTTGCCCCCGAAGATGCGGCTGCCAATCGCAAAATCAAAGTCGGCTTTTCCATGGATACGCTGCTTGAGGAGCGCTGGCTGAAAGACCGCGATCTGTTCAAGCAGGCGGTGGAGGCGCTCGGGGCGGAAGTGAGCGTGCTGGCCGCCAACGGCGACGACGCGAAGCAGATCGAGCAGGCCGAGACGCTGATCGGGCAAGGCGTCGACATTCTCGTCGTCGTTCCCCACGACGCGGAAGCGATGGCCGCCATCGTCAAGAAAGCCCATTCGTCGGGCACCAAGGTCATGTCCTACGACCGCTTGATCAAGAATGCAGACATCGATCTGTACGTCTCCTTCGACAACGAGAAAGTCGGCGAGCTTCAGGCCCAGGCGATCACGAAGCTTGTCCCGAAAGGCAAGTACGTGTACATTGGGGGAGCGGATACCGACAACAACGCCCATCTGTTCAAGAAAGGCGTGTTCAACGTACTGCAGCCGCTCATCGACAAAGGCGATATCACCGTCGTCTACGATCAATGGACGAAGGACTGGACGCCGGTGAACGCGCTGGCGAACATGAAGGCGGCGCTGGAAGCCAACGGCAACCGGATCGACGCGGTGATCGCCGCCAACGACGCCACGGCGGGCAGCGTCATCCAGGCGCTCGCGGAGCAGGGGCTGGCCGGGCGTATTCCGGTCGCGGGACAGGATGCGGAGCTTGCGGGCGTGCAGCGGATCGTCGAAGGCACACAGACGATGACCGTATACAAACCGATCCAGGCGCTGGCGGACAAGGCGGCGGAGCTGGCGGTCGGGCTCGCCAAGGGCGAGCGGGCGGACGCGTCCCGGAAGATCAACAACGGCAAAGTCGAGGTGCCGTCCGTGCTGCTCCCGCCGATCGCCGTCGACCGGTCCAACATCGACGAGACGATTATCGCCGACGGCTTTCATTCCAGAGAGGACGTCTACCGGGCGGGCGAATAGCCTGCCCGAACCGGTTGATCGCCGCGGCAACGATCCCCGAATCGCCGTGCGTCCGGTATCCGCCCACGCGTTATGCCCCTTATGGACCCGCCAGGTTACTCCTTCACCGAACCGATTAGAAGCCCCTTGATAAAATACTTTTGCAAGAAGGGATAGAAAAACACGATCGGTCCGATCGTCAGAATGGCCGTCGCCATCTTGACCGACTCGGCAGGGAGCGTCGTCGCTACCTCGCTCATCGTCCGCTGCATGGACTGGATCATACTGATCTCCGAATTGAGCTTGAACAGCAGAAATTGCAGCGGGAACAGGTCCTTGTTGTCGACAAGCATGATGGCGTTGAACCAGTTGTTCCAGTAGCCGATGCCGTAGAACAGCGTAACGGTGGCCAGCACGGGCAGACTGAGCGGGAAAAAAATTCTCAGCGCGATATAGAAATCGTTGGCCCCGTCGATGCGCGCCGCCTCGGTCAGCGTGTCGGGAATTTGCTTCATGTAGTTCCGTACGAGAAACAGGTTAAACGGATTGAAGATCATCGACGGAACGATTAACGCCCATATCGTGTTTCTCAGACCGAGTCCCGTGCTGATCAAATACCAGGGAACGATGCCCGTATTGAACACCATCGTGACGAAGAAAAACATCGCCAGATGATTGCGGTACTTGACGTGCCGGCTGGACAGCGTATATCCGGCGGCTCCGGTGATGAAGACGGCGAGCAGCGTGCCGACGACGGTGATGAGAATGGAGATCATATAGCTCTGGTACAGCGGCGTGCTGCCGAGCAGCAGCAGCTTGTACGCTCCGAGCGACAGCTTCTCGGGAAAGAGCTGGTAGCCGTTTAATTGAATGGCTTTTTCGTCCGTGAAGGAGACCATCAGGACAAGCAGCATCGGAATCGTGCAAATCAGAGAAAATAAGGCGATAAACATCGTGTTCAACGTGCCGAACAACGTGATTTTTTTCATGAGGCAAGCTCCTCCTTCCGTTAAAATAACGCATGATCGGGATTGATTTTGCGGACAACCTTGTTGCTCGTATAGACTAGGATGAAGCCGACGACGGCCTGATACAAACCGATGGCCATCGCTTGCGCGGGATTGCCGATGTTGCGAAGGGAACGGAACACGTACGTATCGATAACCTCTGTCGTCGGGTACAGCAGGCCGTTGTCCTTGACGATGGCGTAAATCATGTCGAAGCCTCCGTACATAATTTTCCCGAGCGCCAGCAGAGACAGAATAATCACGGTCGGAAGCAGCAGCGGCAGCGTAATGTAACGAATAAGCTGCATGCGGGTCGCGCCGTCGATTCGCCCCGCTTCGTAATAGCTTTCGTCTATGCCCGCGATCGCGGCCAGATAGATGACGAGCGAGATGCCGATATCCTTCCAGATATGCGTGCCGACCAGAATCGAAGTCCAATATCCGGGCGACGAATACCAGTTGATCGGCTCCATTCCGATCGCTTCGAGTATCCGGTTGACCATGCCGTATTCCGTGGACAGCAGACTGTACAGCACGTAGCTGACGATGACCCACGACAGAAAGTGCGGAAACAAGATCGTGGATTGCGCGATTCTGGAGAACAGTCGGCTTTTCAGCTCGTTAAACAGAATCGCCAGCAGGAGCGCGGCTATCGTGCCAAAGACGATAAACAGAGTATTCAGCTTCAACGTGTTGAATGTAATTTCCCAAGCTCGGGGCGACGCGAAGAAAAAACGGAAGTTGTCGAAGCCGATCCAGGGGGAATTGAACAATCCGGTCTTGTAATTGAACTTCTGGAAGGCGATCAGTAGATAAGGCATCGTCAAATATCCGAATATGACCGTATAGACGGCCGCGGGAAGAGCAAGCAAATAAGCTGCCTTATTCTGAAGGAGTTCTCCCAGAACTCCCTTGCGCTTGCGAATGTCTGACATGGCTGTGCACGTCCTCTCGTGAATATGTGGGCTTAGTGCAAGTGTAGGGGCCGCGGCGTTCGAGGGTAAACTACGAAAATGGCAAATCCGCTGTGAATTATGAACAATCGGCATTTCAAATTTGAACACTGACTTCAACTTTGAGCATCGGACCGCTGCGCGAATTCAAAATTTCTATATAATTAGGGAACGTCCAACGAGACAAAGACAGGGGGAGCGGGGGTTGAAGGCCAGACAAAGAATTATCCGTTATTCCGTATATCGTCAAATGTTCCTCACGTTCGTGCTGCTGACCGCCATCGTCATCGCCGTCGCATGCGGCGTTCTCTACGCCTTGTTCTCCGTCAGCACGGCGAAGGAGGTCGGCCGGATCGCCGAATCGACGCTGAGACAGAACAGCTTCGTGTCGGTCGTCATTCGCGATCAGATCCGCAATCTGGGCGACCAACTGTTGAACGATTCGGATATTATCCGCACGATGTACGGCAAGGAGCAGGATCGACTGCAGGAATACCGCGCCTATTCCAGGCTTCGCAGCATCCAGACGACGTTTCCCTATGTTCAATTTATAGGCTTGTACAACGGCTTTACGAAGCAATACACCAATACGCTCGGTTTGACCGCGAAGGACGAAGCTGAACTGATCGGCGCCATAGAGAGCGGAAGTCGGCTTTATTTCGATTTTTTCCCGCGCGCGGTGAGCGATCCTCTCAGAACGAAGGCCTCCCGGAACGTATTGACCTTCGTTCTGACGCCGGGGGCGTATCCGAACCTGCCTTCCAAGAGCATGATCGTCATCAATATCGACGAAGATTACGTGCAGAGGCTGATTGGCGGCTACAAGAGCGGGAACGCCGACAACCTGTACGTCATTAACGATAACGGCACCGTCATGACGCACACCGACCCGTCGCAATTTATGGACAACCTGTCCGAGCTGCCGTATGTACAGAGCATTCTGGGCTCGGACGCGGACAGCGGATATTTTACGACGCCGATCGACGGCAAGAAGCATATCGTCAGCTATGTGAAGTCCGACAGCATGAACTGGGTGTTCATCAGCACAAGCCGTTACGATTCGCTTCTTAAGAACATGTCCCAGCTCAGGCAGTGGACGCTGTTTATCGCGCTGACGATTTTCGCGCTGTGTTTCGTTGTTTCGGTATGGCTGACGAACCGCACGTTTAATCCGCTGCGCAATCTGCTCGACAAGATGACCGCGCCGCAGCAATCCAAGAGAGGCGCCGGCAACCTCAACGAATTCGAGCTGATCGACTCGACCTTCTCGGCGATTACGGAACGGCTGTCGGTGATGGAATCGGCTCTGTCTGTCGCCAGGAGGGCGGACTTGCTTCGCTATATGAAAGGAAGCCAGGTGGACATGCTGCATAAATTCCCGGTGTCCTGGGCGAGCAGCCGCTTCTCCGTCGTCCTTCTCGAAATCGACGGGCTGAAGGAAATGCAGCTGAAGCATTCCGCCAAGACGCAATCGGCCATTCAGTACGCGATATGCAACGTCGCCCAGGAAGTGCTGGAAAGCCATGTCCAGATCAAAATCGTGATCGTCGAGGAAGGGGAGATCGGCCTGCTGCTGCAGCTGGACGAGCCGAATCTCCCGTTGTCGCTGATCGGTCTGCTGATGGAAATTCAGAGCCATATCCGCAAATACTTCTGGATTTCGCTTACAGTCGGAATTGGCCGGGTCGTGTCTTCTCCCGAGGAAATTCGCCTTTCGTACCAGAGCGCCAAAGCGTGCACCGCGCTGCGCTTCTTCCGGGGAGGCGGGCAAATCTTCGAATACGGGGATGCCGAGGACAAGCCGGAGGAGGATTCGCAATACCCGCAGGTCGAGGAGAGACGGCTGCTCGAAGCGATTCGCGCGGGCAACAGCCGGAAGGCTGCGGACGAATTGGAGCAATTCGTCCGTCGGCTCGATTCCGGAGGGGATTACCATCAATCGCTGTTCCACCTGCATCAGCTGGTGACCGGTCTCTACAGGCAATTCGCGACCGGCTCGCGCAAGGAAGCGGCCCATACGGAAATGCTGCTGGAATTCATGAAGGGCCTGCCCGCTTACGAAACGCTGGAGGGGATCGCCGAGGCGCTGCGCGATATCGTAACCCGTCTGTGCGAGCAGCCGGAGGAGGCGACGCAGCTTCAGCACCAGGAACTGATCGACAGCGTGTGCGCCCGCGTCTATAGCAACTATCCGAATCCCGATCTGTCGCTTGAACGGATGGCCGGGGAGGTCAATCTGTCGCGGGGCTACTTGGGCAAGCTTTTCAAATCCTATAAAGGCGTCTCGTTCAACGACTTCCTGAACGGCGTGCGCGTCGAAGAGGCCGCCAAGCTGCTGCAGGAAACCGAGCTTCCTATCCAGACGATCAGCGAGAAGGTGGGCATTTTCAATACGACCTATTTTTACACGTTATTCAAAAAACGCTACCGCCTGTCGCCTGCCCAATTTCGAAGCCGCGCGGACGAGTATCCGAATTTGAAGTCCGAAGATTGAACAATCCGCGCGATTTCAAATCCGAGCTGTAACCATTATTGAAGTTTACGGGGCCGAATCTCCCCCGTTACGCTGGGGTGGACCGATGACGAATCGGCCATTGGGTCAAATCCGAAGAGGGAGATGGTCAACAGATGAAAGCAATTCGCAAGTACGCCATGCTGGCGGTATCGCTCGCACTGGTAATTTCGTTGCTGGCGGCGTGTTCGTCCGGCGGCGGCAATTCCGCGCCAAGCGCAACGGGAGGGGCGGCGGAAGAGAGCAAGTCTTCCGGAGAGAAGCTCCCCGTGCGCTTCCTGCTTCCCGGCAATGAGCCGGAGGATCTCGCAGTGGTCGTCGAGGCCATTAACAAGAAGATGGCCGATGACGGCCTGAACCTGGTCTACCAGCCGATCTATTTGGCTTGGGACGTCTGGGATCAGCGCTCCAACCTGATGCTGACGACCGGCGAGGAATTCGAATTGATCGCCATTATGCACGATGCGAAAGGTCCGCAGCTGCTGGCCGGGAACGGCGGCATTATCCCGATCGACGATTTGCTGGATAAATACGGCCCCGATCTGAAGAAGTCGATGCCCGACTGGATCTGGGATTCGGTCAAGATCGGAGGCCAGACGATCTCCGTTCCGAATTTCTGGGCGGACACCGCGTTCTCCGACGGCATGGTGACGATGCGTTCCGATTTGCTTGCCGCCACCGGGATGCAGCCGCCGAAATCTCCGGAGGAGCTGCTGGAGGCGGCAGCCAAAATCCAGGAAATTTGGCCGGACGACAACAAGAACGTCTACGTTAAAATGCTGAGCGAGCCGGCCTACTACTTGCATCCAACCTACGAGACGTATCCGTTCACCGTCGTCGAGAACATGATTTACGTCGATCAGGAAGGCAACGTGAAATCGTGGTTGGAGACCGAGGAGTTCAAGAAGGACGTTACGTTCATGCGTCAACTGTATGAGCGCAAGCTCGTTCATCCGGATATTTTGACCGTGCCGGGCGAGGTCATTAATCAGGAGGAGATCGCCGGCCGTTATTTGTTCCGTCAAGGCGACGTCGGGCTGAGCGAGGACGTCAAGGCGAGATTCCCGGATGCGGAGAACAAGGTGTACTACTTGACCGACAGTCCGAAGTTCCGTTCTTACGCGATCCGCAATTCCAACGGCGTGTCGTCCACGACCAAGCATCCGGAAGCGGCGATCCAGTTTCTGAACTGGGTGTACGCCAAGCAGGAAAACTTCGATCTGGTCACGTACGGCATCAAAGACGTCCACTGGAAGGAAACCGGGGACAATCTGAAGGACACGCTCAAGAAAAACCAGAACGGCGGAGCTTCCTACGAGCTGGCTAACTGGCTGCTCGGCCACGTCGAGATGAACCGCTACCCGACCAATTACGACAAAGATCGGCTGGAGAGAAGAACGACGATTTCCGACGATACGTTGAACAGCATTACGATCGGCTTTAATTTCGATCCGACGAACGTGGCCGCGGAGTACGCCAACACGGTAGCCGAGATGAAGACCAGCGTGGAGCCTCTCCGCTTCGGCGTCGTCAGCTACGAGCAGGCGTTCGACAAGGTGCTGGCCAACATGAAGGCCGCGGGGCTGGACAAGGTCGTCGCCGAATACGAGAAGCAATTCAAGGAATGGCTGGCAAGCCGATAAAAACGGTAGCGCCGTCCGCCAGCAAGGCCGGTCTCCCAGCGGGGGGAGCGGCCTTGCTTGCTGAGGAAGCGCGAACGAAAGGGGAGAGCAGGATGGAGCATTTGGATAGCGGGCTGTCTCCGGCGAGCAGGGCCTCGGCCTTGCTCAAGCTCATGAACGTCGACGAGAAAATCGGTCAGCTGACGCAGCTGTTCGGGTGGCAAACGTACGATAGAAATCCCGACGGAGGCCCAATTAAGCTGACGGACGCTTTCAAGGAAGAGGTTCGCAGCCGGGGCGTCGGCTCGCTGTACGGCACGCTGCGGGCGGACCCGTGGACGGGCGTCACGCTGAGCACGGGGCTGTCGCCCCGAGAGGGCGCGGAAGCGGTCAACGTCATTCAGAAATTCGTCATGGAAGCTTCTCGCCTCCGCATTCCGATTCTGTTCGGGGAGGAGTGCTCTCATGGACATATGGCGATCGGCGCGACGGTATTCCCGGTTCCGCTGTCGATGGGCAGCATGTGGAACGTCGAGCTGTACAAGCGGATCTGCCGGGCCGTGGCGCTGGAGACGCGCGTACAGGGAGGGGCGGTCACCTATTCTCCGGTGCTGGACGTCGTGCGGGACCCGAGATGGGGCAGAACGGAGGAATGCTACGGCGAAGATCCTTATCTTGCAGGAGAAATGGCCGCCGCGGCCGTGTCTTCCATGCAGGGAGAGCGCCTTGACGATCCGGGCAGCCTCGGCGTTACGCTGAAGCATTTTGCGGCATACGGAGCTTCCGAAGGCGGCCGCAACGGAGCGCCCGCGCATATCGGTCCGCGCGAGCTGCATGAGATCGATCTTCCTCCGTTCCGCAAGGGCGTTCAGGCGGGGGCTTTGTCCATCATGCCGGCTTACAATGAAATCGACGGCGTGCCATGCACGTCGAACCGCTATTTGCTGACCGACGTGCTGCGCGGGCAGTGGGGGTTCGACGGCTTTGTCATTACCGATTGCGGGGCTATCGATATGCTGGCGAACGGACACCAATCGGCCGAGGACGGAGCGGAGGCTTCGGCGCTTGCGCTGCGGGCCGGCATCGACATGGAGATGTCGGGGAGCATGTTCGGGCGCCATCTGAAGAGCGCTCTGGACAAAGGGCTCGTGTCGTCCGAGGAGCTGGACGAAGCCGTTCTGCGCGTGCTGAAGGCCAAGTTCCGTCTCGGACTGTTCGAGCGGCCCTACGCCGACCCGGAAGGGAGCGCCGCGATCATCGGCCGGCCGGAGCATCGGAATCTGGCTCGGCAGGCGGCAGCGGAAGGGGCGGTGCTGCTCAAGAACGAGCGCGGGACGCTGCCCTTGCGCGCGGATGTCATTCGCAAAATTGCCGTCGTCGGCCCGAACGCCGACCGGATGTACAATCAGTTGGGCGATTATACGTCCCCGCAAGCGAGGGGGAACGTCTCGACCGTATTGGACGGCATCGTCGGCAAATTGAAGGGGACCGCTGCAGAGGTGCTGTACGCGCCGGGCTGCAGCATTCGCGGCCAGTCCCGGGAAGGCTTCGAGCGGGCGCTCGCGGCGGCGGAGGAAGCGGATCTGACCGTGCTCGTCCTCGGCGGCTCCAGCGCGAGGGATTTCGGGGAAGGCACCATCGATCTTCGGACCGGCGCATCCGTGGTCAGCGATTCGGCCGCAAGCGACATGGACTGCGGAGAAGGGATCGACCGGGTGTCGCTCGGCTTGTCCGGCGTGCAGCTTGAGCTTGCCCGGCATCTGAAGCAGGCCGGCAAGCCGCTTGTCGTCGTGTATATCAACGGCCGCCCCATCGTCGAGCCGTGGATCGACGAGCGCGCCGACGCGATTCTCGAAGCGTGGTATCCCGGACAGGAAGGAGGCAACGCCATCGCCGATCTGCTGTTCGGGGACGCCAATCCGTCCGGCAAGCTGACGATTACGATTCCGCGCCATGAAGGGCAGCTGCCTCTCGTGTACAACAACAAGCGGACGCGGGGCAAGAGGTATCTGGAATACGATCTGACGCCTCAATATCCGTTCGGCCACGGGCTCAGCTACACTACTTTCGCCTATAGTCCGGTCCGTCTCGGCACGGACAGCATCGAGGCGCACGAAACGACCCATGCGGCCGTGACCGTGACGAATACCGGCGACAGAGCCGGAGCCGAAGTCGTTCAATTGTACGTGACCGACGTCGTCTCGTCCTATACGCGACCCGAACGCGAGCTGAAGGGCTTCTGCAAAGTGCTGCTGGAGCCGGGCGAAAGCGCCGAAGTGTCCTTCCCGTTAGGGAAGGAGGCGCTCCAGATTATCCATCCGGACAAGGAAGGCGAAGTGGAGCCCGGCCTCTTCGTCATCGGCATCGGCGGCAGCTCCGCGCACTTGAACACGGCCGAGCTGCGGGCCGTTCCATCCGTGGAAACGGCATGACGGAAAGGAGGGCAATGAACCCTTATGCATGAGAGCCATAAGCTGCCGGTCGTAGAGATGCCGAGGCTGGAGCTTCCCGCAAGCGTGAAAGGCGTTCTGAAGGAAGCCGAGAGCTGGCTGGAGAGCCGCCCCGGCTTGCTTCGCCTGTTTCGCAATTGCTATCCGAACACGCTGGAGACGACGACCAAGCTGTGCGAGGACGGAACGTCCTTCGTCATTACGGGAGATATTCCGGCCATGTGGCTTCGGGATTCGGTTGAGCAGGTATTCCACTATATTCCGCTGACCGAGCGGGACGGGGAGATGCGCCGCATCGTGCTCGGCCTGATTCGGCGGCAGGCGGCGTGCGTGCTGCACGATCCGTATGCCAACGCCTTTAACGAAGAGTCGAACGGTCATCACTGGGATGCCGGCGATATCACCGACATTCCCGTATCGCCGCTCGTATGGGAACGCAAATTCGAGCTGGATTCGCTTTGTTTCTTCGTCAGGCTCGTATACGCCTACTGGCGAACGACGCGGGACGACGGGCTGTTCGACGCCGAACTGGTCGCCGCGCTTCGGACGGTGTCGGACCTGTTCGCGACGGAGCAGCGTCATGAGGAGCTTTCCTCGTACCGGTTCAGCCGCTCGAACTGTCCTCCCCACGACACTCTCCATCATGGAGGGAGAGGGACGCCGGTCGGGTGGACGGGCATGATCTGGTCGGGATTTCGCCCAAGCGACGACGCGTGCGACTACCATTATTTTATCCCGGGCAACATGATGGCCGTCGTGGCGCTTCGGCAATTGCGAGAGATGGCGGAGAGCCGCGGAGAGCCGGCGGATTATCTGAAGGAGCTGGCAAGGCTGGAGGAGGAAGTGAATGAGGGGATCGTTCGTTACGGAATCGTCCGCCACCCCGAATACGGAGAGATCTACGCCTTTGAGACGGACGGGCTGGGCAACTTTCGCTTGATGGACGATGCGGGTACGCCGAGCTTGCTTTCCATTCCTTATTTCGGCTATGCCTCGGCCGACGATCCGATTTATTTGAATACACGGGCTTTCATTCTAAGCTCGAACAACCCTTATTATTACGAAGGCAGCGCGGCTAAGGGCATCGGAAGCCCGCACACGCCGCCCGACTATATTTGGCCGATGGCGTTATCCATGCAGGGGCTGACGAGCCGGAGCGACGAGGAACTGCTGGAGATGCTTTCCGTGCTGGAAGCGACCGATGCGGGCACCGGCTATATGCACGAAGGCTTTCACGCCTCCGACCCCTCGCGGTACACGCGGCCTTGGTTTGCTTGGTCCAACAGCCTGTTCGCCCAACTGGTGCTGAAGGCGGCGGAGCGGGGACTGCTGGCGGATACGGCGAAAGGAGACAGAACAACATGACAACGATTGTATTTTACGACGCTTCCTTCCCGTTTGCGGGCGTCAGACCGAGCGGCGAGGCCGCAGCCGCGCTGGGCGGCATCGGAGGGACGGTGAACGCGGACGCCCTGGCGGAAGCGCTGGAGACGGCCGACACGCTCGTCCACCTGCACGGCTCCTATTTTCCGAAGTCGGCGTGGACGGCGCTGCTCGGCTTTCTGGGGCGCGGGGGCAACCTGCTTCATATCGGCGGGACGCCGCTAAGGATTCCCGTCTACCGGGACGGAGAGAAGTGGCGGTGCGAGCACGAGCAGACCGCCTATCACCAGAAGCTGAACATCCACGAGGCGCTGCCCGTCGACCCGTCGCCGATCGCCCGTTATGCCGCCTCGGAGCAGATTCCGCTGCTGGCCGGTCGCGAAGAGCTGTTCGGCGTGCAGCCGACCGTCGGCTTCGTGCTTCACGCGACGAAAGCGGACGACCATCCCGGCGAAGGCGGTCCGAGCGGGCCGATGGACGCTCATATTCACGCCTTGCTGAAAGGGGTGTCTGAACAGGGACGCGAAGTGGCCGCTCCGGCGGTGCTTCTGGAAAATACGAAGGGGGATTTCGCCGGCGGGCGCTGGCTGTTCGTTAACCTTGCTCCGGAGGAGGCGCTGTGGTCGGCGGACGGCCTCGGGGCATTGGCGGAATGGAGCCGATTCTGCGACAAGGGCGTAACGGAGATGTGGCTGAAGCCGCATTTCGCGACGTATTATCCCGGAGAGCAGCCCGCGTTTACGCTGCAGCTGCAATCTCTTGCCCGGCGAGCCGGGTCTGCAGGAGCACCCGCGCCATCGAGACGCTGGAGTCTGGCGCTGACCGTGGAACGGCCGGACAATGCGAACGGCGACCGGACTTTGTGGAAAACGGAGCGGACGGAGGAGGCGGGGCGCGAGCTCGGCTTCGTCCGGCTCAACGTTCCGCTGGCGGTCGAGCCGGGTTATTACGAGGTCGAATGCCGCGCTGTATCCTCGGACGGAGAGGCTCGGCTTCTCGGCCAAGGCTTCTGGGGCTTCGACGAGCAGCTGCTGTCTTCGGGCGGCTTCCTGGGCGCGGACCGCGATTACTTCCGGCGCGACGGCAAGCCGATGCCGATCGTCGGCATGACCTACATGACGTCCGATGTCGCGCGCAAGTTTCTGTTCTTGCCCAACGCCTCCGTCTGGGATCGCGATATGGCGCAGATGGCGCGGGCGGGCATCAATCTGCTGCGCACCGGCATCTGGACGGCGTGGCGGAAGGTGATGTTCGTGGACGGCCACCCCTACGAGGAAGTGATGCGGGCGATCGACGCGTTTTTCCTGACGGCGAAGAAGCACGGGCTGGAAGTGAACTTTACGTTCTTCGCCTTCGCTCCGGAGGCGTGGGAAGGCGTTAATCCGTATTTGGACCCCCGCAGCGTGGAAGCGCAGAAGCGCTTTATCTCGGCCGTCGTTTCCCGCCATCGGAATTCGACGCACGTGCATTGGGATTTGATCAACGAGCCGTCGCTGCTCGATCCGAAGCGCATCTTCGCGGGGCCGAAAACGGTTCGGGACCGCTTCGAGCGCCGGTTGTTCTCCGAATGGCTGGAGAAACGGCACAGAGGAGACATTCGCAGGCTCCAGGAGCTGTGGAACATGACGCCGGACGAGCTGCCGGACTTCGCGTCGGCGATTCCGCCGGAGACGGACGAGGTAGCTTTTCGCCCGACGAGCATTCATCCGAAGAAAAGCGCCAAATGGCTGGACTATACGCTGTTCACGATGGATATGCACAATCGGTGGGCGGGCGAGCTCGTGGACACGATCCGCTCCATCCGGCCGGAGCAGCTCGTCACGGTCGGTCAGGACGAGGGCATCTGCAGCCAGCGGCCGTCGCCGTTTTTCTACGCCGAGGCTGTAGACTATACGACGGTTCATACCTGGTGGCAGAACGATCATCTCGTCTGGGACAGCGTGTTCACGAAGACGCCGCACAAGCCCAATCTGATCCAGGAGACGGGGATTATGTACGTGGAGACCCCGGAAGGCAAAGCCAAGCGCAGCGAGACGGAGCTGAAGGCGATTCTGGAGCGCAAGTACGCATACGCCTTCGCGACGGGCGGCGCGGGAGCGGTGCAGTGGATCTGGAACACGAATTTCTATATGCACAACGTCAACGAGTCCAACATCGGAGCGATCAGAGCGGACGGAACGGAGAAGCCGGAGGCTGACGTTTCGTACGATTTCGGGGCATTCATGGGACGAATCGGCCATCTGTTCGAGGAGCGTGAACGGGAAGAGGTCGCGGTCGTCTATCCCTACTCCAACGACTTTTCCAACCGCAAGCTGGCGATGGACGCGACGACGGCGGCTTCCCGTCTTCTCGGCCACGTCATCAAGCAGCCGTTTCGGGCGCTCAGCGAATACCATCTGAACGATCTGGACGGATGCGGAGAGCTGAAGCTGATCATCGTGCCCAGCGCGCACAACTTCGAGGATGCCGCGCTGGAGAAGCTGCTCGACCATGTTTCCAGGAGCGGCTGCGTGCTGCTGTTCACGGGACCGCTCGGGCTTGATGCCTACTGGAGGCGGACGGACCGGCTGAACGGCAGCGGCCGGCTCCGACCGGCGAACGTGCGCAGAGAGGAAACGCTGGAGCTGGACGGCCGTCGCTACTCTGTCGCGTTCGGCAATCTTCGCATCGCGGAAGCCGCCAAGGAAGTCGAAGCCGGCGCCGAGGACGGCGTCGGCAAGGTGACGGTCGCGGACATCGGACGCGGCAAGCTGATTCATTGCCCGCTGCCGGTCGAACTGAACGGACGCTCCGAGCCGGTCGAAGCGCTGTACCGCTTTGCGCTTCAGTTGGCGCGGCCGACGTCCGAGCTGGAATGGCTGAGCGGAGGGGATAAGCCGGGAGTGTTCGGAAGAAAGCTGCGTTTTCGCGAGGGCGCATTGTTCATTTTCGTCTCGGAAAGCTCCGAATCGCTGGACCTCGCCGTCAAGGACCCGACGACCGGACGCGCCTATCGCTTCGTACTGGAGCCGGAGAGGTCCGTGCTGTTCGCCGCAGACGGGACAGGAGCCCTGATTGCTGTGTATCGGCCGGGGGAGACGACCATCGAATCGAACTGATGCAGGGTGAAACGATACGGAATTGACCGGCAACCGGCCGGCAGGAGGAATGGGGAAATGACGCAATCGCAATTTCAGGTGCCAGACCGCTGGAAGTGGTTTACCGAAAGCCGCTACGGCTTGTTCATTCATTGGGGGCCCTACTCTCGCTTAGGACGGGGAGAACAGGTGCTGTTCCGCGAGCATATGAACCATCAAGAATACGAAGCGCTGGCCTGCTCGTGGAATCCCGAGCATTTCGACGCCGAATTGTGGGCGAAGACCGCCCGCAAGGCCGGGTTTAAATACGTCTGCTTTACGACTCGCCATCACGACGGCTTCTGCATGTGGGACAGCGCTTATACCGACTATTCCAGCGCGCGCCAAGCGGCCGGCCGGGATTTCGTTCGCGAGGTCGTGGACGCTTTCCGCAAGGAAGGTCTCCGAATCGGACTCTATTATTCGTGGATCGACTGGCGGCTTCCCGCCTATTTCGAAGGTCCGCAAACCAATCCCGAAGGCTGGGAGACGGTCAGAACTTACTTGCACAACCAGGTCAAGGAATTGCTGACCAACTACGGGCAAATCGATCACTTTTTCTTCGACGGCGTATGGCCGCGCAACGCGGACGATTTGCAAAGCGTGGAATTGATGGAGGAGATGCGCAAGCTTCAGCCGGACATCCTGATCAACAACCGGGTAGGGTATTCGTCCAAGCATGACGGCTACCGCGCGGACGGCGGCATCGGAGCCGGCGATTCGGATGCGCTGGGCGACTTCGGCACGCCGGAGCATCTTGTCGCGGCGGACCGCAGCAGGCTGTGGGAATCTTGCCAGGTCACGACCTGGCGTCTGTGGGGGCATGTTTTCGGCGAGCGCTGGAGACCGGCGGACTACTTGCTCGATATGCTGTGCGAATGCACGGAGAAGGGCGGAGCCCACGGGGGCAACCTGCTGCTGAACGTCGGTCCGACGGCGGACGGACAGCTGCCGCCGGAGTTCGTGGAGCGCGCTCTGCAGATCGGCGCCTGGCTGGACGTGCACGGCGAAGCGATCTACGGGGCGGACGGCGGCAATCTGACGGAGTTCATTACGCGCGGGCGCCAGACGACGAAGGGCAACGAGCTCTATTTGATCATCCGCTTCTGGGACGGTCGTCCCGAGCTGCGCCTGGCGGATCTGGCGACGAAGGTCGCCGACGTCACGCTGCTGACGACCGGACAGAAGCTGAGCTTCAGCCAGACGGACGACGAGCTGATCATTGGCGGCTTGCCCGCGGAGTCGCCCAGCAGGCTGTTTCCGGTTATCCGCGTCACGTGCGCCGGCAAGCCCGAGGCGACGGAATGGGGACGTCAGCGCCTATGGGAGGGAGACCCGCTTCGGGTGGCCGCATGGGCGCGAGAGCAGCGCGGAAGCTCGGTATTCGCGGGAGGCGGCAGCGACAGCGGCATTTGAACGATAACGGAAGGAGGGCGGCGAGAGATGGGGAGAACACGAGCAACCGAAACGCTTGATGGGGAGGCTTTTGCAACGTGAACGAAGGACGATGTTCTAAAGAATCGGTTAACGTCTCCCGAATTGCGCTTGAACGGAGGGCGATGTTCTAAAGAATCGGTTAACGACTCTCGAATGGCGCACAAACGGAGGGCGATGTTCTAAAGAATCGGTTAACGACTCCCGAATGGCGCTCAAACGGAGGACGATGTTCTAAAGAGTCGGTTAACGACTCCCGAATTGCGCACAAACGAAGATGGTTGCTCGAAAGAAACGCACATTGGCACATTTTTTTGAACGATTAAAAAAGAATAAAACCCGAAATTGTTATCTGAATCTTCTCCGCAAAAACCGCCTTCATCACCGTCCTGAGGACGCCGAAGGCGGTTTTTGCTTGACCCATCGCCCCGCAGGCTCGCACCATAAGCTCGCGCCACGTGCTTATCTCACCCATCGCCCCGCAGGCTCGTACCATAAGCTCGCGCCACGCACTAGCGTTGCATAAAACTTCACGCGAAAATAACTACAATTAGCTATATATGTAATAATATAAGTGTTTTTCATGGCGATTATATAAAAAATCC
>NZ_PVYW01000023.1 GCF_003001675.1 Cohnella sp. SGD-V74 | reverse complement strand
ATTGCAAGCGTGTCTGGGCGTCTGGATCGCATCAAGATGTTTCATACCGATCGCGGGAGTGAGTTCGATAACAAGCTCATTTCCGAGGCGCTGGAAACCTTCGAAATTAAGCGCTCGCTGAGCAATAAAGGCTGCCCTCACGATAATGCAGTTGCCGAAGCAACGTTTAAGATTTTCAAGACGGAGTTTTTCAACCAACGACATTTTCAAAATCTTCAACAACTGAAGCTGGAACTTGATGATTACGTTCACTGGTTCAATCATCACCGCATTCACGGGACACTTGATTATCGGACGCCTGTTGAAGCTCGGCGGTTGCCCTCATAAAATCTGTCCGATTTCGTGTTGACAATCCAAGGTAGGACAGGCAAAGGGGAGGGGGCGGTGAAAGCGGACGAGATGGGGAGGACGGACAAAGACGATGAGAAGATAAGGTGGACGAGACACTGGGCGGGTGAGGCGGACGGGGCGATGAGCGGAGGAGACGAGGGGGATGCTGCGGGCTGAGGGAAGGAAACGGGTGAGGTGAAAGGTGCATAGGAGGAAGGGCTTCTAGGCAGACTATGGTCTGATGTGCCAAAGAACGATTGGGAGGTATGAGGGTCCATGCAAGCCATCACAGCAAAAGAGTTGGAATACATCGCCGATTCGATGTCGAACGAGGATTTGTTGATCAAGCAGTGCGCAGTGGGAGCGGCGACGATTACGAATCCGCAGCTTAGGCAGACGTGCTCTCACATGATTAACGTGCATACCCAGCACTACAACACGTTGTTGAGCAGTTTGCAGCAGCACCAGGCAATTGCGCCGGCTCAGCCCCAAGCTTAGGAGGAGGGTTTACGACGATGTTCAACAATGCGGTTTTGCCTGACGAGGATATGGGCTATACGATTCTTTCCGATCTTAAACGGGTTACCCGGGAATACGCGACGGCGGCTACGGAGTCGGTATGTCCGGAAGTTCGGCAAATGTTTACGCAGCTTCTGGACGATACGCTTAAGCTGCAAGGAGAGCTGTATACGGTTATGCAGCAAAATAACATGTACAGCGCGTCGTCCCCCGCGATCAAGCCCGAACTGGACAAGCAGTTGAAGGAGTACCAGCAGACGCAGCAGAAGACGACGCAGTTCGTTCAGCAGACGCAGGCGGCGCAAGCCAACATCGCGATGAACGCCCAGAACGGCGCGCAGGCGCCTGCCTATCAGTAACGTTCCATCCCTGCATCGCTCCCCGGTCGGCAATTCAATTGCCGATGCGGGGATTTTTTAGACCTTCCTTGGATTTCACTACCCATGCAGCCTGTTTTTGATGTATCATGAAGAGTAATTCAGGAGGGATTAGGATGAACGAATTGAAGTTGAGCATCTTGGATTTGCTCAAGGAGGACGCCCGCTTGTCCGCCGCTACGATCGCGACGATGCTGGGGGCAGCCGAGGAAGAAGTGTCTGCGGCGATCGCGGAAATGGAGCAGGATCACGTCATCGTCAAGTACGCGACGGTCGTTAACTGGAGCAAGGTCGACGACGAGAAAGTGACGGCGCTGATCGAGGTGGAGTGCACGCCGGAGAGAGGGCGCGGATTCGAGAACATCGCTGAACGCATTTACTTATACCCTGAAGTGAAGTCGGTCTATTTGATGTCCGGCGCTTTCGATCTGCTCGTCGAGATCGAGGGCAAGAACCTGAAGGAGGTCGCTTCGTTCGTATCGAACAAATTGTCGACGATCGAGTCGGTTATCTCCACCAAAACGTTCTTTATTCTGAAGAAATACAAGCAGGACGGCATTATTTTCGAAGAGTTCGAAGACGATCATCGCTTGCTCGTATCTCCATAAATCGCAGTCCAACGTAAACGTAAAGGAAGTATGCCCAGATGATTAAAGATGAGGAAAAGCCGAAAGTCGCGTTGGCCGATCCTTCGCGAAGCGATGGAATGCAGCGTTATTTGGCCTCTCACGCTCGCGAGATTCCGCCTTCCGGAATCCGTCGCTTCTTCGATTTGGTCAGCGCCAGCAAAGACAAAGACATCATTACGCTCGGCGTGGGGGAACCGGATTTCGTAACGCCTTGGCGGGTCAGGGATGCAGCGGTATATTCGCTGGAGAAGGGCAAGACGCAATACTCCCCGAATGCGGGCATGCTGGAACTGCGCGAAGCGATCGGACAGTACTTATACAATCAATTCAACTTGACCTATGATCCAGGCAAGGAAATGGTCGTCACCGTAGGAGGCAGCGAAGGCATCGATCTGGCGCTTCGGGCGTTGATCGAGCCGGGCGACGAAATTCTCGTTCCCGAGCCTTGCTATATTTCCTATTCTCCGATCACTTCCCTAAGCGGAGGCGTGGCGGTAGGCATTGAGACGTTCGCCGAAGACCAGTTCAAGCTGACTCCGGAAAGCTTGCGCGCGGCGATCACGCCCAAGTCGAAGATTCTCGTCCTCTGTTACCCGAGCAATCCGACCGGGGCGATCATGACCTACGAGGAAATGCTGCCGATCGCCAAAATCGTCGAGGAGCACGATTTGATCGTTATTTCCGACGAAATCTATGCGGAGCTGACGTTTAACGGCAAACACGCGAGCTTCGCGTCGTTGCCGGGCATGAAGGATCGGACGATTCTCGTAAGCGGCTTCTCCAAGGCGTTCGCGATGACGGGATGGCGGATGGGCTACGCTTGCGGACATCCCGATCTGATCAGCGCCATGCTCAAAATTCATCAGTACACGATCATGTGCGCGCCGACGATGGGACAGGTGGCCGCGCTCGAGGCGTTGACCAAGGGCGGCCTCGAAGAGAAGGACCGCATGATGGAGTCTTACAATCAGAGACGGCGCCTTGTCGTGCAAGGCTTCCGCGACATGGGACTGGAGTGCCACGAGCCGCAGGGCGCATTCTACGCGTTCCCGTCCATCCGCTCGACCGGATTGACGTCCGAGCAGTTCGCGGAGAAGCTTCTATTGGAAGGCAAAGTAGCGGCCGTCCCCGGCCACGTGTTCGGCAAGGGCGGAGAAGGCTTCTTGCGCTGCTGCTACGCGACTTCCGTCGCCCAGTTGACCGAAGCGATGGAACGGATCCACCTGTTTCTTAGAAGTTTGGAATAAAAATGAATAATTTACAAAAGTCATATTCAAACTAATCGTGTTTTGCTATAATAACCATGATTTTCGACCCGCCGAGTCTTTATTTCGACATGAGAAGGGGGAGTTACATGGCTGCGGCAAAACATAGATCCAAGAAAATGTCGTCTTTACAAGCCGATGCACCCATTATTTCTCATTACTCGGGCCGAGCGGCAGCGGAGTTGGCAGAAGAAATCGACCGTCTGCGGAAGGTGATGACCGATACTTTCCTGCAGGAGCGTTCCTTGGTCGCCGATTCCGTCATGGAGCTGAGCCGGCAATTGGATCGAAAGATCAACGAATATATGAAAGTCGTTCTTTTGAGCAGGGAGCAGGCGCGGTGACGAAACTCACCGGCCTCTTTTTTCTATTGGAGGAGGGGAAGCAAGATGCTGTGGCTCGTGATCGGCGGCATCGGCTGCGGAAAATCCGCTTTCGCGGACGAGCTTGGGCTCGCCGTCGGTCGCGAAGGCATTCGCTTGTCTTGTCCTTCTTTTCCGCTTGGGGAGCCGCCTATTGTTCCTGGTGAGACCGGAGAAAGTCGTTTCTATAAGACAAGGTCGGAGGCGGATGAGACGCTTCCGGGCAAAATCAACGCGATCAACCTGGAATCGAACTTTTTCCGCGCGGAGCGGAGGGTGGTCGTCGTCGACAGCTTGTCAGGATGGCTCAGAGCTTCGTTCGCGAGATCGGCCGGCCGGGGAAAGGGTGTGGGCTTTAAGGCGGAGCAAACGACTGAGGTTAATGGTGCGGAGCCGGGACGGGGAACGGAGATCGATGGCGCGGGGATCGAGGCGGTTAGATGGCGTGAAACGATAGATGCGATACTGGCGTTCGAGGGCCGGATTATCGTCGTGACGGAGGAGCCGGCGGCCGGGTTGAATCCGTCTCCGGGGGAGCTGGAATACGCTCGGCGTCTGGCGGAGGCGAACCGGGAGCTGCTGCAGGCAAGCCGTTCCGTCTATCGGATGACGGCGGGAATGGCCATGGAATTGAAAGGTTATCGAATGAAGGAGAGGAGCAGCCGCAATGAAAATATACACGCGGACCGGTGACGAGGGCAAAACGTCGGTCATCGGCGCACGGGTCGAGAAAGACGACTTGAGAGTGGAAGCATACGGTACGACCGACGAGTTGAACAGCTTCGTCGGACAGACAGCGGCGGTCATCGCTAAGCTGCCGGCGGAAGAGTGGAGCGACCGGCTTGAACAGTTGACGGTCATTCAGCACGAGCTGTTCGATTGCGGCTCCGATCTGAGTTATGCTTCGCCGGATCCCGGCAAGCTGAAAGTATCGGCCGAGATGACGGAAAGGCTGGAGCGCTGGATTGACGAGCTGGAGGAAAATAATCCGCCGCTTGAAAAGTTCATTCTGCCCGGAGGAAGCGAGCCGGCCGCTCTGCTTCACGTGTGCAGAACCGTCTGCAGACGCGCGGAGCGAAGAGTCGTCTCCCTGTCCCGGGAGCAGGAATGCCCGGACGAGGTGCGCAAATACTTGAATCGTCTGTCGGATTACTTTTTTGCCGCTGCAAGAGCGGCCAACGTCCGGTTGAAGGTGCAGGACGTCGAATACGAACGCAGCGCCCCGGTGTTTCGGCGGAGGTCTTAGCTTAATGGAAGATGACAACAAGCGGACGGAATATTACGAGCCGATCGAGTTCGTGGCGGAGGCCGGCGACGAAGGGCGCACCGTAAGGGACGTGCTGCGCAAACGGATCGGCATCTCGCGGAGGCTGATGGTTCGGCTTAAGACGTCCGAAGAAGGACTGTCGGTCAACGGGCAGAAAGTATGGCCGAACCACAAGCTGGCCGAAGGAGACGTCATCTCGCTTCGCATGGAAGCGGAAAGCTCGGAAACGATTTTGCCGCAGCCGATGGAGCTCGACATCGTGTTCGAAGACGAGCATCTGCTCGTGCTGAACAAGCCGGCGGGGCTGATCGTGCATCCGACGACGGGGCATTACTTGAATACGCTCGCCAACGGCGTGATGCACTATTGGCAGGAGAAGGGCGAGCGGGTCCGATTCCGGCCGGTGCACCGTCTGGATGAGCACACGTCCGGCCTTGTCGTCGTTGCCAAGCATTCGCTTGCGCAGCAGCAGCTGTCGGCGCAGATGGCGGAAGGCACCGTAGTGAAGGAGTACCGCACGTTCGTCTATGGGCGGCCGCCGGAGCCGGAAGGCAGAATCGATGCTCCGATCGGCAGGCAGACGGAAGATCCGCATCGGCGCGTCGTTCGCGAGGACGGAGCGCCGTCCCTGACGTTTTATCGGGTTGCCGAAACGTACGGGGACCAGGCCAGCTCCGTCGACATTCGGCTGGGAACGGGCAGAACGCATCAGATTCGCGTTCACATGACGCACATCGGCTGTCCGATTATCGGGGACAGTTACTATTCCGAGGAGCGCTGGAACGAATCGGAGCTGGCGCGCAGAGTGGAAGGCATCATCGGAAGGCAGGCGCTGCACGCTTGCAGACTGGGTTTCCGTCATCCGGTGACGGGGGACGAGATGCGGCTGGAGGCGGCGCTTCCGGAGGACATGAAGCTGCTGGAGCGGGAGCTCGGCAAGCTGACGAAAGATTAAAGCGAAGGGGTTAGTTAAAGTGTCGAAAGCGTTGAAAGTATATCATCTGCCGACTTGCAGCACGTGCAAGGCGGCGGTTAAAGCTTTGAAGCAGCACGGTTACGAGCTGGAATTGCACGATATTCGCGAGACGCCGCCTGCGCCGGAAGAGTTGGGCAAGCTGATCGCGTCCAGCGGTCTGCCGATCGGCAAGTGGTTTAACACGTCGGGAGAGGTTTATCGGGAGATGGGGCTGAAGGATAAGCTTCCTTCGATGTCCGAGGAAGAGAAAATTCGCTTGCTCTCGTCCAACGGCATGCTGATCAAACGTCCAATCGTCTCTGACGGCGTCAAGACGACGATCGGCTTCAAGGAGCAGGATTTCGGTCTGGCGTGGTACGGGCGATGAAGAAGCTGAATGTGCGCGCGCAGAAGCTGGACAGGCTTGGCTCTGCGATTTTCGCTGAGGTGTCCGGCTGGAAGCGGGAAGCCCGGGAGAAAGGGCTGTCCGTTATCTCGCTCGACATCGGAAGTCCGGATCGGCCGCCGGAAGAGGAGCTTCGCCGCGCGTTGGCGGACGCAAGCCTGCGGTCCGATACGTATCGCTACCCGGGAACGGAAGGCACATGGGCGTTCCGGCAAACGGTGGCGAAGTGGTTCGACCGCAGATTCGGCGTGGAGCTCGATCCGCGAAGCGAGATTGTCGCTTTGATGGGCACGCAGGACGGCTTGGCGCATCTGCCGCTCGCGATTGCCGATCCGGGAGACGCCGCGCTGCTGCCGGACCCGGGATACCCGGTGTACGGAGCGGGGCTTGCCGTAGCCGGCGTCGAGCCGATTCCGCTCCCGCTGTTGGAGGAGAACGGCTACTTGCCGGATTTCGAGGCGGTGCCTCAAGCCGTCTGGGACAAAGTCAAATTCATGATTTTGAACTATCCGAGCAACCCGCTCTCGGCCGCCGCCGATCTGGCGTTCTTCGAGCGGGCCGTACATACGGCGCGCAAGCACGGCGTGCTGCTCGTTCACGACAACGCCTACAGCGAGATGGCTTTCGACGGCTTGCGTCCGCCGAGCGTGCTTGAGGTGCCGGGCGCGTTCGAGGTCGCCATCGAGTTTCACTCGCTGTCCAAGTCTTACCATTTGGCCGGGACAAGGCTCGGCTTCGCGGTCGGCAACCGGGAGGCGCTGTCCAGCTTGCGCGACTTGAAAAACAACATCGATTTCGGCGTCTTCCTGGGCACCCAGGAAGCGGGCATCGCGGCGCTGGAAATGGATATGAATGCGCCGAGGCCGATCGCGGGCTTGTACGAGCGCCGTCGCGACGTATTCGTCCGGGCGCTTCGCGAGCAAGGCTGGAACGTGCCTTCTCCGCAGGCGACGATGTTCCTGTGGGCGCGCGTACCGGAAGGTTGGACTTCGCGAAGCTTCTCGCAATCCCTGCTTGCTGCCACGGGCGTGGCTTCCATACCGGGCAACGCGTTCGGCGAACGGGGGGAAGGCTTCGTCAGATTGGCTTTGGTCGAGGAAGAGGAGATTCTAGCGGAAGCCGCCAAGCGGATCGGCGAATTCGTTCGTAGAGGAACCCCGTACGGTATAGCGGGAGATACGTATGGAAGACCGGAGTAGTTCCGCTGCACCGAGGTCGGAGCAATTCCGACAGACCTGTAAATTCGGCGCGCTTGTGCCGGCAACGAACGTCAGAGCCTATCGTTGGCTCTGGCGTTTTTTTATCGGACTCGAAAGGAAACCGATTGACAGGTTCGAGGAGGGGGTGCTAGTATGAACGTCAATGGATCTTATTAAAGTCATATTAAAAAGTTTGGCGAGCCGCGGATCGGCCGCAGTCTTGCCGAACGGATCTGAAGACGGAGGTTTTCCAGTTGATGAGAATCACGCAGTGCTTGACGGAATACGCGGTGAACCCGCAGGGCTTGCATGTCGGGCGGCCGAGATTGTTTTGGAAAATGGAAGCGGATACGCCGGCCTGCCGGCAAAAGGCTTACCGGATCGTCGCGGCGTCTTCTCCCGAACGGTTGGATGGGGAGGTCGATTTGTGGGACAGCGGGAAGGTGGAGTCGGATCGGTCTGTTCAAATGGCGTATGAAGGCAAGCCGCTCGGCTCCGGGCAGATCGTGTACTGGAAAGTGCGCGTCTGGGACCAGGACGATCGTCCTTCCGACTGGAGCGGCGTCTCGACCTGGACGATGGGGCTGCTTCATCGATCCGAGTGGAAAGGAATGTGGATCGGCCGCAAGCGGGAGCCGGAACGCTCTTTTCAGCCTGCGCCGTATTTCCGCAAAACGACGACGGTCGCCAAGCCCGTGCGGCGCGCCACGGCGTATGCGATGGCGCTCGGCGTGTACGAGATAAGGGTGAACGGAGCCCGAATCGGCGATCGGTTCGCTCCCGGATGGACCGACTACGACAAGCGCGTTCAAGCCCAGGCATATGAGATTACGGATCAACTGGTCGGCGGAGAGAACGTCATCGGCATCGTCGTGGGCGACGGCTGGTACGCGGGAACCGTCGGTTTTCTGGGCAAGGGCGTGTACGGCGAACGTCCCTTCGTGCAAATTCAAATCGCGATCGAATACGAGGACGGCTCTTCGGAACTGATCGTAACGGATCGGTCCTGGCGCACATCGCGCGGGCCTATCGTCTATTCGGACATGATCAAGGGGGAGGAATACGACGCCAGGCTCGAGCTCGACGGTTGGGATGCCGCGGGCTATGACGATTCGGCGTGGGAAGAGCCGGACATTCGGCCGGGCTACAACGGTCTGATCTCGGAGACGCTCGAGCCGCCGATCCGGGTGACGCAGACGATCGCTCCGGTATCCGTACGACGAACGGAACGGGGCACGTGCATATTCGATATGGGACAAAACATGGTCGGCTGGGCGGAGCTTCGCGTGAGCGGAGAAGCGGGCACGAGAGTCACGCTAAGCTATGCGGAAATGCTCAATCCGGACGGAAGTCTCTATCTCGATAATCTTCGCGCCGCTGTACAACAGGATCACTATATTTTAAGCGGCCGGGGAGAGGAGCGGTACGAGCCTCATTTCACGTTTCACGGCTTCCGGTATGTCGAGCTGATCGGTTATCCGGGAGAGCCGGGGACGGAGACGCTGTCGGGCAAAGTCGTCCATTCCGATACACCCGAGGCGGGAGAGCTGGAAACGTCCGACGAAATGATCAACCAACTGTACCGCAACATTACTTGGAGCCAGCGGGGCAACTTCTTCTCCGTGCCTACCGACTGTCCGCAGCGGGACGAGAGATTGGGCTGGACGGGAGACGCGCAGATCTTCGCCCGAACGGCTTCGTACAACCGGGACGTCTCGCGCTTTTTTACGAAGTATATTCGGGATATGACCGACAGCCAGCAGCCTTCTGGGGCGTTCACCGACGTCGCTCCGGACGCAGGATGGATTCGGCACAAAATGTGGAACTCGGACGTCGGCTGGTTCGCGCCGGATAACGCCGGCTGGGGCGACGCGGGCGTCATTATCCCTTGGACGCTCTATCTGATGTACGGCGACGAGCGCATTCTGCAAACGAATTACGAAGCGATGAGAAGGTGGATCGTCTATTTGCAGGAGCGGAGCGAACGAGGCTTGAGGCCGGACTACGCAAACTACGGCGATTGGCTGTCGATCGACGCGGAGACGCCGAAAGGCGTGCTGGCGACGGCATATTTCGCCTATAGCACGAGCTTGTTCTCGCGCATTGCCGGCATTGTCGGCAACGAGGAAGACCGGGTGCGCTTCGAGTCGTTGTTCGACGAGATCGCGGCGTCGTTCCGCGACGCCTACGTGTCGGAAGACGGAAAAATCAAGGGAGAGACGCAGACGGTCTACGTGCTCGCCCTGCAGTTCGGGCTGCTCGCCGGCAAGCAGCGCCGTTCGGCGATCAACCATCTGGAGGCCGATATCCGCGGGCGCGGCGATCGGCTGTCCACGGGTTTCCTAGGCGTGGGCTACCTGCTGCCCGTATTGACCGACAACGGCCGCGCGGATCTCGCGTATCGTCTGCTGAAGCAGGAGCAGTTTCCGTCGTGGATGTATTCGATCCGGCACGGGGCTACGACGATCTGGGAGCGTTGGGACGGATGGACGTCCCACAACGGCTTTCAAAATCCGGGGATGAACTCCTTTAATCACTATTCTTTGGGGTCCGTAGGCGAGTGGATGTTCCGCTGCATGGCGGGAATCGATGCCGATCCGGACGAGCCGGGCTTTAAGCGCGTCGTGATCCGCCCGCGGCCGGGAGGCGGGCTGAGCCGGGTGAAGGCCTCGTTCGAATCGCTGTACGGCTTGATCGAAGTCGAATGGACCTTGTCTGCGGAAGAGTTCCGGCTTCGCCTCGTCGTGCCGGTCAATGCCAGCGCCACCGTCGAGCTGCCGGGGCGGCTTCTTAGTGTGGAAAGCGCGTCCGCGGCCGTCGTCGCGGAGGAAGGCAGAGGTCCGGGTGAAATTCGCGTGCAATCGGGGCGGCACGAATTCGTGTGCGCGCTTGCTCAGCCGAATTTCGTCTGAGAGCGTCCAGTGATCGAAATAGCGGGGCTGTCTCGCATGGGGGGCAGCCCCCTTTTGCATTCCGGGCAACAACGGTTATGATAGTAGCTAGAGTCGTTTGCCGCGATCGGCGGCGGACGGAAGGAGGGCGGGCAACATGGAACGGTTGAAAGGCGCGAACAACCGCAGGGTTAAAAGCATGAACCAATCGACGGTTCTTCAATATATTCGCGGCAAGGGACAAGTCTCGAAGGCGGAAATATCGGACAGGACGAAACTGAGCTTCACCGCGGTCAAAAACATTATCGAGGAGCTCGTCTCCTACGATCTCATTTGCGAAGTCGGATACGACGAGTCGTCGGGCGGAAGGAAGCCGCTGCTGTACCAGATCAAGAGCGATCGCTTCTATTCGATCGGTCTTCATCTGAGCGTCTCCCGCATTCGGGTCTCCATCTTGAATCTGGAAGGAAAAATGCACCATCAGTTCGAGACGGAGACGCGGAAGGAGTGGCTCCAGTCAAACGAGATTATCGACAGAATGATAGAATGCATCGAACGGGCTTTAATAGACGCAAACGTGGAACGGGACAAAATTTTAGGCATTGGGATGGCGATTCCCGGACCGCTCGATCCGTTCGCGGGCATCGTGCTCTCGCCGCCGAATATGAAAGGGCTCGAGCACGTTCGATTGAAGGAGCTCGTCGAAGCGCATTTCGGGTTGGAAACGTTTATCGAGAAAGACGCGAACCTGATCGCGCTCGGCGAATTCTGGCATGGGGCCGGGCGGCTGAATCACAACGTGTTCTATCTGGACGCGGACATCGGGATCGGAAGCGGGTTTATCATCGACAATAAGCTCTACCACGGGTCCCCTTACGGAGCGGGCGAAATCGGACACGGAACGATTCATATCGACGGCCCGCGCTGCAATTGCGGCAATTACGGCTGCCTGGAAGCGATCGCTTCGGGCTTGGCCATCGAGCGCCGCGCCGGGGAGGAAATCCGCCGCGGGGCGGACGCTTCCTTCCGGACGCTTTATCTGGATAACGAGAATTCTATCGACATCTATACCATTCTCCATGCGGCGAACGAGGGAGACGAGCTGGCGGGCAGGCTTCTGCTGGAATCGGCCCGGTACGTCGGCATTGCGATCGGCAACGCCATTAACCTGCTGATGCCGCAAATGATTGTCATCGGAGGGACGTTGACGCATGCCTATCCAGCTTACTTCGATCAGGTGAAGGAGGTTGCGCTAAACCGCATTCTGTCCTCCTTCGCGGACAATGCACGCATCGAAAAGGCTCAGCTCGGCATGTTCGGCGGGGCGATCGGGGCGGGGATGCTCGTGCTGGAAAATTTCTTCGACAAAGATTTAAGCGAAGGGCTGCCGGAGGCGGCGAGCAGATCGCAGGAAGGGCAAGCGGCGCCAGGAGCAGTGACAGGACAAGCTGGAGAATAACGGAAGAAAACGGGAGAAAAAGTGGCCATAGGCCACTTTTTTATTTTATTTTAATAAGATGAGGATTATTGGTAAAAAAAGCGTTGACATTAATTTGATCAGGGTGATATTATAATCCTCGAAAACAGACTTATTAAACTTAAATTAAAAAGTGGTGCCGAAAGGAAAACCAATCATGAATTACCATCTCACCCAGCTAGAGGCCAAATATCCTGATTTGAAAGTGTGCTTGCCCGATATCCAGCAGGCTTTCCTCGTTCTCGAACGGTGTTATCGCAGCGGGGGAACCGTCTTTATCGCGGGCAACGGCGGCAGCGCGGCGGATAGCGAGCATATCGTGGGCGAATTGATGAAGGGCTTCATGCTGAAGCGTCCGGTTCCCGACTCTTTCCGGCAACGGCTTTCCGAGCACTACCCGAACGAAGCCGAAGAGATCGGCGACGGCTTGCAGGGGGCGCTGCCCGCGATGTCCCTCGTCAGCCAGAGCGCGCTGTTCACCGCTTACTGCAACGATGTCGCCGCCGACATGGCCTTCGCTCAACAGGTATACGGGTACGGCAAAGAAGGCGACGTTCTGCTGGGCATCAGCACGTCGGGCAATTCGCGGAGCGTCATCCGCGCTTTGCAAGTCGCGAGGGCGAAGGGGATGGCGACGATCGGTTTAACCGGCGGCACCGGCGGTGCGATGAAAGCTCTGTGCGATGCGGCCATTATCGTCCCATACGAGCTGACTCCGGACATTCAGGAGAGACATCTTCCGATCTATCATTCATTGTGCATCATGCTGGAGGAGGCGTTCTTCGCGATATGACCACATATGCCGGAATCGATATCGGCGGCACCAAGTGCGCGGTCACGATAGGCCGAGCGTCTGCCCGGCGGATCGACATTATCGACAAAAAGTACTTTTCAACGGCGCCTACGGCCGAGGAGACGATCGAGCTGTCGATCGCCGAATTGGATTCCCTGTTCGAAATGTACCCGGAAGACCGGACGAAGCTGTCCGCGATCGGCGTCAGTTGCGGCGGACCGCTGGACAGCCACAGAGGCCTTATCCTCTCCCCGCCCAACTTGCCGCATTGGGAAAGCGTCGATATCGTAACTCCATTCCGGCGGCGCTTCGGCGTTCCGGTCGGACTTCAGAACGATGCGAACGCCTGCGCGCTCGCCGAATGGCAATGGGGGGCGGGGAAGGGAACCCGCAACATGATCTTCCTCACTTTCGGCACGGGGATGGGCGCCGGCTTGATCATGGACGGCCGCCTCTACTCGGGAACGAACGATAACGCCGGCGAGGTCGGACATATTCGGCTGGCCCCGAGCGGCCCGATCGGGTACAACAAGGCCGGCTCCTTCGAGGGGTACTGCAGCGGAGGGGGCATCGCCCGTCTGGCCCAAGCGGAGTTGAGGGAACGGATGGATGCCGGAATCGAGCTTCCCGATTTTATGCAGCCGGGCGATTCACTGGAGCAGTTATCGACCCGGGACATCGCGGAAGCGGCAAGGCTCGGCGATCCGTTCGCCCTCCGAATCTTCGAGGAAGTCGGGCGCAACCTAGGGCGCGGCCTGGCGATTCTGATCGACATTCTCAATCCGGAGAAAGTGATCATCGGAAGCATCTACGGACGTCAGAGGGAGCTGCTGGAGCCTTACATGCTCGAGGAGCTTCGGCAGGAAGCGCTGCCGAATTCCTTGTCCGTCTGCGAGATCGTGCCGGCCGGGCTGGGAGAACATGTCGGGGATTACGCAGCGCTGTCGGTCGCGAAGACGCTGCACGGAATTCAAGCGGAATTACATTGCGTAGGTGAGGAGTGAGAGGCTGATGAAGCTTCATATGATCGGCAACGCGCATCTCGATCCGGTGTGGCTATGGCAATGGCAGGAAGGGTATGCGGAGATTAAAGCGACTTTCCGCTCGGCGCTGGACCGGATGAACGAATTTCCGGATTTTATTTTCACTTGCGCGGGAGCGGCGTATTACGAATGGATCGAGCATAACGCGCCGGACATGTTCGAGGAAATTCGCGCGAGAGTGGCGGAGGGACGCTGGGTCATCGTGGGCGGCTGGTGGATTCAACCGGACTGCAACCTGCCTTCCGGGGAGTCGTTCGCCCGCCACGGCTTGTACAGCCAGCGCTATTTCATGGAGAAGTTCGGCGTAACCGCCAAAGTCGGCTACAACGTCGATTCGTTCGGCCATCACAACATGCTTCCGCAAATTTTGAAGAAGAGCGGCATGGACTATTACGTCTATATGCGCCCCGAAGAGCACGAGAAAGCAATGGAGCGCAACCTGTTCTGGTGGGAGAGCCTCGACGGCAGCCACGTGATGGCCTACCGAAATCCGATCAGCTACAACAACTGGTCGCCGAAAAACCACGAGGACGCCATTTACGGAAAAGGGCTGGAAGTCACCGAGCTTGCCCGGAGCCACGAACACGATCTGATGTGCTTCTTCGGCGTAGGCAATCACGGCGGAGGCCCGACGATCGCCAACCTTCGCTCGATACGCCGCCTGCAGGAGGAGGAGAAAGATTGCAGCTACGAGATCAGCTCGCCGAACGCCTACTTCGAAAAGATGGCTCGCTCCGGGCGGCAGCTTCCGATCTACCGGGACGATCTGCAGCATCATGCAAGCGGCTGCTATTCGACTCACGCGGAGACGAAAGCGCTTAACCGCAAGGCGGAGCACCGGCTGCTGACGGCCGAGAAATTCGGGACGCTCTCCCATTTGCTGACAGGGTTCTCCTACCCGGTCGAAGAGATTCGCCGGGCCTGGAAGCCGGTCATGTTCAACCAGTTCCACGATATTATGGGCGGGTGCTCGATCCGGGAGGCGTTCGAGGATTCCCGGGAAGCTTACGGCGAGGCGCTGCATACGTCGGCCGTCGTCCTCAACGCCGCGCTGCAGAAGATTTCCTGGTCGGTCGACACGATGAAGGAAGGGATCTCGTCGCTGAACAAGGAGAGCGATTGGCAGCTATGGGAGCAGAAGGATGCCGGAGTGCCGGTCGTCGTGTTCAATCCGCTCTCCTGGGAGACGCATGCGCCGATCCGGATCAACAAGAAAGTGGCCGGCGTGACCGACGAATCGGGGAATCCGGTCGAATGGCAAACGGTTCGAGGCTCCCGCACGAACGGGAAGGACGACAAGTTCGACACGCTGATCATGGGGCGGATTCCCGCGATGGGGTATCGCGTGTACTGGATTTATAAAGACAAGGAACAGCCCGTCGCGCAGCCGCCGGCTGCCGGATCGCTGACAGCGGAGCGGTACGCGCTGGAGAACGATTGGTACCGGCTCGAGATCGAGCCTCATACCGGACATATCAAGCGGCTCTACGACAAACGGGCCGAGACGGAAGTGCTGGAAGGCAGCGGCGCCGTGCCGGTCGTCATCGACGAGTTCCACTGCGATACGTGGGCGCACGGAGTAACGGAGTTCCGCAAGGAAATCGGACGGTTCGCCGACGCGAACGTCAAGCTGCTGGAGTCGGGGCCGCTGCGGTCGGTGCTGCGGGTAACGAACCGGTACGGCGAATCGAGCCTGAGCCAGGATTACATCCTGTACCGGGATAAGCCGGGCATCGAAGTCAAGGTCAAGCTGGATTGGCGCGAGCGGCACAAAATGCTGAAGCTTTCTTTTCCCGTCGCGGTGCACGAACCTAAAGCCACCTATGAAATTCCCTACGGCTATATTGAACGGCCCGTCAACGGCGAAGAAGAGCCGGGGCTGCAGTGGCTGGATGTGACGGGGCAAGCGAAGGGCGGCCGAAGCGGCGTGCGCGGCCTGACGCTGACGAACGACGCGAAATACAGCTACGACGTACTAGGCGGCGATCTGCGCCTGACGGTCGTCCGAAGCCCGATCTACGCCGATCATTACGGAGAACGGGACGACGACTGCGAATTCATGGATCAAGGCGTTCAGCGCTTCTCCTATGCGCTGCTGCCCCACGAGGGCGATTGGCGGGACGCGAATGCGCCGGCCCGCGCCCTGGAGCTCAACGTTCCGCCGATCCCGATTATCGAGACGTACCATACCGGCTCTCTTCCGCAAAAGGCGGCAGGCATTCGCATCTCTTCCGAGCAGTTGATTGCAGTCGCGTGGAAGCCGGCGGAGGATGGGGACGGCTACATTCTCCGCTGTCACGAAGCGTTCGGACGGAGCGGGGAAGCCGAGATCGAAGTTCCGCAGTTGAACCGGATCTGGAACGTATCGTTCGGCCCTTGCGAAATCGTCACGATGCACGTTCCGTCCGAACCCGGGCAGCCGGTTCGCCGGGTCGATCTGATCGAACGGCCGGCGGATTCCGCTTCGGAGGTGATGTCCATACGTTAGAGCCGGCGCGGCAAAGGACAGGGCATCATGATTCGCTTTCCGAAGGATGAATTGGGCTTAATCATTTTCTTAGGGGGAAAAGAACAATGACAACCAGCAAAGTAAAAGGCTTATCGCTCGTACTCGCCGTAACTTTCTTCATCGTATTCGCGTTAACGGGCTGCGGCTCCGGCAACAATGCCGGCTCGGCCGGCGGGTCAAGCAACAGCGGAAGCGGCAAAGAAAGCGCAGCGGGCAAAGTGACGAAATTGACTTTCTGGCACCCGTTCGGCAGCGAAGTCGAGAAAGCGGCGATGGAAGAGAGCGTCAAAATGTTCAACGACACGCATCCCGACATTCAAGTGAAGGCCGAGTTCATCGGCGGCGGCGGCTCCGGCAACGGGATTACCGATAAGCTGACGGTCGCGATCAATGGCGGCAATCCGCCCGACGTCGTCGCGTTCGACCGCTTCATGGTGCAGCAGTGGGCCAGCCAGGGACTGTTCGAGGAGCTGACGGCCAATGCCCAGGCGGCGGGCGTTACGGCGGACCAATTCTACGATTTCTCCTGGAAGGAAGCGTCGATGGGCGACAAGCTGTACGCCATGCCGTTCACGACGGACGATCGCGCTCTCTTCTATAATAAGAAGCTGTTCCGGGAAGCGGGACTCGATCCGGAAAATCCGCCGAAGACGATCGCCGAACTCGACGCGGCTGCCGAGAAACTTACGACCAAAAAGGGCAACCGTTACGACGTGCTGGGCTTTATCCCCTGGATGGGACAAGGCGGCGTGCTGACGTGGGGCTGGGCGTTCGGAGGAAAGTACCAGGACCCGGAGACGGGGAAAATTACCGCAAACGATCCGCAAATCGTGAAAGCGCTTGAATGGCAAGCCGGCTACGCCCAGAAATACCAGGTTCAGGCGGTGAACGATTTTGCGTCCGCGGTAGGCGGAGACATCAATCCGTTCGCGGCTGGCAAAGTGGCGATGATGGTTGGCGGTTCGTGGGAGATCAGCCAGTTCAACACGGTGCCGGATCTCGAATACGGGGTGACTCCGCTGCCGACTCCGACGGGAACGGACTTCAACACTTGGGCCGGCGGCTGGTCGTTCGTCGTGCCGAAGGGCGCGAAAAACAAAGATGCCGCGTTCACGTTCGCGAAGTTCATGAGCATGGAAGACGGCGCGAAAAACTATGCGGAAAAAACGGGCTGGTTCGTCTGTCAGAAAGATATGAACAGCGAGCTGAGCTGGGTGAAGAGCGAGCCGAGATACCAGGTGTTCGTCGATCTGTTCCCGAACGCTTACGCCCGTCCGATCATCACGAAAGGCCAGTTCTTCTTCGACCAACTGAATGCCGCCCAGGAGAAAGCGCATCTCGGGAAAGGGGATGCGAAGGCTCTGCTGGACGAGGTAACGGAGAAGACGAACGCGGAGCTGGCGAAATAAGCCGATAGGCATTGCCGAGTCAAAGGGCGGTGACGAAGCTCACCGCCCCATTCCCTTCAAGGAGTTGTCGCAATGGAAACGACGCGGAAAGGGTATTACGGATGGCTGTTCGCCATGCCCTGGCTGCTGGGGATCGCGATCTTTTATTTGTACCCGCTGCTTTCATCCTTCTATTACAGCTTCACCAAATTTAACGGCTTCGACGTGACCGGGTTCGTCGGCTTCGCCAATTACGTCGAACTGGTCAAAGACGAGCTGTTCTGGATCTCGGTCCGCAACACGTTCTACTATGCGCTGCTGGCGGTGCCGACCGGTTTGATCCTGGGCGTGTTCCTGGCGATCATGCTGAACGTGAAGACAAGGCTGCAGGGCATCTACCGGGTCATCTATTTCATTCCGACGCTGGTCCCGATCGTCGCCTGCGGCGTCATCTGGCAGTGGCTGCTCAACGCCCAATTCGGAGTCGTGAACTACTTGCTCTACGAGGTCGGCCTGCCTCAGCCCGGCTGGTTCAGCAGCGAAATCTGGTCGATGCCCTCGCTGGTTCTGATCGCGCAATGGTGCGTCGGCTCGGGCATTATCGTCTTTCTCGCGGGGCTGCAGGATATTCCGGGCGATTACTACGAAGCGGCGACGATCGACGGCGGAGGCCACGTTCGCAAGTTCTGGCACATTACGCTGCCGCTCATGTCTCCCGTCATTTTGTACCATGTCATCATGGCGCTGATCGGAGCGCTTCAGCAGTTTATTCTCCCGTTCATCGTGACCGGAGGCACCGGCTCGCCGGCCAACTCCCTGCTGTTCTACAACATGCTGCTGTACAAGAAAGCGTTCGCGTTCTTCGAAATGGGGCATGCCAACGCAATGGCGTGGCTCATGTTCGTCGCCGTCATGGTGCTGACGGTTGTTCTGAATTGGAGTTCGAAACGATGGGTTCATTACATGGGCGATTAGGGGGTGGACATATGAACAGCGTACGGCAAGTCAATTGGACTTCCAAAATCGGTGCTCATGCCGTTCTGGTTCTTTTCAGCATATTTTTCATGGTCCCTTTCTTTATTCTGGTTTCCACTTCCTTCAAGACCCAGCCGGAGACGTTCGTCTACCCGATCAAGTGGTTTCCCGAAAACTTGCATTATGAAAATTATCTCGACGTGTTTAACGTCATTCCGTTCTTTCGGTATTTCTTCAATACGAGCTTCATTACGATCATGAACGTGATCGGCGTGCTCTTCAGCTGTCCGCTGGCGGCTTATGCGCTGGCGCGGCTGCAGTGGAAAGGAAGAGAACTCGTCTTCTACATTACGCTCGCCGTTATGATGATTCCATATGCCGTGACGATGGTTCCCGTCTATATGATCTTCGCCAAGCTGCAGATGATCGGAACGTATTGGCCGTTAATTCTGCCGGCGTTTTTCGGCGCTCCGTTCTTTATTTTCCTGCTTCGCCAATTTTTCAAAGGATTGCCCAAGGAGCTCGAAGATGCCGCCCGCGTGGACGGCTGCAACGAGATGAAAATTTATCTCCGAATTTTCCTGCCGCTGACGAAGCCGGCGCTGCTCACGATCATCATCTTCCAGGTCATCAACTCCTGGAACGATTTTATGGGGCCGCTGCTCTATTTGCAGGAATCGGGCATGTACACGCTGCAGATCGGCCTTCAGCAGTTCAAAACTTCGCACGCCACCGACTGGCCTGCTCTGATGGCGGCTTCCGTGCTGATCTCGCTGCCGATTATCGTGCTGTTCTTCTTCGCTCAGAAGAGATTTATGGAAGGCATTACGTTTACAGGAATCAAAGGGTAAAGGGTAAAGGGAAAGGGCCAAGGGCTATGGGCAAAACACGAGAGATGGGACGGGATAAACGATGAACGGAATTCCGGCTATGCTTGCCGAGCTGAAGAAGCTGCTGCCTAAGGAGTACGGGATGTGGCAGCCTCCGGGCGACGGCAAAAGAAATTACTGGACCGCGCGCGCCGCCGGCCAGCTCGACTACGCGGCGAAGCTGTCCGGGGTTCTCGGCGGCCGCTACGACGAGCTGATCGGAGAAGTGTTGAGCGCTCTGCTGGCGGAGCTGGAAGAGGAAGGCGCGATTACGAAAAAAGCGGTGCTGGATGCCGAGCGGAGACTGGCTCCGCTTGCGAAGGACGCAAAGCGCTACAAGGCGGTCTGCGTCGCGCACGGTCATATTGACATGAACTGGCAGTGGGGCTGGGACGAGACGGTAGCGGTGACGCTGGATACGTTTCGCACGATGCTGAACCTGATGAACGAATATCCCGGCTTTACATTTTCGCAGTCGCAGGCGGCCGTCTACCGAATCGTGGAGCAGTACGACGCTCCGATGCTCGAGGAAATTCGGGCAAGGGTTCGCGAGGGACGATGGGAAGTTACCGCGGCTACGTGGGTGGAAGCGGATAAAAATATGCCGAGCGGCGAAAGCCTGACCCGGCAAGTGCTGTACAGCCGCAAGTATTTGTCGGAGCTGCTCGGCATCGACCCCGACGGGTTGAACCTGGACTACGAGCCCGATACGTTCGGCCACAGCGTCCATGTTCCCGAGCTGCTGGCGGCGGCCGGAGTGAAGTACTACTATTTCTGCCGCGGGCATAACGGCAAGTCGCTGTTTCGCTGGCAAGCTCCTTCGGGCCGGTCGGTCATCGCCTACCGCGAGCCGATGTGGTACAACGACAACATCGAGCCCTGCTTCGCCGCGTTCATTCCCGAGCTGTGCGAGGAATACGGCATCGACACGATGCTGAAGGTGTACGGGGTCGGCGATCACGGAGGCGGTCCGACGAGGCGCGATCTGGAGCTCATCCTCGACATGCAGACGTGGCCGATCTACCCGGAGCTGCGCTTCGGCACGTATGCGGAGTTTTTCCGCGCAATCGAGCAGTCGGACGCGGAGCTGCCCGTAGTCGAGGGCGAGCTTAATTTCGTGGCGCCGGGATGCTATACGTCGCAGACGCGGATCAAGACGGCCAACCGGACGTCCGAGGCCGGTCTGAACGAAGCGGAGCTGTTCGGGGCGGTCGCGCGGCTGCAAACCGGGGCGCCGTACGCCGGAAGAGCGTTCGAGCTGACTTGGCGCGATGTGCTGTTCGCCCAGTTTCACGATATCTTGCCCGGCTCCGGCGTCGTCGAGACGAGAGAGCATGCGATGGGCAAATTCCAGGAAGCGATGGCAACGATCAATGCGGCGAAAAAAAGCGCGCTGACGAAGCTGGCGGCTTCGATCGACACGTCGGGACTGGCCGCCGTGCGGGACGAGCTGCTGGATTCGGTGTCCGAAGGGGCGGGCGCCGGATACGGAGCCGGTTCGTTCGGCATTACGCAAGCGGAGGCGGGGCGCGGCCGCGATCGGATCTATCATCTGTTCAACCCTTCGCTGCACGACCGGGAAGAGGTCGTCGAATTGACGATATGGGATTGGCTCGGCGACGTGAAGAGAATCGCGGCGACGGATGCGGACGGCAACCGGCTCGTTCATATGGTGCTCGACTATGGGCTGAACCGGTACTGGGCGCACCATTACGCGCGCATTCTCGTCCGCGCGGCCGTGCCGGCGGGCGGGTATGCGACCGTCGTCGTCTCCGAGAGCGACGACTTCGAGACGGAAGCCGTCGTCTCCAACCTTCCGCGCACGTCGGAGCACGAGCATGCCTTCGTTCTGGAGAACGACCGTTTGAAGGTCGTCTTCGACAACGTCGACGGCAGCATCGTCTCGCTGGTCGACAAGAGCTCGGGGCGGGACTATGCGGACAAGACCAGGCCCGCGGGCATTTTCCGCTTCATCGAAGAGGAAATCGGCGGAGGCAGCGCTTGGGACGTCGGCCGTTATGCCGCCGTTCGCCCGCTGGATCGCGGCGTTCGACTGAGCCGTCAACGATTCGGACCGGAACTGCAGTTCGATAAGATGTACGAGCGGTTTAAGGTGAGAAATGCGGCGCTCATCCCCGGGGAGCTGCGGCAATCGATCGTCTACGAGGCGGAGTTCGGCTCTTCGAAGCTCAAGGCCGTCATTTCGCTCGATTGGGGCAGCGACGAGCTGCGTTACGAAGTGGAGTGCGATTGGCGCGAGATCGGTTCGCAAGCCGAACGCCGCGTTCCGCAGCTCGGGTTCCATATGCCTCTGAATTACGCCTGCTCCTCCTACCGGTACGATGTGCCGTCCGGCACGATCGAGCGCGGCGGCAGGGATATGGACGTGCCGGGCAACAGTTGGGCGCTCGGCGTCTGCGGCGAGGCGGGCGCCAAATCGGTGATGCTCGTTACCCGTTCCAAATACGGCTTCCGGGGGGTAAACGATTCCTTGTCCCTGACGTTGATTCGCGGCTCCTTCGATCCGGACCCCTATCCCGAGTTCGGCCTGATTCGCTTCGGGTTCTCGGTAGCCCTTGCCGATGCCGGCTCCAACCGGGCGCTGCTCGAGCGGGCTTACGCCTGCAATCATCCGTTCAGCGTCGTGTCCGGGACGGTCCGGTCAGGCTCTCTTCCGGCGACGCGCGGCTTCCTCGAACTGCTGGAAGGAAGCGTGGCGTTATCCGCGGCGAAGATGTCGGAAGAAGGAGACCGCTTCGTGCTGCGCGTCTATGAGACCGAAGGAAGCCGGACCAGGGCGGCCTTCAAGCTGCCGAGGGAGGCGGCGCGCGCCTGGATGGCCGACGTTCACGAACGTCCTCTGGAGGGCGGCTTGCCGGTGGATATCGCCGGAGAGAGCGTTTCTTTCGAAGTCGCGCCTTACGGCATCGCCACGGTGTGCATTGAATTTTCGCCGGAACGGACTTGAAGGGAAAATGGATGCCGTCTGCGTCGCCCTGCTTCATCAACCCTGTTGAACGGCATATGAGATAAATATTTCCGCTGTATAGAGGAGTTGAAACGATGTTCGGAAAAGCTTCAAAAGCCGTTGCTTCGTTCGCGGCAGCTTTGATGATCTGGAGCGGCGGCGCCGGCGAGGCGCTGGCGTACGGCAAAACGCACGAGGTGTACGTCGTGCCCAACGCGCACATCGATACGGCATGGAAGTGGACGATTCCGACTACGATCGTAGGGGACGGGAATCCCGAGACGTATCTGTACAACACGTGGAACAAGCATAGAAACTTGATCAACAGCAATCCCGATTATAAGTTCAATGCATCTTCTGCTCAGCATCATGCCTGGATTCAGGAATATTATCCCGAGCTGTTCAACGATATCAAGATTAAGGAAGCCCAGGGGAAGTGGGAGCTGGCCGGCGCCGCATGGGTTCAACACGAAACGATGATCGCTTCCGGCGAGAGCATCGCGCGTTCGTACCTGCTCGGCCAGAAATATTTCAAAGAGCAGTTCGGCAAATACGTCGATCACGCCTTTCTGCCGGACACGTTCGGCATTTCCTGGATCGTTCCGCAAATTTTGAAGGATTCCGGGGTCGAATCGCTCATGGTCACGCGAATTTCCGCCGTGAACGACGATCTGTTCCGCTGGAAAGGCGTGGACGGCACCGAGCTTATGACGTACAGGCCCAAGTGGATGTATCCGAACGGCGGCGATTTCTGGCAAGGGGGAGTGGATGCGCGCAACGGGCTGCGCTACCGATTCGACACGGTGCTGGACTATCCGAACAGCCTGGGGCTAAATAAAGGCATGTATTTGCTCGGAGCGGGCGATGCCGGAGGCGGGGCCAATCAGAATCAGATCGACGCGATTGCCGACATCAACGCCGATTCCACTGCGCCTGTTGTCAGTTACAGATCTGTAAGCGAATACAATGACGCATTCACGCAAACGCAGAAGGATCTGTCCCCGCTAAGGGAGCAGGAGCTGCTGCTGAAATCGACGCACGGTACGTTCACCAGCCAAGCCGCCGTAAAGAAATATAATCGGCAAGCCGAAATCGCCCTTGAAGAGGCGGAGAAGCTGAACAGCGTTGCCATGTGGCTTGGCGCGGCCGATTATCCTTCGCTTAAGCTGGACATGGCCTGGAAGAAAAAGCTCGTCAACGATTTTCACGACATCTTGCCGGGCACGACGACTCGCGAGCCTACGGAGGAAGCGTGGAACAATTACGAAATCGCGCTTAATTTGATGAGGAGCAGCGTGGACAATGCTCTCGAGGGCATTGCCGGTCGTGCGGATACGACGGGGGACGGCGTGCCGGTCGTCATCTACAACGCCTTGTCGTTCTCTCGCAGCGATGTCGTCGAGACGACCGTTACGTTCAATTCGTCGTCGGACTACGTCAAAGTTTACAACGAGAGCGGCGCGGAAATTCCATCGCAGGCCGTCAAGCAAGGGAATTCCTTCAAAGTCGTATTTATCGCCCAGAACGTTCCGTCGCTCGGCCATCTCGTCTACCGCGTCGTTCCGTCTTCCACGGCGGGCAGCTACAGCACCGGCCTGTCTTCGGGCGGATACGCGATGAACAGCAACAAGTATACGATCGAGATTAATCCGGCCAACGGGAATATTAACAGAATTTACGACAAGGTCAACGGCAAGGAAGTGCTGTATCCGAACAGCGAAGTAGAGCTTCAGCGATTCCAGGATTCCGACCAGCCCTGGGATATCGATTACAGCGTCGTGAGCAGCGCTCCGACTGTGATCAACAGTACGCCCAAGAGCATCGAGCTGATCGAGACCGGACCTGTCCGCAACGTTTACCGGGTAACGAAGTATGACGGAAAATCGACCTACACCCAGGACATTGTTCTGTATTCCGGACTTGACCGGATTGATCTGCCGACGACGGTCGACTGGCATGAAGGAGCGAAGCTGCTGAAGGTCGCGTTTAAGCTCAGCGATTACGCGAAGTCACCGCTGACGACGTATGATTTGTCCTACGGAGCTGTCGCCAGGGGGATTAACAGCATTGGGGAAGGCGCTTACTGGGATTTGGACGATCATTATCCGATGGATCCGTTCATCGCGCCTCGCAAATACGAAGTACCGGGCCACAAGTGGGCCGACGTATCGTCCGCAACGAACAATTTCGGCGTCAGCATTCTGAACGACAGCAAATACGGCTGGGACAAGCCGGACGAGAATACGATCCGCTTGTCCTTGCTCAGATCGGCCAGAGACCTGGATTCGGTTCAGGACGAAGGGCGGCATACGTTCACGTATTCCGTGTACAGCCATTCCGGCGATTGGAGATCCGCCAATACGCCGCAGCAGGCGCACTCGCTCAATGCTCCCCTGCTGGCGCTGCCGACGACGGCTCACAGCGGCTCGCTCGGCAAATCGTTCTCCTTCGCATCGGTCGACAAGCCGAATGTGCTCATAACGGCCATCAAGAAGAAGGAAGATTCGAATGATTTCATCGTTCGTCTGTCGGAGACGCAAGGGGTCGATACGGCCGGCGTGAACGTTGCGTTCAACGGAAGCCATGCGATCTCCTCTTACGCCGAGACGGATTTGCTGGAAGACGACAGGCCGTCGTTGGAACAGGACGTCTCTATCAGCGGCAACGTACTGTCTACCAATTTGCACAAATACGAAGTCAAGACGTTCCGCGTCAGCCTGTCCAGCCAGCATTATTCGAATACGAACCCGGTCGTCACGCGGATTGCATTGGGCGGTCAATACAATCTGGACGGGATGAGCCACGATTCGAACCGCAACGACGGGAACGTCGACGGAGCGGGAGGATCGTATTCGGCCGATCTGATGCCTTCCACGATTACGAGCGAGAGCATCAGCTTCGATATGGGGCCTTCCACGCCGGGGCAGAACAACATGATTCAAGCGCTCGGTCAGAATGTCAACTTCAACGTGTGCGGCACATGCACAGGCTACAATTATTTGTATGTGCTGGCTGCCGCAGCGGGAGGCGGAGTGCCGTACGGAACCTTCACGGTAAATTACAAGACGGGCTCGCCTGCGAGCAAGGACCTGTACGTGACCGATTGGACGCAGCGCATCGGCGCATTCAACCGCGATGTCGCGACCGACACGATTGCTCACGTATTTACGCACAATCATCAACAGAACAGCGGCAGCGGGCACGACAACGTCGCCAAGGATAATTTTATGTTCATGTACAGAATCCCGCTTGATTCGGCTCGCGTACCGGATTCGCTTACACTGCCGAACAACGGAGTCATTAAAGTGATGGCTTTGTCGCTGGCCAGCGGAGGCGGCGCGGGCATCGCGCCGGACACGCAGGCGCCGACTCAAGTAACCGGACTGACGGCAACGGCCGAACATGCCTATAGCGGCAAGGTGACGCTCTCTTGGAACGCCGCATCCGATAACGTCGGCATCCAGCGCTACAGCATTTACCGCGATACGTCGGTCGGCTTCGCGCCGAGCTTCATGAACAAGATCGGCGAGACGCCAGCGACGACTTTCGAGGACAAGGTGGCCGGACATGCGACCTATTACTATAAGGTCGCGGCCGAAGACGCCGACAACTCGGGTCCCGTTTCTTCGCCGGCACAAGCGCTCGCGGGAGAATCCCTGAATCTGCCTTACAACGCGGACGGCTTCAGCTACGACCATGCGAGAAGCGACGGCAACTTCGACGGCTCGGGCGCGGCTTTCCTGGCAGACGGTCTGGACCCTTGGGAAGCTGTCGTCACCTATGGGGATACGTCCTACAAGCTGGGACCGCTGAACGGCAATCTCAACAATCTGGTAAATACGAATAGCGGTTCGCCAACCTACATCGGCTTGGGCGTGCCTGGTCCATTGACTTCCATTCAGTTGTTAGGGGCGGCTTCGTACGGCAATAAGTCGGCTTCGGTTACGATCCACTACAGCGATTCGTCGACCAGCGCCCATGCCGTTACGTTCAGAGACTGGTGCTCGAATCCGTCCGGAGAAACCGTCGTCATGGAGCGAAAGTTCAGACATCAAGGCGGCATAGACCAAGAGATTTTAACCGGCTGTTACTTATACCAGTATTCGCTGACACCGGACGCGGGCAAGACGGTAACCGGCATTACGCTGCCCGCCGTCGCCAATATCCATATTGCGGCGATAGCCGTCAAGCCGGACGGTCCCGCGACGGAACCGCCGGAGCTAGAGGACGTTCAGATGAACTTGGGCGCGGATTCGAATTTCAACGAGGATGCGTTCAGCTTCGATTCGAATCGGGAAGACGGCGATTACGATGAAGACCCGACCCCGACGACGTTCCCGGCGGACGGACTTGGCGCCGCTCTCCGCTATAACGGCACGACTTACAGTTTAGGTCCCTTGGACGACGGCCAGCTTAATTCCGTGAAAGCGCTCGGCCAGACTCTGGCGCTGCCAAGCGGGGAGCAAAGCGTCTACTCGGCGATTAAGCTGCTCGGCTCCGCTACTTTCGGGGATCAGACGAATCAGGTGTTCAAAGTCCACTACTCGGATTCGAGCACGAGCCAGAACGAGCTGACGATTAAGGACTGGTGCTCGGCTGCGGGAACGGCCGCCGCGGTCGTCAGCGCGCCGAACCGGCATAGCGGCAACACGGAGCAGATCATGTCCACCGGCTGCCATCTGTACGAGTACACGCTGACGACGGCTCCCGGCAAAACCGTGCAAAGCATCGAGCTGCCGAACAATCCGAGAGTGCACGTTCAGGCGATTACGTTGAAGAGGCAGGTTCAGGTCGATTTGGCTCCTTACTTCAATGAAGACGCGTTCAGCTTCGATGCGAATCGGGGAGACGGCGATTACGATGAAGACGCGGACAAGTCGACTTACCCGGCCGATGAGTTATCCGGCTCCTCGCCGGTATATTCCGGAACGGCGTACAGCTACGGTCCTCTGGAGGACGCGAGGAACAACTCCGTATACGCCGACGGCCAGACGATCCAGGTCGGGGCGCCGAACGTCTACTCGGCGCTCAAGCTGCTCGGCTCCGCGACGTTCGGCAATCAGACGAACGTGCCGATTACGATCCATTATGCGGACGCCTCGTCCAGCTCGCATACGATTCCGGAAGTGAGAGATTGGTGCGCGGCGCCGGGGTCGGCCGCGGTCGTCGAGAGTTTCGACCATCGGCATAACAACGGCGCCGATCAGCCGATGTCCTCGACCGGCTGCCATATTTACGAGTTCGCTCTGACGCCGTCCTCGGGCAAAGCCGTCGTGAGCGTCACGCTGCCGACGAACCCGCGGGTACACGTGCTTGCTATGACTCTCGTTCCCTAGCTTGGAGGCTGTGCGGATGATTCCATTGAAAGGCGGGGCCTCCCCCGCGAGGCTTAGCATACGCGCGCCGATCGCGCTGATCGCCCTGCTGGCATTGGCCGCCGCGGGAGCGGCCGCCGTCTTCGGATTCGCGCTGCCGCGGTCCGGCGGCGCCGGTGCCGCGTACGCTTACCGCATCGAACCGCTGTCCGCGGCCGATCAGACGGTTCGCGTCTCCCTGGAGGCTGCGGGCATTGCCGGAGAACAGTCCGTCCGTCTCGTCGCCCTCGGCGTCGACGTCTTCGATCTCGTCGCCGCCGATCCGCAAGGAAACCGCCTCGCGCATACGGCCGGGAACGGCCTGATCGACATCGCCAGCGAGGGCCGCCCGGACATTCACATCGAATACAGCGTCCGACTGGGCGACAGCGGCAAGCACGGGCGCGCCGGAGTGCTGGACGATCGCCTGCTGGCATTCGCCGGGGAGCAGGCGATCCTGCTGCCTCTTCAGGCTTATGCGGCCGACGATCGGGAAGTCGAGCGCAGCCTCGGGCAGGTAACGATAGCGTACGAGGTGCCGCAGGATTGGACGGCCGTCGTTCCGTTCCCGGCCGAGGACGGCAGCGCGACGAGACTGGACGGCCCTACCTTTCACGACTTGCTGATGCTTCGCAAATCCGCCATCGCCTTCGGCCGGCTTGACAAGCTCTCCATTGCCAAAGGAGAAGGCTTCCTCGACGTCTACTACCCGACCAGCCCGGGACTGCCGCCGAACGGGAAGCCTGACGAGGAAACGATGGGCGGACTGAGCCGACTATACGACTTCTATGCTTTGCTGTTCGGCTTCGATCTGCCGCGTATGTCAATCGTGATGCTGCAGCCAAGTTCGCAAGGCGGCGACTACGTTTTTGCCGGCGCAGGCGCTCAGATGATCGGGACGACTTTCGATACGCACAGCAAGCGCGACTGGGAGCTGATGGGGCACCGTTTCTTTCATGCATTCTTCGACTGGAAGGTTACCAGCAAGCTGTATCAGGCGCCGCCTAGCCAATGGCTGTACGAGGGACTGGCGACGTATTACGAGACGGCGTCGATGAGCGCGCTGCCTGAGAGCCTGAAGCTCAGACTGGGCACAAACGTCGGAGAGAGCTTCTCCTCGCTGTACCGCAAATACGTCTATATGACGCTTAAGGACGCTTCTCTGCTGGGCTTCGCGCCGATGGAGGAAGACAGGATCGCCGATTCATACGGACTTCTTGAATTTCTTCATTATACGAAGGCGCCTCTGGTCGTTCGGGCGATCGAGGAACGCAGCTTCGAGCTGTACGGGGAGAGGAACCGCATGCTTCAGGCGATTCTGGAGCATCCGACGGGCGAGGAACTGCAACTGAGCGCGATCGTTCATTACGCGCTGGGCGACGAGACCGACAAGTTCGCGGCCCGGTATTTGTTCGGCAAGGAGCTGCTGCCGCTATGGGAGCATACGGACGGCGGCGCGGAGAATCCGGAAGCCGTCATATCGGAGCTGAACGGGACGGAGGCGATTCTCGCTTCCTGGCTGAGAGAGGAGAGAGCGGATTATCCGATCGATCGGCTCGGCGCCGAATCGTTGGACCGGCTCGCGGAGCTTGCCGCCCGGCGGCAAGTCCGCTTCGCTCCGGAGGAGACCGAGCGCAAGGTGGAGGCGATGTCTCCGACCGTATACAAGCTGCTGAAGCAATACGTGCTGCGAGCCGAGGTGGCCGGAGTGAAGACGGACGATCCCGAGCTCAGGTTCAAGCTGATGAACGACAAGACGGCGGCGGAAAAATGGGAGAAATTCCTTCTCTCCGTTCGGAACGACCCGGTTGGCGGACTCTAGCGTACATGATACTATACTAGGGTGTGTATGCAAACTCCTCGGAGTATGCATACACGCCCTAGGGAAAGGAAAACGGTTTTCAGGAGCGGAGAGATCAGTTTGAACGAAATCAACCCGAAAGTGATGCTCGTCGACGGAATGGCGCTGCTGTTCCGAGGCTATTATGCCAACGCTTACGGAGGATACATTCGCAAGACGAAGGCGGGGCTGCCGACGAACGCGGTGTTCGGCTTTGTCCGGTACTTGCTCGACGCTTGCCGTACATTCGGCCCGTCGCATATCGTCTGCTGCTGGGATATGGGCAGCAAGACGTTTCGCACCGAGAAGTTCGACGCCTACAAGGGAAATCGCCCGGAAGCTCCGGCGGACCTGATCCCGCAGTTCGATCTCGTGAAGGAAGTCGTGAGCGGGCTAAGCATCCCGAACGTCGGCATTTCCGGCTACGAGGCGGACGACTGCATCGGGACGCTGTCGAAGCAATTCGGCCGGCATATGGACGTCTACGTGCTGACCGGCGATCACGATATGCTGCAGCTCGTCGACGAGCGGGTTAAAGTCGTCATCATGAAGAAGGGGCCGTCCAACTACGCGGTGTACGACAAGGAGAAGCTGCTGGAAGAGAAACAGCTTACTCCGCAGCAATTTATCGACCTCAAGGGACTGATCGGGGACACTTCGGACAATTACCCCGGCGTCAAAGGGATCGGCGAGAAAACGGCAACGAAGCTGCTCATCGAGTACGGCTCCATCGACGGCATTTTGGAGAATCTGCATCTGCTGCCGAAAGGCGTCAAAGCGAAGATCGAAGCAGACGTCGAGATGCTGCACCTATGCCGCGAATTGGCAACGATCTATTGCGAGGCCCCCGTCGCCTGCTCCGTGGAGGATTCGCATTGGCGGCCGGATCGTGCGCAGATCGCAACGCTGTTCGAGGAGCTGGAGTTCAACAGTCTCGTCAAAGAGGTCGGCAAGCTGATAGAGGTATCCTAAGTTCATCCATCCTATTGAAAGAACCTGCACGCGGGCGAAGGTATGCCGGGGATGCAGGTTCTTTTTCTATTATGAGAAAATTTTAATTTATTGTTACTGAGGCGTAATGATAAGTGCGGATGGAGAGTCGAGTTGTCTTGATTTGGACACGAAAACGAAAAAAATAAGTTCGGCATTCCTGATTCAGTGATAGCCGCCGAACACGTCCATCCAGCCGTTGATGATCTTCAGCTTGGACAGCTCCTTCTCGCGACTGGAGCGCTGCGGCTCCATGCTTAAGCCGGCGAACAGGTAGGCGGGAAAATGGGCGGCGTCTCTGCGATCGTCCTCGAGCGGCGACCGTCTCCCGGAGGAGCCGTTGTTCATCCGGTAATAGAGCGTCGAGCGGCTCAACCCGAGCAGAGCGGTTTGCGTCCGGATCGGCAGTCCTCCGTCGTCCTTGGCGACAAGTTCGTTGCGATGCTCCTTGGGGAGTCTCGAGATCATCGCCTGTTTCAGCCACTCCAGCTGCAGGCGCAGCTTGTCGGCCTCCTCCTGCAATTCCCCGATCCTATGCTCGTACGCGGTTTTCAGTTCGTTTTCCGACTTGCGCTCGTTTTCGAACAGCTTGTGCATGTTTTGGACGGCATGATTTTTCCACCGGTTCAAGACGACGGGAGAAATCCGGTATTCCTCGGCCAATCCGGCGACGCTGACCTGTTCCTCAAGAAGCTTGGATAAAATGTGCGCCTTCTGGCTGGGCGTAAATCTTCTGCGTTTTGCCGCCATCTTTAATCCCTCCTTATCGTGGTCCAAATTTCAGTTCGCCCCCAGCTTGGATGAACTTGGCTATGTTTATTTTAGTGTAAAGGAGCCCGTTTCACAAGAATTAATCCTACTTGACACATAGGAATTTGGTAAATTAAGATTCCTATTAACCTGAAGCGGCGGAAGCTGCCAAGGGCGTTCTACTGACCAGACAACTGGAGGTTCGTTGAAATAGAGTTGGGACGGCGGGTTGCAAGGAGGAGGGAGACGGAAATGCAAGTGCTTGGCCTGAACAACGTATCGAAAACGTACAAAAACGGAACGATCGCCGTACAGCAGGCGAATTTGAGCGTTCGCGAGGGGGATTTCGTTTCATTCGTCGGGCCTTCGGGCTGCGGCAAATCCACGATTTTTCGCATGGCTGCGGGTTTGTCCGCGCCGACCGGGGGAGAAATAGAAATTCTCGGCGGGTCTCCGGACGAAGCGAGGAAGAGCAACGGCATCGCTTGCGTCTTCCAGGAAGCGACGCTGCTTCCGTGGGTGTCCGTGAGGGACAACATCGCGTTGCCGCTGCAGCTTCGCAAGCAGCCCAAGAAACGCCAGATCGAAGAGGCGGAACGGGTGCTGCATCTCGTAGGTTTGCAGGATTACGCCAAGGCGCTGCCGCGCGAGCTGTCCGGAGGCATGAAGATGCGTCGTGTCGATCGCGCGGGCGCTCGTCGCCAATCCGCGGATTTTGTTCATGGACGAACCTTTCGGCGCGCTGGACGAAATTACGAGACAGACGCTGCAGGACGAATTGCTGACGATCCGGCAGAAAACGGAGCGGATGACGATTCTGTTCGTGACGCACAACGCTTTCGAAGCGGTGTACCTGTCGAACAGGGTCATGGTCATGACGCCGCGGCCGGGAAGAATCGCCGGCGAAATCCGCATCGACGTACCGTATCCGCGCGGGGAGCGGTTCAGGGCTCATCCCGACTTCGGCCGTTACGTCAGCGAAGTAAGCGAATCGCTCAAGCATTAATCGGAATCGTGGGAACGATTCGAATGAAGGGGATTGTACGCTATGAACGCCATTAGAAGCGGAAAGCTCGGACGCATCGTCCCGCCCGTCGTCGCCTTCGTGCTGTTCGTCGGGCTGTGGCAGCTGATCGTCGGCCAGGCCGGCATTCCGCCTTACATGCTGCCGAAGCCGACCGACATCGTCGCATCGGTCGGAGACAACTGGAGAAGCTTGCTCGGCTCCGTCTATACGACGGCGCTGGAAACCGTGATCGGCTTTCTGCTCTCCGTCGCCGGAGGCGTATTGGGAGCGATTCTGCTGGCCAGCTCGAAAGTGATCGAGAGAAGCGTCTATCCGTACGCGATCGTGCTGCAGACGATTCCGATCGTCGCCGTCGCCCCGATCATCGTCATCTGGTTCGACGCGGGGCTGAGGTCGATCGTCATTATCGCTTTCCTGATCGGCTTCTGCCCGATGCTGTCCAACACGCTGATCGGGCTTAACTCCACGGATCAACATCTGAAAAACCTGTTCCGCCTCTACAACGCCTCGAAATGGCAGACGATGTGGAAGCTGCGCATTCCCGCGGCGCTTCCTTACATCGTGGGCGGCCTCAAAATTTCGTGTTCCCTATGCGTCATCGGCGCGATCGTCGGGGAATACGTCGCCGGCGTCGGCGGAGGGCAGGGCGGCCTCGGCTACGCGATCACATATGCGGCGATGCGGATTCAGACGCCGTATCTGTTCGCCTGCGGGCTGATGGCCTCGCTGCTCGGCATTGCTTTCTATCAGCTCGTGAATTGGTTTTCCCGCAAGCTGCTGGGCTCCTGGCACGAGTCGGAGCTCGCGCCCGACAACGATTAAATTTTATCCGAAGGAATGATGAAGATGATCAAAAAACCGTTCAAATTAACCTCTTTATTGCTGCTAACGACCGTCATCCTGGCCGCTTGCGGCGGCAAAGCGGAGCCGGGAGCATCCTCAGCCTCGTCGGAGTCTGCCAAGCCCTCCGCTTCCGCGCCGCAGTCGCCCGCAGCTTCCCCTTCCGCCTCGCCGGAGGAGAAGACGAAGGAGCTTCGCAAAATCACCGTCCAGCTTGGCTGGTTCGCCGAGCCGGAATACGGCGGGGAATACGCCGCGCTGGTCCAGGGGTATTTCGAGGAGGAAGGTCTCGACGTGACGATCAAGCCGGGCGGACCCAAAGTGAACGGCCGACAGATCGTCGCCACGGGCAACGCCGAATTTGGCTTCGCCAAAGCCGACACCGTGCTGCAGAACCGCGAGGAGGGGCTGCCGATCGTAGCCGTGGCCGCCGCTTTGCAAGGCTCGCCCCAGGCGCTCATTTTCCATAAATCGCAGAACATTCAATCGTTCGAGGATTTGAACGGCCGCACCGCCTTCTTCGTTCCCGGGGTGCCGGCATACGAATACGTGAAGAAGAAATACAATTTGCAATTGAAGGAGCAAGTGACTGACGGAACGCTCGTGCGCTTCCTTGCGGACGAGACGTCCCTGCTGCACGGCTTCTCCACCTCCGAGCCGATTACGCTTAAGGAACAGGGCGTGGAAGCGGTGCCGTTCCTGCTGTCCGAGTCCGGTTACGATCCTTACGAGATTACGATCATCACGTCGGAAAGCTTCCTGAAGGAAAATCCGGAGGTCGTCAAAGGCTACTTGCGCGCCGTGAAGAAAGGCTGGGCGTATTACTTCGACCACTTCGAGGAGGTGAACGTGCGCATTCACGAGGACAACAAGGAATTGCCGATCCCCGCGATGAATGAGCAGGCCGTCGCCTACAAGCCGTTCGTAACGGGAGGCGACGCGGCGACGGAAGGATTCGGCGTCATGAAGGAAGAGCGCTGGGAAGAGAACAAGAAGCAGCTGCTGGAAGTCGGCCTGCTCAAAAACGACGTCGACGTGAACGAAGCGTTCACGACGGAATATTTGCCGAAATAACGCACAGAACGCGCGACGGAGGAAACTACCTATGAGCACCCTGATATCGCATGCGAAGGAGCAGCGCTGGATCGATCTCGCGTCGGAGCTGTCGGCGAAGTTCGCCCTGACGGCGGCCGAGATCGACCGGAACGCCGAGCTGCCGAAGGACAATTTGCGGGAGCTGTTCGAGCGCGGGCTCGACACGGCGATTCTTCCAGAGGAGAAAGGCGGTGCGGGCATCTCGTACCGGACGTTCGGAAGGATCGTGTTCGAGATCGCCAAAGGCTGCCCGTCCACCGCTTGCGTCTGGCTGATGAACACGGCCGCCGCCGAATCGCTGATCACGCTCTCCTCGCCGGAGAGATCGGAGCATTATTTGCGGGAGTGGAAACGGGGCAAGCGCTTCGCCAACGCGCTTAGCGAGCCTTCCTCGGGCAATCTGTTCCTGAATCCCGTACAGGAGGCGACGTCTCTCGGCGACGGCGACTGGAGCCTCGACGGAGCGAAGCGCTTCGTCTCCGGCGCCGAGCTGGCCGACTACTTCCTGATCAATGCGAGCATTGACGGCCAGCCCGCCTTCTTCGGCGTGGAACGGGACGATACGGTCGACATTCACGACATCTGGGACGCGCTTGGCATGCGCGGCACGCGGAGCCAATTGATCGGCTTCCGCGGCACCCGGCTCCAAGCGGCCAACCGCTTCGTCGAGGCCGCGTCCCCGCGCCAAAATCTGATTGCGCTCGGCTTGCCGTGGCTGTCGCTCGGCATCGCCCAGGCGGCGTACGACGCGCTGATCGCGCAGGCGAAAGGGAAGAAGCTGGCCGACGGCAAGCCGCTCTCCCATGTGCAGTGGATTCAGTATGAGACGGCCGACGTCCACGTTCGCCTGAAAGCCGCCAAGCTGCTGGCCGACCGGCTGCTGGAGCTGGCGGACGAGGGCTCCCAGGAGACGATCATCGTCTCGATGGAAGCCAAAATATTGGCCAACCAGATCGCCAAGGACGCAGCCGATCTCGGCCTGCGCGTCGGAGGCGGGCTGGCGTTCACGCGCGCGCTGTCCTTCGAGCGCCATCTGCGCGATGCCCAGGCGGGCGGCTTGATGGCCTACTCCAGCGAGCTGTGCCGGCTGTACGTCGCCAAGAACGAGCTCGGCGTCCAGGAGCAGGGCTGAGCGATGGCGAAGCAGATCCGCTTTAACGCCTTCGATATGAACGCGGCCATGCACAATTCGCACGGCTTGTGGAAGCATCCCGACAACGAGCGGCATCGCTACAAGGATTTGCGTTACTGGGTCGAGCTGGCGCAGCTGCTGGAGCGGGGACTGTTCGACGCCTTGTTTCTCGCGGACGTGTACGGGTTTTACGATGTGTTCCGCGGCAGCCGCGACGCCGCGCTGCGGGACGCCGTCCAGGCCCCGATCAACGATCCGGCGCTGATCATTCCGACGATGGCCTACGCAACCCGGCATCTCGGCTTCGCCGTGACGGTGCCGACGACGTACGAGCATCCTTACGCCCACGCGCGGCGGATGACGACGCTGGATCATCTGACGAACGGCCGTATCGGCTGGAACGTCGTTACGTCCTTCCTTCCGAGCGCCGCCCGCAATTTCGGGCTGAACGGGATGATCGGACACGACGAGCGCTACGAGCAGGCCGACGAATACATGGAAGTCGTCTACAAGCTGTGGGAAGGCAGTTGGGCCGAAGACGCCGTCGTTCGCGATCCGGCCGCAGGCATCTATACCGATCCTCTCAAAGTTCGGGAGATCCATCACGAAGGGAAGCATTACCGGGTTCCCGGGCCGCATCTGAGCGAGCCTTCGCCTCAGCGAACCCCGGTCATTTATCAGGCGGGCGCGTCGGAGAGAGGCAGGGCGTTCGCCGCCAAACATGCGGAATGCGTGTTCATCGACGGCCATTCCTTCGAGAGCATGAAGTTTTACGTGGACGATATCCGCGCCAGAGCGGCCGCTTACGGCAGGGAGCCGGACGACGTGAAAGTGTTCATGGCGCTCAGCACGATCGTGGGGACAACGGAAGCCGAGGCGGAGGAGAAGTACCGGGAATTGACCGCTCTAAGCAGTGCGGACGGCCCTCAGGCCATCTACGGCGGATATACGGGAATCGACCTGGCGCAAGGCGATCCGAACCAGATTTTGACCTATCGGGCGACGGATCACGGGCAGACGGTCATGGCGAGGTATACGAAGCTGTCTCCGAAGGAGATGACCTACGGGGAAGTAATCGAGTCCGTTACCCGAATTGGCGGACGGACCGTGCTGCTCAAAGGCTCGGCCGAGCAGGTCGCCGATCAAATGCAGGAGTGGGTAGAGAACACCGGCATCGACGGCTTTAATCTCGGTCACCTGGTCACGCCGGGGAGCCTGGAGGAAATCGTCGATCTCGTCGTTCCGGTCTTGCAGGAACGGGGTTTATACAAAACAAGCTACGAAGCGGGCACGATGCGCGAGAAGCTGTTCGGAGCCGGCCGCGCCCGGCTGCCCGAGCGGCATCCCGGCGCGGAATACCGCTTCGCGCGAGGGGAATGAACATGGGGAAACAAATACTGCTTAACGCATTCGATATGAACACGGCCATGCACAGCGCGCACGGCTTATGGAAGCATCCCGCGAGCGAGCGGCACCGCTACAAGGATTTGCATTATTGGGTCGAGCTGGCGCAATTGCTGGAGCGGGGCTTGTTCGACGCCTTGTTCCTGGCGGACGTGTACGGATTTTACGACGTGTTCCGCGGCAATCGCGACGCCGCGCTGCGGGACGCCGTCCAGGTGCCGGTCAACGATCCGTCCCTGATCATACCGACGATGGCGTACGCGACGGAGCATCTGAGTTTCGCCGTCACGATTCCGACAACCTACGAGCCTCCTTACGCCCATGCGAGAAGAATGTCCACGCTGGACCATCTGACGGGAGGCCGGGTAGGGTGGAATATCGTCACTTCGTTCCTGCCGAGCGCCGCGAAAAATTTCGGACTCGATCAGGCAGTCAATCACGATCGCCGCTACGAGGTTGCGGACGAATACATGGAAGTCGTCTACAAGCTGTGGGAAGCGAGCTGGGAGGAGGACGCCGTCGTGCGCGACGCCGTGCGCGGCATCTATACCGATCCTTCCAAAGTTCACGAGATCAATCACGCCGGACCCTACTACAACATTCCGGGGCCGCATCTGAGCGAGCCTTCGCCCCAGCGCACGCCCGTGCTGTATCAGGCCGGGACGTCCGCCAAAGGACGGGAGTTCGCCGCCAAGCACGCCGAGTGCGTGTTCATCGACGCGCACAACTACGAGAGCCTGAAGTTTTACGTCGACGACATCCGGGCGAAGGCCGTCTCCTACGGGCGCAAGCCGGAGGACGTAAAAGTGTTCATGGCCATCAACTCCATCGTGGGCCGGACGCGGGCGGAAGCGGAGGAGAAGTTCAGGGAATACACGGCCCTGCGCAGCGAAGACGCGCCTCAAGTGCTGTACGGGGGCTTCAGCGGCATCGACCTGTCGAAGTACGACCGCTCCGACTACTTGTCGTACTTCGCGTCCGATCACGGACAGGCGGCCGTGGCCCGGTTCACGACGATGTCGGAGAAGCGGATGAACGTGGGGGAAGTCGTCGACGAGATCGTCAAAATCGGAGGACGAAGCGCCCTGCTGTTCGGATCGGCCGAGGAGGTCGCCGATCAGATGCAGGCTTGGGTGGAGAAGACGGGCATCGACGGCTTTAACCTTGCCCATCTCATTACGCCCGGCAGCTTGAAGGACATCATCGATCTGGTCGTGCCGATCTTGCAGGAGCGCGGCGCGTACAAGACGGAATACGCCAAGGGCACGATGCGCGAGAAGCTGTTCGGACCCGGCGCAAGCCGTCTGCCGGACCGGCACCCTGGCGCGGCCTTCCGGCGCGCGAGCGCGGCGAAGGAGCGATCCGGCACATGACATCGAGAGGACAACGCTTTCTGGACAGTCTGCAGGATGGCAGGAACGTATGGGTAGACCAGGAGAAAGTGGTCGACCTGCCGGGGCACCCGGCATTCTCCGGAACGCTCGCCACGATCGGCCGACTGTTTGACCTGCTTGACGATCCCCGCCGCAGAGACTATGTCGGGTATGCGGCGGGCGACAGCGGCAAGTTCGCCCACAGTTCTTTTCTCGTGCCTTACACCGCGGAGGATCTGGCGAAGAGAAGCCGCGCGTTCGCTTATTGGGCCAAGGAAACGAACGGCGTCATGAGCCGTCTGTCCGATTACGCGCGTTCGCTCGTCGCGGGATGGTACGGCTCGCGCAAGCAGCTCGGCAAGCTGGACGCCGGGCTGGAGGCGAAGATCTCCGCGTACTACGAGGAAGCCCGGGACAACGACCGCTTCCTGACGACTTCGCTGCTGGACCCGCAGATCGACCGCTCGAAGGGGCTGGACGATAAAAGGATCGCAGAGCGCTATTTGCACGTCGTCAAAGAAACGAAAGAAGGCATCGTGCTGAGCGGAGCCAAGATGATCGCGACGGGCGCGCCCTACACGCACGATTTTCTCATTTTCTCGTTCAACAAGCTCGATGCCCGGCATAGCAAGCATGCCCATGCGCTGATCGTGCCGGCAGGATCGGAAGGGCTGCACATCGTCTGCAGGGAGTCGTTCGCCGAGCCTGACGGGCAGGATCATCCGCTCAGCTCGCGCTATGACGAGATGGACGCGGTGCTGCTGTTCGACGAGGTGCTCGTTCCGTGGGAGCGGGTACTGCTGAACGGGGACGCCGACGCCGTCTGGAAGCTGCGCTCGCATGTGCCTTCGAATTCGCTGGCGTTCCATCAGACGGTCGTTCGCTTCGTCGCGAAGCTGGAATTCGTCGCCGGGGTGACGTTCGCCGTCGCCGACGCGATCGGGGTGAACGGTTTTCTCCATGTTCAGGAGAAGCTCGGGGAGCTCATCACGCAGATCGATACGGCCAAGGCGCTGCTGATCGCTGCGGAAGCGCAGGCGAAGCCCGATCCGGCGACGGGGATGTGGCTGCCGGAGGCGACGTTCATCGATACGGCGAGAAGCATCGGGACGAAGCTGTATCCGCGCGCGATCGAGATTTTGCAGCAGGTCGGCGGAGGCGGCTTCGTTCAGACGCCGGCCCGGATGAGCCAGTTCGACGGGCCTCTCGGCGATCTGCTGAACCGCTACTTCGAAGGGGTGTCGGTCGGCGCCGAGCAGAAGGTCAGGCTGTTCAAGCTGGCCTGGGATTTGATCGGAAGCCCCTTGGGCTCGCGGCACGAGCTGTACGAAAGGTTCTACGCCGGAGACCCGGTAAGGAGCTACGCCAACCAATATTTAAGCAGCGACAAGGCCGCGCTGATCGATCCGGTATGGAAGCTGCTGAGGCAAACGCGCTAGTCAGGAAAGGGGTTTGAAGGAAATGGAAGTGTTCTGGTTCATCCCGACCCACGGGGACGGAAAATATTTGGGCACCGGCCACGGCGCCCGGGCGGTCGACTTCGACTACATGAGCCAAATCGCCAAAGCGGCCGACAGTCTCGGATTCGGAGGCGTGCTGCTGCCGACGGGCAAATCCTGCGAAGATCCGTGGATCGCGGCGTCCGCGCTTATTCCGATTACCCGGCGGCTTAAGTTTCTCGTCGCGGTCCGGCCGGGACTCATGTCTCCGACGATCGCGGCGCGAATGGCGTCGACGTTCGACCGGATTTCGGGCGGACGGCTGCTGATCAACGTCGTAACGGGCGGCGATCCGGTCGAGCTGGCCGGGGAGGGCCTGCATCTGAGCCACGATGCCCGGTACGACTTGACGGACGAATTTCTGACCGTATGGCGCAAGGCGCTGCAGGGCGAAGAAATCGACTTCGCCGGCGAGTACATCCGCATCGACGGGGGCAAGGTGCTGTATCCGCCCGTGCAGCAGCCCTATCCGCCGCTTTATTTCGGCGGTTCGTCGGAGGCGGGCCACAAGGTCGCAGGCCGCCATGTCGACGTCTATCTGTCCTGGGGGGAGCCGCCGGAGCAGGTGGCGGAGAAGATCGCCGTCGTTCGCGAGCTGGCCGCGCAGCAGGGAAGGAAGGTGCGCTTCGGCATTCGTCTGCACGTCATCGTCCGGGAGAAGGAAGAGGACGCCTGGAAAGCCGCCGAGGAGCTGATCGGCTACTTGGACGACGAGACGATCGCCGGAGCGCAGAAAATATTGGACCGCTTCGATTCGGTCGGCCAGCGGCGGATGATGAATCTGCACGGGGGCAGCCGCGAGGCGCTGGAAATCAGTCCGAATCTGTGGGCGGGCGTAGGCCTCGTGCGCGGCGGAGCCGGCACCGCGCTCGTGGGGGACCCGCAGACGGTCGCCGACCGCATGAAGGCGTATGCCGAGCTCGGCATCGAGACGTTCATCCTGTCCGGCTACCCGCATCTCGAGGAAGCGTACCGGACGGCCGAGCTGCTCTTCCCGCTGCTTCCTCTGGCGAACAAGCAAGAACGGCCGGCTGGCAATTCGTATATCAGCCCGTTCGGAGAGATGATCGCGAACAATGAAATTCCGAAGGCGAGCGCGCAATGACGGCTATGCCGCCTATTGGAATCGATGATTGGTTGAAGACTCACAGTCAAATCGGAAGCGAAAACGCACTATTCCAATAAAGCCGCCTCCTCGCGCAGTATGCTATTGTGGAGAGGCGGCGCGATGCTCTTTGCGGTAATCCCGGGCGGAAGCCCGGGTTATTTTTTTGAACGTTTTGCCGAAGTGGGAGAAGTTGTCGAAGCCGGTCCGGGCCGCGATCTCCGTAATCGGAAGCTGGGTCTCGCGAAGCAGCCGCTGAGCCTCCTTGACCCGCGTCAGGTTCAAGTAGTCGATCAGGGTGAAGCCGGTCGCGGCCTTGAACGATCGGCTCATATGGTACGGGCTGATGTAGAAGCGCTCGGCCAGCTCCCCGATCTTGATTGGCTCGCCGTAGCTGGCGTTCAGGTAGCGCACGATTTCAGACATTTTGCGGTGCATCGGGGAGCTGAGAGAAGCTTCCGGCGCATGGCCGGCGTGAACGGCGCGCGCGGAGAGCAGCAGCAGCTCGGCGACCGCCGTCTTCAGCGCCAGCTCGAAGCCGGGCGGCCGCGTTCTGAGCTCTTCGAGCATGCGGCTTGTCAGCGCGTCGAGCCGCAGCCGCTGCTCGCCTCGCAGTCGGACGATCGGCGCAGCCGCCTCGAAGGGGCCGAGCAGCAGCTCGGCATGCTCGCCGAGCGCGTCCCGAACATAGCGGTCGTCGATATGGACGACGATGCGCTCGTGGGCGGGATCGCCGGCGAGCAGCGTCCGGTGCAGCGCGTTCGGGCCGATGAACACGAGGTCGCCCGCTTCCACGGCGTACGTCGAATCGCGCACGAAATAATCGCGCGTGCCGGACAGCAGGCAGTACAGCTCGAAGTAGGAATGGAAATGATGCACGTCCATTGTGAAGGGCCGGGTGCGCCGCACGTATTCGATGTAAAAGGAGTCGTACAAGCTTCCGTGTTCGAGCCTCTCCGGCAAGGGCGACGTTGTCAACGCTGCTGCACCTTCTTTCATTTTCGCGAAGCTTACGATGTATTATAGCAAAATATGCGGGATTTTTGCGTTAATGAGCAGGAAAGCAGGAGAAAACGTTTCTTGTTTGCTATAAGTTACTCTTATCGGAACAACAATCCAAACATAAGGGTGAGCGAATATGAGCGACAAGAAAAAGTACGTGTTAGTAGGTTCGGGCGGACGGGCGGAGTTTTTCTATTCGGCGATCGCGACGTCTTTCCGCGATACGTCGGAGCTGCTGGCGTTCTGCGACACGAACCAGACCCGGATGAATTACGCCAACCGGCAGCTGACCGAGCGTTACGGCTATCGTCCGGTCGCGACTTACAAGACCGAGCAGTTCGACGAGATGATCGCCAGGGAGAGGCCAGACGCCGTCATCGTGACGAGCGTGGACCGCACTCACCATACGTACATCATTCGGGCGATGGAACTCGGCTGCGACGTCGTGACCGAGAAGCCGATGACGGTGGACGAGAAGAAGTGCCAGGACATTTTGGACGCGGTCGAGCGCACCGGCCGGAATGTGCGGGTGACGTTTAACTACCGCTATGCGCCGCACCATACGAAAGCCCGCGAGCTGATCGAGGACGGCGTGATCGGCAAAGTTACTTCGGTTCATTTCGAGTGGCTGCTGAACACGCAGCACGGCGCGGATTATTTCCGCAGATGGCACCGGGACAAAAGAAACAGCGGCGGCCTGCTCGTCCACAAGTCGACGCACCATTTCGACCTCGTCAACTTCTGGATCGGCTCGGAGCCGGATACGGTGTTCGCTTTCGGGGATCTGCTGTTCTACGGCAAGGAGAACGCGGAGCAGCGCGGAGTGACCAAGTTTTACGATCGCGCCACCGGAAATCCGAACGCCAAGGGCGATCCGTTCGCCCTGCCGCTCGACGAGAACGACAACCTGAAGGCGCTCTATCTGGATGCGGAGCATGAAGACGGCTACCAGCGCGACCAGAGCGTGTTCGGAGACGGCATCAGCATCGAGGATACGATGGGCGTGCTGGTCCGGTACAAGAACAACGCGATTTTGACGTATTCCCTCAACGCTTACCTCCCTTGGGAAGGGTACCGCATCGCCTTTAACGGCACGAAGGGCCGGATCGAGATGACGATCGTCGAGCAATCGTACGTCAACTCGGGCGGCGAGAAAGCCGAGGAAGGCGCGCTTAAAGACAGATCGATCACCGTGTTCCCGATGTTCGCGGCTCCTTACGAGGTCGAGGTCGAAGAGGGCGAAGGCGGGCACGGCGGCGGCGATCCGGTGCTGCTGAACGATATTTTCGGCGTTCCGGCGGAGGATCGGTTCAAGCGGGCGGCGAATCATATCGACGGAGCGAAAAGCATTTTGACGGGCATCGCGGCGAACCGTTCGATTCGGACGGGACAGGCGGTGCGCGTCGACGAGCTGGTCAAATTTCGATGAAGGAGCGATAGCGAAGTGAAGGAGTTCATGGGCGAGCACTTTCTGCTTCAGAGCGAGGTTTCTCGGAGGCTGTATCACGATTACGCGGCGGGACAGCCGATTATCGACTACCACTGCCATCTGAATCCGCAGGAAATCTACGAGGACAAGCGTTTCGGCAACCTCGCGGAAATTTGGCTGTACGGAGACCACTACAAGTGGAGAGCGATGCGGGCGAACGGAATCGAGGAAGCGCTCGTAACCGGAGGTCCGGGGGTAGACGACTACGACCGTTTCCTCGCGTGGGCGAGGACGGTTCCCGCGACGCTGGGCAATCCGCTGTACCACTGGTCGCATCTCGAGCTGAGACGTTATTTCGGCATCGAGGAGCCGATCAACGAGAAGAACGCGCCGGCGATCTGGGAGAAGGCGAACGCGGTGCTGCGTTCCGAAGACTTTTCCGTCCGAAAATTGATCCGGGATCAGCGCGTGCGCGTCATCTGCACGACCGACGATCCGACCGATACGCTCGAATATCATGAAGGAATCAAAGGCATCGCCGATTTCGATTGCCTCGTGCTTCCGTCGTTCCGGCCCGACAAGGGGCTGGAAATTCGCCGCGGCACGTTCGTGCCATGGGTGCGCAAGCTCGGCGAGACGGCAGGGACGAACGTCGATACGTACGAGGGGTTCCTGGCGGCGGTGGACAGCCGGATCGCCTTCTTCGCCAAGGTCGGCTGCAAAGTGTCCGACCATGCGCTCGACCGTGTGCTGTACGCCGAGACGAATCTGGGAGAAGTATCCGACATCTATGCGCGGGCGCTTGGCGGCGAGACGTTGACGCTGGAGGAGGAAAGCAAGTACAAGACGTACACGCTGCTTCACCTGGGCGAGCAGTACAGCAAGCTCGGCTGGACGATGCAGCTGCACATCCACGCATCCCGGAACAACAACAGCCGTACGTTCTCCCGCCTCGGTCCGGATACCGGCTTCGACTCGATCCACGACGGAGAGCTGGCCTATCCGCTGACGAAGCTGCTGGACGGCATCGACGCCAAAGCCGGCTTGCCGAGAACGATTCTGTACTCGCTTAATCCGAAGGACTACTACGTGCTGGGAACGGTGATGGGCAGCTTCCAGGGCGGCGGCATACCGGGCAAAATCCAGCTCGGCTCGGCCTGGTGGTTCAACGATACGAAGGACGGCATGCTGGAGCAGATGAACGCGCTGGCCAATCTTGGCCTGCTGTCCCGCTTCGTCGGCATGCTGACGGATTCCCGCAGCTTCCTGAGCTATCCGCGCCACGAATATTTCCGCAGAATTTTGTGCGATATGCTCGGCGAGTGGGTCGAGCGCGGAGAAGCGCCGCACGATATGGAGCTGCTCGGCGGCATGGTGGAGGACATCTGCTTCCGCAACGCCCAAAATTACTTCGGCTTCTAAACAATAGGCCCTTTCCTTCCGAAAATAACGTTATTCGGAAGGAAGGGGTCTTTTTTCGTGGGTAAAAAGTTTCGTTTCTTGGTCAAGGTAGCAGGAGCAGGAGTGCTTGGCTTAAGTTTAATAGGGGCGGATGCCGGAACGGATAGGTCTTCAGTTCCGCAAGTGGAGCCGCAGGCGGGCCAGCTTGCCTGTCCGAGGGAAACGGTCAAGCTGCCGATGAACGATCGCAAGAGCCTGGACGCTCTTTTTCAATACGAACCGTATTTGTACTATGAATTGGCCAATCCGAAGCTGGCCCGCGTGACGTCGCAAGGCATCGCCGTGCCGCTGGCGAAGGGCGTGACGCAAGTGGGGGTCACGGCGTCCGGGTACGAACGCGAAGCGGCCGGCTGCAGCTTCCGGCTGCAGATCGTCGATCCCGTCAAGTTCAAGCCGGACATCGCGCCGAAGACGGAGTCGGGACAGACGAAGCTGAACGGCCGGAAAGTATACGTCAATACGATCGTGCTGCCGAAGGGGATGCCGACCGGTCTCGGACTCGGGAAGGACGCGCTCGGCAACGCGGAGGCGATGAAGGCGATCGTGACGAGGCACCAGGCGAGCTATGCGATTAACGGCACTTATTTTGCCGCGTACAACGATGAAGTACCGCTGCCTTACGGCACGCTGGTGAAAGACGGGGAGCTGCTGTTCAATACCGGCAGCGTGGGCACGATCATTAGCTTTGGGGCGGATGGCACTGCACGGTTTGAGGTGGCGTCGCCGAGCATTACAGGGGGCTTCGACGGACTGTACGATTCGGAGCGTCGCTGGACGGCGAGCTACGTGAACCGCCGCGCCGGCAGCGGGACGACGATCTATACGCCCGATTACGGCGCGAGAATCGGCACCGACAAGGGCGTTATGATTGTCGTCAGCGGCGGCAAAGTCGTCAAAGTAGCGGCCGGAGAAAACGCGAAAATCCCACGCGACGGCTACGTGATCGTGAACCAGCGCGATAGCTTGGCGGAGCTGAAGGAAATGTTCAAGGTCGGCCGGAAGGTGCATTACCGCGTGACCTACTCGAACAGGGAAGGACGGCTTGTCCAGTGGAACGACACGGTCACGGCCGTGCAAGCCTGGCCGAGGCTGATCGAGGGCGGCAAGGTTGTCGAGAAAGACGGAGCCGACGCCAAGCGGGCAGCCCGCAGCGGCATCGGGATCACGAAGGACGGCCGCGTCGTCCTGGTGACGACAGGTACGGCAACGCACGGGGAAGTCGCGGAGTTGCTGCGGGCCAAAGGGGCCGTAGAAGCGATGGCGCTGGACGGAGGCGCGTCAGCCGGCATCTACTCGCAGGGGGTTCAGCTGTTCACGCCGGGACGGAACCTGAGCAATGTGCTGCTGTTTGGCCCGAACTTGCGATAAGTTGTCTCCGAAGAGGTCAAGACGTTAAGCAAGAGCTAGAAGTCAGGCCCGGAGCGGTCGACGGGAACGCCGACTGTCTTCCGGGCCTGCGCGTCAGGGATAATCTTGTTCGACGATCTCGTCCTCGGCTTCGACTTCCCCGGGATAGCCGCGCTCCAGGCCGGCGTGGAACTCGCGATTCTCGTAAGAGAACGCGTTGGGCGGACGCTGGTCGTCGCGCCACGGCGTGCTCTTGCCGATGGCGTACATCGGAGCGGGAGAGCCGTACGGTCCCTCCGGAAACTCTTCGGGAATGAGGTCGTTGCGCTGCGACTCTACCGTCGCCAGATCGGTCGTCGGCTGCTTTTTCTCGGAACGGAACGGGGTCATGGCGGAATCTCGCCTCCTTCGCAGGTTGGTCTGGATTCCGTTAGAATGTCCGAACCGCGCTTCCGTTAGTCGGTAAAGTTGACGGCCCCGAGCACAAGCGTCAGAAACTGGGCGAGCTCCGCGGCTTCCTCTTCGCTGATGCGGAACGCCGCTTCGAGCACGCCTTCCTCCTCCAGATCGTCGGGGCCGAGAATGGCGCTTCTCCCGAACATCAGGTCGGTGACCAGCTTTTTGCCATAGAAGCGGTTCGTCGTCAGGAGGGCCAGATCGAAGCGCTTAAGGCCGGGCGTAATGAACGTAACGAATCGGGTCGACGTCTGCTCCGTCGAATCGGACAGAAAATCGTAATCTTTCAAAACCATGCGGATAAGTCCTCCTTGAGGCGGCTGTTGCCCTTATTATAAATGATCGAAGGGGTCTTGCCTAACCTGGATAATTTTGATAATCTTAAGGTGTTCAATGTTCGCACGATTGAGGAAGCACCTCATCGCCAACCGGCGTGGGGTGCTTTTTGTCATTTTTCCCTAACCGGCTCTGCGGTTTGAACGCATACGATCAAGCCGCGGGATGCGGCCAAGGAGGAATAGGGATGCAAGTCGTGTTTCTGAATCAGTTCGAACGGGTGATGGGACATGCGGACGAACGGGCGCAAGTGTTCATCGGAGAGCTGCAAGGCATCTGGAGCGTCGGCTGGCGCGCGCTTCAGGGCGCGGAGTCGGAGGTGCAGCATCTGTGGTACGAAGGCATGAGCTGGGAGGAGCTGCTGGCGGCGTTCCGTCACGGGGTAGCCGTCAAGATGAAGGAGGGCTTCAGGCCGCTTCTGGACGGCATGCTGGAGGAGGTGCCGTTCTGGGAGCGCCGGCAAGCGCTGCCGCAGCTGCTGCAGTGCTATGCGGATACGCAACAAGCCGAGGAAGCCGTATCCGCGCTTCGGGCCTGGAGGAGAGCGAAGGCGATCGAGGAGAAGAAGTCGGCTTATCTGATCGCGACGAACCGGGAAGTGCAGATGCTGGCCGTCTATGTGCCTCATACGCTGGACGAGCTGGGGGAGATTCCGGGCTTCGGGAAAGTCAAGACCGAGCGGTACGGCGGAGAGATCGTCGCGCTGCTGCAAGGCATGGAGAGGCAGCATACGTTTCCGCTCAGCGGATGGGTTCCCGGAGCGGTAACCGCGGATCAACTGTCGACCTGGATGTTCCGGCTCCAGGAGGAGAAGTACGGGAAGAAGCTGGCGGTCGTCAAGGAGAAGCGTTCTCTGTTGGAAGGAATCCGCAGCGGCAAGACGCTTGCGCAGCTGGAGAGCGACCTGGGCTGTTCGCGGCGCGCGCTCATCGAGCGGATCGAGCGTCTGGACGAGGAAGGATACGACGTGCTGCCGATCGTGGAACAGGAGCTTGGCGAGATGAGCGCCGAGGAAGCGCTGCAGTTCGAGGCGGCGATCAGCGAGCTGGGAGATCAGTACCTGAAGCCGCTTCTTCGCAAAATATACGGAGAGTCGGTGTCCGCAGACGAGGTGGAGACGAAATACGCGAAGCTGCGCATGATGCGCATCCGGCGTCGCCGGTCGGCCGGTCAAGCCGTCTGACGGCGCACGAAAAGAGCCGGGTTCCGTTTATCGGGATGCGGAAACCGGCTCCTTTCGCTGGGGCCTGGCAGACCGGGAATTGTCCATCACAGCCAATCCTTCTTGCGGAACAAGTAGAACATGCCGACGGCGATGGCGACCATGCACCCGATCAGAACGACCGAGCCGTAGGCGAAGTGCATGCCCGGAATATAGTCGAAATTCATTCCGTAGATTCCGGTAATGAACGTTAGCGGCATGAAGATAGTCGTAAGCGCGGTGAAAACTCTCATAATTTCGTTCGCGCGGCTCGCCAGGCTGGATTGGTAAGCCTCCCGCAAGTTGCCCATGAGATCGCGGTACGTCTCGAACGTCTCGTAGATTTTGACCGCGTTCTCGTGGATGTCGCCGAAGTACTTCTGCAGATCGTTGTCGATCAGGCGCAGGTCCTTCTTGTTGAGTGTGGCGATCAGGTCGCGCTGCGGGCCGAGCGCCTTCTTCAGCCACAAAATTTCGCTTCGAAGACCGATGATCTCGGTCAGGTGGGACTTCTTCGTGTGCATGAGAATGTCTTCTTCGAGACTCTCGATGCGAGCTTCGATCCGGTCGCCTACCGTAATGTAGTTGTCGACGACGAGGTCGACGAGGTGGTACAGGAACCGGTCCGCCGTATCGACCTCCTGTTCCCACAGAAGCGGCTTGACGCTGCGAAGCTCGTTGATTTTCTGACGGGTGACCGTGATCAAATAATGGCGGCCGAGGAACAGATTCAGCGCGCGCAGGAAAATTTCTTCGTCGTCGAACCGGATGCTGTTAATGACAAGGAAGTATTGGTTTTCGTAAATTTCCAGCTTCGGCCGCTGCTCTTCTTCCGTCAGGCAGTCCTCGACGGCCAGGTCGTGAAGGCCGAACAAGGGCTGAAGGACGACCAGGTCGTCGACGTCCGCGTCGATCCAGTAAAATCCGCTCTTAGGCGGAAGCAGCGTATCTTCGATGCTGTCGATAGGCGTGAATACGCCGTTGTTAACCAGTCTGATTTTCATGGGAACCGCTCCTTTGCATGTCCGTTACCGTTCATGCAGGACGATTCCGTCGGAGCAAATAAGGTTATCCGGGGAAGCCGGACACCGCGAGCTTTACCGCGACGGAAATCGGTCCTGCCTTGCGTATGTGATTTCCATCCGGCTTCGGTTTATCGCCTTCCATGTCCGGCTCCCCCCTTTTACAGTCCCGTGGACTTTGTCGATAAATGCAGTTAACGTGATAAGTATAATCCTCACCCCCCGAACGTTTCAAGGAGAAAATCAGCGGCCGAAGCAGGGCGGACAGCCTGTAAACAGCCTGTAAAGGACACCTTGACTGTCCTCGCGATTTCGGGTACATTAAGGATAGTTTTCCCGACAACCGAATAAAGATGGCCATCTTATCAAGAGCAGGCGGAGGGACTAGCCCTATGAAGCCCGGCAACCGGCGTAGTGTCATTAGACGCACGGTGCTAATTCTTGCGGAAACGGTATCGTTTCTGACAGATGAGAGGGGCGCGCGTACGATTGATGGATACACGACCCTGATCTCATTTGGGGTCGTTTTTATGTTGGAGAAATGGAATTTTCCATTCCGGAGGAGGAATGAGCATGCCGATCAAAGTACCGGACAATTTGCCAGCCAAGGAAGTGCTGGCGCGAGAGAACATCTTCGTCATGGACGAAAGCGTCGCGTATCATCAAGATATTCGCCCGCTGCGAATTGCGATCCTGAATTTGATGCCGACCAAGGAAACGACGGAAACCCAATTGCTTCGCCTGATCGGGAACACGCCGCTGCAGTTGGAAGCGGTGCTGCTGCACCCGAAGACGCATACGTCGAAGAACACGTCCGCGGATCACCTGACCAGCTTCTATAAAACTTTCGACGACATCAAGGACCAGCAATACGACGGGATGATCATTACCGGCGCCCCCGTCGAACACTTGCCGTTCGAGAAAGTCGATTACTGGGAAGAGCTGAAGGAGATCATGGATTGGACGGTCGACAACGTGACGTCTACCTTCCATATATGCTGGGGAGCGCAAGCGGGCCTATACCATCACTTCGGCATTCCGAAGTATCCGCTCCAGGAGAAAATGTTCGGCGTCTTCCCGCACGGAGTATCGAAGCCGAATACGCCGCTTCTGCGCGGCTTCGACGAGGTGTTCTACGCGCCTCAGTCCCGCCACACCGAGGTGCTGAGGGAGGACGTGGCGAAAGCGGCGGGGTTGGAGATTTTGTCGGAATCGGAGGAAGCGGGCGTCTATATCGCGGCTTCGACGGACGGGAAGCAAATTTTCGTTACCGGGCATTCCGAATACGATCCGCAATCGCTCAAGTGGGAATACGACCGCGACAAAGCCAAGGGGCTCAGAATCAACGTTCCGAAAAACTATTTTCCGAACGACGATCCGGCGAAATTCCCGATGTCCACCTGGCGGGCGCACGGCAACTTGCTGTTCTCCAACTGGCTGAACTACTACGTATACCAGGCTACGCCGTACGAACTCGGCAAGGCAAAGCCACACACGATTCGTTAGGAGGCAAATGAACGATTATGAAGATTGAAAGTCGCCTGGCCCAAATCGGGTCGCAAAACGATCCTCAAACCGGAGCGGTCAGCTTTCCGATCTACCAATCGACGGCTTTCCGCCATCCCCGGCTGGGACAAAGCACGGGCTTCGATTATTCTCGCTCGAAGAGTCCGACGCGCGCCGTGCTGGAAGCGGCCGCGGCCGATCTGGAGAGAGGGGACGCGGGATTCGCGACGAGCTCCGGCATGGCCGCGCTGCAGATCGTCTTCTCCTTGTTCAGCAGCGGAGATCATCTGCTCGTGTCGCTTGACCTGTACGGAGGAACTTACCGTCTGCTGGAGCAAGTGATGTCCAGATTCGGCGTGACGGCGACCTACATCGATACGAACGACCTGGACGCGCTGGAGTCGCACCGCAAGCCGAACACGAAAGCGGTGCTGATCGAGACGCCGACGAACCCGCTCATGATGGTGACGGACATCGCCAAGGTTGCCGCGTGGGCGAAGCGCTTCGACCTGCTCACGATCGTGGACAATACGCTGCTGACGCCGTTCTTCCAGCGGCCGATCGAGCTTGGCGCGGACATCGTCGTGCACAGCGCGAGCAAATATTTAGGCGGCCACAACGACGTGCTGGCGGGTCTGATCGTGACGAAAGGCGAGAAGCTGTCCGCCGACGTGGCGTTCCTGCACAACTCGATCGGCGCGGTGCTCGGGCCCCAGGATTCCTGGCTGCTGATGCGCGGCATGAAGACGCTCGCTCTGCGGATGGAGCGGCATCAGGCGAACGCGACGCGGATCGCCGAATGGCTCAAGAGCCATCCTTCCGTTGAATCGGTGTATTATCCGGCGCTGCCGGATCACCCGGGACACGACATTCAGAAGGCCCAGTCTTCCGGCAATACGGGCATTTTCTCTTTCAGAATGAAGGACGCCCGCACGATCGAGCCGATTTTGCGCCACATTAAGCTGATCGCCTTCGCCGAGAGCCTGGGAGGCGGAGAATCCCTCATGACATACCCGGCCGTGCAGACGCACGCGGACATTCCGGAAGAGATTCGCCTCGCGGTCGGCGTGGACGACCGGCTGCTCCGGTTCTCCGTCGGACTCGAGCATGCGGACGATATTTTGGAGGATCTGCGGCAAGCGATCGAGGCCGCGGAGCGGGAAATCAACGGGTAAAACGGATCGGAGGGGATCACGGCATGAAATACGATTTCGACAAACGAATCGACCGGACGGGGACGGCTTCCTACAAGTGGGATCAGTCCGAGAGGCTGTTCGGGCGTTCCGATATTTTGCCCTTGTGGGTAGCGGACATGGATTTCGAGCCTCCGCAGGAAGTCGTGGAGGCGATTAAACTCCGGGCGGAGCACGGAATCTACGGATATACGGTGCGGACGCAAGGGTATTACGACGCGATTATCGGCTGGCTGTCCCGGCGCCATCAGTGGCGGATCGAGCAGGAGTGGCTGTCTTCCAGCCCGGGCGTCGTGCCGGCGCTGAGCTTGATGGTGCAGACGTTCACGGAGCCGGGGGACGGCGTCATTCTGCAATCGCCTGTCTACTACCCGTTCTACGACGTCATTCTGATGAACGGGCGGAAAGTCGTGAACAATCCGCTCCTGCTTAAGGACGGACGGTACGAGATCGATTTCGAGCTGCTTGAGGAGCAGGCGGCCGGCGGGGCGAAAATGCTGCTGCTATGCTCGCCTCACAATCCCGGCGGCCGCGTGTGGACGCGCGAGGAGCTGGAGCGCATCGCAGAAATCTGCGAGAAGCACGGCCTGCTCGTCGTCGCGGACGAAATCCACCACGATCTCGTCTTCTCCGGACACAAGCACGTGCCGTACGCTTCCTTGTCCGAAGCTTGCGCGCAGCATTCCGTTACCTGCATCGCGCCGAGCAAGACGTTCAATTTGGCGGGGCTGCAAGCGGCCGCTGTCATCATTCCTAACGCGGATATCCGTCGCAAATACAACGCGGCGCTCAAGACGCTGTCCATTCATATGGAGTCGTATTTCGGGCTGACCGCGACCGAAGCCAGCTACGCGCACGGCGATGAATGGCTGGATCAGCTGCTCGTATATCTGGAAGGCAACCGGGACGCGCTGCTCGCTTACGTGAAGGAGCATCTGCCGCAGGTGAAGGCGATGTCGCCGGAAGGCACGTATATGGTATGGATGGATTGCACGGCGATCTCGGACAAGCCTCAGGAGCTCAAGCGGCTCATGTTCGAGAAGGCGGGCGTCGCCTTCAGCGAAGGCTCGGTATTCGGAGAACAAGGGGCCGGCTATTTGCGCGTGAACCTGGCTTGTCCGCGCTCTTTGCTGCTGGAAGGGCTGGAGAAATTCTCCAAAGCCGTGCAGGACTTGAACGGCGGGCGGCCGTAAACGACGAAACCGCAAGAATCTTGTCGATTCTTGCGGTTTTTTTGGTTATTCCCCTACCTAATCCTGCCCGTTTCGTGCTACAATATTTCCAATCTACCCCAAGACAAGGATGATGGGACTTGAAGATCCAGAAGATGATCGACCGGTTTTCCTTGGCATGCCGCATGCTGCTGCCGAACCGGTTGCTTAAGTTCTATCCGCCGGATTTCACCTTGCGCCGTCCGATCGTTTCCTTGTTGAATAAGAGAATCCGACAAGGCAAGGAATGTTACCTGACTTTGTTCAGGCTGGATTGCTCTCCTATCAAGCAAGAATTGTCCCGCGGCGACTGGTCCGACTTTCTCGAAGCCGCCCGGAGACATCTGCGCATTTCCGTAACGAGCCGTTTCGAGGAACAGGACGTAATCGCGGTCTTTCAATATTCCGATGCCGATTTCGTGCTGCTGGTCGAGAGCCGGCACGGCAAAGAGAAAAGCGATCTCGTTCCCGGGAAGCTGCAGTCCCTGCTGGACGAGGTGCGCGCAGATCTGGAAATCGGACTGGCGGGCTACCGGCCCGAATGGAGGAACGCGCTGACCGTCGTCTCCTCGGCGGTGCCGTTTCCTGCCAACTGCGCTTCCTCCGTGCCTGCCGAGATTTTGCTGCAGGAAAGCTATCAGTCTGCGTTTGCGCTGGCCACGGGAACGATAACGCCCCAGATGCAGCGTCTGCGGAGCGAGCTGGAACGCGTTCTGGAGAACGGTTCGATCAGCGTGCTGGCTCAGCCCATCATGAACTTGACGACGGGGGACGTGTTCGGTTGGGAGATTCTGACTCGGGGTCCGGAAGGCACGGTGCTGCATTTCCCGGACGAGTTGTTTAATTTCGCTTCGCAGAGCCGGCTTCTCAGCCGTCTGGAGTTTCTCGTCGTGAAGCGCGCTCTGGAGGAGATCGCTTCCCGCAGCATCAAGGAGCCGATCTTCCTGAACGTAACGGCGGTGACGCTGTCTCATCCCCTCTTCCTGTCCCACGTGCTCGAATGCCTGGAGCGCAACGCGCCGCTCAGCGCCCAGCAAATCTATTTCGAAATTACCGAACGCCACCAAATTACGAATTTCGATGCGATGATCGATATTTTACGGACGTTCCGGGAGCATGGCTTCCGCTTTGCCGTGGACGATGCCGGCTCGGGCTATTCGAGTCTCCAATGGATCGGGGAGCTCGTTCCGGAGCTGATCAAGGTCGACCGTTCGGTCATTCGCCACGTGGATCGGATCGCCATCAAGGAGTCGCTGCTGCGGGCCATCGTCACGGCCGCACGGGAGATGAAGTGCGAGATCGTGGCGGAAGGAGTCGAGCGCGAGGAGGAGGCCGACGTCCTGTTCAAGCTCGAAGTGGACATGGGGCAAGGGTATTACTTCGCGCGTCCGAACGTGCTGCTGTACGAGCATGAACGGGAGATGTTCCAGGAAACGAAAGACCGGATTCAGCATCGCCGCGGACTTGTCGCCTCTTAGGTGACTCCCGCGGTATTTTTGTGTTACGATGGGATAAGGTTTGAAGAGGACAGCAGTCCAACGAGGAGGAGGGTCCCGAATATGAGTCAAGTGGACCGAATTTTGGAAGGCGCTCTGCAAGGCACACGGCTTCAACTGGAAGATATCGTTGCTTTGTTCGAGAGCGATGAGATAGAGAAGATGGGGCATGCGGCCAACCGGATCATGCTGGCCAAGCATCCCGAGCCGATCACGACGTTCGTCGTCGGACGCAACGTCAACTACACGAACGTATGCGACGTCTATTGCCGTTTCTGCGCGTTCTACCGGGCGCCGGGCTCCAAGGAAGGGTACGTGCTTCCGAACGAGGCGATCTTCCGTAAAATCCAGGAGACGATCGACGTAGGCGGCACGGAAATATTGATGCAGGGCGGCACGAATCCGGATTTGCCGTTCAGCTATTATCTCGATTTGCTGCGCGAGATCAAGCAGCGTTTCCCCGGCATTACGATGCATTCGTTCTCCCCGGCGGAAATTCGCAAGATGCAGGTCGTCGCCGGCGACATTCCGATCGAGGACGTCGTCAGGCAGCTTCACGAGGCCGGTCTGGACTCGCTTCCGGGCGGCGGCGCGGAAATTCTCGACGATAGAACGCGGAAGAAAATCAGCCGCCTGAAGGGCTCCTGGAAAGACTGGATGGAAGTGATGACGACCGCGCACAAAGTCGGCATGAACACGACGGCGACGATGGTCATCGGCTTCGGCGAATCGATGGAGGAGCGGGCGCTGCACCTGCTGCGCGTGCGCGACGCCCAGGACGAATGCCTCAACAACGGCTATCCTTCGCCCGGATTCCTGGCGTTCATCCCGTGGACGTTCCAGCCGGACAACACGAATATGAAGCGCGAGAAGGCGTCGCCGGAGGAATACCTCAAGACGCTGGCGATCAGCCGGATCGCCCTCGACAACATCAAGAACTTCCAATCGTCGTGGGTGACGATGGGACCGGAGATCGGCAAGCTGTCGCTGCAGTACGGCTGCAACGACTTCGGCAGCACGATGATCGAGGAGAACGTCGTATCGGCCGCCGGCACGACGCATAAGGTCAATATCGAACTTATTCTTAAGCTGATCCGCGAATGCGGCAAAATTCCCGCCCAGCGCAACACGAAGTACGAGCTTCTGAAGGTGTACGGCGAGAATGAGACGGCTGCGAAAGATTATGTGATGCAAAATTAAATCGTAAAATAAGGGCTGCTCCATAAGAGGCTAATTATCGATAGCAGAAGATAAAAGCGCATATATCTCCTTCCGAGTCTATACGATCCTGAAATCCGAATGGTAAACCCGTTGTAAGGTGATTTCAGGACCGTATGAGGCCTTCTCCAGGAGATATATGCGCTCACTTTTTTCTTATCGATAATTCAGATCTTATGGAAGGCAGCCCTTTAGCGTCCGCTTGCGGCCGGCTGACCGGCTTTGGCGATGACGGTGCGGTTTTTCCCCGAATGCTTCGCTTCATAGAGAGCGGCGTCCGCCAGCTTGAACAGTTCCTCCTTGCCCATCCCCGGAACGTACGCGTTCAGCCCGAAGCTGACCGTTACGTTGCTTCCGTCCAGCGCATCGTGCAGGGCCGAAGCGATCTCTTTGCGAATATCCTCGACCAGATCGTAAGCTTCCTGGAAGCTTTTCTCCGTAAACAGAATGACGAATTCTTCTCCGCCGTACCTGGCGATAAAGTCGTTGCTTCCGGTTTTCGACCGGGCGATCGAAGCGACTTTCCGCAATACGGCGTCTCCCGCTTTGTGACCGAACGTATCGTTCACTTTCTTGAAGTTGTCGATGTCCATGATGGCCAGGTGCAGCTGCAGCGTTCCGTTATCCGCCTGCGCCACGAGGTGGTCCTTGTATTCATGATAGGCCATATGATTGTAAGTATCGGTCAGCGCGTCCGTCTTCGCCAGCTTGTCCATCAGGATCGTGCGCACGAGCAGCTCCTGGTTCGATTCGTACGAGCTGCGCAGATGCGTCAAAATTTCTCTGCCCCTGGCGAGAATGCCGAAGCCGATTCCGCTGTAGACGAGCAAAATGATCGCCATCGTCAGCGATCCCGTGGTCGACATGCGTTCTCCGATCTCTCCGTTAAACGCGAGCAAGGCGGCGAAAGCGATGCCGGTAATGAGAATGGCATACAGCAGCTTCTTGTATTGGAAATAAAAAATGCTGATCAGAATCGGAAAAAACAGAAGAAACAGGAGATACTCCAAGGAGGAGTGGACGAAAGTGACCGTGAAGGTCAGCAAAGTGGCGGTCGTAATGAGGATGTAGTCGTGGTGTTTGGACAAGTAACGAACGCTGATTTCCGCGACGAGCAGTATAGTTCCCATGATTGCCGTCGGCCTGACGATGTATAGAGCTATGAATTGCGCGGGCGGCACTTCGGTAACCTGCAGAAAAAGAAATTCCAAAGCGACGGACAGCAGGAACACGATCCAGCAGCCTTGGAGCAGCAGCCGATTCCAACGCTCTTGGCGTACGGAAAACGATGGTAAAGACATAAGGACGTCCTTTCTCGATCAAACTTCATAAAATATACCATAAACGATCTGCCATCGTATATCCCTTTTTGGGCCACCATATAGTTTAAGTAACGAGTCGGAAGGATGGAGGTGGAGAAATGAAGAAGATGGAGTTCGTCGTGGCTTACGCAAGCGATCCTCCTTCGTTGGAACGGCTGGCGGGCATGCTGGGCCGAACGTTCGTCGAGGCGGACGATCCGGTGGACAGCATTCAGTGGGAGCTCAGCCAGGAGGATGGCGTCATTCGCTGTCAATTTCCGGTCGGCCCGGGGCCGCAAGGCAAGAAGAGGTCGTGCGATCGCGTCGGCAAGGTGCTGGCCGAATATACGCTGTCGGAGCAAGAGCCATCGCTCCTCAGGAAGCTGTTCCGTTCCAAGTTCGGCTTGAAGGACGAGATGGAGGCAGACGCGCTGATCGCCGAAGCGGTGTCGCTGCTCGACGGCGAACCGGATGCCGTCGGCGGTTGGATGGGCCGGGGCAGGGAGCGCAGGCTGCAGAAGCTGGCGGCCAGGTTCTCGCGCTATTTGGAGGAGCATGAGCGGTTGAATCTGGAAGGATTCCTTCGTTTTCGCCTGGCGGATTACAGGGCGGAAGTGAAGGAAGCCGCCGAAGCCGCGATCGAGGAAAGAATGATGGAACGCCAATATCAGGAATTCATGTCTCTGCTCAAGTCGATGGTGGAGTGGCAGGAGACGAGGACGTCGACGGTTCACGTGCTGCACTCGGGCGGGCATGCCTTCCGGTTGCTGGACGAGGAGATGCGTCCTCTCGAGCAGACGGGCGAAGCGGAATCCGATACGATGGGACATTCGAAAGCGGGCGAGGAGGAGGGCCGGGAAGAGGCGGAGGAAGAAAGCTTGGTGGTAAGCCGTCTGCTTGCCGCATCGCCCCGTCAGCTCTACATCCACACGCCGGAGCCGGAATCGCAGGTCATTCGCACGATTATCGGCATTTTCGGAGATCGGGCGGCGCTGTACCCCGATCTGCCCGCCCACTGAGGGCGGAGCGGAACTTGACGGATATCGATCGCAATCGATATAATGAACGATATGAATCCACAATTCAAAAGCGATGAGAAAGACAACGCTGTCTGAACCGGACGGTCCAGAGAGAGGAACCCAAGGCTGCAAGTTCCTCCCGCAACCGGCTGACAGATACCCCTTTCGAGCTGCAGGGATGAACCGACGGACGCCTAACGACGCCGTGCCAGTATTTCCTGCCGGGTCATGACCGTTAGCTTCATGCCAGAGGATCGGCATTCGCGCCGATTGATGGAGGGTGGAACCACGGGCCGCATACAGAGCACCCGTCCCTTTCGGGACGCGGTGCTTTTTTTGTTCCCGACGACAAGCGAGGGTTCAAAGGGGTCAATCAGAAGGAGGCATTCGGAAATGTCAGTACAGGTAAAATTGCCGGACGGGGCCGTTCGCTCCTACGAGGCGGGCGTTACCGTCGAAGAGGTGGCGCAATCGATCAGCCCGGGGCTGCGGAAGGTAGCGGTCGTCGGCAAGGTGGACGGCCAGGTCGTCGACCTGAATACGCCGATCGAGAGCGACGTCGCCCTCGAAATCGTGACGCTGGACAATGCGGAAGGGCTTGAAGTGATGCGGCACAGCACGGCGCATTTGCTGGCCCAGGCGCTTAAGCGGGTATACGGAGCGGACAAGGTCAAGCTCGGCATCGGGCCGGTCATCGAGGACGGCTTCTATTACGATATCGACATGGAGCAGTCGATCACTCCGGAAGACTTGCCGGCGATCGAGAAGGAAATGGAGAAGATCGTGAAGGAGAACTTGCCGATCTCCAGACGCGAGGTGAGCCGGGAAGAGGCGCTTCGCATTTTCGGGGAAATCGAAGATCCGCTGAAGCTGGAGCTCATTCGCGATTTGCCGGAAGGCGTCGCCATTACGATCTACGACCAGGGCGAGTTTTTCGACCTGTGCCGCGGGCCGCACTTGCCGTCCACGGGCCGCATCAAGTCGTTTAAGCTGCTGAGCGTGGCGGGCGCGTATTGGCGCGGCGACAGCAAGAACAAGATGCTGCAGCGGATTTACGGCACGGCGTTCGCGAAGAAGGCGGAGCTGGACGAGCATCTGCACTTCCTGGAGGAAGCGAAGAAGCGGGATCACCGCAAGCTGGGCCGCGAGCTGAAAATGTTCGCATTCTCCCGCGAGGTCGGCCAAGGGCTGCCGCTGTGGCTTCCGTACGGGGCGAAGCTGCGCCGGACGCTGGAACGCTATATCGTCGATCTGGAGGAAAGACTTGGTTACACCCACGTCTATACGCCGGTTCTCGCCAATGTGGAGCTGTACAAGATTTCCGGACACTGGGAGCACTATCAAGAGGACATGTTCCCCAAGATGGAGCTGGACAACGAGGAGCTGGTGCTCCGTCCGATGAACTGCCCGCACCATATGATGGTGTACAAGAGCGACATGCGAAGCTATCGCGACCTGCCGATCCGGATCGCCGAGCTCGGCACGATGCACCGCTACGAGATGTCCGGGGCGCTGACCGGCTTGCACCGCGTTCGCGCGATGACGCTTAACGACGCCCATATCTTCTGCCGTCAGGATCAGATCAAGGAGGAGTTTACGCGCGTCGTGAACTTGATCCGTCAGGTGTACGAGGATTTCGGCATCAAGGAATACCGCTTCCGCCTGTCGTACCGCGATCCCAAGGATACCGAGAAGTACTGGCCGGACGACGAGATGTGGGAGACGTCCCAGCGCATGCTGCGCGAGGTTGTCGAGGAACTGGGCCTGCCGTTCTTCGAAGCCGAAGGGGAAGCCGCGTTCTACGGTCCGAAGCTGGACGTGCAGATCAAGACCGCGCTGGGCAAGGAAGAGACGCTGTCGACTGCTCAGCTCGACGTGCTGCTGCCGGAACGCTTCCAACTGGAATATGTGGGCGACGACGGCAAGAAGCATCGTCCGGTCGTCATTCACCGCGGCATCATCAGCACGATGGAGCGCATGACCGCGTTCCTGCTGGAAAACTTCGCCGGCGCGCTGCCGCTCTGGCTCTGCCCGGTCCAGGCGAAGCTGATCCCGGTTAATCCGGTGTACGAGCCGTACGTGAAGCAGGTCGAGGAGAAGCTTCAGCTGGCGGGAGTCCGCGTCGAATCGGATCTGCGCAACGAGAAGCTCGGCTACAAAATCCGCGAAGCGCAGCTCGAGAAAATTCCGTATATGCTCGTCATCGGCGAGCAGGAGTCCGCCAGCGGCACCGTCTCCGTGCGCCGCCGCGGAGAAGGGGATCTCGGCGCTCAGTCGCTGGAAGATTTCGTGGCCCGCATTACCGGAGAAATCGCGTCCAAACGCGTCGATTAATCGAAGCGGCTTGGGGCGTGTATGCAAACCCGCTCAGAGGCGAAAATTCGGCAACATCTGCTATCCTCGGAGGTTGCATACACGCCCTGGACGAGGGACTGTCTCCCTATAGAGGGGGCAGTCCTTTCTTTTTCGCGCGACGGCGCTTGTCGTTTATTTCCTACAAAATGTAAATTATTCTCTTTTTATCGCGGTTGTGATAGAATAGGAATACTTTAATCAAGCATCCGTTTAGGGGTGGCCGGGTACATGAACTTCCTCCGCGATTCTCATTTGCCTGAAGCGTTTCAGTCGGAAGACGAAGTGTTGGTCGAGCTGTATTCCCAGATGTTAAAGGTCGTTCGCCACAAGCTGTGGCATAAGAGCGATGCGGTGGACGTCGTGCAGGAGGCCTGGGTGCGCATATTGGAGAAGAGCTCCACGCTGAGGGACAAGGAGAAGCTGATCCCTTGGGCGAAAGCAATCGCTTACAATCTCGCCTCGAACGCGAACCGCGCAAGGCGCCGCGAAGCCAACTACGAAGATCTGGAGAACGAGATCGCCAGCCCGACGTTCGTCTTCGAACCTGAATCGATGATGGAACTGTCCGATCTGCTCGGACGGTTAGATCCGACGACAAGAACGCTGTTGCTTTATAAGTTTTATTACGGGCTGAAGGATGCCGAGATCGCGGCTGCGTTGGACCTGCCGGTCGGCACGGTCAAGGCCCGTATTCACAGGGGCAAAGCCAGGTTAAGAACGCAGGCCGACGACGAGAACCGCCATAATACATAATGCTTTCTCCCTCTGTCCATGCTATGGGTGGAGGTGAGGAAGACAGTGGCAAAGAACAAGAAGCAGAAGCTGGGCAACTCGAACGCCTATCAAGAAGAATTCGCTTCGGAGCTGAATGAGAATAACGCGGCTGCCAACGGCAAAGCCGCTCAGAAGAACAACTCCAAACGTTAAACGACGCGAGTCGATTCGCGCGGACCGATTGGCGGAGAAGCTTTACGAATACGCGTTAACGCGAAAGGGACCTTACAGGTCCCTTTCTTTTTGTCGAAAAACCTTATATAATGTTAGGAAAACTAACGTAATAATGACAAATACGTCTGGAGTGGTGGAGATGGGGGATTGGCGGCGTTGGTTGAAGGGCGAAGGAACAGAAGCGGATAAGCGGATTTCGAGCGCGCCGGGAACGGCTGTTGCCGATCGCGAAGCGGGCGCGTCCGCAGGGACGAATCCGGAAGCTCTCCGGCAAATGATCGAAGAGGCGGTCGTCATTGCCGATCGGCTGCAGGCCGCGGTATCCGAAGTGGATTCCAGCATGGGCCAGCTTGACGGAATCGCCGACAGGGCGGCCAAGCAGGAGGAGAAGCTCCGGCAGCACGCCCAAACCGCGATGCGCCGCCTGGAGGAGGCTTTCTCTTCCCTGCAGGAGGTGTCCGCTTCTTCGCAAGAAATTCGCAGCGTTACCGAAGAGCTCAGCGCGCAAAGCAAAAATGCTCGGGAAGTCGTCGTCGAAGTATGCCGATCGTTGACGCATACGGACGAAGTGATGAACGATCTGTCCCGCAATCACGGCACGATGGAGGAGCGGGTCAATGCCCTGATCGAGCAGGCGTCCAAAATCGGCGAGATCAACGGATGGATTCAGGAGATCGTGTCCCAGACGTCGCTGCTCGCTCTGAACGCCGCGATCGAAGCGGCTCATGCGGGCGAGCATGGACGCGGCTTCTCCGTCGTCGCCCAGGAAATCCGCAAGCTGGCGGAGCAGAGCGCCCAAGCGATCAAAAATTCGACAGGCATCGTGCAAAGCATCGAAGCGGGTATCCGGCAAGTCGTCAGCTCGGTCGAAGGGGAGAAGAAGTCGGTGGCGCTCGGACTGCAGGAAATGAGCAAAACCCGCGAGCGCATGGACGTCATCTTCAACTCCTTCCTCGGAGTGGACGAGCATGTCGGGAAAACGCTGGAATACGCGGTGGAGCAAGCCGAACGGACGACGGCCACGAGCGCGATGCTGGAGGACGTCGTGGAATCGGTCGGCATTACGCTGAGCAGCGTGGACGAGACGCTGGCGCAGAACGACAGGCAGCGCGCGGAGATCGCCAACCTCGCTCGCGTATCCGAGGAGCTGAAGGAAGCGTCCGAAGAGCTCGTGTCCGCCGTGCAGAACGCCGGAGGACGCGCCTGGGAAGGAGCGGCCGCGTCGGATACGGCCAGATGGACCGACTTGCTGCGCACGATCGTCTCCGATCCCGCGCTGGCGGATCTGTCAGAGGAGGTTCACCGCAGCGTGCTGGGCGGATGGCTGAAGCGTTCCAACGGCATGGAGGCGATCTGGTCGAACCGCAGCGACGGGTCGTTCGTATTCTCCGAACCGGCCGCCGGCCTGTTGAACGCCAGAGGGCGCGAATGGTGGAAGCGGGCGATGAACGGAGAGACGTTCGTGTCGGAAGTGTACATATCCGCGATCACGAAGAAGCCGTGTCTGACGGTGTCCATGCCGCTGCGCCGGGGGGACGGATCGGCGTTCGGGGTAGTCGGCATAGACATCGCGGTGTCCTAGGCGTTTCATTTTATATAGAAATAAGAGAGGCCGCTTCGCGGATCGTCGATAAGACGGTCGGGGGCGGCCTTTGCCTTCCGTCCGGCGGCATATCGGTCTGCAGACCGAGGCCAACTTCCACCCCGCGCCGCTATTGTGCAGACGAGGTGTTCCGCTATACTGAATACAACGAGATAACATATGCGAGCGAGTTGGAGGACAGGGATATGAATACATCAATCGTTCACCGGCTCCTATGGGGAGCGTTCATCGTCATCGTGGGCGTCGTGTTTCTACTGAATCAAGTCGGGCTGATCTCGATGGACATCGGGGATTTGTTCCGCACCTATTGGCCGGTGTTTCTGATCGTGTTCGGTCTGCAGGGCATGCTGCTGCAGCAAGTGTGGTGGAATTTGCTGACGGTCATCATCGGCTGTTATTTTCTCGGGAGAAACCTCGAGCTCCTGGAATGGAGCTTCGGCGACTTCGCCCGGATTCTGGGGCCGGTAGCGATTATTTTGTTCGGATTAAGCTTGATCTTCAGAGGTAACCGTCCGTCGCGCCGGCATCAGCATCGGCATTCGCACCAGAAGCACGAAGGATGGAATCCCGTGCACCCTGGGTCGCCGCATGAACCGCCGATTCCGCCAGTGCCTCCGGGACCGCCTCCCGCGCCTCCCGAGCTGGAGGAATTCGAGAGACGCTCTTCGATCAACCTGGGCAAGGAGCCGAAAGCGGAGGAGCAGCCTCGCGCTTACGACTTCTCTCGCAGGGGGCCGACGACCCCGCCGCCGCCGAACTCGGGTCCTTATTGGAAAGACGGAGCGGGGCCCCAGGACGGATGGTGGGATTCGAAGGACTCGAAGGATTGGAAGCATGCCTGCAAAAACTCCCACAGCCGCTTCATCGGGGACGTTCACCTCGGCAACGATTACTGGGAGCTGCGGCCGATGAACATCTCGCATTTTATCGGAGATACGACGCTGGATCTGACGAAGGCGCAAATTCCGGTCGGCGAAACCCGGGTGTACGTGTCTTCTTTCATCGGCGACGTCAAAGTATTCGTGCCCAACGATCTGGGAGTAGGCATTCAGGTCGTCTCGAGCAGTCTGATCGGCGACGTCAAAGTGCTGGGGCAGAAGCGCGGAGGTTTGTTTAACCAGATGTCCGTGGAAACGCCGTTTTTCCCGGATTCGGATAAGCGGGTCGTACTCATCGTGAGCAGCTTTATCGGCGACGTACGCGTGACGAAGGTAGGTTAACCGATGGTCAGAAAAGTTCGCACGAGCAAATGGGCTTCCTCGATCTATGCCGGACTGGCGACGATCGTTCTCATGTTCGTTCTGTACTATGGCGTAATTGTGTTCACGGACTCCGTGCCGCATCTGGAGACGTGGCTGACCTGGACGGGAACGTTGGCCGTGCTGCAGATGGCGCTCACGTACCAGGTCGGCCAGCGCATGCAGCGCAAGATCGACCAGTTGCAGCTGGCGATGAAGCACGCTTCCGCGGGCAATTGGAACTATCGGCTTCCGGAAGAGGAGGGGGACGCCTTCTCCGGAGTGTACCGCGAGGTCAACGCGATGATGGGACAATTGGAGTCGCGCATCAAGCTGCTGCAGCGCCTCGGGGAGAAGGAAGCGCTCGAAGAAATGATAACGACGGAAGACGCTGTGCTAGAGGAGAGGAAACGTCTGGCGAGGGATCTCCACGACACGGTCAGCCAGCAATTGTTCGCGCTGCATATGTCCGCTTCCTCTTTGCCGATGCTGATCGAAAGGGATATGAAACACGCGCAGCAGGTAATGGGACAGTTGATCGCGATGTCCTCGACGGCGCAGAAGCAGATGAGAGGCTTGATCGCGCAGCTGCGGCCGATGGAGCTTCAGGGCAAGACGCTGGAGGAGGCCTTGAACCGCTGGTTCCCCGACTATTGTCGGCAGAACGGGCTGCAGGGCACGCTGGACATCCAGATCGGAGACCGGATATCGGAAGCGAAGGAGCATCAATTGTTCCTCATCATTCAGGAAGCGATGGCGAATGTCGTCAAGCATGCGGAGGCCCAGAGCGTCCGCTTGCTGCTTGGAGACACCGGCACGCAAATTTCTCTGTCTATCGAGGACAACGGGCTCGGATTCAAGGGCGGGCAAGTCAGACCGGGAGGCTACGGCTTGTCGACGATGCGCGAACGCGCGCAGAAGCTGGGCGGAGATGCGGAAATCGTGACGAAGCCGGGCTCGGGTACGAGAGTCCGGGTGTGGGTTCCGAAATTCGCGCCGGAGCCGGACGAGCCGGAGGAAATCGTAGAAGACATGGAACAAGGAGCGAATGCGAAGTGACGGGAACTGGAACGGGGACGACGTGGAAAGTGCTGATCGTCGACGATCACGAGATGGTGCGGATGGGGCTTCGCACTTATTTGATGCTGGATTCGAGGTTCGAGGTGATCGGCGAAGCCGGCGGCGGCCGCGAAGCGATCGACAAGCTGGAGCGGGGCGGCTTCGACGGGCAGATGCCGCAGATCGTCCTGATGGATCTGATGATGCCGGAGATGAACGGCGTCGAGACGACGCGGGAGCTGCTGGCGCGTTATTCGGGACTCAAGATCATCATTCTGACGAGCTTCCTGGAGGACGAGAAAGTCGTCGAAGCGATCGAGGCCGGCGCGGTCAGCTACGTGCTGAAGACGGTGTCCGCCGACGAACTGATCTACGCGATGCAGGGCGCGGTCAAAAATATGCCGGTCATGAGCGGAGACGTCTCCCAGGCGCTGACGAGAGGGCTGCGCAAGCGTTCCGCGAGCACGGAGGTCGAAGGATTGACCGAGCGCGAGCGCGAAGTGCTGCTGCTCATCGCCGAAGGCCGGAGCAACAAGGAGATCGGCGACGAGCTGCACATCAGCATCAAGACGGTGAAGACGCACGTCAGCAACTTGCTCATGAAGTGTGAGCTGGAAGACCGCACGCAGCTGGCGATATTCGCGCATCGCAAAGGCTGGGTCAAGGAAGCTTGATTGATGAGGGGATAAACGGGCGGCATGGGGGAAGTCTAGTAAGAAAAAAAGGCGGTACCTCGGCATGCACGTACTGGATTCTTCCTTGACTTCGCAAGTCCACGACTACGGCGTTTCCCGCACGCTGCTGACGGAGCGGGGCTTTGCCCTGGGCGGCAATTGGGATTACGATCACGGCTCGTTCGATTGCGCGCTGGACGACGCGAACAAAGTGTGGCTCAGACTGCCGTTCGACGTGACGGCGGGAACGCTCGACGGCGAAGCCGAACCGATGGATACGGAAATCCGGTTCGGTCAGCCCTACGTGCTTAAGCACGTGTACAACGAAGGTTTGGACGGCAGCGCGCGGGCGAGCACGTTCGGCGGCCTGCTCAATCAATTTTCCGATCCGGTAGACCCGGACGACGCGATCGAGAGCTCGTGGATCGAGAAGGCCCGGCGCAAGCTCGATGAAATCGAGGCGCTCTATCCCCGGTGACAACAGGCTGCGAATAAGTCGCGGCCGCAAGAGGTGCATGCGATCTTCTCGCGAAGGAGACGCATGCACCTTTTTCAACCGACAAAACGCATTCATCGTCCAGGGGACGCCGAAGGCGTTTTTGCTTGAGTTTTTGCTGCGACTTTTACTTCGTCTTCATTTCCGTTTAAGATAGTTTTAAGGAATGGAGTTTATGATACGGATACAAGATCAGAACGGCGACAGCCGCCAAGGCTGCGCGAGGGAGGTAATTCCTATGGAAGACGAAAACAAAAAACCGGAACAACCGCAGGGATTCACATACGAAGGAGAGAAGCGCGACGATCCTTACGGGGAGACGCGCAGAGACGCGGAGCCGTACACGTTCGGCCCGTTCGGCGGCGCAGGCCGTCCGTACGCGGACGAGACTCCGAGGGAAGAGGCGCCCGGCGTCGTGGAAGTCGCGCCGTCCGCGACGAAAGAATATCGGCCGTTCACCGTATCCGGGGGAGCGGCCAGGAGCGACTGGAACGCCAAGCCTCCGCGCAGGACATCGTTCCGCGCGATCTTCGCCTCGTTCCTGGCGGGCGTCATCGTCGTCGGCGCCTTGATGTATACGGCGGATCGGCAAAATTGGTTTACGGGCGAGCTGTTCGGCGGAACGCCGCAGGCGCAGAACACGACGGCGAAGCCGGTTAACAACCCGGTGAACAACACCGAGGACGTCGTCCGGCCGAACAACATCGCCAAAATATTCGAGCAAGCTTCTCCGGCGGTCGTCAAAGTTGAAACCTACGCGAAGGCCCGCCAAGGCTCGACTTGGGAGGATGAGTTTTTCCGCCAGTTCTTCGGCGACAATTATAGAAGCAACCGAGGCGGCGAAGGCGAGGGCGACTTGCAGGAGAGCGGCATGGGCTCGGGTTTCCTGTTCGACTCGACCGGCTATATTTTGACGAACCAGCACGTCATCGAAGGCGCGGATCAAATTAAAGTTACGGTCGAAGGCCACAACGAGCCGTACACCGCCAAGCTGCTCGGCACGAGTCCTGAGCTGGATCTGGCCGTGCTGAAAATCGAAGGCAACGATTTCCCGACGCTGAAGCTCGGCGACTCGAGCAGCATGAACATGGGGGACTGGGTCGTCGCGATCGGCAACCCCGTCGGCTTCGAGCATACGATCACGGTCGGCGTGCTCAGCTCCAACGAACGCGAGATCACGATCCAAGACAGCAGCGGCAGCACGCGTAAATACCAGCACCTGCTGCAGACGGACGCTTCGATTAACCCTGGCAACTCGGGAGGGCCGCTGCTGAACCTGAGCGGTGAAGTCATCGGCATCAATACGGCGGTCAGCACGCAGGCTCAAGGCATCGGGTTCGCGATTCCGACGAGCACGATTACCGAAGTGCTGGAGAACCTGAAGACGAACACGAAAATTCCGCAGAAGCCCGTACCTTTCATCGGCGCGACTCTGATGGACGTGAACGAAGAGATCGCCCAGCAGTTGGGCATCGACAAAGAGACGAAAGGCTCGTTCGTGCGCGAGGTTATTTTCAACTCCCCGGCCTACAGAGGCGATCTGCGGCAGTACGACGTCATTACCGGCATGGACGGCACGGCGTACAAGAACAAAGACGAATTGATCGCGGCCATCCAGAAAAAAGAAGTTGGCGCCAAGGCGACGCTCGACGTGCTTCGCGGAGGCAAGGAAGTGGAAATCATCGTCGAGATCGGCGACAAGAACGAATTCAACGTTCAGCAGTAAAGTAAGCTATAAGTTGGATAGAGCGGGAGACCGATTCGGGTTCCCGCTCTCGTCGGTAGAGGAGGACGTTCCCTATGAGACCCCGTATTGCAGTAATTGACGACGACGAGAAAATAACGGCGCTGCTGCGTCGCAGTCTGGCGTTCGAGGGCTATGAGGTAATGACGGCTTCGGACGGTTCCGAGGGGCTGAAGCTGATTGGACAGAAGCCGGCCGATCTGGTCATTCTCGATGTGATGATGCCGAAGATGGACGGCTGGGAAGTGTGCAGAAGACTGCGTGAGGCGGGCATCGTCTCCCCGATACTGCTGCTGACCGCCAAGGATGAAGTATCGGATAGAGTGCGCGGGCTGGATCTGGGCGCCGACGATTATCTGGTCAAGCCGTTCGCGCTTGAGGAGCTGATGGCCCGCGTCAGGGCGCTGCTTCGCAGGCGGTCGGACAGAACCGAGGAGGGCGGCCAGTTCCGCTACGAGGACTTGGTCATGGACGTGGACGGCCGCGAGATTATGCGCGGAGAGCGCCGCATCGAGCTGACGGCCAAGGAGTTCGACCTGCTGCATCTGTTCCTGCAAAATCCGAAGCGCGTGCTGTCGCGCGATCTGATCATGGAGAGAATATGGGGCTACGATTACAGCGGGGAATCCAACGTGCTTGAAGTGTACGTCGCGATGCTCAGGCAGAAGCTCGAAGAGAACGGGGAGAAAAGGCTGATTCAAACCGTCAGAGGAGCCGGGTACGTCCTGAAGGGAGACAGCTGAGCATGTCCATCCGGCTGCGGTTGACTTTGTGGTATTCGGGGCTGCTGGCGGTAACTTTGGTCGCTTTCGGCGTCATTATTTACGGAATCGTGCAAAACAATACGATGTCATCGTTGAAGGATCAACTGAAGCGTATTAGCGAAGAGACCCAGGTCAGAATGACGAGTCAAGGCAGAATGGGGCAAGGGGTTAATCTAAGCGGAGTACTGAGAAGCGCGATCGACTACAACTCATTCTTTATTCAAATCGTCAACTACACGCCAACGATCACTGGGGTTGTCGACGACAAAACTCCAAATATGCGTCCTTCGGCGAATAGGCCGGAACTGACATTTTCGTTTCCTAGACAGAATGAGGTAAGCTCCGACAAGTACGCTTTCGTGAATCGCGAGATCGAGGGAGTTCCTTTTATCGTGCTGGAAAAGCCTATCCTCTACAGCGATACCGTAGTCGGGCTGCTTCAAGTCGGAGCTTGGACAGGGCGGGAAGAGCAGTTGCTGCACCAGCTGCGCTCGATCCTCTGGTTCGCCGGAGCAGCCGGCCTGATCGCCGCCTTCCTGCTCGGCATGTTCCTCTCGCGCAAGGCGCTGATGCCGATTAACCGCGTCACCGAAGCGGCGGAGCGCATCCAGAGCGGGTCGGAGCTGAGTCTGAGAATCCCGCGGGAGAAGCCGAACGACGAGATCGGCCGGCTGACCGATACGCTGAACGCGATGCTGTCGGGCGTGGAGCGGGCGTACAAAAACCTGGAGGACTCCAATGCGGCCCAGAGGCGCTTCGTCTCCGACGCGTCGCACGAGCTGCGGACGCCGCTGACGACGATCCGGGGCAACGTCGACTTGCTCGAGAAGATCTGGTCGAGCGAGGAGGCGGAACAGCCGGGTTCAGAGGGAACTGACACCCTGTCGGCGCCATCCGCATCGGCCCTGTCGGAGACCGAGAAACGCGGCATGTCGCTCGAGTCCATTCGCGATATTGCCGACGAAGCCAGGCGCATGAGCGGACTGGTCAACCATCTGCTGTCGCTCGCGAGGGCGGATGCCGGCTACGTGATGGAGATGAGCGACGTGGAGCTGCGTCCCCTCGCGGAGGAAGCGGCGAGAAGAGCGGCTTTCCTGCCGCGGAAGGCGGAGTGGGCGGTCGGGCCGCTGGAGGCGCTCGACGGCGTCAGGGTGCGGGGCAATCGCGATTATTTGCTGCAGCTTCTGTTTATTCTGATCGAGAACGGCTTCAAGTACACGCCTTCCGGCGTTGTTCGTCTGTACGCGGCGCGTCGGGACAATATGATCGGGCTGTCCGTGGCCGATACCGGCATCGGCATCGCGGCGGACGAGGTGCCGCATATATTCGAACGGTTCTATCGCGTGGACGTCTCGCGAGGCGAAACTTCGGGCACGGGGCTCGGACTGTCGATCGCCAAATGGATCGCCGACATGCACCACGCCCGGATCGAGGTGCGGACGAGGCTGAGCGAAGGAACGGTGTTTACGGTGTGGCTGCCCGTACAGCAAGGAGACGAAGCCTGACGGCATCTCGCATAATTTCCAGGAAGACGACCGGCGCGGGCGTCTTCTTTTTCGTTCCGGGACCGCTCCTTTCCCCTGTATCCCGAATAGGCTATAATAGATACGTAGAGTCGGACCGCCCACGACTTAGGACCTGTTGACAGGTCGCTGAACAATGAAGGGCGAGAAAGCGGGCGCAGACAATGCAAGTCGTGAAAATATCGCCGAGAGGCTACTGTTACGGCGTGGTCGATGCCATGGTGCTGGCGCTTCAGACGGCAAGAAATCTGGATTTGCCCAGGCCGATTTATATATTGGGAATGATTGTCCATAATAGTCATGTAACGGAAGCTTTCAAGGATGAAGGAATCATTACGCTCGACGGCCACAATCGGCTCGATATTCTGGAGCAGATCGACCAAGGCACCGTCATCTTCACGGCTCACGGAGTGTCTCCCGAAGTCCGCCGGCGGGCGAAGGAGAAGGGCCTGACGGTCGTCGACGCGACATGCCCGGACGTAACGAAGACGCACGATCTGATTCGGGAGAAGGTCGGCGAAGGCTTCGAGGTCATCTACATCGGCAAAAAAAACCATCCCGAACCCGAAGGCGCGATCGGCATCGCTCCCGGTCACGTGCACTTGATCGAGAGGGAAGACGATATCGAGAAGCTGGAGCTGGATACGGAGAGAATCATCATTACGAATCAGACGACGATGTCCCAGTGGGATATCCGGCATCTGATGTCGCTGCTTCTGGCGAGATTTCCGACCGCGGAAATCCACAACGAGATTTGCCTTGCCACGCAGGTCCGTCAGGAAGCCGTAGCCGGTCAAGCGGGGGAAGCGCAGCTGTGCATCGTCGTCGGCGATCCGCGCAGCAACAACTCCAACCGTCTGGCCCAGGTTTCCCAGGAGATCGCGGGCGTTCCTGCCTATCGCGTGGCGGACGTGTCCGAGATCAAGCAGGAATGGCTGCAAGGGCTCGAACGGGTTGCGGTCACGTCCGGTGCGTCCACGCCGACGGCTCTGACGAAGGAAGTAATCGCCTATATCGAGCAGTTCGACTCCTCGGACCCGTCGACATGGCCGATCAAGCGGACCGTTAATCCGAACAAGCTGTTGCCGAACGTCAAGGTCAAATCGGCAGAGACGAGTCAGTAAGGGCGGCTTCGCGGCCGTCTGCGTCATGGAAGGAGCATCCTATGCGTCGCCTACACTCGCTTGTTCGTTGGCTGAAATATAAGTATATCCTGCTGTTGAGGGCAAAAGGCGGCGCTTCTATCGTAGCGATGGGTTTTGCGATCGGCATTGCCGTGGAAATGTTCACGCTGCCGACGCTGGGAGTCGCGTTCGTGCTCATCTTCCCGCTCTGCCTGCTGCTGAGAGGCAACTTGCCGGCGGCGCTGATCGGCTTCGTCATCGGCAAGGTGATCTACATTCCGATGATGTACCCGAACTCCAAGGTGGGCGGCTGGATCTTGCCGAAGCATCTCAGCATTCATCTTCCGATCGTGCCGGAATGGATCAACCATCTGCTGCTGACGAATCTGAAGCTGATCGTCGGAGGAATGGTGGACGGCGCTCTGCTCGGGCTGCTGTGCTTCTTTCTGATTCGTTACAGCTTGAATGCCTACAAAGCGAAGCGCAAAGACAAGCGCAAGCTGATTCGCGCCCGCTTGGAAGCGTGAGGTCAAGCGCCGGCCGACGGTTCGCGCAAGCCGTATTCGCCGCAAGCTAAGACGACGAACTCGTGCCGAGAATCAAAGCCCTATGTCACTTCGGGGGTTGACATAGGGCTTTTTATCCTCTATATTTACTTTAGTGCTTAAAAGCGTATAAGCGTCACAGCGTATACGCGTTAATATATTCAGGAGAGTGAACGTCATGATCGTCATTACTTCCCCTCATATCGCAGAAGAAAGAATTAACGAAATCGTACGTTACATTGAGCAATCCGGCGTGCAAGCGCACGTGTCCCGTGGAACCGACCGGACCGTCATCGGCATTATCGGCAAAGCCGAGCCGTCGCTTGCCGAACATATTCGTTCGATGAAGGGCGTAGAGAACGTCATTAAAATTTCGAAGTCGTATAAGCTCGCAAGCCGGGATTTCCATCCGGACGACACCATTATCGAGATTAAGGGCGTGAAGATCGGCGGCGACAACCTCGTCGTGATGGGCGGGCCTTGCGCGGTGGAGACGCCGGAGCAGATCGACGAAATCGCCAGACTGGTCAAGGCTGCGGGCGGCCAAGTGCTTCGCGGAGGCGCGTTCAAGCCGCGGACGGGACCTTACAGCTTCCAGGGCATCGGCATCGAAGGGCTCAAGTGGATGAAGGAAGCGGGAGACAAGTACGGGCTCGTGACGATTACCGAAGTCATGGCGCCGGAGTTCGTGGACGTGTGCGCCGAGTACGCCGACATTATGCAGGTCGGAACGCGCAACATGCAGAACTTCGACTTGCTGCGCAAGCTGGGAACGATCCAGAATCCCGTACTGCTCAAGCGCGGATTCAGCGCAACCTACGACGAGTGGCTGAATGCGGCCGAGTACATTCTGGCCGGCGGCAACCCGAACGTCATGCTCTGCGAGCGCGGCATCCGCACGTTCGAGACGTACACGCGCAACACGTTCGATTTGGCGGCGATCCCGGTCATCCAGCAGCTGTCCCACCTTCCGGTTATCGCCGACCCGAGCCATGCGACAGGCCGCCGCGAGCTCGTCGAGACGATGACGAAAGCTTCCGTAGCGGCAGGAGCGAACGGCCTGATTATCGAAATGCACACCGACCCGGACAATTCGGCGACGGGAGACGGCGTTCAGTCGCTGTTCCCGGATCAATTCGCCAATCTGCTGAAGGAACTGGAGCAGCTCGCTCCGCTTCTCGGCAAGAAGTTCGATACGGCGAAGGAGCCGGCCGAAGCGTTCGCAACCTGGATCAAATAAATCGCTTCTATAAAGAGAGAGTCGATCGTTGCCCGGAATTCCGGGGACGTTCGGCTCTTTTTTTGACGGAAATCAACAATGAGAGCGGACGGCTTGTCAGGTATTGCGAATTGTACGGTTCGTTCGGAAAACGAGAACAATTGGCGGCGGGAGAGAAACTGACGGGGAAAACATGTTTCCGGAAAATAATCGGTTAGTCGGGGTGCCGAATAGGGGTGATGTAAGGTATTTACGGGTTTTAGCGCGTAAGCGCATTCATGAATCAGCCTTGTCTAACCCTCATAATAGACCAATATTTATGAACAATTATTGAAGTTGTAAGAATTGCTAACACAAGCGCAAAAAATACCTGACATAAGTATTGACGCTCCTATAGGAGAGTTTTATAATAACTTCATAAGTTCGGTGAAAACTTGAACATTAGATCGGTTTTAAGAACTTAATGTTCGGAAATGGGGAGGAAATTCAAATGTCAGCTCAACAAGTATTGGACCTCATCAAGGAAAAAAGTATCGAATTCGTAGACTTCCGTTTCGTCGACCTCGCAGGCCGTGGCCACCACATCACGTTGCCGGCTACTGAGGTAGAGGCGGAAACTTTCGTTAACGGAGTCGCTTTCGACGGTTCCTCCATCAACGGCTTCCGCGGAATCGAAGAATCCGACATGGTTATGATGCCGGACACGGAATCTGTCTACGTCGATCCTTTCACGGCTCATCCGACGTTGATCGTCATTTGTAACATTTATACTCCAGACGGCGTGCGTTACGACCGCGATCCGCGTTCCATCGCGCACAAAGCCGAAGAATATTTGCAGAAATCCGGTGTGGGAACGGCAGCGTTCTTCGCGCCTGAATCCGAATTTTTCATTTTCGACGACGTTCGTTATGAATCCACGATGAACTCTTCCTCTTACTTCGTAGATTCCGAAGAAGCGGCTTGGAACACGAACCGCAAAGAAGAAGGCGGCAACCTCGGCTTCAAAGTCGGAGTCAAAGGCGGATACGTGCCGGTTGCTCCGGTCGACTCCCAACAAGACATCCGCAGCGAAATGGTTCGCCAGCTGCAAGAGAGCGGACTGCGCGTAGAACGTCACCACCACGAAGTGGCTACGGCCGGTCAAGCGGAAATCAACTTCCGTTTCGACACGCTGACGAAAACCGCTGACAACCTTATGAAGTATAAATATATCGTCCACAACGTAGCGCGCCAATACGGCAAAGTCGCAACGTTCATGCCGAAGCCTCTGTTCGGGGACAACGGAAGCGGAATGCACGTTCACTCTTCCATCTTTAACGAAGGCGAGCCTCTGTTCTACGAAAAAGGCGCATACGCCAACCTGAGCCAACTGGCGCTGTACTACATCGGCGGCATCCTGCACCACGCTCCGGCTCTGATTGCGATCACGAACCCGTCCACGAACTCGTTCAAACGTCTCGTGCCTGGTTACGAAGCGCCGGTTAACCTGGTTTATTCCAAAGGCAACCGTTCCGCAGCGGTTCGTATTCCGGTAGCTGCAGTTACGCCTAAAGGCTGCCGCATCGAGTTCCGTACTCCGGACTCCACGGCTAACCCGTACCTGGCGTTCGCAGCGATGCTGATGGCCGGTCTGGACGGCATCAAGCGCAAGATCGATCCTTCGGCTCTTGGCTATGGTCCTTTCGACACGAACATCTACGAGCTGTCCGACGAGCAGAAGAAAGAAATCCGCAGCGTTCCAGGAACACTGGACGAAGCGCTTGACGCTCTGGAAGCGGACTATGATTTCTTGACCGAAGGCGGCGTATTCACGAAGGAATTCATCGAGAACTACGTCAGCGTTAAACGCGCGGAAGCCAAAGCGGTATCCATCCGCATTCACCCGCACGAGTATAGCCTTTACTTCGATTGCTAATTCTATAATCGATACGGCAAGCGTCGCAGCCTTCATCCTTCGGGGTGGAGGCTGCGTTTTGATGTGTCGAAAACCGAAGGTTTATAGAAGTTGATATCGCTTTCGTTCGGAATTTAGTCGAACATTCGGTGAATATCGACGGATAAAGGTTGCCGAGCGGAGTAAAGCTCTGATATGATTAGCCTATTATGATTTCAGACAAGGTGGGGACGAGATGGCCAACCGCGCATACAATTTTAACGCCGGCCCGGCGGCATTGCCGCTCGAAGTACTGGAGAACGCTCAGAAGCAATTTGTCGAATACGGGGACAGCGGCATGTCCTTGATGGAGATGTCTCATCGGGGAGCGATCTACGAGAAGGTTCATTATGAGACGGAAACGCTGCTGCGCGAGCTGTTGGCAATTCCGGAAGGCTACAAAGTATTGTTCGTTCAAGGCGGAGCCAGCACGCAGTTCGCCATGATTCCGCTGAACCTGCTTCGCGCGGGTACGACGGCAGCTTACGTGGCAACGGGAAGCTGGGCGACGAAGGCGATCGAGGAAGCGAAGCTGTTCGGGGAAGTCGCGATCGCGGCCTCGTCGGAAGCTGATTCGTACAAGCGTATCCCGTCGGCGGAGGAATTGAAGGTGCCGGGCAACGCGGCTTACGTGCATCTGACTTCCAACGAGACGATCGAGGGCACGCAATGGTCGGATTATCCGGATACGGGCAGCGTGCCGCTGATCGGGGATATGTCGAGCGACATTCTGTGCCGTCCGATCGACGTGTCGAAATTCGGCTTGATCTATGCCGGCGCGCAGAAGAACCTCGGCCCATCCGGCGTGACGATCGTCATTATCCGCGAGGATCTGATCGCCAAGCCCGAAGGCGCCGTGCCGACGATGCTGCGTTACGCTACGCACGCGAAGGCCGATTCGCTCTACAATACGCCTCCTACGTTCGCAATCTATATGGCGGGCGAAGTGCTGAAATGGGTGAAGGCGAACGGCGGGGCGAACGGCATGGAAGCCCGCAATCGCGAGAAGGCGAACCTTCTGTACGATACGATCGATTCGAGCGGAGGCTTCTATCGTGGCTTCGCGGAAGCCGGCAGCCGTTCGATCATGAACGTGACCTTCCGTCTGGCGACGGAAGAGCTGGAGAAGCAGTTCGCGAAGGAATCCGAAGCGCAAGGCTTCGTCGGCTTGAAAGGCCATCGCAGCGTCGGCGGCTTGAGAGCGTCGATCTACAATGCCGTTCCTCCGGAAAACGTGCAAGCGCTGGTCGGCTTCATGCGCGATTTCCAGAGCCGCAACGGTTAATTGTTAGACACAACGGATAACGAACGACGGAAATAGCGGCGTCAAGCCGCTATTTCGATTTTTTTCGCAACAAGGAGGCACAACGATATGCCTTTTCACATCGTGCTCGTGAACCCGGAAATTCCGGCCAATACCGGCAACATCGCCAGAACTTGCGCCGCTACCGGTACGCATCTTCACCTGGTGCGCCCGCTCGGCTTCTCCACCGACGACAAAGTGCTGAAGAGAGCCGGACTCGATTATTGGCATTCCGTTCACATCACCTATTACGATTCGTTCGAAGAAGTGAAAGAGGCCCATGCGGGAGCGAGGTTTTTCTTCGCGAGTACCCGCGTGACCAAGCGGTATACGGACTTCGCGTTTCGTGAAGGGGATTTCTTCGTATTCGGCCGGGAGACGAAGGGGCTTCCGCAGGACATGCTGGACGCTCATCTCGATACGTGCATGCGCATCCCGATGACGGACAAGGTGCGATCGCTGAACTTGGCCAACTCGGCCGCGATCGTCGTGTTCGAGGCGCTGCGGCAAAATGAATTCCCGTTGTCCTGATCTCTTATTTCGACATTATTCTCATCGATTCGATATGAAATGTCGAAAATTGCATAATCCTAAGCAAATTGGTTAAAGGGAAGGGAATAAGCAACGCGTATAGAACCGTATAAAGTGGTCAATTAGGCTAAAAGGTTTCGAGATAACCAGCTAGACTAGCGTATGAATGGAGGAACTGCATTGAAACCTGCAGGCGTAGTTCGTAAAGTGGATCAATTGGGAAGGATTGTTCTTCCGAAATCGTTGCGCAAACGGTACCAGATGAATGAAGGGGATCCCGTAGAAATATTGGTTCAAGGCGATCATATCATTTTGGAACGTTATCGGCCCCGTTGCGTGTTCTGCTCTTCGATGGAATCCGTCGGAGAATTCAAGGAGCGTTACGTGTGCGCTACTTGCGTGAAAGAGATGCACGGGCTGTAAAGATACCGGCACGACAAAACCGTCCCGATCGGGGACGGTTTTTGTCGTTTTTGTCGTTATGCGGATAAACAAAACCGGAACCCTTGGGTTCCGGTTTTGTTGGCGGCTATTTTAGAGACCTTTGGTTTTATCATCGTTATACGAAGAGGTCAAAATTGCGCCGATGAACAACGCCATGACAAGAACGACAATCCAAAACTTGTGGGACATCCCGAATAAGATCACTTCTTGCGCCGCTTCGCCAGCTGCCGAAAGGAACATATCCTACACCTCCGATTAACTACCCCTTATTATAACCAACCCTTGTCAAAAAGAAAACGCAAAATGTTGTGAACAAACCGGAATGGTTGATGATCTTCGCTCGCCGGGCATATAAATGAAACCGTGGCCAACATCGCAAGGGGAGGGAGTCGCCGTGAGTTCGATCATCAACTGGATGGGCGGGTGGCCGAAAGAAGGACTCGTTTCCTCGTCGGATTGGGAAGAGCGCGTGGAAGCCGCCGCAGGGGAGTTGGCGGCGGAAGAGTTCGGCCTGGGGCGGCGGGAATCCGGCAGTGTCAGGGAAGAGAAATTGAAGGAGCAATTCGCCAAAGGCTTGCTGCACGGGAAGACCGGGGGCAGCGGCAGCCGCATCAAGTTCACGAAAGGGGCGGACGGAGCGCTAAGCTGGATTATCGGGGAGGCGCTGCAGCCCGGCGACACCGTCTTGACCGAACGCCTTACGTCGCGTACGGCGCTGCAAGCGTTCCGCAAAGCCGGGATGAGAGTGGAAGCGGTCGACGGAGACCGGAAAGGGATGGACCCGGAAGCGCTGACGACAGCTCTATTCCGCTATCGGCCCAGGATGGTGTACGTCGCTCCGTCCTGCACGGAGCCGGAAGGGGCGAAGTGGAGCGTGGAGCATAAGGCCGCCGTCTTCCATCGGTGCCGGGAAGCCGGCGTGCTGCTGGTCGTCGACGACAGGCAGGAGATGCTGCTCTACGAGGCCGAAGAGCCGGCTTCCGCCCAGCGGCTGCTGGAACCGGGCGTGCTCTCCATCGGTCAGCTGCCTCCGGGGCTGATCGCGGGCTCGCGCGTCGGCTGGATCGCCGGAACCGCGGCGCCAGTCAACCGCCCTTTGTTCTCTGCAGGAGAGAATGCCAGGAAACACGCGTTAGGCCCGATCGAACAGCGGGCGTTGTCCGGGTTGATCGAGGAGCAGCCGCTGGAGCCGCTGCTCGATATGCTGAGAATTCAATGCCGGGAACGCAAGAGGATGATGACGGACCAGTTGTCCCGTCAAGGCATCGACGAGTTGGCTTGGGCGGAACCGAGGGGAGGGCTGCATCTCTGGCTCGTGCTGCCTCCGGGACTGGACGGAGAGGCATTGCTGCGGGGCGCATGGCTGAAAGGCGTTATTTTCCAACCGGGTGCTCCGTTCTTTACGAAAGATCCGAAGCCGAACACCGTCAGAGTTACCCATGCCTTCGCCGACGAGCGGCAGATCCGCCAGGGAGTGGCGAGGCTGGCCGAGAGCATCGAAGAATTTACGGGACGCTGGTCCCGCAATTAATGCAGCTCGGCTGATGCGTAGAGGCGCTCGTTGTTCACGGCGACCTTACGATAAGCCAATCGATAGCCGGGGTCGCTCAGGCAAACCCCGGTTTTCCCATGGAACGTCCAGAAGTGCAGCGGGCAATAGAAGATGTCCTCATGTGGACGTACGTCTCCCCCCGCATGGGGACAGACGGCCATCAGCAGACGATATTCCCCTTCGGGGTCGCGGACAAGCCAATAGGGCGAGCCTTCTACCGTTATCTCCGCGGGCAAGGAGGCATACAGGGACGAAGGACCGAGGTCGATCGGATAGCGATCTTCATTCATTGGGATGCCGCTCCTTCCGAACGTTCTTCCGACGGGTCCGCCGCATACGCGCTTGCCCACGGAAACTGCCGGGCCCACACGCGCGTCACTTCCCCGTATTCCTCCAAAGCCGCCGTCCCCGCGTCCGTCACTTCGTATACGCCTTTGGCAATTTTTCTGAACCAACCGTAGTGGTTGTCGCGCAGAAACGTGCCGGCATTCGGGCAATTCGTCCAATCCCGGACTTGACGGGGAGCGGAGGGACCGTGGCAGACGAGCGCAAGCGCGCACTGGATCGCCTTCTCCCTGTAGGCGGTAACGAGCTTCCGCTTCGAGCTGCCTCCGACGTTGTAGTCTCCGCTCCGCGCGTTGAATTCCTTGAGCAGCCTGTTGGCTTTGGCCTTGCTTCTCCCTCTCGGCTGGAGGGTATAGAGCTCTCCCGTCTCCGCCGCCGTCGCGGAGGGGGTCAGGGAGACGGGGACGGGAGAGGCGCGGCGGATTTCCGCAGGTTCGCACCAGACGTCGACGACGGGCGATTTCGTGCGATAGAAGGTGACGGTCATAAATCCGAGGTTCAGCCTTCTGCATAGATGAGTGATCTCGTTGAACCTCTGGTTGTGCGCCCCTTTTTTCACACGGTTCCTCTCCACGGCGAGCCAGACGGACGCTCCGGTCTTCTGACGGTCTATTCCTTGCAGGAGCAGCGGCAGCGTGAACGTTTTTTTCATTTCGACGATCGTGGGGACGGGATCGCCTTCTTCTTCGGGGCGGTAGGCGACCAGATCGCAGCCGCGAATTTCCGCTTTGACTTCGTACCCTCGGGAGGCGAAGAAGCTTTTGACCGGCGGGTACAATTCGGTTTCCAATTTGACGGCCAAGGCGTAATCTCCTCCTGATCAGAGCTTCGTGTTCTCGATTTATCGCCATTATAGCACACGGGACATAGGGTTTTAGCCATGACAGCGAATGTCAGGTCAAATTCGTCCTTCTCCCCGCATAAGAATATATTACGTCAAGTTCAGAGTAGAGAAAGCTGCGAGGAGGAAGCGGCATGGACATCTTCAGTCGGATCTCAGAGTATCGGGCCGAGAGTGAGAAGCTAAGCTGGTCGGGGACTTTTCGGGATTACATCGACATTCTTCGCCGCGACAATTCTCCGGCGATGACCGCTCACGCCCGGGTTTACGATATGATCGTGTCCCATGGGGTGGAAGAGTCGGGCGGAAGCAAAAAATACAAGTTTTTTAACTCCGAGATTTTTGGCTTGGATCAGACGATGGAAAAGCTGGTGGAGGAGTATTTCCACTCCGCTGCCAGAAGACTTGACGTGCGCAAAAGGATTTTGCTGCTCATGGGACCCGTCAGCGGGGGCAAATCGACGATCGTAACGCTGCTTAAGAAAGGGCTCGAACAGTATTCCAGAACGTCGAGGGGAGCCGTCTACGCAATCAAGGGCTGCCCGATGCAGGAAGATCCTCTGCACCTGATTCCTGACGAGCTTCGCCCGGAGATCGAGAAGGAGCTAGGCGTAAGGATTGAAGGCGACCTGTGTCCGTCCTGCCAGATGAGGCTGAAGACGGAGTTCGGCAACGACATCGAGCAGGTGCCGATCGAGCGCGTGCTGATCTCGGAGAAAAACCGCGTCGGCATCGGCACGTTCAGCCCGTCCGATCCGAAGTCTCAGGACATCGCGGACTTGACCGGGAGCATCGACTTCTCGACGATTACGGAATACGGCTCGGAATCCGATCCGCGGGCTTACCGTTTCGACGGAGAGCTGAACAAGGCGAATCGGGGCTTGATGGAGTTCCAGGAAATGCTCAAGTGCGACGAGAAGTTTCTGTGGAACCTGCTCTCGCTGACGCAGGAGGGCAACTTCAAGGCGGGCAGGTTCGCGCTCATCAGCGCGGACGAGATGATTATCGCCCACACGAACGAATCGGAGTACAAGGCGTTCATCGCCAACAAGAAGAACGAAGCGCTGCAGTCGCGGATGATCGTCATGCCGATTCCGTACAATCTGAAGGTGTCCGAGGAAGAGAAGATTTACACGAAGCTGATCGGCCAGTCCGACATGAGCCACATCCATATCGCGCCGCATGCGCTGCGCGCCGCCGCGATCTTCTCGATTCTGACCCGTCTCAAGGAATCGAAGAAGCAGGGGATGGATCTGATCAAAAAGATGCGGATGTACGACGGCGAAGAGGTGGAAGGCTACAAGGAAGCCGACTTGAAGGAGATGCAGAACGAGTTCAGCGAGGAAGGCATGTCCGGCATCGATCCGCGCTACGTCATCAACCGGATCTCGAGCGCGCTGATCAAGCACGACCTGCCGTGCATTAACGCCCTGGACGTATTGCGCGCGCTTAAGGAAGGGCTCGACCAGCATCCTTCGATTACGAGGGAGGAGCGGGAGAAGTATCTGAACTACATCTCCGTCGCGCGCAAGGAGTACGACAATCTGGCGAAGAAGGAAATTCAGAAGGCGTTCGTCTATTCGTTCGAGGAGTCGGCCCGCACGTTGTTCGAGAACTATCTCGACAACATCGAAGCCTATTGCAACTGGTCGAAGATCAAAGATCCGCTGACCGGAGAAGAGATGGACCCGGACGAACGGCTGATGCGTTCGATCGAGGAGCAGATCGGCGTGTCGGAGAACGCGAAGAAAGCGTTTCGCGAAGAAATTCTTATCCGCCTGTCGGCGTACTCCCGCAAGGGCAAGAAGTTCGACTACAGCATGCACGACCGGCTTCGCGAGGCGATCGAGAAGAAGCTGTTCACCGATCTGAAGGACATCGTGAAAATTACGACTTCGACGAAGACGCCCGACGAGAGCCAGCTCAAGCGCATCAACGAGGTGACGAAGCGGCTCATCGACGAGCACCACTATTGCCCGGTCTGCGCCAACGAGCTGCTTCGATACGTCGGCAGCTTGCTCAACCGGTGAGACGGGGCTGTCCCATAAGTAAACCAAGTCGTACCGAACGATTATCGATGGATGGGTGATCATGGGCATCTATCTCCCTCCGATGCAAGATACCCCACAAAGTGACGTTAAGCTTCGAAGCTTATTCCGATTACTTTGCGGGGGCCCCAAAAGCGTGATCCTGAAATGGGAACGGTAAACCCGTTAAGAGGTGATTTCAGGCCCGTATGAGGCAGTCTCCGGGAGATAGATGCCCACCTTCTTTTCATCGACAATCTTGTACGCTATTACTTGTGGGTCAGCCCCAATATCCGGCTTGGGCGGTTGGCGAGTGATTAGCGGTCTGCCTGATCGTTACTTCAGAGCCTGGGTCAGCTTCTTCAGCAGCGTGCCGTTGAAGTCCTGGCTGATCTCCCAAGCGACGGCGCCTCCGAGCCCCTTGGTTTTAATGTAACCGGCTTTGTAAGCGAGCGATTCGGGATCTTCGTAAGTGACGAAGGTCCCTGTCGCTTTCTGGTACAGCCATGGAGCTTTGGCGACGTCGTCCCAATAGCGGACAAAACCGTTGCCTCCGATCCAGCCTTGTTTCTCCAAATTCCCGAACTCGTGAACGCCCGCCGCCACTGCTCCGTCGGACAAGCCTTTGCAAGCTTGCGAGAGTCCGCTGCCGGTTGCCGCGCATCCGGTCCATCCCCGTCCGTAGAAAGGAATGCCCAGTACAAGCTTGTTCGCGGGAACGCCTGCTTTGAGGAAGAAATTGACCGTATCGTTCGCGCTCGCTCCGGAAGTTGCGGGCCGCTTCGGATCCGAGTACAAGGGAGCGTGATGATTGGCGGTCTTCTCCCAGCTTCCGTGATAATCATATGTCATCAAGTTGATCCAATCGACGATGGCCGCGACCTTGTCCATTTCCGTGTTGGCGACATAGCTTGATGAAGCTCCGGCGGCAATCGTCAGCAAGTACGGTTTGCCGTCTTTTTGGCGCGCCTCGTCCAGCTTGTTTCTTAGTTCTTGCAGCAGCAGAGTAAAGTTCTTCTTATCTTCCGGTCTCGTCCGATTCGAGGACAGCCCTCCGGACACCGGGTATTCCCAATCGAGGTCGACGCCGTCGAATCCATGTTCCCGAATGAATCGCACCGCGCTTTCCGCGAACCTGGTTCTCGAAGCGGCGGTCAGGGCAATGTCGGAGAATTGTCCGGACCAGCTCCAACCGCCTACGCTGATCAAAGCTTCTAATGCCGGGTTCTCTTTCTTGATCTGCTTTAACTCGGCGAAGTTAACGCGATCCGCCGCAGCGTCGCCCGCTACGACTTCGCCTCCCCGAATGTTGGCGAACGCGTAGTTGAGATGGGTGATTCCGGACTCGGCGAAGCGGGACAGGCCAAGCTTCTGATAGGAGGCCCAGTACGGATAGTAAGCGATGATTCGGTACGGGGGAGCCGCCGGTTTCGTTCCCGAAGCGGTCAAGGCGACCGTATTTACGGAAGCGGACCAGACTACTTGTAAACCTAATAGAGCAGAAACGGGACGCACCGGCAGAAACAACGTCGAATTAGAGAGAATCGGCGCGTGAGAGAGAGACAGCTTGCTCCCGTTGAGAGCGGCAGAGGTTTTTCCGACCTCCATATCGATGACTGTACCCGCCCGGAACAGCTTGAACTTGGTCTTGTCCAGCCATTGAACTTGCAATCCGACGGCGTTCAGCAGCGACCGCGCTTGAACGTATGTAGCGCCGTTCTTGGCGAAAGGGGCGGCTTGAAACGCAATTTTGGCGCCGTTGTATGTAACCTGGATCTCGCTCCCAGCGTTCCCTGGAGGCATCGGAATAAGCAATATGGCAAAAATAACGGTCAGCAGGGCAGCGCGAAGATGAACTCGATGTCGATTCAATAGAAAAATCCTCCCATGTCGGTCGATGCCAAGGCGGCGTGAGCCTGATAGAAACAAACTCGTTGCTACCTATTTTCCGGAATGGGAGGATTCTCGTAAATATTAAAATAATGGATAGAGAGGAATTACGCGCTTATTTCCGGAAGGTAGACCTTGAAAGTAGTCAGCCCTTCCCTCTCGTCGGACACCAGGTCCAACGAGCCTTTGTAGTGCTTGACCCTCTCTTGGACGATGGCCAACCCGAGCCCGCTATGTCCTTCCCCCTTCGTCGTATACCCCGGTTTGAAAATAAGCTGCCGATCGTGCGCCGTCAAGGAGCGGCCGCGATTGGAGACTAGAAGTTCGATCGATCCGTCCTCCAAGACGCGAATAGAGGCGAAGACGCTTCGCTCCTGCTGCGGGAGGTTCATAGCTTCGTCGAATGCGTTGTCTACGAGATTGCCCATGATTTTGATAATGTCGATCACTTTAACCGTCGTTTCGCCGGCATCCCACTTGGCGGGGAGTTCGTATGTAAAATCGATGCCTTTACCGATAGAGACCGCCGTCTTCGCTTGAATGAAGGCGGCGAGCGCCGGAGAAGAATGGTGAACGATATCGCTCACGTCCCGGGTCTCCTTGACCAGATCTCCGACATAGGCTTTCAACTGCTCCGTTCGGCCCATTTGCACCATCGTATGGATCACTTGAACGTGATTCAGAAAGTCGTGCCTCTGCCCGCGAATCGACGTGAACATATCGTTAATGTCGTCTATGTATACCTCTTGCGTCGACTTGGCCGCTTGTTCTCTTGTTCTCACCAGCAGGCGGATGATCGAGACTAGGGCTAGTAGACTGACTAGGATGGTGAGGTAGACGAGGATGATGCTCAAATAGAAGTTATGTTTTTCGGTACTGATTTGAATTAGTTGTAAAGACCCTAGCAGTATAAATTGAATCACGATAAGGGAAGAAACTTTTGCGAGAGTTCCTTTTTCAATATCCGATAATATCGAAAATATCTTTTTTCCATAATTATTTTTGCGGGCGCGAATAAACCAGGACAAGATCGAGACTACGAAAAGTTGAGGATACAATACCGGGAGTATCTTCAACAAGTCTTCGCGCAAAAAGGATTCACGGGATGGAATTCCTATAAGGTAAACAAGTATCGTCGCTAAAATCATATCCATAACGATTGAAAACACGAGCAAAAATAAGTAAACGACAATTTTTTGTTTAGTTTTTAAGTCCCGGAAAAATAGAAACGTCAGCAGGATGCCAGTCAACGTAGTATTAATTAGATGCATATAAGTAGGCAATACTAGGACCAGCGAATCGGTATACACAGAATGAATAACGGCCATTAGAAACAGTCTTTTTATCAGTTTCGGCGGTTGGGGATTTATAAATGAAAAACAAAATAGCCAGTAAACGAAAAATTGCGGAATGGATACAAGAATGTTTAATTTCAAAAAATTGATTATGGAATCCAATTTTTACCTCCAAGAAGAATGATATAAACCTTTTATACCATTTAATATAGGAAAATTGGATAAGTTAATTTATTTTTTCAACATACTTTTTAGAAAATTATAGATACGAATGAATTGAAAATGATAAAATAGGAGCAGGACTATTTTATGCTGGAGGAACAATTCAAAAATGAATTTTGCTAGCTTTGTGTTCTTCTCATCGCTTGAATATATTGCATTTGTGTTTTTTATACTTGTGTTGTTTCGATTCAATATTAATGAGTATGTATTAAAATTTGCTATTTTTTCTGTTGTGTTGAGTCTTGTGTCGAATACGTTGCAAACGGAATCATTAAGAGCAATTTCACCCTTGGTTCAAGCGGGTTTAATGATATGCTTTGTCGTTTTTTTTCTAAGGGTTCATTTATTTAATGCTACTGTAATGGTGACCACCGGGTACTTAATTAATTTTATCGTTTCATGGATTATTGCGACAGTTACAATACACTTTGGAAGTATTGGAGAAATCGAGCCATACACAAGAAACGCATTTATCATGCAATCGGCTTCAGCGTTCATGATGTTTATGTTTGGGCTTGTTATTTACTTGCAAAAGGGTGGATTCAGTTTTGTAGAAAATAATAGCCGATTTAAACGGATCAGGTTCTTTGATAGAGACAATCGCCCGTTCCTTGTGTTCATATCCTTATCGATTGTGGCAATTTTTATTGTTAATCTTATGTTCGTTTTGTTTAAGAACGTTCCTAATCTATTTGTTTCAATATTTCTCTTTATCGCGCTGTTAGGGTTGATATATCTCTCTGTGAAAAGGGACGGGAGAAAAAATGATTGAATCTTTAGCTCTTCGTATTGCCGAATCAATAAAGAGAGCAGACCCGGATAATACGGCTAGCGTTGCCGTAATGAAATTCTCTCTTGAAGGAATTATTCAAACCCTACTCACGGTTCTATTTATTGGAACGGTTGGGGTCATTACTGGAACATTAGGCATGACAATGCTCGGGGCGTTGGCATTCGTTATATTGCGTTTTTTTTCCGGCGGGCTTCATTTAAGGAAAGCCATGCATTGTTCTTTGTTATCGACTATATTGCTCTCGATAGCTCCACATATTTCATTGAATGCAAGTTGGACAGTATACTTTATTTGTATAAACTTAGTTATTATAATGATATTTGCACCTTCTAATATTGAAGGCCATGCTCGAATTCCTAAAAAGTATTTTCCTTTATTGAAACTTATATCTCTATTAATTATTGGAGTGAATTTCTTTTTTCTGAGTTCAACCATTGCTATTGCTCACTTTTTTCAAGCGGTTTCTACAATCTCGTTAAAAAGGAGGTGATAGAATGAAACGATCTGTAGCCGTAAGTGTTTCAAAACTCCTTGCACTGGTTGCTGTTGTATTCGTAAGCACGGCTTCATGGACCTTCTGGCACCGTCCCGAAATTCCTGCCGAACTAAAGAAGTAATACTTGTTAAACGTTAGAAAGGGGATGATTTCATGTCTAACCAAATCCACTTGCTAGATCGCGATGGAAACCCATGTGTTGTTAACGTTGAGGATTTAATTGCGATCAAGCCTACGTCGGATGGTCCTGAGTTCTATACGAAGGACAACATGTATTTCTACCCCACCACGCTTGAAGAACTACTCGTCCTGTTTAAGGATCTGGGCTTCGAACGTCTGGACCGCACTAATGTCGTAAACATGAACCACGTGAAGGCTTTTGATCCAAAGGCTCGAAAGGTTTACTTTGAGCAGCCGTGGACTAGTGACAGCAAATTTGCTACCGTTTCGGAAGCGAATGTTAGTAAGGTGCAACATCTGGCTAAAGAAGAGGAAGCTAGTTATCAGACTAAATCTATCCTAAGGCCGTCGTTGTTCTGGAAGAAGTGAACTGCATATCAGCCGTAAGGAAACAGAAGCCAAACCGCCGAGGTTTGGTTTTTTTATTTTGGACTCTGTTGAATTCTAATATGGATAATAATTGACCATTATAAAACCGCCTTGGTGAGAAGGCGGTTATCGAGTTATTGAATTCATATATAATGTCATGATTCCTCATTTTGTTGTTTTCATCAAGATCAAGTTGCAGTAAAGTAAACTTTCCCCTAATCCAGCACTCCCAATGTAGTACAAGAATTGTTGTGATAGTTCAATTAACTTTTCTGCTGGTTCTCCAGGTAAGTCAATAATTTCATTCTAGTGTCAGTGCTCGTCAAAATGGCGGTGATTACGGCACCGACAAAGTACGTGAGCGCTGACAGGTGGGGAGAGATTGACGCTTACAGAGATGTGTTTTGAAACACGCCGAGAAGAGGAAGACTAGTCGTTGGTAAAAGGAGGACGGATGCTGTATATCGATAATTTCCATAATCGGCCACTTTATCTATCTGAGCAAACGGCAAACATAATCATGATCAACTTTGTTGAATCCAAGCAACGCGCGAAGAGCCGTTCGACTCCATGTAACCGAATATGGATTATCTTGGCTCATTGGTGATCGCATTCTTAAACTTTATGTATTCCTCATAATTGGCGGTATACTCGTCCTCAGCTTCCGTCTCCGATTGTTACAGTTGCTGGATTACATCCGGGTTAAAAAAGATATACTGCCCCAGTTTGTTTTTTTGCTCTTGGGTCAATTGTTGGGAATTGAGATCTTCAATCAATGAACGGATCAGAACATCGACCGAAATTTCAGTGTCCTTAGCGTTGTTGAAAAAAATCTTATGAATCGCACCTTCAACGGCTTTTCTTGATACATATTGCATTATCATCACCATTTCTTATTGGTGAATGTCCTACCGCACGGCTCCATTCTAATTTAAAACGATTAATTAAATTGTATCATCCTCCCCCAAGTACACGCAGACATTTAGTTCATGCAAGTGCGCTAAATTATGAAGGACACCATGCTCCTTCATACGATAAAATTCAATTTATTTTGACTGATACGCCTGAATCTGGAGTTAAGATAAAGAATATAACAATCCATAAAAATGTATCTGAAGAGGAAAGTCTTAGGCAATGCAGGAAAAGCGAATAAGGTTTGTGGTCGCAGTTCTCACTCCGATACTGCGGCTTCTTTACCATGTCCGTAAAAACCGTTTTCGACAGTTTTTCTTAGCCCGACTCAGTCGGGTTAGAGCGAGCGAACGGAGGTTGGAGGAACTGCAGCCCGCCTGAGTCGGGTTAGAGCGAGCGAACGGAGGTTGAAGGAACTGTAGCCCGCCTGAGTCGGGTTAGAGCGAACGAACGGAGGTTGAAGGAACTGTAGCCCGACTCAGTCGGGTTAGAGCGAGCAAACGGAGGTTGGAGGAGCTGCAGCCCGACTGAGCCGGGTTAGAGCGAGTGAACAGAGGTTGGAGGAGCTGCAGCCCGACTGAGTCGGGTTAGAGCAGGCGCACGGAGGTTGGAGGAGCTGCAGCCCGCCTGAGTCGGGTTAGAGCGGTCAAACGGAGGTTGGAGGAGCTTGTAGCCCGACTGAGTCGGGTTAGAGCCGGCAAATGGAGGTTGGAGGAACTGTAGCCCGCCTGAGTCGGGTTAGAGCGAGCAAACGGAGGTTGGAGGAGCTGTAGCCCGACTGAGTCGGGTTAGAGCGAGCAAACGGAGGTTGGAGGAGCTTGTAGCCCGACTGAGTCGGGTTAGAGCCGGCAAATGGAGGTTGGAGGAACTGCAGCCCGACTGAGTCTGGTTAGAGCAAGCGCACGGAGCTTGGAGGAGCTGCAGCCCGACTGAGTCGGGTTATAGAGCAGGCGCACGGAGGTTGGAGGAGTTGCAGCCCGACTGAGTCGGGTTAGAGCGAGCGAATGGAGCTTGGAGGAGCTGCAGCCCGACTGAGTCGGGTTAGAGCGAGCAAACGGAGCTTGGAGGAGTTGTAGCCCGCCTGAGTCGGGTTAGAGCGAGCGAACGGAGGTTGGAGGAACTGCAGCCCGCCTGAGTCGGGTTAGAGCGAGCGAACGGAGGTTCGAGGAGCTGCAGCCCGACTGAGTCGGGTTAGAGCGAGCGAATGGAGGTTGGAGGAGTTGTAGCCCGCCTGAGTCGGGTTAGAGCGAGCGAATGGAGGTTGGAGGAACTGTAGCCCGTCTGAGTCGGGTTAGAGCCGGCAAACGGAGGTTGGAGGAATTGTAGCCCGCCTGAGCCGGGTTAGAGCGAGCGAACGGAGGTTGGAGGAGCTGCAGCCCGCCTGAGTCGGGTTAGAGTGAGCGAACGGAGGTTGGAGGAACTGTAGCCCGCCTGAGTCGGGTTAGAGCCGGCAAACGGAGCTTGGAGGAGCTGCAGCCCGCCTGAGTCGGGTTAGAGCGAGCGAACGAACGGAGGTTATATATAGTTAAAAACTATAAATATTATAATATTTATATATTTCAACAATAAAAAGAAAGGTGCTATAACTTGAGTATCGACCTTGATAAGGAGTGGAGCGGTATGGTGAATACGCAGAAGATCCATTGGCAGGCGGACGGATACGATGAAACGATGAGCTTCGTGTCCCGGTACGGCGAAGATTTGATCGATTGGTTGAACCCGGCGGAGGGGGAGACGATTGTCGATTACGGATGCGGGACGGGAGATCTGGCTGCCGCGATTGCGAAGAGAGGGGCGGACGTATACGGCCTTGATATTTCCCCGGAAATGGTGGAAAGGGCGCGCATGAAATATCCGGATATTCGGTTCCGGTGCGTGGACGGGATGGACTGGCGAGCGGATTTCGAATACGGCGCCGTCTTCAGCAACGCGGCGCTGCATTGGATGAAGGACCCCGAGGCGGCGATTCGCAGCTTCCTGTCTGGACTTCGGACCGGAGGGAGGTTCGTCGCGGAATTCGGAGGCGCGGGGAACGTGCAGGCGATCGTGTCTGCGACCAGGCAGACATTGCAAGAGGAGGGGGCGGAGGATCGGTTCGTGATGCCTTGGTATTTTCCGTCGATCGGAGAGTATGCTTCGTTGTTGGAGAAGCATGGAATGGAGGTGCGGACGGCGATTCTGCTGGACCGGCCGACTCTGTTGGAGAAAGGCGAGGCTGGCATGAGAGATTGGATTGAAATGTTCGGTACGGCGATGTTCCCGGACGCCACGCCAGCAGAGGCCGAGCGTTGGAGTGGGAAGGCGGCGGATAAATTAACGGACACGCTCTACGACGGCAACCGATGGACGGCAGATTACCGAAGATTGCGCATCACAGCGATTAAAAGATAACCTATTTCAATAGAAACCCCGCTCATCGCGCATTGGTGCGACCGAGCGGGTTTTTTGCATTTTCCGCCGACAAGTCATGTGAAAAGTATCAATTATAGTTGGTTAGGCAAATATTTTTGGAACTTGCGTTCCCTTAAGATTAGATTATGAACGACAGGGGGCGAAAGCGATGACGCAGCTAACGATTCAGACGAAGAAAAACAGTTCCGCGGGAGCCGGGATAGTTATCAGAATAATCAGGCAGTGGCAAATGCAGTTGATGGTTTTGCCGGCTCTCGCGCTCATCTTCGTGTTCAACTATTTGCCCATGTACGGTGTGCTGACCGCCTTTAAGGACTACAACCTGATCAAAGGATTTAATGCCAGCCCCTGGGTCGGATTCAAGCATTTCGAGGCGTTCTTCGAAAGCCCGGACTTCCTGAAGGTTATGCGCAACACGCTGGTCATCAGCGGTCTGAAGTTTTTTATCGGCTTTCCCGCGCCGATCGTGCTGGCCCTGATGCTGAACGAGGTCAGACATCGTTTTTTCAAGAGATTCGTCCAGTCCGTCAGCTATTTGCCCTACTTTATTTCCTGGGTTATCGTAGCGGGCTTTATCTCCTCGATGCTGTCGATCGACAACGGCAGCGTGAACATCCTCCTTCAGAAATTGAAGCTGATAGACGAGCCTCTGAGCTTCCTGTCCATGCCGCAGTATTTCTGGACGATTCTCATTACGGCGAATATTTGGAAGGACATCGGATTTAACTCCATCGTGTTCCTGGCGGCGATCGCCGGTATCGATCAGACAATGTATGAAGCAGCCGAGGTGGACGGGGCAAGCAAGTTCAAGCAGATGTTCCTGATCACGCTTCCTTCGATCATGCCGGTCGTCATCATCTTCATGATTCTTGCGATCGGCAATCTGTTGAACGCCGGATTCGAAGACATTCTCCTGTTGGCCAAAAATCCGATCCTCTGGAACGTATCGGACGTTCTCGACACGTACGTATTCCGAATCGGCATCGAGAATTTGCGCTATTCCTTCGCGACGGCGATCGGATTGTTCAGGGCGGTCATCAGCGTTGCCTTGCTTGTGTTCGCCAACCTGATCGCTCGAAGGTACGGCAGCAGCTTATGGTAATCCGACGATTTCGAGGAAAGGGGAGAGACAACGTATGAGAAGATTAGGGGCCGGCGACCGAACGATGGTCGTTACGATATACGCCATGTTGTTGTTGCTCGCTTTCACCACGTTTTATCCGTTCTGGAACGCGCTTGTCATCTCGTTTAACGAAGGGAAGGATACGGCCCTTGGCGGCGTGACCTTCTGGCCGAGGGCGTGGACGTGGGACAACTACGAGACAGTGTTCAAGGACGACAGGCTGCTTCAGGCGTTCTTCGTCTCCGTTCTGCGCACGATCGTCGGAACGTTCATGTCCATTCTGGCGACGGCCGTCTTTGCTTACGGGATGACGAAAAAAGAGCTGATCGGGCGCAAGTATTACATGATTATGTGCATCGTCACGATCTATTTCGGCGGCGGTCTGATTCCGACCTATCTGCTCATTCGCGGGCTGGGGCTGATGGATTCGTTCTGGGTGTTCATTATCCCTTCCCTGATCAGCGTCTGGAATATGATCATTTTCCGCACCTTCTTTAACGGCTTGCCGGAAGGGCTGCAGGAGTCGGCCAAGATTGACGGCTGCGGGGATTGGGGAACGTTCTTCCGCATCGTGCTTCCGCTGTCGGGACCGGTCATCGCCACGCTTAGTCTGTTCACGGCGGTCGCTCACTGGAACGACTGGTTCGTGCCAAGCATCTACATCAACAAGGAGTACCTGATTCCGATTCAGACGCTGCTCAGGCAAATTCTGAATTCCAATATCGCCACGGAGAACCTGTCGCAGATCGATGCGGCCGCAGCGGCGGCTCTGGGCAGATTCCGAACGATCACTTCCCGCTCGCTGTCCATGGCCATCATGATGGTCGCGACCTTGCCGATCGTCTGCGTGTATCCGTTCGTCCAGCGTTATTTCGTCAAGGGCGTGCTCATTGGCTCGCTGAAGGAATAGGCGAAGCAGATCCGGGTTTAGAGCATTTATGCTTTGACCATAGAACCCTAAATATGGAAAGGGGCAATCAAACAATGACAGGTATGAGCAAGAAAAAAGCCATGCTTACGACGGCCGCGGCGCTGCTCACGCTGACGACGGTTCTGGCCGGCTGCGGCGGAGGCAATTCCGGCAACTCGTCTTCGCCCAGCAGCACGTCCTCGTCCAGCAGCGCTTCCGGCAGTACGGAAACTCCAAGCAATGGAGAAGCACCCGCAACGCCAGTCTCAGACATTTTCGAACTGGGCAGCGAGCCGCTGAATCTGAAGTTTTATGCGCACTACGATTGGTTTTCCATGGCGCCGTGGGGGCAGGACATTTCTTCGAAATGGATCAAGGACAACAAGAAGGTCAACATCGAATATATTCCTTCCGGCAACAACGCGCAGCAGAAGCTGAACACGATGCTGGCGGGCAAGGATCTTCCGGATCTGATCTGGTTCAACCGCGGCGCGGCGGAATTCGAGATGATGCGGAAGAACGATATGCTGGCCCCGATCGACGACTACATCGACAAGTATCCGAACATGAAGAAGTGGGTGCCGGAGGAGCTCCGCAACATGCTGCGCTCCGAGGACGGCAAGCTCTACCAGTTCCCGAACTGGTACACGAACAAGCCGGTCGGCAACGCCGGCTGGATCATCAATAAAAAAATCTACAAAGAGCTGGGCTCCCCCAAGCTGGAGACGACGGAGGATCTGTACAGCTACGCGAAGCTGGTCAAGGAGAAGTACCCGGGCGTCACTCCGATCGAATCCGATCTCGCGATCGACGGCCAATTGCTCGACGTTCTGTATTCCGCCTTCGAAGAGAACGCGCTGAACAGATGGGTCGGTGACCGCGCCCGTCCGAAGGACGGCGTCATGACCTCGATCTTCAACGATCCGACCTACCGCGAATCGATGAAGTTCGCAGCCCAGCTGTACCGCGAGAAATTGATGACGCAGGACGCGTTCTCGCAGACGCGCGATCAAGTGAAGGAGAAGATTCTGAACGGCGAGGTCGCCGTCTACGCCAGCATCAACGCCACCGAGTTCGCGAGAGAAGGTCAAGCGTTGCTCTCCGCGCAAGATCCGGAAGCCGGCTACGAGATGATCTGGCCGATCGCCAAACCGGGGCTCGACCGCAACAAAATCTTCCCAGGCACTTATACGTATCTCGGCTGGAACATCATTACGATTACGAAAAGCACCCCGGATCCGGAAAAGGCGTTCGCGTTCCTCGACTGGTTCACGGGTCCCGAAGCGCAGTCGGTGCTGATGTGGGGGCCTCCGGGAGAATTCTGGGACGAATTCAAGGACGTCGACGGCGTGCCGACCCCGGTATTCAACGAAAACTACGTGAAGAAGCAAAAAGAGCTCGTAGATCTTCAAGCAATTACGACATGGTATACGTGGAACGGCAATGCGGTCTTCACGGACAAAACGAAGGGCGATTACGAGTCCACGCTGCCGGAGCAAGACCGCAACTGGGAGACTTCGCAGCAGTATAACATCGCCTGGCGGACGCAAGGCGAAGCGACCGAGTTCGTCAATCTCGAGCCTGCGAAGGACAGCGACGAAGGCATCAAGCAAACGGCGGTCGAGGACATCTGGGACAAATCCCGCGCCGAAGCGCTCATGAACACGAAGTCCGACGCGGACGTCGACCGGATTCTCGACAAGGCGCACGAGGATGCGATGAAGGTCGGGTACCAGGACGTGCTCGATTTCAAAACGAAAAAATGGCACGAAAACCGCAAAGCGATGGGAAGAGAATAGAGACGATCGCTTATGCGGTGAGATAGGCAAGAGGGTATACATACGTATACCCTCTTTACCTCACTTTCGGGGAGTGGTGCGAATGTACAAAGTTTTGCTGGCGGACGACGAAATTTTGGACTTGGAAGGCATGAGAACGTTCATTCCGTGGCACGATCTCGGGTTGGAAGTCGTTGGCGCGGTGAACAGCGGCTTCGAGGCGTGCGCAGTGATCGAGAGAGAGAAGATCGACATTCTCGTCACCGACGTCAGAATGCCGAATATGTCGGGCATCGAGCTGGCCCGGCGGGCGCTCGACAAGCAGGAAGAGCTGCGCGTCATCTTCGTCAGCGGACATAAGGATTTCAACTACGTCAAGCAAGCGATGTCGCTTAACGCCCATGGATACGTTCTGAAGCCGATGGACGATCGGGAGCTGATTCACTCTCTGACCAAGATCCGTCTGGATTTGGAGAGGAGCCGCAGGCGCAAGGAGGAAGAGGAAGCGTTCCGCAAAATCGTGCCGATCGCCAAAAACGAATACATGCTCGGTCTGCTCGAAACCCCGACGGACCGGGAGGAGCTGAACGTGCTGGACGAGGCGTATCGTCTGGGCAGCTTGACCTGGCCGGTTCGGGTGGCCGTGCTGGAAATCGACGATTACTACTGGAAGCTGAATCCCTACAGCGAGCAGGAGAAGCAGCGCCTGCTCTGCGGGTTCTACGATCTGCTGGCGGAGCTGCTGCACTCCCGCGAAGTCGAGCATATCTGCAAGCTGTCGAAGCAGAGAACGGCGATTCTGCTCGGTTCGAGGCTGCCGCCGGAGAGCTTGGCGGAGCTTACCGAGCGGGTAAAAGCGGAGTATCCTTTTACGATCACGATCGGTCTGGGCGACGAGGTCCTCCGCTTGAAGGAACTGTCCCAATCTTATGACCAAGCGCTGACGGCGCTCGAACACAAGATGTTTCGGGGCAAGGGCAAGATTCTGCCCTACGACGCCGAAGCGGGGACTGAGAACGACCAGGCGAAGACGATCGATCTGCAATTGGATTCCTTGCTGAAGGCGGTCGCTCAATACGATCTGGTGCGGATGGACGACGAGTTGTCGGCGATCTTCCAGCTCATCTCGCAGATGGGAACGAAAGTGACCGTTCGCAACCTGACGATGTATCTGGTCATGAAGCTGAACGACAGTCTTCGCTCCATGCAGGAAAACTTCTTCGCGCTGATGGGGATGGAACTGAAAAATCTGGATATTCTCATTCACTTCGAGACGATCGACGACATTCACGACTGGCTGAGGCGCCTGCTGTTCGAGTTGTCGGAAAAGCTGCAAAGCCGAAAGCGCTCGAAGAACGGCAAGCTGATTCAAGATATCATCCAGCACATTCGCAGTCGTCTGCACGAGAACATTACGCTGCGGGACGTGGCCTGTTCCTTCTCCTTCTCCCCGAATTATCTCGGCGTATTGTTCAAGGACGAGACGGGGATGAATTTCAGCGATTTCGTCATCGACCTGCGGATGGAGCAGTCGCAGCAGCTGCTGCGGAATACGAATCTGAAAATCTACGAGATCGCCGATCGCGCAGGCTACCGGTATTTGCCCTACTTCAGCCGGCAGTTCAAGGAAACGACGGGGCTGACCCCGCTGGAATACCGCAGGAAACGTTAAGTCGGAGCTCTGGAGGGCGGCGCGCATGAACCGTAAATCCCGCAATTATTTGCCACTAGGCTACAAGCTGATGTTATCCTACTCGGCCTTTATCGTTCTGCCGATCGCGCTGCTCGGTTACATTGCCAATTCGGTGTTCGTCGGCTCCTTCCGAGAGCATGCGCGAAGCGCCATTCAAGGAACGCTGCAGCAAATCGTGGACAACATCGAGGATCGGACCGAAGATTTCCGTCGGGTGACCGATATGCTTTATTTCGACGACGTGATGGCCGACCATCTTCGCCAATATGATGCGGGCTGGGTGAATTACGCGGCGATGAGGGACTATATGCGTCCCAAGTTCAGAACCGCGCTCGATACGCTGGACCGCCGCATGTGGCTGAGCTTCTATTTTCACAACCTGACGTTCGAAGAAATCTACAGCATCTACTATACCGATCCGCTGGAGACGAATATCAGGCCCGTCGATTGGTACCACATTACGCGAATTTACGATCGGAATTGGTACAAATTTTACCCGCCCGAAGAATACGGCGTCACGATGCAGTGGAAGCGCGTCGAGGATGATGAAGATTATGGAAGAATATCGCTGCTGAGAAGGATCGTCGATATTAGCCAGATTCAGTCCAAGGAGATCGGCTTTCTCCGGCTCAGCGTCTATATGAAGGATCTGTTCGAGAGCGTTGACTATGAGAAGGTCGGAGAAGGCACGGGGCTGTTCGTTACCGATGAGACCGGGCGCGTCGTCAGAGCTTCGGGACAATCATCTCCGCCGATCGGCCAGACGTGGACGCAAGCGGAAGACGACGAGCACATCGTCATCCAGCAGGCTTTGCCCATCGAGGATTGGAAGCTGACGGCGCTCATTCCGAAAGACTTGACCGATCGCGATACGAACAAGCTCAGAAAGCTGACGCTGCTCATCTGCCTGGCCTGCTTCGCTGTGTTTTCCGTCGTCGGGTATTTCATCTCCAGATTTTTCTCCCGGCGGGTAGGGAAAATCGTATCCGTGCTCGATTCGTTCCAGGGCGGGGAGTTTCACAAGCGCATCCAGTTCAGGGGCAATGACGAGTTCACGCGCATCTCGGCCGCTCTTAACGAGATGGGGCTAAATATCGGCAATCTGATCCGGGAAGTGTACATAACGAACTTGAAGAAAAAGGAAGCGGAGCTGGAGTCGCTGCAAGCGCAGATCAATCCGCATTTCTTATATAACACGCTGTCTTCGATCAGCAGGCTGGCCAAGTTCGGGCAAGTCGACAAGCTGCACCAGATGGTGCTCGACCTGGCCAAGTTTTATCGGCTGTCGCTGAACGACGGCAAGAACGTCATTACGGTGTTCAAGGAGATCGAGCAGGCGAAGGCGTACATCGACATTCAGAAGACGAAATACGCGGACCGAATGCACGTTCATTACGACATCGATCCGGCTGTTTTTCCGTACGAGACGCTGAAGCTGATTTTACAGCCGTTTATTGAGAATGTGCTGCAGCACGGCTGGTGCGGGGATCGAATTCATATTCGTATTACGGGAACGGTGGAAAACGGAACGATCGTCTTCCAAGTCATCGATGACGGGATCGGGTTCAGGCGAGAGACGCTTAGGCAAATTTTCGAGCCGGCCGGCGACGATACGCCTGCCGGGTACGGTATCCGCAACGTCGATCAGAGAATCAAGCTGCATTACGGGCAGGAATTCGGCGTTACAATCGCCAGCAGGCCGGGCGTCGGCGCAACGGTGCGAATTGTTATTCCGGCTATTGACTAGAATCGCGTTCTCCGGCAAAATGGTGAGATTGAATTTATCTTACTCGGGGAAGGTACAGACTTCATGAAACTGCTTAAAAGCTGGTACGGCATTCTCGTGCTGGCGCTTCCGTCATTATTCGCCTTTGCCACGCAGACGTTGACAGGCACGGTTAACCTGATTCTCGTAGGCGATCTCGGTTACGTGGTCATTGCCGTAGTCGGCGTGTCCAACATTATTATGTACAACGTGTTTGCCATTTTTTCCGGTATCGGACACTCGATCAATTATCTTGTCGCGCAGAATTTCGGAGCGGGAGAGATGCGCAAGGGCATGCAGCGCATGTACCTGGCCTTGGTCGTCAGCCTAGGGGTAGCGATGCTTATCGCCCTTGCCGGCTGGCTGGCCAGCGGGGCGGTGCTGAGGATGACCGGCGGTTCGGCCGAGCTGGTCGCCACCGGGGGAGAATATTTGGAGCTGCGCTTCTACGCGATGGCGTTCGGCATTATCAGCTTCGTTTTTCATGGTTTCTTCCGGGGCGTGGGCGACACGCGCACTTCGATGATCGTGTCCATCGTGGCGAACGTGCTGATGGTCGGCTTGACTTACGGTTTGACGTACGGACATTGGGGCTTGCCGAACATGGGCATTATCGGGGCGGGCTACGCGCTCCTGATCGGCGAAGCGGTGCAACTGGCCGTCTGTCTGATTGTATTCTGGGGACCGATGCATAAGCGGTATCAGACGAGGAAGCTGCAAAATCCGGACTGGAAAGAGCTTAAGCTGATCTCTCAAGAGAGCGGCAAGCTGGGGCTGCAGGAATTTTCCATGAGCGTGTCGATGTACATCTTCACGATGTTCGTCCTGACGCTCGGGGATTTGGCGGCGGCCGCCAACGAGGTGGCGCTCAGCGTCATGTCGTTCGGCTTCATGCCCGCCTTCGCGTTCGGCTCGACGGCGACGATTCTCGTCGGCCAGGGCATCGGTCAGGGCCGGCCGGACAAGGCGAAGAAGGCCGGGACGAATACGGCCGTGCTCGGCGCGATCTTCCTGATTCTGCTCGGCACGGTCGAGCTGATCTGGGCCGTTCCGATCGCGAAGATGTACAGCAGCGATCCGGGCGTGTACGAGCTGGCCGCGCATCTGATTCAAGTGTCGGCTTATCTGCAAATTTTCGACGGCTTCTATAATTTCTACGCAGGCGGCTTGAGAGGTATCGGGGATACGACGTTCCTGATGAGAGCCTCGTTCGTCCTGAGCCTCTTCATGTTCGTACCGCTGACTTATCTGTTCGTCATCGTGTTCGAGTGGGGAAGCATGGGTGCATGGCTGGCGCTCTATTCGTTCCTTGTTGCGCTCGGCTTGGCGGTCATGATCCGATATTATCGAACGGACTTTACTTCCGTGAAGCTTAAGGAAGCGCACGGCTAAAAGTGCCAAGGGGATTGCCCCATTAAGTAAACCAAGACGTACCGAACGATTATCGATGGATGCATAGTAATGGGCATCTATCTCCTTCCGATGCGAGATACCCCACAAAGTGACGTTAAGCTTCGAAGCTTATTCCGATTACTTTGCGGGGGCCCCAAAAGCGCGATCCTGAAATTTTGAACTGATAAACCCGCGACAGGGTCATTTCAGGACCGTATGAGGCAGTCTCCAGGAGATAGATGCCCTTCTTTTCTCATCGATAATCTTGTACGTCCTTGCTTATGGGACAGTCCCTTCGCCAAACCTTCGTCCACATGCTCGAACACGGCGCACGTAAGAATTCCGCAAGATGCCTGCCGTTATCCGTTCACGACTTCGCCGCCGTTGACGTGCAGCACCTGACCGGCTACGTAGGAGGAATCCTCGCTGGCCAGGTAGACATACGCGGGAGCCAGCTCGTCCGGCTGCCCGGCGCGCTTCATCGGCGTATCGGAGCCGAATTGCGACACTTTCTGGGCGTCGAACGTCGACGGGATGAGCGGCGTCCAGATCGGGCCGGGCGCGACGGCGTTCACGCGAATACCTTGGCCGATGACGTTCTGCGAGAGCGCGCGCGTGAAGGAGACGATCGCTCCCTTGGTGGCGGAGTAGTCGAGCAGAGTCGGACTGCCGCGGTAGGCGGTGATCGAAGCGGTATTGATGATCGAAGAGCCGGACGACAGATGCGGCATTGCCGCCTGCGTCAGATAGAACATGGCGAATACGTTCGTCCGGAACGTTCGCTCCAACTGCTCCGGCGTAATCTGCTCGATCTTGTCCTGCGGGTGCTGCTCGGCGGCGTTATTGACGAGAATGTCCAGGCGGCCGAGCTCACGAGCGGTCTGTTCGACCGCTTGCTTGCAGAACGCCGCATTGCCGATATCCCCCTTGATCAGGAGACAGCGACGTCCTTCGGCCTCCACCTGGCGCTTCGTTTCCTCGGCGTCGACATCCTCATTCAAGTACAGAACGGCGACATCGGCGCCTTCCTTGGCGTAGACGATCGACACCGCCCTTCCGATGCCGCTGTCTCCCCCGGTAACCAGAGCGACTTTGCCCGTCAGCTTGCCTGCCGGCTTATAGACGGGAGATTCGGCTTCCGGCAAGGGATTCATATTCTGCTCGATCCCCGGCTGATTGTTTTGATGCTGTGGGGGAAAAGAAGTCGGACGCTGGGGCGTTTCGGTCGTTGGGGTCATGCGATCACTCCTTTTCGCTGGATTTACGTTTAGATTAAACCTTTTTTCCCATCTTTACGCATGAGACGGAATTTTCTATTTTCTTGCTTACATTTCCAGTGAACTGGATATTCAGAAAATGTCAAGTTGTGTCGATAAATGTCGTAATACTGCGCGGGAGTGTGGGAGAATGGGAAAAAAGAAAATCGGATTGTCGTTGACGACGAAGTTTATTGCTTGCCTTGCTTTATCCCTGATCGTTGTGTTCGTGTTCATGGTGCAGCTGAACTTGAACAATCTGAAAGGGATGAGCCTCAGCAGGGGAGAGGCGGAGGCTGAGCTTGCCGGGCAGCAATTCGGCAGCGAATTCGAGAAGAAGCTGGTCGGCTACAAACAGGAACTCGACATGCTGGGCCGAGTGCTGCTGCAGTCGAAGACGAGCGGCACGCTGTCCCGCGAGATGGTGCTTGAATTGCTCCGCCATACGCTTGAAGCTTATCCGGAGCTGCTCGGCACGTACACGCTGTGGGAGCCGGACGCGTTCGACGGCAAAGACGCGCAGTTCGCCGGAACGGCCATGCATGACGAAACGGGACGTTTCGTCCCCTACGTGGTGCGGAGCGGGGACAAAATCATTGTAGAGGCGCTCAGGGGGTACGAGACGGAGGGGGACGGCGATTACTATCTCCTCCCGAAGAAAACGCATAAGCCGGTGCTGCTCGAACCTTACGCTTACGACATTGACGGTCAGTCCGTGCAATTGACTTCGCTGATCGTGCCGGTGCTCGACGGCCAGGGGAATTTTCAGGGGATTGTCGGCGTCGACTTTACGCTGGAGACGCTGCAGAAGGTTGCGTCGGAATATACGCCGATGGACGGTTACGTGACGATGGTGTCGGTGAACGGAAATTATACCGTGCATCCGGTCCAGCGGGAGCTCGTGTCCCAGCCTTACGGCGACAGCGAGGAGAAGAAGGCGTTGTTCGCCAAGCTGGCGTCCGAAGGCTCAGGCGAAGCTTATACGAAAGAAACGTCCGGCGGAGAAGCGCTCCGCATGCTCTACCCGATCCGTCTGGGCGCCGACGTCATGATGTACTCCGAGGCTGTCGTCGCTAAAGACAAGATTCTGGAATCTTACAACAAGGCTCGAACGACCGTTCAGATCGTCAGCGTGGTCGGCATTCTCGTGCTTGGCGTCATTCTCGCCGTGCTGACCCGATTCATGATTATCCGTCACGTGCGGTCTCTCGCCGTCAGCGTCAATCGGATGGCCAGCGGAGATCTGACCCAGCAAGTTCCTGTGCGCAGCAGGGACGAGTTCGGGCAGTTGGCCGGCGACTTCAATCGCATGACCTCGGAGTTGCGCGGCATGTTCCATCTGGTGGCGGATCTGTCGATGTCGGTCGGCGCGACGTCCCAGCAGCTGACGGCGAGCGCGGAGCAGACGAGTCTCGCGTCGGAGACGATCGCCAAGTCGATCGAGCAAGTCGCCGCGGGTGCAGAGACGCAGAATCGGCATACTCGCGAGACAGCCGGATCAATGAACGAGATGGCGGCGGGCATTCGGAGAATTACCGATTCCTCGGAGACGGTCTCCGCCTCCGCCCAGGAAGTTCAGGCCCAGACCGAGCTGGGCAACGAGCGGATCGGCCAGGCGGGCGAACAAATGTCCCGCGTGAGAAACACGGTGTCCGAAGCCGAGCAACTGATGGGGCAGTTAAGCGAGCGCTCCAAGGAAATCGGCGGCATCGTCGGTCTGATCTCCGACATCAGCAATCAGACGAACCTGCTCGCGCTGAACGCCGCGATCGAAGCGGCCCGGGCGGGCGAGCACGGACGGGGCTTCGTCGTTGTCGCCGCGGAAGTTCGCAAGCTGGCGGATCAGACGCTGCGGGCGGCGGAGCAGATCTCTGGCCTGATCGGCTCCGTTCAGGAGGAGACGGTGCGGGCTGCGGATCGGATGAAGCAGGGAGCGTCCGAGATCGAGCTCGGCGAACGCTTCGTGCTGGAGTGCGCGGACACGTTCCGGGCCGTGGCGGAGGAGATGCAGCGGGTGAACGGGCAGATTCAAGAGGTGTCCGCGATCTCGGAGCAGATGAACGCCGGGTCGGAGCAGGTCGGAGCTTCCATCAGGGAACTGACGAGACTCGCCGGGGAAGCTGCGGACAGCTCGCAAAATGTCGCGTCGGCTTCGGAGGAGCAGCTGGCCTCGATGGAGGAGATCGCTTCGTCCTCGGCGGCGCTCAGCAGCATGGTGCAGGAGCTTCTGGAGAAGCTGTCGCGGTTCAAAATTTAATCAATCAGGAGCGAGCGTTCCCTCATAAACAGGGGGGCGCTTTTTTTTGATAGTGTCTTTTCCGCTCTTTTGCCGGTATCCCGTCCGCTCAGCTTTCCTGCACCATATTCTCGAATAGGTACGTAGTGCCTTTCCGTTCCTTTTACCGGTATCCCGTCCGCTCAGCTTTCCTGCACCATATTCTCGAATAGGTACGTAGTGCCTTTCCGTTCCTTTTACCGGTATCCCGTCCGCTCAGCTTTCCTGCACCACATTCTCGAATAGGTACGTAGTGCCTTTCCTCTCCTTTTACCGGTATCCCGTCCAGTCAGGTTGGTCGTATGCCTCCTGTGAGATCGGCCATGACATGTTCTCCATTTGTCTTTATCCCGACAGCTCAGAAATCTGGTTATAGCGTTAGAAGCTATCCCGTTTAATCAGTCGATCATCCTCACGGCGGTGAATCAGCATTCAGCAGCTTGCTGGCTATCCCAATGACTCGGTTTGAGACCATACCTTTGAAAAAGAACGAGATTGTTGAGTAAGGGAATGGTCTGATTTCGTTCGGAGAGGAGCAGGATCATCCAGGTTTAAGGGAGTGTTTCCGTGAGGCTCGAGTCAATCTGCCAGACTAGGAACGGCCGCTAGGCTTCGTAAGTTCAGGAAAGGTGATGGTGGAGGAATGGATGCAATCCACGAACAGCGAGACGTGACTCCCAACTGACTCAAAGGGATAGCGGCAAAAGGGGAGAAAGCGTAAGGCAGCGGAGCGTGAACTGACCGGAAGGGATAGCGGCAAAAAGGGGCGAAAAAGCGGTAGGACAGGTATGGCATGAACTGACCGGAAGGGATAGCGACATAAGAAGTGGGAAGTGGAGCGGGAGGAAGCAGACGGACTGACGGAAGGGGATAGCGTGAAAAGGGGAAAGAAACATCATCTGGCGCACAGGGGGACGGGTTTATCGCGAGCACCCGCACAAATTGCACACAGGTTTTACATTCCAATAATACCCGGGTAATAGAGCCGCCTTATGCTGGAAACAGAACAAGCTTCTACCGTCAAAATTGACACCGGTGACATCACACTCCTCTTTTCTACAGCTTATCGTTAAGGAGATTCGTCGGCATGGAACAGAAATACACGATCCGGGATATCGCGCGAATATCGGGCTTTTCCTTCAAGACGGTGTCGCGGGTCATCAACGAGGACAAAAACGTGAAGTCAAGCACGCGGGACAAAATCCGGCAGGTGATCGCGGACACGAACTTCAAGCCGAACATCTACGCTCGGAATCTGAATCAGAAGACGAACAAAAACATTCTCGTATCAATCCGGAAAACGCACGGTCAAAATACGACGCAATGGTTCGACTACCTGATGTCCTTCATGATTCGGGAAGCCAACGCCAAAAACTATACGATCCTCCAGGAGGTGATCTACGACGACTTCGACCTCGGCAACTCCATGCTGGAGAAGTCGGGAGGGTATATCGATGTTCTCGTTCTTTTTTACTTGCAGGAGAACGACAAGCGCATCGAGCTGGCGGAGAAGAGCCGCATTCCTTTCATCTCGTTCGAGAAGAACCCGCTGGCGCCGTTGTCCATCTCCAACAACAATCGGTCGGGCATGCGGGAGGCGGGAGAGTTCCTGTTCGGGAGAGAGCTGACTTCCATCTGCCTGCTGCTCGGAGCGGAGATCGACGTCAACGTGGAGCGCGCCGATGCGATCAAAGAGGTATACGCCCGCAGCGGCATTCCGCTCGAGCGGCTGGAGGTCGTCTATGGAATGAACAATCTGGAGACGATCAGGCGGTTCGTCGATGGCAGAATCGAGCAGGGCAATCTGCCCCAAGTGTTTTTCGTCTCCGGGGACGAGAAGGCGATCGCGGTGTACAGCTCGCTGCATACCCACGGCCTGTCCATTCCGCAGGACGTATCGGTGATCGGTTTCGATAACATTCCGATCTCGCAATATTACTGCCCTCCGCTGACGACGATGGGCCAGGATTTCGAGAGATTGGCCCGCGAGATGTTCGCGGTCATCGGCAAACTGATCGACGGGGATAAGAACGTCGCGTCCGTCCAAGTGGAGCCGCGGCTGATCGTTCGAGACAGCGTACGCTGACGGCTGGCTCTGATTATGACCTGGATCGGCTTTCCAGACTCGTGTTGACACCGGTGTCTAAAAGGGCGCCGGCCTCAATAGATAAAACCTAAAACAAGAATAGGAATGGTGATGATGACTAAAATTCAACGTTCGAAGCTGCTCGTCGTGCCTTTGCTTCTGCTTGCCCTGCTTGTCTCTGCGTGCGGCAAAGACAACAACGCCCCAAGCAGCGGCGCATCCGCCTCTCCGGAAGGCGGGGCAACTCCGCCGGCCGCATCCGCCGAAGCCGCTTCGCCCTCGCCCTCGCAGAAGCCAGTTACGCTCGAATTCTCGACCAACGCATCGGGCGGAACGCTGGAAGCGTTCAAAGAGATCGTCGCCGGTTTTAATGACAGCCATCTAGGCATTACCGTTGAGCTAGCTGATCTCGGTAAAGATTTCAACACATTGATGACGGCCAGGATGGCGAACAACGATATGCCCGATTTGTTCTCGACAGCCGGCTGGTCCGTGCGCAGATTCGGCGAATATTTGCTGCCGCTCGGAGACCGGGCGTGGGCGGGCCAGGTGGCGGATTCGATCAAGCCGGTCGTTGCCGATTACGGGGGCAAGCTGCTGGCGCTGCCGATGGACATCGACGTCAGCGGGATGATCTACAGCCAAACGATTTTGCAGCAGCTCGGCTTGTCCGTTCCCGAGACGTGGGAGCAGTTCCTGGCCGCTTGCGAAGCGATCAAGAAAGCGGGCTATACGCCGATCGCCGTAGCCGGCAAGGAGCAGTCCGACATCGCCGGCATGCTCAGCCGCGTCTCTCTGTCGCTGCTCGTGCAGAGCGGGAACAGCCATAAGAGCGCCTTCGAGCAGGGCTCGTTCGACTGGAAGGAGTTCGGCGCCGTAACCGATTTCGTCCTGAATCTGAAGGCGCAAGGCTATTTCAATGCCGACTATCTGACGGCGGACAAGGCGACGATCTACTCCGAATTCGCCAAAAACAACGTCGCCTTCGCCTTCCAATCGAACCAGACGATCGCCGAGATCAAGAAGCTGAATCCCGACGCCGACGTGTCAATGATGCGCATTCCGGTCGGGGATGCGAGCGCCAAGCCATTCCTGATCAGCGGGGAGCGGGACTCAGTCGGCGTCTGGAAGGACACGAAACATCCGGAGCAGGCGCTCGCATTCATCGATTACCTGGCCCAGCCCGACAACGTGCGCAAGATTGCGGAAGCCTACTCGCTGCCTGCCGGACTGAACGGCGTCAAAGTCGATCTCGGCACGCTGCAAGGGGTGTTCGACCAATATCAGGACGCGCCCGTCTCCAATCATTTCGATCGGCAGTATCTTCCGAACGGCATGTTCACGACGCTGGGCAACGTCGGTTCCGGCCTGCTGGCCGGCACGATGGATGCCGCCCAGGTCATCGCCGCGATGAGCGAAGATTATACGCGACTGTCGAATGCGAAGTAATGTCAACGCGTTGAATCGAAGCCGGCTGGCCGATCGGCTGCAGATTGCCGCAATGTATGCGCCGGCGTTCGTGCTCTTCGGCCTGTTCGTCTTCTATCCGCTGATCAGCGGGGTGCGGATTTCGTTCACGGATTGGAACGGTTATTCCCAGAGCTATTCCTTCATCGGATGGGATAATTACCGGAAGCTGTTCGCCGATTCGAACATCCGCACCGCCTTTGTCAACACACTGATCTACGGAGTCGGTTCCGCCGTCATCCAGAACGTATGGGGGCTGCTGTACGCGCTGCTGCTGAATCGGAAGTTCGCGGGAAGAACGCTGGCGAGAGCCGCGATCTATTTGCCGGTGATGATCTCCGGCTTGATCATGGGCTACATCTGGTATTTCATGCTGCAATACAGCGGCGGAGCGTTAAACGATCTGATGAGCGCGCTCGGGCTGGCGCGCGTCGACTGGCTGGCCGATCCCAACCGGGCGGTCGGACTGATTCTGTTCATCACGTCGCTGCAATACGTCGGACAAGCGATGGTCATCTACTTGGCAGGCTTGCAGACGATTCCTCAGACGTATTACGAAGCCGCCGAGATGGACGGAGTTCGGGTGTGGAGCCGCTTTCGGCATATTACGCTGCCGCTGCTGGCGCCGGCGATTATCACCAACGCGACGCTTAAGCTGATCGGGGGCTTGCAGCTCTTCGATCTCGTCATGGCGCTGACCCGCGGAGGACCGGGCTTCAGCACTCATTCGGTGTCGACGATGATCAACTACTTGTACTTCGCCAGTCAGAACGCCGGCTATTCCGCGACGCTGGGCATCGCTCTGTTTCTGACCATTATGACGATCACGATCGCGATCAACCGATTTTTGCGCAAGAGGGAGGTGGAGCACTGAGATGAGCCGCATTCGCAAGCTGGCGCTGCCTCCGCTCGGGCTGATTCTCGGCGTCATTCATCTGCTGCCGCTGTACATCGCGGCGTCCGTCGCCTTCAAGCGAACGACCGATCTGTCTTCCCGATGGAGACTGCCGGATTACGTTTACCTGGATCACTTCAAGAACGCTCTGCTTGACAGCAATCTGCCGCGGGCATTCGGCAACACTTTCATCCTCACCGTATCGACCGCTGTATTGCTTGTCGTCATCGGGTCCGTATCGGCTTACCCGCTGGCCAGAATTCATTCCCGGCTGAACCGGCTATGGATGAACGTCATTCTCGGCGTCATGATGGTTCCGACGCTGAGCGTCATCGTCCCCCTGTACTCGGTCATGCGCGATTTCGGCGCGATCAACGCTAACTGGGGCATCGTTCTCGTGCTGACGACGTACAATTTGCCGCTGAGCATTTTCCTGTACGCCAACTTTATCCGCACGATTCCGCGGGAGCTGGACGAGGCGGCCAAGGTGGACGGCTGCGGGCACTTCAGGCTGTTCTACAGCATCGTTCTGCCACAGCTGAAGCCGGTGACCGCCGCCGTGCTGATCCTGAAAGGGCTCAAAGTGTGGAACGATTACGAGTTCCCGCTCTACTTCTTGCAGAAGCCGCACAACCAGACGATTACGCTGGCGATCTCGCGCTTCTTCTCCGACACTTCGTCGGATTTCGGCTCGGCTGCCGCGGCCGCGTTATTGGCCGTCATCCCTGTTACCGTGGCGTTCCTGGCGCTGCAAAAGTACTTTATTTCCGGTTTAACGGACGGAGCCGTCAAGTGACGGCAATACGCAGGAGGAGTGGATTTCAGTTGGATTATCGGACATATTCGGATCGCTTGATCTCCTTGTTCGAGCGGCAGATGAACGATCTGCCGCTGCCGTGGACCGTATCGGACCGGCTGCTCCGCAAGGTGACCGCAGACGGAGAGATGATGCCGTTCTACGGGGCGACAACGGTCATTATGTTGTCGGACAAGGACCGCAACAGTTGCTTGGACGTTCGCGACCATCTTTTCGGGAAGCACGGCGACCGGTTCGTCGCGCTCGCCCCGCATACTTACCATCTGACGATTCACGCCTTGAGCAACGCGTACAACGTAGACGGCGACGACGGGATGATCCGGCACAGCATCGAGCGAACGGAGCCGCAGGTGAAGACCGAATTTCAACGAATCGCCGCGCAGTTCGGGGATCGCTCCATTCGCATGAGAGCGCTCGGCGTCAGCACCGGAGGGAAGGACATTATCGGTCTCAAGTTCGTGCCCGAAGCGAAGGAGGACTGCGAGCTGCTTATCGATCTGTTCGACAGGCTGGAAGCCGTCTATCCGCTTGGCGAGTCGTTCGTGCCGCACGTCTCGCTCGGGTATCATCGGGTCGGGCCGCACAGTCCGGAGGAAGTCATCGCCCTGTACGATACGCTCCGCCGGATCAACCGGGAGCTGGAGATGACGATCGAGCTGGACGTCTGCGAGCTTGTCTACCAGCATCACTATCATATGAACGATTTTCGGGACGTCTTTGCCGTGAAGGATTTTGCGGCTCTTCCGGAGAGGGAGGCGAACGGAGGATGAGGAGATGGGAATCCCTCGTCTCTTCCGAATAACGCTGAAGGGGCTTCCCGTAAGCAAGCGAACTCATGCGAAGTTTCGCTTACGGGTTAGCCCCTTCGACGCCTTTTGCCCGCTACACGCTGCGTCGGTTCGTCTTCTTGCCGTCACATGTGAACAGCACTTTTTTGTCGTCGCAGAACGTCTCCAGATGCACGTTCTTGCCCCACAGCGAGACGAGGTAAGGGAGCGTCCGCTCCACGTATTTGAGGTCGAGTTCGGTACCCTCGTATCGATGCGTCACGTACAGTTCTCCAGTCCGCTGGTAGTCCGCATCCGTCACCTCCAGATAGGGGAAGCCGCCGTTCACGCGGGAGAAGACAAGCTGGTCGCGCACGTTCTCCCAGCCTTTGTCGGTAATTTTCCACTCCTGCCCCTTTTTCTCGAAAATGTACAGATCCAGTTCCTCCGTCAGCTCCTTCGTCAAATAGTTGCGCAGGAAGGAAGCGTCGGAATCGAGCTCGCGCACCTCGAATATTTTCTCGCGGCCGAACCTCTTCTCGATGTCCTCGAATATTTTAAGCCCGAGATAGTACGGATTAAGCGAATGCTTGGAGGGCTGCACGACCGCCGAATTCAGCTTGGCGTATTCGACCGTCTCTTCGCTCGTCAGCGGCAGCTCGCGCATAATTCTCTGGTGCCAGTAGGAGGCCCAGCCTTCATTCATGATCTTCGTCTCGATCTGCGGCCAGAAGTACAGCATCTCCTCGCGGATGATGCTCATGATGTCGCGCTGCCAGTCTTCGAGCACGGGAGAAAATTGCTGGATAAACCAGACGATGTCCTTCTCCGGGCTGACCGGAAAACGTTTCGGATCGTCATTCTCCTCCTGATCCGCCTTGCCCTGCCCGTTCGCTTCGTAGCTCTCGAGATCCCACAGGTCGTCGTACGGGGAGGAGAGGCGGCCCGCGTTTCTCTCCTTCTTCTCCCTGCGCTGCTGCGCCTCCATGTAATGCTTGCGGTCGAGGCCGTACGGCTTGCGGATGACGGGATCGACGTGCTCCTGGATCGCCATGACCGCATCGAGGAAGCGTTCGACCTCCGCCGTGCCGTATTCGATCTCGTATCCGCTGATGCGCTCCGCGGCGGCGGACATGCTCTCCACCATATTGCGGTTGGAGATGGAGAAGCGGGCGTTGTTCTTGAAGAAGTCGCAGTGGGCGAGCACGTGGGCGACGATCAGCTTGTTCTGCACCAAGGAGTTGCCGTCCAGCAGAAAAGCGTAGCACGGATTGGAGTTGATGACGAGTTCGTAAATTTTGCTGAGACCGAGGTCGTACTGCATTTTCATCCGGTTAAACGTCTTGCCGAAGCTCCAGTGGCTGAACCGCGTCGGCATGCCGTAAGCGCCGAATGTATAGATGATGTCCGCCGGACAGATCTCGTACCGCATCGGATAGAAATCGAGCTCGAATCGTTCCGCAATTTTCGTAATGTCCGCAATCGCCGTCTCCAGCTCAAGTTGTTCCTCTTCGCGCATCATGTTAAGCCAAGCCCCCTGTCCTGAACAAAAATTTCACCACCTTATGTATATGTGGGAACCGGCGGGAGTGTGCTTGGAACATTGGGGCTTTGAGCAGGGTAAATTCTATTCTTCGGATGAAGCGCAATTATAAATATTAAAAGGCTGCCTAGTTCAGGGAACTGGGCAGCCTTTTTTCTTTGGAAGGTTTGTCGTCGCTACTCCAATGTCTTGCTCTGTCCGGGCCGCGAATACTGCCGGACGGCCTGCTTGCGGTTGGCGACGCCCAGCTTGCGGTAAATGTGCCTGCAATGCTTTTTGACCGTTTCGACGGAGATGGACAAGGCGTCGGCGATCGTCCGGTTGGACGCTCCTTTCGCAAGAAGCCGGTAGACGCGATGTTCCTGGCGGGTCAGTGAATCCGCTGCGGCGGAAGGAGCCGTCTCGGCTTCGAACAGGTCGTCTCGCGGAACGGCTTTAAGAATAACGTTTGCGAATCGCGCCAATTCCGTCTGCTTCGCCGCGCGGCAGTCTTTGCGGAACTGCTGCAGCAAATCGGTCAAAGCTTCGCAATCGTCGACGACCATCTGAACGTACCCCTGCGAGAGAGCTTCGGACAGGGAACGGCTCAGCTTTTCGAGCGCTTGTCCGGTGTCTCCTTGTTTGCGATGGATGTGCGCCAAGATCAGATGGATCTCGATCAGATCGCGAGGGTGGTTCGCGGTCAGGGCGGCGTGCAGCAGCTTCTCCGCCAATGCCAACGCTTCGGCGAGCCGGCCGAGAAACAGGTAGGCTCGCAGCAGCGCGAACGCTTCGTACATCCGTTCGTACGGGATGGGGGATACCGCTTCGATGGCCGGCGCCGCCGCCCATTTGCGCACATGCCGAACGTCTTGCTCACGGATGCGCAGCTTGACCTCGCAGGCGTCGACGACGGCCAGCCTTTCCCCCAGCTTGCGCTCCATGAGCTGGTTCCGGGCTTCCTGAAGCGCTGTCCATGCCGCTTCCTTCTCCCCTTTGCGCCATTTGAGCTGCGCCCACGCGACATAGGCCGGCACGAACAGCCCCGGATCGTTCAAGTCCAGACCGAGCGTTAAGCCCTGCCGCAATTGCTCTTCCGCCAGATCCAGCCGGCCCTGCTCGTAATAGCACTCTCCCAATCCGATCCGGATGACGGCGAAGCTCGTATCTTGGCGGCCCCAACGAGGCAGGCAGTATTCGAACGTCGCGAGAGCCGACGGCAGCACGCCGTAATGCGCGAATTTGCCTCTAAGGATGGAGGCGGTATAGGGGTGCAGGAAGACGGAGTGGCGGTGCAGCCGCCCGGGACCTTCCAGTTCTCTGGCCGTCCGCTCCATATAGGCGATCCCAAGCTCGGCTTCCCCTTTGGAAAAATGAATCATGGAACGAAGAGCGGACAAATATCCGCAGAGCGGTTCGTCGGTTGAGGGAAGCTTGACGTTCGGGTCGGCGGCTATGATTGCGGCGAGCCGGTCGGCAGCGTGCTCGGCGGCATGAATTCTGCGCGCGTGAATGAGCAACTCGGCGTACATGAAGAGCAGCCCCGGCCAGCGCTCGAACTCCGCTTCGGTGAACCGCTCCAGCAGCGGGAGTAGCTGTCCTTCGCGCAATACTTCGTGCGCATATTGGAGGAGGATGCCCGCGGCCCGTTCCCGATTCCCGCCGGCCCATTCATGCTCCGCCGCATGAACGTAACGCCCCTCCTCCTCGGCTCGACGAGCGTTCTCCCGCAGCACCGCCGCGTACGTATGCGCATCTCTCTCCTGCAGCTCCCGTCTCAGAACCGACGCGAACATCGGATGCAACGTATATTGCCCTGGCCGGTCTCCGCATGCGAAAACAAACCAGCCTTGCCGCGACAGTTCAGCGAGCGACGGCTCGGGCTCGCTGCCTCCCCCAGACATTGCGGGCAGCGTATCGTCCAACGGCCTGTCCGCCATCGCGAACCTCGTTAGCGCAGGCAGCAAGGAAGGAGGGGCTTCGGAGAGCAAACTGCGGAAACAGGCCGCTATTGCTTGATCAACCCGGCTGTGGCAGGCAGGCTCGCTGTCGACATAGCTCTGTTCCCGGATGAGCGGGAGATAGGCGTTAACGCCGACGAACCAGCCCAGCGCGCGAGCGGCCAATTCCCGCATTTCCGTCTCCCGCAAGCGGACGCCGGACTGACTGAGAACATAGAGCTGCAGCTCTTTGCCCGTGAGTGCCAAATCTTCGGCCCGGAGCACTTGGCTTCCGCCTTCTTCGGCTCTCGGAAACCCGGCTTCCGGGACTCGTCTGCCCGATAGGACGACATGCAGGTGCAGCGGTCCGAAGCGAAGGAGCAGCGTCAGAAAACGAACGATATCGGGATCGGTAATCGCCTCGAAGCCGTCGAGAACGATCATGAACTGCCGTTCGGTCCGTTCCAGCACGGCAATCCAATGGGCCGCGAAGGCTTCCAGCCCGGCGGTCAGCCGCTCGGCGTCCATTGCTTCCAGCCATGCCGAATACTTGTCCCGTTCGGCGTCGTCAGCGAGAACAGGACAGGCCTGAACGAAGTACAGGAGAAATCGCTTCAGCTCGTTGTCGGCCGCGTCCAACCGCAGCCAGCCGATCGGATGAGGCTGTTCGGCCGCCCACATCTGCAGCAGAGAGGTTTTGCCGTATCCGGACGGAGCCGCGACGACGGTCAGCTTGCATTTCCAAGCTGCGTTGAGGAGTTGATGAAGCCGCTCTCTGCGAAAGGGGTGCGCGAGAGGACCGGGCGGACTCCATTTCGATCGGAACAGCGGAGCGGCTCCAAGCTCGGGGAACGTTCTGCTATTCATAGTGTCCCTTCCTTTTTATAGGCTCTATATTGCTAAATATATCAAAGCAGGTGAAGATCGGAAAAAGGGGTATAACGCCCTTCAATTAAATACCCCCTAGAGGGAATAGAACGGATGCTTGATGCTGAATTATACTAAAAAATGTAAGGTTTTGTCCATGCTCGATAGAATTCATGGAGGGAAACAGGATTGATGAAAAAGACGTTTCGGTACGCTCTTATTATTATGTTGGTTTTTCAGACGATTTCGCTAGGGTGGCGGACGGGTGACGTGCATGCGGCGTGCAGTCCGGAAGGAGACGGTTCGAAGGAATGTCCGTTCATCGTGACGGACGCCGCCGGGCTGTCCGATATTCGTCTCAATCTGTCGGCTCATTACCGGCTGGGAGCGAATATCGATCTGGCGGGGTACGATTACGACGGGGCCGGACCGGATGTCGGCGGGTGGATGCCGATCGGCGCAGTGAGCGATACCATCGGCAATGCTTTTACAGGAACGCTGGACGGGAACGGCTATGCCATCCGCAACTTGACGATCGATCGGCCGTCGATGCACTATGTCGGACTTTTCGGATGGGTGGGCATGCCAACCGGCCCGCTCGATGAGACCGGGCTGTGGAACGTCCGGCTGATCGATGTTCGGATCAGCGGCCAAGAGACGGTTGGAAGTTTGACGGGCAATCTGCTCAAAGGCACGATCGAAAATTCGTTCGCGACCGGTTCGGTCGCCGCCTCGGGCAGCAATGCCGGAGGATTGGCCGGCGTTACGCAAGGATTGATTCTCAATTCGTACGCGGTCGTTCATGCGAGCGGACAGACTAGAGTCGGCGGCCTGGCGGGCACCAATGTCGGTATCGTTCGAAATTCGTTCGCTGCAGGCAGCGTAAGGGCGGTCGGCGATGAGGCCGGCGGTTTGACGGGATATGCTCTCTCTTCTTCCGACATTCAGGACTCGTATGCTTCGAGTACCGTAAACGGAGCTCCAGGCCTTATAGGCGGTCTTGTCGGTCGAGGCGGCGGCGGCAGCTCGGCTTCGCGATCCTTCTGGAATACGGACACGTCCGGCCTGACGGGGAGCGCGGGCGGAACCGGTCTTACGGCGGCGGAGATGAAGGAGTCCGGCCCTTTCGCCGATTGGGATCCTGCGATATGGGGGTTCCGTCCCGGCGAGCTGTATCCGTACTTGCGCGCGTTCGGGATGGGGATGGCTATCGATCCGCTGCCCGCGGCAACGTACAGCCTGCACCCTGGGCAGGATTCGCTGTCGGTGACGGGCAGCCTGTTTCACGAAACGCTCGGCGAGCCGCTCACCGTCAAATACGACATTCGGAACAGCGCGAACGTGTCCGTTATCAGCGCCGTCTACGGAACGATCTCGGACGGTGGCGGCTCGCTGCCGATCAATCGCAAGTTTTCGCTGTCCGGATTGAGCGACGGAGATTATACGATTGCGGTTACGGCCGAGGATACCCGCAATACGGCGGTCGGGGGAACTCTCGCGTTTAAGGTGGATACGACCGCTTCGCAGCCGCCATTGATCGGCTTTGGAACGAACGGAAGCGAGGCATGGGCGCAATCGGCCTCGACCTCGGTAACGGTAGGCGACAGCGGCGGAGGAATAGACGCTGCGACGCTGCAGTATGTGTGGTCGACCGACCCGGCGGCTCCCTATGCCGGATGGAGCTCATTCTCTAACGGCCAGACGTTGTCGAAGAGCGGAGTCGACGGAGACTGGTATTTGCACGTTCGGGCGAAGGACGGTACGGGCAATCCGTCGAACGCGACGTCGAACCGCTTTCGGGTGAATTCGTCGTCCGCGGTGTTAAGCGGGCTGACGCTTTCGGCGGGGGAACTGGACCCCTCGTTCTCAGGAAACACATTCACTTATGAGGCTCGCGTAGGATACGGCGTATCCAGCGTGACTGTCACTCCCGTTGCCGCGCATGAGCAGGATACGATCGAGATTAGCGTCAACGGAGGCGCTCTGCAGACGGTTGCAAGCGGCATCCCAAGCAGCCAGTTGGCGCTTCGCGAGGGAACGAACGGGATCCGCGTCAACGTCACGGCGCTAAACGGGACTCAGAACATGTACAGCATATCCGTGTACCGGACTTCGTCAAGCACCGGTTCCGGTTCATCGTCTTCGGGGCCGGCAGCCGTTCCGGATAAGGACAAGAAGCCGGTCGTCGCCATGGATTCCGATGGCGGGGTAATCGTGACGGTGAACGCGGACATGATCAAAAAAGTCGCGAGGCCGGAAGGCGATTACGCGGAACGGGTCGACCTCGATCAGGAGACGTTGGACAAGGCGCTCGATTTGCTGCGGCAAGCCTCCAAGCCGAGATTGACGATCGCGGTGGATGATTTCGAACGGGAGGTCCGGGTGCCGTTGCCGGCCGAATGGCTGGCGCGAACGGACAAGGTCGTTCCGAAGGCCGTCATCGACGTGAGGCTGAACGGCTCCAGCGTCAAACTTCTCATCGGAGCGCTGGACCTGGAAGGGCTGGCAACGCGACTCGGCTCGGAAGCGAACAATTTGAACATCAACGTAACGATGGAGCGGGTGGAGGGACTGATCGGTCGGGAACTTGGCCAAGCGGCCTCCGAGAGCGGCGGCCAAGTGATCGGGACCGCCGTCTCCTGCCGGATTGCCGTGGAGACGGCGGTCGGCAGCAGGACAAGCATCAGGGATCTCGGCGGAACGGATGCGGTTCTTGCCATTGCGCCGGGTGAAATCCGTCTGCCGGACAACTGGACGGCCGTGCGCTACGATCCCGTCGCCCGAACGATCTCTTTCGTTCCTGCAGTAGCGGCCACGCGGACGGACGGCAAGCGGGAAATTGCGATCCGCGCGCCGCAAGAAGGCATATACGCCTTGCTGGCGACCGACCGCGCCGCATTCGTCGATCTGGGCGGACATTGGGCGAAGGCGGACGTCGAGCTGCTCGCGTCCAAGCTGATCGTCCGCGGCGTAGCGGAGCGCCGTTTCGCGCCGGATGCGGCCGTGACGCGGGCGGAGTTCGCCGCGCTGCTCGTTCGCGCGCTCGGCTTGCCGGCCAGTTCGAGCGGAGGGGGCGCAGGATTCTCGGACGTGCCGACCCAAGCCTGGTATGCGAGCGCGGTGGAAGCCGCCGTCCATGCCGGATTGGCGAACGGCACGGCACAAGATCGGTTTGCGCCGAACGAGCGGATCACCCGCGAGCAGATGGCGGTCATGGTCGCCAAGGCGTTGATGCTGGCGGGCGGTCAGGGCGGCTCGGCGAATCCGGGAAGCGCAGACCTAAGCGGCTTCCCGGATCGGGACGCCATCTCTCCGTGGGCGCAAGCTTCTGTGGCGCAAGCCGCAGCCGCGGGCCTTGTCTCCGGCATGCCGGACGGCACGTTCGCTCCTTCGGCAACGGCTACCCGGGCTCAGGCGGCTGTGCTTCTGAAGCGGCTGTTGCAGCGCGTCCAGTTTATCGATTAGCGTCTTCCCGGCTTGCGGCTCATCCGCTGGCCGGGAGAATACGCCGTTTTCCAATCGTTTCAAGGGGGAGATCGTGATTGAAATCCCGACTGTCCGCAAGCATGCCGAAAGCTCGAGCCTCCCGGCATCCGCAGGCTTCGCCGCATCATGGAGAGGCCCGCCTTATGCACTTGCAACAAACGATTGGCAATTCTGCCGTATCGCAGCTGATGCAGACTTGGAAGCGCGGACCCGATTCCGGCGTAGCCGAAGGACAGACGCAGGCCAACGATACCGGAATGCCCGACTCCTTAAAGGCCGGGCTGGAAGGTCTGTCGGGCATCGATCTGTCTGACGTGAGAGTGCACTACAATTCCGATAAGCCGGCGCGCATTAACGCGATGGCGTATACGCAGGGCAGCGAAATCTATCTCGCCCCCGGACAAGAACGGCATTTGCCGCACGAAGGCTGGCACGCGGTGCAGCAGAAGCAGGGCAGAGTGCAGGCCACGGTTCAGGCAAAAGGGATGCCGGTCAACGACAGCCAGGTTCTGGAGCGGGAAGCCGATGCGATGGGAGAGAGGGCGTCGCGCCATACGTCGGCGGGCGCAGGGAGCGGCAAGAGAGATGCCGCGGTCGACTCGACCGCTCCCATAGGTTCCACGAACTCCGCCAATCAGCCGATTCAGGGCATGTTTGTGTTGACCAGAACGTACACGCCCAACGACGACAACGTCAGAGCTTTTCTCGGCGAGGATGAGATCAAGCTGGTTAGAGGCAGAAATTACGTCGTAAAGGGCTTCGATTTTAACGGCAACGTTATTCTGCATGAATCCCAATCGGGCCGCTCGTTCAGCATCAATAGAGATCTCGACCATTTGTTTTCCGTCGTACCGGACGAAGGAGAAGAGGTCGAAGCCCCCGTACTGCCGCAGCCCGAGCACGACCAACCCGACCATCAACAACTGGTGCGCCAGCAGGAGCAGCAACAGCCGCTGGCTCCAACCTTTATCGGCTTTTCCGAAGAGATTGCCGGCTCGTGGACGCCGCAGATTTTCGAAACGGGCTGTTGGCTGGCCGTAATGGCCGTCATCAGCGGGAAGACGCAACAGCAAATGCAGGAAGAGTTAGGATGGGGCGACGACGCGTTCTATACGGTAACGTCCAATCAATTGGCGGAGTTTGCCCAGCTTGTCCAATGCCCGATCACTGAAATAACTAACGATCAATTAACCGCTGAATTCGTCGCTCAGACGCTTGGCGAAGGCAATCCGATCGGGCTCGGCGTCCCCGACCACGCGATGATTCTGTTCGCCATCTCTTCGGATCTTTCGCTGGTGCGCATCTGGGATCCGGCTAATTGCCGCATTCAGCAAATTTCGTTCCAGCTTATGAAGAAACATATCGAGGACGCATTTGTAAGAAGTTAGAACGGTCGATTCAGGAATCCATGAGACGGTCTCCAGCGGAGATGCGTCTCTTTTTTTCAATTATTGTTGATTTTAACGCTGCATTTGCTGTGGCTGCTTCGCGGCGAAAGCCGGACTGTCGGAAGCAATCGTGCGGCGGACGCCGCAATCTCGTAAATTTTCCGCATATTTAACATGTATTTAACGCAAATTTGTTGATTCGTTAATCTTTGGACAGGTATAATACAGAAAACAAGGAAGTAAAACAATTAAAACCAAGGAAAAACAACAGGAGGTTTTATACTTGTCCAAAGTCATATTTGTCGTTCTGGATGGATTGCGTTACGACACCGCGGTAGCCCAGCTTGGATACGTCTATCATTTGGTGGAGAAAGGGAAAGCGGCGCTGTACAAAGTCAAGTCCGAGCTGCCCAGCCTGTCCCGGCCTCTGTACGAAGTGCTTCTGACGGGAACTCCGAGCTGGCAGAACGGCATCACCTCCAACCAAGTCGTCCGATTGTCCCATAACAAGAGCTTGTTCCATCTGGCGAGGGAGAGAGGGCTGACGACGGCCGCCGCCGCTTATCACTGGGTCAGCGAGCTGTACAACAACGCTCCGTTCGACTATTTGACGGACCGCGAGCAGCACGACTTGGACAAGCCGATTCAACACGGAAAATTTTACTTCGACGACGTCTACCCGGACTCCCACCTGTTCCTCGACGCGGAATATTTGAGAAGAACGTACGATCCGGATTTATTGTACATTCATTCGATGAACATCGACGACGCAGGACATAAGTTCACGTCGGATTCGGCGCAATACCGCGGCCGCACGCTTGGCGTCGACAATATTTTGGCGCAGCTGTTGCCAATCTGGATGTCGGAAGGCTATCATATCGTCATTACCGCGGATCACGGCATGAACGAGTTCGGCCATCACGGCGGAACGGGCGCGGCGGAACGGGACGTTCCCCTGTTCGCGATCAGCCCGTCGTTCGCTCCGGGCATCTATACCGACGACTATGTGCCTCAGCTGTTCGTTACGCCAATGGTGTGCAAGCTGCTGGGCGTAGAGCCGACTGCGGTCATGACTCCCGGTCCGATTCCGGGTTTCGCGGGCTAAAGCTCGGAACAGAGGAGCCCTCGGGGCTGCGCACAAGGAGGAAGGGCAATGAAAGTCGATTTCCATTTTCATCTGGAGGAGGGGCCTTACTCCTTTAACTGGCTGCAGAGAACGGCCAAAGCGCTGGAAGTCGTGCCGGGAGAACCGGAGCCGCGCGGGGACCGAAATACGCTGCAGTGGATGGAGCACCAGATCGAACGTCTGAAACAACGGCTCGACGAGGGCGGCTTTGCGGAAAGATGGATGGAAGCTTATTTGATCGAAGGTCGGAAAAAAGGCATCGAGCGTTTCGGCATGGTCGACCATCTGTATCGGTTCGAAGAGTTTCGCGGCTATTATGAAAAATATATTCTGATGGACGACAGCGAGTTGGGGCGGCTGCAGCGCTACTGGTTCGACAGGGTGCGGATGTGCTCGATCGAGGATTTTCTGGGCGCGGCGCGCAACATGCAGGCCCAAGGGCATCCGCTCTCCATCGGCGTGGAGGCCGATTACTTCCCGGGCGGAGAGGCGGAGCTGAAGGCGCTGCTGGATCGGTACGAGCTGGATTACGTCATCGGAAGCGTGCATTTCCTGGACGGCTGGGGGTTCGACAACCCGGAAGTGAAGGAGATTTACGAGAGCAAGGATTTGCTGGAGCTGTACAAATATTCGTTCGAGCACGTCAAGCAGGCGGCAGACTCCGGATTGTTCGATATGATCGCGCATCTCGACAACTTGAAGGTGTTCGGCTACAGGCCGGACGAGAGCCTGCTGATCGATTTGTACGACGACCTCGCCGCGGCGCTGAAGCGTGCAGGCGTGGCAACGGAGATCAATACGGGTCTCGCTTACCGTTATCCGGTCAAGGAGATGTGCCCGAGTCCAAGTCTTCTGGCCAAGCTGCACGAGCACGGCGTTCCGATCACGCTGAGCTCCGACTCCCACTACCCGGACGACATTGGCACTTTGCTGGACGAAGCGGCCGAGCTTGCCAAGCGAACGGGCTATACGGAAATCGTCTACTTCGAGAATAGAAAACGGCTGACTTTGCCGCTGTAACGCGAATCGTTGCAAGCCGCCCGCTCCCTTCGCCGGAGCTTGGGGCGGCTTCTTCGTGCGCGGGGACGCCGGCTCGTATGTGCGGGAGACGCCTGGGCAAGGGGCGAACAACTTTTGTTCCTGCGGCGCCGGCGGACAGTGTTTTCGGAAGTCCGTTGACAAATGCACGTTTTGTCTTTATGATCAATAACATACCCTATAGGGTATTATTTTATGCACTCAAACATACCGTGCGGGGTATAAAAAGGAGGGCTCGGAGAATGACGCGTTCAGTCGTCGCGAATCAAACGTTGGATTGCAAAGGGCTGGCTTGCCCGATGCCTGTCGTCAGAACGAAGCAAGCGCTGGAGACGTTAAAGCCGGGAGAAGTGATCGAGGTCCAGGCGACGGACGAAGGTTCGCTCGCAGATCTGCAGGGCTGGGCCAAGGGAACCGGACACCAGTATTTGGGCACGCTGCGCGAAGAGGGGGTGCTGAAGCATTATATCCGCAAAGCTTCGACAGAAGAGACGCGCGAGGAAGAGCCGTACTCTCCGGCAATCGGGAATGAGGCGCTCCGCGAGCTGCTCGAGTCCGCCGCAGACCGCGGGAAGCCGACGATCTTGGACGTCCGCGAGCCGGCGGAGTTCGCCTTCGGCCACATCCCCGGCGCGGACTCCATTCCGTTCGGAGAGCTGGAGAACCGGCTCGGCGAGCTGGACCGCAGCCAACGGATCTACGTCGTATGCCGCACCGGCAGAAGAAGCGCGATGGCTTGCCGGATGCTTCAGGAGCATGGATTCGGCGCAGTCAACGTCGTGCCGGGCATGTCCGAGTGGGAGGACGAAACGCGGAGCCGCCAAGCCGCCCCGATGACGCCCGGGGAAGTGGCGCGCGCCTTGATCGGACGCAAACCGCTGTTTGTTCTGGACGTTCGCAACGGCGACGCCTACGCGGATTGGAAAATCGAAGGACCCAGCATCGTAAGCGCCAACGTTCCTTACTTCGAACTGCTGGAAGGTCCCGAACCTGCTCTGCCGCTTCTGCCTGAAGAGGGAACGATACTGGTCGCCTGCGCCAAGGAAGGCTCTTCCCGTTTCGTTGCCGATCAACTTGCGGAGTCAGGTCGCAACGACGTGCGTTACTTGGAAGGCGGCATGAAAGCATGGAGCGAGCACCTGGAGCCGGTCAAGATCGGAGACCTGAACGGCGGCGAGCTGTATCAGTTCGTACGGCCGGGCAAAGGCTGCCTGTCGTATATGATCGTCTCGGAAGGCGAAGCGGCCGTCGTGGATGCGCCCCGGATGACCGGTGCGATCGCCGGATTCGCGCAAGAGAGGGGCGCGGTCATCCGCCATGCGATCGACACCCATCTGCATGCGGATCACATTTCCGGCGGGCGGAAAATCGCCGAAGAGGCCGGAGCGACCTACTGGCTGCCCGCCAAGGACGCGGATGAAGTGGTATTCCCCTACGAGCCGCTGGAGGAAGGGCGCACGATCCAGGTCGGCCGCTCGGAGATCGCCATTCAGCCGATATACTCCCCGGGGCATACGATCGGAAGCACTTCGCTTATTGTCGACGACCGGTATTTGCTGAGCGGAGACATTCTGTTCGCGGCTTCGATCGGCCGTCCGGATTTGGCTGGCCAAGCCGAAGCCTGGTCGGGCGATCTGCGCAGAACGCTGTACGAAACCTACAAAAGGCTGCCCGCTCGCCTGATCGTGCTGCCGGCCCACTACGGACAGCCCGAAGAGCTCGCCGAAGACGGGAGCGTATCCGCGAAGCTGGAAGATTTGTATGCGAACAATCCGGGGCTGAACATTGCGGACGAGGCGGTTTTCGATGAGGCCGTCACGGCGGATTTGCCCCCTCAGCCGAATGCCTACAAGCAAATTCGCCAGACCAACATGGGGCGATTGACCCCGGACGAGGAAGAGCAGCGGGAAATGGAAATCGGACCGAACCGCTGCGCCATTCACGACAAATAGGAGGAACAGAAATATGGCTAACATCGATTTGACTGTGGATACGAAAGGTTTGGCTTGCCCGATGCCGCTCGTTAAGGCGAAGAGAGCGCTCGACGGAATGCAGGCTGGGCAAGTGCTGGAGCTGCTGGCGACGGATCGGGGGGCTTTGAACGACTTCCAGGCATGGGTTAAGCAGTCCCCGAACGAATGGATTTCGCACGAGGAAACGAACGGCGTTTTCCGTTTTCTGATCCGGAAGGGCTGAGGCGTCCGCGCCCCGCACAAGGGAGGTGCTCGATGCGATGGCGTTCGACCTGGACCCGGGTTTGGCCGCGCTGCTGTTTGCGATCGGTTTTGTCGGCTCGATGATCTCGGGCATGGTTGGAATCGGCGGCTCGATCGTCAAGTACCCGATGCTGCTCTACATTCCTCCTGCGCTCGGCTTTACGGCGTTTACCGCCCAGCAGGTGTCGGCGATCAGCGCGATTCAGGTATTCTTCGCGACGCTCTCCGGAGCGCTCGTGTTCCGCCAGGGAGGCTACATCCACAAATCGCTCGTCATCGTGATGGGAACGGCGATCGTGGCGGGCGGCTTCGCCGGAGGTTACGGTTCGCAGTGGCTGCCCGACTCCGCCATTAATGCGACCTATGCCGTCTTGGCGCTCATTGCGGCCGTGATGATGTTTTTTCCGAAACGGGCAGATGAAGGCGGGGGCGATGCTGCCGCTCTGAGCTTCAACAAGAAGCTCGCGTTCGCGCTCTCCCTGGCGATCGGAATCGTGTCCGGCATTGTCGGAGCCGCGGGAGCGTTCATCACCGTGCCGGTCATGCTCGTCATCCTGCGCATTCCGACGAGAGTCGCGATCGCATCCTCGCTCGTCATCACGTTCGTCTCGTCGATCGGCTCGACGGCGGGCAAGCTGATGGGCGGCCACATGCCGCTCTGGCCTTCCGTCGTCATGATCGTCGCAAGCTTGATCGCGGCCCCGATCGGGGCGAGGATGAGCAAGAAGATCGGCACGAAGACGCTGCAATGGATGTTAATCGCGCTTATCTCGGCTACGGTCGTGAAAATATGGACGGACTTATTATTTTAACGACAGGGGGAATTCAATTCATGGAAGTTACGACGGACAAGGAGCGAACGACGATCGTACTGTTCAGCGGAGAGCTGGACAAGGCAATCGCGGCTTTCATTATTGCCAACGGGGCGGCCGCTTACGATCATGACGTGACGATTTTTTTCACCTTCTGGGGGCTTAACGCGATGCGCAAGGACGAGGTCGTCAAGACCGACAAGGGCTTGCTGGAGAAAATGTTCGGCTGGATGATGCCGCGGGGAGCGAGGAAGCTCGGACTGTCCAAGATGAACATGATGGGCATGGGGCCGGTTATGATCAAGCACGTCATGAAGAAGCACAACGCGCTCACCCTGCCGCAATTGGTCGAACTGGCGCAGGAGCAAGGGGTCAAGCTGGTCGCTTGCACGATGACGATGGATCTGCTCGGTCTGAAGCGAGAGGAACTGATTGACGGCATGGAGCTGGCGGGAGTGGGCGCTTATCTCGGAGACGCGACGAGGGCCAAGGTGAATCTGTTCATCTGACCTGGCACGGCTTTCTTTTTTGGACTATAATATACCCATCTAGGTATCATGCGCGTCGACAAAGCGAAGGGGGGCGATGGAATTGGCATACGAATACAACGACGATGTGAAAAAGAGGCTGAGAAGGCTGGAAGGACAAGTTCGCGGGGTGCTGCGGCTGATGGAGGAACGCAAGGATTGCAAAGACGTCATCACCCAGCTGTCCGCCGTCCGCAGCGCCGCCGACAAAGCGATCGCGACGATCGTGGCCGAGAACCTGGAGCAATGCATTCTTCAGGAGCAGGCTTCGGGCGGGGACACGAAGAAGATGGTCCAGCAGGCCGTCGAGCTTCTCGTGAAGAGTCGGTGACGAAGTCAGCAATAGACCGAAGATCAGAAATGGCGATGCGGGGATAAACTCCCTCAGCATCGCCATTTTTTTGTCTGAACCGCCCCCCGAAAGTTTAACATGCGCTTTACAAATGTCAGGGATTCCTGTTAATGCAGTGCTTGTACACTGGGAAAAACAGTTTGTCAGGGAACTACTATTTTTAAGGAGATGGCAAAAATGAGCATATCCAAACCGAAACGCATTTTATCGTGGGTGCTGATTGTATGCATGACATTAGGCTTGTTTACGGGAGCAGCTCCGTCCCTCCAGGCCAGCACGTCGTCAGGAACGGCTCTGGCGAGTATGGTTCACACGGCGAACAATGCCGTGGCTGAGTTTGACCGTGTGGTGATTCCGGGATCTTCTCATTTCGCCGCAACTTCCGGAGTGTTCCAGAACGATTCCAGACTGACTGCATGGAGCGAGAATCAGCAGGTTCTGATCGGATATAACGGTGACGTCAGGACGCCTGTTGTTTTCAACAATGGTTCTACAATTAACGGCTGGCAGTCTGCAGATTCTGCAACGGTGGACGCAGACGTTACCGTTGCCAACGCCTCGGCGTTCCAAATTCAATTCAAAACCGCCGGTTACGAGAACATCAAGTTCTCCAGCTCGCAGAAATCCACGGGAAGCGGCCCCGAATCTTTCGCGCTTGCCTACAGCATAGGCAACCCGACAGGTCCGTTTACGCCTATTGCGGGCTCCAAAATCAACGCTCCCAAAGAGGCCGTCACAGATGCTTATTCCGATCTTCGTCCGGCTTACAGTCATTTTAATCTTCCGGCGGAACTGAACGACAAGAACGAAGTATATCTCAGAGTCTACCTGGTAGACAGTGCGATAAGCGGCACTAAAAACGGCAACACTTCGATCAACGACATCGTCATCACCGGCGATGCGACAGCGGGCGGTGCAGTCAACGCGGAACTGATGGGTTTAAGGTATGAGGCGAATAACGCCGCAGCCGCTTTTGACTATGAGACTGTTCCGGGCACTTCCCATTTTACCGCTACCGGCGGGTTGTACCAGGACAATTTCAAACTGACCGCGTGGAGCGAGAATCAACAGGTTCTGATCGGATATGCCGGCAGCAACAGGACGCCTGTTGTCCTCAACAATGGCTCTCTGTCATCAAATGGCTGGCAGTCGGCAAACTCTGCAACGGTAGACGCAGACGCTACCGTTGCCAACGCCTCGGCGTTCCAAATCCAATTCAAAACAGCCGGGTACGAGAACATCAAGTTCTCCAGCTCGCAGAAATCCACGGGAAGCGGCCCCGACTACTTCGCGCTTGCCTACAGCATAGGCAACCCGACTGGCCCGTTTACGCCTATTGCGGGCTCCAAGATAAACACTCCCAAAGAAGCCGCCACAGATGCTTATTCCGACCTTCGTCCGGCTTACACTGATTTTTCTCTTCCGGCGGAACTGAACGACAAGGACGTAGTATATCTCAGAGTCTACCTGGTAGACAGTGCGATAAGCGGCACCAAAAACGGCAACACTTCCATCAACGACATCGTTATCACCGGCGATGCAATAGGCAGCGGCGGAACGCCGATCACGGAATCCATGATCTCGGCAATAGCGGGACAAGCCTTCAAGGGCGCTCCCATTGAACCTGTGGTGACAGTAACCGACGGAGGCACGCCTCTTATTGAAGGTGAGCACTACACTCTTTCATACAGCAACAACACCAATGTGGGGACAACTGCGCAAGTTACCGTCACTGCGAAGCCGGGCGGAGGATATTCCGGTTCAGCGAGTAAAAGCTTTGCAATCACTTCGGCGCTTCCCGCTACTTACGGCACAAAGATGATTCATCTGGGCAGTTATTCTGTCGGCGATAAGCATCCAGACGGCGGCGTAGCCGAAATCGTGGCGTATAACAAAGACAACCAAAAAATGTATGTTATTAGCGGTACAATACAGGCGTTGGACATCGTACCTCTTGCCGATATTACGGCGGGAGAGCTTAACTCCTATGCCTATGAGAAACGGGTTAACATTGCCTCGATTGGAACGGCAAATGGTTTTTCGGCCGGCGACATGACGAGCGTGTCCATCAACACGCGCCTGAAGGCAATTGCCGTCAGCGTACAGCGGGGAGACTATTTGGCGGATTCCGACAAAAACGGGTATATCGTATTTTTGGATTACGACGGCAACTATATCGCACATTACGAGGCAGGAATCCAGCCTGATATGATCGGCTTCAGCCCCGACGACCATTATGTGATGACCGCCAACGAGGGCGAGCGCAGAAATTTTGGACCGGGGTCGGTTGACCCGAAGGGTTCGGTCACGATCGTTGACCTGCGCAGCGCAAACAATCATGACGACCTTAGAAACCTTACGACTGGCAAGGTGACCACAGTTTATTTTGACAATTACGACGCTGCTGAAGCACGGGCTCAACTGGTGGCCGACCTTGTGCTTCTGAAAACAGGCACCGCACCCTCGGTGGATCTGGAGCCGGAGTACATCACGTTCTCTGCGGATAACTTAACGGCGTATGTTTCCCTGCAGGAAGCCAATGCGGTTGCGACATTTGATATTGCTGCCAAGACATTCACTTCGATTAAAGGCCTGGGATTTAAAGATCACAGTCAGCCCGGAAACGAGCTCGACTTCCGAAACGACGGAATCGTCAACATCAAGAAAGAGCCTGTGTTCGGCGTCTATATGCCAGACGGCCTCGCCACCATCAACATCGGCGGCGTCCAATACGTACTGACTCCCAACGAGGGAGAATCTCGCAGCGACTGGGCTGGATACAAAGACATCAACGAGGGCAGTTCTATTCCCGGACTCGGGAATGTAGGCAGCGCCGAGTGGTTGATCAACTCGGAGCGCGAGGTATTGAAAGACAGGCCGGATGACATCTTTACGATGGGCGGTCGTTCCTTCTCGATCTGGAAGGCTTCCGATCTGTCACTTGTCTATGACAGCGGCTCCGACTTTGAGCGGATTACGGCTGAACTTTTCCCGACTATTTTCAATGCGCACCACAGAGCTAACGGCATGGAGGCCAGAAGCCCGCGGAAAGGCCCCGAACCGGAAGATATAAAGGTTCTTCAAGTCGGTTCCAAAGCTTACGCATTTGTCGGCCTGGAACGTATTGGCGGCTTGATGATGTATGACATTACCAACCCGGCGGCTCCTGTATTTATAGATTACTTTAACAACCGCAATCCTTCAAAAACGATGGATGACAATGTAAATGATCTCGGCGCCGAAGGGATCAGCGTCATCTCCGCCGAGAACAGCCCTACCGGGTGGCCGATGGTGCTGGTAGCGAATGAAGTTTCCGGTACGGTTACCATTCTGCAGATCAACGAGGGTTATACGGGCCCTTCTGACGACACCTTCAACATTGAAATCGGTCAGGAGAGCCAAGGGGGAATCGGCTATAAGCGCGCTGTCAGCGTGAACACGGCCGATATCTCGAATCTCGCGGGTATGTATCTGCTCACCAAAGTTACGGAGACCGCAACTATCGGCGGGCAAGCTGTAACAACCGTTGCGAGCAGTATCGTTTCTTTGAGAGGCGATGGCAGGGACGATATATTCGTCACGTACGCCAAACCCAATGCCGGTGTGGAAGTGTGGCTCTTAAGCGGATCTCCTGATTTGGTCGGAACCACTATCGGCAAAATCGAGGCTTATAACGGAGCGCTTAAATAATATAGCCAAGGAGGAAAATCTGAAATGAAAAAAACAATATTGCTCCTTGCGATTATATTATCGATGTGCTTGGCCGCAGTTCCTCTTTCGTTAGCGGCCGTTAATCCGCCGACTGTAACGGCAAGCTACTCCAACAGCGTGATAACCTATAAGGGGACGGGGTTCACGCCGGGTTCCTACATCGTCAGATTGCTTGACGGCAGTTCTTTGAAAACAATGACCGACGTCACGGTGAGTTCAGACGGCAGCTTTACGGCTGCAGACAAAATCACGCTAACAGGTTCAAGCTATACGGTGTACGTCAATGACAGAGACGGCGGTCTTGCGGCAACCGGTACGCTGACTTACGTTCCTCCCGGCGGCGGAAGCGGGGGCGGAACAACTCCGCCTGCAACTATTCCCGACAGCGGCAGCGGGAGCTCCGCAGCTTTTCCTGTAACGGTGAATGATATCACCGGCGAGGTTTCAGTGGTTCTGGACGAGCAAGCTATAGAAGCTTTGATCGCCGACGCGGATTCCGCAGTCACACTCGACCTTTCCGGAACAAAAGAAGTGACGGCAGCCGTATTAAGCATGGAAGCCGTGCAAGCGTTGAGCAAGAAAGGGGTTGCCTTGGCAGTCAAATTCCCTGTCGGGTCGATCACTCTCTCGCTGGAAACATTGGCTTCCCTGGGAGCTGTGACCAAAGTCGGCGAAACCGTCAAGATAAAGGCAGCAGTCGTGGAGCAGAAGGATCTTAAGGGGATGCAGAGGGCGCAAGTCAAAGGCTATGGAACGGTGGTCAACATCGACGTGTTCGTAGGCGGCAAGAAGATCGACGTTCCGATCACGGTCAACCTTCCGTACACGCTCAAGCCCAACGAGAATCCCGCTGCCGTCCGCGCGTGGTACTTGGACGACAACGGGAATCTGACCGATTTGAACGGTGTGTATGACAGGAACACGGGCTTGATTACATTTGCCGTCAATCATCAGAGCTATTTTGTCGCAGGCTACGAACCGGCAACACTTTGGGCAAACCCATTTAAAGACATAGCCAAAGGCGCGTGGTACTATGACGCGGTGGCATATGCCAACTACTATGATCTGTTCGCCGGTTACGGCGGCGGGATGTTCGCTCCGGAGGACAGAATGACCAGAGCGATGTTCGTAACGGTGTTGTGGAAACTGGAAGGTGCCCAGGCGCCAAGCGGTTCCGGAAAATTCATCGACGTTGTTCCCGGCGCATGGTATTACGCTCCTGCGCAGTGGGCGGCTGAAAACGGCATAGTGCGCGGTGTCAGCGATGGGAAATACGCTCCCAACAGAGCGATCACTCGTCAGGAAATGGCGCTTATGCTGATGAACTATGCGAATTTCAAAAGCTATGACCTTATCGAGAACCGCTCTCTGCCAAACTTCGTCGATTACAACCAAATCGATACGTGGGCGGAAACGGCGGTGCGTAAACTGTCAGAGGCGGGTGTTCTGAACGGCAGCAACAATGGATTTATGCCGCAAAGAGACGCAAGCCGCGCCGAGGTAGCGCAGATGTTCAAAAACTTCCTGCGGTTTGTTGCGAACTGACAGGAGTCGCCAGGAACGGCAGAGGGGCGTATTCACCTGGACGGAAGCTTTACGGAATCACAGAACCGGGCAGTCCGGCATCTCAAATGCCGGGTTGTCCGGTTTTTTCGAACGATTGCGCAAGTATAAAATCCGCTATCCTTGTCTGAATCGTCTCCGACAAACCGCATTCATCGTCCTGAGGACGCCGAAAGCGGTTTTGCTTGCGTCGTAAGGACGCTTGGAGGAGGTTGCGTTCGGCATCCCTCGCATGTTACAACAAAGAATACGAAGTTTACGCGCAGGGAGTCGAGAAGCATGGAGAACAGTTCCTTATCCCCCCGGGAAGAGGAAGAAAAACGGCTGCTGGCCGTGCTGGAGCAGGTCGGCAGACGGATGCGCAAGGAGCTTGCCGTGCTCGGAGAGAGGCGGGGAGACGTCGTCGGCATCCGTCAGGAATTCTGGGAGGACGTCAGGATGAACTTCTCGGATTCGTCCGAAGTCGCCGAGACGTGGACCAGCATCGTGCAGCAGGCCGAAGTGCTGGCCGAACGGGAGCGCAGCCACCGCGTCGCCTCGGAGGCGGTGGAGCGGTTGACGAAGCAGTTCGATTCGCCGTATTTCGCGCGCATCGATTTCGCCGAGCGCGGAGGGGAGACCGAGGTCGTCTACATCGGCCGCGCTTCCTTGATCGGCGAAGATGGGGAGACGTTCTACGTCTACGATTGGCGGGCCCCGGTGTCCAGCCTGTTCTACGATCATGAGCCGGGACCGGCGGCATATCGCGTTCCGGACGGAGAGATCGAGGGCGAGCTGGAGCTGAAGCGCCAGTTCGTCATTCGCGGCGGCCTGATGAAGCATATGTTCGACACGTCGGAGACGGTCGGGGACGAGATTTTGCAGGCGGTGCTGTCCGAGGGCTCGGATACGGCGATGAAAAGCATCGTGGCGACGATCCAGAAGGAGCAGAACGGCATCATCCGCGACGAGAGGCACAAGCTGCTCGTCGTGCAGGGCGCGGCGGGAAGCGGGAAGACTTCGGCCGCCCTGCAGCGGATCGCGTATTTGCTGTACCGGTTCCGCGATTCGCTGACGCCGGATCAGATTATCCTGTTTTCTCCCAACCCGGTGTTCAAAGGCTACATCTCGCGCGTGCTGCCCGACCTGGGCGAAGCGAACATGCGCCAGATGACGTTCCGCGAGCTGATCGAAGCCCGGCTGGGGCGCCGGTTCGAGGTCGAGGATCTGTTCTCCCAGACGGAAGCGCTGGACGGGATCGACGGAACGCCGGAAGGAGAAGCCCGCGAGCGGTCGGTCAAGTACAAAGGATCGGAGCATTTTTTCATCACGGTCGAAAATTACTTGAAGCGGCTGGAGAAGGAGGGCGTCCAATTCCGCACGCTGCGGTTCCGGGATATGACGATCGCGTCCGCAGAGGAGATCGCCGGGCAGTTTTACGCCGTGCGTGCTTCGGACGGCTTCGCCACGCGCGCGGCGACGGTCAAGCGCTGGCTGCTGGAGCGGCTGAAGACGTGGGTGGAATCGCAGATGGGCGAGAAGTGGCTGGAGGAAGCGGCCGAGCTCGTCGACCAGGAGGACATCCAGCGCGCGTACGTCGACGTTCGCCGCAGCGGCGGCTTCCATGAGGAAGTGTTCGACGACGAGGAGCAGATGAGTCTCAGGCTGAAGCGCCAAGTGGCCGAGGCGGCGATCGCGCCGATCGCCAAGGCGGTGCGCTCCTATCGCTTCATCGACGCCGTCGCGACCTATGCGGTGCTGTTCGAGAGCCGTCCGGCGTTTGCCTCTTGCTCACCGGACGGCATGCTGCCTCAGGGGTGGGATTGGATGAGCTTGCGCATCGAAGAGACGATCGGACGCAAGCGAATCGATCATGAGGACGCGACGCCGCTCATGTACTTGTCGGAAGCGCTGGAAGGCTTCCGGCGCGTCGAAGGCGACATTCAGCACGTGTTCGTCGACGAAGCGCAGGACTATTCTCCGTTCCAGGCGGCGTTCCTGCGCCGCCGCTATCCGCGCGCGCGAATGACTGTGCTGGGCGATTTCAACCAGGCGATCTACGTGCAGTCGCAGGAGAGCGGAGGCTTCGGCGGCTGGACGAGGCTGATGGCGCCCGAGGTGACGTCCGTGCTGCGGCTGACGACCAGCTATCGCTCGACCGAGCAGATCGTGAACTTTACGAAAGGCATTCTGACGCCCGAGGACGCGGCGAATATTGCCCCGTTCCATCGCAGCGGAGAGCCGCCGCGCCTGATCGCCTGCGCCGACCCCGGCGAACTGGGAGACCGCGCATCGGCGGATATCGGGGAACTGCTCGCAAGGGGCCACGGGACGATCGGCGTCATCACGAAGACGGCGAACGAGGCCGCGGACGCGGCGGCGCTGCTGAAGGAGCTGCTGGCGGACGACGTTCCGCTGACGCTCGTTACGGGCGGCTCGGCCGAACTGCCGAAGGGCGTGTCGGTGCTGCCGGCTTACTTGGCCAAAGGAATCGAATTCGACGCCGTGCTCGTCTGGAACGCTTCCTCCAAGCGTTATGGACAGGAGAAGGACCGCAAGCTGCTTTATACGGTATGCACGCGAGCTTTGCACGTGCTGCACGTCTATTGGGAAGGCGAGGCTTCGCCTTGGCTTCCCGCAAAGGGGGACGAACGATGAAAGCGGCCGCGCTTGACGCGCTGAAAACGTATTACGGCTACGACAGCTTTCGCTCCGGCCAGGAGAAGCTGATCGAAGCGATTCTGGACGGCCGGGACGTGCTCGGCATTATGCCGACCGGAGCGGGCAAGTCGATCTGCTACCAGATCCCGGCCCTGCTGCTGGACGGCGTGACGATCGTCGTCTCTCCTCTCATCTCGCTGATGAAGGATCAGGTGGATTCGCTGAACGCGGCGGGCATCGAGGCGACTTATATCAACAGCTCTCTCTCCGCACGGGAGACGAGCGAGAGAATGAGAGACGTGGCGGCCGGTCATTACAAGCTGCTCTATATCGCGCCCGAGCGGCTCGAGTCGGAGCATTTTCGCGCGATGATCCGCCGCCTCGAAGTGCCGCTGATCGCGGTGGACGAAGCCCACTGCGTCTCGCAATGGGGACACGATTTTCGCCCGAGCTACATGACGATCGTCCGCGTGCTGCAGGACATCGATCCGCGTCCGGTCATGGCCGCGTTCACGGCGACCGCGACCGACGTCGTCAAGGACGACATCGTGGAGCGGCTCAAGCTGCGCGAACCGGCGCGGGTGACGACGGGCTACGCCCGCAGCAACCTCGCGATGTCGGTCGTCCGCGGCGCGGACAAGCGGGATTTCGTAGAGAGATATATTAGAGAGCATTCGGATCAAGCGGGCATCATCTATGCCTCCACGCGCCGCGAAGTGGAGAGCGTCTATTCTTTCGTGCGCGGTCTGGGAGTACCCGTCGGAAAATATCACGCGGGCTTAAGCGAGGAAGAGCGGGCCGAGACGCAGGAAGCGTTCCAGCGGGACGACCTGCAGATCATCGTCGCCACGAACGCCTTCGGCATGGGCATCGACAAGTCCAACGTTCGGTACGTCATCCACAACAACATGCCGAAAAATCTCGAAGCCTACTATCAGGAAGCCGGCCGCGCCGGAAGGGACGGCGATCCGGGGGAATGCGTGCTGCTGTTCTCGGCTCAGGACGTCGTGACGCAGAAGTTTTTCATCGAGCAGAGCGAGGCCGACGAGGAGCGCAAGCGCAACGATTACCGGCTGCTCAACGATATGGTCCAGTACGCGCATACGGGAGACTGCCTGCAGCTGGCGATCGTCCGCTACTTCGGCGAGGAGAACGGACAAGCCTGCGGCACGTGCGGCAACTGCACGGATACGCGCGAGAGCAAGGACGTGACCGAGGAAGCGAAGTTTATTTTCGCCTGCATCTCCGAGATGAAGCAGCGCTTCGGCGTCACGCTGACGGCGAAGGTGCTGCGGGGCGCCAACGACGCGAAGATCAAGCAGTTCAACTTCGATCGGCTCCGCTCCTACGGCCGCCTGAAGCATATGGCCGAGAAGCCGCTCGTGCAGCTCATTCACGCGCTCGTGGCCGACGGCTACCTGCGCATGTCGGATACGGCGTATCCCGTCGTCCAACTGATGGAGCCGGTGCTCGCGGTCATGCGCGGAGAAGCGCAAGTCTACCAGAAGGTCGAGCCGGACACCCCTCCGGCATCGCGCAGCCGCTCGCGCGGAAGCGGAAGCGGCTCGTCCGCTCCGGTCGCGAACGCGGAGCTGTTCAACGCCCTGCGCCAACTGCGCAAGAGAATCGCCGATGCCGAAGGACTGCCGCCGTTCGTCATCTTCCACGATGCAACGCTGCGGGAGATGTGCGAGGCGATGCCGGAGACGGAACGCGAGATGCGGGGCGTGAAGGGCGTCGGAGCCGCCAAGTACGAGAAATACGGCAGAGCATTTCTGGAGCTGATTCAAGAGCATCGGTAGCGCACGATCCATATTGAGTCGAAAAGACGGTGAGTCGGGGGATGCGGAAAGACCGGATGATTAGAGTTGCGGGGCTGGCCGTCTTGCTGTGCGCGTTTGCCGCCGCGATAGCTTGGCCGTTCGCGGGCTTGTCGAACGAAGAAGGCAAGCCGCGGGCGAAGAGCGGGACGATCGACTTGCGCGATTGGAATTTTTCCGAAGACGGAGCGGCGAGGCTGAACGGCGAATGGCGGTTCTATTGGAGCGAACTGATTGCGGGAGGCGAGCCGGGCGGACCGGCGGACTACGCCCGGGTGCCGGGGGAATGGGCATCGAACGGCAAGCCCGGACGCGGATACGCGACGTATCGGCTGACCGTCCTGACCGAAGGGGATACCGGTCTGCTGGCCGTGCACGTGCCGGCGATCGCGCCGGCCTACCGGCTCTACGCGGACGGACGGCTCATCGCGCAGGCGGGCAAGGTGGACGCGGATTTGAACGCCGCAGTATCCGCCTATCGGCCGCAGACGGCAGCGTTCGCGCCCGAAGCCGGCGAATTCGAGCTGACGCTGCAAGTCGCGAACGCGCTCTATCCTTCCGGCGGCGTCTGGTTCAGTCTCTCCTTGGGGACGGAAAGCGGCATGGCCGCCACGAAGACGAGAAATACGATCGTCGACATGGCGGTGTTCGGAGGCTGCGCGCTGCTCGGCTTCTATCAGATCGCGGTGTTTCTGTTGCGCCGGGCGGACCGGTCGACGCTGTACTTCGGCCTCTGCTGCTTGCTGGGCGCGACCCGGCTATGGGTCGTCGGCGGCATGTACGCGATCGACGTATTTCCCGGAACGAGCATCGGGACGATCGTTCGGCTGGAGTATTTGGCCTATTACGGCGGAGTGGCGATGGCGGCGCTGTTCGTGAAGGAACTGTTCCCGCAGGAGTACAGCTCCCGGCTCGTCCGCGCGCTTGCCGGCATCGGCGGATTGTTCGCCGCCTCGGCTCTGCTGCTTCCTGTCGGCACGTTCACGGCTTTCATCGATTATTTCAAAGTCGTCTCGCTGCTCGGCTTGGCCTATTTTATCTACGGATTCGCGCTGGCGCTGTGGAGGGGACGCAGCGGGGCCCTGCTCCAGCTGCTCGGCTGGCTGGCTTTCGTGGCCGCGGCTTTCCACGACATTTTGTACAGCAACGGCGTGATCATCTGGGTCGACCTGCAGCTCGTCCCTTACGGCTTCCTGCTGCTCGTCTTCATCGAAGCGCTGGAGCTGGCCAGACGGTTCACGAACGCCTATCGCGTCATTGGAACGCTGTCGGAGGAATTGATCGACCTGAACCGGATGAAGGACGAATTTCTGGCGAATACGTCCCACGAGCTGAAGACGCCGCTTCACGGCATTCTTAACCTGTCCTCGGCGCTGAAGGACGGCAAGTCGGGGCCCCTGAACGTCCAGCAGCGGGAGCAGCTCGAAGTCGTCGTCTCGGTCGCCCGCCGGATGTCCAATCTGATCAACGATATTTTGGACCTGTCCCGTTTGAAGCACAGGGGCATTCAACTGCAGACGAAGGCGGTCGACGTCAGGGCCGTCATCGGCTCGCAGCAGGAAATCTTCCGCAACTATATCGGGGACAAGCCCGTCGCGCTGCGGATGGAATGGCCCGAGGAGCTGCCGAACGCGGTCGCGGACGAAAGCCGCTTGCTCCAGATCGCCTACAATCTGATCGGCAATGCCATCAAGTTTACGCCAGAAGGGGAAGTCGTCGTCTCGGCGGCGTCCGCGGGCGGCAAAGTGGCCGTCTCCGTATCGGACACCGGAATCGGCATACCGGAAGACAAGCGCGAGGCGATCTTCCAGACGTTCGAGCAGATGGGCACGTCGGTCGCCCGGGAATACGGCGGAACCGGACTTGGTCTGGGCATCGCCCGCCGCTTGGTCGAGCTGCACGGAGGGGAGATCACGGTCGACTCCGAGCCGGGCCGGGGCTCCGTCTTCACGTTCACGCTTCCCGTCAGCCCGGTCAAGTCCCCGGAACGGACCGAGCTCCGTTCGCTGCCCGAAACGGACGGCGCGGAGAGATACGGAATTCGCCAGAGCCGGCTGGAGGCCGCTGCGGCTCTATCGCCCGACAGCGACGCAGCGCCGAGGGAGCTCGCGATCCTGGCCGTGGACGACGACCCTGTCAACCTCGTCGTGCTGAGGGCCGTGTTCGCGGACGAGCCATATGAGATCGTAACGGCGTCCGGGGGAGCGGAGGCGCTGGAGGCGCTGGCGAAGGACCGAAGCCGCATCGGGTTGGTCATTCTCGACGTCATGATGCCGGGCATGTCCGGGTATGAGACTTGCCGAAGAATTCGCGAGCAGCATGCGCTGTCGGATTTGCCGGTTCTGCTCACGACGGTGAGAAGCGAGCCCGAAGACGTCATGCACGGCTTCGAGGCCGGGGCGAACGATTACGTCACCAAGCCGTTCCATGCCTATGATCTAAGAGCACGCGCCCGCACTTTGCTGGAGATGAAACGCTCCGCGGAGGAGGCGGTCCGTTCGGAGATGGCTTTCCTGCAGGCGCAGATCAAGCCTCATTTTCTGTTTAACGCCCTCAACACGATCCTTTCCCTCTTGCTGGAGGAGCCGGAAGCCGCCCACGATCTGCTGCTGTATTTAAGCCGATACTTGCGCGGCAGCTTCGACTTCAGGAACAAGGAGCGGCTCGTGCCGCTTCGCAAAGAGCTGGATCTGGCCGAAGCCTATTTGAAGATCGAAAGAGCCAGATTCGGGGAACGGCTGCGCGTTCGCTTCGAGATCGATAGCAGTGCGAATTGCCTGCTCCCGCCTCTGACGATCCAGCCTTTGGTGGAGAATGCGGTGCGGCACGGCGTGACGAAGAAGGAGGACGGGGGAACCGTGACGGTGTCCGTCCGCATGCTGGACGACGCAGCGGTCATCGCCGTCTCTGACGACGGGCCGGGAATGTCCCAGCCGGCGCAGGCCGCGCTCTCGCACGAACGCGAGGAAGCGGGAGGCGTGGGGCTGCGCAACATCCATCAGCGTCTGCTTCGGCAATTCGGCGCGGGGCTGGAGATCGACAGCGCGCCCGGCAGAGGCACGCGGGTAGAGATGACGATTCCATTGGAGCGCGGCATAGAGCGATAGGAAGATAGAAAGATAGACGGAACGTCACGGTTGGTTTATCGGTTTGCGGAGATGAAGAGAGGTATTCCCTTAGGAAAAGAGGCATCTCCTTACGGAGAGCGTTTTCCCTTTGAGGGAGGCCGTCTCTTCTTTTTTTTCGCTATTTTTGGCGCAAACCTGACATGAAGCGCTTTCTTTTCAGTCTGGAGACAGACCTTGCCGTTAATCTGGAAAAGAAAAATGCCGTCCGAGACGAGGTTGGATTATGTCGCGTAAAATGACCCTTTGGATTTTGATTGTCACACAAGCGCTGTTCGTTCTGTTCATCCCCGTATGGCTGTTCCTGGCCGGTATGTCCGTCATGCTGTTCGACGATCCGGACGCGGCAGGCCATGCGACGGTATGGCTTATTTTTATCGCAATCCTGCTGTATCCGGTCGGGCTTCTGCTCGGGATCGTCTTCGGCTGGGTGAAGTTTTCCCGGAGGAGGTACAGGGCCGCGATCGTTTGGAACGCCGTTCCGTGGCTCTGGATCGCGCCACTGGGCGGTTTTCTGCTGTTCGCCAATTTCTCCTGAACCATTCTATTAATCGAGGTGGGTAAAATGAAAGTCTGTGCACGAAAAGCAATCGTTTTTCTGTTGGCCGCAATCGTCGCGTTCGGCGGTTTGCCGATACTGCCCGGATCGGGTGGCGGCCGGGCGTACGCGGCTTCCGACGGCAAGTGGGAGACGGTCGGCAACGCCGGATTTTCGGGGGGCCAGGCCAGCTATTCCGACCTGTTCATCGCGGATGACGGCACTCCATATTTGGCCTACTCGGATGGGCAGAATTCGTATAAAGCTACGGTCATGAAATTCAGCGGAGGCAGTTGGGCTCCGGTAGGCAATGTCGGCTTTTCCGCCGGATCGGTCAGCGGCATCCATCTTCAGGTGGATAATGGAATTCCCTATATCGCTTATACCGACTCCGGGCAGGCCAACAAAATCGTCGTCATGAAATACGACGGGACGAGCTGGACGACTGTCGGAGGCGGTCCGGTGTCGGCCGGCGGTTCCAACTATATGTCGATGTACGTCTACAACGGCGTTCCCTATGTCGCTTATCAGGATCAGGCCAGCTTCTTTAAAGGTACGATGAAGAAATTCAATGGCAGCGGCTGGGATACCGTAGGCGGATTTTTTACCGGAACTCAGGTCAACTCTCTGTCGCTGTACGTGGATAACGGAACTCCCTATGTCGGTTATCAACTGACGCTAAGCAATAATAAAGCGACTGTGATCCGGCTAAACGCCAGCGATGCTTGGGAAACGGTGGGAAGCGGACAGTTTTCGGCAGGTCAGACCGATTATCTGTCTCTCTACGTGGATGCCGGCACTCCTTATCTGGCCTATCGGGATTCGGGGAACGGCAACCGGGCTACGGTCATGAAATACGACGGCGGCTGGCAGGCATTAGGCGGTGCCGGCTTCTCGGCGACTTCGGCCATGTATCTGTCTCTGATCGTCTATGGCGGAGTTCCCTATGTCGCTTTCGCTGACAACAACTATGGCATTACGGTTATGAAATATGCGGGAACCGCCTGGGAATGGATTGGCGGTGCCGCAGCGGGCTCGGGCGGAACCCCTTCCTTGCAAGTCTACGGCGGAACGCCTTATGTGGGTTATCAAGATTACGGAGCATCCTCCAAGGCTACGGTTAAAAAGTGGATGCGGACGGTCGCCTACGACGGCAACGGAAGCGCGGGGGGCTCAGTTCCGGCCGCAGCGACGGGGTACGATAAAAATGCCGTCGTCACGGTGCTGGGCAATAGCGGCGGCTTGCAAAAGCCGGGCCATTCGTTCGCGGGATGGAATACGGCTGCGGACGGAAGCGGGACGGCATACGGAGCGGGAGCGACGTTTGCGATGGGCGAGAACTCCGTGACGCTGTACGCCCAGTGGACGATTAACAGCTATGCGGTCGCCTACGAAGGCAACGGCAGCACGTACGGCGCCGTTCCGGCGGGAAGCTCTCAAGCCTACGGCAGCACCGTTACGGTACAGGGCAATCCGGGCGGCTTGGCCAAAACCGGTCATACGTTCGCGGGATGGAATACGGCTCCGGACGGAAGCGGGACGGCATACGGAGAGGGAGCGACGTTCGCGATGGGCGAGGATGCCGTGACGCTGTATGCTCAATGGACGGCGAACGATTATCCGGTTTCCTACGACGGCAACGGCAGTACGGGAGGGAATGCGCCGGCAGGCGGAAATTACGTTTACGGCAGCTCGATTACCGTACAGGGCAATCCGGGCGGCTTGGTCAAAACCGGCCATACGTTTGCAGGCTGGAACACGGCGGCGGACGGGAGCGGAACGAATTACGCTCCGGCTGCATCGTTAACGATCGGGCCGGCCGGGGTGATTTTGTACGCGCGCTGGACGATCGACAGCTATGCGGTCGCTTATGACGGCAACGGCAGCACGTCCGGCAGCGCTCCTGCGGGAAACAGCTACAACTACGGCAGCATCGTTACGGTACAGGGCAATAGCGGGAGTCTGGCCAGAACGGGCCATACGTTCGCGGGGTGGAATACGGCGGCGGACGGAAGCGGGACGAATTACGCCCCCGGAGCTTCGCTGACCATCGGGACGTCGAACGTGACGCTGTACGCGCAGTGGACGGCGAACAGCTACACGGTCAGCTTCGAGAGCAACGGCGGCACGCCGGTGAACGATCAGACGATCGTATACGGCCAGACGGTTGCGTCTCCGAACGTTCCGACCAGGACGGGCTATACGTTCGCGGGCTGGCACTCCGATTCGAGCTTGCAGACGCCGTACTCTTTCGCGGCGCCCATCGGCGCGGCGAACATGACGCTATACGCGAAGTGGACGATCAACAGCTATCCCGTCGCGTATGACGGCAACGGGCATACGGGAGGCGCCGTTCCGGCCGGAAGCAGCCATGACTATGGCAGCGGCGTTACGGTTCAGGGCAACAGCGGAGGGCTGGCCAAAACAGGCCATACGTTCGCGGGGTGGAACACGAAGGCGGACGGGAGCGGGACCGTCTATGCCGCGGGCGACTCGCTGACCATCGGGACGGAAGGCGTGACGCTATACGCGCAGTGGAGCGTTAACGACTATGAGGTGTCGTACGACGACAACGGCAGCGACGGCGGAACCGTCCCGGCAGGCGGTACGTTTCCGTATGGTACTAACGTGACTGTAAACGCCAATTCAGGCGGCCTCGTCAAGACCGGCCATACGTTCGCAGGCTGGAATACGAAGGCGGACGGGAGCGGAGCGGGATATGCCGCGGCCGACGTTTTCTCGCTTGGAGCGGAAGACGTGACGCTGTTCGCGCAATGGACGGCGAACAGCTACACGGTCAGCTTCGAGAGCAACGGCGGCACGGAGGTAACGGAACAGTCCGTCGTCTTTGCTCAGCCCGTCGTCGAGCCTGCCGAACCGACGCGAACGGGTCATACGTTCGCCGGCTGGCACTCGGACGAAGATTTGCAGACGCCGTATGCGTTCGGAACGCCGATCGGCGCAAGCGATCTGACGCTGTACGCGAAATGGACGATCAACAACTACCGGGTGAGCTTCGACAGCAACGGCGGCACGGAAGTAACGGAACAGTCCGTCGTCTTTGCCCAGCCAGCCGTCGAACCCGTCGAACCGACAAGAACGGGCTATACGTTCGCGGGCTGGCACTCCGATGAGAGCTTGCAGACGCCGTATGCGTTCGGAGCGCCGATCGGCGCAAGCGATCTGACACTGTACGCGAAATGGGACATCAACAGCTATACGCTGGCCTACGACGGCAACGGCAGCACGGGCGGCTCCGTGCCGACGGCCACCGCTTACGACTACAACTCGCAAGTCGTTGTGCCGGGCAACGCCGCAGGCTTGGCTAAGACGGGTCATACGTTCGCCGGCTGGAACACGGCGGCCGACGGAAGCGGAATCGCCTACGCCGCCGGAGACACATTGACCATAGAGACGGAAGGCGTGACGCTGTACGCGCAATGGACGATCAACAGCTATTCCCTCGCCTATGACGGCAACGGCAGCGAGGCGGGGAGCGTCCCTGCCGGAGGCGTCTACGATTACGGCACCGTTATTCCCGTGCCGGACAACGCGGGCGGATTGGACAAGCCAGGCTATACGTTCGCAGGCTGGAACGCGGCGGCGGACGGAAGCGGCATCGCCTATCGGCCGGGCGACGCGTTCCCGATGGGAGACGGGGCGCTGACGCTGTACGCCCAATGGTTAAGCAACAATGCGTTGCTCTCTTTTCTGAGCGTCGATTCCTTCGCGCTGTCTCCGGCATTTTCGCCGTCTCTATTAAACTACGAAGTCGATCTGGATTATCCGGACACCGGCCTGAGTCTATCGTTCTCCCAAGCCGATCCGACGCAGATCGTGACGGTGACGGGAGCCGTCTACCAATCGGTCGCCGGGGCGGTCTATCACTATCGGGCCGACGGGCTCCCGACGGGAACGACCCCGATTCGCATCGGAGTGACCGCGCAGGACGGCACGTTTAACGCGTATACGATCAACGTGAACCGCGAGCCCGGCAACAACGCGGATTTGAGCGGACTGGAGCTGTCCGCTGGATCGCTCTCCCCGGTCTTCGCTGCCGGGACGACGGCCTATACGGTCAACGTCGCGAACGGCGTATCCCGTCTCGTCGTAACGGCGGTCTCATCCGACCCGCTCGCTTCGGTCGCCGTCGACGGGATGCCCGTCGGGAGCGGCGAACTCGGCCCCGAGGTCGATTTGAGCGTCGGCCGCAACGACATCGTTATAGAAGTGACGGCGCGGGACGGCACGAAGAAGACTTACACGGTTGCGGTCTTCCGCGCATCAAGCAGCGGAGGCGGGGGCGGAGGCCCGACGCTGCCGCAGCCTCCGGGCGAAATCTCGTCCGACAACGGCCGGATTACGATCCCCGCCAGTCAGAAGGGCGTCGTCCGCCTGGGCGACGCGATTACGGTCACAATTCCTGCCGGCGCTTCGGGTCAACAACTGAACGTAACGATGACGCAGCAACAAGGCGCGTCACTACCGTCCGGCTCCGTCGCGCTTGGTCCGGTCGTATGGATAACGAGCGATCCGGCCGAACCGCTGCTTCAGCCGGCCGCCGTCTCGCTCGCCTTCGATCCAGCCAAGCTGAAGGCAGGTCAACAGCCAGCCGTATTTGCATACGACGAAGCGGCAGGAACATGGACGAAGCTGGAGGGCGGACAAGTTGCCGGCAATCGGATCTCGGTCGCCGTTAAGCGGCTGCTCCCGGTAGTCGTCCTGGCCGTCGACCGCAGCGGCGAGCCCGGTCCGGAGACGAAACCCGCTGCGCCGCTCGGCGATATCGCCGGACATTGGGCGGAGGCGAAGATCCAAGAGGCCGTCGCCGCTGGCATTGCCACGGGGTATGCGGACGGAACGTTTAAGCCGAACCGGACGGTCACGCGCGCCGAATTCGCCGTGCTGCTGGTCAAGGCGCTGAAGCTGCAAGGAACGGAGGCGTCGCCGGAATTCGCGGATGCGGCGAAGATCGGAGCATGGGCGAAGGAGTCGGTGACGCTGGCGGCGCAAGCGGGCATTCTCAAGGGCTACAGCGATGGCACCTTCCGTCCCGGAGCCGAAATTACGCGGGCGGAGATGGCTGCCATGATCGCTAACGCGATGGGCGGATCTCCGGGGCTTGCTGCCGCGACCGGTTTCGCGGACGACAAGCTTATCCCGCAATGGGCGAAAGCCGCCGTGAACGCCGTGCAGCAGGCCGGACTGATGCAAGGGAAGAGTTCGGGCGCTTTCGACCCGCTCGGCAAGGCGACCCGCGCGGAGGCCGTCGCGGTTCTGCTGAATCTATTGGAATGGCAGCTTCCGGAATGATAGAATCGAAACGAAGATAATGCGGACGGAAGGAGGGACGGACATGCTCAGGGTAATCGCGGTCGACGACGAGCTGCCCGCGCTCAGAAGAGCGGGAAAGCTGCTGGAAACGTTCGAGGGCGTGCGCGTGGACGGGCTGTTCGACAAGGCTCAGGCGTTTCTGGAGCATGCGTTGACGGCGCCCGAGCCGATCGATCTCGTGCTGCTGGACATGGAGATGCCCGGCATTCACGGCCTGGAGCTGGCAAGAAGGCTTCGCGACATCCGTCCCGAGGTTCAGATCGCCTTCCTGACCGCCTACGAGGAATATGCCCGGGACGCTTTCCAGGTAGAGGCTCTCGATTATTTGCTGAAGCCGATCATGCCCGAGGATCTGGAGCGCGCGCTCGGTCGGGCCGCCAAGCGGGGAGAACGAACCGGCTCGGCTCGGGAGTCCGCTTCCCGCACAGGCGTATCCGTACGCAGCTTCGGTCCCTTCAGCGTCGAAGACGAGAACGGCCGGCCGATTCGGTTCCGCAACTCCAAGGGCAGGGAGCTGCTCGCGCTGCTGCACGCGTACCGGGGCCGGCCCGTCGGCAGAGCCCAACTGACGGACGGGTTATGGTTCGGCCGCGACGCGGACAAGACGCAAGCCAATCTGCATTCGACCGTCTACCAGCTGCGCAAGGATCTCGAAGCATGCGGGCTGGAGAACGCGATCGAACAGTCGAAGACGGCAGGCGGCAGCTACGCTTTGCGCTGGGATGTGGCGTTCGACGACGTAGCCGCTTACGAGGAAGAGCTTCGGCGCTTTCGCGAGACCGGTTCGCTGACGCCGCTCATGCGCGCCGTGCAGCTCTACGGGGAAGGCTATCTCGCCGGCAGCGGATACGAGTGGGCCGCCCCGCGCCAAGCGGAGCTTGAGCTCGAATTCGTCGGGCTGCTCGAAGCGATGGTCGACGCCTACGTCGGACAAGGGCGCTACGAGATCGCCTTGAACCCGCTGCAGAGATGGTCGCAGCTGCTGCCTCTGAGCGGCAGGCTCCACGCGAAGATGATCGCCCTCCTGCTCCTGATGAATCGGGATAAGGACGCTCTCGCCTACCACGAGCTCGCGCAGGAGCTGATGGACGGGGAAGACGAAGCGTCCGAATTGAACTACGCCTCCATCTCGGCGAACCCCGCCTCGATGTTCTGAACCGACGAACGCCTCCGCTTAAGCGCGGGGGCGTTTTTTTATGCTCCGCTCAACCCTGTCGCCTCTCCCCGAAAGTAAAAATATTTTCAAATCGGTCAGAATCTGCGCTTATTCGGCCCTCCCCGTCTTCGGTAAGATAAGCTCAGAACCAGATGAAGATGGGGTGCATTCGATGGCCAACACGCCAACCGTCAGAAAAAGAAGCTCGCGCGTCCTGCACGAAACCGCGGCCGGATACGCGTTCATCGGGCCGATGTTCATCGGGCTGCTCGTATTCACGATCGTCCCGACGATTCTGTCGGCGATACTGAGCTTCTCGGAATGGAGCTTTATCGCCGGCATCGACAAGATCAAATTCGTCGGCTTCTCGAACTATGCGAAGCTATTCGACGACGACGTATTCCTGCTGTCGATGAAAAACAATCTCGTGCTGCTGATCGCGGTGCCGATCCAGATCGTCGTCTCCCTGCTGATCGCGGTCGTCGTCGACCGGCTCGTCTATTTCAAGAGCCTGTTCAAAGTCGTTTTTTTCCTCCCGTACATCTCGAGCATCGTCGCCGTGGCGATCGTGTTCCAACTGCTGTTCCATCCGTCCTACGGGCCGATTAACAGCTTCCTCACGGCAATAGGCGTCGACAATCCGCCGAAATGGCTGGCCGACATCCACTACGCGCTACCGTCGGTCATGATCATCCTGATCTGGATCGGCATCGGCTTCTGCCTGATCGTCTATCTGGCGGCGCTGCAGTCGATTCCGCGGGACCTGTACGAATCGGCCGACATCGACGGAGCGGGCGCATGGACGAGATTCAGCCGGATTACGTTTCCGCTCGTGTCGCCGACGACCTTTTTCCTGCTCGTGACCGGTCTGATCAGCTCGTTCAAGTCGTTCGACATCATCAAGGTGCTGACCGAAGGGCGGCCGGCGAACTCGACGTCCGTCATCACCTATTACCTGTACACGACGGCGTTCGAGAACTTGAAGACGGGCTACGCGTCCTCCATCGCCTGGCTGCTGTTCGGATGCGTCCTCCTCATTACGCTCGTGCAGCTCTACGGGCAGAAAAAATGGGTCAATTACTAGGAGCGGGGTGACTTATGCGCTACAAATATATAGCCGGCAGAGCGGTCGCGACACTCTTGATGCTGATTGCCGGAGTCGCGTTCGTGCTGCCGTTCGCCTGGATGATCTCGGCGTCCGTCAAACCGGAAATCGACGTGTTCAAATATCCGATCGAATGGATTCCGAAGCAATGGATGGCGTACGACAATTATCGCGAAGTTTGGTTTGGCGAATATCCTTTCGTCACTTATTATTGGAATACGATCAAAGTTACCGCGTTGACGACCGTCGTGTCCGTCGTCGTATCGTGCATGGCGGCTTACGGCTTCTCGCACGTCGAGTTCAAAGGACGAAACGCGCTGTTCGTCGTCGTGCTGATGACCTTCATGATTCCGAGCGCGTCCATTCTCGTGCCGCAGTTCATGATCTTCCGCTGGCTGAACCTGTTCGACACGCACCTGGGACTCATCTTGCTGGGCTCGTTCAGCGCGCTCGGGACGTTCATGATGCGGCAGTTTTTCCTCGGCATTCACAAGGATTATCTGGACGCGGGCAGAATGGACGGGGCCGGACACGCCCGCCTCTTCGTCGGCATCGCGATGCCGCTCGTGCGGCCGGCGATCGCGACCTATGCGATCCTGCGGTTCATCTGGACGTGGAACGACTACGCCAATCCGCTCATTTTCCTGCGCAGCGACGCGCTGTCGACGATCCAGCTCGGCATCCAGAAGTTCGCATCCGAGAGCGGCGTCTATTATTCTCTCATTATGGCGGGCACGGTGTCGGCCATCCTGCCGCTGATTGCGATCTTCGTCGTCGGCCAGAAGCAGGTTATCGAAGGCATCTCGCTCGGCGGGGTAAAAGGGTAAAAATTTTTCGCAACAAGTCAAATATGTGACTCTGACACCTCTGTATTACATGATAAGTTAAAAATGTAAGTTTAAGTGCTTTCATATACGAGGAGGGCGTACACATGACAAGAAAATGGCTATCGGCGGCCGCGGCAGCCGCACTGGCGACCGGCGTGCTGGCCGGCTGCGGCGGCAACGAGAACAACGGAGCATCGCCGAGCGAAAGCGCGAAAGCAAGCCCGAGCGCGGCGAGCAGCCCGTCCGCGAGCAGTTCGGAACCGGCCAAAGAGCCGGTCAAGATCAAGTTTCTCGGCTGGGAGAAGCCGTCGGTGTTCCAGCCGGCGATCGACGACTTTCAGCAGAAAAATCCGGATATCAAGGTCGAGTACGTGCCGCTCGTCGAGAACGACTCCGTCGAATCGATGAAACGGATGGACGTCATGTACGCATCGGGCGAAGCGTTCGACGTGTTCACGCTCAGCTCGGCGACCGCGTTCGCGCAGCGCGCCGTCAGCGGCATGCTGGAGCCGCTCGACGATTACCTGGCGAAGGAAGGCGTCAGCTACGAGGACGAGTACAAGGCGGAGCAGCAGAAGATCGACGGCAAGCGGTACTCGCTGCCGGGGAAATTCGGTCCGTGGTTCATCCTGCTGAACAAAGACAAGCTGGACGCGGCCAATCTGGCCGTGCCGACAAGCTGGACTTGGGACGAATTCCGCGACTACGCCAAGAAGCTGACCGAGGGAGAAGGGCCGAGCAAAGTGTACGGCGCGCACTTCCACGAGTGGAAGGATTACTTCCTGCTGAACATGTACAGCCAGCCCAAGGATCAAGGCATCATGAAGGATGACGGCCTGACGCTCAACGCGGACAATCCGTTCATGAAGAAATCGCTCGAGCTGCGCTACGAGATGGAGTACACGGACAAATCCGCGACGCCTTACCAGGACGTCATCACGCAGAAAATTCCGTACCGCGACCAGTTTTTCCAACAGAAAGCGGCGATGATGCCGACGGGACCGTGGATGGTCGCCGAAGCGGGCGGCACGGACAAAATCCCGGCCACCTTCGTCTCCGCATTCGCGCCGTGGCCGACGAACGCCCCGGGCGACGAGAGCTACTCCTTCGGAGGAGCGGACCCGCTCGTCATGTCGTCGAATTCCAAGCACAAAGAGGAAGCCTACCGGTTTCTCCGCTATCTGTCGACGGAAGGCATCGCGTTCACGAAGCAGTTCTCGGCCTGGAAGAAATCCGACATCTCCAAGGAAGTCGACCAGATCGTCGCCGCCACGCCGTCTCCGGATAAGATCGACAAAGCTTCGCTGATCAACGTCCTGAACGTGACGAAGCTGCCTACTCCGCCGATTACGGTATCCTACGCCGGCGACCTGGAGAAGGCATACATCGCGGAAGCGGACAAATACATGCTGGGGCAGGCCGACATCGATTCGACGATCGCGGGCGTTCAGGCCAGCTTGCAGAAAATTATTGATGCAAACAAGTAAGCGGAATTTTATAATGACGAGGAGGATGCCCGAGGGCATCCCCTTTGCCGTCTTATCGCGGCGCGCAGGAGGACCGGGACATGCGATATCCGTTGCTGAGCTGGAGACAGAAATTGATCCTTACATCGCTGCTCTGCCTGGTCGTGCCGTCCGTCATTACGCTTGTGATGCTCGGCCTGTACGCCAAAAACGAATTAAAGGTCAAAGCGGTCGAAAAGGCGGAACAAGCGCTTGAGGTCGCCGAGCTGTATACGTCAAACATCATGCAGGACATGGTTAACGCGTTCAACTCGATCCAATACGACAGCGAGACGATTACCGATCTGCGGGTCGCCTGGAACAAGTACAAGCAGGACGGCACGGGCAAGGTCGATTTTTTCTCGTTTAAGCGAATCGCCGAGAAGCTGGACCGCATCACTTTTTTCGGGGGCCATACGTACGTGACGATTTTGCTGCCGGACGGCCTCTACTTCACGAACTACTCGACGTACAACAACGATCTGAGCTTTATGTACGAGGAGCCTTGGATGGCGGAGCTGTCCACGGAGCCGACGAACCTGACGAAATGGCTTGGCACGCAGCCGAACTACGTCAAATCGGATACGGAGAAATATCCGAACCTCGTGACGATTATCCGCAAGTTTCAACTGTACAACAATCGCGACAACGCTTACATCATTCTGAGCAAGCCGGAAAACCAGTTCCGGCAAATTTTCTCCAAGTACGACGGAGATCCGGTGCTTATGCTGCTGGACGCGAACGGAACCGTCGTCTCGCACAGCGACGCCGCGCAGATCGGGCTGGCCGCCCCGCCGCGAACGTCGTTCGACGCTTCCTACGAGTTCGTCGATTGGAACGGCTCCGAATATTTGTCGATCGGGCATGCGCTTCCGTTCGCCGGATGGAGCTTGCGCAGCTTAACCCCTTACGAGAACGTGATCAGCAACATTGGCAGTCTGTTTAACCGCTTTTTCGTCGTGCAGATCGCTTTTTTCCTTCTTTTCGCGTTGCTTCTGTTCTACTTTCTGAATCAATGGACGAAGCCGGTGATGAAGCTGGCGCGCACGGCGACGAAGGTGGAAAAAGGCTTTCTCGACGAACGATCCGGAGTGGACGGGGGTCACGAAGTCGGCTATTTGGGACTGGCCTTCGACCGCATGCTCGACCGGATTCAGGAGATGATCGTCCGCGTCGAAGAGGAGCAGACCCGCAAGCGCATGGCCGAGCTGGAGCTGCTGCAGGCGCAGATCAATCCGCATTTTCTGTTCAACACGCTGAACTCGATTCGGATGCAGGTGATTCTGAAGGGCGAGGAAGAGATCGGAGGCATTATCGGCTCGTTGTCCACGCTGCTCAGAATGACGATCAACCGCAACAACGAATTCATCCCTCTTCACGAAGAGGTCGCCACGATCGAGCATTACATGCAGTTGATGAATTTCCGCCATCACGAGAAAGTGGAGCTGAAGATCAATCTGGCCTCGGACACGCTGCTGATCGCCATCCCGCGCTTTACGCTGCAGCCTCTTGTCGAGAATGCCTATATTCACGGGCTTCGTCAGAAACGGGGAGTGATTCGGATTACGGCTTGGAGACAGCCGCCCTATCTGCTCGTGGAGATCCAGGACGACGGAACGGGCTTGGACGAGGAGAAAATGGCGAGCCTCCGCAGCGGAGCTCCGGTGTCCGGCATCGGGTTGAAGAACGTCAAGGAGAGGCTGCAGATTTTGTACGGAAGCTTGTTCGAGATGGAGATGACCAGCGCGCCAGGAATTGGAACGACAATCACGCTGAGAATTCCGCTGAAGCAGAAGGAGGAGACCGACTATGTACAAAGCGATACTGGTGGATGACGACGTGGCGGTGCTCGAATTTCTGAAGAAGCTTATCCCGTGGGAACGGCTCGGCTTCGAGCTGGCGGGCGAATATACCGACGCCCTGGACGCGGTTCGGGCCTGGGAAGGACGATATCCGGAGCTGATCGTGACCGATATCGGCATGCCGGGGTTGGATGGGCTGAGCTTCATTCGACGTGTCCAAGCGGAGGAGGCGAAAAGCCGCTTCGTCATTCTGAGCTGCCACGACGAGTTTCATTACGCGCAGCAGGCCGTACAGCTCGGCGTCCAGGACTATCTATTGAAGGAGACGCTGACTCCGGAGAGCATCGCCGACATAGCGGCACGGGTAAAGGCAAGACTGGACGAGGATCGCCGGTTGAAAACCGAGGTCGACCGGCTGCAGAGCCAAGCGAACAGAAGCCAATCCGCCGCCAAGGAGAAGTGGCTTCGCGATCTGCTCGCCTCGCCGTACGCGGACGACCAGACGGTGCTTGGCCGGCTTGCGGAGTACGGCTTAAACGCGGAGTTCGGCCAATTCCTTCCCGTTCTGTTCCGCGCGTATCGCTATCGGGAAGCGATCGGCCGCTACCGCCAGGAAGAGGCCGTCAAGTTCATCGCGGAGAACGCTGCCGAGGAGCTGCTGCGCGAGGAGAAGAACGCGTTGTTTCTCGGATTTTCCGGGCAATCGTTTTTTCTGCTGCATGCGTTCAAGAAAGATCTCGCTCGCAATCCTTACGACGAAGCGGCCGCCGTCGCGGCCAAAGTACGGCAGGCATTCGCCCAGGTGCTGAAGCTGGACTATTCGGTTGTCGTCGGAGAGACGGCCTGCGGGGGAGCGGAGCTCAAGCGGCGGATCGCGGATTTGCTGGAAGCGGGAGATCGGCTGTTCTACTCGGACGGTCCCATCGTCGCGAAGGCGGCAGAGCTGCGCCGGGAGTTCAATGCGGAAGATCCGTTCTCTTATCATTTCGAATACGCGGAGCGGTTCAACCGGCTGCTGCTGGAAGCGGGAGGAGACGTCGGACCGACGGCGGACGCATTCGCGGGTTTTCTGGCCGAGAAGAGGTTCCAGCCCTCGAACGTCAAGCAGATGGTATGGAAGCTGGCGCTCGATCTGCTGCTTAAGCTGAAGCTCGGCATGGCCTACGACAAGGAGAAGCTGCAGCAGGACATCGGGCAGATCACGCATATCGGGGAGCTGCGGGATTGGCTGGTTGGGTTTCTTCGGGAGGCGGTCGCCGAGGCCGAACGGATCGCCAAGAAGAGCAAGAAGACCGAGATCGTCGACGCTCAGAACTATGTGCGGCTGCATCTCGGCAAGAAAATTACGCTGGAGGAAGCGGCGGACCACCTTCACTTGAATCCGAGCTATTTCAGCCGGCTGTTCAAGAAGGAGACGGGAGAAAACTTCATCGAATTCGTCAATCGCTCGAAAATGGAAAAGGCGAAGGAACTGCTGGGGGGAGGAGCGGGCAAAACGGTAGAAGAAGCGGCTCTGGCTCTCGGATACGACAACAAGAGCTATTTCATCAAGCTGTTCAAGCAGCATTTCGGGCTTCCGCCCGGACGGTTCCTGTAAGCCGGAGCCTCCGGGCGCTTGTCTTTCACTCGGGGCGTCAAGCGTACTTGATCTGGACAGGCACCAGATTGGCCTGCTTCGGGCTCCACTTGGGTACGCCGTACTTCGTCATATAGCCGAGCGTATTCAGATACGGCTTCACGCTGTTCTCCTCGTTCATCTTCTCCAGCAGCTTCCAGCACGCGATAATATCGTTGAGCGATCGGTGCGCGCCTTCCAGGGCGATGCCGTAGCGGTCGCACATGTCTTTCAGGTTATGAGGGTATGTATGCCGGTCGCGGGCAATCGTCAGCGTATCGAGAAAATCGTTGCTGAACGACCGCTTCGCGAATCTCATCAGCGCATGATGCAGAAACCCGAGGTCGAACAGGGCGTTGTGGGCGACGATAACGCTGTCTCCTATAATCCGGTTCAGGATGCGGAAGGAAGTCTCCTCATCCATCCCGTGAACGAGATCGGCGGACGTGAGGCCGGTGATCTCCGTAATTTTCGGCGCCAGCGTTCCTTCGAACCGGACCAGCGTCTGGAATTGGCTGACGATCTCCCCGCCGTAGCAGCGGATGGCCGCCACCTCGATGACGCGGTCGCGCGCCGGATCCAATCCGCTCGTCTCGAAATCAAGCACGGTTATATTGTCCAGTCTCACTGCAATTTCCTCCCCGCAAATGCGAATAAGCTCATATAATGCCGAATAACGGATGATACTGTCATCCCTACATTACCATAATTCGCCTTCGAATATCTAACCCGAAATAATAACGCCACTTCCCTTAACGCCAGCTCCTAATGAGCCCTCCTACACAAGCCTCTACACTTGCCAAGCCTCACGCTGCCAAGCTTCATGACCGCCAAGCCTCATGCCTGCCAAGCCTCAACCCACCAAGCCTCAAGCCCGCCAAGCCTCAAGCCCGCCAAGCCTCATGACCGCCAAGTCCCCACCCGTCAAGCTCCACGCTGCCAAGCTTCATGACCGCCAAGCCTCATGCCCTGCCAAGCCTCAATTCGTCAAGCTTCATTGCCTGCCAAACCTCGTGCCCACCAAGCCTCAACCCACCAAGCCCTCGAGCCCGCCAAGCCCCCTCACCCGCAAGCCGACCGACACGAAAAAACCGCCAAAGGGCACATTGCCCTCCGACGGTTCGATCCTTCTAACTTTAACATGACTAGTGTTTCGTCGTGTCTACCGCGTCGTCGCTTTCGTTGGACATTCTTGTCAACTCGAACAGCTTAAACAACAGGCTGAAGACGATGGCGACGACCGTAGCCAGTGCCATACCGGTCAACTCGAAGTCTCCCGACTTGATCTTGAGTCCGCTCAAGCCAGTGACGAGTACGATCGTGGTCAGGAACAGGTTGGTCGGTTTGCTGTAATCGATCTTGGATTCAACGAGCATCCGCAAACCGGACGCTGCGATGATCCCGAACAGCAGCAGCGAGATGCCGCCCATGACCGCGACCGGGATATTGGCGACGAGCGCCGAAAACTTGCCGAGGAAGCTGAGTATGATGGCAATGACTGCCGCTCCGCCGATGACGAATGTGGAGTAGACACGCGTCATCGCCAGTACGCCGATGTTTTCCCCGTACGTCGTGTTCGGAGTCGCCCCGACGAAACCGGACAGCATCGTCGATAGTCCGTTTCCGAGCATCGAACGGTGCAGGCCTGGATCTTTGGATAAGTCCTTCTCCACGATGTTGCCGGTCACGATGAGATGGCCGATGTGCTCGGCGACGACAACCAGCGCAGCCGGTACGATCGTCAAGATAGCCGCCCAGTGGAATACCGGAGCCGTGAACGTCGGAGAGTCGAACCAGTTCGTCTCGTCCAGGAAACCGAATTTGATTTCTCCCATCAAGTACGCAAGCACGTAGCCGAAGACGATACCGATCAAAATCGGAATAATACGCATGAAGCCGCGGAACAGCACGTTGCCCAGAATCGTCACCAGCATCGTCGCGACGGAAATAATGACCGTATTCGCGTCCATTGTCCATTCGGCGTCGCCTGGGGGAGCGATCCATCCTGCCATCTGCGCGGCGACCGGAATCAGCTCCAGGCCGATGACCGCGACGATCGCGCCCATGGCCGCCGGAGGGAATACGACATTGATCCATCCGGTTCCGGCATATTGGATCAAAATCGCGATCAAGGTGAACACCAACCCAGCCGCGATAAATCCGCCCAGTGCCGCCGCATAACCGTCGCCTTCGGAGGCGTACATGCCGATAACGGCGCCCGCCGGCGAGATAAAGGCGAAGCTGGAGCCGAGGTAGGCGGGAATTTTGCCTTGGCAGATCCACAGGTACAGCAGCGTGCCGATGCCGTTCATCAGCAGGCAGACCGCCGGGTCCACGCCGAGGAGGTTCGGGACAAGCACCGTGGAGCCGAACATCGCGAACAGATGCTGCAGGCTCAACGTCAAGCTTTGCCCGATGGGGGGTCTCTCATGAACCCCGATTGCGCGTCTCATAGTCTGTTTTCCTCCAAATAATCGTCTGATCTTTCGAGATTTTCCTTGTTGATTCTACATACAAGTCCGTTCGTTTGACAAGCGTTTTCTTTAGGACCAGTCAAGTTTCGTTCTAGCCCTCTCAATGAGCTGCCAACGGCATCATGGCATCTATTATTCGCAGCGCCTTCATTTTCGTTATTTGCCATGGATCATCGGATTTTTCAATGTCACGAATCGTCGCTGCTTCTCTGCGGATAGAAGCTCTTTTCCCCGCTTTTTACGGTATCCCGTTGGGTCAGGGAACTCTTGCGCCTTAAGTATGATCCTTTCCGAGTTCGCGCCTTTTTATCGGTATCCCGTCTAGTCAGTTCGCGTTGCCTCGACCTATCGCTTTTTTCTCCCTTTTGTCGCTATCCCCTTCCGTCAGTTCGTTCTATTTCCACCGTTCTCATCGTTCGTTTTCTCCCCTTTTGCCGGTATCCCGTTGGTTCAGTATGGACTATTTCTCATCCGAGATCGATATATCGCTTAGTCTCCTTTTGCCGGTATCCCGTTAGCTCAGAAACCTGATCGACTAACATTAGCGAAGAGACTATCCCGTTCGGTCAGTTGATGTATTTCGTGCTATTTATGAATTTCACACTGATTCGCCCTTGAGAGTATCCCCGTCGCTCAGTACAAATCCAAATTGTTGGAAAACTGGGCTTTTTGAAATTTATGGGAAGCTGTTTGCAAACGCACAGAAGAGAAGGGAAGATTACCCAAGTTTAAGTGATTGTTGCCGTGAGGCTCGAGTTAATCGGTTAGAGCGGGAACCGCCGGCAGTCTTAGTGAGCTCCGGGTAGGTGATTCTAGAAGAATGGATGCAATCGGCGAGTAATTGAACGTAGAGGGTGGATCGGCCGCGATTGTAATAATAGCAAAATTGATCAAGATACGCCTGCAGGTGCTTAGGACCGATGCCCAGGAACGTTCGGCCAATCCACCAAGTCACATCGTACCCCATCCACGCGAGCTTTTTATTCATATCCCGT
>NZ_PVYW01000022.1 GCF_003001675.1 Cohnella sp. SGD-V74 | reverse complement strand
GGGCTTATCCTAACGAATTGACGAGTAAGCAAGACACTTCACCTTCTTCTTCGCATCGCTTGGTTCGCATCCAGTTTTCAAGGCGTAAGCCTTGTTACAAATGATCTGGTCTGGTGATGACGGCGGAGGGGTTCCACGCGTACCCATCCCGAACACGACCGTTAAGCCCTCCAGCGCCGATGGTACTTGGACCGCAGGGTCCTGGGAGAGTAGGACGTCGCCAGGCCGGATGCATGCCCGAGCAGTCGATGAAGTCGACGACCAGGGCTGGATCCATAGCATCACCCACTGCTTACATTCCCTGATAGCTCAGTTGGTAGAGCACTCGACTGTTAATCGAGTTGTCACAGGTTCGAGTCCTGTTCGGGGAGCCATTTGGAGAGGTGTCCGAGTTGGTCGAAGGAGCACGATTGGAAATCGTGTAGGCGTCTAAAGCGTCTCGAGGGTTCGAATCCCTCTCTCTCCGCCATAATTTCCTTGGTAAGCATGGCCCCTTGGTCAAGTGGTTAAGACACCTCCCTTTCACGGAGGTAACAGGGGTTCGAATCCCCTAGGGGTCACCATTTTCATCTAAAAGAATTACCATAAATTGAGGGTTGCATTGCGTAGGCGATATGAGGTATGATAAGAAATGTCGCTCAAGTAAGCAATTTGCTCAATAACGACGCGGGGTGGAGCAGCCCGGTAGCTCGTCGGGCTCATAACCCGAAGGCCGCAGGTTCAAATCCTGCCCCCGCAACCAACATCATCTCGGCTCATTACCGAGTACACGCGGAGCCGTGGTGTAGAGGCCTAACATGCCTGCCTGTCACGCAGGAGACCGCGGGTTCGAATCCCGTCGGCTCCGCCATTTTTTCCCTAGAACGGTTGGGGAGCATGTAAGGCTCGATAGCTCAGCTGGTAGAGCAGAGGACTGAAAATCCTCGTGTCGGCGGTTCGATTCCGTCTCGAGCCACCATCCAGATTGTTCAACATTACGCCGACTTAGCTCAATTGGTAGAGCAACTGACTTGTAATCAGTAGGTTGGGGGTTCAAGTCCTCTAGTCGGCACCAGTTTCACTCCTAAGCGTGGAGGATTAGCGAAGTGGCCAAACGCGGGAGACTGTAAATCTCTTCCTTCGGGTTCGGTGGTTCGAATCCATCATCCTCCACCAGCATTTCTATACTCCGTAGGGGCATAGTTTAAGGGTAGAACAGCGGTCTCCAAAACCGTTAGTGTGGGTTCAATTCCTGCTGCCCCTGCCAATTAAATGTTTCAAAATCTATGGCGATCGTGGCGAAGTGGTTAACGCATCGGTTTGTGGATCCGACATTCGGGGGTTCAATTCCCCTCGATCGCCCCATTGTTTCTTCTAAACAACTTTGGGGATTAGCCAAGCGGTAAGGCAACGGACTTTGACTCCGTCACTCCTAGGTTCGAATCCTAGATCCCCAGCCATTTTCACATTAATATGCGGAAATAGCTCAGTGGTAGAGCATCTCGTTGCCAACGAGAAGGTCGCGGGTTCGAATCCCGTTTTCCGCTCCATCTCAATCTTGAATCTGGCGCCATAGCCAAGTGGTAAGGCAGAGCTCTGCAAAAGCTTTACCCCCAGTTCGAGTCTGGGTGGCGCCTCCAACAACCTCAAAGCTTGCGCCCTTAGCTCAGCTGGATAGAGCGTTTGACTACGAATCAAAAGGTCAGGAGTTCGAATCTCTTAGGGCGCGCCAGCTAGATAATTGAATATGCCGGTGTGGCGGAATGGCAGACGCGTTCGACTCAAAATCGAATGGGCAACCCCCGTGGAGGTTCGAGTCCTCTCACCGGTACCACTTTACGCAATCAACTCTTGAGATGCACTTTGTGCAACTCAAGAGTTTTTTTGTATGCGCCCCATGACAGATTTTGATAAACTACTCATGTACAACAGACTAGACGCGAATGAAGAGTAGACGCATTACATAGAGAAAGGTGAGGAAGCGTTCTGATGTTGACGGACAAGCTGCGCATTCCGGAGGTGCCGGAGGGAACGGTTACGCGCTTACGGTTGATTGAACGGATCGAGCAGGGAGTGTCGGGGTCCATCACGTATTTGTGCGCGCCTGCGGGCTACGGCAAGACAGTGCTGCTTGCGGACTGGGCTCGGCGCGTCCGGAGGAAACCGGCGTGGCTGGCAGTCGGTCCCGAGGACAACGAGCCGATGTCATTCTGGCAGGCTGTTATTCGGGCTGTCGATGAAGCGGTGCCGGGTTTTGCGCAACGAGTCGGCAACATTATAGGGCTAAGCTCCGATACGGCCGCGAGCCTGTTCGCTCAAGAGTTGGAACGGTTGGACGGGCCGCTGATATGGGTGCTGGACGATTTTCACCATATTGTCGATGAGCGGCTTCTCGCTTCATTCGCCTATTTGATCGAATATTTGCCGACTTCCGTACATGTCGTGGCTGCCGGGCGCGGCGAGCCCGCTTTTCCGACATCGCGGCTGGTCAGCGGTCAGCGGATGACAATCCTGAGTACGGCAGACCTGCGTTTCACACGGCAGGAAGGCGGCGAGTTTTACAGCGACGCCATGCGTTTGAGGCTGTCGGAGGAAGAGGTCGGCGAACGGGTCAATCTGACGGAAGGCTGGATTGCGGGAATGCGGTTGGCGCTATGTGCGGAGGATGACGGACGAATGGCATTTTCGGACATGTCGCCGCGGCTGGAGCAGTATCTGCTGACGGAAGCTTACATGCCGCTGAGCGAGCCGATGCGCCGTTTCCTTACGGACTGCTCCGTGCTGGAACGGTTGAACGCCTCCTTATGCCAAGCCGTTGCCGGGGACGAAAGGAGCCAGGAACGGTTGGAAGAATTGAGCCGCAAGCAGCTGTTCACGTTTTCGTTGGACGAGCGGCGGGAAGAATATCGGCTTCACCGGCTGTTTGCCGAATTTTTGAGACGGCGTCTGAAGAGCGCCGAGCCCGAGCGCATTCCGCTGCTGCTGGAGCAGGCGGCTCTGTGGGGCGAGCGGGAGGGGCGGGAACGGGAGGCATTGGAGTATTATGTGGCCTGCGGGCATTACGAACGGGGAATCCAGCTGCTGGAAGCGATGACGGCGAAACGTCTGCGCGTCAGCCCGGTTTGGCTGGGCTCGCTGCTGCTGCGCATTCCCGAGCGCCTCCTGATGAAGCGTCCGATTCTCTATTTTTCATGCGTGCATATGCACATGGTAGACGCTCGCTACGAGCAGGCGGAGCGGATGATGGCGAATGCGCAGAGGCAGTATGAGGAGTGCGAGAGGGAGTGGACCGAGGAGGACAAGAGCGACTTCTGGGGAGCCCTTTATTACTTCAAAATGATCCATACTTCCATCGAACTGGGGGTTATGGACGAGGCGATGCGATATATGCAGCTGTCCGCACAATATTGGCCGAGCGGTATCCGACTCATCTTCGCTCAGTCCGGGGTTGCCGGTCTGCCTTCGATCGTCCGAAAATATATCCGGCCCGACAAATTCGTCGAGAAGGCGACGAACCTGGCCATTCTAAAGTATATGTCCCAGACGCTGGGCGAGGTGGGCTGCTCGATGCGGACGTGTCTGGCGGAGGCGCTGTACGGCTACAACGAGCTGGACGAGGCGTGGAGAACGGCCGAGAGTGCTCTGGATACAGCCGTGCGCAGCGATCCCAACGCCGTCCCGGAAATTCTGCTGGCCGCCCGGCTTGTGCTGAGCGGCGTGCAGCGGGCCAAGGGGCGGCACCGCGAAGCGGAGGAGACGCTGAAGGAAACACGCAGGGAACTGGCCCGGCTTGAGGTGGTTGCGGGGCTGCTTCACTGCGATGCGGAGCTGGCGCTGATGGCGCTGGAGGAAGGCGACCGCGAGCCGGCGGAAATTTGGCTGAACCGGTACCGCCTGCGTGACGACCAACCGTTTACGGCCAGGCAGCTGTACGAATATCATTACCTGGCCCGCATTTATGCGGGGCTAGGACGGCAGACAGAGGCGTTCCGGTTGATCGAGCGGCTGACGGAAGTGGCGGACGAGGCGAATCTGCTCTATCTCTCGCTTGAGATTGCCGTGACCAAGCTGCTGCTGCTGTACGAGACGGGGCGGACGGAAGAAGCGCTCGCTTTGCTTCGGAAGGCGCTGCTTGTTTCCGAGCCCAGGTTGTACGTCCGCCTCTTCCTCGACGGCCGCGAACCGATGGCGGAGCTGCTGGCGTTGTCGATCCGCTCGTGGGATCGGTCGACAGCGGACGCGTACCCCGCTTTAGGCTACATGCGCAGCCTGCTGGCCGGTTTCGGGCGCAGAGCGGCGGAGGAGAGGCCGGTCTCGGACCTCATGCTGATTTTGACGCGCAAGGAGCTGCAGATCCTTCGGTTGATTGCCAGACGCAAAAGCAACAACGAAATGGCCGCCGAACTCGGGATCGGCTACGGCACGGTGCGGACGCATCTTCATCAAATCTACGTCAAGCTCGGGATCGGCAGCAGGAGAGAGGCGATCCGAATCGGCGAACAATTGGAGGAATAAAGCCGTCATAGCTTCAAAGCTTCGAACGAGAGAGGGCAAGCGATGAACTTCACTGGAGAGAGGGACGAACATCCGGCGAGCCGTCTGCCGATTCCGTCCGCCAAACTGACGATACCCGCCGCGGCGTCCCGCACGTTGAATCGGCAGCGGTTGATCGAACGTATTCATGAATGCCTGAAGGAGCAGACGCTGCTCCTGTTTGCGCCGGCCGGCTTCGGCAAGACCACTCTGCTGCAGCAATGGGCGGAATTCAGCGAAACCAAACCGGCGTGGTTTTCCCTTGATCCGGGAGACAACGATCCGGTGCGGTTCTGGCAGGATGTGATCCGGGCAATCGATCGAATTCATCCGGGGTTCGCAGACTCTGCGGTTGTGGGAAGCATGGGGCCGGACCGCTTGAAGACGGCTTTGACGGCGATGACGGACGAGCTTCGGCTATTGCGGGAAGAACTGGTGCTCGTACTGGACAATTTTCACGTAATCACCGATGAAACGCTGCTGTCCTCTATTTCCTATTTTATCGGAAACATGCCCTCGAACGTTCGATTGATTGCGGCGGGCCGCACCGATCCCGATTTGCCCTTGGCCGAAGAGAAGCTCTCTGCCGCTGCGGCGCATATGGGGGCGGCCGATCTGCGCTTTAGCTTGCAGGAGGGAATCGCCTTCTATGCAAATTGTATGGAGCTGGAGTTGTCGAAGGACGAGGCGGGCGAATGGGTGAGCCGAGCTGAAGGCTGGATCGCGGGTATGAAGCTGGCGGCTCTGTCGCTGCGCGGCGCGGCTCCGTCCGAGCAGCAGCTGAGAAGCTTCGCGAGCGCATCCCGGCTTATCGATCAGTATTTGCTGGAGGAAGTATGGCAGCAGCAAAGCGAGGAGATCCGCCTGTTTCTGACGGAATGCTCGGTGTTGCGGACGTTCTCTCCTTCTCTGTGCGAGGCCGTCACCGGCAGCGAAAGGAGCCGGGAGTTGTTGGGCCAGCTGGGGCGGGCGCAGCTGTTCGTCGTTCCGTTGGACGACCGAACCGGCTGGTTTCGCTTCCACCCTTTGTTCGAGGAGTTTCTTCATCGCCTTCTGAGACGTACCGAACCGGATCGGATGCCGCGGCTTCTGGAGCGGGCGGGGATGTGGTGCGAGAACGAAGCGCTTCAGGAGGATGCTCTGGATTATTACTTGAGCGGCGGGCATTACGAGAGAGCGATCGAGCTGTTGACCCGGATGCCCGTAAGGAAGCCGGGTGTCGGTACGACTTGGAAGAGCGAGCCGTTCTCGAGGATTCCGGGACATGTTCTCAGCAAGCATCCTATTCTTTATTTCTCGCATGTACATTCGGTGTTGATCGGCGAAGCCGACTACGATAGGGCGGAAAAGATGCTGCGCTATGCGGAAAGCCGATACGAAGACAATCAGGCCGCCTGGACGGACGAGGAGCGAAGCGAGTTTTGGGGCAGCTATCATTTTCTGAAAATGTGCTGCGCTGCCAGCGTTCTTCATGATCTCGAGCAGGTGAATCTGAATCTGCGCCTGTTCAAGCAATATAGCCCCGCAGGCATCAGGCTGATTCCGGCAAAGCCGAAATTCGCCGGGCTGCCGTCGATTTCCCGCCAGCATATCCGGTCGCACTCCGATTTAAGCGACAGCAAGCAGCTTGTTTTTTTTCTTCGGAGTCTCGTTGAGTCTTTGGAAAAAGCGGGCTTGGCCGCGGTGCCTCTGGCTTTCCTCGCGGAGTTGCAATATGAGTTCAACATGCCGGACGAAGCGGAAAAGTATGCGGCAAGAGCGCTTGAGTCGGTGGAGGCGGGACATATCGACCGCGCGGCTGTGCTGTTGCCTGCCCGCTTGACGCTGTTCCGTGTTCAGAAGCTTCGCGGCGAACGAGCACGGGCGATGGAAACGTTGCGTGAGACGAAGCGGGAGCTGGCGGAGCTTGGCCTGGCGGATTCGCTGGTCTATTGCGACGCGGAGCTGGCTTTGATGGCGCTGGAGGGAGGACAGGAGGAACCGGCGCTGGCCTGGCGCCGGCAGTATTCGCTGCTCGCCGGAGACGTAATAGGCGATCGGCAGTTGTACGGATACCAATGCCTGGCCCGTATTGCCGCAGCGCAGGGAATGCATGACGAGGCGATGAGCTTGACGGAGAAGCTGCTTGAGCTGGCGATCCGGACGGACCGGTTCCAGATCGAGATCGAACTGTCAGTGTTTAAGCTGGTCCTGCTTCGCCGCACGGGTCGTACGGACGAGGCGCTGCGGCTGCTGCGCCCGGTTCTGCATGCTTCGGAACTGCGCGGCTACAGGCGTACTTTGCTCGACGCCGGTCAGCCGTTGGCCGAACTGCTGCCGCTGTTGCTGGCTGAATCGTGGGAGCGGCAGGAGGAGGGAAACTGGCCCTCTCCCGGTTACGTGCGGGAGCTGTTGTTCGACTTCGGCTGGAACTTGGCCGCCGATGGCCTGGCCGATCCGGCATCGAGCCTGACGAGGAAGGAACGCGAGGTGCTGCGGCTCATCGTGAGTCGACGCACGAACAAGGAGATTGCAAGCAGGCTTGGCATTGGCATCGGAACGGTAAAGTCGCATATCAAAAATATTTACAGCAAGCTGGAGGTTGACAGCAGGGCCGAGGCAATCTGGAAAGGTGCGCTAATGGATCTGTAGTCCGCCGTTCTGCTGCTGTTTTGCCGTTCGCGGCAGCGTAAAGTAGGTAAAAGCCCCTCGAGGCATTCGCTTCGGGAGGCTTTTTGGCGTTTGTGATGTGTTGAGGCAATCTATACAGGGGGGGAGTTTTTTCCGAAATATCCTCTTTGTATAATAACAGACGTTACGACAAACCAGTTGATAGATTCGGCAGGATGCTGAATAAGCCTATATTATTATTCTACATTTTTTGCAAGAGAAAGGAAGAAAAAGATTATGAATCGAGTTTGGCGACGATCGGCAGCTTCTTGGTTCCGAAAAACGGTGTTTCTCAGGAGTCTCTGCCTAATGTTCCTGTTCGGAGGAGTGTCCGCCATCGGCTTTCAGCCATCCTATGCGGCCGACCGGACGGTAGCGACGTGGAGCGAACTGGTGACTGCGTTCCAAACCGCACCGAGCGGCGACACGATTATATTAAGCGCCGATATTACGCAGACGTCGGGTACGCTGCGCTTGCAGGTGGGGGCGAGCCTGACGCTGGATCTGCACGGCTATAAGCTGAACATCACAGCGCCCCCCGCACAAGGAGCACCCGGGGTAGGGGTCTATGGAAATTCTTCCTTGACAATTGAAGACGGGGTCGGAGGCGGGGTATTGAACACGACCGGCAGTCCGAACGGCTTTGGCGCTGGCATCGGGTCGGATAGTAATAATAAAACGGCCGGTACGATCATTATCAATAGCGGAACGGTAATTGCGGTCGGAAGCCAGGCAGCAGCAGGAATCGGTGGCGGCGGCGTTGAAGGCTCCAACGGAACGGTGATTATTAACGGAGGAACCGTCAATGCGATCGGCAACAATGGCGCGGCAGGAATCGGCGGCGGAGCCTTTGGGAACGGAGGAACGGTGATCATCACCGGCGGGATCGTGAATGCGACCGGCAACAATGGCGGCGCTGGTATCGGAGGCGGTTACAATGGGGCCGGCGCAGCGGTGACGATCACGGGGGGGACGGTTACGCCGTCCGCGGGCAATACTCCCTCTTTTTCAGTTATCGGAGGAAGCCCTTTCGGTTCATTGAGCAATAGCGGCAGCGGCACAATCGTGCTTCCGAGCGGACAGAGTTTGATTATTCCGTCCGGGGTTACTTTTGAGAATTCAGGGACGATTGAAGGCGGAGGACGGCTTAGAGGAGAGGGGACCGTCCATAATACCGGCACGATCAATAGCCCCGTATCGGGGGTCGCGGTCAACGGCAATGCATACGATTTGACGTTCGACTTGAACGGCGCGCCCGGCACGCCGCCGTCTTCTCTGCACGTGTTGGCTTCGACGATGCAGGCAGCCGGGAAGAGCCTGGCAATTCCGGCTCCTTCGGGATATGAGTTCGACGGATGGTATACCTCTGACGGAACTCTTTTTACGAATACTACCCCGATCAGTTCGATTACGAGTACCGGCAGCGCAACGCTGTATGCGAAGTGGAAAGATTTCAAAATAGTGTCGATTGTCCCGATATCGGATATACATGTCTTGTATGACACGCCGTTAGGCGCCGTCGTTTTGCCAGCGACCGTTAATGTGACGCTCAGCAACGGGGAGACGAAAACGACGGCAGTAACATGGAACGGAGGCGCTCCGGCATATGATGGCAGCCAGCCCGGCACGTATGTGTTTGCGGGTACGCTGACGGTTCCTGAAGGTTCGACGAATCCGGATGGTATAACGGCGAGCGTGAGAGTCATCGTAAGCGATCCGAAGGTAACTTCGGTTGAAGCGTTGTCGGATATACATGTCTCTTATGGCAGGCTGCTAAGCGCCATCGTTTTTCCGGCGACCGTGAACGTGACGCTCAGTAGTGGTGAGACGAAACTGGCGTCGGTGACATGGAATGCAGGTACTCCGCTGTACAGTCGCTTCGTGCCAGGAACGTATACGTTCACAGGTACGCTGGCGGCTCCGGCAGGTTTTGTGAATCCGGATGGTATAACAGCGAGTGTCAGAGTCGTTGTAGAAGACCCAACGGTCACTTCTGTGAGCATGTTGTCTGATACACATGTTCCGTATGGCACGTTGCTAAGCGCCATCGGTTTGCCAACGACCGTTAATGTGACGCTCAGCAGCGGAGAGACGAAAGCGGCATCGGTGGCGTGGGATTTAGGCACTCCGGCATACAATGGCAACCAGCCTGGCACTTACACGTTCACAGGTACGTTAACGGCCCCGGCGGGCTCGACGAATCCGGGTAATCTAACGGCGAGCATTAACGTCGTCGTAGAAGATCCGACAGTCACCTCGGTTGACGCATTGCCGGACGTTCACGTTCCGTACGGAACAGAGCTGGAAGACGTCGGACTGCCGACAACGGTAGACGTGACCCTGAGCAGCGGGGATAAGCAGGAGGCATCCATCGCATGGGATGGAGGCACCCCGGCGTACAACGGTAACCAGCCCGGCACATATGCGTTCATAGGTACGCTGACAGCTCCTGCGGGTTCGACGAATCCGGGTAATCTAACGGCGAGTATTAACGTCGTTGTAGAAGATCCGACAGTCATCTCGGTTGACGCGTTGCCGGACATTCATGTTCCGTACGGAACAGAGATGGAAGAAGTTGGGTTACCGCCAACGGTAGACGTAACCCTGAGCAGCGGGGATACCGAGCAAGCGACAGTAAGCTGGAATGGAGGCACTCCGGCGTATAATGGCAATCAGCCTGGCACGTATGTGTTCGCGGGTACGCTTACGGCCCCCGCAGGATCAACAAACCCGAATGGTATAACGGCGAGCATTAACGTCGTTGTAGAAGACCCGACAGTCACCTCGGTTGACGCGTTGTTGGACATTCATGTTCCGTACGGAACAGAGCTGGAGGAAGTTGGGCTTCCGCCAACGGTAGACGTAACCCTGAGCAGCGGGGAGACAAGAACGGCGTCGGTGACATGGAACGGAGGCACTCCGACGTACAACGGTAACCAGCCCGGCACATATGCGTTCATAGGTACGCTGACAGCTCCTGCGGGTTCGACGAATCCGGGTGGTCTAACGGCGAGCGTCAATGTGATCGTAGAAGATCCGACAGTCATCTCGGTTGACGCGTTGTTGGACATTCATGTTCCGTACGGAACAGAGCTGGAGGAAGTTGGGCTTCCGCCAACGGTAGACGTAACCCTGAGCAGTGGGGAGACAAGAACGGCGTCGGTGACATGGAATGGAGGCACCCCGGCGTACAATGGCAACCAGCCTGGAACGTATGTGTTCGCGGGTACGCTAACAGCTCCCGCAGGATCAACAAACCCGGGTGGTCTAACGGCGAGCGTCAATGTGATCGTAGAAGATCCGACAGTCATCTCGGTTGACGCGTTGTTGGACATTCATGTTCCATATGGCACAGAACTGGAAGATGTCGGACTGCCGCCAACGGTAGACGTGACCCTGAGCAGCGGGGATACCGAGCAAGCGACAGTAAGCTGGAATGGAGGCACCCCGGCGTACAACGGTAACCAGCCCGGCACCTATGTGTTCATAGGTACGTTGACGGCTCCGGCGGGCTCGACGAATCCGGGTGGTCTAACGGCGAGCGTCAATGTGATCGTAGAAGACCCGACAGTCACCTCGGTTGACGCATTGCCGGACATTCACGTTCCGTACGGAACAGAGCTGGAAGACGTCGAACTGCCGCCAACGGTAGACGTAACCCTGAGCAGCGGGGATACCGAGCAAGCGACAGTAAGCTGGAATGGAGGCACTCCGGCGTATAACGGCACTCAACCCGGCACTTACACGTTCACAGGTACATTAACGGCTCCCGCAGGATCAACAAACCCGAATAGTATAACGGCGAGCGTCAATGTGATCGTAGAAGATCCAACAGTTACCTCGGTTGACGCGTTATCGGACATTCACGTTCCGTACGGAACAGAGCTGGAAGACGTCGAACTGCCGCCAACGGTAGACGTAACCCTGAGCAGCGGGGATACCGAGCAAGCAACGGTAACGTGGGACGGAGGCGTTCCTTCGTACAACGGCAACCAGCCTGACACGTACGTGTTCACGGGCACGCTAACAGCTCCCGCCGGTTCAACGAATCCGGACAATAAGACGGCGAGCGTGAATGTGATCGTAGAAGATCCAACAGTCATCTCGGTTGACGCGTTATCGGACATCCGTGTTCCGTACGGCACGAGGTTAGATAACGTCAAGCTGCCGCTAACGGTGGAAGTGACCCTGAGCAGCGGGGATAAGCAGGAGGCGTCCATCACGTGGGATGGAGGAGATCCGGCTTACAACGGAACGAAGTCCGGCAAATACACATTCACCGGAACGTTGACACCTCCGGCCGGAGCGGCCAATCCGGACAACATGACAGCGAGTGTAAACGTCATCGTGGACAGCGCCCGGAGTTCGGAGACAGCCCCAGCCTCGGGGCCTCTTGCCCCAAGTACAAGGATCTATTGCGAAACCGGAGGCTGCACGATAAGTCTGGGTGACCAGATTGAGGTGTCTGTTCCGCCGAAGGCGGTGAATCTCCCTTTCTATTTAACGTTAGAGATGCTTGAGACGGATGAGGTGCAGCTGCCCGATGAAGCGCAAGGGCTGAGTCAGGTTTTCCGTCTGAGCAGGAATGTCGAAGATCAACCGCTCCAACTGCCGATGACTCTGCTCATCAGGCTCGAATCTACGAAGATCGGGGAAGGACGCAGAGCCGCTCTGTTTGCTTACGACAAGTCGACTGGCAAGTGGACGGAGGTAAACGGCAGTCTTGCGGGAGAGGTCTTCACGGCTCAGACGGACGAATTTGCCGATTTCGCCGTTCTTTCCGTCGTCAAGCCGGTGCCGCCATCCCAACCGCAACCGGAAGAACCCGGCATCCTTATTAGCGATATAACCGGACATTGGGCGGAGGCGGAGATCAAAGCAGCGGTTGCCAAAGGGATCGTGACAGGGTATCAAGACGGCACTTTCCGTCCGAATCAGCAGGTGTCGCGCGTAGAGTTTACGGCGCTGCTAAACCGTGCGTTTAAGCTGATCGGCAACGAAGGCGCGAGCGAGAATCCGCAATCGGAGTTCGCCGATGCGGCAAGCATTCCGACGTGGGCGAGGTCGTCCGTTGCGGAAGCGACGGCGCAAGGACTAATCCGGGGGTTCGCGGACGGGACATTCCGACCGGGCGAGCTTATAAGCCGGACGGAAATGGCGGTGATCGCGGCGCGTGCGCTGCATCTGTCGGATGCGCTGGATACGAAGCTCGCTTTTGTGGATGCGAATGACATTCCGGTGTGGGCGAGGGAAGCCGTGGCAGCCGTGCAGCGAGCCGGACTTATGAATGGGAAGAATGGGAACCGTTTTGACCCCCGTGCTCCCGTAACTCGGGCAGAGGCAGCAGGCCTGATTATCAGGATGATTGAGCATCCGCGCTGACGCATTGCAACCCGTCTATGAGTGACTGAACCAATACAAAAAAATCAAGAGAATCGCCCTCTGATTGGCCAGGAAGGTCAAGCGGGGGGCGATTGGCGTTGCAGGCAGGGATATTCCTTAAAAAGAAGAAATAATAAGAGGTTGGGCTACGATAAATGCAGGGGAACCTGGGGAGTTGATGATATGGCAGATGCTTGGAACAAGAAGTATGTGTTAAAACATAAAAATGTTGCAGTTGCAGAAATCCAGCTTGATGAAGCAACGGGCGGAATCTCGGCTATAGGCAGCGTATACGATGAACGGCACGTACCTGTTGGAGTATCTGTCAAAAAGGGACGACTGGATCGTGCTTCGCTCAATGAATGGTGGAGAGGTCGTGCGATTCCAGCCAGTCGGGATGGGATTAAAGAAGCGCTACTCGAATTAAGGCTTGCTGCGACGCAAAATTTGCTGGATAAAAGCTTGGGACTTAGTTTATCTGACCAGTATTGGATTTGTCCGGCTGGTTCGGACACCGATTGGTCGAGGCTTAATTTTTTTGATAATGATTTCTCCGAAGATGTGGGGAATGTGCTGCTCGGCAAGGGAAGTTCCGGTGAAGAAATCAGCTTAATGTCGCCAGATAACACATCGGATGGTTGGTTAAAAAAGAAATGGGCGATTATCGACGGAAAACGATGCCTTGTCAAAGGTGGAAGCGGGGCAATCCAGCAGGAGCCATACAATGAGGTGCTGGCAAGGATTGATGAAACGGCTGGGCATTCCTCATGTTCCTTATACGCTGATGATTCAAGAGGAATACCCATACAGTGTGTGCGAGAACTTCATTACACCGCAAACGGAGCTGGTTACAGCTTGGTATGTGATGCAGACGCGGGAAAAACAAAATTATGTGTCCGTGTATCAGCATTACGTGAATTGCTGTGAAGCGCTTGGCATTCCTGGTATTGTGGATGCGCTTGATCGTATGCTGGTTGTGGACTATCTGATTGCTAATGAGGATCGTCATCAGAACAATTTCGGCGTAGTAAGAAATGCAGAAACCTTGGAATGGATCGGAGCAGCTCCGATTTATGACAGCGGCTCATCGCTGTGGTTTTCCAAGCCGGCAGCGCGTATTTCTGCAACGGGAAAAATAACATGCAAACCATTTAAGCAGGATCATAACGAGCAAATTAAGCTGGTTACATCCTTCGACTGGCTGGAATTGTCCAAGCTATACGACATTGAGGATGAATTTCGAGAAATCCTGAGAGGCTCATTGTTTATTGATGAAGTAAGGAAAGATGCGCTCTGCAGCGCTTTGCGCAAGCGCATCGAGATGCTGGATGAATTTGTCCATTCCCGCGCCCCTCATGTTCGGATAGATGATCGAAGCAACGATGTGACGGAAAATATAGCATATAGCGGAGAGTCAACCGAAGACGTTTAAGGTAATCCTTCGTCGCAAGAAAGAGTATCCATAGGATAAAGGCCTAAAAGCAGACCGGATAAAACAATTCTGGTCTGCTTAATTTTGTCGGTAAGAATGAAGGAGGCGTTCTATGTGGTCCGTTGAACAGCTGCCGCCGGCGATTCGCAGCCGATTGGATGAGGAGGCAATCTATTGCGCGCAGACGGATTTAAATGAAGCCGGTCAATTCCTTCCGTTATGGCTAATAGTAACAGCAAAGGATGTGGCGGTATGGAGTCTTGACGGCAACGAGCTGCATAGATTGCCTGTCTCCGACTTGCGGGGAGCTAGAACGATTGAAGCGATCGGGGGCGGCACGCTCGTTGCGGATACAGCGGCGGGAGGCCGCTTGCTGCTAAGCTACACGGCAAGCTATGCAGCGGTATTCGAATATGCGGCGAAGCTGATCACGGCGTTATCCGCCGGCGAAGCTTTGCCGGATGCAGCGGAGACGGACTATCCGAGAATGTGTCCGGTCTGCGGAATGATGATGCCGGCCGGAGACGGCAAGTGTCCTGCTTGCCGCAGCAAGAGCAGCGTCCTGCTGCGGATGCTGGAATTCGCTAAGCCTTACAGAATGCAGATGCTCGCCGCTGCGGCGTTGCTTGTCGTTACGACCTTGATAGAGCTTATCCCGCCTTATTTGACCAAAGTCATTGTCGACGATGTGCTGCGACCAGGCAATATGGGCAGCGCGTTGATCTGGCTCGTTGCGGCATCGCGTATCCGGAATTGCTGCTGTACCGAACCTTTCCTCTGCAATATCCCGATCGGTATATTTCCGTACGTGCGGAAGAGACGGAGATCGGCGTTATCGAAAACCCGCAGCAGCTCGACGAGGCCAGTTTGCAGGAACTTAGAACGGAGTTGAAAAGACGTTGTTTTTTGCCGCAGGTAGCGGCAGTTCGAAGCGTCAGGCAGAAAGGCGATCTCTGGGAGTGGGAATTGGACACGGATGCCGGAGCATTGCGGTTGAGGATGCGTAACCTGCACGATCATGTACAGTACCACAACCATCATCGCATTCTGCTGACAGACCTCAATGGGAGACGATGCGAAATTCCGGACAGGACGAAGCTCGATACGCAGAGCCGCAAGTGGCTGGACGACGTACTCTAGCCGAGCATGAGAGCCAGATTAATGAGGACGGATCGCTCATCTCAGTCCGATCACGAACGCGCCGGCGACAATGATGCCGGCCCCGATCCAGCGGTTCGGAGGGATCGCTTCGCCCAGCAGCAGCCAAGCGAGCAGAAGCGCGAACACGTAAGCGAGACTTTGCAGCGGATAAGCGGCGCTTAACGGCAGTCTCGACAGGACGGCGAGCCAGAGCAGCGTCGCCAAGCCGTACAGAAGAACGCCGGATAGAATCCACGGGGAGGCGGCGACTTGCAGCGCATTGTGCGGATGCAGGCCGCCCAGCCTGTCCAGGCCGATTTTCCACATGATCTGACCGACAACCAGCAGCGCGATATTCAGCAGCAGCAACGCGTAAGCCGTCACCATGCCCGATCGTCCAGCTCGATTCTCCCCGCCTCTTCTCGCGCGAAGCTCCTCGCGACTCGCAGTTTTTCCTGCTCGAGCACCCTGATCCGCTGCTCCTGCATCGCCAGCGTCTGGGTCAGCTTGATGATTCGACCGGTCAGCGATGACAGGGCGATCGACATATGCATCAGGAGAAAAAGCACGCCTACGAATGCAAGCAAGTACAGCAGCGACGGGGCATAGACGACGTTGAAGAAGGCCGCGAGCCGGTCGATGACGCTCGGGAACGGAGACAGCGCGATCATCAGCGTCCCGAGCGCGAGCCACAGGAGCGCATACTGCTCGCGCAGCTTCCGCACCCGGATCAGGTGCAGGACGGTCGCGGTAAAGCCGATGCCGATCATGAAGCTGACGAAATAAACGTCCGGATTCATAGCTGGGCGCTCAACTCCTTGTTCTTCCGGCTTCTGGTCATGAATACGGCAAGCGTCACTTTGATCATGTAGTAGACCGATTTGAGCGCCGAGATGCTGGATTTGCCCGTCTTGCGCGCGCTCATGACGACGGGCGTCTCCACGAAAGACAAGCCGCAGTTGTCCATCAACACGAGCGCCTCCACTTCGGGATAGTCGGTCGGGTAATCGCGCGCGAACAGCTCGATCGTCCTTCGGCCGCATACCCTGTAGCCCGACGTCGGATCGGTCACCTTCCGTCCGATCAGCCCCGAGACGAGTCCGGCCAGCAGGTCGATGCCGACTTTGCGGGCAAACGTCGATTGGAAGCCTTCGCCGGTCAGGAAGCGCGAGCCGACGATCATGTCCGCTCCGCTTGCGCGAAGCGTATCGAGCAGCCGCCCGAAGTCGGCCGGATTGTGCTGACCGTCGCCGTCGATCTGGGCGGCGTACCGGTATCCGTTCTCGGCGGCGTAGCGATAGCCGGTTTGCACCGCGCCCCCGATGCCGAGATTGGTCGACAGGTGGATGACGAGCGCTCCGGCCTCCTCCGCCAGCCGACCGGTGGCGTCCCTGGAACCGTCGTTCACGACGAGCACGTCCGTATAGGGCGCGCGCGTCCGGATTTCATTCACGACCCGGGCGATGCCTTCCGCTTCGTTGTAGGCCGGCACGATGATGAGCGCTTCTCTGGCGCCGGGAAAGCAGGTCATCTGGTCGAACGTCATGTTAAGCATGTCGGTTCCTCCTTGCCATCGACAGCTTCGAGCGAAGCCGGAAACGCTTGTCCAGCCACTCGGACAGCCAAGCGAGCAGCCGGGCCGCCAGCAAACTGTCAAGAATAATGATTTGCGGCATTGCGGTAAAGTTGTAGCGGTATTCCGGCACGAAGGCGAGGCGGGCCGCGGATATCGCGATCAGCAGGACAACGATGAGCATGGCCGGCTGCCGCCAGTTAATCAGGATAACAAGGGCCGCGATCAGTCCCGTATAGACAAGCAGCAGATGAAGCGCCGCTCGGAACGGGATCACCGGATAGAACGGCTTATGGCCGCTGCCCGTGAACATTTTGCCGTAGATGTAGTCCAGCTTGCCGACCGTATACCATTTCACGAACGTCCACGTATGCTCCGTAAAGCCGACCCGCAGCCGCTCCCTGGCGACCTCCATCTGGGTTTTGCCGACCCGGTCGACGAGACCGTCGTCGTAATTTTTGTTCGGATACGTGCCGGCCGCGAACGGGTTGACTTGGGTCGCCGTCACGATGGGCTTGTTGAGCGTTACGATATTGCGAATCAGCCATGGCGACAGCACGACCGTCATTCCGAGCGCCGTGCACAGCAGCAGCTTCAGCGACTGACCGCCTTTGCGCCGCCAGTGCAGGTACAGCAAGTAAGCGGCTGGAGCCATTGCGAGAAATTCGGGACGGACGAGCGCGGTCAGCCCGAGGGCGATGCCGGCCCGCAGCGCGGCCATGCGGTTCGCTCGTTCGAAGGCGACAAGCTGCCAGTAGAGGTACGTCGTAAGCAGCATCGCGGCGATCGTCTCCGTGAGCACCGCCCCTGTCGTCCAGATGAAGGGCGGGTAGACGGCCATGCCCGCAGCCGCGAGCAGTCCGGCCCATTCGCCGCCGAGCCGTTTGGCGATACGGTAGGAGAGCCAGATCGTAATCAGGCTGAAGACGAGTTGGATGTACCGAATCGCCGCCATAGGATCGCGCTGCTTGTAATCGACGAGTTTGTATACGGCGGCCATGAACAGCGGATAACCGGGGGACACCCGGGCGTTCGGCTCCTCGCTTTTGTACCCGTAGACGCCTGTCTCCAGCAGCTGCCGGACCATGATGTCGTAGTGAACCGTATCGTGCGAATTGTGGTGGTCGACCGAGACGAGAAAGTCGAACCGCACATACGCGGCTGCGAGCAAAATGAGCAGCAGGGCGACGCGGGACCATTCGTTCAGCTTAAAGCGTGTCAACAAGAACAAGATAGCAGCTCCTCTCCCGAGGCTGGTTCGGCATGCAAAAAAACCGTTAAGCCTCTCTCTATAGCTTCCAATTGATTGAAAGTATAGAGGAGACAGCTTAACGGGTCAGTAAGTCAAAGCTTAACGAAATCTTATCATTTTCCGTAGAAAAGTTCAGGGCTTCGGCGGCTCCTACAGCGGCAAACGGGTCGTGAAGACGGTTTTGTCCTTGCGGCTGGAAGCGGCGATCGTTCCCCCGTGGACTTCGATGATGCTCTTCGTAATGGCGAGCCCGAGGCCGGTCCCACCGGTATCCTGGGAGCGGGAGCGCTCGACCCGGTAGAAGCGGTCGAAAATAAACGGCAAATCCCGCTCGGGGATCGGGTCTCCGTAGTTGGCGACCTCCACGATCGCCTCCTCGCCGGACCGGCGTACGGCAATGTCGATATACGGATTTGTCCGGCCGTAGCGGATCGCGTTGGAGATCAGATTGCCGAAGCCGCGGACGAGCAGGTCGCCGTCCGCCGAGACGGTCAGCGTGGCGGCATCGGCATCGATTCTGCACGTCATTCCGGCCTCCTCCAGCTGAGGGACGAACTCTTCGGCCAACTGCCGCATAAAGCCGACCAAGTCCAGCTCGACGGCGTTGAGCGGCATGCCGTTGTTGATCCGCGTGAACTCGAACAGGTCGTCGATCAGTTTCTTGAGGCTGATCGCCTTGTGGTAAGCGATGTCGGTATAATGGCGAAGCTCGACTTCGTCCCGGTAACGATCCTGATTGATGACCTCGAGGAAGCCGAGAATCGAGGTAAGCGGGGTTCGCAGGTCGTGCGAGACGCCGGTAATGAGATCGTTCTTCGTCTGCTCGGCGTTGCGCTCGTCGAGAATGGAGCGGTGCAGCTTGGCCGCCATCGCGTTAATGCTGTGCGCAACTTCGGCAAGCTCTCCGGAAGCCTCCGCCGTCTCGATAGGCCGGTCGAATTGGCCGTCTGCGATTTCCTGCAGGCCGGCCGTAATGCGCTTCAGATCGCGGCTGAGCTGCCTGCTTAACCGTCCGATGATCTCCTGGAGACGGCCGATCTCATCGGCGGGACGGGAGGGCGCGGGCGGCTCCTCGAAGTTGCCTTCCTCCATGCGCTGCAAGACGGCGTACAGTCTGTCCAGCCTGCGCAACGTTTCGCGGGTAAGCAGAAAAAAGCTGAAAACGTACAGAACGATTCCGGCCGCGATGAAGACGGGCAGGGAGCCGATATGGTTGATGACGTAGGCAAACGGCGCGCGAAGCGACGATTGCAGCAGCAAGGCGACAAGAAAGTCGGCGACGAACAGCGCCGCAGCCGTTATGGCGACGCTGATCAAGCTGTGGAAAAGCAGCTTCCAGCGAAGCGAATAAACTCCGTTTAAGCTCAATCGTTTCTCCCCCTCACGTGGCCGATTCCATTTTGTAGCCGATGCCCCATACCGTTTTAATAATCCGGGGATTTTGCGGGTCTTTCTCGATTTTCTCGCGGATTTTGCGAATATGGACCATCACCGTGTTTTTCGACTCCATAAAAGGCTCGTTCCACGCTTTCTCGTAGATCGCGTCCATGCTCAGCACCGCGCCGCGATTGACGGCCAGCAGCCGCAGGATGGCGAATTCGCGCGGAGTCAGCTTGACCTCCTTGCCGTCCACCATGACCGTATAATTGATGAAGTTGATAACCAGATCGTCGATCTCGACGACGCTGCCGTCGTTGTGGAGCTGGCGCTTGAACCGGTCGTAGCGACGCAGCTGGGACTTCACGCGCGCCATCAGCTCCAGAGGATTAAACGGCTTCGTCACATAGTCGTCCGCCCCGATGCTGAGGCCGGATATTTTATCGATGTCCTGGCTTTTGGCGGACAGGAAAATGATCGGCACGTCATACTGCTCGCGGATTTTGATGCACGTCTCGATCCCGTTCAGATGCGGCATCATCACGTCCAGGACGACCAGGTCCACCGGATTGGCGGACATCAGCTCCAGCGCCTCCAGGCCGTCTCCCGCCTTAAGCAGCTTGTACCCTTCGTTAAGGAGATAGATCTCCATCAGCTTAATGATTTCTTTCTCGTCGTCCACCAACAAGATCGTCGTACTCGAAGACATTTCCCATCACCTGCATGTTCATAGTGCTTTCCTACGTAAATATAGCATAACCCGGGCTCCGGCAGATCTTAAGTCTTGTTAAGGAATGGGGCTGCGCGGTGTTGGCCGCTTGCGCTTCGCATCCAGGAGGATATTCGCCGAACAGTGAAGAGAAGTATTCATTGACAAAGTTAATCGTTATAATTACAATCTGTTAATAGTAATTATTACAATAAAATTGTGGAGGTTACCATGCTGCCAAAAGAAAGAGGCTTCATCCCCAAACGAGCTTTATCGTACTTTATCCTGGCTTTGTCGGCGGTTATGCTTCTCGCGGGCTGCACATCGAGTTCTCCGACGAAGGAAAGCGCGTCCTCCTCGCAAAGTCCGTCAGACTCGCAAAGCCCAAACGCAGTTAAAGACGAACTTATACTGGCGGTAGGCAAAACCGACGTCGGCATGTTCGACCCGAAGAAGGGCTGGGGAACTCATGCGCAGATTCGCCTGACTCACAGCTCGCTGCTTACGATCGATTCGGAGCTTAACTTTATCGGGGACCTGGCCAAATCTTATACGGTCAGCGACGACGCCTTGACGTGGACTTTCCCGCTGAGGGATGACGTCAAGTTCTCCAACGGAGAGCAAGTAACGGCGGAGGATGTCAAATTTACATACGAAATGCTTAAGGAAGACGGCATCAAATTCGATTTGTCCTTCGTCGAATCGATCGGGATCGCGGAAGGCAACACGATTGTCATTACGCTTCATGAACCGCGTTCCACCTTCGTCAGCCAGCTGACGGAGATCGGAATTGTACCCAAGGCGCATTACGACGACAATTACTCTCAAAACCCGATAGGCTCGGGACCCTATAAAGTCGTTCAGTACAATGACGGACAGCAGATTATTATGGAATACAATCCGTACTGGTACGGCACGGCGCCCCAGTTCAAAAAGCTGACCCTGCTGCTGCTCGCGGAGGACGCCGCTCTGGCGGCCGCCAAGGCCGGGCAGGCCGATATCGTCTACGTCCCGCCTACGTTCGCGGAGCAGAAGGTGGAAGGAATGACGCTGCGCGCCTTCGAGAGCATAGATTCCCGCGGCATCATGCTGCCGGCCGTTCCGAGCGGGGCCAAGGGCAAGACGAACGACAAAGACGTGGAGGTCGGCAACGACGTGACGTCCGATCTTGCCATTCGCCAGGCGCTCAATATCGGGCTGGACCGCCAGAAGCTGCTGGACGTGGCGATCGGAGGATACGGTCAGAAGGCGTACTGTCTGTGCGACAACATGCCCTGGTTTAACGAGGAAACGATCGTTGACGACGGCGATATCGAAGGGGCGAAGAAGATCCTGACCGACGGAGGCTGGAGCGATTCGGACCAAGACAGCATTGTGGACAAGAACGGACGCAAAGCCGAGTTCAATATGTTCTTCAGCTCCAGCGACCAGCTTCGCACCGATCTTTCGCTGGCCGTCGCCGACCAGGCAAGCGAATTGGGCATCAAGATCAACTTGATCGGAGCGACCTGGGACGAGATCTACGTGAAAGGCAAAACCGCGGCCGTCGCCTGGGGAGGAGGCAGGCATCATCCGCATCAATTGTATACGATGAATTCCTCCAAAGTGATCGATACCAGCTACCACAATATGTCCAATTACCGAAATCCGAAGGTGGACGAGTATTTGGACAAGGCGCTTACGGCCACGACCCAGGAGGAAGCGAACAAATACTGGAAGCTTGCCCAGTGGGACGGCCACACCGGCTTCAGCGGCATCGGGGATGCGCCGATCGTCTGGCTTGTCCGCGTGGATCATCTGTACCTGGCCAATGAAAAGCTGAACCTGGGCAAGCAGCCCGTCCACACTCACGGTCACGAATGGGCGCTGTTCGGCAACATAACGGAATGGACCTGGGACAACTGATTCATTCATGATAGCCGGGAAAGAGGGAGTTGCAGGAAGCCTCCGCTTCCGAAACTCCCTTTCCTGTGCGGAAAGGGGGGCCATAGTGGCCAAAAGCATTGCAATTCGTTTGGTTCGAGTGGCGACTTTGCTGATCGGACTGTCTATTCTAACCTTTTCCTTGATCCACCTATCCCCGATGGACCCGGTCAATGCCTATATCGGCGGGGACACCTCCGCGTCGCCTGAGCAGATCGAGAAGTTCAAGCAATATTGGGGCGTGGACAAGAGCCCCGTTGAGCAATACCTTTCCTGGGCCGGCTCGCTGCTGCAAGGCAACTTCGGCACCTCCCTGCTATACCGCAGCCCCGTGCTCGACATTATCCAAAGCCGGTTTCTGACTTCGCTGGCGCTGATGGGGGCGGCATGGCTGCTGTCCGGGGGGATCGGATACAGTCTTGGCGTAATCGCCGCCGTCCACAGGGGCAAGCTCATTGACAGAATCATCAAATGGTACAGCTATACGCTCGTGTCCACGCCGATTTTCTGGATGGGTCTCATCTTGTTGATCGTGTTTGCCGTCTGGCTCAAATGGTTTCCCGTAGGCTTGGCGGTTCCGGCCGGGGTGCTGGAGAGCGAAGTAAGATTTATAGACAGGGTGCATCATTTCGCGCTGCCGGCGCTGACGCTCAGCATTCTGGGAGTCGCCAATGTGGCAATGCACACAAGGGAGAAAATGATCGACATTCTGAACTCGGAATACATCGTTTTTGCGAAGGCCAGAGGGGAGAGCAAATGGCAGATTTTCAAAAACCACGGCTTCCGCAACTCCATCCTGCCGGCCATCTCCCTGCAATTCGCTTATTTCGGCGAGCTGTTCGGCGGTTCCATGCTCGCGGAGCAGGTGTTTGCCTATCCGGGGCTCGGAAGCACGTTGACGACAGCCGGCTTGAAGGGCGATTTGCCGCTGATGGTCGGGATCATTCTGGTCAGTTCCTTGTTCGTGTTTGCCGGGAATTTGATCGCGGATATTTTAAACAAGGTCGTGGATCCGCGGATGAAGGGAGCGGTCTAGCATGTTGAGCGTACAGGAAGGATGGAACGTCCGGAAAACGATGCTGCTGCTGGCGGCGTCTTCCGCCGCATTTCTATTGCTTCTTCTCTTTCTCGGCTTCTGGCTGAGCAACGACAATCTTCGCCTGAGCGTGGCCAGAAACCTGCCGCCGAGCTGGGAGCACCCGTTCGGCACGGACTGGCTCGGCAGAGATATGTTCACCCGGACGATCAAGGGGCTGCGATTATCCTTGTCGGTCGGGGCTTTGGCCTCGGTCATCAGCGTAGTCGTCGCGATCGTGATGGGAACGTGCGCAGCCGTTTTCGGCAAAGCGGCGGACGCGGTCATTTCGTGGATTATCGATCTGTTCATCGGCATGCCTCATCTTGTATTCATGATTTTGATCTGCTTCATCGCGGGCGGGGGAATCTACGGAATCGTGCTGGGCATCTCGCTGACTCACTGGACCGCGCTTGCGAGAGTCGTGCGCTCCGAGGTTTTGCAGGTCAAAAACGCCGAGTATATTCAAATTTCCAGAAGCTGCGGGAAGTCCGCCTGGTACATTGCCCGCAGGCACATCTGGCCGGCGATTTTCCCGCAAATTCTGATCGGGTTTCTGCTGATGTTTCCGCACGTCATTCTGCATGAAGCGGCGCTGACTTTTTTGGGATTCGGACTGTCTCCGCAAACGCCGGCTATCGGCATCATTCTGTCCGAGGCGATGAGTCATATTTCTACGGGAAAATGGTGGCTGGTCGTGTTTCCGGGGCTGCTGCTGGTCGTCGTCATCAAAAGCTTCGACAGCATCGGCGAGCGGATCCGCATTTTGCTGGAGCCTGCCAGCTCGCATGAATAGGAGGGGGATACCATGAGCGACGCGCTGCTGCAAGTAGAACACCTGTCGATCGGCTTCTCCCAATACTTTAAGGGTACGAAAAAAAGGGTGATCCATCCGATCTCCGATCTGAACGTGGAAATTAGAGAGGGAGAAATCGTGGCTGTCGTCGGGTCCAGCGGCTCGGGCAAAAGCTTGCTGGCCCATGCCGTGCTGGGCATTTTGCCCGGTAACGCCGTCTGCGGGGGGAACATCGCGTACCGCGGCGAACCTCTGACCGAAGAGCGAAAGGCGCGTCTGAGAGGCCGGGAAATTTCCTTTATCCCCCAGTCGGTCAATTATCTCGATCCGCTGATGCGGGTGGGAAAGCAAGTCCGGATCGGCCTGGGAGCGGATGCGCCTAGCGTACAGCAAGCTTTGTTTCAACGATACGGATTAAAAGCGAGCGACGGGAGGTTGTTCCCGTATGAGCTGTCGGGAGGAATGCTTCGCCGGGTGCTGTTCGCCACCAGCGTGCGCGAGGGCGTGCGGCTGGTCATTGCGGATGAACCGACGCCCGGCATCCATCCGGAAGCGTTGGCCGAAATCCTGAAGCAATTGAAGCAGTTGGCGAGCGAAGGAGCGGGAGTCATGCTGATTACCCACGATCTTATGTCCGCCTTGGAAATCGCCGATCGGGTTGCCGTAATCGAAGAAGGCAGAACGGTGGAAATCTCCGAGGCGGCGGCATTCGAAGGCGCAGGCCGGCAATTGCGGACGGAGTTTACCCGAAGGCTCTGGCGGGCGCTGCCTGACAACGATTTTGATTTGGAGCTTCAAGGAAAGGAGGAGGTTCGCATTGCCGCTGATCGGAGAAAATCTGGGCTACTACTATCAAAAGGAGCGTTGGATTTTTAAGGATATCCATCTATCCGTGGCGCCCGGCGAAGTGCTCGGATTATCCGGGTACAGCGGCTGCGGCAAAACGACGCTGTCCAGAATACTCGCAGGATACATCAAGCCTCGGAACGGTCGCGTGACGGTAGGAGGGGGCGAGCTGAAGCGGAACGCTTTTCGCCCGGTGCAGCTCATCTATCAGCACCCGGAGAAAGCGATCAACCCCAAGTGGCGCATGGAGGATGTTTTGACGGAATCATACACGCCTTCCCAAGACATTCTGGACGCCTTTGAAATTCGGGACGAATGGCTGAAGCGCTGGCCGTTGGAGCTGTCGGGCGGGCAGCTGCAGCGGTTCTGCATCGTTCGGGCGCTTAATCCGGCTGCGAAGTACATTATCGCCGACGAAATGACGACGATGCTGGATGCCATTACGCAAGCGAAAATCTGGAACGCGTTTCTCCGGATATGCAGGAGCAGAAATATAGGCGTCATCGTGGTCAGTCACGAGGCCGCTCTCCTGAACCGCATCTGCGACAACCTGTACAAAGTAGGCCGGGATTAGCGGCAGGACGGGATAGCCAACGTTTATGGCCGCGGTCCCGTTGAAATAAAATACGAGGTCATCTTTACAATCAAGGAGCCTATTGTTATATTAAATGTAATTATTACGAATTAGAGGTGAGGTTGCTATGGCTAAAAAGTCGAAAGTGATCCGGGAATTGAAAAGGCAGGCTACTGTTGCCCGGTATGCGGAACTCAGAAGGCAGCTTAAGGAGAACAAGGATTACGAAGGCTTGAGCAAGCTGCCTCGGGACGCTTCGCCGACCCGGCTCCACAACCGCTGCGAAGTGACGGGAAGGCCGAGGGGATACTTGAGCAAGTTCAAGGTATCGCGTATCGTATTCCGCGAGCTGGCTCATCGGGGACAAATCCCCGGCGTGAAAAAGGCAAGCTGGTAGTCCGGCGATCGAATCGGGATTTGCACTATCGACAATTATCGTAAAAATTACGTATAAAGGAGATTCAACGTGGCACATCTGCTAATGATCGAAAGCTGGGTCGGGGCGAGCGGCAATCTGCTTCCCCCGCTCCTGAAGTCGCTCGGACATACGTACACCTTCGTTGCCCGCAGGCCGGAGCATTACCAAAGCGCTCACAGCACGGAGAAGCATCCGGTGCTTCGCCATGCGGATTCGGTTCTCGTGACGGAGACGAACGACGTTCCCGGGCTGATCGAGTTTTTGCGTCCTTACCGTTTCGACGGCGTCATTACGGTATGCGATTACTACATAGAGACGGTCAGAGAGGTGGCGCAAGCGTTCGGGCTTCCTTGTCCGTTCCCGGCTCAGGTGAAGACGGTGCGGCAGAAGCATCTGATGCGCCTCGCGCTCGATCGGGCCGGCTTGGCCAATCCAGGATACCGGCTGGCGCAATCGCGGGAGGAGGTCGCAGAGGCTGCGGCCGCCATCGGTTATCCGCTCGTGCTGAAGCCGGTGGATCTGGCGTCCAGCGCGTTCGTCAGCTTGATCTCGAACGACAGCAAGCTGGAGGCGGCTTACCAGGCGCTCGAAGCGTTCCCGCTTAATTTCAGAGAACAGGAGCGAGATCGGACGTATTTGCTCGAAGCTTATATGGCCGGCGACGAGGTCAGCGTGGAAAGCGTCAGCTATCAGGGGGAGACCGAGATTCTGGGCATTACGGACAAGTCGGTGACGGGCACTCCTTACTTTATCGAGAACGGCCATATGTTCCCGGCCGACTTGACGGAAGAGACCCGCGCCCGGACGGAGGAATTCGTGCGCGACGCGCTGCGGGCCGTCGGGTTCGATCACGGCATCGCCCACACGGAGGTGAAGCTGACGGCGGACGGACCGCGCATCGTCGAGATCAATCCGCGCACGGCGGGAAATTACATCGTCGAGCTGATCGAGCGCGTGACGGGAATCGATCTGCTTCGCGCGTTCGTGGACCTGTCTCTCGGCATGCGGCCGGTCGTCGCTTCCGGGGATCGCGGCGTCTCCAGCGCGGCCGTCTCGTTTCTCGTCCCGCCGCAAGGAGGCGTCGTCGAGAGCGTTCGGGGAGTCGAGACGCTTGCAGCGGACGAACGCATCGTCCGCTACAAGCTGGACGATTGCGCCGGCAAGCGGATTGAGCCTCCGATCGACAACGCCTGCTACTTGGGACACGTGGTCGCGCAGGACGCGGAGGGGCTTAACGCCAGACGCTACGCAGAGGAAGCGCTTGGCCGGATCGCGCTGAGCTTCGCTCCTTCGGAGCAGCGGGGGTGAAGCCGATGAGTGCGCCTTCGCTGCGCGGGATCGCCGATTTGAAGGAAGCCATTCTGCGGGGAGAGCTGGGGCCGAGGCCCGATTCCTTGCCGATCACCGGAGCCTCTTCGATCTATCAGACGACGCAGTTTCCGTCCTCCGCGGTCAAGTATCATAACTATTATTTGCTGCTGCGGGTAGAGTCTTATTTCGGCGCTTGCTCGCATACGGCCGAGCAATTAACGGCCGGCGCGGCGGCGCAATGGTCCGGGCGCAGTCTTGACGAGGCGCTGCGGGACGAGAGCTTGCCGGTGCAGATCGCGGCGATGGACGCCTATCTCGGCTGCGTCTATCCGCATCGGGAGCATTGCGGCCAGATAGCGACGATTCCGTCCGGCACGCCGCTGCAGAAAGCCGAGCTTCGGGACGCGCTTATCGCGGATACGGCGGACATTCGGTCCGGGCAGCGGGTGGCGCTGATCGGCGTAGTCAATCCGCTCGTCGAAGCTATCGTGCGGCGAGGGGGAACTTGCCTGCCCTGCGATCTGCAGCTTGAGCGGACGCAAGGGGGAGTGCCGGTCGAGAAGGATATGGAGAAGGTGCTGCACCGGGCGGACAGCGTCATCTGCACGGCGATGACGCTGAGCAACGGCACGTTCGACCGGATTGTGGAGAGAGCGCGCGAGAAGGACATTCCGCTGACGGTCTACGCGCAGACGGGAAGCGCGGTCGCGGCCCGATTCGTCGGGCAGGGCGTGACGGCGCTGGTCGCGGAGCCGTTTCCTTTTACGCAGTTCAGCGCGGCCGATACGCCGCTCTACTGTTATGTTGCCGGCAGCGGGCGGACAGGAACGGATGTCATATAAGACGGATACGAAAATCGATATCGATATGGAGTGGAGACAAGAATGAGGAAGCTATGGTCTGTTGTCCTATTAGGATTGAGTTTGGCGGTTGCCGGCTGCAGCGGCGGCAATTCGAATACCGGTAACGGCTCGCCCGCGAGCTCGTCTCCGGCCGGAAGCGCGACGCAGAGCGAAGCCTCGCCCAGTCCGCAGGCAAGCGGCGCAGAGCCGCAGGAGCTGGTCGTCATCGGCCAGGAAATCAACGCCAGTCTGGATCCGGTCAAGCCGCTGACCTCGAGCTATCTGAGAAACATCGGAGCGGGGGAAGCGCTGTTCAAGGTAAATGCGGGCGGCGAAGTCGAGCCGTCCCTCGCGGAGAGCGCAACAGAGGTCGATCCGACGACCTGGGAGATCAAGCTGAGACCGGAGGTCCGCTTCTGGAGCGGCAAGGCGGTTAACGCGGACGCAGTCATCGCTTCGCTGGAGCGTTCCAAATCGCTGGACCTGCAGGCCCAGCCGTTCCTGAACGATCTAACGATTACCAAGCTCGACGATTATACGCTGCAGGTGAGAACCAATCGCGAGCATCTGCCCGTACCGCTGAATCTGTCTTATTATCAGACGATTATTCATAACGACGAGGCTTCCCACGAGGATGTCGCGACGATGGATCTTACCGGGATGTACAAAGTGACGGAGTTCGCTCCGAAGCAGAAAATGGTTTTGGCGATCAATGAAGATTATTGGGGACGGAAGCCAACGATTCCAACCGTCGTGTTCGAGGAAATCAGCGACGAGCAGACGAGGGTGCTGTCCGCCCTGAGCGGACGCAGCCATGTGACGCTTAACGTGCCCGTCTCCAGTCTGACCCAGTTCAAGGATAATAAAGAAGTGTATCTGTCCGCGGCTCCGGCCGCCTCGACGCAGACGATCTATCTGAACTTGAGCCAGCCGCAGCTTCAGGACGTCCGCGTCCGGCAGGCGCTCTCCTGGGGCGCGGATCGCGACGAACTGGTCATTCTGGCCGCCGAAGGGCAGAGCACGCCCGTGACGACCTGGCTAGGCAGCAATCCGGCCTACGCCGCGGCGAAAAACGCGGTATACAGCCAGTTCGATGCGGATAAAGCGGCCGGGCTTCTGGACGAGGCGGGCTGGCTCAAGGAGTCCGACGGCATTCGCTACAAGGACGGAAAACCGTTAACGGTGCGCTTGATGACCTGGGGCGGCGACAAGGCGCTGGGAGAAGCGCTGCAAAGCCAATGGACCCGAATCGGCGTGAAGGCGGAAGTGCAGCACGGCGACTACAGCCTGATCGAGACGGCTCGCGAGTCCGGAGACTGGGACGCTTCCATAGAAGCCTGGAGTACCTTCGGCGAAGAATACGCCGTGCTGTCGGGACAGTATTCGTCCGATGGAGGAGCCAACTACGGCGGCTACAAAGACGAGGAAACGAGCCGGCTTCTGGAGGAGCTGAAGAAGGCCGGAGACCCGCAATCGAGACATGACCTGGCACTGCAGATCAACGAGCGGGTCGCCCAGCAGGCGCCGGTCATCAGCCTGTTCCCGCGTCCGCAGGTGACGGCGGTGAGCGGTTCGCTGCAAGGCTTCGAGGAGCACTTCAGACAGTTCGAGAACGTCGTGAACGCGAACTTGACGCTGACAGCCCAATAATCGACCGCCATGCATACCGTGCTATTGCGCAAACTGCTGGAGGCGCTGCTTACGCTGTTTTTTGCCACGCTGATCATTTTCGCCCTGATCCGTCTGGCTCCGGGCGACCCGGTGCGGCTGATGCTGGGGCATCCCGGCGAAATCGCAGCGCAGGGAACGAGTGCCTACGACGAGAAGGTGGCGGAGCTGCGCGCGGAATTGGGGCTGGATCGAAACATCGCCGTGCAGTATGTTACGTGGCTGGGCCGGCTGGCGCAAGGGGATCTGGGCACGTCGATCTTTACCGGCAAGCAGGTCGGCTCGGAGATCGCGGCCAGGCTGCCAGCTACCGTTACACTGTCGCTGTCGGCGCTGCTCGTCCAGATCGCGCTGGGACTGATCTTCGGAATGGTCGCGGCGCTCCGGTCGGGCAAGCTGGCCGACCAGCTCATTCGCGTCGCTTGCGTCGCGCTGGCGTCCACGCCGGCTTTTGTCGTCGGCCTGGTCGCGCTGGCCCTGTTCGCCGTGAAATACGGCGTCTACGAAATCAGCAGCGACTTCAGCGCGGCCAGGCTGTGGCTGCCGGCGCTCACCTTGGGCGTTCTCGGCGCTCCGCAGCTCGTTCGTATCATGAGAGCCAATCTGTTGACCGAATTCGGCAAAATCTATGTGTCGTCCGCCCAGTCGCGGGGACTGGACCGCAAGCGCGTCGTCCGGCATGCCGCCAGGAACGCGCTCATTCCTCTAGTCACGATGGTAGCGCTGAGCTTCGCCGGCTTGATCGGCGGAGCCGTCGTCATCGAAAGCATTTTCTCCTGGCCGGGCATCGGCAAGTATGCCCTGGACAGCATTCTGGTCAAAGATTATCCGGTCATCCAGGGCTACGCGCTCGTGGCGGTATTGATGGTCGTTCTGATTCATTTTCTTGTGGATGTCGTTTACAGCGCGCTTGACCCGCGAATCCATCACAAAGGGGAGGCAGGCCGTGAAGAGAAGGCTTAATTCCAAAAATCCGGCAAGCCTGATTATCGGCCTTGTCGTGCTGGCGATCCTCGCGATTGCCATCCTTGGCGCGCCTTTGCTGGCTCCTTACGACCCCGTGGCGCAAAACGCGGCCGAGCGTCTGGAGAAGCCGAGCGAGAAGCATTGGCTGGGCACGGATCGCTTCGGCCGGGATATTCTGTCCCGCACGCTGCACGGCGGGCAGACGACGCTGCTGTCGTCGCTGCTGGCGTTGTGCGCGGCTTTGGCGATCGGGCTGCTGGTCGGCATGGCGGCTGGGATGTTTCACGGCTCGGCGCTCGACCACATTCTGATGCGAATCATCGACGTGCTGCTGGCCTTTCCCTTCATGGTGTTCGCCATGGTCATCGCCGGACTGTTCGGCACGGGGCTGGTTCATTTGCTGCTGGCCGTCGTATCGGTATGGTGGGTGAGCTTCGCCCGTCTGACCCGCAGCGTCGTGCTGCACGCCAAGAACGAAACGTCTTATGCGGCGGCGAAAGTGTTGGGCGCCTCGAATCTGGCGATTATGCGCAAGGAGCTGCTTCCCAAAGCGATCAGCCCGGTGCTGATTCTGGCCACCTTCGAGCTGGGTACGCTCATTCTGTCCATCGCGGCGCTGTCCTTCCTCGGACTGGGCGCGCAGCCGCCTGCACCCGAATGGGGCAGCATGCTGGCGGACGGCCGCGCCCATTTCTTCCAGGCGCCGCATATTCTGATCGGCCCGGCGGCTTTTATCGTCGCGACCGTACTGGCCTTTAACCTGATCGGGGAAGGGCTGCGCGACCGGCTGGACCCTTATGAAAAACTGGAGCTATAGGAGGCCCGACATGTCGTCCGATAATCGTGCCGAGGCATTGGAAGTGAAAGGCTTGCAGGTCGCCTACGAGCAGAACGGACGAAGAACGACCGTTCTGAATTCGCTGGATTTCAAGCTGGGAAAAGGCGAGATTCTCGTTCTGCTGGGGGAGAGCGGGTCGGGGAAATCGACGATCGCCAAAGCCGTTACCGGCATGCTGCCCCCGTCGGCCCGCATAGGAGGAGGTTCCTTGCGGGTCGGCGCCGAGCGGATTCCCGACTTGGGCAAGCCCGGGATTCCCTGGGAGCGAATTCGCGGGAGAGGCATCGCGATGCTTTTCCAGGACGCCCAATCGGCGCTTAATCCCGTTATGAAAATCAAGGATCATTTCAAGGAAAGCCTGCTCTATCACGGCTTGGCCTCCGCGGAGGGAGCGGCAGCGATCAGCGTCGCCATGCTGGAGAGGCTGAATTTCAAAGACGTCCGGCACATTCTGGAGTGCTATCCGTTCCAATTGAGCGGGGGGATGTGCCAACGGATTTGCCTGGCTTTGGCGCTGTGTCTCGAGCCTGCCGTGCTCGTCGCGGACGAACCGACGTCTGCGCTCGATACCGTAAGCCAGAAAGAAGTGCTGGATCTGCTGCGGAAGCTGCAGCGGGAGATGGGCTTGACCGTGCTGCTGATCACCCACGACATTGCGGTCGCCAATGCCGTCGGCAATCGGGTCATCGTTCTGAACAAGGGGGTTATTGAAGAGGAAGGGGAGACGAGGACCGTGTTGACCAGGCCGGGGTCCGCCTACACGCGCGAGCTGCTCGCGGCGCGAAACCGGATTGCCAGGCCGGCGCGCGGTTTGCCGCCTGCAGCCGGAAAACCCGTGCTGGAAATTGTCCGGCTAAGCAAAACGTTCGGCGGAAAAAAACGCGTGCTGCGGCAGGTAGACTTGACGTTGAACGAGCGGGAAATTCTCGGCATTCTGGGACAGAGCGGCTGCGGCAAGTCCACGCTGGCCAAGTGCGTCGCCGGTCTGGAGCGGCCTAGCGAAGGGCGTATTTTGCTTCGGGGAGCGGACATCGGGCATTTGAAGGGGAAGGCCAGGCGCGAGACAAGCAAGCGGATCCAGCTCGTCTTCCAGGATGCCCGGGCGAGCCTGAATCCGGGGCGCACCGCGCTCCAGCTCGTGCAGGAGCCGCTGCAATATTTGCGGATCGGCGGCAAGGAGGAGCGGGAGGCGCTCGCCGCGTATTACCTGCACGAAGTGGGCATTGCCGACGAAGCGCTGACGAGGCGGCCTCCGCAGCTCAGCACGGGCCAATGCCAGCGCATCGCGATTGCCCGGGCGCTGGTGCTGAGGCCGGACATTCTCATCTGCGACGAAGCGGTGTCCGCGCTGGACATGAGCGTCCAGGCGCAGATTTTGGAGCTGCTGCAGCGTCTGCAGAGGCAATTCGGCTTTTCCATTCTGATGATTTCGCATGACATTCGGGTGCTGCGCGCGTTCTGTCACCATATCGCGGTGATGAGCAACGGGAGCTTCGGAGAGCGGAAGCAGGAGAGCGGACGGCTTCACGAAAGCCGTCAGCCGCACACCCAATTGCTGCTCAAATGCGCCGGCGATATGGAGGACGGTCTTGTCTAAAGGAAGGGAAGGATGATCGTGATCGCCAATATTTTGGAAACCGTCGGCAACACTCCACTTCTCACATCTCCTAACAGCAATCGAGCGGACGAGGGTCAGCTTTTATTCAAATACGAGCGTTACAATCCGGGCGGCAGCATCAAGGATCGAGCCGCGCTGTTCATCGTCGAAGAAGCCGAGCGCAGAGGCTGGTTGAAGCCCGGAGGCACGATTATCGAGTCGTCCAGCGGCAATTTCGGCATTTCGCTGGCGATGATCGGGGCCGCCAAAGGCTACCGGGTGGTCATCCTGGTCGATCCCAAGACGACAAGCGCCAATCTCGCGCTGCTGAAGGGCTTCGGCGCGGAAGTGATCGTCGTGACGGAGCAGGACGATTCCGGCAGCTATCACAAGACGAGAATCTCGCTGGCCAATCGGCTGGCCAGGGAAATCGAGAATAGCTACCGGCCGGACCAATGCTTTAACCTGCTGAACAGCGAGGCGCATTTTCGCACGACGGCCCGCGAGATTGTGGAGGCTTGCTCCGGCCGGCTGGCCGCTTTCGTGACCGCGGTGAGCACGGGCGGACAGCTGGGCGGAATTTCGCGGTATTTGAAAACCTATGTGCCCGAGGCGCAGGTCGTCGGCGTCGATGCCGTCGGCTCCACGATCTTCGGAGGGGACGCGGAGGCTTACCGCATTCCCGGAATCGGGCTCAGCTGGACGCCGGACAATCTGAATGTCGAAGACGTGGACAGCGTCTACAAGGTGGCCGACGAGCAGGCTTTTCTCTCGGCGAGAGCGTTCGCCCGCAACGAAGGTATCCTGATGGGACCTTCGAGCGGGGCCTGCGCTCTGGTCGCGCTTAAGATCGCCCAGGAGCTGAAGCCCGGGCAGCGCGTCGTGTGCATGGTCTCGGACGGAGGAGACCGTTACGTTCAAACGCTGTTTAACGACGAATGGATGGACAGTCAAGGATTCGCCGCGTACGCGGACGTCGCCGAGATCCGGGAAGCGGCGCGGCAGCTGCGACCGTGGAGCGGCAAGCCTGCCGGCAATTACAGGCCGGAGCTGACCGCGAAGCTTGACGTTCCGGAATCGACGCTTCTCCTGAACGCGGAGCTGCGAAACTCCAGGCTCGGCCTCGGGACGGCCGTCCCCGAATAAACTACAACGGAAGGCGGAGATTGTCGCAATGCCGCTCAGCAACGCCCTATCGAGGCCCTTTTTGCGTTTATACATGCTCGCGTTGCTGTTTTTCAGCGCCAATTCGATTCTTAACGTCATCCTTCCGCTGCGCGGAGAAGCGCTCGGCGCGAGCAACGGGCAGATCGGGCTGATTATGGGCACTTATATGTTTACCTGCATGTTTTTCCGCCCTTGGGCGGGGCGCCTGATTCACAAGTTCGGTCCGGAGATCATCTTGCGTATCTTGCTCGTCGTGAACGGTGCCGCACTGCTTCTGTACACGGTGTCCGGGCTGGAAGGCTACATGGCGGCCCGCGTCATGCAGGGGATATGCACCGCATTTTTCTCGATGGCGCTTCAGATCGGGATTATCGATGCCTTGCCGGAGCAAGAGCGCTCGCGGGGAATATCGCTTTATTCGCTGTTTACGTACATGCCGACGATTGCCGGACCCATTCTCGCGATCGGCTTGTGGAACTGGGGCGGCATGAGCGCCTTTACGCTCGTCATGATCGCCATTGCCGCGGGGACCGGCTGGTTCGGCTTTTATGCCAGGCTGCAGCATGTTTCGCCCGCGGAATCTTCGGACGGCAATCCATCATCCGGCGAATCGAAGCGAAGGGGCAGACTCGGGCCGCTGTGGATCTGCTGCCTGCTGATGCTGTTCGTTTCCGTCGTATTCGGCTCCGTCTCTACGTTCATACCGCTGTATGCCGGGGAGATTCCGTACGGAAATGCCGGGGTGTTTCTCATGCTCCAGGCTTCCGTGATCGTCGTCGTCCGTTTCGCGTCCAGCAAGAGGCTTCCGTCCGACGGCAGGTGGCATCCGGGGTTTGTGGGGACGGTGTGCCTCTGTTGCGCCGCGGGGGCGGCATTGCTGTCTCTGTCTCCGGCGTTGGGGCCGGCGGGGCTCTACGGCGCGGCCGTGCTGATCGGCCTGGCTCAGGCGACGTTGTATCCGACGTTGATCTCGTATTTGACGTTCGTTCTGCCGAGAGCCTCCAGGAATGTCTTGATCGGATGGTTTATCGCGATGGCCGATCTTGGCGTATCGCTGGGCGGCGCGGGGATGGGACACGTTGCCGACCTGTATTCTTATGGCGCGATGTACAAGGCTAGCGCCGTATTGGCCGTCGTTTGCGCAGGCATAGCCTGGGGGGCAAACCGGAAGTCTAGAGGCGCAGACCGAGTCGCTGCAAGCGCATGAAAAAGGAGAAGTTGATGGTGAAGTCATCTGCGGAATATCGAATTGCGGTTGCTGGTCCGGAGAGGAGGCGTGACATAACGGAGTTTGTTCTGGCGCTGATGCGGGACTTGTATCCGAAAGGCGCTTACGAGGAGAACCCGCGGGATTTGTTTTTCTTCGAAGAAGTCTACGCGGGTCCGGAGAACGCCGTCTTCCTGATCGCGGAGGATGCGGACGGAGCTCTGCTCGGCACGGCGGCCGTTCGACCGTACGACAGGCGGTTCCCGGAGGTGGAGCCGACGATCGGCGGCGGTCCGGTCTGCGAAATCGTCAAATTCTACATCCGTCCCGATCGGCGCAGAAGCGGCCTGGGGAGCCGGCTGTATGCCGAGGCCGAGAGGTTTGCCAGAGAGGCCGGCTATACGGAAAGCTGCCTGCACACGTCTTTGCATTTGCCGGGAGGTTACCCGTTCTGGCAGTCCCGGGGATACCAGGAACGGTATTGGGAGTCGGATCAGATCGCGCATATGAGCAAAAAACTCGACGAGGGCTGAACTCCAGTGGGTGTCTCCTAAGTTAGACCATTTGAAGGATCGAAATAGAAATAGGGGTATGTATCTCCTGAAGAGCGAAGCGTCTGCCTCATACGGTCATGAAATTACCCTGTCACGGGTTAATCGATTCCAAATTTCATGACCTTGCTTCGGGGTCCCCGGAAAGTAATCGGAATAAGCTGCGAAGCTTCTCGTCACTTTCTGGGGTGCATTGTAGCGTAAGGAGATACATACCCCGGTATATGTTCATCGATCAATCAAATGGTTGCCCTCCTTAGGAGACAACCCGCCCCTCACGTCGAGCCATATGACAAATGTCCTCGTTCTTGGTAAAATACGAAGGATAGACAATGTCCGCTGCGAAATCTGCAAATTTCGGGCGAAGGGAACGGTTGGGGCGGAAATGGCGAACGACAAAGTAAAAAACATGCTGGAGACGATGTCCAGAAACGGCTGGAGAGTGACCGAGCAGAGAAAGACGCTGGCCGGCATTTTCGCGAATTACGACGGGTATCTGTCCCCCAAAGACGTCTACGACCAGATGGTCGTCCCTTATCCGAGCGTAAGCTTCGATACCGTCTATCGGAATCTCCGCATGCTTAGCGAGATGGGGGTTCTGGAGCATTTTTATTTTATGGAGGGCGGATTGAAGTTCAGGGAGAACTGCATTTCCCACCACCATCATCATTTGATCTGCGTCAACTGCGAGAAGACGCTCCCCTTCGAATATTGCCCCATGGAGCAAAACGTGAACCTGCCCGGCAACTACAAAGTTTTGCGGCACCGTTTTGAAGTATACGGACTGTGCGAGGAGTGCCAGCTTCAATAAAGGAACCCGCCAACGGCTCCGGCATGCGGTCCCCAGCCGCTTGCGATCGGGGCCTGTTTCTTCAAATTCTTTTACGGCTTTGCCGACTAGACGTTGACAGACCGGTCTTTAGGCGCTATGCTTTCTATATGCGTAATAATTACAATTAAATACGAACGAAGGAGGTGAGCGTAATGAGAGTGATCGTCACGCTGGCTTGCACGGAAACGGGAGATCGCAACTACACGACCTCGAAAAACAAAAGAACGCACCCCAACCGTCTGGAGCTCCGCAAATATAGTCCTCGTCTCAAGAAATATACGCTTCACCGGGAAACTCGCTAATTTCCCGCAAGCATGGCCGGGCACGGCTTGGTCATCCTTGGAACGCTTTTTTTATGACTGAAAATCGTAATAATTACGCAATTTGAAAAAAGTCCGGAGCGGAACGATCGAAGCGGTGACGGACGGAAGGAAGGGGGAACGCGCGCTTATGCGAATGGTATCGCTGCGAGACGTAAATTTCGGTTACGGGGACGTTCCATGTCTGGAGCAGGCGAACGTCGATATTTTTTTCGGGGAATTCGTGACGATCTCGGGTCAGAACGGGGCCGCCAAAACAACGATGCTTAAGCTGATGCTGGGGCTGCTGAAGCCTTGGAGCGGCACGGTGGAATTGGCCCGGCGCAATGCCGGAGGCGGCAAGCTGGCGATCGGTTACGTTCCGCAGCAGATCGCCGCTTTTAACGGCGCGTTCCCGAGCACGGTTACGGAATTCGTCCGTTCCGGCAGACATGCCAGAGGCTCCTGGCTGCGCAGGCTCGATCAAGAGGACCGCCGGATGACGGAGGATGCGATCCGGCAGGTGGGAATGTGGGAGTTTCGCCATCGCAAGATCGGCGAATTGTCCGGCGGACAGAAGCAGAAGGTGTGTATCGCCAGGGCGCTTGCCCAGGAGCCGGACCTGCTTGTGCTGGACGAGCCGACGACCGGTATGGACCAGGAAAGCCGGCTCGGATTTTATCGCCTGCTTCAGGCCCAGGTCAAGGATTACGGCCGGACTGTGGTGATGGTCACGCACAACCTGACGGAGATGGCGGAGTATCTCGACCGCTGCATTACCTTGGAACGCAAAGAAGATGGAGGCTGGAAATGCTGCACTACGACTTCATGCAGCGGGCATTTTGCGCCGGTGGGATAATCGCGCTCATCGCTTCGGCTTTGGGAGTTTATCTGATGCTTCGCAGGCAGGCGTTAATGGCGGATATGCTGTCGCACGTATCGCTCGCCGGCGTAGCTGCAGGAATATATCTTCATATCGACCCGACCTTGACGGGGTTTATTGCCGCCGTAGCGGGGGCCGTCGCGGTGGAATACGTGCGAAGAGCCTACAAAACCTACAGCGAGATGTCCGTCGCCATTATTATGGTCGGCGGGCTGTCAACCGCGGTGATCTTGATGAGCCTTGCCCGCGCGACCAACAAAAGCTTCACCTCTTACTTATTCGGTTCTGTCGTAGCCGTGAACCGGACCGAACTGCTTCTTATGGGCGCGGTAGCCTTGGTTGGAGGCGCGTTTTTTTATTTCATGCGCAGACCGCTGTACCAGATGACGTTCGACGAGGAGACGGCGAAGACGAACGGGCTCCCGGTCAAGTGGATCTCGCTCGGCTTCAGCGTCATTACCGGAATGATCGTCGCGGCCAGCATTCCGATCGTCGGGGTGCTTCTCGTCTCTTCCCTTATTGTGCTTCCCGCAGCGCTGGCGATTCGGATCGCTCCGAGCTTCGCCGCGGCATTGGTTATCTCCATGGGCATCGGATTGGCGGGCGTATTTTCCGGCCTGGCGGCCTCTTATCAGTTGAGCACGCCTCCTGGGGGAACGATCGCTTTCGTACTGTTGGTGCTCCTCATTGCGGGAATCGGAATAAGGAAAGCGACCTATAAAATCAGGAAACTTCTATGAATATCGGATTTCGGGAGGAAAAATAACGGTGAAAAAAGGATTTAAGACATCGATCGTATTGATAGCGGGATTGGCTTTGGCGCTGGCGGGCTGCAGCAAGAACGATCAGCCGACCGGCACGGCGTCGGGCAGCGCGGAGCCTTCGGGCAGCGCGAGCGCCGCGGAAGCCGCCAAGCTGAAAGTCGTCACGACTTTTTATCCGATGTACGAGTTCAGCAAGCAGGTGGGAGGGGAATACGCCGACGTCGTCGCGCTCGTTCCTCCGGGAACGGAGCCGCACGATTGGGAGCCTTCGCCGCAGGACATGGTCAAAGTGAAGGAAGCCGATATTTTCGTGTACAACGGACTCGTAGAGGAATGGGTCGAAGACGCGCTGGCAAGCGCGGCGAGCGACAAGCGGATCGTCGTGAAGGCGAGCGAGGGCATCGAGCTGATGGAAGGCCTGCCGCACGAGCATGAGCACGGACATGAAGAAGAACACGCGGATGAGCATGCTGACGAAGAAGAACACGCAGATGAACATGCAGATGAACATGCGGACGAAGACGAGCATGCCGACGAGCATGGAGACGAACACGCGGATGAACACGAGCATGTGCTCGATCCGCACGTATGGCTCGATCCGGTGCTGGCCCAACAGCAGGTTGCTGCGATCGCCGACGCCTTCGCGAAGGCCGATCCGGACCGCAAGGACGATTACAAGAAAAACGCCGACGCGTATATCGCCAAGCTGCAGGAACTGGACGAGGCGTTCAAGACGGAGCTGGGCGGCGCCAAACGCAAGGAGTTCGTGACGCAGCACGCGGCATTCGGCTATCTCGCCAAGCGCTACGGACTTACGCAGCTTCCGATTTCGGGGCTGTCTCCCGATCAGGAGCCGTCCCCGAACGAAATGGCGGAAATCGTGGAATTCGCCAAGGAGCACCAAGTCAAGACGATCTTCTTCGAGACGCTGGTCGATCCGAAGGTGGCACAGACGGTGGCGGACGAACTGGGCGCCCGGACGGATGTGCTTAATCCGCTCGAAGGACTGACGGAAGAGGAAGTCGGCAACAACCAGGACTATATCGCTATTATGAGAAGCAATCTGGAAGCTTTGAAGAAGGCGTTGAACGAGTAGAACGCAGTCGCCGAATGCCGAATCGGTCGTCTTAATAGGACGCCGTTTCGGCGTTGCGGATTTGTATTCGCACAGGACGAGGTGAAAGAGGGATGGACCCGTTTACGATCCGAAGACTCGGGAAGCTTTTGGATGGATATATCGATTTGAAGGTCCCTCGGGAGGTTCGTGCGTCCGTTCGCTTAAAATACGCATGGGACGGCGATCGGCTCACCTTGTCGGAGGAGCGACCGGATTACGGCAGCCGGCAATGGACCCGTACGGCAATCGCGCAATTTCGTCTCGAACGGGGCATATGGAGCGTCTATGCGCTGGATGACGACGGCGAGTGGAGTTTGGTTCCTTCGATAACGCCGTGTCCCGACTTCGAGCGTCAGCTGGAGCGAGTAGAGCTGGACCGGGAGGGGGTTTTCTGGACTTCCCCGGCATTGATTAATTAAGGAGCTTCTCAAGAATGAGCAAAAACAAAGCAAATCTGCGCCTCCCCCGGTCCAAGGGCATCGACATGGGCACCTACTACGAGGTTAAAGAATGCGCAAGGAAGGTCAAACGTATTGTTCTGCCGCCGGTTAACCGGCAAATCGTCGAGGAGTTTATTACGATTCTCGGCATGAAGGACAAATTCGAGCAATACGATGTGCCGATTCCCAACAAAGTCGTCATGTTCGGCCCGCCGGGCACCGGCAAGACGCTGACCGCCTTCTATCTGGCAGCCCGGCTCGAGCTGCCGCTCATCTTGGTTCGGCTCGACGCGATCATTCACAGCCATCTGGGAGAGACGGGAAGCAACATTCGCAAAATATTCGATTACGCCAAAGGCTCGCCCTGCGTACTGTTTCTGGATGAGTTCGACGCGGTGGCCAGGACCCGGGAGAACAACGACGAAGTCAAGGAAATGGCCAGAGCGGTGAACACGCTGCTGCAGTGTCTGGACGAATTCGAAGGGGACAGCGTTTTCGTAGCCGCGACGAATTTGGAGGAGGAGCTGGATCATGCCGTCTGGCGCCGTTTCGATACGAAAATGACGTACGGCATGCCGGAGGAAGCCAGCCGCAACGAGTTCATTTCGCTGTTGATCGGAGCTTTCGAGAGTCGGGGAACCGTTCATCGAGCGGCTTCGGAGCTGCTCGCCGGGTGCAGCTTTGCGGATATGGAGCAGATTATCCTTAAAGCGAAGCGCAAAGCGATCATCGAGGACAGTCCGCTGCTTCAGGCGCATATTGAGACCGCTTTTACCGAATACAAGCCCCGAGCGACCGGCAGCAGAGAGTACGCGAACGCCGGAGCGCCGTAAGAGAATCGCCAGAGGAGGAGCAGCGCATGATGAAAGCGACAGGCATCGTCCGCAAAGTCGACGAATTGGGGAGAATCGTCCTCCCGATCGAATTGCGCCGTACGATGGGCATCGGGGAGAAGGATCCGATTGAAATCTTCGTGGACGGAGAGCGGATCATGCTTCGCAAGTATGAACCTACGTGCATTTTCACGGGAAGCTCGGAAAATCTGGTTTATTTTCGAGGGAAAATGGTGAGCCGGGACTGCATCGAAGAGATGAAGCGGCAGTTTTCTTGACTGATAATCGTAAAAATTACGCATAAATCAGAGCGGTGCGGGTTATCGAAACTTTCGCGATGGCCAACGAAATCCGTTATCTAGATTGGCCTAAGAAGGAGCGGAAAAAAGATGAGCGTATTGACGAAGGAAGAGGAGCAAAAAATTCCGGTTACGGTGCTGAGCGGCTATCTGGGCGCAGGCAAGACGACGATTTTGAACCATGTGCTCAATAACAGGGAAGGCCTGAAGGTCGCGGTCATCGTCAACGATCTGAGCGAGGTCAATATCGATGCCGATCTCGTTCGGGACGGGGGAGGGCTGAGCCGCACGGACGAAAAGCTGGTGGAAATGTCGAACGGCTGTATCTGCTGCACGCTGCGCGACGACCTGCTTCAGGAAGTAGAGCGGCTGGCGAAGGAGAAACGGTTCGATTACATTCTGATCGAATCGACCGGAGTCGGAGAGCCGCTGCCGGTCGCTCAAACCTTCACTTACGTCGACGAAGAGCAGGGCATCGATTTATCCAAGCTTACCCGTCTCGACTGCATGGTAACGGTAGTGGACGCGTATCACTTCTGGCAGGATTTCAACACTCGGGATACGCTCAGAGACCGGAATCAGGAAGCCGGAGAGGGCGATGCGAGAGGCGTCGTGCACCTGCTGACCGATCAGGTCGAATTTTGCGACGTGCTCGTCATCAATAAATGCGATATGGTCGGCGAAGCCGAGCTCGATCAATTGGAGACGGCGCTGAGAGGACTTCAGCCGCGAGCGAGAATCATCCGTACGAGCCACGGCAAAGTCGATCCTAAGGACATTCTCAATACGCATCTGTTCGATTTCGAAGAGGCCAGCCGCTCCGCCGGATGGATTCAGGAGCTGCAGAAGGACCACCATACGCCGGAAACCGAGGAATACGGGATCTCGTCGTTCGTGTACTCGCGTAAAATCCCGTTTCATCCTGAACGTTTGCTGACCTGGCTCGGCGACTGGCCTAAAGAGGTCGTACGGTCGAAGGGGATCATGTGGGTAGCTACCCGCAACAGCATGGCGATCTCGTTCAGCCAAGCCGGGGCATCCCGTCAGATGTCTCCTGCCGGATTATGGGTGGCCGCGCTGAGCGACGACGAGAAGCGCCTTTATTTCGGCAGCGAGCATGATTTTCCCAAATCTCCCGACTGGGACGACGAGTGGGGAGATCGTGTGACCAAGCTGGTGTTGATCGGCGTCGGACTGGACAGGGAGAACATTACGCGCAGTCTGGATGAGGCGCTGTTGACGGAATCCGAGATGAAGGGCAACTGGCGGCTGTTCAACGACCCGCTGCCGACATTTCAATAAAACGGAACAGGGACATGCGCCGCAGGCTGCCTTATCACCTGCGGCGCTCGTTTGCCCGGAGAGGGGGAGGCCTCGTGGCCTATGTCGCCGGCATCGACAACGATGCGGAAAAGGTGATCAGCGTTCATTCGGCGGAAAGCTGGAAGCGAAGGGAAGCGGAGTTGGAGAGCTGGCTGGAGCGAACCAAGCTCCGAAGAAGAGCCAAGCAAACGGCGCATTTGGGAAACATCGAAGTGGATGCCGAGCTTCTCGGCGCGTTAGCGCTGCTGAAGAGGATGAACGTCCAAACCGAGTTTTCCTGCGCCGGGGTCAGCGTTCTCGACGAGCCGGAGGATCATTCGCTGTATGCGTATATGACGCTGTTCGCATCGGAGCAGGCGGATCGATTCGTGCGCCTTGCGATGCGGGAAATGCGGCACCGCCTGCTGGTCACGTTCGAGGCCTCGCGCGGCCGATACGATTTGTCCTCCTTCTACATCGGTCATAACCGTTCGTTTTGCTTGCTGCTGCAGCGGGCCGCCGAACGGTTCTATCAAAGAAAAGGGTGGTAAAAATGACTCCAAACAAAATTCCGGTAACCGTATTGAGCGGGTATCTGGGCTCGGGCAAAACGACCGTGCTCAATCACGTGCTGAACCATCGGCACGGGCTGAAAATCGCCGTCATCGTCAACGATCTGAGCGAAGTCAACATCGACGCTTCGCTGATTAAAGAGGGGGGCGGATTGTCGCGAATCGACGAGAAGCTTGTGGAGATGTCCAACGGCTGCATCTGCTGCACGCTGCGCGAGGATTTGCTGGTCGAGGTGGAGAAGCTGGCCAAGGAAAATCGCTTCGATTATATTCTGATCGAATCGACGGGCGTAGGCGAGCCTGTGCCTGTAGCCCAGACGTTCGCCTACAGCGATGAAGCACAAGGGATCGATCTGTCGCAGCTGTGCCGACTCGATTGCATGGTTACCGTCGTCGACGCGTATCGTTTCTGGCATGACTTCTCTTCCGGGGAATCGCTGCTGGAACGCAATCAGGCCGTAGGGGAGGACGATACGCGGGACGTCGTCGATCTGCTTATCGATCAGATCGAATTTTGCGACGTGCTGCTGCTGAATAAATGCGACAAGCTTGCCGATGAAGAGCTGGACGAGCTGGAGGGCGTGCTTCGCAAGCTGCAGCCAAGGGCGAAGCTGGTTCGAACCGTCAACGGGAGCGTCGATCCTCGGGAAATCTTGAATACCGGCCTGTTCGATTACGAAGAGGCCAGCCGATCCGCGGGCTGGATCAAGGAAATGGAGAAGCCCGTCCACACGCCGGAAACCGAAGAATACGGCATCTCCTCTTTCGTGTACGAGCGGCAGAAGCCGTTTCATCCCGAACGGTTGGCGAGCTGGATGAAGGAATGGCCGCCCGAAGTCGTTCGCGCCAAAGGCATGATCTGGCTGGCCTCCCGCAACGACATCGGCCAAAGCCTCAGCCAGGCCGGCCCTTCCATCCAATTCGGGCCTTCGGGGTACTGGATCGCAGCGCTGCCGCAAGAGGAACGCGAAGCCCTTCTGAACGAGGAGCCGGAAGCGGCCGAGAACTGGGACGACCGGTACGGAGACCGCATCAATAAAGTGGTGTTTATCGGCATCGACCTGGAACGGGAACGGCTGATTGCGGAATTGGACGCTTGCCTGCTGACGGATGGGGAAATGCTTCAAGATTGGAGCCGGTTTCCCGACGGTTTGCCGGGAGTCGAGATAGTGTAGCCCTCACTTCATCCCGTTCGGGATTCATCTACTGATTGAATTCCCGATATTGCTGAGGGGTCATATGGGTCGCTCTCTTGAACATGCGAATGAAGTAGGCGGCCGATTCGAGACCGATCGCTTTCGTAATTTCCTGAACCTGCATATCGGTCTCCCGCAGCAGCCGCGTCGCTTCGTTCATGCGGACCTGCATAATGTATTCGGTCAGGTTCATGCCGGAATATTGCTTAAATATGCGCGACAAGTAACTGGCGTTGAAGAAGGCGATTTCTCCGAGACGGGTCAAGGAGAGATCATCCGAAATATGACTGTCGATGTAATCTTTCAGCTTGGCGACCAATTCGTCGTTATGCCGCTGCAGCCTTGTCCGATGATGCTCGAAGATCGCGTCGGCAAGCTTGGTCAAATAGTCGAGCCGGTCTTCCCAGGTATCGTGCGCGTCGTATTTGTAGAGTCGCGACAAGTCCATTCGTTCGCTTACGATTTGAAACAGATTGCCGCTGCTCAGATCGCTCATCAGAATGACGACCAATTGATAATAGGCGGCGATTCTGCCCGTCTCCGGTCCATTCACGAGGGCGGGATCGAGCATGTATTCGTGAAGCGTTCGTTCGAAGAGCTGCTGCTTCCCGCCTTCGAGCAGGGCGGCGAGCGCAGCCGATTTCAGGGACGAATCGCGGACGGAAAGTCCCTTCAAGATCTGCATATTCTGCTCGGGCTCCGCGCTTTCCCTCAGCAGCAAATCGTCTCCCATGCCGAAGCTGCGACGGAACGTTAGATTTAACGCTTCCATCTGCTCGGGAAGCTTCTCCCATGCCGTCTCTTTAGCCCCCATGACGAAGGAGACGGACAGACGAAGCAGCTCGCGGCAAGTCGCCTGAATCGATTCCAGGTTCCCGAAGGCGAAGCTCTGCAATCTCCGCCAGGCGGCTTCGTTGTCCCCGTTGTCGCCGGTCGCAGACGGCTTGATCTGCAGAAGCCACACCATACGCTCCTGCTCGATGCCCAGCGAGATCAATTCCGCGCCCGTCTCCCAATATTCGATAGCGATATTGCGAATCGCATACGTCATCAGCGTTCGGTCCGACGAATTCATCTGTTCGGGCCAATTCAGAATGCGGCCTTGCACCGCCAGCACCTCTGCGTCCGCGCTTAGAGGAATCTGCAGCCGCGTCAACTGGTCCGCAAGCGCCGTTCGCGACGTGGCAGGCGACCGCAGAAGTTCCTGCATATATTCCTTCTGCAGCAACGGCAAGGCGCTGCGCATCTGCGCTTGCGCGGATTCCAAGTAGGATTCGCGAACGGTTTCCTCCTTGACAGCCTCCATCGTTCTTTGAATCGTGTCGAGAATCGCATCGTCCCCGTCGGTCTTCAGGATGTAATCGGAAGCGCCGTATCGCAGCGCTTCCTTGGCGTATTCAAATTCGTTATGCCCGGTGAGGAAGACGACTTTGCAGCGAGGCCATTGCTGCAAGATCCGCTTCTGCAGCTCCAGACCGTTCATGCCCGGCATGTGAATGTCGGAAAGCACGATGTCCACCTTCGTCCGCGCCATCCATTCGAGCGCCTCTCCGGAGGAGATCGCCCCGCGAATTTCCGTCTCAGGCAGTTCCGCTTCCTCCAGCAAACCTACCATGCCTTCCACGATATAAGGCTCGTCATCGACGATCAGAATCCGAATCAAGCAAGTTCCCTCCTTATTCCTTCACGCTGCCTAGTACAATGCCCTTGACGAAGTAACGCTGCAGGAACGGATAGACGCATAGGATCGGCAAAGCTCCAAGGAAAATCTGGGCGGCTTTGGCCGTTCGGTCTGATACGGCCGCCAACTCCTTCGCTTGATCAGAGGTCAGCGAAGACATGTTGATTTTAGTCAGGATGGTCTGCAAATAAGTGGATAACGGATAATGATCCGGCGAATTCATCAGGATCAGACCGTCGAACCAGGCGTTCCAATGGCCGACGACGGTGAACAAAGCGACCGTTGCCAGCGAGGCTTTCGAGAGCGGAATATAAATCCGCCACAGCGCTCCCCAATAGCCGGATCCGTCGATAAAGGCGGATTCCTCCAATTCTTTCGGCAATCCGCGGAAGAAGTTCAGCATCAGAATAACATTGAATACCGGTACGGCGCCAGGAAGCACCAACGCCCATAGCGTATCCATAATTCCGGTTGCCTTGATCGTCATATACCACGGGATCAAGCCTCCGCTGAGCAAAATCGTAAACACGAAATACCAGGCGTAAACGGTGCGATAGCGGAAAACGCGGGCTTCTTTGGACAGCGGGTAGGCCACGAGCACGGTAAGCAGCATGTTAAGGACCGTCCCAAGCGCTACGCGCTGCAGCGCAACGCCGAATGAACGGATAAAGGCGGGTTCCTCCAAAATGTATTGATAAGATTTCGTCGTGAAGTCCACGGGCCAGAAGGTGACGAGGCCTGCGGTCGCCGCGCTGCTGGAACTGAATGAGATCGCAAGCACATGGATAAGCGGAAACAGACAAGTCAGCGACAGCAGGATCAGAAACGTGTAATTGGCGAACTGGAACGTTTTTCTGCCGACAGTATTGGCATACATCCACGCCGCCTCCTTTCTCTAGAAGATGCGATAATTGGCGAATCGGTAGGCTGCCCAATAAGAGAAGGAGATCAGGACCAGCGATATCGCGGATTTGAATACACCGACGATCGTTGCGACGCCGTATTGCATGTCGACGAGACCTGTCCGATAGACGAGCGTATCGATAATATCGCCGCTCTCGTAAACGGCCGGACTGTACAGATTGAATACTTGGTCGAAGCCGGCATTCAGCACGTTGCCCAGGCTGAGCGTGGCCAGCAGCACGATGATCGGCAGCATGCCGGGGAGCGTAACGTACCAGGTTTGTTTCCATCGACCTGCGCCGTCCATATAGGCCGCTTCGTAGAGAGCGGGATTGATGGACGTCAGCGCGGCCAAATACACGATGGTATTGAAGCCGAATTCTTTCCAAATATCGCTGGCGACGAGCGTAAACGGAAACCAGTCGTTGTTGCCGAGAAAATAGATCGGCTTGATGCCGAACAGGCCGAGGATCTGATTGACGATACCATGCCCCGGCGACAGGATGTCGACGAGAATGCCGCCCAGAATGATCCAGGACAGAAAGTGGGGGAGATAAATCAAAGTTTGAAACGTTTTTTTGATGCGATGAGCCGCGATTTCATTCAGCAGTAACGCTATGACAATCGGAACGAGCAGTCCGAACAGGATTTTCAAGCTGGAAATATAGAACGTGTTCCAGACGACCTGGCCGATTCCCGGCATGTTCAACATATAGTGGAGATTATCGAGTCCGGTCCACTTGGAGCCGAATAAGCCTTTCGAAGGCATAAATTTCTGAAATCCGATGGCGATCCCCGCAAGCGGAAGATAGCTGTAGATGAATACCAGGATAACTCCGGGCAGCAGCATCAGATGCAGCGGCATATCGCGAAATCGTCTTAATCTGAGCATGTTGTTCCTCCTGCGCTGCAGATGCAAACGCAAGAAGGGACAAGCAGGGTCGTTCACTTATCCCTTCGGTGCGTTCTCTGCCGTTATTCGCTACTCGGTACTACTGGAGAGCCTTCCATTCATTGACTTCTTTGGCGATATCGTCTCCGCCGAGTTTCTTGTAGTCGCTCACGTATTTGTCGAAAGCATCGAGGTTGGCGGCGCCCATAATGATTTTGGTGAACGTCTCCAGTTGCATTTTGCCGAGAGCTGCCGATTTCTCGCCCATCGCTTCGGTCGGCGCTCCGTAAAATTCGTTATCGTAAACTTGGCCGTTATTGACATAGTTGTTGATGACTTCGAACGAGCCGCGTTTGCCGAATACCCGGTCCCATCCCCATCCGCCGAGATCTCCGTTTTCCAAGTAATCCTTGATCATATTGTACTTGTCCGTCTCTTCCACGTTCAGCTTGGAGAGGTCGCCCGTCTCGAACGCTTCGACGACTTTCTGATGGATCGTCAGGTTGCGCCGGCTCGGCTCCGCCTCGGGATAGATCGAATATTTGCGGAATTCGATGGAGCCTTTGTCGGCGAAATATTTGTCCGGATCGTACATGGATCCCCAGTGACGCTCCAGATCCAGATTAAGCAGCTTGATCGCCGCTTCCGGATGCTCGTAGCCCTTCCTGACGGCAAAGTATTTGGTTACAGGGAACGCGGCGGATACTTTAGGCGCTTCGTTGCCCATGGCAGGGACGGGATAGGCTTGCCACTCCATATCCGGATTTTGGTTTTTGCCGTCTTGCAGAGGCCACAGCGGCGTCCACATAGCGCCGAAATACATGCCCAGCTTGCCGCTCGTAGCGGCTTCGGCGATTTTCCCTCCGTCCTTGGAGGCGAATTCCGGATCGATCTGTCCGTCCTTGTACAGTTCGGCAAGCTTGCCGAGCGCGTCCTTGACTTCAGGCTGAATGGAGCCGTAGGTCAGCGCTCCGTCGTCGCCTTTCACCCAGATGCTCGGAAAAGCGCCGTACATATTGAAGAAGCCTTCAAGTCCGGGCATACCGCCCCATAATTCCTTGCTTACGCCGAATCCGTAGGTGTCTTGTTTGCCGTTGTCGTCCGGATCCTGCTTGGAGAACGCTTCCGCCAGCTTGAGGAAATCGTCGAACGTTTTCGGCTCCGGCAGATTCAGCTTTTGGCGCCAATCTTCGCGGACCCACAAAATCGGTGTGGAATCGATGTTCGAACCCGTTTGCGGAATGGCCAGCAGCTTGCCTCCGAACGTCGCCGATTTCAGAGCGTTGCCGCCATCCTGAGTCATGACGTCTTTGGCGTAAGGGGAACCGTACTTTTCGAGCAAAGGTCCCAGATCCTGCACCAGATCGGCTTCCACCAATTGTTTCAACTGCTGCGCGTTCACGTACATCAGATCAGGCAGGTCGTTCGACGCGATGACCACGTTCATCTTCTGCTCGTACTGCTCTCCGGTGCCTTTTACGACCCAGGCGTTCTTGACATCGATATTCAGTATCTCTTTGTATTCACGGATAATGAGATTGTCGTCAACCGTGTCGTCGTTCAGAAATTTGACTTCCTGGCCTTGATAGCGGCTGAACGTCAGCTTGACCGTTTCCGGGTACGGAGCGAACGGATCGGTCGGGATGCCCGGGTCTTCGCTTGCGCTCGCGGAAGACGATGAACTGCTTCCAGGAGCCGGCGAAGCAGGTTGGCTCTCCCCGTTGTTGCCGCTGCTGCACGCGGCCAGCAGCATGGAGAGAGTGACGGCAATCGCGAGCGGTTTCATTGGTTTAGGTATAGCTCTCATGTGTGTTCCCCCTTATCAAGTGTTGAGGATCGTCCCTCAGCATTCATTATGGGACGGAGGGATACCGGCCTCAATAATCGAACGTTTACTTGGATTGACCGATTTTTACAACCTGTTCCTGAAGGGGAAGGGCGAGTTGGACGCGAAGACCCCCGAGCTTGCTCCGCGACAGAGTAATGCCGTAGGCGCTGCCGTAACGGAGCTGAACCCGCCGATGGACGTTAAGCAACCCGGTCGTTTCCTTGTCGTCGAACTTATCCGACAGCTTATCTTGCAAGGCGGCAAGCGCTTCATCGCTTAACTCGTCTCCGTTGTCCTCGACGGTGAACAGCAAAACCCCGTTTTCCGACAGATGGTTGTCTATACGGCTGCTGTGAGATTCGACCGCGCCAATGCGGATGAGTCCGCCCTCCAGCTTTTCCTTCAGTCCATGCTGGTAGGCATTCTCGACCATCGGCTGCAGCAGCAGCCGGGGTACGGGCACCGCCTTCAGAGATTCGGGAAGAGGCTCGACGGTTGGCGTGATCCGGTTGTGGAATCGGAGCGACTGCAGCTCGATATAGGCTGCGATGTGCCGGTATTCCATCTCCAGAGGAACGATCTCCTGAGCGTTGCGCGTAATATGCTGAAAGTAGACGCCTAAATATTCGGTTGCCCTGATGACTTGTTCTATCTTCATCGCCTTGGCCATGCGGTGTACAAGAAAATAAGTGTTATAGAGAAAATGCGGGTTGATTTGCGATTGCAGCTGCTTCAGTTCCGACCGCTGCAAGGCAATGCGATTTTCGTAAACTTCTTCGATCAGGTGTTTCAGTTGTTCCGCCGTCGTATTGAACTGTTTATACAGGTATTGGAATTCATCCTGTCTGCGCATGTCGATGCGCACGTTCATATCGCCGCGTTCCAGCTTGCGGAAAGCGGTCACCATGCTGCGAAGCGGCTTGTGAATGACGCGGTAGATGGAGGAAGAGAACAACAGCACGGTCAGCAAAGACAGGCCGGACAATACCCAGAACCATTCCCGGTAACGACTCAGCGGACCGATGACCTTATCCTCCCGCAAAGTCAACAGCAGGGAACACTGCAAGGCTTCGGAATAGGTGTGCGCGACGAGATAACGGTGTCCGTTGTACGTCATTCGAGTGTCCCCGGAATGCAGGCCGGCTTCGAGCCGCTCGTTCGCCAAAGCGACGGTCCGTGCGCTCAGCTCGGCGTCCGCCATGCTCGATATCGTCCAGCTCTGGGATCGGTTGATCAATACGGCGCCGCTCTCCGAATCGGCGGCCAATTGATCCAGCTCCTCCAGAATACGGGCGGCGGAAATATCCGTTTGCATAATGAAGGCGGTCTTCTCCGGCGCCACCTGAGGGTTGGGGGAAATATGCTGGATGACCATCCGTTCTCCCAGCTTGACGAGCGGCTTCGGCTGGCTCAGCGCGGCCCGTTTGGCCGCCTCGATCCGATCCGGGCTCATCTCTCCTTCGTCGGAGGCGGACAAAATCGTCTTGCCGATCATGGGCAAATAGATGCGGGATTCCAGCACGTAAGGACTTGAGATCGTCATCAGCATCATTTTGTCCTGGATGCGCCGCTCCGCCATCGCTCGCTCGAACAAGCTCATGGACGGCGCAATATTGGCGAGCTTCTGGATATCCTCGTCGATGACGTATTGACGCTGCAGACGGGTAATGCCGTCGACGGCGGTTTGCAAGGAATTCAAATAATAGGCGACGCGCGAGTTCATCGAATCCCGAACTTGCTGCATCACGCTGTCCGAGCCCATGCGATTCAGCTGCAGACTGACTAAGTACATAGGCGTCAGAGCCAGTAAGAAAGTGGCGATCATCTTGGCGGTGATGGATCTGAGCTTGTCTGGATCGAACAAGCGGAACATGTCCGTCTCTCCTCTGCGGGGATATATAGAGCTTGACGATATTATCGGCAGCAACTATTATCTAACTTAGATCTAAGATGTATTTCTTAAAAGGCGGGGGAAGAAAAATGAAATCGCCCGTAAAATTGAGCGCCGGACCGCTGCAAGCCTTTTTCGAGGAAGGCGGTTTGCGAACGATCGCATACGGGGGACAGGAGATCGTTCGCGGCATCTATGCGGCGGTGAGAGACCGCAATTGGGGAACGGTGGCGCCCAGGCTGGAAATCAAGCGCATTCAATCGCTTCACGACCAAGCGATCGTGGAATTCCATTGCCGTCACGCGCAGGATGAGATCGACTTCGAATGGAACGGTATGATCCGAATGACCCCCGACAGCATTCGATTCGATTTCGACGGCATTGCCCGCGCCTCGTTCCTGAAAAATCGGATCGGGTTCTGCGTGCTGCACCCGATGGGTTTTGCCGGGTTGCCGCTTGAGGTCGATACGGAAGAAGGGATAGCGCGAGGCGCATTTCCCGAACGAATCGCTCCTCATCAACCGTTCAAGGGCGTTCGCGCAATGACGTACGAGCCCGCGCCCGGCTGCCGCGTGCGAATGATTTTCTCGGGCGACTTGTTCGAAATGGAAGATCAGCGCAATTGGACCGACGCTTCCTACAAGACGTACTGTACCCCGTTGTCCGTGCCTTATCCGGCTTCGGTCCAAGCGGGGGAAAGAATTGCGCAGACGGTGTTGATCGAAATCGAAGGGGAGGCTGCGGAAGAGGCCGGCTTGGGACGGGGCGGCACCAACGACAGCGCCCAGCGAGAGGCGGTTCGAATCGCCGTACGGAGGGAATCCGGCTGCGCTTTGCCGGGCATCGGCATTGCGCTAGGACCGAACGGGATCGATTCCCGGGCGGCCGAGCGGCTGTCGCGCCTCAAGCCTTCGCATCTGCGCGGCACGCTTGACTTGTCTTGCGCCGAGTGGCCGATTCGTCTGGAGGAGGCCGTCGATGCGGCGGAGCGGATCGGCTGCGGGTTGGAACTCGAAGTGCTGCTGGATGAAGGAGGCCGCCGGGCGGCGGAGCTGGCCGAGAAACTGGCTGTGTCAGGGATCGGCCGCCGCGGCATATGGCTGATCCCCTATTCGGCGGGGGCGATCGTTACCGATGAAGCTGCGCTTCGCGGCATGCGCAGCGCCATCCGGGCCAGCGGCCTGGAGCTTCCGGTCGGAGGAGGAACCCGGGCCTATTATGCGGAGTTCAACCGTTCGGCGCTGCCGCTGGCGGAGATGGACTTCGCTGCGTATACGATCAATCCGCAGGTGCATGCCTTCGACGACCGGTCTCTGATGGAGACGTTGGCCGCCCAGAGGACGACGGCCGACGATGCCGCCTTCAAGTCCGGCAAGCCGCTTAGCATCGGGCCGATCACCTTTAAGCCGCGGCTGAATCCGAATGCGACTTCCGGAGACGGCAGCATTCCGATTGCCGATCAGACAGACGACCGGCAAGGAGAGAAATTCGGCACAGCTTGGACGTTGGGCAGCTTGGCTGCGCTATGTACGCCGGAAACCCGCCGGCTTACCTATTATGAAGCGTCCGGGCCGCTCGGAGTGGCGCCGGATGGCGCGCCGATTCCGTTGTACTTCCTGCTGCAAGATGTCATGGCCGAGCCCGATGCCCGCGTCCTTGCGGTGCAATGCTCTTCCGGCCGGGCAGCGGCATTGGCGCTTCGGCATCCCGAAGGCCGCTTGCGGCTGACGGTCGCCAACCTGGAGAACGAAGCGCAGGAGGTCGACATCGATCTCGGAGCGGATTCGATTTATTCTGTCGCAACGAATTTCTACGGGGAATCCGAGGAACGGGCGACGGAACAGCTGCCCGCTCAGGCCGGCCGCCGGGTCATGTTAACGCTTCAGCCTTATGGCTGCATTCGCTTGGATTGTCGCGACACCGATGCAGCGGACGCCGCCGAGTCAACCGAGAACGCGCATGAGAAAGGATTGTGAAACGATGGCGAAACCATCCGTAGTTCGCGCCGCTTATTGGATCGAAACCCCGTATGAGCCCGCCCGCGCCGCCGAGGCGATGGCCGGAGAGCAATCGACCGGAACGTTCATTGCCGTTCCCGGGGAGACGGACGAGGTCCGGGAGCGCAGCGCTGCCCGAATCGTCTCCGTCCGGCAGTCGGAAGTCGTCCGACAGCCGTCGCTGCCCGGCGCGGCGACGCCAATAGGCCATGACGGGAACTATCATCGCTGCGAAGTCGTGCTGGAATTTCCGTACGCGAATTTCGGGCCGTCCATTCCGAATCTGCTGGCGACGGTCGCCGGCAATTTATACGAGCTGCAGGAATTTTCCGGGATTCGTCTGATGGATCTGGATTTGCCTGATGAATTCGCCGCCGCGTACGCCGGACCGAAGTTCGGGGTGGCGGGCACGCGCAGGCTGGCCGGCGTCCAGGACCGCCCGATCATCGGCACGATCGTCAAGCCGAGCGTGGGTCTGACCATCGAAGAGCTGCGCGCGGTCGTAAGAGGATTGGCCGAGGCGGGACTGGACTTCATCAAGGATGACGAATTGAACGCGAGCCCCCTGTTTGCGCCGTTCGAGCATAAGGTCAAGGCCGTGATGGAAGAAATCGAGCGCGCCAGCGAACGGACCGGACGCAAGACGATGTACGCGTTTAACATTACGGGGGAGATCGATGAATTGAAGCGCCGCCACGATCTGGTCGCGGAGTCGGGCGGAACGTGCGTCATGGTCAGCGTGCAAAGCATCGGATTGGCGGGTCTGGCGCATCTGAACCGTTACAGCGAGCTTCCGATCCACGGTCATCGCAATCAGTGGGGAATGATGACGCGCTGTCCGATGCTCGGCATGTCGTTCACCGCGTATCAGAAGCTATGTCGGCTGGCCGGCGCCGATCATCTGCACGTCAATGCGCTCAACAGCAAGTTCTACGAGAGCAACGGATCGGTCATTCGCTCGGTGCAGGCCATTCGCGAGCCGTTGCTTGGCGGGTATGAGGCGATGCCGGTTCTGTCCAGCGGGCAATCGGCGGCTATGGTCGAGGATACGTACCGCGAGCTCGGCACCTGCGACTTGCTGCATGTGGCGGGCGGCGGCATTATGGCGCATCCGGACGGGCCGGGCGCCGGCGTTCTCAGCATGAAGCAGGCATGGGAAGCAGCGAAGCTCGGGGTGAGCGCGGCGGCGTATGCGGAGTCGCATCCGGAGCTGCGACGGGCGTTGGAGAAGTTCGGCGGCAGGCAGCAAGGAGGGAAATAGGATGGAACGCGATTCGAGGTTGCTGCTGTCGTTCTACGGCGACGATTTTACAGGGTCGACCGATGTGATGGAGGCGCTGGCGCTAAGCGGCGTGCCGACCGTGCTGTTTCTGCAGCCTCCGACCACTGAACTGCTCGCGGACAAGTTTGCGGACATTCGGGCCTTCGGAGTGGCGGGAGTGAGCAGATCCTTGGCAACTGACGAGCTGGAGCGGGAGCTGCGGCCGGTATTAGAGCGATTGCGGGACATCCCGACCCCAATCGTGCATTACAAGATCTGCTCCACCTTCGACTCTTCGCCCAAGATCGGAAGCATCGGCCAAGCCATCGATCTGGCGGCAAGCGTCTGGCCCGGGCAGCGGTACGTGCCGCTGCTTGTCGGCGTCCCGCAATTGCGGCGGTACACGGTGTTCGGCAACCATTATGCCTGCGCCGACGATGCGATACATCGACTCGATCGGCATCCGACGATGTCCCGCCACCCGGTTACCCCGATGGACGAAGCCGATTTGCGCGTCCATCTGTCCCGGCAGACGAACAAATCCGTCGGGTTGATGGATATTCTCGACCTGTCGGGCGATCTTCATCGCGTCAGGGAGCGGCTGGCCGCGAGAATGTCCGGCTCGCCGGACGTGCTGCTGTACGACGTGCTGGACGAGGAACGGCTGAAGCGGGCGGGCGAATTGATATGGGAAGCGGCCGATCGGGGAGAAGCCCGGTTTGTCGTCGGTTCTTCGGGTGTCGAGTACGCACTGGCCGCTCACTGGCGGGAGCTTGGGCTGACGGGGACGGCTCCGCAGAACGAGCTGGAGCCAAGAGGCCCCGTCGACCGGCTGCTCGCCGTGTCGGGCAGCTGTTCTCCGGTGACCGAATCGCAGATCAGGCATGCGATCGAGCATGGCTTCGTCGGCGTGCCTGTCCATGCGGAGAGACTGGTCGACCGAGCGGAAGCGGAACAAGAGCGCAGCAGGCTGGCGGAACGGGCGAACGAGATTTTGCGGCACAATCGCAGCCCGCTCTTGTATACGGCGCTGGGTTCGGAGGACATCGCGATTCGGGAGACCAGACAGCGGCTCGAATCGGGCGGAAGCGACGGTACTCCCGCGGCGAACGCGGGACAACTGATTGGCGAACAGCTTGGGCGGCTTGCGCGAGAGGTCGCGGCGGCGAACAAGCTGACTCGCGTGCTGGTGGCCGGAGGCGATACGTCGGGGTATGTGACGCGCGAGCTCGGCATCTATGCGCTGGAAACCGCGATGCCGCTGGCCCCGGGCGGCCCGCTGTGCCGAGGCTATTCCGAAGATCCGGCCTTCGACGGGATCGAGATTGCGCTTAAGGGCGGACAGGTCGGGCAGACGGATTATTTCACGCGCGTATTGGAAGGGCGATAACGAGCGAGGTCGGCGAACAGCTGCCCCGCACTCTACAAAATAAGGAGCGAATGACGATGGCAATCGTTGCACTAATCGGCGCCGGCGGCAAAATGGGCTGCAGAATTGCCGACAATTTGCAGAAAACGTCTTATGACATGAAATACGTGGAAGTCAGCGATCGGGGCTTGGAGCAGTTACGGCAGCGCGGCTTATCGGCAACTTCTCAGACGGAGGCGGTCCAATCCGCGGACGCGGTCATACTGGCCGTTCCGGACGTCGTGATCGGGCAAGTGTCGCATGAGATCGTTCCGATCATGAAGCCGGGAGCGATGCTGATCGTGCTCGATCCCGCCGCCGCGTATATGGGACACTTGCCGCCGCGCGGCGATGTCGTCTATTTCGTGGCGCATCCCTGCCACCCGCCGATCTTCAACGACGAGACGGAGCCGGCCGCGCGCCGGGACTACTTCGGCGGCATTCATGCGAAACAGGCCGTTGTATGCGCCTTGATGCAAGGACCGGAAGCGGACTATGAAGCGGGGGAAAGCATCGTTCGCGCCATGTACGCGCCGGTCATGCGCATCCATCGCATAACCGTGGAGCAGATGGCGATCCTGGAGCCAACGATGGCCGAGACGATCGGCGCGGCAGCCGCCATGTTCCTGAGGCAGGCGATGGAAGAAGCGGTTCGGCGCGGGGTTCCGTCCGAAGCGGCCAGAGATTTCATGCTGGGACATCTCCAGATCGAGCTGGCGATCGCTTTCGGCGAGGCGAGCAACCCGTTCTCGGACGCCTGCCTCGTCGCGATGGAATACGGCCGCCGTTATTGGCTGAAGGAAGGCTGGGAGCGATTGTTCGATCCGGACAGCGTCCGAGAGCAGATCGAGGTCATGCTGCATCCGGCAAAGCTGAATGCGGACAAGGGCTAACGAGAGGCGGCGATGACCATGTGGAAAGTCGGATTGATCGGCACCGGGTATTGGTCGGTTAACCATCTGAATGCTTGGAGAAGGATCCCGGGCGTAGAAATTGCCGCCTTATGCAACAGGAGCCGCGGCAAGCTGGAGCAGCGGGGGCTGGAATTCGGCATTCCCCCGGAACAGCTGTATACGGATGCGGAAGCCTTCTTCGCGAGAGACGACTTGCATATTATCGACATTGCCACCGGGCCGGAGACGCATCTGGAGCTTGTCACCCGGGCGGCGCGGGCGGGCAAGCATATTTTATGCCAGAAGCCGTTCGCCGTCTCGCCGGAAGAAGCCGAAGAAATGGTGAGAGTGGCCCGGGAATGCGGCGTCAGGCTGATGGTGACCGAAAACTGGCGATGGCTGCAGCCGAATCAGATGATCAAGCGAGTGCTGGACGAGGGGACGCTCGGCCGGATCAGGGTCGGCCGTTATATCCACACGGACTACTATACGCCGCGAATGGCGCCGGGGACATCGCTGCCGCAGCCGTTCTTCCGCGAGATGCCTCGCCTGCTTTTCTACGAGATGGGCGCGCACTGGTTCGATACGATGCGGTTTTTCTTCGGCGATCCGGAGCGTTTGTACGCGGAGACGCTGCGCGTCAGCCCGTACATTGCCGGCGAAGACTCCGGGATCGTCACGCTCGGATATGAGGACGCCTACGTCGTTATGGACATGAGTTGGGCGACTCGCCGCGAGCTGGACGGACCGCCCGACCGGCAAGTGCAGGCCGAGCATCGGGAGCAAATCGCGATCGAGGGAGATCGGGGCACGCTGAAATTATATGCCAGCGGCAGAATCTCGCTGATCGACGCCGGCGGCGTAGAGACGACGCTTGCCGAGCGAACCGAGCTCGATCATGCGGAGAGCCATTACCGGCTGCAGTCGCACTTCATCGACTGCTTGAACGCCGATAGGCCGTTTCAGACAAGCGGCGAAGACAATTTGAAGACGATGAATCTGATTTTCTCGGTGTACAGGAGCGCGGAGCGCCGGGAAGTCGTGCACGACCCTGTCGGCAGGCTTTCCGTAGATGCGCCTTGAAGTTGCTCCGACGATTCCCTAGAATGAAACATCATATCGCTGAAGAATGGATGATACCGAGTGCGTACTAAGACGTCGCAGCCGACCGAATTATTGAAAGAAAAAGCTTATCGTCTCATTCACGAGGCGATTCTGAACGAGACGTTCGAGCCGGGGCAATTTTTGTCGGAGAGCAAGCTGATCGATTTTCTGGGCATGAGCAAAACGCCGATCAAATCCGCGCTGGACCGGTTGGAGGCCGAGGGATTCGTTCAAGTGTCCCCCAAGCAAGGAATAATCGTCAAGGAGCTGTCGCACGACAAAGTAAGGGATATTTTCGAATTGCGCGTTGCGCTGGAATTGTACGTCTGCGATCAAGTTGCCGGCCGATTGAAGAAGAGCGATATTGACATGCTCGAACGCAATTTGGCAGAGCAGAAGCAAATGGCCGACGAAGGGAACGAGCCGGGGTTTACGAAAGCGGATTCCGATTTTCATCTGCTGCTGAGCCGATTTTCCGGAAATGCCGAGATTCATTCCGTCATGACGATGTACCAGGCGCACCTTTATCGATTCGCTCTCCGCGTCATACGCCGGGTGCCGAACCGGATGAGCGCCGCGTACGAGGATCATCGGGAGATCGCCCGCTCTCTGATCGAGGGAGACATCGAAACGTGCAAGAGGCTGATTCAGGAGCATTTGGCATTCGGCAAAGGCATTCTGACGACTTAAGGGGGAAACGGAATGAGCGATATCATGCCGCGGCTGCGGGTAAACGCCAATCGGCGGGGATTGGAGAAGGAGGATGGAACTCCGTTTTTCTGGCTCGGCGATACCGCATGGGAGTTGTTTCACAAGCTGAACCGCGAGGATGCCGAGCGGTACTTGCGGACGCGGGCGGAGCAGTCGTTCAATGTGGTGCAGGCCGTCGCCTTGGCTGAGTTCGAAGGCGCGACGACGGGCAACGCATACGGCCGCAAGCCGCTCGCGATTCATCCGGACGGTCGCATCGACCCGGCGTCGCCGGACACGGCCGGCGATTATTCCTATTGGGATCACGTCGATTACATCGTGCGGACGGCGGCGGAAGTCGGCATCTACATCGCGCTGCTGCCGACGTGGGGGGATAAGTTCAACCGGATGTGGGGCAAGGGACCGGAAATATTCACTCCGGACAACGCTTATGCCTACGGCAAGTGGCTCGGGTCGCGATACAGGAATGACGCCAACATCGTTTGGGTGCTGGGCGGGGACCGCCCCTTGCACAACCGGCTTCATTTTGAAATCACGAATGAACTGGCGCGCGGATTAAAAGAAGGGGATGAGGGAGGACATCTGATCACCTTCCATCCTAATGGCGGAGTGTCGTCTTCGCTGCACGTGCACCAGGAGCCGTGGCTGGACTTCAATATGATTCAATCCTCGCATAGCTTGGGGGAAAGGACGAACTACAAGCTGGTGCAGGAGGATTACGCCAGGCTGCCCGCCAAGCCGACGTTGGACGCCGAGCCTTGTTATGAGGATATTCCGCGGGGCTTCGACAGCAATAACGGCTACTTCGACGAAGCCGACGTGCGTAAAGCCGCCTATTATGCGGTGCTGGCCGGCGGGTTCGGCCACACGTACGGTCATCATTCGGTCTGGTCGATGTACGACGAGACGAACGGGACCGACGCATTCGCCGGATCGGGCGAATCCTTCATTATGAGCTGGAAAGATGCGCTGAGACGCCCCGGAGCCGAGCAAATGCGCCATCTGCGATCGCTGTTCGAATCCAGAGACATGAACGGGAGAGAGCCGGACCAGAGCTTAATCGCGAATAATTATTCCGGTTCCAATTATATGACGGCCGCAAGAGGTCCGGGCTACGGGATCATCTATTGCCCGAACGGACTACCGGTCCAAGCGGATGTATCGCGGATTGGCGAAGACCGCCTGCAAGCTGCCTGGTTCTGCCCGCGCACCGGCGCGTCGAGCCCGATCGGAGAGGTCGCCGGCAGCGGCATTCTGCGCTTCCGTCCGCCTTCGAGCGGCAGGGGGGGCGATTGGATTCTTTGTTTGGACCGGGCGTGAAGGCCGCGGATATGCAACACGCAGACGGAACCGTTTAATTTTTGACAATGAGAATCAATCTCAATTATAATCAGCTTACGTCGAAGCATGCCGATTCGTCTCCTCTCTTTATCGGAGGCAGCCATTCGGCCTTGCGAAGGAGCGAGCGGAATTGATTGAGAGAAACCCGGTTGACACAATGCAAGACAAGGAGGCACTGGCCAAGGCGGTTCAAGTGTGGCTGCAATCTTCCATTACGATAGCGGATATCCGCCACTGGGCGGTCGAGGCTGGAGAGCCGATTAACGAGTACCGGATGCCGAGCAGCATGTTCGTCTGTTCGTACGGCGGCCCGGCGGAAGTGAGGCTCAACGACTCGCTGTACAGCGTGGAGCGATTCGGCCTCTTCCACGGCGGCAAGGGGACGCGGCTGTCCATCCGGCCTACCGGCGAGAGCTGCGACTGCTACGCGCTCTATTACAAAGCGGAGGAGCCGCCGTTCTACAAGACGGAGCTGAGGCGCCTGCTCGGCATCGTGAATCCGTTTCGGGAGCTGTACGGCTTCGCGCCGCGGAATCCGATTTTTTTCGTGGAGCAGCTGCGGAAAATGCACGAGCGCTGGTCGGGTCCGGCCCCGTTGCAGCGCTTCTTCGGCAAGGCCGCTTTCTACCGGCTCGTCTACGAGATTTACGAGGAATTGGAGCAGGGAGACGTGCACGTGCTGCAGCCCGATATCGTGGCGCTCGTCAAGCATTATATCGACGGCCACTATCACGAGTCGGTATCGCTGCAGTCGATGGCCGAGATGTTCCACGTCAGCGCCGGCCATCTGAGTCGGCTGTTCAAGAAGCAGGAGCGGTTCAGCCCGCAGGAGTATTTGATCCGCAAGCGGGTGGAGGCCGCCCGAACGCATCTGCTGAGCACGGACGCTACGCTGCGGGAGATCGCCTGGAGCTGCGGCTTTTCCGACGAGTTCAATCTGATCAAAATGTTCAAAAGCCATTACAAGATGACACCGGGCGACTGCAGGAAAATAAGTTCAATCCGATTGCGCGATGCTGACATGGGCTATGGCGCGGAGTTCCCTTATTCTGATAGAGGACTAGCGAAGCTGGATCACTCGTCAAGAAAAGGGGAGTACTCGATGTACGGAACAAATAGAAGCAAGACCTTGGTGGCGGCCGCCGCGCTCAGCCTGATGCTGATGCTGTCGGCCTGTTCTTCCGCGCCGTCCGCGTCGCCGTCGCCGTCTTCGAGCGCCGCAGGCGCGAGCTCGGCTTCGAGTTCGCCGGAGAGCGCGCCGCCGAGCCAGGCCGCCGCAACGCAGCAGGCCGCTGCCAAAGAGTTCGAGCACGCCGCCGGCAAGACGGTCGTGCCGGCCGAGCCGCAGCGCATCGTGGCGGATTGGTATTACGGGGAGCTGCTGGCGCTTGGCGTAAGGCCCGTCGGTTATCCGGAGTATTTGCTCAGCGAGTATCCATACGTAGGAGCGGAGGGGACGGAAGGGTTCGCCGAATCGACGGAGCAGATTATCGAGATGGAGCCGGACCTGATTATCTCCACGTGGGACGACAGCTACAAGGAATATTCCAAGATCGCCCCTTCCGTGCTGCTGAAGCTGAACAACGGCTTGATCGACAAGATGCGCGTGCTCGGGGAACTGGTGAACAGGCAGGAGGAGGCGGAGAAGTGGATCTCCTCGTTCGAAGAGAAGCTGGCCAAGGCGCAGCAGCGTCTGGCGGACGAAGCCCCTGCGGACACGACCGTAACGATTTTGAGCATTTTCCAGAAGGACGTGAAAGTGTACGGTTACCGCAACATGGGCGGAGACGTTCTGTACAATCTGCTGCAGGTGAAGCCTCCCGAGAAAGTCAGGGAGATGTTCGAAGATAAGGATGCATGGAACTATGCGGTCTCTTTCGAAGAGCTGCCGGAAATTGCGGGCACTCATATTATTTTGACGGCGTACGATGCCGAGGGTACGGGGCGCGAGACGCTGGAGCAGCTGGAGCAGAGCCAGATCTGGCAAGGTCTCGACGCGGTCAAAAACAATCGGGTGCACAAGATCGCCTACTACGATCTGTTCTTCGACGATCCGATCGCCGTCGAGCATCAGATCGAGATGCTGACGAATAAGATTCTGGGAGAGCCGGCCGCCCAATAAGAGAGACGAAAAAGCCTTGGGATCTTCGCGGGTCCCGGGCTTTTTTTGAATGGAGCAGCATGTCCTTGGATTTCTCGATGCGACCTGTCTGTGCGTACTCCGTCATCGTTATGATTTGCGGCCCTTTTCGATTATTGTCCATGTTCTTTTGGGAAAAGCTCCATTTGCATTCTCTCTCTTTTCTGCTACAATCACTGTTATCGTTGAGAATGATTATCGATTGCAAGGCTGCCCGGTGCGGCTTGGAAGGAGAGAGGAAACTTGATTCGGCGTTTTTTTGCTTATTACCGTCCTTATAAAGGATTGTTCATGCTTGATTTCGGCTGCGCGATCATTGCCGGATTGCTGGAGCTGGCGTTTCCGATGGCCGTTAACGCGTTTATCGACGATCTGCTGCCGGGAGGCAAGTGGGATCTGATCATTTGGGCTTCTCTCGGGTTGGTGGCGTTGTACGCGGTGAACACGGTGCTGATGTACATCGTCAACTACTGGGGCCATATGCTCGGCATCAATATCGAGACGGATATGCGGCGCAAGCTGTTCTCGCATATTCAGAAGCTGTCGTTTCGCTTTTTCGACAATACGAAAACCGGCCATCTGGTCGGGCGTCTGAGCAACGATATGAACATGATCGGGGAGATGGCGCATCACGGGCCTGAGGATTTATTTATTGCGATCATGACGCTGGCCGGTTCCTTCGCGCTGATGCTGGCGATCAACTGGAAGCTGGCCGTGCTGACGTTTATCGTCGTGCCGGCGATTATCTGGGTCGTCGTGTACTTCAACGGCAAAATGACGAAGGCGATCCACCAGCTGTTCCGCGACATCGGCGATTTCAACGCCCGCATCGAGGACAACGTGGGCGGCATCCGCGTCGTCAAGGCGTTCTCCAACGAATCGTTCGAGGAGGAGAGATTCGGGGAAAACAACGGGCGCTTCCGGTTGACGAAGCTGATGTCCTACAAGCTGATCGCCAAAAACGGTTCGATCAGCTACATGATGATGCGGTTCGTCACGCTGTTCGTCATGGTATGCGGAACCTGGTTCGTCATCGACGGCCAGCTCACTTACGGCCAGTTCGTCGGGTTTCTGCTGCTGACCAACGTGTTTTTCCGCCCGATCGAGAAGATCAACGCCATTGTGGAAAATTATCCGCAGGGCTTCGCCGGGTTCAAGCGCTACACGGAATTAATGGATACCGCGCCGGACGTGGCCGACGCTCCGAACGCGGCCGAGCTCGCCGCTTTCGACAGCGACATCGAGTACGATCGGGTGAGCTTCGGTTACGAAGGCGAGAAGAAGGTGCTGCGGAACATAAGCCTGACGATCCGCAAGGGAGAGACGATCGCCTTCGTCGGTCCTTCGGGCGCGGGCAAAACGACGCTGTGCAGCCTGCTGCCTCGTTTCTATGAGGTAGAAGGCGGCGCGATCCGCATCGACGGCGTCGACATCCGCGACGTGACGCAGGAATCGCTGCGCCGGCAGATCGGCATCGTGCAGCAGGACGTCTTCCTGTTTAGCGGGTCGATTCGCGAGAACATTCTGTACGGCCAGCTGGACGCCAAGGAAGAGGAAATCTGGGAGGCGGCGCGTCGGGCTCGTCTGGACGAGTTCATCCAGGCTCAAGAGAACGGGCTGGACACCGTGATCGGCGAGCGGGGCGTGAAGCTGTCGGGCGGGCAGAAGCAGCGGCTGGCTATCGCGCGGATGTTCCTGAAAAATCCGCCGATTCTCATTTTGGACGAAGCGACCTCGGCGCTGGACACGGAGACGGAGCTGGCCATCCAGCAATCGCTCGCCGAGCTGTCCAAAGGGCGGACGACGCTTGTCATCGCCCACCGTCTGGCGACGATCAAGGACGCGGACCGCATCGTCGTCGTGACGGAGGAGGGCATCACCGAGCAGGGTCACCATCGCGAACTGGTCGCCGCGGGAGGCGTCTACAGCCGCCTGCACCAGGCGCAATTCGGGCAGCTGGCGTAACGGCGCTCGACGAAACCGCAAAAAAAGTGCAACTGACAAATTCTCATACACGAGCAAACGAAACGCCAGATGGAGAGGCTTTTGCAACGTGAACGGAGAGCGATGTTCTAAAGAATCGGTTATCGTCTCCCGAATCGCGTACAAATGCAGGACGATGTTCTAAAGAATCGGTTAACGACTCCCGAATGGCGCTCAAACGGAGGACGATGTTCTAAAGAATCGGTTAACGACTCCCGAATGGCGCTCAAACGGAGGACGATGTTCTAAAGAATCGGTTAACGACTCCCGAATGGCGCTCAAACGGAGGACGATGTTCCAAAGAATCGGTTAACGACTCCCGAATGGCGCTCAAATGAAGATTGTTGCTCGAAAGAATCGCACATTGGCACACGTGTGAGGGCGCGACGAAAGCCCGGCAAGCAGATGTGAGTCAGTTGGTCAGCGGTAGAAAAAAACGTCAGGACAAATCGCTGTCCTGACGTTTTTTTATTATCCGATCATACCGTAGCCGAAGCCTCGTACCGTCTGAATGAGATCGCCGGAACCGGACGAAGCGGCGTTCATTTTTTCCCGGAGGCGCTTGATGTGGGTGTCCACCGTTCGGGAGTCGTTCTGGAAGGCGTATTTCCACACCGCTCTGATCAGTTGATCGCGGGAGAAAGGTTTGCCGAAGTTGGCGGCCATGTAGTAGAGCAGCTCGAACTCCCTGACGGTCAGCTCCAGTCTGGCTCCATCCACAGCGACTCTTCGCGTGCTGGGGTCCATTCCGAGACGGGGGAGGGAGATCGGGCTGACAGGTCCCGCTTTGGGCGGGCGATGGCCCTGCGCCGACGTGCGGTACAAAATTCCGCTGATGCGATGGACGACCTCGCGCGGGCTGAACGGCTTGGCCACAAAATCGTCCGCTCCCGCCTGGAAACCGCCGATGACGTCCTGCTCGCTCTCCCTCCCGGATACGAAGACGACCGGCGTGTTGCTTCCGCTTTTGATAATATGGCACAGCTCCAGCCCGTTGATGCCGGGCAACCGGATGTCGAGCACGACCAGATCGAAGCTTCTGCTCGAGAGACGGCGCAGGGCGTTTAAGCCGTGCGACTCCTCCAGAACGCTGAAGCCTTCTTGTTTCAAGTAGCGGCCTAACGTACTTCTCGTATGTCTTTCCTCGTCGACGATCAATATTTGCGCGGTGGACATTCGACTTGCCTCCTTATCGTTCGCTTACGCGGACCGCCGGCCAGCAAGTCAAGTCGCACGATGAAGGCTTTTTTTGCCTGCGCGCTCGTTTGCGTCTTCTCGACAGCCCCAGTTCACTGTACAATAGATAATGATAATCATTATCAATTATAATCGAAAAAATCATTGAACTCAAGGAGGAGGCAAAGATGGTCCATATTGAACACCGCGATATGCATCAGCATTTTTACCAATATAAGCCCGCCTTGGAGATGATCGACGAACCCGATTGGACGATGGAGACGCTGCGGCTGCCGAAACATGCGGGCGAAGGCGAGGTCAGGCGGATGATTCTTCGCGGCGGACTGGAGCTGTGCATCGCCGAATACCGGATGTCGGCGGAGCGGACGACAACTTTTACGGGGACGGAGTCGCTGGTCGAATTGAACTATTGTCTGGAAGGGGGCGGCGTCTTCGAAGCGTCGGGCCGGCGGGTCGAGATCAAGCCGAACGAATGGCAGCTGCTGCTCATGAAAGACATTCATGCCGTCATGAAGCACGAACCGAACAAGGAGATGCGCTACTTGGGCATTCGGATGAAGGAGGCCGACTTCCGCGATTACGTCAGAGCCGGCATGGACGGAGAGGAGCTGCCCGTTCCGCGGCTGCGGCAAGATCAGACGTTCCATACGTCGAGCTGCCCGATTACACCCGAGATCGGCGAGGTGCTGCAGCAGTTGATGCGCCAGGCGAGGGACGAAGCGTTAAGAAGGCTTTACATGGAGAGCCGGACGATGGAGCTTCTGCTGCTCAGCCTTCGCCAGCTTTTCGCTTCCGGCGGCGGAGAGCAGGCGAAATCCGTGCTGCGCGGGGACGATCTCGATAAAATCCAATGCGCCCGCGCCGTGCTGTTCGAGAGGATGGACGATCCCCCGGCGCTGCTGGAGCTGGCCAGACTGGTCGGGCTGAACGACAACAAGCTTAAGCTCGGCTTCAAGGAGGTGTACGGCAATACCGTATTCGGCTTGCTGAGGGAGATGCGGCTGGAGAAGGCAAGGCATTGTTTGGAGACGGGCAGGATGAACGTCAGCGAAGCGGCATACGCGGTCGGTTATTCGAATCCGGGCCATTTCGCCGAAGCCTTCCGCGGCAAGTACGGCATCCAGCCGCATACGCTGCTCGCGCGCGGCAAAAGCTTCGAACAATCGCCGAAGTAATCTGCCCGAAGCCAAAAGCTCCGTATAACCGCCGAAATAATCCGCCCGCGGGAAGCGTGCTCCTCTTTGACAGTGATAATGTTTCTCAATGAGACATGAATATCCGTATAGGAGTGAGTGGAGATGGAGAAAAGGAGAGGCAAAAGCGTCGGCATCGCGGCGCTGATTCTGTTGACGGCGATCGGAGCGGCGGGGTGCGCGAACAAGGAGGACGGCGGAGAGGCGCGCACAGCGCCTTCGCAGTCGTCGGCGGCGGCCAGCGGGCAGGCGTCTCCGTCCGGGCCGCCAGCGTCGGCCGTGCAGTCGGACGGACAATCGTCCGGCCTGCGCAAAGTGAAGGATGCGAGGGGAGAGACGGAAATTCCGGCCGAGCCCCGAAGAATCGTCGATATTTCCGGCGCAACGGAGGAACTGCTGCTGCTCGGCTTTAAGCCGATCGGGACGGCCAACCAGGACAGCTTGAAGCCCGGCGAGACGCCGGCTTATTTGGAGGAATATCTGGCCGACGCGCAGATTGTTGGCAACTATGCGAGAGGAGAAGCGAATCTGGAGCAGATTGCGGCGCTTAAGCCGGACTTGATCGTCTCCAGCGCGATGTTCGATCAGACGTACGAGCAGCTGTCCAAAATCGCGCCCGTGTACGTGATCGAGGACGATCCGCTGTCTTTCGCCGGCTGGCGCAATCGGCTCATTCAGCTCGGCGGGGCGCTCGGCGAAGAAGCGAAAGCCGCGGAGTGGCAGAAGGGCTACGACGACAAGGCGAAGGCGGTCGGGGAGCGGATCAGGGCCGCGGCCGGCGAGGACGACTTCGCCGTCGTGGTGGCGTTCCCGAACAATCTGAGCGTCTTCAGCGGCACCGGATTGGGGGATATGCTGTACAGCGATCTGGGGCTGCCCCGTTCCCCGGGCATTCCTGCGGAAGGCTGGGGCGAGACGATCAGCTTGGATGGCTTGACGAAAATCGACGCGGACCGCATTTTCCTGCAATACGCGCAGGGGACGGAGGAAGAGCTGGCCGGCAGCGTCGTGTGGCAGAACTTGAAGGCTGTGAGCGGCGGTCATGTCTACAGGCTGCCGAACGAGGAGTATTACGGGATGTCCTTCAGTCCGATCGGCAAGGAGCGGCTGCTGGACGTCATCGCCGAGCTTGTCGCGCCCGTCCCGTAAGCTTGCATGCAGATGGGGGCCGGCGCTGTCAGTCGAAGAAGAAGAAGGAGGAGAACGCATGCGGAACAAAACGGGCGTTGCCCGATTGCTGGAGATCGCGGGAGAGAGGCGCGGCCTGCTGATCGTCTCCGGACTGCTCTCGGCGCTTAGCGCGATCGTGTCGCTGGTGCCTTACGCATCCGTCTATTTTATTTTGAGAGAGTTGCTGGAGCATGCGGCTGAGCCCGCCCAAGCGGACGGCGCTTGGATGACCCGCTGGGGGCTGATCGCCCTGCTCGGACTGCTCGGAAGCCTGGCGCTGACGTACGCGGGAGGCATGGCGTCGCACGTTGCGGCTTTTCGCATCCTGTACGGTTTGCGGATCAAGCTGTCCGCGCACATCGCCAGGCTCCCGCTCGGCTGGCTGAACGGAACGTCGACCGGCGCGGTCAAGAAGACGCTGGAGCAGAACGTCGAGAAGGTCGAGACGTTCGTGGCGCACCAACTGCCCGATCTCGTCCACGTCGCGGCGACGACGGTGCTGATGATCTCCGTCATGCTGACGCTGAACGTCTGGCTGGCGCTCGCCTGCATCTTGCCGATTCTGCTGGCGTTCGGCGTGCAGATGAGGCTGATGAGCGGTCCGGGAACGCAGGACAACGTGAAGAAATATTACGATTCGCTGGAGCGGCTAAGCGGCTCGGCGGTGCAATACGTGCGCGGGATGCCGGCGGTCAAAGTGTTCGGCCAGACGGTCCATTCCTTCCGCAAGTTCTATGCCGATATGATGCACTATCGGGATTATTGCGTGAAGTATACGGACCAGTTTCAGAACGGCTTCCTGATCTTCAAGGTCGTTCTCGTCTCGTTCGCCGCTTTTGTCCTGCCTGTCGGCGTATTTCTGCTGTCCAGCAATCCGGACAGCGTCGCTTTCGCTTCGGTGCTGCTGTTCTTCCTGATCATGGCGCCGGGCATTTCCGCTCCGATGTTCAAGATTATGTATTTGACTTCCACGCTGCGGGATATCCGCGAAGGCGTCGAGCGCATCGACCGCATCCTGGCGGAGAAGCCCGTTCCGGAGCCGGAGCATCCGCAGAAGCCCGCCTCCTTCGACATTGTGTTCGATCAGGTTGGCTTCTCCTATAGAGCGGATGCAACGTCGGGCGAAGCGCTTGCCGGCGTCTCGTTCGCCGCCCGGCAAGGCGAGGTTACCGCGCTGGTCGGACCGTCGGGCGCCGGCAAGTCGACGGTAGCCAATCTGGTGCCGCGCTTCTGGGACGTGTCGGCGGGAGCCATCCGCATCGGCGGCGTTGACGTGCGCGAGATGGCGGCCGCGGACTTGATGGACACGGTCGCGTTCGTCTTTCAGGAAACGTTCCTGTTCTACGACACGATCTACAACAATATAGCAGTCGGCCGTCCCGATGCCGCGCCGGAGGAAGTGTATGCGGCGGCCCGTTCCGCGCAGTGCCGCGACTTTATCGGCAAGCTGCCCAACGGGTACGATACGCGGATCGGAGACGGCGGCGTCTACTTGTCGGGCGGCGAAGAGCAGCGAATCGCGGTGGCGAGAGCGATTCTGAAGAATGCGCCGATTCTCGTGCTGGACGAGGCGACGGCGTTCGCCGATCCCGAGAACGAGTACGAGATGCAGCTGGCGCTGGGCGAACTGATGAAGCGCAAGACGGTCATCGTCATCGCCCATCGGCTGGCGACGATCCGCGATGCCAATCTCATTGTCGTGCTGGACGAGGGACGGATTGCCGAGCGGGGAACGCATGAGGAATTGATCGCTGCGCGCGGGCTGTACGAGCGGATGTGGCGAGCGTATACGGACGCCGGTCAATGGCGGCTCGGCGCGGACAGAGAGGAGGAGACGGCAAGTGGGCATGCTGCGCAACATTACGGCGGGTAATCCCCGTTCCCTGGTCAAGCCGGTCGCTTATACGACGCTGGCCAATCTGGCAGGCGTTCTTCCGTTCGCGCTGCTGATGGAGGCGGCAAGACTGATCTACGAGCCGTTCGCCCATCCCGGGACGGCGCTTGATACGGCGAGGCTGTGGTGGGTATGCGCCCTGATGGGCGTCTCGCTGCTGATTCTGTACGCGGCCGAGATTCCCGCGTACCGCTCGCAGTTCCGCAACGCGTACAGCGCGGCGGCGGAAGGGCGCTCCCGGCTGGCCGAGCATCTGCGCAAGCTTCCGCTCGGCTATCTGAACAAGCGCGATCCCGGCGATCTCGCCAACATGATGATGGGCGACTTTACGATGATCGAGCACGGCATCTCCCATCTCGTGCCGCAGATGATCGGTGCGCTCGTCATGCCCGTGCTGGCGCTGGCGGGATTGTCGCTGATCGATTGGCGGATGGCGCTGGCGTTGTTCGCCGCGCTGCCCGCAGCCGCCGCGCTCGTGCTGTTGACGACCGGTTTTCAGCGCAGGCTGGGGGCGGCCCATATGCGGGCGAAGATCGACGCGGGCAATCGGCTGCAGGAATATTTGAACGGCATTCGCGTTATCAAGGCGTACAATCTGACCGGAGAACGGTTTACGAAGCTGGAGCGGTCGTTCAAGGAATTGATGCGACACAGCATTCGCCTCGAAGGCAAGCTCGGACCGATCGTACTCAGCGCGATCGCGTTCGTCCGCGCCGGGCTTACGCTGATGATCATGGTCGGCGTGCACTTGCTGCTGGGCGGCAAGCTCGACGTCATCGTTTTCGTCTCGTTCCTGATCGTCGGCTCGCGCATTTTCGATCCGCTGACGGCGGCGCTTACCGGGTATGCGGAATTCCGCTACCATGAGCAAGCGGGAGAACGCATCGTCAAGCTGCTCGAAGAGCCCGTCATGACCGGGGAACGTCAGCCTCCGGACCGACATGAAATCCGGCTGAATCGCGTTACGTTCGGCTATCGCGAGAAGGCGGTGCTGAAGGACGTCAGCCTCGCGATCCCGGTTCGCTCCTTCACGGCGCTCGTCGGCCCGTCCGGCAGCGGGAAAAGCACCGTGCTGCGGCTGATCGCCCGCTTCTACGATCCCGACGCGGGCGAAGTGCTGCTGGGAGGCGAGAACGTGCGGAGCATGGAGCCGGAAGCGCTGCTGCGCAAAGTGTCGATGGTGTTCCAGGACGTCTACCTGTTCCAGGACACGATCGCCAACAATATCCGGTTCGGCCGGAGCGGCGCGACGATGGAGGAGATCGTGGAGGCCGCCCGCCAGGCCTGCTGTCATGAATTCATCATGAAGCTTCCGAACGGCTACGACACGCTGGTCGGAGAAGGCGGCAGCACGTTGTCGGGCGGCGAGAAGCAGCGGATTTCCATCGCGCGGGCGATGCTGAAGGACGCGCCGATCGTGCTGTTGGACGAAGCGACCGCATCGCTCGATCCGGAGAACGAGGCGTCGATTCAGATGGCGATCGACCGGCTCGTGCAGGGCAGAACGGTCATCGCCATCGCTCACAGGCTGAAGACGGTCCGGGGAGCGGACAACATCGCGGTGCTGTCCGAGGGCCGGATCGTCGAGCAAGGACGCCATGACGACCTGCTGGCCGCCGGAGGTCTGTACAAGCGGCTATGGGACTTGCAGCGGCAGGCGAGCGGCTGGAAAATTTCCTCGTAACGAGCCGCGCCTTGCGTCCGATCGATTGTCGTCGGGACGCAAGGCGCTAAGCTTTTGCAATAATCATTTGCAAATCTCTTCCGATTCCACTACAATGTTATTGAGAATGATTATCATTGATAATGGGTGGGATAAGGAGGCGATGCACCGCCATGAGAAAAGCCGTATCGCGTGACACGATCGAAGCCACTATCGTTTATATGAAAGGCCACCTGCAGGAGAAGATCACGAGGGACCAACTGGCCGCGCTTGCCGGTCTGACTCCGGAGCATTATTCGCGGGTATTCAAGAAGTATACGGGCCGTTCTCCGTTCGAATATATGATGGGATTGCGCGTCGAGCGCGCGCTGGAGCTGCTGCAGCGCTCTCCGATCAAGGTTAAGGAGGTTGCCCGGCGGGTAGGCATAGACGATCCTTATTATTTCAGCCGCATGTTCAAGCGGATGACGGGCGCGGCTCCGTCGGACCGCAAAGGCAAGCAGGCGATCGGACAGACTCCCTGACCTGACCGGATCGCGGGCCTGCAACGAATCATTCATAGAAGCGCTTAAGAAACGGAGCTTCCGTCCTTAAGCGCTTTTTGCCGTTTCCTTCACCGCTTATAATGAAGCAATAGCCGGACCGCCTGCCTCGGAGAAAGTCCAACGAACGCGAAGAAAAATGTGCAATCCGTAAACAGAACCTTAATAAAAATGTCCAATTGTCTGCAATAGCCCGCACTTCTATAGTGTGAGGTAAGCAGACGGAGGAAGGGATACGAAGCGATGAAGGTCGTCAAAACTCAAAGCAAGATCAGCTTCTTCCACAAAAGCTTAATCATTACGCTGCTCATCTCAAGCATTCCGTTAATTCTGCTGGCCATCCTTACTTATTACAATGGCACTCGCGAAATCGAACGAGAGGTTGGCAGAACGCAGAGGCTTCAGTATGAGCAAGTATCGGAAAGGGTGGATGCGGAGCTCACTCAATTGAAAATGACGGTGAACCAATGGGCGTACAATCCGCTCATGATGGAGCTGCAAAATCACTCCATCGGCCAGGACGTCCGGTATACGCTGGACTTGTTTAATCAACTGGTCGTCATGAAGCAATCCGATCCGTTAATCCAGCAAGTCTCGCTGCTGCTCAGAGAAGGCGGCGGGCTCCTGATCGACGGGGAGAACGGCAGCCGTTCGCTTGCCGCGGAGCTTTACAGGGAGCGCTATCTTCCGCTGCTGGAACAGCAGCAGATCATCTTCTGGACGGACCGTCTTGCGTTGTCGGAAGCGAGCGGGGACAGCTTGAGCGTATCGCTCGTGCAGAAGGTGCCCGTACTGAGCGATCCTTCGTACGGAGCCATTCTCGTGGAACTGAACAAGCGCGAGATCGCTTCGCTGCTCGAACAGCTCAGCCCGCCCGGTCAAGGAGTCGCGTTCCTTCACGAGGAGAGTCAAGGTTATCTGGTCGCCAACGCCGCGGAACGGACTGCCGGGAGAATGGAGCTGGAGGGTTCGATTCTCAAGGCGGTTCGCGATCGCAACGACGATACCGGTTCCTTCTCCTACGCTTCCGATCAAGAGGTTTACGTAGTGACGTACGGGCATCTGAAGAGCACGGGGTGGCTGTACGTATGCGCCACGCCGCTGTCCCATCTGATCAAGCCGGTGGAGCGGGTGTTCAAGCTGCCGCTTATCGCGGGACTGCTCGGGCTTGCGATCGCTTTCGTCCTGTCGTGGTTCGCTTCCAAGCAGCTGTACCGGCCGCTTCTCCACTTAACGAAGCTGTTCGGTCACGACCAGCCTGCGGCGGAGTCTTCCAGAAGGAACGAAGTGCATTTCATCGAGTCCAGGTGGAACTATCTGCTGCGGGAGAGGACGGATATGAAATTCAAGCTGGAGAAGGCGTTGCCCGCCCTGCGGGACGGGTTTGTGCTGCAACTGGTGCAGGGGCACCTCAATGCGCTGCCGGATTATCGAATCCGCGAGCAGTTCGAGCAATTCGGTCTGCTGTTCGGCAACGCTCGTTATTCGATGCTGCTGATCGAGCTGTATGGATTTGCCGATCGCTACAGCAATCCTGCGAGAGGCGACGATCGGCTGATCACGTTCGCGGCGGCCAATATCGTGGAGGAGATGCTGCGGCAGCGGCAGCCCGACGATGCGACGTCCGCATCGGTGATCAACTTTCAGGATTTGACCATCGGCGTGCTGTTCTCCTATGCGCACGACTGCGCGAACGAACGGATCAAAGCCGCGATGTCCGAATTCGGGCACGCTTTGATCGAACCTTTGCAAACCTATTTGAAGCTGCAAGGAATCGCGGGAATCAGCCGGGTGACCGCGTCGGTCAAGCATCTGTCCATTATTTTGGAGGATACTCGTCAGGCAATGAGACACCGGAATCTCGAAGCCGACGATTCCATTATCGACGCGGAGCAAACGATGCCGCTCGGAGAAGGCGAACCGGGTCAGGTCTATCCTTTCCTGGAAGGGAACATGCTCGTCCAGGCGCTGCAATCGGGAGCGGAGGAGCAAGCATTTCAACATGTGCATGCGTTCGTGGAAGCGCTGCGGGCGAAGTCGTCCAACGAATTCGCCATCCAGCAGGGCATGCTGCAGCTGCTTGGCAATGTCCAGTTTACGATGACCCAGATGGGCTGCAATCCGCAGCAACTGTATCAAGGCGTCAATCTGTACGAGCAATTGTTGCAAATTCGCGAGCCTTCGGCGATGCTGGCGTGGTTTAACGCGGCGGTGCTGACGCCGTTCATGGTCGAGATGCAGTCGCTCCGGGATTTGAAGATCAAACAGGTCGTGGAGAAAGTCGTCGCGTTGATGCAAGAGAGCTACATGCAGGACTTGTCGCTGGAGTACTGCGCGGACCGGTTCGGCACCTACCCGCAGAAGCTGAGCGCAAGCTTTCGGCAGATCGTCGGCATCAATTTCATCGATTATTTGACCCGCTTGCGGCTGAACAAATCCAAGGAGCTGCTGATCGGCACACAGTTGAAAATAAGCGACATTGCCGCCCAAGTCGGTTACCAGCCCGCTTATTACAACCGGACGTTCAAGAAGCATGAAGGAATGACGCCTGGCCAGTACCGAGAGCTTCATACACCGGAGTAACGGCTTAGGAGGAAAGAGGCAATGAAGGTTGTGACCGGCATACGCAAGGATTTATTTCTGTATGCGCTTATTTTACCGGGATTTCTGTACTTTCTGTTATTCAAATACGTGCCGATGTGGGGAATCGTCATTTCCTTCCAGGAGTATTCACCGTATTTGGGGTTTTGGCAGAGCCCATGGGTCGGGTTCGAGCATTTCGCCACCTTGTTCAACAACCCGGATTTCCTGATCATCTTCCGCAATACGATGGTGATCAGCATGATGAACATCGTGTTTTATTTTCCGATGCCGATCCTTGTCGCCCTTATGCTTAACGAATTGCGCCTGAAGAGGTTCCAGCGGGTGATCCAGTCGGTGATCTATTTGCCCCATTTTCTGTCGTGGGTCATTATTTCCGGCATCACCTTCCTGCTGCTGTCCCAGAGCGGGGGCATCGTCAACAAGCTGCTCGTCGAATTCGGACGGGAGCCGTACAATTTTCTGACCAATCCGGGCATCTTCTGGCAGCTGCTTACCGCGCAGAGCATCTGGAAGGAGACCGGCTGGGGAACGATTATCTTCCTGGCCGCGATGGCGGGCATCGATCCCCAGCTTCACGAGGCGGCGAGAATCGACGGAGCCGGACGAATCCGGCAGATCTGGCACGTCACGCTTCCCGGCATCCGTAACGTGATCGTCACGCTCCTGATCCTGCGCCTCGGCAACATTATGGACGTCGGCTTCGAGCAGGTGTTTCTGATGATGAACAGCGCGGTCACCGACGTCGCGGACGTATTCGAAACCTATGTGTACCGCAATGGGATTCAGCAAGGACAATTCAGCTACAGCACGGCGGTCGGCCTGTTCAAGTCCGTGATCGGCCTGCTGATGGTGATCGGGGCCAACAAGCTGGCCAAGCGGTACGGGGAGGAGGGATTGTACTAGTGAAAGAAAGCAAACTGTTTGACGTCGTCAACGTTACTCTGCTCGCTCTGATCGGGCTGGCGACGCTGTTTCCGCTGTATTACGTATTCGTCGTTTCTTTTACCGATCCCTCCGAATATATCGCGAAGCAAGGGTTCGTGCTGTTTCCGGAGAAGTGGTCCATCCTGTCTTATAAGTATATTCTGTCCACGGATTCCTACCTCCGCGCAACCGGGGTCAGCGCGTTCCTGGCGACCATAGGCACCGTTCTTAGCTTGATGGTAACGGCTTCGCTGGCTTACGGACTGTCGCGCAAAAGGTTGAAAATCCGCAAGCCGCTTATGCTGATGGTGCTGTTCACGATGCTGTTCAGTCCCGGCATCATTCCGCATTACATTCTTGTCCGGGATCTGCATTTGATCAACAACCTGTGGTCGCTGATCCTGCCCGCGCTCAGCAGCGGATGGTACGTTTTCCTGATGAAAAGCTTCTTCGACAGCATTCCGCCCGCGCTGGAGGAAGCCGCGATGGTGGACGGGTACAACGATGTCGGCATTTTCTTCCGCATTATACTGCCTCTGTCTTTGCCCGCCATGGCGGCGTTCGGACTTTTCTACGCCGTGGGCTACTGGAACACCTATTTTAACGCGGTTCTGTACATCAACGATCCGACGAAATGGCCGCTGCAAATTTTGCTGCAAAACATTCTGATCGAATCTTCCACCTCATCGCAGGGATCGGGGGCCGCGGAGCTGATGAACGAACGGCAATTGCCGGCGCAGACGCTGAAAATGGCGGCGGTCGTCGTCGCGACGACGCCCATTCTGCTGGTCTACCCGATGCTTCAGAAGCATTTTGCCAAAGGCGTTATGCTTGGCTCGATCAAAGGTTAGTACGGATAACAAACAGGGAGGGTTTATTTTCATGAACAAGCGCACGATTCGACGATTGAGAACGATGCTGGCAGGGGGGCTGGCCCTGACTTTGCTTGCCGGCTGCGGCTCCAACTCCGCTTCCCCGACCGGATCGGCCGGTCAGACTTCCGCGGGAGCGGACGAGAAGCCGGTGGAGATCAGCATCATTACGGAATTCAATACGCCGGAGGCTCCGGGACCGGACAATCCGGTGCTGCTGGAGTTCGAGAAGAAAACCGGCACGAAGCTGAGTATTTTGTGGACGTCCCCCAACAGCTATGGAGACAAGATCAATCTTGTGCTCGCTTCCGGGGACATGCCCGATCTGGTTAAAGTGCTGGACTTCAACAACTCGCTGATGCGTCAGATGATCAAGCAGGGCGCTTTCTGGGATCTGACTCCTTATCTGAAAGATTACCCCCATCTGATGGAATATCCCGAATCCACTTGGGAGAAAACGAAGATCGACGGCAAAAACTACGTGATCCCGTCCGTTCGTCCGTCTCATGGCGGGCCATGGCTTCCGATCGTGCGCCAGGACTGGCTGGAGAAGCTGAACTTGGAGGTGCCGCGCACGCTGGACGACCTGTTCGAGGTCATGAAGGCTTTCGCGGAGCAGGACCCCGACGGCAACGGCGCGGCCGATACGATTCCGCTGCTGCCCCGCAACGACCTGGGCTGGGCGGAAGGCGTGCTGAACCGCAGCAACGGGAAGTGGAAGGAAGCCGACGGCAAGCTGATCGATACGACGTTCGAACCCGGAACGCGCGAGGGGATCGAGTGGCTTCGCAAAGTATACGCAGCCGGTTACATGCCGGCCGATTACCCGATCATGAAGGAAACGCAGTCCGAGGATCTGGCGAAAACCGGCAAAGTCGGCATTTATCCGAATACGATCGAAGCGATCTGGCGGGTGCAGGCGGAATTGATCAAGACCGATCCGGAAGCCAACTTCCTGCCGCTCAGCTATCTGGAATCCGCGGCAGGCACCTATGCGCCTTCCTCTCCCGGCTTCAGCGGCGTGTTCCTCGTTCCGAAGTCCGTGCCGGAAGACAAGCTCAAGAAGATTCTGGAGCTGATGGATTACGGGGCGTCGGAGGAAGGCTTCGCGCTGGCTTGCTTCGGGATCGAGGGCGTCCATTACACGGTCGGCGAGGACGGCTTCAAGAACGCGACCGAGCAGGCGTTCAAGGACAGCGTCTCGCAGAGCTCCTTCGGCAAAATTTTCGAGCGCTCCGATCCTTATTTGTGGGCTTATCGCACGGGCATGCCGAAGGAAGTGTTCGAGCGCAACAAGACGATCGTGGACGAGAGAACGCAGCATTCGGTCGACGATCCGAGCGTGGGCCTGATCTCCGAAACGTGGCTTAAGATCGGACCGGACTATACGAAAAAAATGAACGATCTCAAAACGAAAATCATTATGGGCCAAGAGCCGATCGAGGCGTGGGACCGTTACGTGGACAGTCTGAAGGCCGATGCCGACTATCAGAAGGTGATTGAGGAGATAAACGCCGCTTACTCGGCTAAATAAGGTTAAATGGTGGCCGTCTCCTAAGTCAGATCAGCTGAGATTATCGATATATCTCCTGGAGAGCGAAGCGCCTGCCTCATACGATCCTGAAATCACCCCTTTACGGGTTTTCAATTCCTATTTCAGGATCGTATAAGCAGCGTAAGGAGATATATGCCCCGGTTTCTATATCAACGATAATCACAACGGTTTGAAAGACTTAAGAGACGGCCTTCCGCTTATTGCAGCAGAGGTCCGAAGTCGGCCAGGAAGACGCGGCGCGTGCCGTCGACGTAGCCGTTGAACACGACGTGGCGACCGTCGGGCGCCCACGCGGGATGCGGATCGACCCGCAGCGCCGGGGATACGAGCGTGCCCGGATTGGCGACCGGGATGCGCACCGCGATTTGCTCCGTTCGGCGTTCCAGGTCGATCCACCGGAGCGGCACGGTGCCGTCCTCGTAAGCGACCTTTTCTTTCTCGTAGGCATCGGTCAGAATATGCCTGCCGTTCGGATGAACGGTAGGGTGGCCTGAGCCGGGGAAGACGTCCGTAATTTTAGCCAGCCCGCTTCCGTCCTCGTTCACCTGCGTCAGGTACAACCGCTTGTCCCCGTCCAGGCACAGGTTCATGGAGAGTCTGCGTCCGTCGGGAAACCAGTTGATATGGTGCCCGCCCTTATCCCATTGTTCCGGTCCTACGGCGACGGAAATATCGCTGCCGTCCGACTTCATCGTGACGACCCAAAATTTCAGCGCATGCTTGTGCAGCATGTTCCACGGCTGATCTTCATCGGTACGGAACCAGCGCATCGTAAAAATAATCCGGTCCCCCTGCGGATTGAATTTGCAATGGAATCCGTAGCACTCCCCGTCCGCGTACCGTTCCCAATCAATAGCCGGTTTGGCCCGCTCGACGATCTGCCGCAGCGATACGAGCAAGGTGCGAGCTCCCGTCGCGACGTCCGTCGCGTAGAGGCCGTCATCATCCGGGAATCCGGAATTGCGCGGGACGAATTCGTCCGGCACGACGACGCCGTAGCCGAATTGCGTGCGGCGCATTCGTTTCATACAGGCGGAAATAACGGTTCGGCCGTCCGGCGATATTTTGTAAATGCCGCCTTCCAGCCGCCGGGTTCGCCCGGTCTGCGGGTCGAGCTCGATGCATACCGGCTCCCAGGTTTCCGTATCCACATCGTTATAATACAACGCCGAATCGGTCAGCCCCCAATTAAGGTTGGCGCCAAGCTGCGATTCCCAGCCGCGCGTATGCGCCGCGACGCGTTCTTCGCCCTCATGCAGGTCGATCAGGACGACCTCCGCGGTCTCCCCCGGCTCCGGAAGTTTATCCTCCCGCGGCATCCGCAGGACGGCGACATAGCGGCCGGAAGGACTGACAGCCGACGTGTCGAAGAAACGATGGAAGCTGCCCTTGCCGTCGGGGGTCAGGCACCATACGGGAACAAGCGGATCGAAAGCGGTATAGCGCGGAAAACGGCTGCTGATGATCAAGGGATATCTCCTCCTTAGTCGTTGTGCTGCCCTCTATTGTAGTTCGGCGCGCGAATGCCGGTTTATCGGAAAAAGTCTTGTATTTGTCGCGTCGATACTTAAAAATGCGATTAGGAGGAGGAGGCATGGCATGAGACGTCACGGGGTGCATATTCATTGGGCCGCCCGCTTCGATTACAAGCCGGGCGCTCGTCTGGAGCTTCATCGACACAACTTCTATCAGATCATCTATTTCGTCGACGGAGCGGGAAGCTTCTTGCTGGGCGATCGAAGCTATGCGATCGCTCCCGGACTGCTCTTCCTGATCGCGCCCGGCGTCATGCACGGCTTGACGCCAGGAGGCGTCCGGGCGATCAAGACGCTCGATCTGAAATTCCGGCTCTACGACAACGATCTGGAGCAGGCAGCGGGGGCATGCCCCTCGCCGTGCCGGGACGAGGAGGGGGAATCCAGGTCGCTGCTGGAGCGTATACGCGCGGAAGGGGCCCGCAAGGAAAAGCATTACGACTCGATAGCCGCGCTGATGCTCGGGCAGCTTCTGTACGGGTTGGCAAGGCAGCGAACGGCTGCCCAACAGCCGTCGGCAGGGCAGACGGAGCGTCCGATCAAGCAGCCGGCGGCACCGACATACGAACCCCTCGACGCGGCGCAGAGATTGGAGCAATACTTGCGAAGCCATTATGCGGAAGAAATCACTCTGGGCGATGCCGCCGCGGCGATCGGCTATAACAAGAGCTATGCGGGACGGGCGTTTCGGAGCGGTTACGGCGTTACGTTCACGCAATATTTGCGCAGGGTGCGCATAGAGAAAGCGCGGGAAATGATCGCCGGCACTTCGGCGAGCTTGAAGACGATCGCCTGGCAGGTAGGGTTCAAAACGATCTATCACTTCACCCGCGTATTCAAGGAACTGGAACGGATGACGCCCGCCGAGTGGAGAGAAAGGGAGCGCTCGGAAATCCGCAAGGACATTTATTTCGACTGAAGACGCGGGTAAACCGGAATTCCGCAAGATCAGACATGATCCGCTTGTCCCCGTTCATATACTTCCTGTGTTTGGCATTGCCGGAGACGGAGGGATAGGCGATTAAGAGCGATGGGAGCTTTGCCCGGATCTTGGGCGCCTTGGCGGACGAGCTGGACGGGTTGATGGAGGCCGTGCTCGAGCGGAATGAGCGTTGGCCGCGGCTTGGCGGGCAGCTGGATCGGCTGTGCGAGTTCATCCTGGACGAGGGCAACGGGAGATGCTGGAGGCGCTGTGCGAACGACGCGGTGACGAGAATGGCGGCGGAGAGGCTGAGGGAGGCTTCGGCCCGTTCTCTGGGCTTGGTGGAGAAGATGAGGGCCAGGCAAGTCTATGCGCGCGAACGGGACGCCGACCTGTATACCGCGCTGCTGTCCGCGTCGGCGCGGGAGGAGTGGGAGCGGGTTCGGGGACGGCGGGGCGCCAAGGTGATGTTTATCGGCGCAGGGGCTTTTCCGGTATCGGCGATTACGATCGCAAGAGAAACGTCGGCGGAAGTGCTGTGCGTCGATATCGACGAGGAGGCCGTTCGTCATGGAACGGAGCTTGCGCGGTACTTGGGCATGAAGCAAACGTTCCGTTATACGGACGGCCATCTGAGCGAGCCCGAATTCGCAAGCGCGGCTACGCATGTGTTCATCGCTTCCTTGGTGCCGGAGAAGCTGGACATTTTGCGGGAGCTGCGCCCCCGCGTTCGATCCGATTGCCGGATCGTCGTCCGGTACGGCAACGGTCTCAAGTCGCTGTTTAACTACCCGCTCGATCCCGGAGCGCTGACGGACTGGCGGACGGCGGTTCCGGGCAGAACGGGGGGGATCTACGACACGTTGGTGCTGGAGCCGAGGGCGACAGCCTACGAGTGGCAGAACAGCCACTTCATCGCATCGGGTACATAGAGAACGCCTTTGGAGAAAGAATGCGCATCGCTCTCGTAGACGGTCATCGAGGCGGTGCTCCTGGTGAAGCCGGTCTGCAGCAGACGCTCGTAGATCGTTCCGTGGTTCGGCACCATCCACTGCTGCCCGGTCGTCCGGCCGGCCCCTTCGGCGTGGCCGACATTCATGTAGAGCCGCTGACCGGCATTGCGGATCTCCAGCTCCCGCACCCATTCCGTAAAGCCGGGATACCAGAACGAGCCCGAGAAGCTGCCGATTCGTCCGAACACGCTCGGATAGAGCAGCGCCGTATAGACGGAGATCAAGCCTCCGAGCGAAAAGCCCATGATGCCCGTATGCGGGGCATCGGTCAGCGTGCGGTATCGGCCGTCCACGTAAGGCTTGAGCGTATGGGCGAGATACGACGCGTACTGCGCCGCCTTGGCGCCGAACAGCTTACCCGGTTCGAAGATGTTGGGAGTCGCGAAGGGCGTATATTCGTCGTTCCGGTCGAAGGGAACGATCCCGACGAAGATGATGCCGGGAAGCTCGCCCCGGGCGGTCAATTGCTTAATCGCCCGGAGCGTGCCGCTCTGCCCGGGATCGATCAAGTCCCCGCCGTCCTGCGCGTAGACGACCGGGTAACGCTTCTCGCCATCGTCGTAATCGTCCGGCAAATACACGATCAGCTCGCGGTCCAGCAGCTTGTCCGTGATGATTGATTGCATCCGCGATAAGCCCCCTATCGAATAAGAGCTTGCGAGATTCGATCGACTGCATATCTCACCGCAAGCGGTCCTCCCGCGTTCGCGGAAATGTCCATCGTGAACACTTGGCCCTTCTTCACGGCGCTCAGCGAATTCCACACCTTGCTCTTGCTCAGCTCCGCCAGCCGCTCTTCGACTCCGTCCAAATAATCGACGACAAAAATAATGTCCGGATCGAGCATCGTTACCCCTTCCATGGACACGGCGTCGTCCTCCAGCTTGAAGGCGCCGGGCGACTTCATGCCGAGCCCTTCCGGATCGTACACGTATTCGATCGAGCTGTCGTCCAGCACGTAGAACGTATCGCCGTTGCCGGTCGGCCACAGGAATGTGACGGACTGATCCTTGTAAGGAGCCAGCTTGGCCCGGGTTTCGTTCATGAGCCCGGTCAGCTCGGCGATATAGTCCTCCGCTTCCTGCTCCTTGCCGAGCAGCTTGGCGTATTCCCGCAGTCTTTCCTTCCAGTTCAAATCCTCGATGCTGAACATGACGACGGGCGCGATCTTGTTCAGATCCGCGTACACGTCGTTATGCGTGCCGGCAAAAGCCAGAATGAGGTCGGGCTCCAGCTCCGTCATCATCTCCAAGTTCGGCGTCACGACTTGTCCGATGTCCGCCACTTGGGCGGTTTGCGCATACGGCTTCAGCGTCTCGAACGCGTTCAAGATCCGGTCGGCCAGCGCGGAGGCGATCGGCGGCATGTCGAGCGCGAACAGGTATTCCATCATGCTGAAATGAGAGACGATAATCCGCTTCGGCTGCGCTTCGAGCTTCACGTTGTTGCCGGCGGCGTCGGTATACGTTCTAGGCCATGACGGCTGCTGCGTCTGCGAAGCCGTCTCGGAGGAAGCCGCCGTGCCGGTCGCCGCCTCAGTCTGCAAGGAGGCAGGCGAGGGGGCGGGTCCGCCGTGGTTGCCGGCCGTTCCGGAGCATGCGCTCAGCAGCAGGGCGATTCCCAGTACGAGCATAGCCAGCTTGTTTTTTTTCTCGAAATGAAACATGTTGTAGTCCTCTCCCTTGTTCGAACGATCAAAATGAAAATGATTTTCATTATCATCAGCATTGTATCGTCCGGAAACTTCCGGAACAAGGGAGGATATGATCCGTTTCGTATGACGATCTGAGCCCGCATGCCCGGCGGAGCGGCCGGCTCTGTATTGCCCTGGCGTCATGCCGGTATATTTCTTGAACGTTTTGTTGAAATAGGAGATGTCGTTGTACCCTACGCCTTCCGCAATGTCCTGCAGGGCGGCGTCGGTGCGCAGCAGCAGCTCCTTGGCCTTGTCCATGCGCACCTCGATGAGATAGCCGATCGGGCTGATGCCCATTCTCAGCTTGAACTGCTTGATCAAGTACGGCACGCTGTAATTGAGCGCCGCGGCCATACGCTCCAGCGTGATGGGCTCGGCGTAATGCAGGCGGATGTAGCGGACGGCCTGTCCGACCAGATCGGAAGGCAGCGGCGACGGGGAGCGGGGCTGCTCGTCCATCTGCTCGAGAAGATCGCATACCCAGCGGTAAAACAGCGTTTTGGCGCGCAGCGGTTTTAAGCCGTCGGCGCCCCTGCCTGTCCAGATCTCGTACAATCGATCCAACTGATCCAGCAAGGAGACGGGGCGGGAAGGAACGAAGGAATAAGGAGCCAGCAGCCACGGATTGCGATCCGTCAGCAGCGTCATCTCCGGACGGTGCTGACGGGGATATTGGATCGCGTAATGAACGGCGTAGTACTCGAATCCCTCTTCCCGAACCGCGATATGGAGAGTAAAGCCCTTGCTCCCGTGAAGCGCGGCGCATCCGTCGACGCTGAAGAACGCGTCGTTAAGCCGGATCTGCGCGCTTCCGCGAAAGCTGTACAGAAACAGATGGGAGGGCAGGGTGTAGGGAGGCGGGCTCTCTCCCGGCCGGAGTCTGTGAAGACGGACGTCGAGCACCTTGACGAAAGCTTGATTCCATAGGGCAAGCAGCTCATCCAGTATCATCGCTCGGCCTCGCTTACCAGATTTCGAGCCTGTCGTCCAGGCCGGCGACGGCCGGTTTCTCGGGAAGCGAATCGAAGAAGCCGAGCCCGAGGATGCCGGCAATCCGCTCGTCGCTCCGAACGCCGGAGAGCGCCAGCAGCTCCTCGCAGGCGGAATAATCGGCCAGCTCCCAAGCCATTCCGAGCCCTTGGGCCCAGCCGAGCAATTGAATGTTCTGAATCAGGCAGCAGACGGCTCCGAAGTCGTCGCTGTCGATGCGCTCGTCCGGATTGACCGGAGACGTGACGATCAAGACGACCGGCGCTTGCGTCAGTGTGTCGACGAGGCGGGGGTGCTTGCTGGCGTCGACGGAATCGGTCAGCTTGATTTTCGCCGCGCCTTCCGCATAAATAAACCGCCATGGTTCCCGCAGCTTGTGATTGGGCGCCCAGACGGCGTCTTCCAGAATGGACAGAATAACCTCCCGGGAGACGGGACGGTCGGAGAACCGACGCACCTCCCGCGCTTCCCGGAAGAGAGAAAGAATACTCATATCAGACAGCCTCCGTTCATCATGAAATTACAAATAAGTCAGCTTCTTCTCCGCGGGCGTGCGCGGCTTCGTCTTCGGGACTTTCTCGCAGTACCCCAAATACAGGATGGTGACTATGCGCTCGTCTTCCTGCACGCCGACGCCGAGCTTAAAGGAAGGTTTATGCATGAAAGATTCCGTATTCCACACCGCTCCGATGCCGCGTTCCCAAGCGAGCAGAGTCAGGCTCTGCAGCACGGCGCTGACCGTCGCGCGCTCCCGCTCCTTCTCCCCCCGGTCCTTCGCGATCGCGATCAGAAAGGCGGGGATTTGCGCGATGCGATCGGCCATCAACTGGTTGAGCTTGTTCGGCAGCCACTTGTACAGCCCTTGTTCGGAGTAGGCGTCCATGACGATGGAAGCCGCTTTGGCTTTGCCATCCGGACTGGCAAGCAGAAGAAAGCGATGGGAAGGCTCTTGATCCGTCGATAGAACCGAGGCCTCCGCCGCTTGCAGCAGCTCGACGATCAGTTCAGGGGACAAGTCCCGCTTGGCGAAACTGCGAATCGATCTTCTCTTCCGAATCAGCTGGGACAGGGCCGACTTCTGTTGGGTGGCAGACATGGATAGGATCCATCCTTTCGGTTTTCTGTTTTTATCATATCGCAAATGATAATCATTATCAATTAGTATCGAGATTGAACAAAAGATTGGATTCGAGGCTGTGAACGAGGCCGGCATCAAGGAACGGGCGTCAAGGGTTGCGCTTTCATCGGAGCGCGCTGTACGATGGTACGTAGATTGGAAGATTGGGAGGATGAGTCGAATGACGAAACGGGCGGAAGCGATCAACGCGGAAAAGTCGGTGCTCGGAGAAGGGCCGTTGTGGCTCCCGGAGAGCGGACGGCTCGTATGGGTGGACATCGAGGGCATGAAAATACGGATGTGGAATCCGAAGACGGGCGAGGAAGAGTCTGTATCGGTAGGACAGCGGATCGGCGCGGTCGTGCGGGCGACGGACGGACGAATGGTATGCGCTTTGCAGAACGGATTTCATTTCCTGGACGCGGAGACAGGCGAATTGGAGCCGATCGCCGACCCCGAGGCGCATTTGCCGGGCAACCGCTTTAACGACGGCAAGTGCGATCCGGCCGGCCGGTTCTGGGCGGGCACGATGCCGATAGCTGACGGGGCTCCGACCGGCGCGCTGTACCGGCTGGACGGCGACGGAAGCGCGCATAAGATGGCGGAGGAGATCGGCTGCTCCAACGGCCTCGGCTGGAGTCTCGACGGCAGCACGATGTACTACATCGATACGAGCACGAGACGGATCGACAAGTTCGACTTCGACGCCGGGAGCGGCGGCATCTCCAATCGCCGGACCGTTGCCGTTATCCCCGCCGATCAGGGATACCCCGACGGCATGACCGTTGATGCCGAAGGCAAGCTGTGGGTCGCGCATTGGGACGGACATGCCGTCAGCCGCTTCGATCCCGATACCGGCGAATGCCTGGAGCGCGTCGAGCTGCCCGTATCCCGGGTCACCTCCTGCTGCTTCGGCGGCGACGATCTGGACGAACTGTACATTACTTCCGCGAGCGTTGGGCTGAGCGAGGAACAGCTCCGCAGAGAGCCGCTGGCAGGAAGCCTGTTCGTGTATAAGCCGGGCGTGAAGGGGCTGCCCGCCGCCGAGTTCAAAGTGCAAGGGACATAGGCTCGCAGAGGATGACGTCGTTCGACAGAAGAGCGTGCGATCGGCTGCAATTTCGTTGCTTAAAAATTCCATTAATAGTAAAATGAGAATAAAAAGCAGAGGAGGCGTCGATAAAATGTCGGACAAGCGCAAGGATGACGAGTCCAAGAAACGGGAACCTGTTGTGAAAGAACAGACAGAGAATTACGCGTATGACGGGGACGACCTGGACTTTTTCGGAATGGAGGAGGAGCGCTACGAGATTATCGAAGGCGTCCGCTACGATATGCAGGCGGCGCCGACGATTCATCATCAGCAAATTTCCGGAGCGCTCCATATTATGCTCCATCAAACCTGTCACCCGAACGGGACCATTCTCTATTCCCCTGTTGACGTCTATTTGGACGAGGACAATCAGTTTCAGCCCGATCTGGTGTACATTTTGCATGAAAATGCTGCTATTATCAAGGAGAAACGGATCGAAGGCGTTCCGGATCTGGCCGTTGAAATTTTGTCGCCCTCGACGAGTCATAACGACAAGGTGAGGAAAAAACGCCAATTCGAACGCTTCGGACTGAAGGAATACTGGATCGTCGATCCGGTTCACCTGACTCTGGATCAGTTTATTCTAAACGGGGACGGCAAGCTGAATTTAGTAGAAACGTACGTTGCCCCGAACAGGGTAACTTCCCCTTTGTTTTCTTGCATCGATATCGATATGAAGCGCGTGTTCGCAGGCCTGCATTGAGGCAAAGCGCCGAGAGAATGGAGCGGGCGCAATAGAATAGGAAAACAACGGAGGCCATTATGTCGAAGCTTGGAGAAATTCCGACTTATCAATGCCAATATGTGAATGACGCGGACGGAGTATGGGACGGCATCCCCTCGGTCGGTCTGGTGGACGTCGTCACCGGCGGCGACGTTCGCGAGGAGACGCGGGTTAAAGCTTGCTGGGACGACCGTTTCCTGTACATGAGGTTCGAGTGCGTGGACACGTACGTCGTCTCGCAGTATACGAACCGCAAAGATCCGCTGTGGGAGCAGGACGTCGTGGAGATGTTCATCGACGAAGAAGGCAAGTGCAGGCGGTATATGGAACTGGTCGTCAGTCCGAACGGCGTGCTCTGCGATCTGATGATCGATCATGACAACGAGAACGAACCCGATCGCTTTAAGATCGGCTCGGAATGGGAAGTGCAAGGCTTCGAGCGGACGATCGAGGCCGACGGGGACCGGCGCACGTACACGTTTAAGCTGCCTTTCTCCAATTTCTCGCAAGCCCCCGAAGCCGGGACGCAGTGGAGAATCAACTTTTTCCGCATCGACGACGAGCCGGACGGCACCCGCCATTTTCAGGCATGGTCGCCTACGGGAGCGATCAACTACCATATCTCAGAGAGATTCGGCAAGCTGGTGTTCTCCGGGCGCTGCCGTTAACGAAGGTACGGCTTCAGTCGGCCGGGAAACCTGCCGGACAAGGTCCGGCTAGCCGTCCGCAGAGCCTGCCCCGGCCAGCCGGTTTGGCGAATCTCCAAGTCCGTGCTGCTTCCGGTAGGAGGCAGGGCTGACGCCGAACCTTTTTTTGAACGCTTTGCTAAAGTAATAGAGATCGGGGAAGCCGGCAATTTCGGCGACCTCCTTAATCAGCGGAGGAGAAGGCTCGCGCAGCAGCGCAGCTGCCTTCTCCAGACGGAGCCGGTTCATCCTCTCGATCAGGGTGATGCCGGTTCTTTGCCTGTATACCCTGCACAGATGGCCGTAGCTCATATGCAGCGAAGCGGCCAGATCGGCGACGTTAAATCGCTTGCCTCGAAAATCCTCCAAATACACCTCGATTTTTTTGATCAGCTGATCCTTCGGTCCTTCCGGCTCCTCCTGTCCGTGCCGTTCCGATTGAGCGATCGAGGCGATCGTCTCCAGCAGCCTCAGCAAAATGAGCTGAAGGGATAAAGGAGATCTGCCGGTTAACGCTTCTTCGATAAAATGCAGCAAAATTTCCCTAACCCCGTAACGGTCCGTGTATCCGCCCGGCTTCCAATGGCTTAAACGATTCAATTCGTCGTACCATGACTCCCCGGCTCCGCCTCCGTTTTCGGGACCATCCGCGCGTCGGATTCGCCAGCGAAGGCAGATGCCCTCGTGCGGATTGCCCTTCGTATAGGTGTGAGAATGGACGAGTCCCGGCGGAATGAGGAAGAAGTCCCCTTCGTTGATCGTGACGAGCCGATCGCGGAAGCGGGTCTGCATCCGTCCGCTCAGTACATAGTTGAATTCGAACCAGGTATGGGAGTGGGGCGGGCATTTGCTGGCGTTGCCGATTTGTTCGAAAATGATATCGATCCAGTCGATAACCGTATCATTAACCTGGATTTCCCGGCATAGCTTCGTGAAAATCGCAGGAAGATCCTGCTTCCAGCGCTGAATGTCCATGTCCGCCCCTCCCGGTTTCAACTGCTCTTCTGCTATCTTATCACAATAGAACAACTATTGATGCGAATAGTCAATTTACCGCACGGCGCCGCCGAGGGACAATGGGGAGGAAGGACGACAAGAACCGGAGGGATCATTTTGAAAAAACTTCACCTGATCAGCAACGCGCATTTGGACCCGGTATGGCAGTGGGAGTGGGAGGAAGGCGCGTCGGCAGCCGTATCGACCTTCCGCGCGGCGGCGGATTTCTGCGAGGAGTTCGACGGGTATGTGTTCAATCATAACGAAGTGATTCTCTACCAATGGGTGGAAGAGTACGAGCCGGCGCTGTTCGCGAGAATCCAGAGGCTGGTTCGGGAAGGAAAATGGCACATCATGGGCGGCTGGTATTTGCAGCCGGACTGCAACATGCCCTCGGGGGAGTCGTTCGTGCGCCAGATGCTGCTCGGCAAAACGTACTTCCGCGACAAGTTCGGCGTCGAGCCGACGACGGCGATCAACTTCGATTCGTTCGGCCATACGCGGGGACTTGTGCAGATTATGCGGCAGGCGGGGTACGACTCTTATATTTTCATGCGCCCCGACGGCTTCGACAAGGCTCCCGCCCAGGAGTTCGCCTGGAAGGGTTTTAACGGCAGCGAAATTATCGCGCACCGCATCTCGGGCGGCTACAATACGCTGCTTGGGGAGGCGCATCTCAAGATAGACAAGCTTCGCGGGGAAATTCCGGACGGCTCGATGACGATGGTGCTGTGGGGCGTCGGCAATCACGGAGGCGGCCCCTCCCGCGCCGATCTGAGGAAAATCCGCGAGATGATGGACGAAGCTTCCGGATCGGGCTGCGAGATCGTGCATTCCACTCCTGAAGCGTACTTCCGGGAAGTCCGGGGTACGAAGGAATTTCCGGCCTACGAAGGGGACCTGAATCCCCGGTTCGTCGGCTGCTATACGTCGATGATCCGTATCAAGCAGAAGCACCGGCAGTTGGAGAACGAGCTGTATATGACGGAGAAAATGCTGTCCGCCGCCGCGCAGCAGACCGGGCTGGCTTATCCGGCGGACGATCTGCGCGAGGCGGCGAAAGATCTGATGACGGCGCAGTTCCACGACATCCTGCCGGGCACTTCCATACAGCCCGCCGAGGAGGCCGCACTGCGTCTGCTCGACCATGGGCTGGAGATCGTCGCACGGTTGAAGGCGAGGGCGTTTTTCGCGCTGGCCGCCGGGCAGCCCAAGGCCGAATCGAAGGAATATCCGGTGCTCGTCTACAATCCGCATCCTTTCCCGGTTCGGGGCGTCTTCGAATGCGAGTTCATGCTGGAGGACCAGAACTGGAAGGACGAGTTCTCGATGCCGGTCGCTTACCAGGGCGGCGCGCGCATCCCGAGCCAGCCGGAGAAAGAGCTCAGCAACCTGACGCTTGACTGGCGCAAGCGGGTCGTCTTCGAAGCCGAGCTCGCGCCCTCCTCGATGAACCGCTTCGATTGCCGGATCGAGATGCTGGAGCGCAAGCCGGAACCGGAGCTTCAAGCGACGGACGGAGTCTATCGCTTCTCGAACGGAGAGCTGTCCGTTGTCGTCAACGCGGAGACGGGCCTGATCGACGAATATGCCGTCGGCGGCGAGTCGTTCCTGCTGCCCGGAGCTTTCCGGCCGGTCGTCGTGCAGGATAACGAGGATCCCTGGCGGATGGATACGAATGCGTTCTCCCCGGACATCGGCGCCTTCTCGCTTATGTCGCCGGGAGCGGGAACCGACTTTTCGGGCGTGAAGGGGCGGCTGGTTCCTTCCGTGAGGGTCGTCGAGGACGGAGAAGTCCGTACAGTCATCGAAGCGGTGCTCTCCTACGGAGCGTCCGCGATCGTTCTGACCTACAGGCTGCCCAAGCGGGGGACGGAGATCGAAGTGCGCGTGCGTGCGTTCTGGAATGAAAAGGACAAAATGCTGAAGCTGTCGATCCCGACCGCGCTGCGGGACGGCTCGTTCGTCGGGCAGACGGCGTTCGGGGCGCAGGAGCTGCCAAGCAACGGCGACGAGGCGGTCGCGCAGAAATGGGTGGCCGTACATTCGGAGAAGGACGGGTTAGCGGTGACGTGCATCAACGACGGCATCTACGGCTCGGATTGCCGCGAAGGCGAAATTCGCCTGTCGCTGCTCAGAAGCCCGGGTTACTGCGCCCATCCGATCGGCGATCGCCCGCTGATGCCGCAAGACCGCTTCTCCCCGCGCATCGATCAGGGAGAACGCCAATACGTTTTCTGGCTGAACGCGGGACCGCTCGCGGAGAGACGCGCCATAGTCGACCGCGAGGCGGACGTCCGCAACGAAAGGCCGTACGCGCTGTCCTTCTTCCCTTCCGGGGACGGGGAGAAGCCAGGCTCCTTCGTCCGGCTGGAGGAAGGGACGGTGCAGCTCAGCGCATTTAAGAAAGAGGAGCGGGGAGAAGGGTACATCCTGCGCCTGTTCGAGCCGACCGGTTCCCCGCAGTCGACGTACGTCTCGATTCCGTCGCTTGGCCTCCGCCATGAGGTCCGGCTGAACGGTTTCGAGATCCGCACGCTGCGGCTGGAAGCCGGGACGGGGACGCTGGAGGACGCGAAGCTGTGCGAGCTTTGAGCCGAAGCGGCCGAACGGCGGCCAACGCCGCACGGCGCTGCTGAACCGTCCGCCTCGTCTCGGAGCCCCTTGCTCGTCCGAACCGGGGGAGCCGCCGAGAACCGCCTGACCGGGCAGCCGCGTCAGCCGCCGTCCTCTTGGTTCCGATACTCGAGGGGCGTTCTTCCCGTCTTTTTGCGGAACAGCTCGTGGAAGAACTTCAGATCGCGATACCCCGACCGGGCGGCTATCTCCTTGACGGGGAGCGCCGTCCGGCGCAGCAGCTCGCAGCTTTTGCGGATTCGCAGGTTCTGCATGTACTCCGTGAACGACTGCCCCGTCGTCCGCTTCAGCATGCGCTGCATGTAGCTTGGACTTACCGGGAGCAGGGCGGCGGCCTCCGGCAGCGTAAGCGGACGCTCGCAGTTGCGTTCGAGATATTCGAGCGCGGCGGCCAGCCGCGAGCTTGCCGGAGCGGAGGGGCGCCCGGCCGGCTCCAGACGGTGCAGGCACACAAGAAGCTCGGTCAAGCGTGCATAGAGAACGGCCTCGTAGCCGGGCAATTGCGATTGATACTCCCGGTACAGAGCTTCCATGCACGCTTTCCCCTCGTTATAAGAATCCTTGAACCGGCGGTAAGGGCGGTCGTCTCCGGACAGCAGCTCCAGCGCCGGACCCGGCAGCGGGTATGCCAGCGCCAGCTTCCGCGGAACGGACGGATCGAACAGGCAGTTGTACACGATCAGCTCGTCCTTCGGCGCTTCCGATGCGGGGCGGTAGACGTGGCGCGTGCCGATCGGAATGATGAAGAAGTCCCCTTTTTCCACGTAAAGCCGCTCGTCCCCGATGTAATGAAATCCTTTTCCCTCCGCAACGTACTGAACTTCCACGAAATCGTGAATATGGATCGGCAGAGAAAATCGTTCCCGCTCCCTTGTGACGGCGATCGGAAAGTCCGGCGTCCAATACAGCTTGCCTTCCAGCGTGAACGGCGATGAGGCCATGTCCCCTGCTCCCTTGCGAATAGGATGTATTTGCCCTATTGATATCATATTAACCCCCCTATAGGCAACGAAAAAAAGCATGGTATGCTGGAAAAAAAGCCAGCGGGGAGGACGGTTGGGATGACGGGACACGAGAGGGAGAGGCGCAAGCATCGGCAGGAGCTTAAGACGGCATGGGAAGCGGATTGGATCTGGCGGTCGCGGCGCGTCCGCGTCAACGATTTCGCTTATTTCCGCAAGGAGTTCCGCGTGCGCGGCCCGCTGAAGCAGGCCATCCTGTTCTATTCGGCGCACAATGCGGCCAAGGTGTACGTGAACGGGGCGAGGCTCGGCGGGTACGTGTCCCCGGCACCGACGAATCCGGAGAAGCGCAAAGCGTACTTGGCCTACGACGTTGCGGAGCTGCTGAAGGACGGTCCGAACTGCTTGACGGCGGACGCTCACTACCTGGGCGGCGGAGGGCAAAATTATTACGACGGACTGCCGGGGTTCAGGCTTCAGCTCCATCTCGTCTACGCGGACGGCGCGGAGCAGATCGTGAGGACGAACTCGTCCTGGCAGGCGCTGGCGAGCATGCCCCACGAGGCGGGCACGCCCTATCAGCAAAACCGCAGGGTATCGGCGATCGAGGCCTACGACGCGCGGAAGCTGGACCCGCAGTGGCGCTATCCGGGGTGGCGGAAGGAAGGCGCGGTGAGGGCGAAGCCGGCGCGGATCGGGCGCGACGATTGGCCGATGGAGGCGCAGCGCATACCCGAGGGCGCGATCGCGGAAGAGATCGCGTGCGTCAAGCTGCCGCGGCCGGCGGGAGGCGAGGCCGAGTTCGCGCAGGTGTTCGACGCGGGCGCCGTCGTGTCGGGCTGGCCGAAGCTTGCGCTGAAGGGAATTGCAGGCGCGACCGTCCGGCTGCGCTATTCGGAGAAGCTGGACGAGAACGGACGGGTTAACCATAACGTCGCGAACGAGCATTCCGACAACTATTATGACGAATATACGATGCGCGGGGACGAACTGGAGACGTGGCAGCCGGATTTCTCGTACAAGGCGTTCCGCTACGTGGAAGTGACCGGGTATCCGCGCGAGATCGCCGAAGGGGAGATCGCCGTCTGCTGGGCGTATACGGAGATGGCGCAGATCGGCGAATTCTCATGCTCGGCCGCGCATCTGAACGAGCTGTACGCCGCCTGCATCCGCACGCAGAAGAACAATACGCTCGGCCAGACCGTCGACTGCCCGCACCGGGAGCAGGCGCAGTATACGGCGGACACCGACTTGCAGGCGGAGGCGCTGCTGTACAATTTCGTGGGCGTCGACGTGTTGGAGAAGACGTTGGCCGATTTCGCCGACGCGCAGCTTCCCGACGGCACGTTCCCGTTCGTGGCGCCGATCAATTACGGGCATCCGGACTTCCATCTGCAAATCCCGGAGTGGGATCTGCACTACGCCACGCTGATGTGGAAAGTGTACGAAGCGTCGGGAGACGTCGGCGTACTGGAGAGATTTTACGGGACGGCCCGACGCATGGTCGATTACTTCGTCGGCATCCGGGATGCCGACACCGGGCTCGTGCCGCTGGACAAAGGCTGGCATATCAGCGATTGGCCGTACCCTTCGGTCGAGCATAAAGGACAGTTCCTGACGGTGCAGCAGATCAAGCTTGTTCTTGCGCTCAGGGCGGTCAGCCGGGCGGCCGGTTTGATCGGACGCGGGGAGGAGAGCGAGGCGTATGCGGCTCATGCTGACTTGCTGCGCGAGCGGATCGTCTCGCAGCTGTACGACGCGGAGAAGAAGCGTTTCCGCGACAGCTCGGAATTGTCCGCGACCCACCAGGGCGTGACCGCACTCGCATTGGCCGCGGGACTCGTGCCGGAGGAAGACCGGGAACGGGCAATCGCCTCCGTGGCGGAGCAGCGGTGGGAATGCCGGACGGTGCTGACGCTGCCGTTGCTGCGCATGCTGTTCGACAACGGCCGGGAGGCCGATGCGTTCGCGCTGCTCGACCGCAGGGAATACCCGGGCTGGGGATATATGATCGCCCAAGGATGGAATACGATGTGGGAAGGCTGGGAAGATCTCGAAAGCCACTCCCACGCCTGGAACGGCTATCCGGCGAGACTGCTGCAGGAATACGTCGTCGGCATCCAGTCGGAGGCGCCGGGCTTCGCCCGGACGATTATCCGCCCCTACTTGCCGGACAGCCTGACGTTCGCCGAAGGGAAGGTCTGGACGCCGCTCGGCCCGGTCTATGCGCGCTGGGAGCGCGAGGACGGCGGGGTGCGCGTACGAGCCGTCATCCCTTCGGGCATGGAAGCGCGGCTGACGCTGCGGCTGGCGGATGGACGGATCGCCGAGCGGGTTCTGAGCGAAGGGGATAACGACGTGCTGCTGAGAGGCTAACCTGTTGGAGGAGCTATCCTGATATAATGGAGCCGGCTATAGCAAAATTCCTGTCATGATGCCTTGAATGTACAAAGAACCTCTAAGAAGAGCTGTCTCTCCGGTCGTTTCCGACCTTGCGAGACAGCTCTTTGCGAATTATTGGACCGCTGCGATCATGGCGTCGACGATATAGTCGATCTGCTTGTTCAGCGAGTAGAAGTCGCTGTAGTAGCAGAAGCCGAACGGAATTTCGACCAGCCGTCCTTCCTTGACGGCGGGAATGCCGGTCCACAGCGGATTGCCGCTCAGATCGGCCATTCCTTCGTAGGAGGAACGGAACACGTAATCGCCGACGTAGTCCCCAAGCACCTCGAAGGAAAGCGATAGCGAGCCGGCTTCGTCGGGATTGGCCGAGTTTTTGTCGATCTGCTGCTGCACGAGCTCAGGCGCTTTCAAGCCGAGGTGACGGTAGATCGCCTGTGAACCTCTTCCGTAATCCAGACTGGACACGGCGTACATCACGTTTTTGTCTCCGCCCTCGACGATGGTGACGGTTTTGTCCAGCAGACCGGCGTCGGCCAGCTTCTGACGGCCGCTCTCCATCTTGCCCTTGAAATCCGCGAGCATCTGCGCGGCCTGCTCCTGCTTGCCCAGCACTTCGCCGAGCTCTGCGATCGTCGCCTCGGGAGATTGCCCGAACGTATCGATGAGGACGGTAGGCGCGATTTTGCGCAGCGCCTCGTAGGTTTCTTCGCTGGGCACCAAAATCAGGTCGGGATTAAGCGAGAGGATGACCTCCTGATTCGGTTTGAACCATTCTCCGAGCGTCGTTATCCCGTCGACCTGGTCCCAGAAGGCCGCGCCTTCGTACACGTCCGAGATCCCGACGGGGGAGATGCCGAAGGACAGCACGTCCCCGATCATATACAGCGCGACGATGCGTTCGGGACGGTTCGGCACCTCGACGTCTCCTTTGATCGTAGAGACAATGCGAGTGGCCGGTTCCTCCTGCGCGGGCTCCTCGGAGGGCTGTTCCGAGCTTGGAGGTTGTTCGGCTTGCTGTGCCGAAGCTGTCGGCTGAGCCGCAGCGGCGGGGGAGCTGGCGCCTTCGTTGTTGGCCCCGCACGCGCTTGCCAGCAGCAGAACAAGCAGCATGAGCGCGAGAGAAGCAAAATGTTTCCGGTGTGTCATCAATCGTTCCTGACTCCTTTCGTCCTTGTGCGAGTAGAGGTGCCGGAATCGGCCGGCCCCCTTTTCTGATAGTGATAATCATTATCATCACGTAATGTAGCACGAGGCGAGGAGATGGAACAATGTCGGATTCGGACGCGGCTACTGTCCGATTCGGCCAAAGCCGCGTTTCGCGCAGTCCAGCAGCCGCTCGGTCATGCGGATGATCTGCCGCTCCATCGACAGCGCATCGGGATAATAGAGCAGACCGAAATCCAGCTCGATCAGACGGCCGCCGCTTACGGCGGGCAGGCTGCGCCAGACTTCATGGACGGACAGGTCGTCCATACCCGGATAAGAGGAGCGGATCAGGAAGTCTCCGGCTACCGCGGGCAGATTTTCAAGAGCAACGACCATGTTGCTGCCCTTTCCGGTATAGTCGATCCGGCTCTGAATGAAGGCCGGAGCCTTCAGGCCAAGAAAATGATAGAGAGCTTGCGAGCCGCGTCCGCTCCATTTGCTGCACACGACAGCCATTCCCTTGAGGCCGCCTTCGACGATCGTGACGGTGCAGTCCAGCAGTCCGGCCTGCCGCAGTTGCTCCTTGCAGCGCGCGGCCAGCTTCGACAGGCGATCCGTCTTGGACCAGACGTCGAGGCTGCGGCCCAGGCTCGCGTTCACCATCGCCAGCTGTTCGGCCGGATCGTGGAACGCGTCGATGCAGACGGTTGGCGCGATGTGCTTGACCAGCTTCCACGTTTGTTCGGAGGGAACGATGATCAGATCGGGTTCAAGCGCCTCTATCGCCTCCAGATCGGGGGCGTACCAAGGGCCGACTTGGGGGATGCCGGCCGCGTCCGCCTCGAAGCTGGCCCCCGAATACAGATCCGAGATGCCGACCGGCACGACTCCGCAAGCCAGCACGTCCCCGATCAGGTAGAGAACGACGACGCGCTCCGCGCGCAACGGCACCCGGACGCTGCCCGTCGACGTTTGCACGCTTCTTGCGGCCGCGGCGAGCGCGCGTCCGCCCTGTGAGAGAGCCTCGGGGGACGCATTCCGGAGGCGGTGCAGGTCGCGGTAGCCGATGGGCGGCGTTCCGGTCTGCTTCTTGAACATTTTGGCGAAGGCGTAGCTGTCGGTGTAGCCGACGCTTTCGGCGATTTCCTGCAGGCTTGCGTCGGTGGCGGCCAGCAGCCGTTTGGCCTTCTTCATGCGCAGATGAATGACGTAATCGATCGGGCTGACGCCCATCCGCTCCTTGAACTGGCGGCTCAGGTGCCGCGGGCTGCCGTCGACCAATCCGGCTAACTGCTCGAGCGTAATTTCTTCTTCATAGTGGAGATGGATATACTGAAGCGCCTCCGACACGCCGTCTCCGCCGGGCTCGGCGAGCGCGCTGCCGTCGAGCTGGCCGAGCACCAGTTCTACGAATTGATAAAAGTAACCTTTGACGATAGACTGCTGCATCAAAGTGTCTGTCTGCCGATCCGACTGGAGCAGCTTGTCCATCAGGTCCGACATGGCGAGCGGCCGCTCCGGAATGAAGCCGTACGAATCCAGGTAGGCGGCCGGAAGCTCATCGCCGGAAGCGTCGGGACCAAGCCCGTATTCGACGACGCAGCACTTGCATTCCCGGCGCTCGGGGTAGAGGGCCAGCCGGGCGCCCGCTCCCGCGTGCAGCGCGAAGAAGCGCTCCGCCGTGAGACGGTCGCTTCCCAGCTCGATGCCTGCCCGGCCTTGGCAGAGGAAGAGAAAGACGCTGGCAGGCAGCTTGTCGTAAAGCAGCGGCTGATGAGGCTGAACGTAATGCAGCCGGACGCTGCGGATGGTGATGAAGGTATTTTCCCAGAACAATCGATGGTCCCCGCTGCCGAGCACAAGGAAGCCTCCTCATCGTGAGAATTTACGCCTCGACTATAGTGGCTCGCGCGGGGTTTGTCAACTTGCAGCCGCGCGCCCCTCCCGGGATCTCAGTTGGAGGAATCGTCGCGCGAGGCCGACTCCGCGGCCGCTTCAGCGAGTCGCCCGTCGAACAATACTCCCTCCTGAAGCCCATGGACGAAGCGCTGCAGCCATTCGTAGTAACCGGCGGCGTGCTTCAGCTTGTGCAGGTCGTCCAGGCTCAGATTCCGTTCCTCCTCCGGCGTATCCCGCGCCAGAATGCTCTCCGTCAGCTCGGGAAGCGACTCGTCGATCGCCTTGCGCATGACGTCGATCTCCCGCTGCAGCTTCGCGGCGAAGAACGCCTGGAACGCTTTGAAGAAGTCCGTCTCGGCGGCGTACAGATCCTTCCGTTCGTCCTTCTCGTTCAGCTTCGTCACCATTTTCGATTCGATCAGCGAACGAACCGCGTAGCTCATATTGCTTTTGCTCATGTTCATGCGGGTGCGCATTTCCTCGAGCGTCATCGGACGATCCTCGAAAAACATAATGCCGTACAGCTGTCCGAACGAATAATTCACTCCGTACAAGTCCATCGTTTGCGCAATGGCGTCGATCATCTTCAACCGGACTTCTTCCCGCGTCGTCGTCGGTTCCTTCATTTTCCCCGAGGTGGCCTTCTTCATGCCGCAGCTCCCTTCGCCGTTTTCGCCTATCAATCTTCCGGACGGCCGCAAATTTTACATAAACTTTATTTTCGCTTCACGCGGCAATAACCCTTTTCTCTCTGGATGAACGTACAATAATTATTGAACACACGAAGGGATGTTTGTTTTACAGCTCAATTATACCAAATATTCAATCGTTATTGAACGGTAGAAAAGGAGGGAAAGATGAATCGATTTCGTCTTGGCGGAGAGCTCAAAGCGCTGCTGTTCACGCTTCCCGCGATGGTCCCGCTCACGCTGTTCTGGTTTGTTCCGCTCGGTTACGTCGTGTATTTGAGCTTTACGGAGTGGGACTTCATGAGCCCGGACAAGCTGTTCGTCGGCTTGGACAATTACCGCAATCTGCTCGTCGATCCGGCTTTCTATCAAGCTCTGCGCGTAACGGCGCTGTTCTGCCTCGGCAGCGTCGTTCCCGTCATCGTCATCGGGCTGTCGCTCGCCCTGCTGTTCAACGGCCGGATGAGAGCGGGCGCCTTTTACCGCCTGCTGATGTTCTCGCCTTGGGTTACGCCGACCGTCGCCGTATCGATCGTCTGGTCCTGGATCTACGAGCCGGAGGTCGGCCTCGCCAACAGCGTTCTGAGAGGAGTCGGCCTGGAGGGAATTCGCTGGCTGCAAGATCCGCAATGGGCGCTCGTCGGCGTACTGATCGTCACAGTCTGGAAGTCGGCGGGCTGGTGCATGATTTTCTACCTCGTCGCCCTTCGCAACATTCCGTCGGATCTGCTGGAGGCGGCTGAGCTTGACGGCGCCGGCGGCTGGAGGAAGCTTGTCAGCGTGACGCTTCCGCTGATCTCGCCGACGACGTTCTTCCTCGTCATCGTCCAGTTCATTCAGGCGATGCAGGCCTACGACCAGATCAACGTGCTGACGCAGGGAGGACCCGCCGGATCGACGCGAACGCTGCTGTATTTGTACTACCAATCGGCCTTCGACGCCTTCCGGATCGGGGAAGCTTCCTCGGTGGCGATCGCGCTTATCGTCGGCTGCGTTCTGTTGTCCCTCGTCTCGTTCTTCGTCGGACGCCGAACCGTTCATTATTCCTGATTCCGCCTCGAAAGGAGAGAAGCTTTATGCGAGCCGCCAACCGGTTTGCCGCGGTGTTGCGCAATTTGCTGCTCGCGGCGGCCGCGATCGCGATGGCGTTCCCGTTCTATTGGATGGCGACGAGCGCGCTGAAGACGAACGACGAAATCTGGCGGTTTCCGCCGACGCTGTGGCCGCAGGAGGCGTTGTGGAGCAATTTTGCCGATGCCTGGCAGGCCGCGCCGTTCGCGCGGTACATGTTCAACAGCGTATTCGTGGCCGGAACGATCGTCGTGCTGCAAATCCTCAATTCCGGCATGATGGCTTACGCCCTGACCCATATGAGGTTTCGGCTCAAAGGTTTTTTCACGGCGCTTGTGCTCGTCGGCTATATGGTGCCGGCCACGGCCGTCTATTTGCCCGGCTACGTCATTCTCGGCAAGCTGCATCTGCTGAACACGTACGCGGGCCTGATCGTGTCGAACAGCGTGAGCGTATTTTCGATTTTTCTGATCCGGCAAGCGTTCCTGCAGGTTTCCCACGAGCTGGTGGAGGCCGGCAAAGTCGACGGGGCTTCGCATTTGCGGATTTTGTGGACGATTATCGCGCCGCTGACGCGTTCCTCCTTCGCCGTGCTGGCGCTCATCGCTTTTATCGAGCAGTACAACAACTATTTCTGGCCGATGCTGATCACCAAAGATCCGGATCTGCAGCTCGTGTCGGCCGGGCTGAGGAGCTTTTTCGTGGAAGGGGGTGCTTACGGGCTGAAATGGCCGCTCATCATGGCCGCCAGCGCGTTCACGATCGCGCCGCTGCTGGCGCTCTTCCTGGTCGGGCAACGAACGATCATGCGGAGCGTCGATCTGGCCGCGGGCGCAAGCAAGGGGTAGGAGTTATCCATCTATATAAAAAAACGGAGGGAACACACATGTTGATTGGGAAAAAGGGATTTGCCGGTTTGCTGCTGGGCTCGCTGCTGCTGACGACGGCTTGCGGTTCGAACGGAGGAAACGGAGGAAGCGAAGGGGCCGCGACAGGTTCGGAAGGGCAATCTCCTTCGGCAAGCGAGTCGCCCGTCGCCTCTCCGTCGGAGACGCCGGCGCCGCAAGCGCCCGTGACGATCGAGTTCTGGTACGGCCTGGGCGGCAAGCTCGGCGAGAATATGCAAACGCTGATCGACAAGTTCAACGCTTCGCAGCAGGAAGTGATCGTCAAGCCGGTCGTTCAGGCCGATTATTCGGAGACCGGCAAGAAGCTGCAGGCGGCCATCGCATCCGGCGACGTGCCCGCTGCGGTGCTGTCGTCGAACGTGGACTGGGCGCGCAAAGGCTATTACGCTTCGATAGACGATCTGATTGCCGCAAATTCCGATTTTAACGCGGCCGACGTCATTCCGACCTTCCTCGAGCAGGGGAAAGTGGACGGCAAGCAATATTTCCTGCCGATGTACGGAACGACGCAGGTGATGTATTACAGCAAGGAAGCGCTGGAGAAAAACGGCATCAAAGCCGAGAACCTGACCACCTGGGAGGCGCTGGGCGAGGCCGCGGCCAAGATGACCGTCAAATCCGGCGGCAAAACGACGTTCTACGGCTGGGAGCCGATGTGGGGCGCCGACAATATGATCGACGCCACGCTGAGCAAGGGCGGGAGCATTCTAAGCGAGGACGGCAAGACGGTGACGATCGATTCGGCGGAATGGATCGACACGTGGGAGCAGTTCCGCAAGTGGATCCACGAGGACCAAATCATGCGCATCCATTACGGCGGTCAAGGCTGGGAGTATTGGTACAAGACGATTGACGATGTCATGAAGGGCAATGCGGCCGGCTACACCGGATCGAGCGGCGACCAGGGCGATCTTGATTTCACGAAGCTGGCCGCGATGGAGCAGCCCGGCTGGGAAGGCGTCGGCGAGGGCAAGCCGGTCGCCAGCGCGATCCAGGCCGGCATCCCGGCGAAAGCGAGCCCCGAGCAGCAGCAGGCCGCCTTCAAATGGTTCAGCTTCTTCATGAGCCCGGAGAACACCGCCTTCTGGTCGATGAACACCGGCTATATCGCGGTTCGGCAGTCCGCGCTCGACGATCCGGCGTTCGTCGAGTACAGCGCCGCCAATCCGCAAAGCACGATTCCGCTCAAGCAGGCGGCGCACGCTTCGGAGCCGTTCCAGGACCCGACCGGCGGCAAAATCAACGACGCGCTCAAGATCGCCGCGGACAAAGTGCAGATCAGCAACGTGCCGGCGGCCGAGGCGCTGAAGGAAGCGAAGGCGACGGCGCAGCGCGAGCTCGACAAGCTGAAGTAGGAGGACGGACATGGCGGATCTGATTGCGGGCGGCGTTCGCTACCCGATACGGGCGATCCTGTTCGACAAGGACGGAACGCTGCTCGATTTCATATACACTTGGGGGCGCTGGAGCGAGTGGATGCTCGCCCGGTTTTCCTTCGGGCTTCGGGAGCGGGGACTGCCTCCGCTTCCGGAGGAAGCCTGCTCCTGGTTGGGCGCGCTGGCCGGCGCGGACGGACGGATCGCCGATTACGACCGGAGCGGTCCGCTCGCCATGGGGACGGTCGGCGACCTGCAGACGATATTGACCTGGCACGGATACCGTCTGGGACTGAGCTGGGCGGAGGCGAAGGTGCTGGCCGACGAATGCCGCCGCGACGCCGACGCCGATCTGGAGCGGACCCGTCCGGTAACGGCGCTGCCGCACGCGCTCGATTTCGTGCGGCGCTGCCGCGAGGCGGGGCTGTCCTTGGCCGTCGTGACGGCGGACGAGACGGCTTCCGCCGTCCGGCAGCTGGAATGGCTCGGCATTCTCGACTGCTTCGCCGCCTGCGTCGGAACCGATCGGGTGGAACGGGGCAAGCCGTATGCCGATATGGTGGAGCTGGCTTGCCGCGAGCTCGGCGTGTCGTGTGCGGAAGTGGCCGTGATCGGAGACACGAACGGGGATATGCGAATGGCCAAGACGGCGGGCGCCGCCGTCGCGATCGGAATCGCCGAGCCGGGAAGCTCTGCCTCGGCGCGGCTTGCCGACGCGGATGCGGTCGTCTTCTCCTATCGGGAGCTGGCCGTAGAGGAAGAGGAGTAGGAGTAGGGAGGGAGAATAAAGATGGGATGGCTGTTTCTTGGATTGGCGATCGTCATGGAGCTGTTGGGCACCGTATCCATGAAGCTGTCGGAGAGCTTTACCCGAACCGTCCCTTCCGTGATGCTGTTCGTCTTCTACGGCGTCAGCTTCACGGCTCTCAACTTCGCGCTCGGCTACATGGAGGTCAGCGTCGTCTACGCGATTTGGTCGGGAGTCGGGATCGTGCTGATCGCGCTGGCGGGCTTCGTCGTTTTCGGAGAGCGGCTGTCTCCCGCCTCGATCGGATGGATCGCTGTCATCGTCATCGGGGTCGTCGGTTTGAGCACGAGTCACAGAGGGCATTAGGGAGCAGCGGGCATTACGGAGGAATAGAAGTGTTAATTGAAATATTTTCGACAGGAGGCTCGGAGGATAATGGAAGCAATCGGGCATGAAGGGAACGGCGAACGGCCGCTGCTGTCTTTCCAGGTGATCACGGATACGCACGTAACCGCCGATCCGCAGCATGTGCACAACCGGAATCTGGAACGCGCGCTTCGGGACATCGCCGAGAACGCGGCGGACAGCTGCGGGATTATGCACGTCGGCGACGTAACCGACCACGGTTTTCCGGAAGAGTACGAGGAGCTGAAGCGGATTTGGCGGCAGTACGGAGACCGGCTGCCGGACGCGAGGTTCGCGACGGGGAATCACGATATCGCGCTGGGGAAGTGGGATGCGCGACTGGGACGTTTTCTGGAAGCTACCCGCATGGCGGGGCCGTATCACGATCACCGGATAGAGGGGCATCTGTTTCTTTTTCTGGGCACGGAGAAGGGGCTTGAACTGTATTGCTCGCTGTCGGAGGAACAGCTTAAGTGGCTGGACGCCAAGCTGGGCGAGGAGACCGGCACGGGACGGCCGGCGTTTGTCTTCCTGCATCAGCCGCTGAAAGATACGGTCGCCGGCTCCCGGGAATCGCAAGGCTGGCACGGCGTGGAGCAGGACGAGGAGCTGCGGGGAGTGCTGGCGAGGCACCCTCATGCGATCTTATTCACGGGCCACACCCATTGGGAATTGGGAACTCCCTACGCTTTCTACAACGGCGAAAGTCGGCTCCCAGCGATGTTCAACGCTGCTTCGGTCGGTTACTTGTGGACGGACGACGACGAGCATAAGGACGGCAGCCAAGGCTATTACGTGGAAGTCTATCCGGATCGCGTGCAGGTGCGGGGCAGGGATTTCGAACAGGGGACGTGGATCGAAGGAGTCCTCTTCGAGGTCCGTCCGGGCAAAAGGAGAGGCTGAGCAGACGCAGGATGCAAGATGCAGGATGGAGGACGCAGGATGTGCAGGATGCAAGGTGCAGGTTCCAGGACGCAGGATGTGCAGGATGGAGCGTTGGAGCAATAGCCGGTTGAAAAGCGGGTCCTATTCCCCTACAATAGGTATTGAGAATTATTCTCAATTACTGGAGGGCGAGAAAGACCCCTCGGGGAGGACTCGGCGGAGTGGGAAAGGAAACGCCGCGGGACAGAATCGATACCGTTATTGCTTATATGAAACGTCATTTGGGAGAGAAGATGACGAGAGATCAGCTGGCCGAGATGGCCGGGCTGACTCCGGAGCATTTTTCTCGTATTTTCAAGAAGCACACCGGGCAATCTCCCGTCGATTATTTAATTAGAATCCGCGTGGAACGCGCAGAGGAACTGCTTCGAAGCACGCCGCTGGCGATCAAGGAAGTCGCCAAGCAGGTCGGCATAGAAGATCCCTATTATTTCAGCCGCGTGTTCAAGAGAGTGACCGGGGCAGCGCCGTCGGACAGTCCGAGAAGGAGCGTGCCGCGCGTGGTGGCCCTGGATTATTACGGCCATCTGCGCGCCTTGGGCGTAGAGCCGGTTGCGATCGACGCGCATGTAGTCGGCATGCAGGGAGAGCTGGCCGACTGGGGGGCCTATACGCAGGATATCGGTCCATCGGTGGAAAAGGGACCGGACCCGGAGCGGCTCAGATCCCATCGGCCCGAGCTGATCGTCTCCCACAGCCACGAGCATGAGTCGGCTTTGGCGGAGCACGGGCGCGTCTATGTCGTAAAGGAAAACGAAGATCCGATATACGGGCAGTTGACGTCGCTTGGGGACGTATTGGGCAGGGAGACGGAAGCCCGGCAGTGGCTGGAAGCTTACGAGCGAAAGCTGGAAGGGCTGCGCGCGGCCGCCAGAGCTTATTTCCGCGAGGAGACTGTCGCGCTGTTGAGGGTTCGCGCGGAGGTGCTCCAAGTGTATGGAAACATGATTATGGGCTATCCGCTGTACAAGTCGCTGCAACTGGCTCCCTCGCGCAAGCTGAGCAAGCAGTTCGTCATCAACGCCAGCTACCATTCCTCCGTGATCGAGCTGGAGGAGCTGCCCCATTACGGCGCGGACCATCTGTTCGTCGTCGTGCAGCCGGACGAAGCGACCCGCTCGCTATGGGAGCGGATTCGAAGCTCCCGCATCTGGGCGGATTATCCCGCCGTTCGGCGGGGGAATGTCTACGAGCTCGACGTTCGGCGCTGGCTGGCGTACGATCCGGTATCCATTCTCAGACAAGCGGAGGAAGTGGCGGAATTGGCGCTTGGCCGGATGGGCGCGACGCACAAAAATCCATCTTGAACGTCATATGACTGCATGGCAGAGGACGGGGAAAGAGGCTATACTTCTTGATGATAATAAGAATCACTATCATTTGGAGGTCAACATGCCCAGTCAACCCAACTTTGCTCGCATCCGCTCTGCAGGAGCGTTCGCGCTTGCCGTTCTGCTGCTCTTCGCGTCGGTGACCGGCTGCAGCCAGTCGCCGTCTGCATCATCTTCCTCGCCGTCCGAGACGGCAAGTCCGTCCGCGTCTTCGTCTCCATCTCCGTCTGCCGCCGAATCCGCTCCTTCAGCGGCAGAAACTCGTCTGTTCACGGACGGTCTTGGCCGCGAGGTGGAAATTCCGGTTCAACCCCAGCGGGTTGTCGTATCGGAGTTTTCCTCCGAGGCGCTCACCGTCGGCGTGAAGCCGATCGGTCTCGGTCCCAACGACCTGAAGAACGCCTTTACCCAAAATCAGTTGACGGGAATCGACGATGTGGGAGATCCGCCGAATGCGGAGAAAATATTGGATCTTAAGCCCGATTTGATCATTTTCTCACAGTATATGCCCGAGATTTACCCGGATGCGATGGCCCAAATCGAGAAGATTGCTCCGGTCGTCTATATTAACTTCGAAGATCCTATCTACGACGTGCTGCCGACCGTGGCGGACGTGTTGGGCAAGGCGGATGCGGCGCAGGAATGGATTCAAGCCTACGAGGCCGAGCGCGCGGCGGCACGGGAGCAGGTAAAGGAGGCGATCGGCGACAAGACGGTGTCGATCTTCCGTATTCAGAAAGGCCGATTGCGTATTTACCTGAGCACCAATTTCGGAGGTTACGCGCTGCGCTCCGCTCTGGAGGCGAAGGCACCTGCAGCGGTGCAGGAGGAGATCGCGAAGGCGAAGTGGGCCAATGCGGTGGAAATCTCGCTGGAGAAGCTGCCGGAATACGCGGGCGACATCATGCTGCTCATCGTGTCGGAGGATAGCGGGGATCAGGAGGAGTACAAGGCGATCCGCGATTCCGCGCTGTGGCAGTCGCTGCCGGCGGTGAAGAACGGCGACGTTCATTTGCTCGATACGCTCAAATATTACAATAGCGACATTGTTACCGTGCGTGAGACGATGAAGGAAATGGCTAACATGCTGGCGGGCAGCACGCCGTGACCGAGACGGGAGCGGCTGACACCGGGGACGATACCGTAACCGGGGGAGGATCGGCGGCAGTCGAGCGTGAAGCCTCGGGCGGCGCAGAAACGGCGGACGGAAGAGACGATGTCGCAACCGAGACGGGACCGGAGGAAGTCGAACGTGAAGCCTCGGGGGTCGAGCGTGATGCCGCGATCGGCGACGGCGCGGTGGGGATCGGCCCACTGGAAGCGACCGTCCGCGGCCGGCGCACCGTTCGCAAGTTCAACGGCAAACCGCTGGACAAGCGGCTGGTGATCGAGCTGTTGGAGGCGGCCTCGTGGGCCCCGTTCCATTCTCGCCAGGAGCCTTGGCGCTTCATTCTGTTCTGCGGGGATGGCCGGAAAAAGTTCGCCGAGGCGATGATGTCCACATTGAACAAGGAAACGAAGGCGGAATGGGGAGAATGGTTCGAGGACCAGTTCTGTCGGCTGATTCCCGCGCATCTGCTCGTCGTCATTCCTGCGGATCCCCGGCAGAAAGCATGGGAGGACGCCTTCTCCGCCGCCTCCGCGCTGATTCAAAATTTTCAACTGCTCGCCTGGGAGAGGCGGATAGGCGTCGTCTGGAAAACGAACGAATACAACTGGGACCCCCGGTTTCATCGCGCCGTAGGTGTGAAGCCGGGGGAGAGAATCGTCGGCACGCTGCATATCGGCTATTTCGATCGCGTTCCCCGAGCGGGGAAGCGTCTACCGATCGACCAGTTGCTGACGTGCTTTGAAGAGTAGGCGAATATTGAAACCATCTCCTCGCACAACGATCTGTTCAGAGATCGGAATCGGGCGTTCCTTACGCCCGGCCGTCATTTCGGCGCCCGTCTTCCCGACGGCGCCCGATAGCAGCGGACGAAGCATTCAGGACGGGAATCCTCCGACCTGGATGCTTTTTTTGAATATCAGTATACAATCACGCCCCTTTTCGGAGAATTCCAAGAGAACTGGCCAGAGCGATTTGGCATGCCCAATGTGAAATGCGGATAGAGATGATCCGGCGGCGGGGCGGGGTTTATCGTTCTCTGCCTCTTTTGTCGCTATCCCGTCCACTCAGCTTTTCTGTGTCGCATTTTGAATAGGAACGTCGTGCCTTTTCCGTTCTTTTGCCGCTAGCCCATCTACTCAGTTTTTTGTGCCAAATTTTGAATAGGTGTGTAGTGCCGTTTCCGTTCTTTTACCGGTATCCCGTCCAGTCAGGTTGGTTGTACGCCTCCTGTCGAATCGGCCGTGACATCTCCTCCATTTGTCTCTATCCCGACAGTTCAGAAATCTGGTTATAGCGTTTAGCGATAAGCTATCCCATTTAATCAGTTGATCATCCTCGCAGCGATGAATTAGCATTCAGCAGCTTGCTGGGTATTCCCATGATTCAGTTTGAGACTATTTTTTGAAAAAGAACGAGATTCTTGAGGATGAGGGGTTGGCTTGGGCCCGTTCGAAAAGAAGCAAATTAGTTTGTTTAAGGGATTGTTGCCGTGAGGCTCGAGTCAGTCTGCCAGACCGGGAACGGCTGCTAGGCTTCATCAAATCAGGATAGATGATGGTGGAAGAATAGATGCAATTCGCGAGCAACTGGACGTGACTCTCAACTGACTCAAAGGGATAGCGGCAAAAGGGGGAAACGGAAGAGGCGGCGGAATGGATCAAAGCTTACGAGGCCGAGCGAGCGGCGGCACGGGAGCAGGTAAAGGAGGCGATCGGCGACAAGACGGTGTCGATCTTCCGTATTCAGAAGACAAGTCGAGGGCGATGTCGTGATCGATACCGGATCGGAGGGGATAAGGCCACAATATAAAAACAAATAACCCTCAAAAAAGGGGCATCCCCTCATTCGACCTTTATTATCTTTTATTACCTCGAGCGAATAATACACCAGTAAGGAAGGAAAGTTGAAGGGAAATTACAATTGCAATCACCATTATGTTGTCTTCGTCAGTAGACGCACCAATTATGTTACCAATTAACACGAATAATAAAATTGTAGAAACTAAAGATCCAACAGTAATGCCCAGCATCTTTGTTAATACATCTTTCATAATTAACCTCCGTCAATTTTAGTTAAGAATAGGGGGAGGATCCCCCTATTCTCTATTATTTAATCCCAATCGAAGTCAATTACATAATCTAAAGTCTCAGTAGTTGTGCTTGGTGTAACAGCAAGACCCACAGGATAAATACTAACCGCAGGAGTTCCAGATATAATTTTATGTCCGTAACGGAATAAAACATTAGAACGCCCAGACGATTTCTCGCTGTATACGTATTGTTGCACCCATCCTTTCATGGCAGCAGCTGTACCGGAAAGATCAAATTTCGCAGCGACACCAACACCTAAATCATGATTGGCTGGAGTTGTTGATGCATCACAATCCCAATATACTTCGAAATTGCACATTTCGCTTGAATGACCTAAAATTGATCCCCCAGATGTCCTTAAGTACCATTCATTAGTAACTGGGTACCCGATAGACATTTTGTCTGTGAGGTTCCAAAAAGGTTCGACGTTCCAATAAAATGTTCCGACGAGTATAAACTTTTTACTTCCGGGGACATCACTAGTTGTTTCAAATGCTGCTCCATTCAGCGTTATATCGTCAGTTGTTAAGGCATAGGGAGAAATTCCTCCACTATTCGTCGGCCCTTCACTTACTAAATTATAACTCTGAGGCTTATTATTACTCAATTTCTTCGCATTCCCGGCTATCAATTCTCTCGAGAATTGGATTGGATACAACTCTACTTCTTCCTCTGTAAGGCCGACCTCGTTGATTACAATCGAGATTTCAGCAGTCGATAACGCTGAGGTCTCTGTGTTCTCTTGTGCTAAAGCCGACGTGCTTACAGCAAAGAGCAGACCAATAACTAAGAACAGTGAAAGTAGTTTTTTCATTAACTATTCCTCCTCGAGAACTTAGTTTTTATGATGAAGCTGGCCAGCTTATCAACATGAGAAAAACCATACTTTATATTCTTTTATTTTGCTTTAATACCATTAAAAGTATTTTATATTAGGAGTCTACCAAATGAAATTCTCTATGTACATAGTGAAATGTATCAAATAGGAAAATTAAACCATAAGTCCCATTCATCATTTGGTGAAACTGCTTTTTTTCACTTATATAACCTAAACAAATCTTAACTTAAAAAGTTGCCATGCATTTTTTCTATCACTTTTTATAATTTGATTAGTTTTATTTGTCGAAAAAAGATTGTTAAATCTTATCTTCCGAACGGACTTCTCGTACAAAACCGGAAATAATTAAGAGTGAATTGGCGAGAATGTTTGCAAGGTAACCAGTCGTTACAATTCTCATCCGTTTCTTCAATTGTTTAAACGTAGGAATAAGCGGACATGCTGACGCAGCTTCTTACGTGTTTGAAGCCAACTCTGTGCAGATGCTCGCATCCCAGTCAAAGAAGAAAAGTACCCGGCTCCGCTCAGGATACGTACGCGACGTGATGCCACGGTGCAATTGCCCACCGATTTCAAGCGCGGAAGTTAATACCGTTTCAAACATGTCCATGTCCGAACCGTCGACCCTCTTCCGGCTTTTTCGGTCTCCCGGTAACAGGAGGGATTCTTCTCGTGCTTCATCTCGGAATGTATCACATGTTCGAACGTACTGTAGAGCAGAAGGACCAACTGCATTACGTAAGCGAATGCTTCGACGCTATGCGGAGAACAAAGGACCAACGAAGTACGGACTTTTCAGAAAGCGGAACCGTCTCTCCGCCTCATGCTGCTCTTTGTATAGCCGCAGTACTTTTGGCATGGGGAAGTTTCTCCCTTATAGGTCGACGGCAGAAGGGAGATGAACAGTAGACGAAACTCGGCAAAGGTCTGCAAGTTGTCTTTGTCTACGACTGCTGCATCTGCGATGTAAATCGGCTTGTGTTGCGGTACTGCTTGAGAGAGCGCCTCCCGAAGCTTGGGAATCGTCTGGCCGTACGATCTAGGATCGGCTAGGATCCGTTTTCTACGGAGCCATAAAACTGTACCTCTTTGACCGTCGCGAGTCCGGACAGAAATTGCTTGAGATCCGGCCGTTGCTCTTTCGAGTAGCCGCGCTTCAGATGCAATACGTCGTCATCTTCAGTGTTGTGGTCATATTGACCCGTCACGGAAGTCGAGATTGTATCCGCACGAACACCCAGCCGCACACCTGTAGCCGGCCCAAGAGCCGGAATCAGTTCTTCTGGTGAAACAAACAATACAAGGCGGAATAAATAGGCGTGACAAATCGCACTTTGATTGAGTGATACTTGCTGGTCTACCGTAGAGAATATATTTCTTCTGTAGGGTAGCGAGTGCTTGTCACCTTCACTTACCAAACGAAGCGGTGTTTTTCTGTTTTCGTCAAGCCAATCATCTATTTTTTGCCTCGACTAGACGTAATTTTAGTTTATGCGGAACCGGACGTAAGGCTTCTTCCGATTTGATCCTAGCTTTCTACCGCGCAAAAGTTGCTATAATAGATAGAGACTAACGCAAAAGAAAGAACGGAGCTGACCGAACGCCATGACTGAACCGATAAATGAACCGACGAATAAAGCGGCGAACAAGCTCACGAATGAGCCGGCGAATAAAGCGGCGAACGGGCTCCTGAATGAGCTCAAGAACGGGCAGGCGAACGAAGTCCCCGCATCCGAAACCCATTCCCGTCTGCTGCTGGACAGCTACCGCCGAGCGACGGGGCGCGATTTGCTTGCGCCCGTGCCTGCCACGGGCGAGGCGGCCGCGGCGCTGTTTCGCGCGCCGTTCGTGCTGCTCTCTCATGGGACGGAGGTCGATCCGGTGCTGAACTATGGCAATGCTGCGGCGCTTAAGCTGTGGGAGATGACGTGGGAGCAGTTCACGCGGACGCCTTCGCGTCTGACCGCCGAGCCGATGGAGAGATCCCAGCGGGAGAAGCTGCTGGCGGACGCCAAGGAAAAAGGCTATTCCGACGGCTACTACGGCATCCGGATTTCCAGCGGCGGCAGCAGGTTCGAAATTCGCAACGTGCTGCTGTGGAGCGTGACGGACGAGCAGGGAAGCTATAGAGGACAAGCCGCCGTTTTCTCGGAGTGGGCCTACGTCTAACGGATACGCGGGAGGGGCGGGAAGATGAGACGAACGAGCTTGCGGCTGCGGCTGATGCTGCTCATGATCGCGCTGACGACGCTGCCGGTCGTGACGGTGACGTGGATCGCGACGAACAATACCCGGGCCTCGGTGGAAAAGGAAATTATCGCCGCCAACAGCTCGCGGATGCTGTGGGCGGACCAGTACTTAGACGAGCTGATCCAGCAGATCGACGTGCTGTTCTATACGCTGCAGATCAACAAAACGCTGATGGACGGCATGAACGAGGTTGACAGCGCCGACGTCGGCGTGCAGTACCGGACGCAGAACTTTATTCAGAACACGCTGACGTCCGCCTATTTCGCCAACTCCCGCAAAATCGACCTGCTGACGCTCTACGTTCACGCCAATAAGAAAGCGTTTTCGGCGAATTATGCCAGCAGCGGCATGGTGTCCGCGGTCGACATCGGCAGCGGCGAATGGAGCCGACTGCTGCGGGAGCCGGTCAATATGTATTTCAAGCAGACGGACAGCGGGATCTCCGCCTATCACGGCATTTATCGGTTCGAGGACCGCAAGCTGCTGGGCGGACTGTCCGTGCGGCTGAACCGGGACGTGTGGGAGGAGGTCGGGCGCATTCTGAAGTCGGAGCCGGAAAGCTCGGTCTTCCTGCTCAACGACGAGGGCGAGCTGCTGTCCGGTTCTACGCAATCCGACATTTCCGGGGAAATATCGGCGCATCTTCGACAGCTTGCGCTATCCGATTCCGAGCTGAGAACGGAGAGCGCCGGCAGCTACTATTACTTCATGAAAAAGGTGGACGACGGCGAGCTGACCGTCGTGAAAGCCGTGCCGCTGGCGACCGTCGCCCGCAGCGCCAACGCGACGATCCGCGCCGGTATCGTGACCGGCGCCTTGTTCGCCGCCGCTTCGATCGCGCTGTCGATTCTCGTCTCGCTGCGGATCAGCCGGCCGATCGTCAGCCTGGCGCGCACGATGAGAAGCGCGCACATCCACAGCTTCGAGCTCAAAGCGCCGCAAAGCCGCGACGAGATCGGTCTGCTGGAGCGCGGCTACAATTCGATGATGCAGCGCATCCGGCAGCTCATCGAAGACGAGTACGAGCGGGAGATCGACTTGAAGAACGCGCAGCTTCAGGCGCTGCAAGCGCAGATCAATCCCCATTTTCTGAACAATACCTTACACCTGATCGGAGGCATGGCGCTGACGAAGGGAGCGCCGGAAATCTACAAGGTAACTCAGGTGATCGGAGAGCTGCTGCGCTACGCGATCGGAACCGAGGGAGACCGCGTGCCGCTGGAAGACGAGCTCAAGCATATGCGCAACTATTTGTTTATTCAGGAGAACCGGTTCAAGGGCCGGTGCACCGTTGAGCTGACCGTCGACGAGGAGGCGCTCGGAACGCCGATACCGAAGTTCACGCTGCAGCCGCTGCTTGAAAACGCGTTCGAGCACGGCCTTCAACGCAAGGAGGGCGCTTGGCGCATCGAGGTGCGAATCGAGCGACGCGCGCGGAGCATCGCCGTGCTGATCCGGGACGAAGGCGTCGGCATGGAGCGCGAGCGGCTGCTGGAGCTGCGCGCCGGGCTGGCGAGCGGAACGAGGAGACGGGCGACGGAGGATCGAACGGCGGACCGCCCGAAGAAGCGCAAGGGAATCGGGCTGCAAAACGTCGACGCGCGGCTGAAGCTGCAGTTCGGAGCAGGCAGCGGGCTCCGGCTGTTCAGCGATGCGGCGAGAGGGACGCTGGTCGCCTTTAAGCTGCCGGTTCGGACGAAGGGGGAGGAGAACGTTGTTTAACGTAGCGATTATAGACGACGAGCCGTGGTCGAGAGAGGTCGTCAAGGCGCTGGCGGAATGGGACGAGCTGGGCTTGCGCGTAGACGGAGAAGCGGAGGACGGCACGGAAGGGCTGAGGCTCATCGAGGAGCGCCGGCCGCACATCGTCATCACGGATATGCGGATGCCCGGTCTGGACGGCGTCGGACTGCTGAAACGGATGAACGAGCAGTTCCCGAAGATGAAGATCATCGTTATGAGCGGATACGACGATTTCGTGTACTTAAAGCAGGCGATTCGCTCGCGGGCGGTGGAATATTTGCTGAAGCCGCTCGATCGCGACGAGCTGAACGCGGCGCTGGCGCTGTGCGCCGAGGAGTTGAGGCGGGCGGAGGGCGCGCCCCCGCGCGAGCCGTTCGCGCTGCCCGATCCGGCGGCGCAGGAGAAGTACGCGGCGATCAGGGAGCGGATGAAAGGCTGCCTGCTGGAGCTGGACAAGGCCGCCGCGCTGGAGACGCTGGAGAAGCTGGGCGAATGGATCGGGAGCTTGAGCGAGTCGCGGCAGGCTTACGTCAAGGCCAGCCATGATTTTCTGTCGCTGCTGGAGGAATTCGCCGCGGAGAACGAATTGGACGTCGCCGGCTTGCGGCCGCGCGCGTCGTCCGGAGAGTCGGCGAGTCCGGACCAGGCGATCGGGGAGCTGCAAGCGATGTACGGGGAGGCGATCGACGAGGTCGAGTCGATCCTGCGCAGGCGCCAGCGTCTGGACGTCACGATGATCCGGGAACATATCGACCGCCACTACAGCGAGCCGGTTTCGTTGGAGACGCTCGCGCAGCGTTTTCACGTCAGTAAGGAGCATTTGAGCAGGGCATTCAAGTCGCAGACGGGAGAAAATTTGTCGGACTACATCGTGCGCAAGCGGATGGAAAAGGCGGGAGAGCTGATCCTCGAAGGGAAGCTGGCGATCAAGCACGCGGCCAGGCTGGCGGGGTACGAGGACCTGGCGTATTTCTACCGGGTGTTCAAAAAGCATTACGGAGTAACGCCCGGCGACTACGCCAAGAAGGATGACGAAGCGAAGCCGCAACATCAATAAAGTGCAATGACGGATGCTAACAGGCTCGAATGATCGGCGTTGGCCGCTCCCCTATACTGAAGGTGATTTCAACTCAAGGGGGTACTCATCCATGAAGAAAGCGCTTTATTTCGGTCTCGTGCTCGTGTTGGTCGCATCGTTCCTGTCGGCGTGCGGCTCGGGCGGCAACAAGGAGACAAGCCCGTCCGCATCGGCGGCGAATTCGCCAAGTTCTTCTGCTTCTCCGTCCGAATCGGCGAAAGCGGATACGCCTCCGCAGAAGGTCGAGCTTAAGGTGTTCATGAGCTTTCCGCGGTTCAAGGATCAGTTCGAGGCGTATTTCGCGCAGTTCAAGGCCAAGGAGCTGGCGGAGAAAAACATCGACGTGACGATCAAGCTGGAGATGCCGAATCCCGATCAGGCGAAGCAGATTTTGCAGACGCGGCTGGCGTCCAACGACGCTCCGGACCTGTTTACGCTGCATGCGATCGCGGATATTCCGACCTACTACAAGGCGGGCTACCTGAGCGATCTGTCCGATCAGCCGTTCGTGCCGAAGGTGTACGAGAGCGTGCGCAACACGGTGACCTACGACGGCAAGGTCGTGGCGCTGCCGCTGGAGAGCTTGAGCTGGGGATATCTGTACAATAAAAAGATTTTCGCCGAGCAGGGCATCGCGCCTCCGCTGACGCTGGACGAGATGCAGGCGGCGATCGACAAGCTGAACGCGGCCAATGTCAAACCGTTCGTACTGGCGTTCCAGGAATCTTGGATTCCGCAGCTGATGATGGCGCTCTCGCTCGGCGGTACGGTGTCGTCGGCCCATCCGGACTGGATCGAGCGGATGAACAAGGGCGAGGCCTCTTACAAGGACGTTGCCAGCGTATTCGATATTATCGACCTGATTATGGCCAACGGAACGAGCAAGCCGTTCGAGGTCGGCGGCGAGGCCGGCTCCGCGGATTTCGCAAGCGGCAAGGGCGCGATGTGGGTGCAGGGGCCGTGGCAGGCGGAGACGATTCTCAAGGTCAACCCGGACATGGAGTTCGGCGTCGCGCCGCTGCCGGTCAGCAACGATCCGGCCGGGGCGATGATCAACCTGGCGACCTCGACGTCGCTGGCGGTATCCCCGACGAGCAAAAACAAGGAAGTCGCGCTCGACCTGCTCAACTACATTCTCGACGACCAGGCCTCCGCTCCGCTGTTCGAGGAACTCAAGTTCAACCCGGTCGCGACGATGCATACGTACGAGACGTTCCCGTGGATTTCCGAAGCGAGCTCCTACGTGGCGCAAGGCAAAGCGTATCTCGACCTGTCGCTGCCGGGCGGCGTGACGGACGAAACCGCGAAGCTGCTGCAAAGCTACTACGCGAAGGACGTCACCAAGGACGAAATAATCGCAACGCTGGATAAAGCATGGGCCAAAGGCGTCCAGGCGCAGCAGTAGCCGGGAGCGACGGGCATATGCGCTTGACGAAAAATGGCAAACAGACGGCCGCGCTGCTGGGCTTCGTTTTTCCCGCGCTGGCTTTCTATGCGGCGTTCATGCTGGCCCCCGCTTTCGGAGGCGCAGCTTACAGCCTGACGAATTGGAACGGGCTGAATCCCGCCTACGGCTGGGTAGGGTTCGCCAACTACGCGGAGGCGCTGACGGACGATCCGGCGTTCTTGCGGTCGCTGGCGTTTACGGCGAAGTTCGTGGCGTTCATGGTCGTGCTGCAAAACGCGATCGCGATCGTGCTCGCCGTCTTCGTGGAGGCGATGGGGCGGAGCAAAGCTTGGTTTCGCACGATCTTTTTTATGCCGAACATGCTGAGCATGATTATCGGCGGGTTTATGTGGCTGTTTATTTTCACGAAGGTGTCGTCCTATCTGGTGGAAAAGGCCGGGATGGCCTTCCTGGACCGGTCCTGGATCGGCGACCCGAGCTATTCGTTCTATGCGATCGTCATCGTGTCTCTGTGGGGCGGCGTCGGGTATTTGATGGTCATCTATATCGCGGCTCTGCAGGGCGTACCGCGATCGCTGAAGGAGGCGGCCGCAATCGACGGGGCGGGGGCTTGGCAGACGTTCCGCCGGATTACGCTGCCGATGATTTATCCCGCGCTGACGATCGGGGTATTCCTGACGCTGAACTCGTCGTTTAAGGCGTTCGACGCCGTGTACGCGTTGACGGGCGGCGGACCGGGACGGGCGACTCAGGTTGTCGCGCTGAATATTTTCGAGGAGGCGTTCGGTTTTACGAACCGGTACGGCTATGCCAGCGCCAAGGCGATGATTCTGTTTCTCATCATCTTCGTCATCACGATCGTGCAGCTTCGGTTTATGAAGACGAGGGAGGTGGAGGCATGAGCCGCCGTTACGGGCTGGCCGGCCGGGCGGGGGCGTCGCTGATCTTCGCGTCGCTGGTCGTCGCCGCCTTGTTCACTTTGTTTCCGATCTATATGGGCGTGCTGAATTCGCTTAAGACGGAAGGCGAGATGCTTACCGACATTTTGGCTTTTCCGTCTAAGCTGCAGTTCGGCAACTTCGCCGACGCGTTCGAGAAAACCGACTATTTGCGCAGTCTGGGCAATACGGTCGTCGTCGCGGCCGTCGGGCTGACGGGCATCATCCTGTTCGCCGCGATGGCCGGCTACAAAATGTCCCGGACGCCGGGCAAGCTGAGCGGATTTCTGTTCGGACTGTTCGTGCTGTCGATGCTCATTCCTTTTCACTCGATCATGATTACGCTCGTGCGGATTTCCAAGGATTTGGCCGTGCAGGGCTCGACGGTGGGGCTCGGCTTTATCTATATCGGCCTGGGCGTGTCGATGGCGATTTTCCTGTATCACGGGTTCGTGAAGTCGATTCCGCGCGAGCTGGACGAGGCGGCCGTCGTGGACGGGTGCGGGGAGCTTCGGCTGTTTTTCGTCGTCGTGTTTCCGCTGCTGCTGCCGGTGACGGCGACGATCGCGATTTTGAATCTGCTGTGGATGTGGAACGACTTCCTGCTTCCTCTGCTGATGCTGACGGACTCGAAGGATTACACGCTGCTGCTGTCAACCAATATGCTGTTCGGCGAGTACAATAACGATTGGGCCGCGATTCTCGCTTCCCTCGTGCTGGCGATGCTGCCGGTCATTGTGCTGTATTTGCTGCTTCAGAAGTATATTTTGAACGGCATTGCGGACGGGGCGATCAAGAGTTAGCTTGGGGTGGTTTCGGGCAGGAGAAGGGAGAGAGACATCGATGTCGGAAAATCAAGCGTCGGCTGCCGGAGAGGTCAGCGGGTTTCTGCGGGCCGACGGACAGCGGTTGGTGAACGGAAACGGACGGGAGGTGCTGCTGCGGGGCGTCGGCTTCGGCAGCTGGCTGCTGCCGGAAGGCTATATGTGGTCGTTCCCGGATCGGGGGGATCGTCCTCGGCGCATCGAGCGGATGATCTCCGAGCTGGTCGGCGAGAAGAAGGCGGCGGAGTTTTGGGCGCTGTATTACGACCGGTATATTGGAGAGGACGACATTCGCCGGATTGCGGAGGAAGGGTTCAACTCCGTTCGGGTGCCGATCAACGCCCGTTTCCTGATGGACGGGGACGGCATGAGCTGGAGAGAGGACCGGCTGGCGCTGCTCGACCGGGTAATCGGCTGGTGCCGCGAATATCGGCTGTACATCATCCTCGACCTGCACGGCGCGCCCGGCGGGCAGACGGGGACGAACATCGACGATTCGGAGTTCGACCGTCCCGACCTGTTTCTGGAGGAGCGGAACGCCGAGCTGACCGTGGAACTGTGGGCGTTGCTGGCGGCGCGTTACAAGGACGAATGGATCGTGGCGGGCTATGATCTGCTGAACGAGCCGCTGCCGGATTGGTTCGCGCAGTACAACGACCGGATCATGCCGCTGTACAAGCGGATCGTTCGCGCGATTCGCGAGGTGGACGAACGTCACATGATCATTCTCGAAGGCGCGCATTGGGCGACCGACTGGTCGATCTTCGACGAGAAGATCGACGACAACGTCATGCTCCAGTTTCATAAGTATTGGAACAACCCGGACACCGAGAGCATTCGCACGTATTTGGAGTACCGGGACAGGTGGAACGCTCCGATCTTCATGGGCGAGGGCGGCGAGAATAACAAGTTGTGGTACGCTGGTGCGTTCCGCTTGTTCGAGGACCATGGCATCTCGTGGAACTTCTGGACGTGGAAGAAGCTGGAGCGGGACAATTCCCCTTGCGAGGTAAAGCGGCCGGAAGGCTGGGACCGGCTCGTAGGATATTTGGAGGGCGGAGAGAAGCCGTCAGCGGAGGAAGCCGAGAAGACGTTGTGGACGTATTTGGACAGCTTGTCGCTCGATCGCTGCGTCTATCATCGCGATGTCGTGGACGCGCTGCTGCGCAGGCCGCCCGTCCGCATCCCGGCGATATTCTACGGCTACGGGGGCGAGGGCGTCGGATACGGCGTGGCGGAGAAGCGGAGCGGGGCGCTCGGCTTTCGCTCCGGCGACGGCACGGATATCCGGTTCGTCGAGAGCGGCGAACGCTCCGCGCCGAACTTCCAGCACGGACGGGGCGAGGACTGGCAGCCGGACGAGTGGCTGTGCGTGCAGCTGATGCCGGGCGACTGGCTGACTTACAACTTCCGAGCGGTTTCGGGGGCCGGGAGTTTGCAAGCGGATCACGGGGCGCTGACGGATAGCCAGGGGACGCCGACTGATGGAAGCAGCGCAGGGTATTCCTTGAAGCTGCGTATGTGCGCAGTCGGAGAGGAAGGGATGCGCGGCCGCGTCGAGGTAGAGGCGGAAGGAGCTGCTGTCGGCTGGATGGAGGCGGGGACGGAATGGGAGGCCGTCGGACTGACGGGGACGATCCAGGTTTCTCCCGGCGACCGTCGTCTCGTACTGAAGGCTGCGGGAGACCGTCCGGTCCGCGTCATGTGGCTGGAGATTAACGGCCTGCCGGACCGTTAACGGAGGAGGACGCACGAACGCAAATAGGGGGCATGTCCGTATCCTCAGTGGATGGGACAAGCCCCCTATTTTTCATAAGCTGATGTTATCATGCAGTTCGCGCGAAAAGGTCTACTGCTTCGCCGCTTTCTCGGTCAGGACGCTGCCGCCGAACAGGAAGCGATGTTCCCACTGGGAACCCGCGAATGATTGAACGTGCACGCCGCCGCTGGCGTTGGAGTAAGTATGCAGAATTTTGCCGTTGCCGAGGTAGAGGGCCACGTGCGTGATCCGCTCGGTCGTCTTGTTGATTCCTTTGTAGGCGGCGGCAGTCGAACCTTTGTAGGTCATGAAGAACATCAGGTCCCCGCGTTTCAGACTGCGCCAATCCGACTTGTCGGTTCCCAGCTTCTTCACGAACGCGCCTTGCTGGCGGGAATCTGGAGGAAGCACGAGATCCGTCTTCTCCTTATAGATCCAACGCACGAAGTCGGAGCAATCGAACGTCTCCGTCGTGCTCCGGTTGGAGCCGAACAAGTACGGGGTTCCGAGATACTTCATGCCTTCTGTGATCACTTTTTCGATCAACGCCGCATTCGAATCCTCGACTTCTCCTTTACCGCCGGTTGATCCGTTATTGTCGTTGCCTCCATTACTGCCGCTGCCGCCGTTTCCGGTTTGGCCGCCTCCATCGACAGCATTCCCCGAATTGCCGCCCGTCGAGCTTCCGCCGTTGCCGCCGCTTCCGCTGCCCGGGTTGGTTCCCGAATTCGTATCTTCATTAGATAGAGTCGGTTTCTTCGTTGGCGACGACGAGCTCGGGGCCGCCGAAGACGTTCCCGGAACGGCGCCGATGCCGCTCGCCAGCAGCGCCGCTGCACACAATGCTGCTACATGCTTCTTCATGAGTCTATCCCCTCCGTAACCAGATAGAAGTAGTTCAAAAAGCCCGCTTTTGATCACGGAGCATCCCGGGGGAGCATAATCGACGTCGAATCTTGAATTCAGCCGGAACTTCCGGTACTCATGTAGGTTCTCCTACACTCCGTTCCTCACATCCTAGCTTCATCCAACCTTCTCGGTGCTGAAAACCGGGCTTTTTGAACATGCTCTGATTTTTAAACGCTACCATAGGTAGAATGGGAGGGGAAACCCACAATTGTTGCCATCAGCGCGACCGCAAGTCCGATAAGGCAAGGTCGCGGGACCGTAACGACCCTCGACCACAGTCTAGGATCAAAAACATACGCGGGTCCGTTATGCATAAACGCGGAGAGGTTTACAATAAGGTCATGAGGTAAACGAGTTACAGAAAAGAGGTGAAGCAAATGAGAAGAGGGAATGGATTGGCTCTCCTGTTGATCGCTCTCGGAGGATTGATCATCCTCAGCAAACTGGGCTTCGGATTGGGATGGTTGTTCGGACTTCTGGTTCCGATTCTGCTGATTCTGCTCGGAGTCGCGGTGTGGAACAACGGAAGCAAGCTGTTGGGCGGAGGTATCGCCGTCGTCGGAGGATTCGTGCTGCTGGGCAAGATGAGCTTCCTGTTCGTCTGGATCGCGGCAATCGGATTGATCGTATTCGGAGTATCGATGCTGGGCCGCAACAATCGAGCAACGAGATTTTAATCTTCCATATAGACGCAGCAACTGCCGCGATCAAGAACGAGGAGGGAAAAGGGAATGACCGTCATGAAAAGGGTGCGCGACATTACGGTGGCCACGTTAAACGATCGACTGGAAAAAGCGGAAGATCCGGTACGCGTCATCGATCAATTTCTCTGGTCGACGCATCAAGAGATTACCCAAAGCGAAGGGCTGCAGCGTCAGTATGCCGCGCATACGGACAGCTTGTATCGGCAGTGGAAAGACGCCGAGCAATGGGCCGACAAGCGCGAGCAGCAAGCCGTTACCGCCTTGAAGGCGGGCGAAGAGAACGTCGCGAAGCTGGCGCTTCAAGATAAAGTCATTCACGAGGAGAGCGCCCAGCGCTACCGTCAGCTCTACGAGCAAAGCCGGAGCGAGCTCAACGATCTGGAGCTGCTGCTTCAGGAGCTGCGCAGCGAATACCGCGCGGTGTACGACCGCCGCCAATTCTACGTAGCGAGAATGGAATCCATTCGCCTTCAGCAAAGACTTAACGCGAGATTTACTCCCGGCGGCGCGGACACGTCCCAGATGTTCCGCAAGATCGACGACCGCCTGACCGATATCGAGCTCGAAACCCGCAGCCTGCGCGATCTGCGCCGGATGGGCCAGGAAACGCTGCTCCACGCGGGAGAGGTCGTGAAAACCACGATCGAGAGAGAACTCGAGGAACTGAAACGCAAACTGCAACAAGGAGGTTAAACCGAACATGCGCAAACTTTACCGTTCCACCCGGGACCGCAAGTTATTCGGGGTGTGCGGAGGATTGGCGGACTTCCTCGGCGTCGACGCGACGCTGCTGCGGATCCTGCTGATCGTCGTAGCCGTCTTCTCCGCGGGTTCCGTCGTCCTTGTCTACATCATCGCAGGATTCGTCATTCCGAGAGAGCCTTACTACGGCGGATTCGGACCGGGTCCTTACGATCCGGGCTATCGGGGGCAGGACCAGCACTACGGTTATAACCACGCCCAAGGCGGCCCGAGCCACAATCCGAACTGGAACCCGAACGCTTCCGGTTACGCCGGTTACTCCGCTTCCGGTACCGCCCGTCCGGGACCGGCCCCGTCGGCTCAGCCGACGTCAAGCCGCCCGTCGCAAGGGCTGGACGCGATGATGGAAGATATCGAGAAGAAGTCTTTGCAAAGAGAGATCGAAGAACTGAAAGCCAGAATATCAAAATTCGAGAAACAATCGAAAGGAGAATAACACAATGGGTGTATTCCAAAGAATTAAAGACTTGACGAAGGCGTCGGTGCATGATCTGCTTGATAAACTTGAGGATCCTATCGTAATGCTGAATCAATATTTGCGCGACATGGAAATCGAAATCCATGACGCCGAGGTAACTGTGGCCAAACAAATGGCCTCCGAGCGCCGCATGAAGCAGCGCCTGGAAGAACTGGTCAGACTCGGCGTCGACCGCGAAGGTCAAGCGGAGCATGCTCTGCGCTCCGGCAACGAGACGCTTGCTCGCAAGCTCCTCGAAGAGAAGGTGCAGTACAGCCAGCAAGCGAACAGCCTGGCCGAGCTTCACGCTCAAGCCAGCGGGCAAGTGTCCGAATTGACGGCGCAGCTTCACGAAATGAAGGAAGAATACTACAAGCTCCGCAACAAGCGCAACGAGCTCGTAGCTCGCTCCCAGATGGCGAAAGCCCGCAAGCAAATGGCTCAAGTCAGCTCGCTGCACACGATCGAGAGCGGAGCGGCTTCCCGCGGCTTCCACCGGATGGAGGAGAAAATCCTGCAGATGGAAGCGGAGGCCGAAGTGGCCAGATTGCCGGGAGTTTCCTTCGGCACTACGCCGAGCCGCATCGATCCGGAGAAGGAATTCCGCGTAGAGCAAGAGCTGGAGGCGCTCAGAAGCCGCGTTCAGCCGAATTTGAACAAAGAGTAAGCGACAAGCATTCTCCCCCGGCGCAAGATGTGCTATGATGTCGGATAGTGATGTCGCGGATACGGCAAGCCATAACGGACAAAGAGCCGTTATGGCTTTCCCTGCGACAAGGAGACGAATACAGGCAGGAGGTGTGACCCGACATGAGAAGATCCAGCAACGCGATTGTGTTCATAGCAGCCGGAATTTACCTCGCGCTTGGCGCCGTGGCGGGTTACACGACGGTTAACGCGGTCCTGCTATTGCTGCTCGGCATTCATCGATACCGGTCCGATCGCTCCAGAGTATCGGTCGTCGTTATCGCGGTCAGCACGCTTGTGCTGATCGTGACCCAGTTCGCGCTTTTCGCCGTCGTGGTTCTAGTCTCGCTCGGCATTTATTATTTCCGGGCCAGACCTCCGGAATTCGGCACGCACGTCGGCAAGCATCGCTTGTTCGTGAACATGCGGCTCGACGAACAATCCTGGGTGCTGAACTCGATGAGCTATTGGCACGCGCTCGGGGAAATCCACATGGACATGTCGCTGGCCGTTCCCGAAGAGAAGGAGACGACGATCGTCCTGCAGGGCGTCGTAGGCAACGTGGACTTGATCGTTCCGGAGGACTACGGCTTGCAGGTGGACGCGTCCGTGCTGATCGGGCAAGCGACGTTCCGGCAAATTCAGGAGGGCGGCATGATGCAGCGTCTCTCGTGGAAATCGCCGAACTACGAGGAGTGCGAGCAGAAGCTGAAACTTCAGTTGTTTTATCTCGTAGGAGATATCAAAATACGTACAGTATAATGAACGTGCAGATGAAGGTTTAAGTAAAGCTTTAATTAAAGGTTCAAAAAGTCCGGTTTTCAGCACCGAGGCTGGTCGTTCGCCTTACGGCGAACTGCTCGCCCATGCATCCGGGAAGGTTGGATGAAGCTAGGAAGTGAGGAGGAGTCGCATGGAGTCTCGTAAAGTCACCAATATGGTTTGGCGCCACATGGGCGAGGCCGTGTTGTACTCCTTGGGCGTGGGCGCTCTTGTCGTTTATTTGCTGATCCGCTACGGTGTGGACGGCTCGTTCCATTCGCTGAACAAGGCGATTTCGTTCTCGCTGACGGCGATCGGAGTGTTGTCCGTTGCCGGGGCGGCTTTCGGTTTCTGGAGAAGCTTTCCGATACGCAATCGTCTGGAGATGCTCAGGGAGTCCATGGTGACGCTTGAGAAAGGGACCCCGTCCTTGCCGTTGCCGGATCTCGGCAAAGACGAGATCGGACGGCTCGGGGAGCAGCTCGGCAAGCTGGGCCGCAAGTGGGAGGACCAGGTCTCGTCGCTTCAACGCTTGTCCACCAACAACGCGGAGCTTGCCGCGCAAGCCCGGATGAGCGCGGTCGTCGAGGAGCGCCAGCGCTTGGCGCGGGAGCTGCACGACGCGGTCAGCCAGCAGCTGTTCGCGATCTCGATGACGGCGACGGCGGTCGGACGGACGATGGATCACGACTTCGAGCGGGCGCGCCGGCAGGTGGAGCTGATCGAAGAGATGGCTTCCGCGGCGCAATCCGAGATGAGGGCGCTGCTGCTGCATTTGCGTCCCGTGCATCTGGAAGGCAAGCGTCTGGCGCAAGCGATTCCCGAGCTCGTGGAAGAGATGAAGGCGAAGGTGCCGGTCGATATCGCCATCGATATCGAACAGGATTTGCCGCTGAACAAAGGCGTGGAAAACCATCTGTTCCGCATCGTGCAGGAGGCGCTGTCGAATACGCTCCGGCATTCGAAAGCGACGAAGATGGACATCGTGCTCCAGCGTCGCGGAGAAGCGGTGCGCCTGGGCATTCGGGACAACGGAATCGGCTTCGATACGCAGGTGAAGAAGCAGGCTTCCTACGGCATGACCAATATGGAAGAACGTGTGAACGAGCTTGGCGGGTCGCTGAACGTCGCGAGCGCGCCGGGCAAAGGAACGAGAATCGAAATCAGAGTGCCGTTGATGGCGGAAGGCGGTTGAGCGGATGGCGGCGGAACAGTCGTTGGTGCGGGTATTATTGGTGGACGATCACGAGATGGTGAGAATCGGTCTGGCGGCCGTGCTCGGCACGGAGGAGGGCATCGAAGTCGTCGGGGAAGCCGGCAACGGAATGGACGGGCTTCGCCTTGCGCGGGAATATTCTCCCGACGTCGTGCTGATGGATCTTGTGATGGAAGGAATGGACGGCATCGAGACGACGCGGCGGATCATGGAAGAGATGCCGGAATGCCGGGTCATCGTGCTGACCAGCTTCCTCGACGACGAGAAGATGTATCCCGTCATCGAGGCGGGCGCGTTCAGCTATCTGCTCAAAACTTCGCGAGCCTCCGAGATCGCCGACGCGATTCGAGCGGCGGCGCGCGGCCAATCGGTGCTCGAATCCCAGGTGGCTTCCAAAATGATGAACCGCTTCCGCCGCCCTCAGCAGACGGCGGCTCAGCCTCACGAGGATTTGACCGAGCGGGAGATGGAAGTGCTCAAGCTGATCGCCCTGGGCAAGTCGAACCAGGAGATCGCGGACGATCTGTTCATCGGCATCAAGACGGTCAAATACCACCTGACGAACCTGTTCGGCAAGCTCGGCGTGGAGGATCGCACGCAGGCGGCCATCTACGCGCACCGGAACGGGCTGGCGGATTAGATCGGCCAGACCGCCTTCACGCGAGCCAGGGAGATGACCGACTTGGACGAATTGATCTCCATCGGCGGCTCCAGCCCCATTTTCCCCCAGTAGGCAGGTTCGGAATCGATCGGTTCCTCGTACTCCGAAGCGCTGATCTCGACATGCTGCTTGGATTTGCGTCCCCGCTTGACGGGCCGGGCCGTTCGCTCTCCGTTAAGTACGAGCGTCGAAGTCCCGCACGAGGTCAATACCCCCGTATGGCGGGCATCGTCGTAAGTGACGACGCACACCGCGCGGCCGTAGAGCGGCCGAAGCGAGTACTCGTCTACGGAATAATCATCGTCGAACATGGTAGGCCAACCTCCTGGGTGATCGATTTGATGCATTGTATTCCCGGCGTGACATACGTGTACGGGCGTTTACCCATCCAAGTGGAAAAGACAGTTAAAAACATAGCGTTGTCCCTCTAATTGTGCTACACTACAATTCATGAGATTTGACAAAATCGGCTCATCCAATCCTGCCTAAGAAAGATGAGGATTCATGACGGACAACAAAATCGATACAGTCTCCGCTCCTGCAGCGGTCTATTTCATTTTCGGAGCCACGGGCGACCTTGCCCGCCGCAAACTGTTCCCGGCCTTATACAGCTTATACCGCGAAGGCAAGCTCGGAGAGCGGTTCGCCGTCGTCGGACTGGCGCGCAGGCCGCGCACGAACGAGCAATTCCGCGACGACGTGTTCTCGTCCATCGGCGAATTTTGCCGCTACAAGCCCGAGGAGAACGAAGTGTGGAGCGCTTTTTCCGATCATTTTACATACTTATCGCTGGATACCGGCAACGTCGACGCGTTTAAGCAATTGAAGGAGCATACGGAGCAGGTGGAAGCCGCCTATGGCATTCCCGGCAACCGTCTGTTCTATTTGGCGCTTGCGCCGGAGCTGTTCGGCAGCGTGTCGCGCAATCTGCGCGACGGCGGCATGCTGGAGAGCGCGGGCTGGCACAGGCTCGTCATCGAGAAGCCGTTCGGCTACGATTATCCTTCCGCCGAGAAGCTCAATGAGGAGATCCGCCAAGTGTTCCGAGAGGACGAAGTGTTCCGCATCGACCATTACCTGGGTAAGGAAATGGTGCAGAACATCGAGGTCATTCGGTTCGCGAACGCCTTCTTCGAGCCGTTGTGGAACAAAAACCATATCGCCAACGTGCAGATCACGCTGTCGGAGACGGTCGGCGTAGAGGATCGCGGGGCGTACTACAATAAATCCGGAGCGCTCAGGGATATGGTGCAGAACCATATGCTCCAGATGCTGACGATGATCGCGATGGAGCCGCCGGGCCGTCTGGACCCGGAGAGCATTCGCGACGAGAAAGTGAAAGTGCTGCGCTCCGTCAGAAGATACGCTTCGGAGGAAGAAGTTCGCGAACACATCGTGCGCGGCCAGTATTCCAGCGGATCGCTTAAAGGCAAAGAGCTTAAGGGCTATCGCGAGGAGGATAACGTCGATCCGGCATCGGTGACGGAGACGTTCTTCGCGGCCAAGCTGTTCGTCGAGAACTTCCGCTGGGCGGGCGTTCCGTTCTATGTGCGCACGGGCAAGCGGCTTCCGGTCAAGTCGACGGAGATCGTCGTCGAATTCAAAAACGTGCCGGGCAACGTCCTGTTCGCCAGGAAGCAAGATCTGCAGCCGAACCTGCTCGTCATCCGCGTCAATCCGATGGAAGGCATCTACTTCCGGATCAACGCCAAGACGCCGGGCAACGATCTGAATATCCAGCCGGTCGCGATGGAGTTCTGCCAGAGCTGTCTGGTCGGCATCAATACGCCGGAAGCGTACGAGCGTCTTCTGTTCGACGCGGCCCGCGGCGAAGGCACGTACTTCACCCGCTGGGACGAATTGGCGGCCGCATGGAAGATCGTCGATCCGATCGCCGCGGCGTGGAGAGACTATGCGGTCTCGCCCGATTTGTATCCGGCGGGCTCTTGGGGGCCGGAGCGCGCGCAGCAGCTGCTCCACGACGAGGGGCATCACTGGTGGCCGGTGAACGGTCAGGACGAAGACAACGTCATATGGGTGTCCAACACGGACAAGTGAAGGGCAGCAACCGCGTCTAAAATATACGATATCAGTTAGAGAGACGATTCATTGGGAACGAGCCGGTCTTTGTAGGCCGGTGTCCCAACGGAATCGTCTCTTTTTTTGCGTGCAAGCGGAATTCGGCATTTTTATAATTGATAATGATTATCATTATTTGTATACTTCAATCATAAAAGAATGCGTTCCCATTGCTTCCGGCATTCTCATATCATTCATTGGTGGAGGAAGAGTCATGTCCAATAAGCCGAAAAAACCGGCCAAAAGCAAGCGCCCGTCCCCCGTTAAGAAGCTGATGCCTTATCTTCGGCGCAGAAAAGCCCCGTTAATCGGTTCGATGCTGCTGTCCGTGCTGGCTTCGGCGCTGGGCCTTGTGCCTTATGCGGTCGTTTATTTGCTGTGCGTTCATCTTCTGGACGGGACGGAAGATTCGGCCGTCTACGCGCAGCTCGCCGGCGCGGCGCTGATTGCGGTCGTCCTGAAGGGCGTCTTCATGATGCTGTCGGCCAACCTCGCGCACAAGGCCGCTTACGACATCATCTACGAGGTTCGGCTCGATCTGGCGGATAAGCTGACCAAGCTTCCGCTCGGCTATTTCGACCGCAATGACATCGGCAGCATCAAGCATACGATGAACGAGGACGCCGAGCAGTTGGAAGAGGGCGTAGCCCACCTCATTCCCGACTTGACGATCGCCATCGCCATTCCCGTGCTGACCTTTGCTCTGATGCTGACGCTCGATTGGAGGCTGGCGCTCGCTTCCTTCGCTTTCATTCCGATTTTGAGCGCCGCGTTCTCCTACGCGAACAGCAAGATCAAGCCGCTCGCCCCGCTGTTCGCGGAGTTCAACGCCTTGGTCAGCTCGGCTCTGCTGCGGTACGTGTACGGGATGAAGGTGATCCGCGCGTTCGCCCGGTCTGAATCGGCCTATGCGGAATACAGCCGCATCATCCGGCAGTCGGCCGAGCTGGGCGAGCGCACCGAAGCGCAGAGCGTCGCCGGCAAGTCACTGGCGGCCGGCCTGTCGCAGATGCCGCTGCTCGTCGTCGTACCGGTCGGCATCGGCCTCCATGCGGCCGGACAGATTACGCTGCCGCTGTTTATTTTGTTTATCCTGCTGACGATCGGGATCGGCAATACGCTGCTGAAGGCGTTCCGCACGAGCGGCCAGATTTCGTTCCGTCTGGCGGGCGTCACCCGCAAGGTGACGGGACTGCTGGAGCAGCCCGAACTGCCTCAGCCGGAGCGGGCGCTGGAACCCGAGGGAACGGCAATCGTCTTCGACCGCGTAAGCTTCGCCTACGACGACAAGCGGGAAGCGCTCAAGGACGTTTCTTTTACGGTGCGGGAAGGGACGTTTACCGCCTTGGTCGGCTCTTCCGGAGCGGGCAAGACGACGATCGCCCGGCTGCTGCCCCGTTTCTGGGACGTAACGGAAGGCTCGGTCTCGATCGGCGGCGTCGACGTTCGCCAGATGGACGGCGAGGCGCTGATGCGGATGATTTCGTACGTGTTCCAGGACGTGTATTTGTTCCAAGGGACGATTATGGACAACATTCGCATGGGAAGGCCGGACGCGACCGACGAGGAAGTGATCGAGGCGGCGCGGAGAGCCCGCTGCCACGACTTTATCGCCGCTCTTCCCGACGGTTACCGCACCGTAGTCGGAGAAGGCGGCGGCAAGCTGAGCGGCGGTCAGCGGCAGCGCATCAGCATCGTGAGGGCGTTCCTTAAGCAGGCTCCGATTCTGATCCTGGACGAAGCGACGGCGCTGATCGATCCGGAGAACGAGGCCCGCATCCAGGACGCGATCAACGAATTGATAAATCCGGCCGAAGGAAAGCCGAAAACGGTATTGATGATCGCCCACCGTCTGCATACCGTCGTGCATGCCGACCAGATCGTCGTCGTGGAAGATGGCCGGGCAGCCGCCTGCGGCACGCATGAGCAGCTTCTCGCTTCCAACGAAGGCTATCGCAAGCAGTGGGAAGCCTACACGCAGCTTCCGGAGGAAGGCTCCGTCTTCGCGGAAGATATTGCGGCCGCACGCGAAGCGTCGGCGGCACCTTCGTCCGCCGAAGGTCTGCCGCCGACGGCAGCGCAGGCGACGGGCCGGAAGGACGACGAACCGGGCGAGGATTTGTATCCGCAGCTTGGCAGCCTGCCGCTGATGCAGAAGTCGTTCGTCCTCGCCGAGGACGAACAGGATCGCAAACGGCTGAAGAAGGCCTACTGGCGCACGCTGGTGGAAAGCCCGTTCATCAGTCTTGCGCCGATCTTCGTCGCGCTGGCGGTCGCCGGCATGTCCGCAGGCGAAGCCGACAAGGCCTGGCTGTACGCGGCAGCGATGGGCGTCGGCTTTCTGATCCAGGGCTTGCTGTACTATCGGACGAATACGGTGCTGTTCCCGTTCTATTCGAAGCTGTCCTCCAACGTCCGGCTTTATTTGGGCAGACGGCTGAAAAGCCTGCCCCTCGGCTTCTTCGCCGGCCGCGAGACGGCGACCTTGGAGACGCGGATCAAGCAGGACGCCATGATGACGGGCTTCCTGCCGGCGCTCGTCACGATGGTCATCAAGGGGACGATCGCGCCGATCGTGACGTTGATCGCGCTGCTGTGGATCGATTGGCCGCTCGCGCTGATCGCGGCGGCGGGCATCCCGCTCAGCCTGCTCGTCACGATGCTGGCCGACCGCCGCTTCCAGCAGGTCATGACCCGTCTCCAGGAGGCGCGGGACAGAGCCAACGCCCGCATTGTCGATTTCATTCGGGGCATCTCGGTCGTTCGGGCTTTCGGTCTGGCCCGGAGCTCGCTGATCGGGTACAAGGACACGATGGACGAATACCGGCGCAGCAGCATCGCGATCAACAACGGCGTGTCGCCTTACTCTGCGCTTAACGGCATCGTGTTCGAACTCGGATTCGTCGCCGTTATCGTTGCAGGCGGCTTCCGCTACGCGAACGGCTCGCTGGACGGCCTGAGCTTCATCTGCTTCATGATGCTGGCTTCCGTGCTGTACGAACCGCTGCCGATGATCGACTATATGGCGGGCAGGCGCATGATGCATGCGACCGTTCACAATTTGAACGAAATTGTGCTGGAGGACGATCTGTCCCAGCCGAAGGCGGGAGAGGAGCGGCTGCCGCAGGGGCATGAAATCGAGCTGCGCGGCGTGAGCTTCGGTTACGACAGCGGCAAGCCGGTGCTTAAGGGCGTCGATCTGACAATACCGGCCAAAGGTGTGACGGCGCTGGTCGGACCGTCCGGAGGCGGCAAGACGACGACGCTGAATCTGATCGCGAGGTTCTGGGACGCGGCGGAAGGAAGCGTGTCCGTCGGTGGAGTCGACGTGCGCGAGATGAGGCACGATACGTTGATGACCCAAGTCTCGTTCGTATTCCAGGACGTGTATCTGTTCCCGGACAGCATTCTCGCCAACATCAAGTACGGCAATCCCGAAGCGACGACGGAGCAGGTCGTTGCGGCGGCCAAGGCGGCTCGCTGCCACGAGTTCATCATGGAGCTGCCGGACGGCTACGATACGCGGATCAGCGAAGGCGGAGGCACGCTGTCCGGGGGACAGAGGCAGCGGATCAGCATCGCGAGGGCGATTCTGAAGGACGCCCCGATCGTACTGCTGGACGAGGCGACGGCCAGCGTAGATCCGGAGAACGAGCGGCACATTCGCGAGGCGCTGCAAGCTCTGGCCGCCGACAAGACCGTCGTGATGGTCGCGCACCGCCTGCACACGATCCGACAAGCCGATCTGATCGCGGTCATGCAGGACGGGCAAGTGGTGCAGATCGGGAAGCACGAGGAACTGCTCGCCCAGGAAGGGGTGTACCGCACGTTCTGGGAGGAACGCAGCCGAGCGGAGCGTTGGCAGGTGCAGCATTAAGAAGGAATGAGCCCGATGTTGACGTCGGGTTCATTTTTTTGTTGTATAACGTAACAGTGTTATGTTACGATGTTGTCGGAGGGATGAAGATGGAGCGAGATTTAATATCCAAGAAGGAGCTGTTGGACGAGAAAGGCATCTCCTACGGGCAGTTGTACCGATGGAAACGCAAGCAGCTCATTCCCGAAGACTGGTTTATCCGCAAATCCACATTTACAGGGCAGGAAACGTTTTTTCCGCGCGATCTCGTCTTGGCCCGCATCGATAAAATCATGAATATGAAAGACGATTTGTCGCTGGATGAGCTGGCCGACAAGCTGTCTCCGGCGCTGCCGGATTACGAGATGCGCAAGTCGGACTTAGTGAAACGAAACATTGTTTCGTCCATTGTGCTGCAGCGTTTCGCGTCGGAAGACGACGACTCGCTGGTGTACGCGTTCGACAAACTGCTGTATTTCTACGTTGTCGACAAGCTGCTGCAGGCGGGGGAGATGAGCATGGAGGAAGGGGAGCGGTTGCTGGAGGCGCTTCGGGAGCATTTTCCGAAGTTCGCGGGCAAAGCCTGCGATCTGGTGTTCACGCGCAAGATGGGGGTCTCGTCGTTCGCGTTGCTGTCCGCCCCGTCCGAATTGTACTTCGAGAGCGGCGTTAAGGTCGTCGCGCGGATTTCCATGACGGAATGCATCGAGCAGTTAAAAGGAAAATGGGTGTAGGAGGAGATCGTATGAATCAACCGGCGCAAGGGGATTTGGTCATTAACGGAGTGAGCACGGCGAGCGGCGGACAATACGGCAGAGTGAAAATAGACGGGGTAGGCACGGTCGAGGGCGATATCGTCTGCGCCGATTTCGATTGCAACGGGATGACGAAGATTCGGGGCAGCTTGGCCGCGGATACGATGGATGCGGACGGCATGTTCACGATTGATGGGCACTTGTCTGCGGCGAGGTCGTTCGTTGACGGGCATATGAAGGTGAGAGGCTCGTTAAAGGGAGACAGCTTCTCGGTGAACGGCCTGATTCGCGTCGACGGAAACTGCGAGATCGAGAGCTTTCGCGCGGAAGGCGCGTTCGAGGTGGGCGGTCTGCTCAACGTCGGGACGATGGACGTTCTTCTCCAAGGCCGGGGCAAGGCGGGGGAAATCGGCGGCGAATCGATTCGGGTCGTACGGAAGTCGAGCGGTCCACTGAACAAGCTGCTCTCGTGGTTCGTGCCGCGCTTGGCGACTGAGCTGCATGTGGAGTCGATCGAAGGAGACGTGATTGACCTGGAGTATACCCAGGCGGAAGTCGTGCGCGGCAACCGGGTCCGTATCGGCAAAGGCTGCACGATCGGGTTGGTCGAATACAGAACGGAATTTAGCGCGCACCCGGGCGCGAAAATCGGCAAGGAGGCGAAGGTCGGTGACTGAACAAGCGAGACGCGATGTGAAAATGGTTGGAGAGACGAGTTCGGCGGGCGGGTATTTTCGGAAAGTCAGGTTGACGGGTGAAAGCACGTTTTCCGGAGATGTGGATTGCATCAAGCTGACGCAGATCGGCGAGCTTGAGATCGCCGGCGGCTTGACGGTCGGGGAGATGAAAATGACCGGGGAATGCCAGGTTCGCGGCAGGCTGAACGGAGGCAAGGTGAGCGGACGAGGGGAACTGGAGGTCAAGACGCACCTGCGAGGGGAAGCGGTCAAGTTCACAGGTAACATCGTAACCGGCGGGGACTGCGGAGCGGGCATGTTCAAGATGGACGGGGCTTTCTCCGTTGCGGGACTGCTCAGCGCGGATACGCTGGACGTCCGGATGTACGGTCCTTGCGTGGCGAAGGAGATCGGCGGGTCCAAAATCTTCGTGCGCAGAAGTCGGGCCAAGAAGCTGCTCAGCCTGGTTAACGGGGGAGGCGATTGCAAGCTGAACGCGGAGCAGATCGAAGGGGACGTCGTCGCGCTGGAGCATACGGAAGCCGACGTTGTTCGCGGCAATCGCGTCGAGATCGGTCCGGGATGCCGGATCGGGCGGGTCGAGTATCGCAGCGAGGTGGATATTCACAAGAGCGCGGACGTGCAAGAGGTTGTACAGGTATAGTCAAGGAAACAAACCGAATGTCCGGGCGGACCGCCGCGGCTTCGGATTGCTGACCGGGAAGGGATGGAATAGGCCCGTGTTCACCTTCGGGCGGAGGGACTGTCCCATAAGTCAGGGCAACCCAAATGATCAATAAAAGAATGGGGATATATCCCCATGTTCATGAGTCGATCATTTGAAGTTATTGTCTTCCAGTGACTTATGGGACAGTTCTTTTTGTTGTGCTATAATGGAAGCTGTTATTTTATCGTGAAGGGAACTATCCGAGGATGAGCCAAAAGACAAGCGAGGAATTGCGGCGGGAAGTGGAGAAGCGCCGTACTTTCGCGATTATTTCCCACCCCGATGCGGGGAAAACGACTTTGACGGAGAAGCTGCTCCTGTACGGGGGAGCGATTCACGTCGCCGGCTCGGTCAAAGCGCGCAAAGCGGCGCGCCACGCGACGAGCGACTGGATGGAGATCGAGAAGCAGCGGGGAATTTCCGTTACGTCCTCCGTCATGCAATTTCAATATGAAGGCAAGCAAGTGAACATTCTGGATACGCCGGGTCACCAAGACTTCAGCGAAGACACGTACCGGACGCTGACGGCCGCGGACAGCGCGGTTATGCTCATCGACGTTGCCAAAGGCGTGGAAGCCCAGACAATCAAGCTGTTCCAGGTGTGCAGCAAGCGGGGCATTCCGATTTTCACGTTCATCAATAAGCTGGACCGCGAAGGTCAAGATCCGTTCGAGCTGCTCGAAGAGATCGAGCGCGTGCTCGGCATCCGTTCGGTGCCGATGAACTGGCCGATCGGCATGGGCCGGGAGCTGTGCGGCGTGTACGACCGGATGAAAAATCAGGTAGAGCTGTTCCAGGGCAAGGACCACTCCGCGATCGAAGTCCGCAAAACGTCCGACTATCGCGATCCGCTCATTAAGGAGATGGCCGGCGACTATTTGGCGGAGAAGCTGGCGCAGGAGCTGGAACTGCTCGACGTCGCGGGCGACTCGTTCGACTACGAGAAGGTGAGCACGGGGCAGCTGACTCCGGTGTTTTTCGGCAGCGCCGTCAACAACTTCGGGGTACAGACGTTCCTGGAGAACTTCCTGGAGCTGGCTCCGCAGCCGACCGAGCGCAAGACGACCGACGGCACGGTCGCTCCGGAGGAAGAGAAGTTCTCCGGCTACATCTTCAAGATTCAGGCGAATATGAACCCGGCGCACCGCGACCGGATCGCGTTCCTGCGCATCTGCTCGGGGAAATTCCAGCGCGGAATGAGCGTCCGCCACGTCCGGGCCGGCAAGGAGATCAAGCTGTCTCAGCCGCAGCAATTTCTGGCGCAGGACCGCGATATCGTCGAGACGGCGTATCCGGGCGATATTATCGGCTTGTTCGATCCGGGCGTTTTCCGCATCGGGGACAGCTTGAGCGAAGGACGCGACGTCGTGTTCAACGAGCTGCCGACGTTTTCTCCGGAAATTTTCTCCAAAGTATCGATCAAAAACGCTCTGAAGCAGAAGCAATATCTGAAAGGGCTGGATCAACTGACTGAGGAAGGCATGGTGCAGGTATTCCGTTCGGTGGGCGCGTTCGAGGATACGTATCTCGGCGTCGTCGGGCAGCTTCAGTTCGAGGTGTTCGAATACCGGATGAAGAACGAATACGGCGTCGACATTCAACTGTTCCGCACGCCGTTCCAATTCGCTCGCTGGGTCGTAGGCGGCAAGGTCGATCCGACGAAATTCCGCATCAATTCGATTCTCGTCAAGGACAAGAACGACGTGGACGTCGCTCTGTTCGAGAACGAGTACGCGATGCGCACGGCGATGGAACGGATGCCTGAACTGCAATTCCTGGAAGTCGCTCCTTAACGGAACATTCGACGGGAGCCTGTCGCCTTGAGGGGCGGCGGGCTCTTTTATAACCAGTAGAGGAAGAAGGCGGAAGCGCGATGGGCAAACGGTTGGCGATCAGGGGCGGTCTCGTCGTCCGTCCGGACGGCGTAAGCCAAGGGGATTTGACGATTGAGGACGGAATCATCGCGGCGATAGACGGAGCCGGGAGCGCAGGCGATTCAGCGGACATCGATGCGGAAGGCTGCTGGGTGCTGCCCGGTCTCATCGATCTGCATTGCGATGCGATCGAGAAGGAGGTCGAGCCGCGGCCCAATACGCTGTTTCCGATGGAGATGGCGTTCCTGCAGTTCGAGCGCAAGCTGGCCGGACACGGCATCACGACGATGCTTCATTCGCTGTCGCTTGGCGTAGGCTTAAGTCTGCGGGGCGAGCATCTTGTCGGGGAGATGATCGAACTGATCGCCGCCATGCGCAAGGAGAGGGCGATGATTCGCCATGGCGTGCATTTGCGGTACGAGGTGTCCCATCTGACCGGCTTCGAGCTGGCGCGGCGGCTGTTGTCCGAAGGGCTGCTCGATTACTTGTCCTTGATGGACCATGCGCCGGGTCAAGGTCAATATCACCGGCCGGGCGCGTTCGAACGATACGTGATGAAAAATCAGGGAGTCGGAGTCGACGAAGTCGCGGCGATCGTGGAGGAATTGCAGGAGAGAAGAAGCCGGGTCGATTGGAGCAAGCTTAAGGCGCTCACGGCACAGGCGCGCACGGCCGGCATCGCTGTCGCCTCTCACGACGACGACACGGCGGAGGCGGTGGAACGTTCGCTCGGTTTCGGGGCGACGGTGTCGGAGTTTCCGCTGAACCTGGATACCGCCCGATTCGCTTCCGCCCGAGGGATGGGCGTATGCGTCGGAGCTCCCAACATCGTTCGCGGCGGCTCGCACGACGGGAACTTGAAGGCGAGCGAAGCCGTCCGCGAAGGCGTTGCGGATATTTTGTGCTCGGACTATCATCCGGCGTCGCTGCTTCATGCGATCTTCTGTCTGGAGTCCGAAGGCGTGCCGCTGCACCATGCGGTCAATATGGCGACCCTGAATCCGGCGGCGGCTTTGGGGCGCGACGATACGCTCGGTTCGCTGAAGATCGGCAAACGCGCGGACGTCATCGTCGTGGGGAAAATACGCGGCATCCCGGTCGTCCGCTGCACGATCGTCGATGGAACGGTCGTGCATGAGACGCGGGATATCGGTTAGGCGTGGCCGGCCGGCAGCTGCTTCTGCAGCACGGTCACCATTTTCTTCCGGGCGGCTTCGGTGCTGTTCTTCCAGATGATCTCGAACAGGACGCCGAGACCCGGCAGCGCCATCTCTTCGGAGTCGATCGAGCCTTCGATGATGTCGGTCAATTCGGTGTCTTCCTTGCCTTGCACTCGCTGAACAATCGCTTGTCTGAGGTCCAATTCCACGGACTAGCCCTCCTGTAGGAAAAGATTCCCGAATAGATTTCCCCGACGGCTCGATGCTTATGCCCGCGAACGATTATGATATAATGAGCGCATGGATGAGAAGGCGAGGAGGAACGGAGTTGGCCAAGAAACCGCACGGGAAAAAACAGTTCGCCATCATTGGCCTGGGCCGGTTTGGCTCGAGCGTGGCGAAGTACTTGGCGGAGATGGGGTACGAGGTGCTGGCCGTGGACGACAACGCGCAGCGCGTGCAGGACGTGGCGCACGCGGTCACGCATGCGGTGGCTGCCGATTCGACGGACGAGGAAGCGATGAGTTCGCTCGGAATCCGCAACTTCGACGTCGTCGTCGTGGCGATCGGGCAGGACATTCAATCAAGCATATTGACGACCTTGATCCTGAAGGATCTCGGCGTTCCCTATATTATCGTAAAGGCGCAGAACGAGCTGCACGGCAAGGTGCTCAACAAGATCGGCGCGGACAAAGTCGTGTTCCCCGAGCGGGATATGGGGCTGCGCGTCGCGCATCATCTGATCTCTCCGAACATTCTGGAGCATATCGAGCTGTCTCCGGATTACAGCATCGTGGAGATGAGATTGCCTTCGGCCATGATCGGGAAAAACCTGAAGCAGCTCGACATCCGGCAGAAGTACAACTGCAACGTGCTGGCGGTGAAGCGCAGCGGCGAGATGAACATTACTCCGAGCGCGGACGAGCCGCTTATTCGCGACGACGTCCTCGTCATCGTGGGCAAGAACGAACAATTAACGAAGCTGGAGCAGGCGCATGCGGAACTTTGAACCTTATTTGAGCTCGGCGTCCAATCCGCGCGTCAAGGAATGGGCCAAGCTGTCGGAACGGAAATATCGGGAGCGGGAAGGCAAATTTCTGCTGGAGGGCATCCACCTCGTGAAGGAGGCGCTGGAGGCCGGCTGGCCTCTTGAAGTCGTCGCTTTCGACGAGGGCTCGGGCGTATTGGCGCAATTCGAAACGTACATAGGGGAAGACTGGGGCATCGGGACGGCAGGGACGGGGCCGGAGACGAAGTGGATTCCCGTGTCGCCCGACATTATCGCCAAGTGCAGCGAGACGGGGACGCCTCAGCCGATCTTCGCCGTGGCGCTTAAGCGTCCTCCCGATGCGGAGTCGCTGTACAAGGAAGAGCGCGCATTGGTCGCGGTGCTGGACGGCGTGCAGGACCCTGGCAACGTAGGCACGATCATCCGCAGCGCCGCCGCAAGCGGAGCGACGGCCGTCGTGCTGGGCAAAGGGACGGCTGACCTGTACAATCCGAAGACGATCCGGGCGACGATGGGGGCGCTGTTCCACGTTCCCGTGCTGGAGGCGGATTTGGCAGAGGCGCTGCCTCGGGCGGCCGAACATGGCGCCTCCATCGTTGGCACCAGCTTGCAAGCCGCCCGCTCGTGCTACGAGTACGATTTCTCGGCGGGCAGCGTCTGGCTCGTCTTCGGCAACGAAGGCGCCGGTTTATCTTCGGAGACAAGCGCATTCGTGCATACGAATGTAATTATTCCGATGACCGGGCGGGCGGAGTCACTCAACGTCGCCATGGCGGCTACGGTGCTGCTGTTCGAGGCTCAGCGTCGGCGGACGTGTAACAAACAAACAAACAATTTCTGTCCATTCCCCAAATAACTGTCCCTCAATAAAAATAACTGTCTACAAACGTACTGAAGAGGGGGTACTGGCTGGCTGGTGATTCACCCAACCAATCCCCCAGTCTTTTCCCTTTCTTCCCTCCTTCAAATTCGCTCCATCTCACCTCACAATAACCCCGCCCAACCGCCCCCAATTCATCCCGTATTTCACTCGCCCAACACATCCAACACCCTCCACCTGAATCACCTCAAGCCTATCAAACTCTCTCGGGCATTTAATCTCACCAAGAATCGTTGAATCAGGCAGGATTCAGCAGGGTTTTCTCCAATCATTCCTCACAATAAAATCGCAATAAACTCAGATGTTTCTTTGCTGGGATCCGGTGTTAATCGAGCATTTATTCATGTTGCTTTTCAATGCTATTCTCCGATTAGAATCGGGCTAACTCTGGTGAAGAATCCTGCGAATCCACCTGCAAATTGGACACTAATTATTATCTCGTTTCGTTCACAATTGAACTAGTTTTCTTCCAGTTTTGAGTCGGTTAAACCTCACATGAGTGGACAGCAATTATTATTCAGATTTTGAGGGGGAAAGGCTGGGAGGACAAGTGGGAGAGGGGGAGTGGGGATTTGGGGGAGGGGGTTGGGATTGGACAGTAATTTTTATGGTTTTACAAAGTAGAGCTATTTTTGGGGTGATACCAGTTGATCAGTGGGAATGTGCTCTTCCAAAAGGGGAGATTACTAAAATCATTAGATAAATTTCAAAGAATATCTACAGGAGTGGCCAGGAATTTGTTGAGAAGGCTAAGGGAACTGAAATTGCATGCGGGAGTGTATCACAAGGGGAAGACTTTGTTGAATACTTCACAAATTGATCAAACTATAAATTTTTATGGAAGTTCGTTAAAATAATGTTATAGGAAATCAGTGAAACAAATATTGAAAGCTTTCAATGATCAAATCTACATCCCAGAGGTGATTAAACTGCTAGGGGAACACTATTTTAAGCAAAGATACATTGATACTTATGATTACTCATTAATGAAGTATAAATGTGGTTCAGGGAAACTTTCTGTTGGAATGAAAGATATTCTAGTAAGGTGGGAGTGTGTGATATCCATAACTGGTGAATTGATTTTTAATATTTCAACCGATGATACATTTGGTTTTTATTTGCAAACATTGAGGGATGAACGAGGTGAACTTAGTGGGAGGACGGATGATAACGAATGGATTATAACTGCAAAAGAGATTTTCTTTACACGTATTAGCTCCAAATCAGATAAACCAAGTACTACTATTGCTTGTTTAGTGGAATATTTTAATTGTAAAAAAGAAATTCGGGAATTAAATAGCAAACGAGTATTGGCTTATATTTCTAATTTTGATTTTGTTGGCGTTGAATTCACAGAAAGCGAAAGAAAATTCATTAAGGACAAATTTACTGTGAAGTTACATGGGCGTGAGTTCGTGTTTCAGCAATTAGAGCACAGAAAATTAATATTAGAGATAGTTAAATCAAAAAAGATTGACAGGGCAATTTTTTCCAAAATAAATTTTTCTATTCTTAATGATGAAACTAAAGAAGAAGTAGATCGATACCTCGAACTTGTTTCATGGTTCCTTAGCCTTGTTGGTGTAAAAGCTACAATGATTCCGTTAGTTGAGTACTATAATGACCGAGATGAGCTCATTGAAATAGAGTTTCGGGACTTAATTTCCTCCCCCTTCCATTCAAACATTGTTATAGATAATCTACAGTGTAGGAGGGGGCTTGTTCAATATTTTAATGAGTGTTATGACAACTTTGTGAAATTATACACCGATCATAGTTTAAATGTTTTTGTAGCTTCAATTGTGGGTATGTACGAAGGAAAATTTTTAGAACACAAAATTGCGGGATTAATCTTATCATATGAGTTTTTACTAACGAAATACCTTGTGAATTTAGGGAATGATCTTGAGTCAATCAAGAGACTTAGCATCCAAGATAAGTTACGGACTCTAAACAAATACATGAAGTTTATTCCTGCCCGACTCCTAACGGATACGATTCGCCAGGATGTCCGTAACGCATTATTTCATACAGGTGAAATTCCTGCCTTAACTGACGATGAAAAATATGAACTGTATAAGGATTATTATGATTTATTAATTCAAATAATCCTTAGAATTCTTGGTTACAGAGGAAACTATATTACACCAAAAGACTATAGCTCTGTAAGTCTCTATAGAGAATAATCATAAATGTTATCCAATGAAGCCACTGACTTCCTATAACACCATATTCACGCATCGGGTCGCCTCCGTCGCCCCTCGGTCCGGGAGAGGTTGAAGTGGATTCGACTGGAGTGAACTCAGATGTGGGGAAGCGAACTCAGCCGTACACGTCCAACGTTTTGACCACATCCCATAAAATCATAGGAGGATATTTTATGGATATTTTCGAAAGTCTACGGACTTTTTCTATGATAATTCCAAAAAATACATCTGCCTTCATGGATGCTTTTCCTAAGGAAAGTCAGGCTGCGGAAGCTGTACATCAAGGAATAGCGACTCTAATTTACAAACATGCTCAAGTTGATCTTGAAGATACAGGATATAGTACTGCTGTGACGTTGGCTTTTGGAGCTCATTCTGCTTGGATTAGCTCATTTAATATGACGGTTGCTGGTTACATTGATACAGGATGGTCGGAAATTAGAAGAGCAGTGGAGTTTACTTGCTACGCATCAAAAGTAGTTAATTCAGAAAAGAGAGCGATTAATTGGATAAAACAAAGAACTGACCCTGATGCCAGAAGATCTTTCTCAGGTGAATGTCAAATACCCACTGCATATACAAGCGATAAATACAAATTTTTGAGGGAATTGCTTGTGACATATGATATGGCTAATTATTATGGTGCTCATGGGAACTTGGAAACTATGGCCGGAAAATATCGTCATGTTAAAGATAATGAATTAATATTTAGCTATCAGGCAGATAAAGATATTATTTTTGTAGCGGCTGCTATGATGATTTTGAACGGTTATAGAATTCTGCAATCATTTCGATTAATACTAGAAAAGAAATTAGCCGAACCTAAAAAAATGGATGAACTCTTGAAATATATTGATAGAACTATTATTGATTTGAGAATGGAACTGGCTAAAGAAAACTATAGTAACTCCGTACCCCAGCATATAGTTCGCCATATTTATACTGATGATAAAGAAGAAACCAATAGAATGTTTTATGAATTACTTGAGAGAGAAAAGAAAAGGAAGCAAAGGGACTAATAGTATTATTGATGATGCTCACAACTTCGCCTAGCACATATTCAAGCATCGAACATGCAACCCTCGGTCTGAATTGGATGATTCGACCGGAGTAACTCAGAGAAGAGATGCGAAGTCAGCCAGAGACATTCATTCCTCCTACAGGAGTTACTTAGGGGGAGACGTTGAGAACACACTAAAAAAAGCGTCTGCGTTGTATAGTGGATGATTGATAAGTCAGAATTATATTGAAATAATCAAATGATAGAAATGGGAGTACATATGGATATTAGAACGATCTATATCTCATTTGCGGTTACATTAATTATTTTCTTGGTTTTAAAGTATCAACAATTTGTGAAAGAGCAGAAACTACTGATAGATCGATTAAAAAAGTCACATGCAATACTGAAACAAATTGAAGTGACATCTTATTTTAAGGGTCAAGGGGCTATTTCATATGATGATGTCAGAGAGGTAGAAATCAATAGAATAATGAGAGAGCTCGGAAGTGAAATTTATTTTCGCAAAATTGGAATATCGCATGTTAGGAAGGCGATCTATGAATTAATAGATGAGTTTAATGGGACATTAATTAAAAATCGAAATTACATTGAAAAGACAGAACTTATTGATATTGATAAATTAGAAGGTCTTCAGTTTGAGCAATTTCTCAGAAAGTTTTTTGAAAAGCAAGGATTCAAAGTTACATTGACGCCTGGTACTGGTGATCAGGGGGTTGACTTGGTTTTAATGAATGGGAATCGCAAAATAGCCGTACAAGCAAAACGATATAGTCAACATATCAAAGTTGGAAACTCAGCAATTCAAGAAGTTTATACGGGAAAACAATTTTATAGTTGTAACGAAGCCTGCGTAATCACTACTTCTACCTTTACAAATCAAGCTGTAACATTAGCAAATAAGGTTGGAGTTAAGTTAGTAAATAGGAAGGAACTGAAGCGGCTTTTAGATGGAGATCTGAAGATATGATTAAGTCTCTTCAAAAGGTGAATGGAATTAGACATTAAAGGCCTCCACATACATGATAATGATTCTCACTTATGACTCCGTATGCTATACTAATGTTCATGGCTAAGAGATTCGGATGCTTGTACGGAGAGGGATCGGACGAAATGAAGCGGATTTTATTCATAGAAGACGAGCAGCATCTTTCGCGGTTCGTCGAAATGGAGCTGCGCCGCGAAGGAAACGAAGTGGTTTTGGCATATGACGGGTTAACGGGGCTTCATCTTGCGCTTGGCGAGGAATGGGACTTTATTTTGCTGGATCTGATGCTCCCGAAGCTGGACGGACTGGAGATATGCCGGAAAATTCGTGCTCTCAAGAAAACGCCTGTTATTATGCTGACGGCCAGAGACAGTATAACGGACCGCGTAGCGGGCTTGGATTGCGGCGCTGACGACTATATGCCCAAGCCGTTTGCCATCGAAGAGCTGAAAGCCCGGATGAGAGTGATTTCAAGAAGACAGGAGGACAATCTTGAATCTTCTTCGCAAGCGCTCCTTACATTTCGGGACTTGTCCGTCAACGTCGATTTGAGGGTTGCCAAGCGGGGGGAAGTTGAAATCGGGTTAACCAAGCGAGAGTTCGATTTGCTGGTCGCACTGATGGAAAACGCCAATCGCGCAATGAGCAGGGAGGCGCTTCTCAATAAAGTATGGGGCTTCGAAGCGGTGGTGGATACGAATGTCGTTGACGTGTACATCCGATATTTGCGCAACAAAATCAACGACCCGGAACAGCCCAGCTATATTCAAACGTTGCGCGGCATCGGCTACGCGATGAAGCCATGAACCTTCCGTCCTTGAAGCGAACGCTGTCGCGCATGCCGTTCAAGTGGATGTTGACCTTATGGTCGGCGGTTCTCATTTTCGTGCTGTTCGTTGCCTACAATACCGTTCAGTACGTGTATGTCGAGAAATGGATGATGGCCCAGGAGAAGAAGCAGGCGCGGCAAAAAATGAACGAGGTTCTAAACGGGCTGCTGGAAAGGGAAGCCGGCTTCGCCGAAGACGAGCTGCTGCGCAATCGGAGCTATCTGGACAAGAAGAACCAGAGCGATCAAATGATTCGGATCATCGACCAGCATGGCGACAAGGTGATCGCGGTGTCCGACGGGATCCCGGAAGAGTGGATCGCTCCCGAGGTCAAGCCGGAGACCGAAATTGTCGTTACCGACCATGCCGGACACTCCTTGCTCGTAATCAGGAGTCCGATTACGATTCATTCGTTTCATGGAACGGTCGAGATCGTGAGAAATATAGATCAGTTCCAAAGGCTGACGGAAGCGATTTTGCGGGTGTTCCTGTTTTCCGGCCTGGGGGCCGTCGTGTTGAGCGGTCTGGGAGGCGGCCTGCTCGCCCGGCAATTGCTGAAGCCGCTTCAGCTGATGGCCAGGACGATGAGGGACGTTGAACGCAAAGGGGTACAAGAACGGATCGCCGTTCCTGACAAAGAGGACGAGATGACTACCCTGATGAAAATTTTTAACGAGATGATGGATCAAGTCGAGCGTTCTTTTTCCCAGCAAAGCCAGTTCGTCGAGGACGCCTCGCATGAGCTGCGCACGCCGATTGCCATTATGGACGGTCATTTGTCCTTGCTGCTGAGCTGGGGCAAGCATGATCCTGAAACTTTGGAGGAGTCTTTGAACATTTCCTATCACGAGCTCACCCGGATTAAAGCGCTCGTGCAGGATCTGCTTACGCTCACCAGAACGGAGAAGGACGGGCTTGCAGCCGATGAAGTCACGCTGCGGGCCGATCGGACGATTCTCAACATTGTCGGACAATGGGAGCAGCTGCATCCGCAGTATACGTTCGAAACGAAGCTGACGGGCTTCGCGGATCGGGATGTCGTCGTTGCGGAGAGGCATCTGGAGCAAATAATGATGATTCTGCTGGACAATGCGGTGAAATATTCGGAAGTCGGCTCCCCTGTCCGGGTTACGGGCTCCGTACGCAACGAAGCGGCGGTGTTCGAAATTGCAGACAGCGGAGTAGGCATTCCGGAGAAGGATCTGCCGTATGTGACGGACCGTTTCTACCGAGTGGATAAAGCGCGAAGCCGGAAGCAGGGAGGAACGGGGCTCGGGTTGGCGATTGCCAAGCGGTTGATTGAGCGCTACAACGGCCAAATGACGATTCAAAGCAAGGAGTCCGCAGGAACGACTGTGACGATCTCGTTTCCCTGTCGGGCCCATGCGGATGGGCGGGAGGTGAAGGTTCAATGAAACAAGGGGGTAATCGCGGAATTCTGCTGGCGGCTGCATTAATCCTTCTGCTTACGGTGTGCTCGTCCTGTACGACCAAGCGGCAGGAAGCGGCTGCCGGCAAACGGCAGGTCATCAATCTTTTCACGGCAAGGCATTACCAGGTGGACAATACCATCTATCAGGAGTTCGCGCGGCGGACAGGCATCCAGATCAATGAAGTCAAGGGAACGGCCGAGGAGCTTGTAGAACTGATGAAGCAGGAAGGACAAGCCTCGTCCGCGGACCTGTTCGTCACCGTCGACGGCGGAATCCTTAATTACGCGAAGCAGAGCGGAGTGCTTCAACCGATATCGTCGGAAGCCGTATTGCGGAATGTGCCTGCGGAGTGGCGCGACCCGGGCAACTATTGGGTAGGCATTTCCACCCGTTCCAGGGTGCTCGTGTATGCCAAGGACCGCATAAACCCCGAGGAGCTGAGCAGCTATGAGGAGCTGGCAAGCGACCGCTGGGAAGGAAGGGTGCTCGTTCGGTCGGCGTCCAGCTTGTACAATCAGTCTTTGCTGGCATCGTTCATCGGTCTGCATGGCGAACGGGAAGCCGCAAGGTGGGCGGAAGGAATCGTCCGGAATCTTGCCCGCGAGCCCGAGGGCGGGGACAAAGCCCAAGCCGTGGCGCTTGCAGCAGGCGTCGGGGACGTAGCGATCATGAATACGTACTACATCGGCCAAATGCTGAACTCTAACGATCTGACGGAACTGGAAGCAGCGAAGAAGCTGGGAATTGTTTTTCCGAATCAGCAAACGACGGGAACCCATGTCAACATTAGCGGAATCGCATTGGCCAGACACGCTCCGAATAAGGAGAACGCGCTTAAGTTTATCGAGTTTGTGACGGGCAAGGAAGGGCAAACGATGCTTACGCAGGGCAGCTACGAGTTTCCGGTAAACGCGGAGGCCGATATGCCCGAGCTGCTGAGAAGTTGGCAAGGCTTTAAACGGCAACCGGTGGAGATTGCGAATCTCGGCCAGTATCATGAGCAGGCGAAGGAAATCTTCCAGAGCGTCGGCTGGAAGTAAGGAAGCGTGGCTTTGCATTTGCGAGAACGAAGTTTTCCTTTCACAGCACTTTCTCATTTTTCGTTGTTAAAATGAGAAATAGGCGGTCCAATTAATAATGATATTCATTATCAGATTACCAGGATAGGCTTTAGTTTGGCGAATCGATGAGAATGAGTATCGTTATCGATCGGGGACTTAAATGAGGAGGAAAAGAAAGATGTTCAGCAAACGCAATTCGATTTTACTCGTTGTTTTTATTATGGTCGCGACGCTTCTGGCGGGATGCGGCGCCAACAATTCGAAACCGAGCAGTTCCGGCGAAGCTTCCCCTAGTCCGACGCAGACACAGGCGCAGACGGAGACGCCGGCTAATTCAGCAAGTCCGGAGCCGTCCCAAACGGGCGGCGAAGTTAATATTTATACAGCTCGCCACTATGATGTGGATCAGGAATTATACGATATGTTTACGAAGCAAACGGGCATTAAAGTCAACGTGGTAGAAGGCAAAGCGCCGGAGTTGATCGAGCGCATCAAGCGCGAAGGCGCGAGCACGCCTGCCGACCTGTTCATTACGGTAGACGGAGGCATTCTGAATACGGCCAAGGGGGAGGACGTTCTGCAGCCGATCGTATCCGGCGTTGTCGACGAACAAGTGCCGGCCGAGCTGCGCGACACGGAAAGCCATTGGATCGGCTTATCCACGCGCGCACGCGTTATCGTATACGCCAAGGATCGTGTCGATCCGGCTCAGCTGTCCACTTATGAGGATCTTGCCGGAGACAAATGGAAGGGCAAGGTTGTCGTAAGATCGGCGACGAACCTGTACAATCAGTCGATGTTGGCTGCCTTCATCGCCATCATGGGCGAGAAAGAAGCGGAAGACTGGGCGGCGGGCATTGCCGCGAACCTGGCGCGGGAGCCGGAGGGCGGCGACCGGGATCAGGCGAAGGCGATCGTTGCCGGAGTCGGCGATGTCGGAATCATGAATACTTACTACGTTGGACAGCTGGCGACTTCCCAAGATGCCGAAGAAGTGAAGGTTGCAGAGCAAATCGGGGTATTCTTCCCGAATCAGCAGACGACGGGAACCCACATCAACATCAGCGGCGCGGGACTTATCAAGCACAGCAAAAATAAAGACAACGCCGTCAAGCTGTTGGAGTTTCTGACCGGGATGGAAGCGCAAACGAAAATTTCGCAGGCCAATTTCGAGTTCCCGGTAAACGGCCAAGCGGAGGTTCCTGAGCTGCTGAAGAGCTGGGGAGAGTTCAAGACCCAGAACGTCGATTTTGCCAAATACGGCGAACTGAATCCGAAAGCCGTGGAAATCGCCAATAAGGTCGGTTGGAAATAAGGGATGAAGATAACGCTGCTTCCGAGATTGGCAGGGAGGCACGTCAACGGATGGACGATGACTAGCGTGATCGGGGCGGCAGTCGTACTGCTGCCCATCCTTTACGTGCTGGCCTGCTTGTTCCGGCCGCCCAACGACAATTGGAGCAAGGTTAAGCAATTTTTGCTTACCGATTATGTTTTGGGTTCGGCCAAGCTGGTGTTTTTTACCGGCTTTTTTGCCGCTTTTATCGGAGTTGCGCTGGCTTGGCTTATTGCGGGTTATACGTTTCCGCTCAGAAACTTCTTCAAGTGGGCGCTCGTGCTGCCGCTCGCCGTTCCGCCCTATATAGCGGCCTATACATACAGCTCGATGACCGGTTACACGGGCATTATTCAAGCGACGCTTCGCAATCGCTTCGACGTCGCGCTGCCGCCGGGAACGATTGAGATCATGTCGGATCGCGGAGCCGTGTTCGTATTAACCCTGTTTCTGTTTCCGTACATTTTCCTGATGACCCGGGTTTTCCTGGAGCGCCAGAGTGCTTCATTTATTGAAAATGCGAGACTGCTGGGGCATAAGCCGCTTTCCGTCTTTTTCAGGGTAGTGCTGCCGTTGTCCAGACCTGCCGTTATAGGGGGCGTCATGTTGGTCGTCTTCGAGGTGCTCAGCGATTACGGGGTGGCCAATTATTTCGGTGTGCAGACGGTGTCGACGGCTATTTTTCAAACCTGGTTCGGGATGTACGATGTCGATTCGGCTATGAAATTGGCGGCGTGGCTTATGGTCGGCGTCATTGGTCTCTTCATGATCGAACGCTGGCTGCGGCGAAGCAAGCGTTACGCGAGCACGACAAGCCGAAGTCATCCCCTTAGACCGCAGCGATTGAAAGGGGTGGCGGCATGGGGGGCCGCTGCGTTTTGTACGGTTATTTTTTTGTTGGCCTTCGCGATCCCGATCGCTCAATTGGCGGCATGGTCGATTCAGTATGGCGGTAAAATATGGCGTTCCGACTTCGCCGATCTGATCGCGAACACGATCAAGGGCGCCGGGGTCGCAACGGCAATCATTCTGCTGATCGCAATTGTCTCCTCCCGAGCGGCGAGAATGTTCGATTCTCCCTTCATGCAGGCTCTGTCTCGGCTGATGTCGGCGGGATACTCTGTTCCCGGCGCCATCGTGGCCATTGGCGTATTGGCCGTTTTTATCGAGCTGGATGGACGGCTTGCTCCACTCTACAGAGCGATGGGCAAAGACGACGGGGCGCTCGTGCTCAGCTTGTCGCTGGCCATGCTCTTGACCGGCTATGTCATTCGCTTTATGGCAACGGGATACGGCGCTTTGGAAGCAGGGTACGAGAAAATGCCGAGGGTCTATTCGGAGGCCTCGCGGACGCTCGGCAGAAGCAGTCTATTCACGTTCCTCCGGGTGGAGCTTCCGCTGATCAAAGGGTCGCTGCTTAGCGGCTTCGTGCTGACCTTCGTGGAGATCATCAAGGAGCTGCCGCTTACGCTGCTGCTCAGACCGTTTAATTACGACACGTTATCGACCCGCGCCTATCAGTATGCTACGGACGAACGCGTATTCGACGCCGCTCTGCCGTCGTTGCTGCTTGTGATGATCGGACTGGTGTCCGTACTGATCCTGTTAAGACCGGAAAGGAGATGAGTCTATGGCTTATGTTGCGCTTGAACAGATTACGTTCCGCTTTTCCGGCAGGCAGCCGGCAGTGATCGACAAGCTGTCGTTCACCGTGTCCCGCGGCGAAATCGTAGGCGTTCTGGGAGCCAGCGGCAGCGGGAAGAGCACGCTTCTCAGACTGATAGCGGGGCTTGAAATGCCGGAAAGCGGCAGCATTTCCGTTGACGGCCGCTTGCTGACGAACGAGCGCGTCTTCCTTGAGCCCGAACAACGCGGCGTCGGCATGGTGTTTCAAGATTATGCCTTGTTCCCGAATATGACTGTCGCCGATAATATCGTCTTCGGGCTGCACAAGCTCAAGAGATCGATGCGTCTCCTGCGGTTGGAACAGATGCTGGAGCTTGTGCAGATGAAGGAATACGCGAAGCGTTATCCGCACGAGCTTAGCGGCGGACAGCAGCAGCGGGTCGCACTGGCCCGGGCGTTAGCCCCGCAGCCTTCGGTACTTCTGATGGATGAGCCTTTCAGCAGCCTGGACGCCCATTTGAAGGCTTCTATTCGCAGCGAGCTCAGGCAAATTCTGCGGAAGGCGAACATCACCTGTCTGCTCGTCTCTCACGATCAGGCGGATATCGAGGCAATATGCGATCGCGTCCTGAGAATTCAGGAAGGCGGGCGGGAGAACGAATTCGAAGAAACTGCGGTCGGGTAACGGAAAACTCTCATGCTATTCATTCAAGCCTTCGGGCAGAATGGTTTACCTGTTTTGCCAAACGATTATCGAGCATTTTCAAGTCGATTTCGATATAATAGACGCAAGCCAGTTGGTTTCCCGGAAATGCCTGTCAGAATCCGCAGCTTCGAGATCGGCACAATCTATTCAATATCAGAAAGAGGTTGCTCGCATTGGGAATTTTCGATAACATGCTCGGAAGAAATTCCGCCGGTCATATTAAGGGAAGGGCCAAGATGGAGCTGGCGATAGATAACCTGGCGAATCCGGGGATGCTGAGCGATCTGATCGAAGAGATTCGGAGAGGGCATGAACAGGCGGTTTCCAGGATTGTTTACGTATTGGGCAACGCTCTGCGCCATCATGCCGGATTGAGCCAGGCCGAAGGCAGGGCGTATCTCGAAAATCCGTTCCTGCAAAGGTTCGTAGAGGTTCATTCGCTGGAGTTTTATAAACTCGGGTGCAGCTTGGGCAGTCAGATCAAAGCCGGGCAGGCGGACGAGCGGTATCAGAAGGAAATCGGCATTCTGTGCCAGGATCAAGGCGATGCGGCGATGGCCGAAGCGAGAAAGACGATCCGAAACGAGAAGGTCGTCGAATGTTTCGTAATCGCGGGGAGAGAAGCTTTCGAAAGAGGCGTCTCGGACTCGGTTGCGTCGTAAAAATGAGACCCCATTCCTCCGCTCGGAGGCATATGGGGTCTTTTGATGAACAATTGACCGGAAACGACAGGAAACGCTATACTTTCCTTGTTGTGCAAAAAGTTGCGCAGTATTGGGGGGAGCGGCCATCAAACTCAAAGAAATCGCAAAAAAGGCAAACGTTTCGATCAGTACGGTGTCCAGAATTATGAACAACCAGGGCAATTTCAGCGAGGAGACCCGCCGAAAAGTATTGGAAATCGCGAACGAGCACCTGAAGCCGGGTGTCGCTCCCTCCAAGCTGGCCGGCGTTTCCTATAATATCGTCGTCATCGTTCCGGGCAGCAGCGACTTCGTCGATAACGATCCGTCTACTTCCGCCGACTTGAATCACTTGAAGGAAGAGTTCGAAGCGTACGGCCATCGGATTCATATCGCGAAGCACAGCCCGGATTTGCATTCCTCACCGGCCTATAAGCTGCTGAGCGAGGAAAAAGCGGACGCGGCCGTCGTATTCGATCCGTTCGTCAACGACAAGATGTTCGAAGAGCTGGAGAGGCTCGGAATTCCGTATTTGCTTACGAACGGAAGAACCTATAAGACCGGCCAAAACTATATCGATTACGATAATCGCAAAGGCGCCTACGAGGTCATTCGCTATTTGCACGGATTGGGGCATCGGAAAATCGGGATCATCGCGGGGCCGAAAAGTCATCTGGTGAGCTTGAACCGGCTGGATGGGTGCAAAGACGCGTTTCGCGATTTTAAGCTGCCGTGGTCCGACACCCAAGTCGTCATGGGGCCGTTCGATCCTTCGCACGGATATGAGGCGGTGAAGCAATTGATGAGGGCGGAGCCGTCCGTGACCGCGATTTTTACGTTTAACGACATCATGGCTTTCGGGGCGATGAAGGGCTTGGCGGAGATGAACTTCCGCATTCCGCAGGACGTCTCCTTGGTCGGCTTCGACGATTTGAAGCTGTCGGAGTTCATGGTTCCGCCGTTAACGACCGTCCGAAGATTCAGGTACGACATTAGCTCCGTTATCGCCAAAGTACTGACCGAACTAATCACGAACAAAAATATCGCAGAAGTCCACATTAGTCTTAAGACCGAGCTGATTGAGCGGGAATCGTGCTCTCCGCCGGCGGATAAGGCGTAGTGGGCTTTGTGCGAATCGATCCGCAATAGAGAGAGGAGGGGGACGAATGTCCGAGCAGCAAATCTACGTTCGATTCCCCGAGGAGTCGGACGCGGCCGAATTGGCGGCGATGTACAAGCGCAACAAGGAGTTCTTCGAGAAGTTCTCACCCGGCCATCCGGAACAGTACGATACGGAGGAGTATCAGCTTCAAGCGATCGCCAAGAGTGTATCCGACAGGGAAGCGGATCGGAAATATTCATTCGTCATATGCCTCAAGGAGAACGACGACCGAATTATCGGCAACGTTGATCTGAACTTCGTGGCGCGAGGACCGCTGCAAAGCTGCATGATCGGCTACAGTCTGGACCAGGCGTACAACGGCAAAGGCTATATGACGGAAGCCGTGAAGCAGGTCGTGCGTTATGCCTTCGAGGAGCTGAAGTTTCACCGGATAGTCGGGGAGGCCTCTCCTCGCAATCCCGGATCGATCCGGGTACTGGAAAATGCCGGCTTCCGCAAGGAAGGGATTTCGCGCAGCAACGTCAAGATCAACGGGGTGTGGGAGGATCATCAGGTGCTCGCCATGATCAATCCGGCAGACGAAAGCTAACAATAGGAATGTTGACAGACAGTTGTCAACATTCCTATTTTATAATTGTCTCAACGCCGCTGACAAAAGGAGAATGTATATAGCGATGAAAATTGAAAACCTGCTTGACGTAAGCTCGAGAGAGGGTTTGAGGGATTGGCTGCAGGCAAATAGTCGAACCGAGAAATGCTGCTGGGTGGTCGTCGGCATGAAGCCTGCCCCGGGAACGCTGCTGTACTTGGATGCGGTCGAAGAAGCGTTATGCGTGGGATGGATCGACGGGATCAAGAAGAAAGTGTCCGAAACCGAGATGGGGCAGAGGCTGTCTCCGAGAAGCAAAACAAGCTCTTGGACGGAATTGAATAAGGAGCGCGTACGCCGGCTTGAAAGGCTGGGATTAATGCGGGAAGAGGGGAGAAAGGTGCTTCCCGATATGGCGTACGATTCGTTTAAGATAGATCCAGAGATCGAACAAAGGCTTACAGAGGACAGCGAGACCTACAAAAACTTTCTAGGGTTTCCGGCGCTGTATCAGCGAGTCCGCATCGACACGATCCAGAGCGTTGCCAATCAGCCGGAGCTGTATAAGAGCAGATTGGACAAATTAATAATCCATACCAGAGAAAATAAAATGTACGGCCAGTGGAACGATAACGGACGTCTGCTTCAGCCGGACGTCTAGGGCGTGTATGCAAACCCGCTCAGAGGCATTTATCACCGCCTTTTGGCCGGAAACCGAATGCCATGCAGAAAGAAGAAGATAGGTTACGACGAGAAAAGCGCCTCGCGATGGGCTAAGGACAATGATCCATTCATGTCCCTACCCTACGAGGCGCTTAATTGCGTTTCCGGCTTTATTTGCACAAATTTGCGCAAAGATCCATCGCTATTATGGATGGATCTATTTCGTATGCAAATCTTTTTATCTTAACAATCAGGCATGCAATCTTAAAAATGAGGCATATCGAACCGTTGCGGCGTTCCATTAGAATGAAAGTGTAACAGGGCAAGCGGATTTTCAAAATTATTTATGCAAAAATTTGCCTAAATTAATCAACTAGGGGGATGTAAGATGGTAAAAAGAAACAAATTTTCATTCGTTCTTGCAGTTGTTTTCCTCGTATTGGCTTTGGTCGCGTCCGCATGCGGCAACAACTCGAAAGGCGCATCTGACAGCAGTCCGAGCAGCAGTGCCGGGGGAACGGCGAACGAGTCCAAAAAGAACGTCACGATTACCTATTCCATCTGGGATAAAATCCAGCAGCCGGCAATGGAAGCCATTGCGGAGGAGTTCACGGCGCAGAATCCGCATATCAAGGTCAAGGTCGAAGTTATCCCGTGGGGCGATTACTGGACCAAAATGTCCGCAGCCGCTCCTGCCGGAACGCTGCCGGACGTGTTCTGGATGCACGGAGGCCAATTCGTCAAATACGCGACAGGCAATTTCCTGGAGCCGATCACGAGCAAAGTACAGGCCGGAGAAATCGATCTGAACAATTACGCGGCCGACCTGGCTTCCATCTATACGCTGAACGGCGAGAACTACGGCGTGCCGAAGGATTTCGATACGATCGGCTTGGCTTACAACAAAGAGCTGTTCGATCAAGCGAACATCCCTTATCCGGACGATACGTGGGACTATGCGAAGCTTGCGGAAGTAGCCAAGCAATTGAGCCAACCGGACAAAGGCATCTACGGCTTCGGAGCAAAATTGGACACCCAGACCGGCTATTGGAACGACATGCTGGCTAACGGCGGGTACATTTTGTCCGACGACATGAGCAAATCGGGCTACGACGACCCGGCTTCGATCGAAGCGCTGCAAGCCCGTTATCAAATGACGCTCGACGGCGCATCTCCAACCCATCAGCAAATGACGGACACGGAAGCGACCGAAATGTTCAAGTCCGGAAGATTGGCGATGATCTTCGACGGGTCCTGGCGGATCAGCGACATCGACGGCAGCGACATTATTCAGGGGAAATGGGATTGGGCGAAGCTGCCTAAAGGCAAGGTCAAGAGAGGCAACATCATTAACGGCCTGGGCAACGTCATGTCTGCAAGCGGCAAGCACAAGGATGAAGCGTGGCAGTTCCTCAAGTTCCTTGGTTCGCAGAGAGCGGCGGAAATTACGGCGGAGATGGGCGCGGCCATCCCGGCATTCAACGGCACGCAAGAAGCGTGGTTGACGTCGAGACCTCACTTGAATCTGCAGATCTTCATCGATCAAGTGGCCGATGCGATTCCGTATCCGAGCGGCTCCAAGTCGTATCCGGTATGGTTCGCCAAAGAGCCCGAGATGATGTCGCAAGCGTGGGGCGGAGCCGCCTCGGTAGAGGAAACGGCGAAGAAGGTCGCCGAGATGATGAATCAGGCGATCGAGGAAACGAAGTAAGTTAGCGTCCAAAATACAGCGATTCGGGAGACGTTCTTCAAGACCGGGAACGTCTCCCCTGAATAGGGAGTGGTCAGAGTGAATTCCAGAAGCAGATATGCGTGGGCTTATTTCATGATCGCGCCGACTCTCCTGGGCACATTGGTTTTCTGGGGTTGGCCGGTTCTCCATTCGATTATGCTCGGATTCCAGCGGTCCGAGAATTTCGGGCTCGTCAATCATTGGGTCGGATTCGACAACTATGTGAAGCTGTTCCAAGATCGGGAGTTTTGGCAAAATCTGCGCAACACCCTGTACTATGTCGTTCTGTTCGTGCCGCTTACGCTGGTGCTGTCCACCTTTTTCGCAGTGCTGCTGAACGCGAAGATCAAAGCGCTGTCCGTGTATCGCGTCGTGTTTTTCCTGCCTCAAGTCACGATGCCGGCAGCGGCGGCGATGGTGTGGGTCGTCCTGTTCGCCAAGGACTTCGGACTCGTCAATCATCTTCTTGGCACCCGCGTAGCCTGGTTGTCCGACCCGAATTATGCCATGTTCGTGCTGGTCATCGTCGGCGTGTGGGGAGCCATCGGCTTGAACATGTTGCTCATTCTCGCAGGCTTGCAAGGAATACCCAAAACGCTCTACGAAGCCGCGGAAATCGACGGAGCCAAGAGATTCAATAAGTTTCGCTATATTACGGTGCCGCTGCTGACGCCGACGCTCTTCTTTACGAGCATTATCCTGCTGATCGGAGCGACGCAGATTTTCGACTCTATCTACTTGATTATCGGGAAGACGAATGTCGCGCTTCCGTCGGTACGGTCGCTCGTATATGCCTATTATCAGAACAGCTTCGTTTATTTTAATCCCAATTACGGCGCGGCGATCGTCAATATTTTGCTGCTGATCAATCTTTTGCTTACGGGAATTCAATTTGCGTTTCAGAAAAAATGGGTCGTCTACGACTAAGGAAAGGGGGGAACGGAGGTGCCCATCTCATCGACGAGGAAGATCAACCTCATCGTTCATATCATTCTTATCGTCAGCTCCGTGGCCATGCTCGTTCCATTCGTATGGATGGTGCTGACTTCGCTGAAAACGACGACGGAAGCGACGCAAATTCCGATCCGTTATTTTCCCGAGGCCCCCAGCTTAAGAGGATACATCGAGGCGATCAAGCAATCCGCGTTTCCTTATTATTACTTGAATACGGTGATCACGGCGGCCATGAAGACCGCATTCCCGGTCATATTCAGCTCGATGGCGGCCTATGCTTTCGCCCGGATCAAGTTTCCGGGAAGCTCGATTCTTTTTATTCTGCTTATCTCGGTCATGATGGTGCCTAATCCGGTATTTTATACGCCGCAATATATGATGATGAGCGACCTGGGATTGGTCAATACGGTTACCGCGCTGTGGATTGCCTCGTTGGTCAGCCCTTTCGCCACGTTTCTGCTCAGGCAGTTTTTTCTGACCATATCCAAGGAATTGGAAGAAGCGGCGGTGCTCGACGGCTGCAATCCGTTTCAGATTTATTGGCACATCATGCTCCCGTTGGTCAAGTCGGCATTGGTCGCGATTGTCATCATTCAACTGCAGTGGGCGTGGAACGAGCTGCAATGGCCGCTTATCATTAACAGCTCGCCCGAGAAGATGACCTTGTCGTCGGGGATCGCGACGCTGGTGTCCATGTTCGGGACGGACTATCCGGTGCTGATGGCAGGCGCCTTCATGGCGGTCGTTCCGATGATCGTCCTCTTCTTCATCTTCCAGAAGCAATTCATCGAAGGGATCGCATTCAGCGCGCACAAAGGCTAACCGGCCGCCGCGCGATAATAAGGAGGATTTCGATGGGTCCGTTATCCGTACGCGATAGGGGGAAGGCATCGTTCAGAGTATTCCTCGTCATCTGTTTGCTGTCGAGCATGTTCTGGATGAATTACGTAAACCGGGCACACGCCGAGCCGGCTTCGGGCAAACCGGGACTGATCGAGGATTTCGAGTCTTATGCGGACGATGAGGCGCTTAGGCAGGCGTGGACCGAAGCGTGGTCGGACAAACCCGGCTCGGTGGCAAGGGCGCTCGGCCAAGCAAGCGGAAGCCAGGGACTGGAGCTTTCGGCGGCCATCGCCGATTCGGAGTGGGCGAATATCGCCTATTCGATCCCTTCGGACAAGAGGGACTGGTCTCTGTTCGACGGGCTGAGCTTCTGGGTGGACAATACGACGAACGACAACAAAGCTTTCAGCTTAAACGTCGCGCTTCAAACGCCTGCGGCGAAAGGCGAGTTCGGGTTAAAGGAAGGCGGGACAGCCTTGACGATCGCCGCAGACGGAAGCTGGCAGACCGCGGCGTTCGGCGGAAGCTCGCTTCTTATTCCCGCGGGATTCCAGGGAGTCGTGAGCATTTCCTGGGATCAATTCGTTCAATCCGCCTGGCAGTGCGACGGCGTTCAAGCCGACTGCGCGGCCGAGCTGGATGCCGGCGAAGTCACCGGTCTTCAGTTCGGATACCCGCCGGCGGGTTACGTTCATAACGTGATCACGATTGACGACATCGCGGTCTATCGCGCCGACAAAGTATTGGAAGATTTCGAAGCTTACGCCGACGATGCCGCCTTGCAGAACGTCTGGAGGGTGGATTGGGAGTCAGGTCAGCCGTCCGCGCTGCGAACGATTGACCGGACGAACTACTCGGACGGCGGGCAAGCGATGAAATTGTCGGTGACCCCTCCTGCGGTCGGGACTGCATCCGATTGGGCCAACATTAAGCGCACGGCGTTTGCCGGGGCGGATACGGACTGGTCCGCGTTCGACGGACTCGTCTTCTGGGTCAACCATGCGTCTCCGAGCAACAAGGGGATGGATCTGAACCTTTCTCTGGTTACGGATGCGCCGAAAGGCGAGTTTTCCTTAAAAGCAGGGGGCTCCGTGGAATTCTACGATGCAGCCGAAGGCTGGCGGACAACTCTTCTCGAAGGAGGCTCCCTCTCCATCGCCGCGGGGTACAGAGGAATGGTCAGAATTCCGTGGAGCGCCCTCGCTCAATCCGATTGGCAAGGCTGCGACGCTTGCGACGCGCCATTCGATGCGAGCAAGGTGCTGCAGATTCAGTTCGGTTTTGCTCCAATCCAGCAGCTCGACAACGTCCTGAGCCTGGACCGAATCGGATTGTATGCGTTGTCGGGCCGGACGGGCGAATCCGGAGGCGGCTCGACGACGGAGCCTGTCGATCATCCTAGCCCGCCGGCTTGGGCAACTTCGGCCGGAACGTATGCGCTAGAGTATCGGAATTCGCCGGTAGACAATCCGTTGAAGGGGTTCCTTCCTTTCTATGACGCGTCCGAGGACACTAGCGTTGCATAAAACTTCACGCGAAAATAACTACAATTAGCTATATATGTAATAATATAAGTGTTTTTCATGGCGATTATATAAAAAATCC
>NZ_PVYW01000021.1 GCF_003001675.1 Cohnella sp. SGD-V74 | reverse complement strand
TCCTTGAACGGCAGCTTCCAGCGGAACGAGTCCGGTTCAGCCGCTTTCGACCGATGGCTGAACACCGCGATCGGCACGATCGGCTTGCGATGCTTCTCATACAGTCTTGACGCGTAAATAAACATCCGCTCCGCGAACTCCTCCTCCCGATAAGACTGCGGCTCCAGATGCACGAGAATGACCGCCTCCTCTTCCCTCAGCCTCGTCTCGACGAGCAGGTCGACTCTCCCTTTCTTGCCGCCCGTCAAATCGGTCACCACCTCTTCGGACAGAAATACGACATGCTCAAAATCGAGCGCCTCCGCCACCTCCGGGAAAAACAATTCGATGAATTCCTTGAAAAAGGTGCGCAGCAGCGTCTTGAACAACCGATCGTGATCGATCTCCATGGCCAACTCCCCCTTCATGCGGCCGGAAAAACAAAAAGCCGCCCGGCATTCCCACAAGGGAATGCGAGCGGCGTGTTCTTCACGACCGAATAAATTTTAGTATCGCTATTCTAGCATACTTCTTCCCGGCTGTCTTGCATTATCCGGCGGAACTATCTCGCCAGGTACCCTCCGTCGACGGGAAGGATAATCCCCGTGACGTAATCGGATGCAGCCGAGGACAGAAAGACGCTGGCTCCCGCCAAGTCGTCGGGCTTCCCCCACCGCCCCGCCGGAATGCGCGCATTCACTTGCGGCAGACGCGTGTCGTCCTGCAGCAAATCCGTGTTCATCTCCGTCGCCATGTAGCCCGGAGCGATCGCGTTCACCTGAACGCCCCGGCCCGCCCACTCGTTGGACAGCGACTTCGTCAGCTGAGCGATGCCCGCCTTGCTAACCGCGTAAGCGGAAGCGTTAAAGCCGCCGATAAAACTGAGCATCGATGCCATATTGACGATCTTGCCGCTGCCCCGCTCGACCATGATTGCGCCGGCCAATCTGCAAAGCTGGTACACCGCGGTGATATTCAGCTCCAGCACCTTGTCCCAGCTCTCGACCGGCAGGTCGAGGCAGGCTCTGCGGTCATGCATGCCCGCATTGTTGACGAGAATGTCGACCGTTCCGCCCAGTACGGCGACGGCTTCCCCGAAGCTGCGCTCCAGGTCGGCCCGATCCATCAGATTGCCCTTCACCGCATGAACGGCCAGCCCGTCCGCTTGCAGCTCGTAAGCGGTCTGCGCAGCCGCGTCCGAGATGTCGAGGATCGCCACCTCCGCGCCCGCCGTCGCCAGCGCCGTCGCGATGCCCCGGCCAAGCCCGCGGCTTGCCCCGGTGACGATCGCCTTTTTCCCGGTGAGATCGAATAAGTTCAAGTTTGCCATAACGCTTCATCGCCTCTCTTAATTGGATTACCGATGCACGATCATTTTCTTCCGAGTGTAAAATTCCACGCCGTCGCGCCCGTTCGCATGAAGATCGCCATAGAACGATTTCTTGTAGCCGGAGAAAGGGAAAAACGCCATCGGGGCGGGAACGCCCACGTTAACGCCCAGCATCCCCGCGTCGATCGTATCGCGGAACTCGCGGATCGCGCTCGAGCTGTCGGTATAGATGCAGGCGCCGTTGGCGAATTCCGAACGGTTGGCCAGCGCAACTGCCTCCTGCAGCGTATCGACGCGCACGACGGACAGCACCGGGGCGAAAATTTCGTCTTGCCAAATCCTCATCTCCGGATTCACGCGGTCGAAGATCGTCGGCCCGACGAAGTAGCCTTCGCCCCGCGCCGCTACCGCTTCGCGGCCGTCCAGCACAAGCTCGGCCCCTTCCGTCTCGCCGCTCTCGATGTAGCCCAGAGTGCGGGCTTTGTGCGATTCGCGGATGACCGGCCCGAGGAATACGTTAGGCTCCAGCCCGTTGCCGATCGACAAACCCGAGGCCGAACGCCGGAGCGCTTCAACCAGCCTGTCCGCGACATCGCCCACGGCGACGACGACGGAGCAGGCCATGCATCGCTCTCCGGCGGAGCCGAACGCGGCGTTCGTAATTTCTTTGACGGCCAGCTCCAGGTTGGCGTCGGGCAGGACGATCGAGTGGTTTTTGGCGCCGGCGAGCGCCTGCACGCGTTTGCCGCCCGCCGCTCCCGTCTTGTACACGTATTCGGCGACGGGCTGCGAGCCGACGAACGAGATCGCGTTGATGTCCTCGTTCGCCAGCATCTCGTTTACGACGTCATGCGCGCCGTGCACGATGTTGAACACACCGGCCGGCAGCCCCGCTTCCGCCAGCAGCTCCGCCAGCCGATTGGCAAGCAGCGGCGTTCTCTCCGACGGCTTGAGCACGAACGCATTGCCGCAAGCGATCGCGAGCGGGAACATCCAGCAAGGCACCATCATCGGAAAATTAAACGGCGTGATGCCTCCGACAACGCCGAGCGGATACCGGTACATGGACGACTCGATGCCTGTGGCGATGTCCGGCAGCGTACTGCCCATCATCAGCGTGGGAGCCCCCGCCGCGAACTCGACGCACTCGATGCCTCTAAGCACCTCTCCGTAGGCTTCTCCGTAGCTCTTGCCGTTCTCCGTCGTGATCAGCCTGGCCAGCTCATCCCAATGCTCGACCAGAATCTGCTGGTACTTGAACAGAATGCGAGCCCGCTTCGGCACAGGTTCTTTACGCCATCTGCGGGAAGCTTCGGCGGCCGCCCGGACGGCCGCCCGCACGTCTTCCGCCGTCGACAGCGGCACGTAAGCCAGCGTTTCTCCCGTCGCCGGATTCGGCACCGCCTCCGTCCGGTCCGATGCCGATTCCACCCATTCGCCGCCGATAAAGTTGCGCAACACCGTTGGATTGTTCATAGATGATTCCCCTCCTGATAATGTTTGGATCACGCCTGCTTGGCAATAACCGCTTCGATCTTGTCGTTCGCAGGCATGGCGTCAGAGCAGCTATGGCTGGATACGACAATCGAGGCGGACGCGCTGCCGTACTCCAGACAGCGCGCGATATCCCACCCCTGCATCAGTCCGTAGATGAAAGCTCCCGCGAAGGAGTCGCCCGCTCCGAACGTCTTGACGACCTGCGCTGGAAATACGCCCGCGCGATAAACCCCGCCGTCCTTGGCAAAAGCGATCGAGCCGTCTCCGCCATGCTTGACGACGACCAATTTCGCCTCATGCTCGAACCATTGTTTGGCCGTCGCGAAATCCTCCGTACCCTCCGCCCCTTCCAGCAGATCGAATTCTTCCCGTCCTCCGAGGATGACGTCGCATTGCGCCGCCGCCATGCGGCAGTAGGTATAGATCTCGTCTCTCGAAGCCCAGGTGTACGGACGGTAATCGATATCGAACAGCAGAACGGCCCCGTGCTTGCGGGCCAGCTCGATCGTACGGAACACCGCTTCGCGGGACGGGCTTCTCGCCAGCGCCGTTCCGCTGATCATGACCGCTTTCGCTTTCCGCACGTATGCCTCGTCCACGTCGCCCGTTTCCAGATTGAGATCCGCCACGTTGTCCCGGTACATCAGAATGCTGCATTCCGTCGGCGACTTGATCTCCGTGATCGCCAGTCCGGTGACGCTGCCCGGCCGATCGGTCACAACGCCATCCGTATCGATCCCTTCCTTGCGCAAGTAGTTCACGATAAACCGCCCGAACGCATCGTCGGCCACGCGCCCGATAAATCCGCCCCGCAGTCCGAGCCTCGACGCCGCGATTGTAATGTTCGCCGGCGACCCGCCCACGTATTTCGTGAACGTCTGCGTCTCCTCGAGCGGCCGATTGATCTCATTCGCGTTCAAATCGATGCACAGCCGTCCGACTCCGATCAAATCCAGCTCCTTGTCGGACCGAAAAACGATTCCATTCATAAGTTGTTCCCTCCTCGTTTCATCCATCTAATCGATTAGCTAATCGATTAGATGGAGCTGCAAAAAAATTCCCACTTGCCGATCCCTCATCGCCTGCCCTCCGACCGAATGAAGCGGCGGAAGGACAACCGAACCTTCGGCGAGGATCAGGCCCGCTCCCCGCCGCAAGTGCCGCGCACAATCAGTTCCACCGGCAGCACGACTCGCCGGATGTCGCGATTCGCATCCGAGATGCGATCCAGCAGAAGCTCGGTCGCCTGCCTTCCGAGCTCGTAGCGCGGGATGCGGACGGTCGTCAGCCGCACGGAGCGGAACGCCGCGAGGAACAGATCGTCGAAACCCATCACCGCAACGTCCCCGGGAACCCGCAGCCCCCGGTCCGCCGCCGCGTCCAGCACGCCCATGGCGCCGATGTCGCTCATGTTGATGACGGCGGTCGGCCGCTCGCCGGGCGGCATATCCGCATAGCCGAGCATCCTCTCGTAGCTGGCCGCATACCTTGCCTCCCCTGACAGCACCCACTCCGGCGGCACGTCGATGCCCGCCTCCTTCATCGCTTGCCGGTAACCGGCCGCGCGAAGCTCGCTGATCGGCGAGCCCGCGACGCCGGACATAAAGGCAATGCGGCGATGGCCCAGTCGAAGCATATGCCGGGCGGCCATCAGTCCGCCTTCGAAGTTATCCGACTCGACCAGATCCGCGTCCAGCCCTTCGAGACGGCGGTGCGCCAGCACGAGCGGGAAGTTCCGCTCCAGCAGCGATTGCAGCAGCTCCCGATCGGCTGCCAACGCGGAGGTGACGATCAGCCCGTCGATCTTCCCCTCGCGCGCTTGCGCGACGGCCTGTCTCATCCGCTCCGGCTGATCGTTCGTGTTGATCATGTGCACGGCATAGCCGTGCTTCTGCGCCTCGTCCTCGCAAGCCTTGGCGAGGTCGGGATAGAACGGGTTGGAGATGTCGGAGACGATCAGGCCGATCGTTCGGCTCTCCCCGGCGCGCAGCCCGCGGGCCGCCGCGTTAGGCGCGTAATTCAGCTCGCGGATGGCGGCGAGCACGCGCTCCTTCTTCTCCGGACTGACATAGCGGTTGTTGTTCAGCACATAGGATACGGTCGCTACGGACACACCCGCGTGCTTGGCGATATCTTTGATCGTACTCATCCGCAGCCTCCGGTCTAATCGATTAGGTACAACGACGAAGACGCTCCTTGCGCACCGCTTCCCACAGCCCGTTCAAATACACGGCTCCGAGCGCGCGATCGTACAGGCCGTAGCCCGGCTTGCCCGTCTCGCCCCAGATCATCCGGCCATGGTCCGAACGGATCGGCCCCTCGTAATCGAAGTCGCTCATCGCCCGGATCACCTCGTACATATCGATCGAGCCCGAGGAGGACAGATGCGCCGACTCCTGGAACGACTTCGGTCCGGTCAGCTTCACGTTGCGCGCATGAACGAAGTTTACGCGCCCTCTGCGGCCGAACTCGCGCATCAGCTCCGGCACGTCGTTGTCCGCGCTGGCGCCCAGCGATCCGCTGCACAGGCATAGCCCGTTGACCGGACTGTCGTACAGGCCGATCATCCGCTCCAGGCTCGCTCTTCCCGTCATAATGCGCGGCAGGCCGAAGATCGGCCAAGGCGGATCGTCCGGGTGGATCGCCATTTTGATTCCGGCTTCCTCCGCGACCGGCATAATCTCCCGCACGAAGTAAGCCAGATTGTCCCACAGCTTCTCCTCGTCCACGCTCTCGTATTGCCCGAACAGCTTCCGAAGCTCGCCGACCTCGTAGCTGCTGTCCCAACCCGGAAGACTGAGCTCTCCCGTCAGCGGATTCATCCGCCCGACGACCTCTTCCTCGTAGATCAACGCTGTCGAGCCGTCCTCCAGCTCGTAGTCGAGCTTCGAACGCGTCCAATCGAACACAGGCATGAAGTTGTAGCAGACGACCGGCACGCCGGCCTCCCCGAGATTGCGCAGCGTCGTCTTGTAATTGGCGATATACCGGTCCCGGGAAGGAAGCCCCAGCTTGATGTCCTCGTGCACCGGAACGCTCTCGATGACGGCCAGCTCCAGGCCGGCGGCTTCAATGCCTTTCTTCAATTTCAGAATCGTCTCGAGCGGCCATGCCTCTCCTACAGGCACGTCGTACACCGCCGTGACGATCCCCTTCATCCCCGGGATTTGCCGAATATACGCCAGCGATACCGGGTCCGAATCGCCGTACCATCTGAAAGTCAGCTTCACTGGCAGATCGCCCCTTTCTTCTGTTGATCCCGATACACCTGCGGGGTGACGCCATGATGTTTCTTGAATGCGTAATTAAAAGAATGAGGACGCTGGTAGCCGAGCTTGGCGGCGATCTCGTACGTTTTCTCGTGGCTGTTCGAGAGCAGATAAACCGCCTTCTCCATGCGCAATTGCTGAATGTAGTCGCTGATATTGCCGCCGGTCTCCAGCTTGTAGATTTTCGAAATGTAGACCGGATGCATATGAACGTGATCGGCGATGCTCTGCAGCGTCACGTCCTGCGCCAGATTGTCGTCGATGAATTGGTGGATCGCCCGGATAAGCTCCGAGCGGTTGTCCTTCATCTCGCGGTCCATGTCCTCCATCAGGCGGCGCAGCACGCGCAGCGACCATTCGCGCAGATGCGCGACGGAGCGGAACGGAATGCCGTCGGCCAGCTTCCCGTAGTCGTCGCCGATCAGGTCGGACAAAGGCTGTCCGTTCTTGTGCGAAATGTACGAGAACGCCGAGGACACCGCGAAATACACTTCCAGCAGATGCTCCTGAGAATGCGAATGGGAGGACTTGCTTCGCAGTTCCTCGAATACGCGTTCCAGCTTCTCCTCCATCGCGTCCCATCGACCCGCTTCGAGAAGATGGATGAGCGTCGGCGGCTCGTACAAGGAACGGATCGATTCCACTTCGACCGAGACAGCTTCGCCTGAAGCCCGCAAGAACAGTCCCTGCTCGTTGCCGACCCGTTTGCGCGCAGCCGACACGCAGCCGTCGTACTGGCCCGGCACGTCGCTGGGGAACAGCCCCGGCTCGCTGACGATGACGGAAATGCTGCCTTTCAGCAAGCATTTCACGACCGACTGAAGCTGAGAGGCGGTCTGCTCGAACAGCGCCGCCCGCTGTCCCGGCTCGACCCGTTCCTCCGCCGAGGCGAGGAAGATCAAATAATCGTGCGCATCCTTGGCGTGCCAGAGCCGGAATTTCCCGCCGAACAGCTCCTCCGCCATGTTGCCGATCGCGTACTCGATCAGCGAGCGGCTGCGAAAATCGTAATCGACGAACGTCTCCTCCAACCGAACGAGCATCAGGAAGCACGTTTGCCCGTAGAGATCCGGCAGCGCCAAGGTCACCATTTTCTCCCGTAACGCCGATTCGTTCCAGACCGCTCCCTGAAGCAGCTCCAACAGCAGATTGCCCTTGAGCAGCGGCATGTTCTCGTTCAGCGTCCGGGTCAAGTTGCGGACGGACAGAACGTGCTCCCACTCGCCGTACAGCTTCTGCTGCAGCCGGGAGACGGTATCCAGCAGCTCCTGTTCTGTCACCGGCTTGAGCAGGTAATCCTCGACCTGATTCTGAATCGCTTCCTTCGCGTATTGGAAGTCGGAGTATCCCGAGAGCAGCACGCATTTCGCCTTGCTCCATTCCTTCCGGATGCGGGCGATGAGATCGAGCCCGGTCATGCCCGGCATTTGAATGTCCGTAATGACGATATCGACGGCGAATTGCCGCAGAACCTCAAGCGCCTCGTAGCCCGAATACGCGCGATACACTTGCGTAATTCCGATGCTGTCCCAGCCGATCGTCGTCGCCAACCGATCGACCACATGCGCCTCGTCGTCCACGATCAACAGATGCATCGTTCGGCCCCCTCTTCTGGATGGCTATATAGATTGAATCGATGAACTAGGAAGTCCATTGCATTCCGAAAGGGATGGCTTTGCCGGCTTCAGACAGGTTGTTTTGAGTTGCTCTGATCGACAAGCCCTTCATAGGTCAGCAACTCAAAGCCAAAACTCGCGGACAAAACCATTCCCTTTCTCCATTCCATTCGGCCTGCTCAAAGATGTTTCAGCGGTTCAATCTCTTTAGTCTCCCGTTTCCTCGCCGCGCGTCCACTTGATGATGACGCACAGGCCGCCCATCGGCAATTGCTCGAACACGAGCCCCGACTGTCCGCCGAACCGGTACTGCAGCCGGCGATGCACGTTCCACGTGCCGCAGCCGACCTCCTCCGACATCGGCTGCGCCAGCTCCGCTTGCAAATCCCGAAGCCGCTGCGGGTCCATCCCCGGCCCGTCGTCCTGCACCAAGATCATATTGTAGCGATCGTCCTGCTTGCCCGTAATCGTAATCATTCCGCCTTCCGGCGACCTCTCGACTCCGTGCACGATCGCATTCTCCACAATCGGCTGCAGAATCAATCTCGGCAGCTCCAGGTCCAGCATTTTCTCCGGCACGTCGATCTCGAACTGCACCCTGCCCATCCGGAGGTTCTGAATGATCAGGTAGTTGCGGACGAGCTCCAGCTCCTCCTCCAGCGCCACGGATTGATTTTCGACCCGCGTCGCGTAGCGGTAATACTCCGCCAGGTTCTGGGACATCTGCACGACCGCTTGCCGGTCGTTCATCTCCGCCGAGTTAATGATGAAGAACAGCGAATTGTACAGAAAATGCGGATTGATCTGCGACTGAAGCTGCTTAAGCGTCGCCTCGCGCGACCTGAGCTTCTCCGCGTAGACGTCTTCGATCAGCGTTTTAATCTGATCCGACATTTCGTTGAATTGGAAAATGAGATAGTCGAATTCGTTTTTGGCCTGATAGTCGATGCGCGCCGAATAATCTCCCCGCTTGATCCGCTGCACGCTGCCGATCAATTTCCTCAGCGGACGCTGGACGTTGCGGTACAGCAGGAACGATGCGGCGACGGCCAGCACCAGCAGCAGCCCGATAATGACGTAGAAAAAGTTTCTCTGCTCCGTAATCGGAGTAACGACGCTCTGATACGGCGTATAGTCGACGAGATACCAGCCCAGTTGCCGCGACTTCACGTAGCTGACAAGATGCTGTTCGCTGCCGAGCTTCACCAGACGCTGTCCGGTGGCCGGCTCGGCCCCCAGTTCGTCCTCCAGCAAGCCGATCAGCTGCCTCGTCTTCTCCTCGGACGAAGTGCCGTTCAGAACGGGCCGTTCGCCGGGCACGTACAGGAACGGGTCGTTGTTCTTCCCGTTCTTGTACGCGTCCAGCATCGCGGTCATATTGCCGGTTGTGAACCGGACCCGGAACACGGCCTGAGCCGCTTCCTTGCGCTCCGCCTTGGCCGGCTCTCCGATCTCGTGCACGAAATAACGCTCGGTTTTGCCGCCCAACTCTTCCGACATGTACGTCCAACGCGTATAGATCGGTCCCGTCATATCCTGATTGCTTTCCAGCAGAAAAATATTGGACGAAATCGCGCGCTTCTCATGGGGGATAATGACGGTCAAGTCGTTTTTCCACCCGTTGGACACGCTCTGCAGGCTCAGCTTCTCGATAATCCGGTATTCCGCATTCCGCGCGTCGAACTCCAAGGGCGGACGACGGTCGAGAAATTCGCGAATATAAGGATCGTAGCTCAGCAGCACCGGAAACATGGACAGCTGCTCGATATTCGTATCCAACTGGTTCATGAGAAAGGTCAATTGGTTCAGGTTGGTCGTCTCGATCTGCTTGCGCACGACTTCCGTGCTCGTGTTCGTCGAGACGCTGTACAATACCAGAATCGGCAGCAGCAGCAGGAAGAGCAGAAGAACGATTTTGCGAAACGTGTTGGGCTTGAACATCCGCTCTCCTTTCCCGCCCGCTCCGGTTACCCTTTGACGGCTCCCGCAGCGAGACCGCTGACGACGTAACGCTGGGCGATCAACGCGATGATGAGTACCGGGAGGGTGATGATGCACGCGGCCGCCATCAAACCGCCCCAGTTGATCTCAGCGTAAGACATAAAGTTGAATACGGCAATTGGTAATGTCTTCGTCTTGTCGCCGGCCAGAATGATCGAGAACATGAAGTTGTTCCACGAGAAAATAAAACTCAGCAGCGACGACGTGATGATGCCCGCTCCCGACATCGGCAGCACGATGCGGCGGAACACTTGATGCGGCGAGCAGCCGTCGATGGCGCCGGCCTCTTCCACCTCTTGCGGAAGCTTCTCGAAGAACGAAATCATGATCCAGACGATAAACGGCAGTCCGACGAGCATATGGCTCAGCACGAGCGCCGCGTAGGAATCTACCAAACGCAGTTTCGAGAATATAATATACCACGGAATCAGGAACGAGATGCCCGGCACGATTCTCGCGACGAGAATGACGAGGCCGAGGCCCTGCAGCTTGTACTTGGCGATCGAGTAGGCGGCAGGCAAGCCGAGCAGCAGCGACAGCAGCGTCGATACGACGGCGACGATCATGCTGTTGACGATATACTTCAGAAAATCGTACTGCTGGAACACGTTCACGTAGTTGTCCGTCGTCGGCGTGAACACGAACGTCTGGGAGTTGGACATGATCTGCGCCTGCGTCTTGAAGGAGGCGAGCAGCATCCAGACGAACGGGAAGACGAACACGAGCAGGACAAGCACGGTCAACCCGGTCAGCGTGGCGTTTTTCGCTTTTTTCTTATTCAGCTTCATCCTTCCGCCTCCAATCTTTTCTTCGTCCAGATCAGCGCCAGCGTAAGGGCCATGACGATCAGGAAGAAAATGACCAGCAGCGCGGAAGCCGAGCCGAGCTTAAAGTATTGGAAGCCGAGCACGTAGCCGTAGATGTTCAGCGTCTCCGACTTGAAATTCGGTCCGCCTTGCGTCGTGGCGTAGATGATGTCGAACGTCTTGAGCACGTCGATCAGGCGCAGCATCAGCGCGATGATGATCGTCGGCTTAAGCAGCGGCAAGGTGATATGCACGAACTTCTGCCAAGCGGAAGCTCCGTCCACATCGGCCGATTCGTACGGGTCGGTCGGCAGCGTCGACAAGCCGGCCATCAGAATAAGCGCGACCATCGGCGTCCACTGCCATACGTCGACGACGATCAGCGATGGAATAACCTGCGTCATGGACGCGAGATATAGCTGCGGCTCGAGGCCGATCGATTTCAGAATCGTATTCGCGGCGCCGATCGTCGGCTCGTAAATGAGCATCCAGACGAGACCCATCGCTACCGGAGTAGCGACCATCGGGAGCAGAAACAGCGTCTTCGCGATATTTTTCCCCTTGAAGGTACGGTTGAACAGAACCGCGATCGCCAGGCCCAGCACCATCTCCGCTGCCAAGGCGACGATCGTGAAATAAAATGTGTTGAATACGGAGTCCAAGAACCGCTCGTCCTTGAACATGGAAATATAGTTGTCGAAGCCCACGAAAGCGGGCGGCGTAATGGCGGACATGCTCCACTCGTAGAAGCTGATCCACAACGTATAAGCGATCGGGAAAAGCATCATGACGAGCACGAAAACAAGCGCGGGCAGGATGTACAGCCATTTCAAGTTGCGATTGATCCAATTATAACCCATTGCGTATCATCCTTTCCAAAAGCCTTTTCCGGACCGTCCGCCCTCGGCGGGCGGCCCGGAATCGGCCGGCGGTTCGTACCGGTTCGGCGCGGATTATCTCTTGCTGTCTTTGTCGATGATGGCTTGCAGATTGGCGTTCGCCTTGTCCGCCGCCGCTTGTACGTCCTTGTCGCCGGTAATGACCTTCATGACGACTTCGCCTACGGCGTCGCGGGCTTCGCCGACACTGACGACGACCGGACGGTCGTGGCCGACGCCGTTCTCCATCGATTGCTTGATGATCGGCACCAGCTCCTCAGGGAACGACTTCGTCGCTTCGGGATTGTTCCAGACGGAAGTCCGGGCTCCCGGGTTGCCCTTCTGCTGCGCCTTCAGCACGTTCTCCTTGCTGGTCGCCCATTGGATAAGCTCCCACGCCGCGTCCTTGTTCTTCGATCTTTCGTTGATCGACAGCGACCATGCCGTTACGTTAACCGGCTTGGAGCCCGCGGCTCCCGCCGGGAACAAGGCGAAGCCGACTTTGTCGCTGACCGTCGATTTCTCCGGATCGGTCGCGTTCGTGTACAGCGAGTCCGCGTCCGTCAGGAACGCGACTTTGCCCTGGGCGAAGATGCCGAACGCTTGCGGCCAGGACATGTTCAGAACCCCCGGAGGCCCGGAGTCCTTCAGCAAGTTGCCGTAGGTCGTCATCGCCTTCACGGCTTCCGGCGTATTGATGGACGCCTTGCCGTCCGTAATGAAGTCTCCGCCTTCGGAGAAAATGTACGAAGCCAGCTGCGTCACGAGCGGGGAACGCTGTCCGCGCGCCACGAAACCATACATTTCGGAGCCCGGGTTGTGCAGCTTCTTGGCCGCTTCGACCAGTTCGTCCATCGTCGTCGGCACCGGAATGTTCGCTTGCTCCAGCAAGTCTTTCCGGTAGTAGAGCACGCCCCGCTCCGTAATGATCGGGATGCCGGCCAGCTTGCCGTCGATCGTCGTCGTGTTGATCGCCGAAGGCGAGATGTCCGCGAAGTCGTACTCGGGGTCTTTGTGCGCATAGTCGTCCAGCGGCGCCACCCAGCCGTTCTTGAAGAACAACTGGCCGTCCTGAAGCGGACGGTACATGAAGACGTCCGGCGTCTCCGAGCCGGCCGTGAATTGCACGGTCAGCTTCTGAGTCAGTTGGTCCTCGAAGTAGTTTTCGACCTTGACCTTGATGCCCGTAGCCGCCTCGAATTCCGGCAGCAGCGGCGTGATCGCCTCGGACCAAGGATGGTTGGCCGTGACCAGCGTAACCGTCTGTCCCGCGAACGGTTTGTCCGATCCGGTCGAAGCGGACTCGGATGCAGACGAGGATGCGGGAGCCTGGCTCGCCGCCGGAGACGAAGCTTGCGGCGAAGAATTGCCGCCGCAACCCGCCATTATGCTAGCGGTTACAATTAGCGCGGTGCCTGCTCCGATATACTTCTTTTTCATAGGTGAAACCCCCTAGAAGAGATGTGGTTTACAATTTCATGATAAAGGCGCGGCCCCCGACAAGATATAACGGGGATTTAACATCGATAACGAAACCTTAACGAGTTTTATCGGGAAGCATTTTAGTCTGCCAGGCATTCCCGGTATAAGGCGTTCATCGCTTTCACGACGCCGGATGCGGCGACGGCTTCTCCTGCCGCGCGCTTGCGAAGGGGCTCGTGCAGAAGCATCCCCGCCTGCTCCTGGAAGCTCGGGAAAGCCTTGTTGCGCGGACGCACGCAGCTGAGCTCCATCGTGCGCATCGTGTCCGCGAAGAAGCCGCCGCACGTCTCGTTCGCGGCCGTATCGCGCCAGGCTCCGGCATGTCCGGGCTGGCCTCCGCTCTCGACGTAGAGCGTGCGCTGCGCATCCCCGCTTGCGACGAACATGGCGAATTCGACCGCCAGCGGAATGTGCGCGGAATGCGCTGATACGGCCATGCCGACGCCGCCGAGCAAGCTGCCTCGCGGTTCGCGGGAGATCGCCGGAATGTCGGCGAACCGGAGCCGCTTCGGCGCGAAGCCGTCCCGGGCGTAGTTCGTGTAGCCGAACGCGCAGGGGACGTAAGCGACAGCGTCGTCCGCCGCCATCCGATCATACATTCCGATCGGATTGAAGTCGAGCGAGGACGGATGCAGATGCGGCAGCAGCTCGCAGATCAGGTCGACGGCCGCTTCTCCGACGGCCGGGGAGATTCCGACTCTTTCGTCGAAGAAGCTCGGGCCGTCGATCCCGGCGCACAGACTCAGGAAGCTGCACATCGCGTCGGTCGGGCAGAGCGGCCAGCCGACCGCACCCGGCCGGGAGCGAGCCAACTCAAGCACCTGCTGCCAGGTGCGCGGAATCTCATGCTCGCTCAGCAGGTCGGGGCGATAGGCCGCGACCTGGGCGGCGGCGTCCACCGCAAGCGCCCATTGCCGGCCTTCCCAGCGGTAGCTGAGATGGCTCGATCCTACGGAGTTCGCCTCTTGATCCTGGAGATAAGCGGCCGGTATTTTATCGTCGAGAGGAACGAGTACGTTCTGTCCCGAACTGATGCCGACGTGCGGATGGTCGATCATGATGATGTCGTACTGTCGCGCCAGGACATCGACCGGATAGTCGCCGAAGTCCTTCAACGAACGGCGGTCCCATACGATCCCGAAGTCCGGCCGCGATTCGCCGAACTTCGCGGCGGCGGCCTCCAGCGGAGCATAGCCTCTGACGTGATCCCAAGTCATTCCTCTTAGTGTTGCCATTCTATCGGTCCTCCGTTACGCGGGTTCGACGGTTTTGATCGCCGGTTGGACGATTTCTGTTCTCCGGGGTTGCCGGCTTCGTGCGGACGGTTCTGTTCTCCGGGTTGCCGGCTTCGTGTGCCGATTTGCAGGTTACAGCACGCCATCGCGCTTCAATTCCGCAATCTTTTCGTCCGAGTACCCGATTTCCCGTAAAATCTCCTCGTTGTGCTCTCCGACCCGAGGCGGATGCCGGCGAATGTCCCCCGGGGTCTCGCTGAATTTCACCGGAATATTCACCGTCCGTACCGTTCCGGCAGTCGGATGCTCGTAAGATGCGAACGCGCCCAGGTGAATCGCTTGCGGGTCCTGCTCGACTTCCAAGTGGTTTTTGACCTCGGACACCCACATGTCGCGCTTCAGCATTTTCTCTACCCAATAAGCGGTCGTCTGTTTCACGACGCTGGCCTGAATGCGGAAAAACACCTCGTCTCGCTTGTCGTACAAAACCTGCGGATCGTCGTACGCGACCAGCCCCTCATCCTCCAGCACTTCGGCCAGCACCGGAATCGGATTGACGGAGATGCACATGTACCCGTCCGCCGTCTTGTAGATACCGAACGGAGCCGACTGGCCGGGATGGGCAATGCCGGAACCGGGGCGCTCGAACAGCTTGCCGGAATTCAGCGTGACGGCGAACTCCTGTAGCTGATGCGTCAGCAGGCATTGGAAGAGGTTGATTTCCAGCTTCTGTCCTTTGCCGGTTTTCTCGCGGTAATAGAGCGCAGACAGCAGTCCGTAGACGATGTTGTACGCCCCAAGCTGATCGGCGATGCCCGTGCCGAGCGGAATCGGCGGATCGTCCCGCCGGCCCGTCAGCGTCGTCAGACCGCTCAGCGACTGGATCATCAGATCCTGGCCGGGGCGTTCCGCGTACGGTCCGTCTTGGCCGTAGCCGGTGCTGGAGCAGTAGATGATGCGCGGATTGATCTTCTTCAAGTCCTCATAGCCGAAGCCGAGCTTCTGCATGACGCCGGGCCGGAAATTTTCCACCACAATATCGCATTCGGCCGCCAGCTTGTAGATGATCTCCTTGGTCGCTTCTGCCTTCAAATCCAGACCCAGCGACCGCTTGTTCCGGTTAAACGCCAGATAGCACGGAGACTCGGTTTCCCCGACCCAATATTTCAGGAACGTCCAGGCCCGATAGCTGTCCCCGGTGTTTTTGCGTTCGATTTTGATGACGTCGGCTCCGAGATCGCCGAACATCTGAGTCGCGAAAGGTCCTTGCAGCAGGTGAGTGAAATCCAGTATCTTAATGCCTTCAAGCGCTTTATCCATCTGTAAGTCCTCCTTGCCGCTCCAGCGGCGTACGCGGGTTAGGCTGCCGTGCTGGGCGGTCTGTCGTTAGGCCTTCCGTCGCGGGCGTGCTATCGTCCGGTGAACCTTGGCGGACGCTTCTCCATGAATGCCGCAATGCCTTCCCGCCCGTCCTCGCTATGGAACAGATTGGCGAGATAGGCGCGGTCGTACGCTTGCGCCGTCTCCAGGCTGGCGTCCCGCCCTTCGTGAACAAGCCGCTTCAGCGCCTGAACGGCCAGCGGCGCTTGATCCGCGATCGCGCGCGCAAGCTCCAGCGCGGCATCGAGCAGCTTGTCCGGCTCCGTCACCTGATTGACGAAACCCAGCACCTTGCCTTCCTGCGCGGGAACGAATCTCCCAGTCATCGTCAGCTCGCGCGCGGCAAACGGGCCGACGATGCGGGCGATTTTCTGGACGCCTCCGCCGCCCGGAACAAGCCCCAGCTTCACTTCCGGCAACCCGAATTTCGCCTTCTCCGACGCGACGACCAGATCGCAGGAGAGGACAAGCTCGAATCCTCCTCCCAGCGCGTACCCGTTGACAGCGGCGATGACCGGCTGCGGACAACTCTCGATGGCGCGGTACATCTCGCGTCCCTTTTGCTGGAACGCAAAAAACCGGCCGACGTCGAAGCTGCCGTACCCCTCGATATCCGCTCCCGCCATAAACCCTTTGCCCGTCCCGGTCAACACGACGACCCGGATGTCGGGCCGCTCCCGCAGCCCCTCGAAGCAATCGGTCAACTCCGCCATCAACTCGTCGTTCATCGCGTTCAGCTTCTCTTCTCGCCGAATGGTCGCCAGCAGCACGTCGCCGCGCTCCTCCACATGCAAATATTTATACGAAGCCCCCATCCGAGCAACCCCCTTCGTTGAACGGTTATCGTCTTACACCCCCATCATAAAGTCGGGCTCGGAGAGAATATATAACCGATATTTAACTTCGATAACGAAACGTTAAGCAATTAAGGAGTGGGCTGGTCGAGGGAATGGTGCTGCGCGACGCCAAGGCCACGCTTTGGCCTCGGGGCTGGTCGACGAAACGACGGTGGTGCGATGGGCCGGCGCGGAAACGCCAAAAAAGCGCCCAAAGGCGCTTAATGGAATTGAACGTACGGCTAGACCGTCGGCTCGAGCCGCTGGCGTCCGGCCATGGACTCGGTGAACTCGTCGAGATCACGGTCCGCCTTGGACTGGTTGCACTCGTTGCAGGCGCAGACGCAGTTGACCGGAGTCGTGTGACCGCCCTTGGCCCGCGGCAACAAGTGGTCGATCGTATCGCCGTACTCGCCGCAGAAGTGGCACGTGTAGTTGTCGCGCGTAAGGATCAGACGGCGAAACTCCCGATTGCTGTGGATGCGGCGGATCGTGTGGCGGTTAACGACGTACGCGGCATGCTCGCGAACGAGCGTCTTCGCAAAATCCGGCTCGATCTCCTGGTAGTAGGAGCGGCCGCTGTCGGTTTTGCCCCGCATGCGGACGAAGCCCTGACGGGTCGCTCGAAGGCCGTCCGCGTCGTGCGGATCGAGCTTCGGCGCCCCCGCGGCGATCTTCGGAGCTTCGGGCTTCGAGATCGGGGACTTCCTGGAAGTGGCTTTCCGGGTCGGGGATGCCGGGTTCGTCCGCTTCGTTCCCGCGACCGCGGCCTCCGGAGCCGGAGTCGCCGCAGGGATAGCCGCCGCCGCGGCAACCTGCGGCACCGACAGCTTCTTCGCCTTGCGTCTCCGCCTTCTCCGGCCCCGTTTGGGCTTCGCAAGCGGCTCCTCCTCCGGCTCGGCAACGATCGCCTCGCTTATCTCCGCGACCGCCTCGACCTTGCGCCTCCGTCTTCTGCGGCGACGCTTGGGCTTCGCATCCGTCTCGTCCTCCGTCGCCGCAACGACTGCCTCGATTGTCTCCGCAACCGATTCGAGCTTGCCCGCCTTGCGCCTCCGCCTTCCGCGGCGGCGCTTGGGCTTGACGATGGCCTCTTCCGCCTCGGCCTCCGCCGCGGCGATCTCGTTCATCTCCGCGGCCGGTTCGAGCGCGCCCGCCCGCTGCCTGCAAGCTTTGCACGTCCCCCGCCGCCTTCTCCGTCCGGCCCGTCCGCCGCTGCGGCTGGCGAACTCCGAAAGCGGCTTAAGCGTCCGGCATTCCACGCATATTTTCATAGCCGTCTCCGGCTGAACCGTCTTATTATCCATATCGTGTGTCATATGCAGAGTATATCACATCCGCGCAAGCGGCTGTAAAATCCTCCTCATCCCCTGATCGCCTTGGCCGCATCGTCCAGCGCCCCGATCACCCGGTCGCACCAGGCATCGAACTCCGGATCTTCCGTCTGAAGCTCGGGATGGGCGAGGATGTGCTCGATCGTCTGTTTCATCCCCTGGTCCAGCCGGATCGTCGCCGCGAACTCGGGAACGAGACGCTTCAGCTTCGAATTGTCGAATACGACCGTGTTCGCCTTGTCGCCCAACAGTCCTCCCCGGTAGTCCTCCGTGCTGCATGCATCCAGGAAAGACGAGGAGACGTGGACCGCGTTCAGCTTGACGCCAAGCGCATCCGCGATAATCTCGTAAATCTGGTTCCAGGTGACGCTCTCGTCCGAAGTGATATGTACGGCTTCGCCGATCGCGTGAATGTTGCCCATCAATCCGATAAACCCTTTGGCAAAGTCGCTGTTATGCGTCATCGTCCAGAGCGAGGTTCCGTCTCCGTGGATGATGACCGGTTTATTTTCCAACATGCGCTTGGCGACTTGCCATGTGCCCTTCCGGCCGTGCACGCCGAGCGGAATGGAGCGTTCGTCGTACGTGTGGCTCGGCCTGACGATCGTAATCGGGAATCCGTGTTCGCGATATTGTTTGATCAAGTATTCTTCGCAAGCGATCTTGTTCCGGGAATACTCCCAACAAGGATTCGATAATGGCGTTCCTTCGGTAATGCGATAATCCGATAGAGGAGTCTGGTAAGCCGATGCGGAGCTGATGAAAATAAATTGTTTCGTCTTATCGCGGAACAGCCGATAGTCTCTCTCGAGCTGGCTCGGCACGAATGCGATGAAGTCCGCCACGACGTCGAACTTCATGTCCGCGATCAATTCGGCTACCCGTTCTTCGTCGTTGATGTCGGCTTGAATCGTTTTGACGCCCTCCGGCAGCCGCTCGCCGCGATTGCCTCTGTTCAATACGTACAGCTCGCAATCCCGTTCGGCCAACTGCCTCGTAATCGCCGAGCTGATCGTGCCCGTTCCTCCGATAAACAGCGCTTTCATCGTTGGTCTCGCCTCCATATCGCCATGCGGATTTGTGAAAAGGTTCTTCCTCTCTACCTTAGCACGACAGGTCCTCCTTGACAATTTGAGCGCACGTTCGCTTTTTCCAGTCCTACCTTCACGGAGATTTTACACTAACGCGCGCCGCTTCCCGCAATCCTCCCCCTGTCATCTATCCTTGCTCGGATTGATCCCGAAGTGTTTCTTGTACACTTTGCTGAAGTAAAATACGTCTCCGATGCCGACCCGTTCGCCCACCTCTGCGATCGGGTCCTTGGTCGTGCGCAGCAGGAGACGGGCCTGACGCAGCCGGTAGGCTTCCAAATATTCCATGACCGAGACGCCCTGGCTGGTCTTGAACAGCTTGGACAAATGCGAGCGGCTCAAATTGACGTGGGCGCACAGCCCCTCCAGAGACACCTTGGAGGCGTAGCGCTCGTGGATGAACGCCAGCGCCTTGACGATCTCTTCCCGCTGGCTGTCCGCTCCGCCGACCTCTTCCAGCCACTTGACGAACAGGCTCTTGTATTCGGACAGGCGATAGGCCTGCAATCTCTCCACTTCCGCTTTCAGGGAGGCGGGAACGGAAAAGCCGTTTTTTTCGATGAACCGGATCAGCGTCTGCACGTCCGCTTTCGCGGAAGAAGACGGGCGCCCGAGATGCCGGAGCAGCTCGAAGTATGTCTCGACCAGGCCGGGCAGACCCGACAGCCCGATCCGTCCTCCCCCTTCGGCAGACTGAAAGAACGACAGGAGATCCAGCTCCGCTTCCGGTCTGCGAACAGTCCTCGCATCGAGTACGCACGCCTCGGTCTCGTAGAAGAAACAGTCCATCCGCTCGCGGGCATGGCGAACTTGCTCGAAGAAGTCGTCCATTCCGGAAAATCCGCAGTGGCTCAGCGCCGAAGCCTCCAGCGCCAAGTAACGCTTTGCGACGGCAAGCATCTCCCGGAGCTTGCATTCATGCCGCTCGTCGTCCGTCTCCTCCAGATCGAGCGCCACGAACCGGTTCCGGCCCAGATGGAACAGCTCGTTGCTCTCGTTCCAGCTTCGGATCGTTTCGCTCGCAACGTTGGACAACGCGTAGACCGCCAGATCCGTTCGTCCCTGAAACTTGGCGTCCTTCCACTCCTCGAACCGCTCCACCTCCAGAATCGCGAACTTCGAAGGAGGAAGATACTTGTTCTCGTCGAACGCAGCCACTCCGAAGCGGTCCGCCCGCCGAAGCAGCTCCTCGTTCCGGATATGCCCGTCCAGCCGTTCGTGGAAGAGCGAGTTCCGCACCATGATCAACTCGTTGGCGTTAAACGGAGCGCTCTGCTGCTCTCCGGCCTGCTCGTAATGAAGGAAAGCGCGGCGGATTTCCCTTTCGACCTCTTGCCGGGTTATCGTCGCCTTCAGCAAATAGTTTCGGGCGCCGTACTGCAGCGCCTGCTGCGCCAGCTCGAATTCGGCGAAATTGCTGAGCACGACGAACCACACGTCCGGGAAGCGCGAGCGGCATTGACGGATCAGCTCCAGCCCGTCCATGACGGGCATGCGGATATCGGTCAGCACGATGCGGGAGGGCTCGGCTTCCATCTGCTCCAGCGCGTCCCGGCCGTGCACCGCCTCCCGGACGTCCAGCCCTCCGAAGCTTCTCAGCATCTCGGCCAGATAGCCGCGGGTTCCGATTTCGTCGTCGACTACGAGGACGTTCATGCCGCCTCTCCTTTCCATTCCGGAATAATGATCGTCGCCAGCGTGCCGGAGGACTCCAGAGGAAGCAGGCTAAGCCCGGCATCCTCTCCGTAATGGAGCAGAAGGCGTTCGCGAACGTTGTTCAAGCCGATCGATGGCCGTTCGGAAGGAAGGGCCCGCGGATCGAAGCCCGCACCGTCATCGGAGATGCGGAACCGTGCGCCCCTTCCCCAGCTTTCGGCCTCGATGCGAATGCTTCCGGACGTTCTGCCGACGAAGCCGTGCTCGAAGCAATTTTCCACGAGGGGCTGAAGCAGCATGCGCAGAATCGGGCGCCCCAGCAGCTCTTCGGGAAAGACGAGCCGCACCGCGATTTTCTCGCCGAATCGGGCCCGCTGGATCTCGACGTATTTCAGAAGGTATTCCCGCTCCTCTTCCAGCGTCCAGTAGCCTTCCATCCGATACAGCTGCTGCCGCAGCAAGTAAGACAGGGACAGAACGAGCGAGCCGATCTTCTCCTGGGAGGACCGTTCGGCGAGAAAACGGATTGTGTTGAGCGAATTCAGCAGAAAGTGCGGATTCATCTGCTGCTGGAGCATTTGCATCTCGAGCTTGCGTTTCTCGGCAGCGGCCCATTCCAGGTTGCTGCGCGAAATGTCCAGATTGTGCATCAGCTGCCTGAGCAGCTCGGACAGCTCGGCCAGATGGCGGTCGGCAAGCATCGGAACGGACAAGTCGAGCGTCGGGTTCAGCAGCCGCTTGGACAGCAGCCTGATCTGGTGAAAGACGCGGCCGACCGTTCGCAGCACGAACGTGGAGGAGGCGACGAAGATGACGAGAATGACCAGAAGCGTCGCGATCACGGTCAGCCGAAAATAACGCAGCTCGTGCCGGATGTCCTCGGCATCCGTCTGCGTAATCGTCCACGGCGCGGGCGGCAGAGGAATCGGCGGCGAACCCGAAACGGCTCGTTCCCGCTCCGCGCCGGAGACGGGGTAGACGACGCGGTTCCGGTCGTCGCGAATCTCGTACGTCCCGTTGTCGCTTTTCAGAATGGCTGACAGATTGGCGAGCGGAATCGCCAAGGAGACGACGCCTCTTTTGTTCGCGGTTACCGGGCTGAAGATCCACCGGCTCAATACGATCAGCGGCTCCGCGGCCCCTCCCGGCTCCAGCACGCTCCACTGGAAGCTGTTGAAGAAATCGTGGCCTTCCCACCGGACCGTCTTGACGATTTCCCGCTGCAGCTCTCCTTTTCTCCAGCCGAGCCTCGTCGGGTTCGATTCGAACACGCCCCCGAAGTCGTCCTGGACGACGACGGCGTATTTCTCGTTAAGGAAAAACGTATACTGCAGCCTTTCGATGGCCTCCAGATAGGTCGAGTTTTTCCCGATGCTGTACGGATCGCTTTCCTGCAAGGCAGCCAGGAAGGCTTTATCGTTAATAAAAGAATTCGTCGGAACGCCCGCTGGAACAAATCCTTGACCCGGGAAACCGTCTGCTCCTGCTTAAACCGGTTGATTTCGCCTACCTTGTTCACCATCGTCCGCTCGGAATACTGATAGGCGGCGAACAGAATCAGGCTGAGCGGAATGAACACGGCGACGAGCAGCACGATGATTCTTCGCTGCACCGACCGCGGTCCCGCGTAACGCTTGCTTCCCCACTGCATCGAAACCATCCCCGTTTTCGGCTGCCGAAACGAAAAAGCCAGCCCATCGTCGCCGATGGGCCAAGCTTTCGCTTCTTATTGCTTGCTTTGTTCCTCGATCGCGTTGTCGACCTTGACTTTGACCTGCTCCAGCACCGCGTCGACCGTCTCCGCTCCGGTATAATACTGGCTGATCAGATCCAGGAACGTCGATTCGTATTCCTGGGGAGCGCCCAACACCGGCTTCTCCTCCACGTTGACGACGTCCGGATCCCCTCCGAACAAATACGTCACCTGCTCCAGCGTAATGTCGTCGTCCTTCAGCGCGTCCGCCAGATTTTCGAAATACTTGTCTTTCGTCACCTTAGTATACATGGGCAGCGCGCCCGTGCTCAATGTATAATCCGATACGTATTCCTTGGCCAAAATCAGCGACTCCTTCGGATGCTTCGCGTTCTTCGGAATCGCGAGGGAATCGATGCTCGACCAGTTCATATGCTTGCCGGCCATCTCCGCCGGAACCGGCATCGGCGCGATGCCCGCCTTCCAGTCGCGGGGAAACTGCTCCTTCTTCGTCGCCGCGAGCTGAGCGTACCACTGGGCCCCGACGACCATGCCGTAATTGCCGTTCCAATAGGAGAGGAAGTCGGTATTGTTCTGAATGAGCTCGGCGATCGGCATCGCCGCCTTCCTCACGTTCATGACGTCGTTCATCCATTCCAGGCTGCGCTTGAACTCCGGCGCGTCGATGTTCACCTTGCCGTCGTCCGTATAGAACTTGCCGTTGTTGAGCTGGCTGCCGTAGCCGTAGAAGTACATGCCCCAGTTGTTGTAGAACATGCCGTACACCTTGTCCTTGCCGCTCAGGTTCGTCAGCTTCTGCGCCACCTCGGCCATCTCGTCCCAGGTCATCGGAACTTTCGGATCCGGGTAAGGGACTCCGGCATCGTCGAACACCTTCTTGTTGTAATAGAGCATCCAGTTGTTTTGTTGAATCGGGAACCGGTAGTACTTGCCGTCCTTGTCCGGCTTGAAATCGCCGAAGTCCGCGCTCATGTCGATGTCGGCTTCCTTGGCGACGTCGTCCAGCGGCATGAGGAAGTTTTTGTTGATCGCGTCGAACTGCTCCACGCCGTTGCCCCAGATCAGATCGACCTGCTCGCCGCTGGCGAGCATAATGTTGCGCTTATTGATATACTGCTCGTGAGGCACCGATACCGGATCGACCTTGATATTCGGATACTTCGCCTCGAACCGCTCAAGGAACGCCTTGAACTCCGCGGAATCCAGGTACTCCGAAATGTTCAGAAACTTCAGCGTTACGGTCTCCCCCTGCGCCTCCGAACCTCCGGACGTCTGGGAGGCGGGTTCGCCCGATTTTCCCCCGCAGGCGGTCAGAGTGAACGCCATCATCGCCGTGACGGCGAGCAAGCTCCATTTTCCGTTCATGAATGATTCCCCCCGAAATATTGTAGCCGTTTTCAACTCTATTATGAACCCGGCTCGCAGCCTCTCAAATGTAAGAAACGCTCTTTCTCTTTGTAGAATCGTACGGCATTCAGCCCTTGAGCCCCGAGGACACGATGCTCTCGACGAACCGCTTCTGCAGCGCCAGGAACACACCCAGCACCGGAATGATCGCCAGACACGCCAGCGCCATCTGCATTGCGTATTGCTTGCCGAACTGGGTTTGAAAGCTTTGCAGACCTATCGGAATCGTGTACAGCTCCTTGGAATGCAGGAAGATCAGAGGCTGGAAATACTGGTCCCAGATCATGAAGAAGCTGAGCAGGCCCAAGGTCAGCAGCGGGGTTGCCGCCAGCGGAAGCGCCACTCTAACGAAGGAACGGAAGACGCCCGAACCTTCCAGGTAAGCGGCGTGCACGAGCTCCTTCGGGAAGGACAGGAAAAATTGCCGCATCAGAAAGATCGACAGGACGTCGACGATATTCGGTAGAATGAGCGCCCAGTGCGAATCCAGCAAGCCGATGAACCGGAACGAGATGAATTGCGGAAGCAGCGTCAGCTGGTACGGGATGAACATCGCGGCCAGGAAGGCGAAGAAGATCCCGTCCGAATACCGGAACTTGAGAAACCCGAACGCGTACCCGCCGAGCGCCGACAGCAGCAGCCGGAAAACGACGGAGACGATGACGACGAAGACGGAATTCCACAGCCATACCGGAAAATCGGTGCCGGTCAAGACGTGGGAATAATTGTTCCAGTTCACCGCGTCCCAATGAATGAAGACGAACGGCCTCTCGAATACTTGGTGCTCGAATTTAAGCGAGGTCGAGATCATCCAGAGCAGCGGGGTAATGAAAACCAATCCGACGAGCAAATACACAACGGAACGAACCGTATAGCGGATGTTGGAACCGAGCGGCACGCCTTCGTCCTCCTTTCTTGCCTGTTATTGATAGAAGACCCACTTTTTCTGGGCGAACCAGTTGACCGCGATCAGAACAAGAGTCAGCAGGAACAGGAACATGCCGACCGCGGAAGCGTAAGAAAAGTTGTAAAATTCGAATGCGGACCGATAAATATGATAGGTCATCGTCGTCGTGCTGAAAGCCGGCCCGCCCTTGGTTAGAAGAGCCATCTGGTAAAATGCCTGGAGTCCGCCAATGATCGTGATCAGCAGCAGAAAAAACGACGTCGGGGAAATGAGCGGAAACGTGATATGCTTAAATCGCTGCAGCCGGCCCGCCCCGTCGATCTCGGCCGCTTCGTAATAATCCTTAGACACCCCTTGCAAGGCCGCCAGAAACAAAATGCAGTGGTAGCCGACGTCTTTCCAGGAGCCGATCAACGCCAGCATCGGCAGCGCCCAATGCTTGTCGACCATGTATTGCGGAGGACGCTCCACGCCCAGACTCATCAGCAGGGAATTGACCGGTCCTTCCGTCGGGTGCAGGAATACGTTCCATACGACCAAGGTGGCTACGTAAGTGGTAATGTAGGGAATGATGAAAAAGGTTCGGACGACTCCGCGCGCCCTCATCTTCCCGTTAAGCACGAGAGCCATTCCGAGTCCGAGCAGCAGCGTCAACGGAACGTAGATCGCCATGTACGTCAGCGTGTTCCGCACGCTTTTCCAGAAATCGGGGTCGCCCAGCATTTTGTCGTAAAACCCGAATCCCTTGAATTCGAACGTATAGGTCATGAGATCGACCTTGTACAGACTAAGCAACAATACGCATATCATCGGAACGAATACGAATAGCAAGAAGCCGACGAGCGCCGGCAAAGCGAACAACAAACCCGCCCGCCTTTCCAGCCTCTCCAGCGAGTAGGCCCGTCCCCGCCGAACCCGCTTGCCTTCGTTAAACGCTGTTTCCATAACACTTCCTCCTTCGCTGCCTCAGTGTCATTATGGGGCGTTCGCGGGGGGAGAAGGAATAGAACAATCGCCGCTCTTCTTTGTAAAATCGTCCGATTCCGAGTTCGGGGAGGCATAGCAAACGGAGCTTCCCTTTTGTAACTAACTATAATTGAGAAACTTTAAATTATATAGTATAATGAAATTCATAAAGGAGGCGAATCGGATATGGCCGATTTGGCAAAGAAGATGGAAATAGGGATCAGCACTTTTCTGGAGGCTTCGCCGCATTCCCCGGCGGGCAAGCCGGTAAGCCATGCGGAACGTCTGAGGAACGCCGTAGAGGAAATCGTGCTGGCCGATCAGGTCGGACTGGACGTGTACGGCATAGGGGAGCATCATCGCGCCGATTACGCCGGAACCGCGCCGGCCGTTGTGCTGGCGGCAGCTGCGTCCAGAACGAAGCGGATTCGGTTGACCAGTGCGGTAACGGTGCTGTCTTCGGACGATCCGGTGCGCGTATACGAGTCGTTCTCCACGCTGGACGGACTGTCGGACGGACGGGCGGAAATTATGGCGGGACGGGGTTCGTTCATCGAATCTTTCCCTCTGTTCGGATATAGCTTGGATCATTACGACGAGTTGTTCGAGGAGAAGCTCGAGCTGCTGCTGAAAATCCGCGAGACCGAGAAGGTCACCTGGCGAGGAGGCCACCGTCCCGCGATCCAGAATCTCGGCGTGTACCCCCGTTCCGTGCAGGAGCCGCTGCCGGTGTGGATCGCGACGGGCGGCAATCCGGAGTCGGCCGTTCGTGCGGGCACCTTGGGTCTTCCCGTCGTGTTCGCCATCATCGGCGGAATGCCGGAGCGGTTCGCTCCGCTCGTCGAACTCTACAAGAAAGCCGCCGTCCAAGCCGGACACGATCCGGCCAAGCTGCAAATCGCGACGCACTCGCACGGCTTCATCAGCAATACGATCGAGCAGGCGGCGGAGCAGTTCTATCCGCACGTGCAGGCGCAGATGAACACGATCGGCCGCGAGCGCGGATGGCCGCATTACGACCGCGCCGCCTTCGACGCGGCGAGCAGCCTGCGGGGCGCTCTCTACGTCGGCGATCCGGAATACGTGGCGGAGAAGATCGTCCTGCTTCGCAAAAACCTGGGACTTACGCGCTTCTTCCTGCACGTCGATTTCGGCGCGCTGCCGCACCGCGATCTGCTTCGCGCCATCGAGCTGCTCGGCACCCGCGTCGCTCCGATCGTGCACAAGGAAATCGCGCGGATGGAGGGGTAAGCGTTAAAGCAATGAGAGGAACCAGCCATCGGTCGGCATCTGCCCGCCGCATGGCTGGTTCCTCTCCTGTTATGCATGCGGAGCCGGCCCGCAAGTCCGCCCCTACGCTTACTTCTCCCGCTTCCGATACTCGTTAGGGGACAGTCCCTCCTGCTTCTTGAACACTTTGCTGAAATACTTCTCGTCCTTGTAGCCGACCAGCTCCGCGACCTGGGCGATGCGGTACTGCGGATTCATCAGCAGCAGCTTCGCCTTCTCCATGCGCACGCGTTCGATGTAGTCGGACAGGTTCTCGCGGAACTGCTGCTTGAACTTGCGCGAGATGTACTCCCTGCTGAGGAAGAAACGATCGGCCAAATCCTGAAGTGTGATCTCTTCGGCATAACGGGAATCGATATATTTGACGATTTCGAAGATGACGTGCTCATCCTGCCGCTGATGCTCCGCCCACTGGCGGGACAGCTGCAGCAGATCCTGCTCCAGCCCTTCCGCGAGCGCGGACAGCACCAGGCACCCTTCCTGATCCACCGGAGCGTTCGCGAACGCGGACTCCGCGGAGCGGCTCGGCACCGCCGGCAAGTCCCCGAACAATTCCTTCAGCCAGCGCGCGCGGATGACGCTGTACTCGTGATTCCACAGCTCCAGCTGCTCGGTATTGATATAGCTCATCCGCTCGACCTGATTCATCCAGAGCCGCACGATGTCCCGGATCGGCTGCTCCTGCCCGCTGCGCAAAGCCGTTCTCATCCGGTCCTCGAATTCCGACAAGTGAATCGCCGACAAGCGCGGATTCTCGTCCGGATCGAAGCAGCGGACGCGGGGCCGGGACGCGCGCATGTTGCGCTGGCGCAGCACGATGTTCGCCTCGTGATACGACTGCTTGATGCCGCCGGGCAGCGGTCTCTCGCCGCCCAGACAAAATTCCAACGGACTGCCGAACGCCTGCCGGATGCCGCCGTTGACCGTGTCCAGCAGCGCCGGGGCATTGCCCGTCTGCTTCCACAGCAGAACGACGATCGCCCCGTGCTCGTGCCGGAATGCGACGCCGTGCCGATGCCTGCGGACGATCTCATTGCAGATGTTCAGCAAGGAGAAATACAGCAAGTCCTCGCTTCCGGCGAACTTGCTGCGGATCGTCGGATGGATCGTATCCGTCGCCAGCACGGCCACCCGGCAGAGCCGATCGTCCTCGGACAGCCCGAATTCGGTTCTCAGCGTCTCGGCGATCGACGAGTAGTAGGAAGGGTCCTCCACGAGGTTGGTCAATATTTTGTCCCAGTACACCGGACGCAGCTGATTGATCTCGATCGCCTTGCGCTGCTCCTGCTTCGTACCCTCGTCCTCCTGCTTGCGGCTCTCGACCGCCTTGGCGACCGCCTGGTTCAGCTGCTCGGGATCGATCGGCTTCAGAATGTAGTCCATTCCCCCGTACAGCACCGTCTTGCGCACGAAATCGAAATCGTCGTGTCCGCTGATGACGATCACCTTGGCGGCCGGCTCGTGCTCCCGAATCCAGGCGAGCAGATCGGTGCCCAATTTCTCCGGCATGATCATGTCCGTGAACACGATCTGGGGATGGTCCCGACCGATCCGCTCCATCGCGGATGCGACGTCCTGCGCCTCCATCACTTCCTCGATGCCGTGCGCTTGCCAATCCACCAGCAGCCGAATGGCTTCCCGGACATGCCGTTCGTCGTCAACGATTAGCGCTCTCATGGTCGTCTCCTTCCCCGTCGATCGGAATCCACAGCACGATGCTTAAGCCGCCCGACTTGCCTGGCTTGACTTCAAGCTTGGCCGATTCGTTGTAGTAAAGCTTGAGCCGCGACAAAATGTTAGGCAGCCCGATTCCCGATTCCCCGGTCGCCCACGCGCCCTTCGATTGGAACAGCCGCTCCCGCAGCGCCCTCAGCTCCGCAGCGCTCATGCCTTTGCCGTTGTCGCAAACCTCCAGACTCATCCATCGGCGATCCGCCGACTCCGAGCCGTAGATGGCGATCTCCGAATCTTCCTTGCCCGCGTCGAAGCCGTGCTTGAAGTAGTTCTCGACAAGCGGCTGCACGATCATCTTCGGAATCGGCCGATTCAGCAGCGGCTCGTCTACCTTAACCGTATAACGAAGCTGCTCGCCGAACCGTTGACGCTGAAGGGAAACGTAAGCTTTGACATAGTCCAATTCCCGCTCGAGCGTCACGATCGGTTCTCCCGTGTTCATGCTGTAGCGCATCATTTTGCCCAAGGAGAAGATGAGATTGTAGATTTCCGGCTGCTGCTTCTGCAGCGACAGCGTCCCGATCGACTGCAAGGCATTGTTGATAAAATGCGGATTCGTCTGCACCTGCAGCACGTTCAATTCGTTCGTTTTGCGGGCCAGCTCGAGCTCGTACTCGCGAATGATCATCTCGTTGATCGTGTCCATCGCCAGCTGGAACCTGCGCGCCAATATTCCGAATTCATCCTTCCGATCGACGTCGATCGTCACCTGCAGATTGCCGCTCTGAATCTGGTTCATGTTGCGAATCAGCTTCTTGATCGGCGCGGTCAGCCGGAACGTGATCAATACCGTCGCCAGCATCGTCAGCACGAGGAACAGGACGGCGATTCCGCTGTTGAACAGCGCGACCTCCCGGGCGGTCCGGTGCAGCGTTTCGTTTGGAATTCGTTTCGCCAACGTCCAGTTCAAGAACTGCGTTTCCATTTTATCGTATACAATTTCCCCCGAGAAGCCATCCTGATTCAGAGAGAAGTTGCCGCTCGTCTGGGCTGCTCCCACGACGCGGTCGACCCAATCGGCCTGCAGCCGCTGCCCGCCGCCGCGGTCGATGGAGCTGTAGATCACGCGCCGCTCGTCGTCCAGAATGTACAGCTCTTCCCGGCCCGCCGAATACAGCTGCTCGGCAATGGCGCGGATGCCGTCCAGCCGAATATCGATCGACAGCGTGCCGAGCTCCTCCTTCGCCGCCAAATAATACAACGAGCTGTGAATGGTGAGCACCTGATCGGCGGTCGTCGTCGGAATGTCCGTTCTTCCGAACTTGTCCACCGGATGGGGCGGCTGAACGTAGGAATTCCCCCGGGCCAAGCCGGAAGGGATGTACCGGTCCCCGTCTCCCTTGAAGCTTCTTTTGGACCGGTTATTGATGATGAGATAGTGCAGGTCGCTCTCGCGAAGATACAGATGGGCCTGCTCGAAATCCTTAGCCGTGTAGCTGAGCAGCATCAGGCCGCGATAAATTTCCTGGTCGTCTTTGTAATCCCGGATGCCGTCGTCCAAAATCGCGAACAGCCTGCTGTCGTTGTAGAAAATAAACGTCGACTGCTGCGCCGCGTTCATGTAATTGAGCAAGTTCGTCTTGCCCTGGAACAGCAAGTCGGCGTTGCTCTTCAGCGTCTCCTTCGTCACCTTGCTCGTCGTCAGACTGTAGGTGATGACAATCGAGGCCAGAATCGGAATCAACGTGGCTGCCAGCAGGAACAGCATCATTTTCGTTCGGATACTGGTAAAGATCAATAAATTCCACCTCTTTGATCATCAGAGTCAGTGGGAGCCCCGCGTTCGAATGCCTATACTTGGGTAATAATCGCGAAAGCACTATGTACTTAAGGGGGGAAACCGCCATGGAAAACGCACGTCAGAGAAAGCTTTACCAGCTCTTGTTCATCGGACCTGCCGTCATCTTCTTTACGATCATCCTCGTTATCCCGTTCTTCATGAGCCTCTACTATTCCTTCACCGAATGGAACGGGGTTAGTACAACAGTAACATGGATCGGGATCGAAAATTATAAAAAAATTATGTTCAACGACCCCGATTACTACAAGTCGTTCCTGTTCACATTCCGCTATGCCATCGTCAGCGTGATCTTGACGAACCTCGTCGGCTTCCTGCTGGCGCTGCTGCTCACGCAGGCATTGAAGCTGCGCAACATCCTGAGGACGATCTTCTTCATGCCGAACGTCATCGGCGGGCTGCTGCTCGGGTTTATCTGGAGCTTTATTTTCGTAAAAGGGTTCGCTTCGATCGGGGAGCTGACGGGCCTTGCGTTCTTCAACCTTCCCTGGCTCGGCGACGCGCCGACCGCGTTCTGGGGACTGATCATCGTCACTGTGTGGAAAGGCGCAGGCTACGTAATGGTCATCTACATCGCCGGCTTGACCAACGTTCCCAAGGACATGATCGAGGCCGCTCGGATCGACGGCGCTACTCGGCTGCAGATGCTCTACAAGATCACGCTGCCGCTCATTATGCCGTCCATTACCGTCTGCTTGTTCCTGACGCTGTCCTGGGGCTTCAAGGTGTTCGATCTGATCATGTCGCTCACGAAGGGCGGTCCGTTCAACTCGACGGAATCCGTATCGCTTAACATCTACCAGGAAGCGTTCCGCAACAACGCGCTCGGCCTCGGCAGCGCCAAGGCGGTCATCTTCTTCCTCATCGTCGCCGTGATCACCATTCTTCAAGTGACCCTGACCAAGAAACGGGAGGTGGAATCCTGATGGAAGCTCACAAACGCTATACGGGCCGCCTGTTCTCTCTCGAAGCGCTCGGCATCCTGGTCGCGATCGTGTTTCTGGTCCCGTTTTACTTCGTCCTGTCGAACTCGTTCAAGCCGTTCGCCGAGATTCTTGTGAATACGACGAGCCTGCCGAAAAGCTTCAGCTTCCATAACTACGAGCAAGTGTGGAAGATCATGAACTTTCCGAAGGTGTTCCTGAACTCCCTGATCATCACCGTGGCCAGCAACGTCGGTCTCGTCGTCATCAGCGCGATGGCCGCTTACCGCATGGTCCGCAACAACAACCGGGTCAACCAAATCCTGTTCCTGCTGTTCGTCTCCGCGATGATCATCCCGTTCGAGTCGATCATGATCCCTCTCGTGAAGCTGGCCGGCATGATCGGCTTCCTGAACGAGATCTGGGGTGTCGTCATCTGCTACTTCGGCTTCGGGGTCTCGCTGAACCTGTTCCTCTACCACGGCTTCGTCAAGTCGATTCCCCTGGAGATCGAGGAAGCGGCCATCGTGGACGGCTGTTCCGTGTTCGGCGTATTCTGGCGCATCATTTTCCCGCTGCTCAAGCCGATCACCGTCACCATCGTCCTGCTGAACAGCCTGTGGATCTGGAACGACTTCCTGCTGCCCCTGCTCATTATCAGCGGACCGGAGACGCGGACGATTCCGCTTGCAACGTACTCGTTCTTCGGCCAATATACGAAACAGTGGGATCTCGCCCTGGCCGCCCTGACGCTCGGCGTGCTGCCGATCATTCTCTTCTTCCTGGGCATGCAGAAGCACATTATCGAAGGAATTACCGCCGGATCAGTCAAAGGGTAATCTATTGAACCGGTTGGCGGGGATGACAATAAGTTCCCCCTAATCGTTCAATTTTCTCGGTGTCGGGTTTGATGTTAATTCAATAAAATTAAAATAGTTACAGTAAAGACATTATAAGGGAGGATCACTGCAAATGAAAAAAAGATCCATGATGCTTATGTCCGCCGCTCTCGCCCTCACCGCCGTCCTGTCCGGGTGCGGAGGCGCGAAAGACAACAACGCCGCCAACTCTCCGGGAGCGTCTTCTCCGGCGGGCGAATCGCCCAAGAAAAACGTCACGATCAAAATGTTCCAGTTCAAAGTAGAGATCGCGGAGCAGCTGCAGAACCTCGTTAACGAATATGAGAAAGAAACCGGCGTCAAAGTTCAAATCGAGACCGTCGGCGGGGGAGCCGATTACGGCGCCGCGCTGAAAGCGAAGTTCAACTCCGGCGACAAGCCCGACATTTTCAACAACGGCGGCTTCTCCGACCTGGACCTGTGGCTGGAAAACCTCGAAGATTTGTCCGATCAGCCTTGGGTGAAAGATCTGGTCAAGGGCACGGACGAACCGATGACCCACGACGGCAAGCTGTACGGCATGCCGATCGGCGTGGAAGGCTACGGCTTCATCTACAACAAAGACCTGTTCGCGAAAGCCGGCATCACCGAGCTGCCGAAGACGCTGTCCCAGCTTGAGGATGCGGCGAAGAAGCTGCAAGACAACGGCATTACCCCGTTCATTAACGGCTACGGCGAATGGTGGGTGCTCGGCAACCACTTCGTCAACCTGCCGTTCGCTTATCAAGCCGATCCGAACGCGTTCATCGCCGGCCTGAACGACGGCAGCCAGAAGATCCCGGGCAACGAAGTGTTCGAGAACTGGACGAAGCTGTTCGACCTGACCGTGAAATACGGCGGCAAAAACCCGCTTCAAACCGACTACAACACGCAAGTGACCGAATTCGCGACCGGCAAAGCCGCGATGACGCAGCAAGGCAACTGGACGCAGGTGCAAATCTCGAAGACGAACCCGGACGTCAACATCGGCTTCCTGCCGATGCCGATCTCGGAAGACGCGGCCGCGAACGACAAGCTGTTCGTCGGCGTTCCGAACAACTGGGTCGTCAACAAAAACTCCGCGGTGAAGGAAGAAGCGAAAGCGTTCCTGAACTGGATGGTTACTTCGGACACGGGCAAGCGGTTCATTACGCAAGAGTTCAAGTTCATTCCGGCGCTGACGACGATCTCCGCGACGGAAGAAGATCTCGGCGCTCTGGCCAGCGACATCATGAAGTACAACCAAGAAGGCAAAGTGCTCTCCTGGAACTGGTTCAAGTTCCCGCAAGGCGAGGCGTCCAGCAAAAAGTTCGGCGACTCCATGCAAGGCTACGTGGGCGGCCAGCTCACGAAAGAGAAGATGCTTGAAGCGTTCCAAAGCACTTGGGACAGCTTGAAGAAGTAATTCCCACACTGGCCGAAGCGGCCCAGCTGATCAGAAGCTTCCTGATCAAAGCCGGATTAGCCGACCGATAAGCCCGTCAACGCATAAAGGCCGGAAGACACCTTATGGTGACTCTCCGGCCTTTATGCTGCGAATAACCGCGCTCTTCCCTGCCAATTCGCTCATCTTGCCCTTAATTTAAGCCTTCTTCACGAATTCCGACTTCAGCTTCATCGCTCCAAAGCCGTCGATTTTGCAATCGATGTCGTGATCCCCTTCGACCAGGCGGATGTTCTTGACCTTCGTTCCGACTTTGACGACGAGGGAGCTGCCTTTGACCTTGAGGTCTTTAATCACGGTGACCGTGTCTCCGTCTTGCAGAATATTGCCGTTGGCGTCCTTGACGACCTTGGCCTCCTCGCCCGTCTCCGCCTCCGTCCCGGCGCTCCATTCGTGAGCGCATTCCGGACAGATCCAGATTCCTCTATCCTCGTAGGTGTATTCGGATTGGCATTCGGGGCAATTCGGTAAGCTGGACATTGTCGTATCCTCCAAAGGCGAATTTGCAGCGGATTTGATACTTTTCGATTCGTGGACCACAACGGGTTCCCTGCTGCGAGTGAATCCATTATAGCACATTGCGCATAAGCGGACTTCGCGCTTCCCATGCTAAGAGGACGAAGACGCGAAATATTGGAGGCAAACACATGGACTGGCAATGGATCTGGCATTCGGCTCTGCTCGTCTTGGTCGGCATGGTGCTGCTGCGCATCGCGGGCCGCAAGTCGATCTCGCAGATGAGCGTAGCTACGACCGTCATCATGATCTCGATCGGCACGACGATCGTGCAGCCGATCGCCAATCATCATCTGTCGATCGCCATCGGATCGGCGAGCGTGTTTATTCTTACTTTGCTGCTGATCGAATACTTGGAGATGAAGTTCCAATGGATCGAACGGCTGCTCAACGGGCACGCCAAAGTCATCATCGACAACGGCCGATACGTGCATCCGGAGCTGCGCAAAATGAGGCTGACCGTCGATAAGCTGGAGATGCAATTGCGGCAACAGGGCGTACAAGACGTGCGGGATGTCCAGACGGCGACGATCGAAGCCAACGGACAGCTTGCCGTGGAATTAAAGCCGCAGGCGCGTCCGGCCACCGTGCGCGATCTGGAGGCGCTGCTCGCCAAGCATCTCCCTCTCCCGCCGAGTCCGGACCCGATCTTCCAGGAAGTTCGCGACAGCGGACATGCGGCCCCGATCGACCCCAAGCTTCAGTAGCGCTCGCTTGCGCCCCCAATTATCTAAACACGTTAAAAAGATAGGCAATCGCATGCCAGAGCGTAACGCATCCGTTCCAAAGGGCGGGAAGCAGGTTGACGATGCTGTGGATCGGATGGAACAGCAAACCGATGATGCTGCCCAGAAACAGCATAACGAGAGCCAGTCCGATTCCGGTAACGGCGTGCAGAATGTCCCAGAAAATAAACGCGACTTTCATGCCGACGCCGATTCCCCGGCTAAGCATGCCGGCGTTCGCAAAATAATCCTTCTCGATCGCGATGTCCGTCTTGATATTGTGCAGCAGCTTGGATGGAGTGTTGACGATATAGGAGAAGTTGTAGAGCGCGTTCGTCGAGAAATCGAGCGACGTCGCCACGTAATTGCCCGACTTGAACTTCAAATGGTAGCGGATGTCGGTCTCCCCGAAGGCAAGCGCCATCTCCCGCTTCGTCTTGGCGTCCATCTTCTTGACGGACGGTCCCATCATCTCCATGAGAGCCACGAGATCCGCTTTGCTGTATTCCCCGACGCTGGCGGCCAGCAGCCCGTCCAATCCGTCGTCGGCGCTATCGCTGTCGTTTACGATGGAATAGGCCGCCACAACGGCTTTCAACTGATAAGCGTCGTCAAACTCCCCGCTTAATGCCTGCGATCCGTACAAGATTACGATAAGTACTGCGCAAAAGCCTAAAAAACGTTCCATTCCAGCTGCACGTCCTTCGCCTAGTTAACTTCATACTGTCCAATAATACTATGAATGGGTATTTTATCCTAACCATTTTCACCCATTTATCGGACGAAAGTCCCTCTAAGCTCTGCTGCCTACCGATTCAGAACGTTGTCCTCCAGAACGGCAAACTTGTCCCCGTACTCCCGGATAATATGCGACTCTCCCCAGGCGCATAGGGAATCCAGAATCGATTTCAGGCTCCAGCCGTATTCGCTCAGCTCGTACTCCACTTTGGGAGGCACTTGGTTGTAGACGATCCGCTTCACGATGCCGTCCTCCTCCAGCTCCCGCAATTGCTGGGTCAGCATCTTCTGAGTGATCGCCGGCATCAGGCGCTTCAAATCGCTCGTGCGCTTCTTCCCGTAAGTCAGATGGCACAGAATCACGCACTTCCACTTGCCGCCGATCACCTCCAGCGTAGCTTCGACGGAGATATTGTACTTTTTCTTGACTGCCGTTTCCTTCGCCATAACTCTCGCCCTCCTCGATATATAGGCACTAATAAGTATCTATAGCACAAAAAAGTACGTACTATTCATTTTCGGATCAGGGGTCCATAATAGCAGCTACCGGCCGGATACGACAAGCATGCAGAGGTGAAAATAATGACATCCTTGAATAGAAGAAGCTCCCTTGCCCTACTGGCGCTCGCCGTCAGCGCCTTCGCCATAGGCACGACGGAATTCATCAGCGTAGGCTTGCTGCCGCTCATCGCCGAAGATTTGCATATCTCGGTTACCGCCGCAGGGTTAACCGTTACTTTATACGCGTTAGGCGTCATGCTCGGAGCCCCGATCCTGACGTCGCTGACTTCCCGGATATCCCGGAAAACGCTGCTGCTCTGGGTGATGATCGTCTTCATCGCCGGCAATCTGCTGGCCGCGACGGCGGACGGCATCGCCGTCCTGCTCGCTGCGCGGATCATTGCTTCCCTATCGCACGGCGTATTCATGTCGATCGGCTCCACGATCGCCGCCGATCTCGTCCCTCCGTCGCGAAGGGCCAGCGCCATCTCGGTCATGTTCTCCGGACTGACCGTGGCGACCGTTACCGGAGTGCCGCTGGGCACGTTCATCGGCCAGCAATTGGGGTGGCGCGCGGCTTTCCTGGCCATCGTCGCGGTCGGAGTTGCGGCGCTCTTCGCCAATCTCGCCTGGGTACCGTCCGATCTCGGCCGGGGCCAGAAAGTACGACTTAGCGACCAAGCGAAGCTGGTTGTAAACGGCAGGCTGCTGCTCGTCTTCGCGATGACCGCGCTCGGCTACGGGGGAACGTTCGTCGTCTTCACCTATTTGTCCCCGCTGCTGACCGAGATTGCCGGATTCGCGGATCGGACGACCGCGGTCATTCTGCTCCTATACGGCGTCGCGATCGCCATCGGCAACGCGATCGGGGGCAGAGCGGCCAACCGCAAGCCCGTTGCGGCTTTGCTCTACATGTTTATTGCCCAAGCCGCTGTACTGATCGCGCTCGCCTTCACCGCCCCGTTCAAGATCGCGGGACTGGTCACCCTTTTCTTCATGGGGCTGTTCGCCTTCATGAGCGTGCCGGGCTTGCAGGTCTATGTCGTCACGCTGGCAGAACGTCTGTCCCCTCAAGCGAAGGACGTCGCTTCCGCGGTCAATATCGCCGCTTTTAACGCCGGAATCGCCATCGGAGCTTATCTCGGGGGCGTCGTCAACGACTCCGTCGGACTGATCCATACGACTTGGATCGGAGCGATCATGGTGCTGGGCGCCGTCCTGCTGACGGCCTGGGCCCGCTCTCTGGAAAACCAAGATCAAACCCGCAAATCAATCGAGCAAAGCAAATCCGCTCTGCAATGGAGGATGAACTGATATGATTCAAAATCTTCAAGACACCGTACCTCTGCACAACGGCGTGCGCATGCCCGGGCTCGGACTGGGCGTATTCAAAGTCGAGGAAGGGCCGGAGCTCGTTCAAGCCGTCAAAACGGCCATTGCCCATGGCTACCGCAGCATCGATACGGCTGCCATCTACCAGAACGAAGAGGGAGTGGGCCAGGGTATTCGGGAGGCGCTCGCGGACAACGGGCTCGCCCGGGACCAATTGTTCGTCACTTCCAAAGTGTGGAACGCCGATCTGGGCTACGAATCCGCGCTCGACGCATACGAAGCCAGTCTGGAGCGACTTGGGCTGGATTATCTGGATCTGTATTTGATCCACTGGCCGGTTAAAGGGAAATACAAGGAAGCGTGGAGAGCTCTGGAGACGCTGTACGGGGAAGGTCGAGTGAGAGCGATCGGTGTCAGCAATTTCCAAATTCATCATCTGGAGGATCTGATGCAGGACGCGTCCGTCAAGCCGATGGTGAATCAGGTCGAGTTCCATCCTCGCCTTACGCAGAAGGATTTGCTCCGCTATACGAGGGAGCAGGGCATTCAATTGGAAGCCTGGTCTCCCCTGATGCAGGGAGAGCTGTTGGACGATCCCGTGCTGAACGAACTCGCGGCCAAATACGGCAAGTCCGTCGCCCAGATCATTCTGCGCTGGGATCTTCAGCACGGGGTAATAACGATCCCGAAGTCGACCAAGGAGCATCGGATTATCGAGAACGCCCGGCTTTTCGACTTCGAGCTGAGCGGGGAGGACATGGAACGAATCGACGGCTTGAACGAGAACCGGCGCGTCGGACCGGACCCCGACAATTTCGATTTCTGATTGCTGGGGCGTGTCTGCATACACGCCCTAGCGTCCCGCAGTCTGCGTCTTCCTCGCTCTCTTGACCTCATACATCGCTTTGTCGGCGCTCATCAGCAGAGCGTCGGCATCGCGACCATCCTCCGGATAGCGGCTGGCGCCTATGCTCATATAAATCGGGAGCAGCTGCTCGCGGTACGCCAGCTTCTCTTCGCTTATTCTCTGCTCAAGCCGGCCGATCGTTTCCTCCACGAAGTCGTTCGAAGGCGCGTGGCGAACGAACAGGACGAACTCGTCCCCGCCGAGCCTGGCGGCCATGCCGATCGGCTCCGCCGTCTCCCCGATGATCCGGGCGGCATGCTTCAACACCTCGTCCCCCGCCTCGTGCCCGTGCTTGTCGTTCGTCTCCTTGAACCGATCCAGGTCGATCAGAACGACCGCCGGCCTCAGCCCGTCCCTCTCGGCGCCGCGAATCGCTTCCTCCAGCTTGTCGTAGAAGTATCTGCGATTCGGCAATCTCGTCAGCGGATCGTGGAAAGCCAGAAAGCGGATCTGCTCCTGGCTTTCCTTCTGCTCCGTAACATCCCGGACGATCAGGATAAGATGCGGCTCGCTGTCCACGGATACGTAATCGCCGTCGATCAGCGCGTGCAGACGCTTGTTTCCGTTATGGATCGACGTCTCGTAATCTTTGATCGTCCGTTTATTTTTAATCGTCTGCCGCAGTTCCTGATCGATGAACCTGAATAGCGAATGCCGATTCGTATCGATGCGCTCGAACAGCTTCCTGGCGCTCGGGTTGGCCTCCTTGATTTTCCCCGACTGCTCGACGAGCAGGATCGCCGCCGGATTCAGGCTGAACAATTTCTCGTACCGCTTGGACGCGAAATCCAGAAATTCGTAACGGATCATCGCCAGACGGAGCATAAAGCACCAGATCACTCCGCCGTAGATGTACGTATACGGAGGAAGCCCCTCGAACTGAAAGTAACCGAACGCCACATGCCAGCACGTGCAGAGCAGCACGCTGAAGATGAGCAGACGAAAAATCGCCCTGTGCTCCGGCGCGGACGTCCTGGCTCTTCCTATATATAACACGACCAGATACAACGTACTGACGAAAATGCTTACCGTAAGCGCGGCATAGTAAGGGGTGTCGTAGACGGGGTACTTCCATACTCCGCTCTGGACGAACTCGCTGGAGGAAATGATCTTCTGCCGGCCCAGCACGTTCACGACGATGACGGCAAGAGGCAGGTAGAAAACGCCGGGATAGAGGTAACGAGGCATGAGCTTGTCCATCCCGGCAAACTTCGCCAGGAAATGAAAGCCCAAGCCCGGCATGATGACGCCGACGTTAGAGAACCATAGGGCGACCAACGCCGGACTGTCGGATATCGGAAGCTGGTGCCGGACGTATTCTTCCGCGAACAGCAAAATATAGACGACGGAAGTCAGACCGAGCAGCCGGTGTTCGACCTTTCGAGAGTTGCGGACCATGACGTCTGTCCCCATGTACGCAAAAAAAAGAATCGGGAGCAAGTAAGCGAACATAAACGTCCATACTTCCGATTGACTCACGTCGATCACGTCTCTTCCGATCATCGAGATAGGAATGCTGTGCCTATTTTATCACATTAAAAGCAGAAGCGGCGCATGGAATCCATGGCCGCTTCATTGAATGAGTGCTATTGCTTGCCGTTCTCGGGAACCGTTCTTATACGACGCCTTGAGCGATCATCGTGTCGGCGACTCTGACGAAGCCGGCGATGTTCGCGCCGACGACCAGGTTGCCGGGATAGCCGTACTTGTCAGCCGCTTCGACGCTGTGACGATAGATGTTGCGCATGATGTCGTGAAGCTTGGCGTCGACTTCCTCGAACGTCCAGGACAAGCGCATGCTGTTCTGGGACATTTCCAGCGAGGACACCGCCACGCCTCCGGCGTTGGCCGCTTTGGCCGGTCCGAACAGGACGCCGTTGTTCAGGAAGACATCGATAGCAGACAGCGTGGAAGGCATGTTGGCGCCTTCGCCGATCGCCTTGACGCCGTTCTTCACGAGCAGCTCGGCGTCTTTCTCGTCGATCTCGTTCTGCGTCGCGCAAGGAAGAGCGATGTCGCAAGGGATCGACCAGATGCCTTCGCAGCCCGGCGTGTAAACCGCGTGCGGGTGCTTAAGAACGTACTCGCTGATCCGCTTGCGCTCAACTTCCTTCAGCTGCTTCACGAGATCCAGATCGATTCCGTTCGGATCGTAGATGTAGCCGTTGGAGTCGCTGCACGCCACGATCTTCGCGCCGAGCTGCTGCGCTTTCTCGATCGCGTAGATGGACACGTTGCCCGAACCGGAGACGACGACCGTGCTTCCTTCGAAGCTCAGGCCTTTCGCTTGCAGCATCTCGTTCACGAAGTAGACGCAGCCGTAACCCGTCGCTTCCTTACGAGCGAGACTTCCGCCGTAGAGCAGCCCTTTGCCCGTCAGAACGCCGGCTTCGTTGCCGCTTCTGATCCGCTTGTATTGACCGAACATGTAGCCGATCTCGCGGGCTCCGACGCCGATGTCGCCGGCCGGAACGTCAACGTCCGGACCGATGTAGCGGTACAGTTCCGTCATGAAGCTTTGCGTGAAGCGCATCACTTCGTTCTCCGACTTGCCCTTCGGATCGAAGTCGGAGCCGCCTTTGCCGCCGCCGATCGGTTGGCCGGTCAACGAGTTTTTGAAGATTTGCTCGAAGCCGAGGAATTTGATGATGCTCGCGTTAACCGACGGGTGGAACCGGAGGCCGCCCTTGTATGGCCCAAGCGCACTGTTGAACTGCACGCGGAATCCGCGGTTGACTTGCGGCACGCCTTTGTCGTCGATCCAAGGCACCCGGAAATAGACGACGCGCTCAGGCTCGGTAATGCGCTCCAGAATTCTGTGCTCGATGTAATGCGGATTGACTTCGAAGACCGGGATCAAGGAATCGAGAATTTCTTTGACGGCTTGGAAAAACTCTCTTTCGCCTTGGTTGCGGTTGATGACCGTCTCGTAAACCGATTGCACGTAATCTTTCGCTGCTTGCTGCCTATCCAGAACTGTGGTCAAGTTGGACGCTCCTTTAGACTGAACGGTAGCGACATGCCGCGCCGTTTGCAGTTTTTGATTATTTTTTTATACTTTAGCGCATCTTTGATTACAAATTTTAATAAAATGCGCTTTGTAATTCCAATAAAAGATTTTTTCGCAGCCGATCAAAATCCGCGATGAACCTGGATTACAGCAGATCGCGGCGCAGTTCTTCGCCCGATTTCGGAGACAAATACGCGAACGGAATGTCGAATACCGTCTTCGCTCCGGCTTGGCCTTCCCGGCTCAGGCGGACGCCTGCTCTCGCATAAGCGACGAGCACGCTCGCGGTAAATTCCGGATTGCTCTCCAGCTTCAGGCCGAATTCGATAATCTGCTTCGTGCTCTCCCCGGTGATGCCGCTGCGAATGACGAATCCGCCGTGAGGCATGCCCTGATGCTCGGCTTGCAGCTCCTCTTCGGTAATGAACGTCACCGTCGTATCGTAATCGGAGAAGTAGTTGGGCATCGACACGATCGTCTCGCGAATCGCTTCCCGATCGGCGCCCTCTTCGGCCACGACGAAGCACTGGCGAAGATGCTTCTCGCGAGTCGTCAGATCCGGCGTCTCGCCCGAGCGAATGCGCTCGATGACCTCTTGCACCGGAACCGTATATTGCACGCCGGCTTTCACTCCCGGTACGCGGCGGATCGCGTCGGAGTGGCCTTGGCTGACGCCTTTGCCCCAGAACGTGTAGTCCGTGCCTTGCGGGAGAATCGATTGGGCCAGCAGCCTGTTCAGCGAGAACAGCCCCGGGTCCCACCCCGTCGAGATGACGCTCAGATTGCCGCCCTGCTTCGCCGCGGCGTCGACCGTGTCGTAGAACTCCGGAATTTTCGCATGCGTGTCGAAGCTGTCCACTGTATTGAACAAGCGGGCGATGGCCGGAGTCTGCTCCGGCAAGTCGGTTGCCGAACCGCCGCACAGAATCATGACGTCGATCACGCCTTTATACTGCTCCGCCGCCGAGACGTGTTCGAACTTCACGCCGCCCGAAGCCAGTTGATCCGGCTGCCTGCGCGTAAATACGGCGACCAGTTCCATATCCGGATTTTGCGCGAGAGCCTTCTCCACTCCCTTGCCCAGATTGCCATACCCGACGATGCCTACCTTGATCTTGCCCATCTCTTTCCTCCCGCGATTTTCCGCTAATTTGTAGAAAATCAACAAATTTTCTGCTTTGATATTTTAGTATTTTAAGTTCATCAACGCTTTAATGCAAACAAATATTTATATAGTGCAAATATAGTGCAAATCATTCATCATAAAGTGCAAACTTTATGTAGAATATTCACAATTCTTGTCAGGCTGATAAGGAGTCCTCGCCGATGGCATAATAAAAACCACGAATTTCAAGCGAGGATGAGAAGATGAAGAGAAACCTACAACTGCCTCTGCAGACGGCAAGCTTGACGCTCGGCTTCATGGTCTGGGTGATCCTGTCTTCCTTGATGCCTTCGATCAAAGAAGACATCGCTTTGACTTCCGGGCAGGTGGCCTGGGTGACAGCGACGCCCGTCTTGATCGGATCGCTCATGAGAATTCCGATCGGTTATTGGACGAACCGCTACGGAGCCCGGCTTTTGTTTGCGATCAGCTTCGCGCTTCTGCTCGCGCCGATCGCATGGCTCGGCTTCGCGGCGAATACCTTCTCCGCTCTGATCGTCGGCGGCCTGTTTCTGGGAATCGGTGGAGCCGTCTTCTCCATCGGGGTCACTTCGCTCCCCAGGTACTATCCGAAAGAAAAGCACGGCTTCGTCAACGGAATCTACGGAATCGGGAACCTGGGCACTGCCATCTCGACCTTCGGAGCCCCCGTCGCAGCCGGCATCTGGGGTTGGAAACGCACCGTGCTCCTCTATAGCGTTCTGCTCGTTCTATTCGCGGCACTGAATGTGTTATTCGGCGATGCCCGCGAACCGAAAAACAAAGCCTCCCTGGTCCAGCAGCTTCGGTCGGTGTACCGCAACGAGAAGCTATGGCTGCTCTGCCTGTTCTACTTCATTACGTTCGGCAGCTTCGTCGCGTTCACTGTATATCTTCCCAACTTCCTGGTCAGCCATTTCGGCCTGACCAAGGTGGACGCGGGAATGAGAACGGCGGGTTTCATCGGTCTGGCGACTTTGTTCAGGCCCATCGGAGGATGGCTCGGAGACAAGTACAACCCGTTCAGCATCCTGATGGCGGTGTTCGCCGGCCTGACCGTATCGGCGATCCTGCTGTCGTTCGCGCCGAGCATGGCGTGGTATACGATCGGCTGCCTTATCATCGCCGTATGCGCCGGCACGGGGAACGGCACGATCTTTAAGCTCGTTCCTCTCTACTTCGTCAGTCAGGCCGGGATCGCGAACGGAGTCATTTCCGCGATGGGAGGACTGGGCGGCTTCTTCCCTCCTCTCGTGCTGACGCTGATCTACAACGTCACCGGACATTACGCGATCGGCTTCATGGCCTTGTCGCAATTCGCGCTCGCCAGCCTTATTCTGGTGTTCTGGATGTACTACCAGGAGAAGCTTTCCCTCTACTCCGACATCGTCAAGTCGACCAAGCAGGGCATCATGATCACGGATACCTCGGGCACGATCCTGTCCGTGAACGACTCCTTTACCCGGCTGACCGGTTACGAGCAGCACGAAGTGATCGGCCGCAATCCGAACATTCTCAAGTCCGGCAAGCAGAGTAAAGCTTTCTACGAACGGATGTGGGCCTCCATCAAGGAGCAGGGCTCGTGGCAAGGCGAAATCTGGAACCGCAAAAAGGACGGGGAGCACTATCTCGAGTGGCTTACGATCAGCAGCATTAAGAACGACGCCGGCGAAGTCAAACAGTATGCCGCGCTGTTCAGCGACATCACGTCCTACCGCCGCGAATCCTGACGACGGCCAAGAGGCTGTCCCATAAGTCAGGGCAAATAGAAATGATCGATAAAAAGAATGGGGATATATCTCCTGTAGAGCGAAGCGTCTGCCTCATACGGTCATGAAATTACCCTGTTACGGGTTAATCCATTCCTAATTTCATGACCGTATCAGCAGTGTAAGGAGATATATCCCCATGGTTATGGGTCGATCATTCTATGTTGTTGCCCTTCTAATGACTTATGGGACAAAAGCCCCTCTCTAGTCTCTCGTATCGTCCACTTCGCGGAAGTACAGGTACATCAGAACCCCCATGATGAAGACGAAACCCAGCGCCGCCAAGTAGTAGGGGAGATGGTCGTGGTGCCCCGCCAAGTACGATTCCACCATGAATTGCACCAAAATAATTTGCGCCGCCAGGAAGAAGATCAAGAACCACCATACCATTCTCATCGCTCTATACCCCCTCGTGCCCTTCTACAGGAACAAGTCCGACCGCGTACACGCCGTCGGCGCGCAAGTCGAGCTCCACTGCCGGCAGCGCCCGCTGCGGCGGTCCGGCCAGCACCGAGCCGTCTTCCACCGAGAAGAACCCGTTGTGGCAAGGGCAAGTCATCTTGTAAGTCGCCTTATCCCAATACACGGGACAACCGAGATGCGTGCATTTGATCTGGTACGAGCGGAACTTGTTCTCGGCGAGCCGGATCAGCAGCGAGGGTTCGTTATCGTGCGGGTACTGGAACGGCCTGCTGTCGCCAACCTTCAGTTCGTCCAGACCGGCGATGCGGACCGCAGGCAGCTTCGGCTTGTTCTCCGGCTTGAGCGCGCGCGCCGCGAACGGGAACGACCCGAGGAAGAGCACGCCGAGCAGGCCGAGAGAAGCCGCGATAAACCCCCTCCGGTTCATCTCCAGCTCCTTCTCCCGGTTAATATTCAGAGCTTGCTCGCGCAAATACCGGTCGATTTTTTTCCACATGATTCCTTGGCTCCTTTCATCCTGCGGGCAGCTTCGGCTCAGTGGTAGCCGAACCGGTGCGTATCCGTGTCGGGAATTCCGACGACGGTTCTCGTCTCGATGGCCGTCCCCCCGAAATCCCATACGTACTGAACGGGCTTGCTCCTCTTGTGCCGGGCTTCCTCCTCGTCCAGAAACAGGATCGTATCGGTCGGGCACACGCTGACGCACATCGGCGGGCGGCCCTTGGAGGTTCGGTCGTAGCACAGATCGCACTTGTACATCAGATTGCGGGTTTCGTCCACTCTCGGAATTCCGAACGGGCAAGCGTAAGTACAATTTTTGCAGCCGATGCACTTCTCCTGGGAGGCCGATAGCACGACCCCGTCCAGCACCGAGATCGCCTGGACGGGGCAAGACTCGGCGCAAGCCGGGGTGACGCAGTGCATGCACGGCGTCGGCGAGGTCGCAACCGTCTCTCCGGGACTCAACTCGTCCACGAACATGCGCGACAAGTGGTCGTGGCCGCTGCATTCCTCGCAGCCGATCATGCACGCCCGGCAGCCGATGCAGCGTTCGAAATCAATGTAGAGCACTTTGGCCATGGGGCAGCTCCTCCCGTTTCGCTTTTTCCAGCGTCACCGCGCACACCTTGAATTCCGGAATTTTCGACTTCGGGTCGAGCGCCGGATTGGTCAGATTGTTAATCGCCAGCGTCTTGCCCCAATGATAAGGGACGAACAGGGAATCCTCGCGGATCGCCTTCGTGATCTTGGCCGGCACGAAGATGCTGCCCCGCCTGCTGCTGACCTTGACCAACTCTCCGTTGCCGATGCCGTACCGGGCGGCCAAGATCGGATGAATCTCCAAATAAGGGTCCGGACACAGCTTGCGCAGCGCCTCGATCCGACGCGTCTGGTTGCCGCTCAAGTAGTGGAAGACGACGCGTCCGGTCGTCAGGATGAACGGATAATCCCGATCGACTTTCTCGTTCGGGCCGGTATGCTCGAAAGCGTGCAGGCGCGCCTTGCCGTCCGGGAAGTTAAAGCGAAGGTCTTCGAACAGCCGCGGGGTGCCCTCATGCTCCTCCGAAGGGCAGGGCCAGAATACGCCGTTCATTCGATCGATCTTATCGTAGGTTATGCCGGAGTAGTCGGCGATTCCCCCCTTGCTGGCGATCCGGAGCTCGTCGAAAATCTCCTGCGGCGAATTGAAGTCGAAATACCGTCCGCGTCCGAGACGTTCGGCCAGCTCGCAGATGATCTTCCAATCCCGCTTGCTCTCCCCCGGCGTCCGGTCTATGCCCTTGATGCGGATGACGCGCCCTTCGACGTTCGTTGTCGTTCCGTTATCCTCGAGCCATACCGTTGAAGGCAGCACGACGTCGGCCAGCTCCGCCGATTCGGAGAGGAACATATCGATGGCGACGAAGAAATCGAGCTTCTTCAAGTATTGCTCGACATGGCCGACGCTGGGTGCGGACACCATCGGATTGCTGCAGACGAGCAGCAGCATCTTGATCTCCTCGCCAAGCGACTTCAGCATCTCGTAGGCGGAGATGCCCGGACCGGGGATCTCGCTCTCGTCGACTCCCCATACTTGGGCAATGTGCGCGCGGGCCGCCGGATCCGTAATTTTGCGATAGCCGGGAAGCTGATCCGCCTTCTGACCGTGTTCGCGGCCGCCTTGTCCGTTGCCTTGTCCGGTGAAGGTGGCGAAGCCCGCTCCCTTCCGCCCGACCTTGCCGGTGACGAGGCACAGGTTCACGTAGTTGGACACCGTGTCGGAGCCGGTGGAATGCTGCTCGACGCCGCGGGCGAACAGGACGAAGCCGTTCTTCGCCTTGCCGAAAGCGCGAGCTGCTTCCACGATCTTCCCGGCCGCGACGCCGGTGATCTCCGATACGACAGCCGGGTCGTAACGGGCGACGAGCTCGGACAACGCTTCGTAACCGGATGTATGCCGATCGATGAAATCGCGGTCGACCAGATTCTCGGAGATCATGACATGGAGCAGGCCGTTGGCCAAGGCGATGTCGGTGCCGGGACGCAAATCCAGATGGATGTCGGCCGCGAGCGCCGTCTTCGTCTGCCGCGGGTCGACGACGATCAGCTTCGCTCCCCGGTCCCGCGCTCCCCACACGTAAGGCATGGACAACGGATGGCATTCCGCCGTATTCGAGCCCGCGATCAGCAGCACGTCGGCGAACTTGATGTCGGACCAAGGCCCCGTCGAGCCCCGGTCGATGCCGACCGTCTGATTGAATCCCGTCGCTGCTGCGGCCATGCAATATCTGCCGTTGTAATCGATATATCGCGTTCCCAGGCCGATTCTTGCGAATTTGCCCATGATGTAGCACTTCTCGTTCGTCATGGACGAGCCGCTGTAGATCGCGATAGAATCTTTGCCGTGCCGGGCCTGAAGCTCCTTAATCTTGCCCGCGATCAGGTCCAGCGCCTCGTCCCAAGAAGACTCGGTCAGAACGCCGTTCTTGCGTATATGAGGCTTGAGCAGCCGATCTGTATGTTCGGCTTGCCTGTATGCCGAGACGCCCTTCGGGCAGAGACGGCCTCCGTTCATCGGGAAGTCGTACCGCGGCTCCACGCCGAGCACGGTATTCGTCCCGTTCTCCACGCGAATGTTCATGCCGCACTGCATGCCGCAGAACGCGCAGTGCGTGGCGATCAGCGTCTCTCCCTCGCGGGTGATCGCTTCGTAAGGACGCTGGGCGAAGTCAGCGTTCTGGGCGTGCTGTTCCATGAGATTCCGCACCTCCTGCTTGCATGCCGGCAGGGAACCCGTCGGCCAAAGTTAAACCGTTGCTTCCGTTTCCTTGCAGGACGACCCGGCTCTTCTCGAGCTGAACGAGGGAGCCGGCGGCCGCAAGCCTGTTCGATACCCGCCGGCACTCGGAGCAGAAATCCGACATGTGCAAGGAAGTGCCGCCGACGCGGACCGGGATGCCCCGCTCCTGAAGCACCGCTTGCACGTCCCGGATCTGCGTCTCGGTGGCGTATTCCCGGCCGCAGCGCGAGCACGCCTTGGGAGCGTGGGCCGCATGGTACATCGGAACGACCACTCCGAGAAACCGGAGGGGAATGTGCCAGAATTTGCTGAACGGCATGTACAGCAGGAACACGATGACCGCCACTTGGTGGGACAAGGCGATGCCGGTATAGAAGACGCCTTCCATCCACATCGCGGACACCGTCAGCAGCGAGCCCGTAATCGAGATCGCGATCAGCAGCACGAGCGGGAAAATATCGAAATCCTTCGTCTGCTCCACCAGATTTTTGCGATTGATCTCCCTTCTCCTCATCGCCATCAGACAGCCGATGATGACGGCGATTCCCGTCCAATTCAGCCCGTGATACAGCAGAATGGCGAGGAAGGAATCCACGCCCATCCGAAACAGATGAATGCCGAAGACGACGACGGAATAGGTGCGCGGCTCTACGAGCTCGAAGTGCATCCAGTTGAGCACCAGCGCGTAAGTGATGCCGAAGGAAACCAGCACTCCCCAGGAGAGCAGCATATGCTGCGCCCAGCGTTGCCAGGAGCGGCCGGAGATGAAGCGCTGCCTGCCGATATTGTCGAACAGCGTGCGGATTAGAAACATCCATCCTCTCGGACTGGAGAAGAGGCTCAGTCCCTGCCGCCACAGCCTCCGTGCAGGAGGTCTCGAAGTCCATGCGGCGATGCGGGCCGTGAACAGCAGAATGCTCAGCACCGTGGCCCACAGGTAACCGTACAGCGCAAGGTCGACATAGCCGAAGCCTACCGATCCGATATAGATCGAGAGCAGGAGCAGAATCGCCATGATCCCGACATACAAAGCGGCTTTGGAGACAAATCTCCCGCTCGGGTAAGACGTAAAGGCGCGCGAATCCCGGTTCAACTTGCATTCCCCCTCTAGTCTGACAGATCTTTGCAAATTGTTCCCAATCGCATCCGTTCTATTCCGGAAAGCTCATATTAGCCGGGCCGTTGGGGAACGATGGTGGATATTAAAGAGGTTGAGAGAGGGGCAATAGAGATGAACGATCCTATCTATTTAAGCATTGTCAGCGGCAAAGGGGGCGTCGGCAAATCCACGGTCGCGGCGAATTTGGCCGTGGCGCTCGCCAGGAAAGGTTATCGAGTCGGGTTGATCGACGCGGATATTTACGGCTTCAGCGTTCCAAGCTTGATGGACGCGCGGGAAGAGCCGAAATCCGAGCAAGGAAAGATACGTCCGATCCACCGGCTAGGCGTACGGCTCATGTCCAGCGGTTTCCTCCGGAACGACAACCAGCCCGTCGTTCTGCGCGGGCCGATGTTGGGCAGGATCATCCGCAACTTCCTCCGCGAAGTAGAATGGGGAGAGCTCGATTACCTGCTCTTCGACATGCCTCCCGGCACCGGCGACATTCCTCTGGATTTGCACGAGATGCTCGGCGACTGCAAGGAATTGCTCGTCACGACGCCGAACGAGACTGCATCCGAGGTCGCTTTCCGTGCAGGGGCCATGACGGCCCGAACGGGGCACGAATTGATCGGCATCGTGGAAAATATGGCTTATATGGCGTGTCCGGGATGCGAAGGAAAGCTGTACCCCTTCGGGGAGGACGGAGGAAGGAAGCTGTCGGCCGCGCTTCGCGCGCCGCTGCTCGCCCAATTTCCGATCGAGAGGGTAGGCCCCGGCGCGCCCGCGACCGGCATCTATCCGGAGGACAGCCCGTGCGGCCGCCTGTATGTCTCGCTGGCCGACGAGGTGCTGGGCGCGACTGCTTCTCCGCCTGCTGCGGGATTGTCGGGCCTATCCTCGAACTAACGGAACCTTGCAAGCAGCCGGTGAATGGTATAATACGGAGACAATTGCTTTCACGGGAGAACATGCCATGATTCATTTCGATCCGGATACCTATCAGGCCCTCTACGCCGGGCAGAGCGTGCAGCTGCTGCCGAAGGAGTTCGCGCTGCTGCGCTACCTGTATGAGCACGCCGAGCGCTCGTTCTCCAGGGACGAGCTGCTGGACGCCGTCTGGCCGCTGGAAGCTCCCGGAGACCGGACCGTCGACGACCATATTTACCGCGTGCGCAAGAAGCTCGCCCAGTGGTCCCATCTGCTCCGGGTGGACACGATTCGCGGGCAGGGCTACAAGCTGACGCGCACGGACGCCCGGCTGCGGGAAAACCCGCTTCTGCAGGACGAGCATTTCGCTTCCGACGTTAACCGGATGTTCGCCAAATACCACGGCATGGGCATGGGAGCGGCGATGCGGCTGCTGTCGGCGAATCGCGACGTGCTCGGCCTGCCGGGCGACCCGTTCTACGATGCCTACGTTCGGTTCGTCAGCGGGGACTTCTCCTGGCTGCTCGAAACGAACGGCATTGATCGGTGGCAGCAGGCCGTCTACGCGGCGTTCATTCACGCCTCCCTCCAATTCGACTCTGCCGCCTCTCTTCGCTGTTTCGAAAGGCTCATCGCCAAGGGAGACGAGCTGACCCCCACGTGGCTGACCGATCTGAAGCTGAATGCGGTCTTCCTGTATCTGGAGGCCGGGATGACGGAGCGCGCCCGCTCGCGGCTCGAAGAGATTCGTCCGGAGATCGAGAAGATGGATTCCCCAAGCTTCTCCGCGCTGTTTCTGCTGAAGGAGATGTTTCTCGCTCTGGAGGAAGGCCGTCCGGCAGCGGCGGCCGCCAAGCTGGAGGAGTGCGGCGACCTGCTGGCGCGCCATCCGATCCGGAGAGAGAAGGGCGCCTATCTCGTAGCCAATGGCCTGTATCTATACCGGCAGGGCAATCCGGCGCAAGGAAGGCAGACGGTGGACGAGGGAATCGAGACGACGCGGCAGACGCAATTCGTCCCCCATCTGCTCGTTAACCTGAAGCTGGTCCTTCTGCATCTCGGGAAGTACGCCCCGGACGACGACGCCTTGCGGAAATATCGGGGCCAATGGAACTCGCTTGCCGAGCAATACCAATTCGACGAGCTGCTCGTTAAGACGAACCGGGTGCTCGCGGCTCTTCTCTGATCATTCTCTGACATTCCCCTGCTACGATGATTCTATTCATCGACAGCAGGGGGTTTTTCGTATGTTCCTATTGCGCGCCAACCGCGCCTTCGCCAAAATGTTCGCCGCCTACGGGCTGGCCGCTTTCGGAGATTACTTGGATTTTATCGCCGTATCGATCGTGATGGGGTTCGTGTGGAAGGCGGACCCGATGACGATGGCGCTTCTGCCGCTGTCCTACGCTGTACCCGGCATACTCTTCAGCCAACTGGCGGGAATCTTGGCGGACAGATGGAATAAACGCAATCTGATGATCGCGACCGATCTGATACGGGCCGCTTTGACGCTAATGCTGATCTTCGCGCCCGACGTCTGGACGCTGCTCGGGCTGCTGGGGCTGCGGTCCGCCGTGCGCGTCTTTCATTTCCCGGCTCAACAGGCGATGACGCGGGCCGTTGTCGAACCCGGGCTGCTGCTGCAGGCGGCCTCGCTCAACGGGGCCGTCTTCCAGCTCTCCAAGGTTTTCGGCCCGCTGCTGGGCGCGTCGCTCGCCTCAGCCTTCTCTCCTTCGGCCTGTATGGCGGTCAACGCGGGCTGCTATGTCCTCTCCGCGCTGCTGCTCCTGTCGATTCCAGCCCGGAGCGTATCCGCCGCGGAACAACCGCTTGATGAGAAGCACGACTCGATGGGGAAAGCTTGGAAGGAAGGCTGGCTTATCGTGCTGAGAACCCGCTTGCTGCTGACGAGCATCCTGTTCGCCCTGACCGGCCTTGCCGGCATTCAACTGATCGACGCCCAGATTACGACGCTGGTTCGCGAGGTGTCTCCGGAGCGCCCGGAGCTGCTCGGCTGGCTCGTCGCCGCGATCGGCGCCGGCGGGCTTGCGGGCGTCTTCTGGCTGCGCAGGCTCAAGACGCTGATGGCCTACGGATGGCCGCTCGGCGGAGGCGTGGCGCTAATCGGCTTCATGTTCGCCGCCGCAGGCTTCTTCCGCCCGGACACCCCAATGTGGTTCATCCTGCTGTCCTCCTTTGCCGGAGGCATCGGCACCGGGCTTATCTCCGCGGGCATGAACTACATCGTGCAGAAGGAGACGCCCGCCGAAGCCGTCGGCCGCGTCAGCGGCATTATGGAGTCTTTAAGCGGCGCTCTCTTCGTGTGTGCGCCGCTCGCCGGGGGAGCGCTGGTTCGGTTCTGCGGAGTGTCGTACGCCTTTCTGTTCGTCGGCCTGGCCGTCGGGGCCGTCGGAATCGCGGGGATGACGCTGCAGCGGCGGCTGTGGCGTCTTCCAGCGCCGATCGCGCAACCGGAGGGCTGAAGCCTCGCAGCCGCTCGCCGAACAGACCGCGGACTTTCGCCTTTGAACTTCGCGGTCCTTGATCGCCCTCTCGTCTTCTTGCCACATATTTCCCGGAGTTCTGGGAAGATTATTCCAAAGCGAGATTTTCCTTTTATTCGCGCCCGGGAGGTCCGTATGAACGATTCCGCACCCCAATCGCAACGTCCGGATCCGGAAGTTCCGGCGAGTCTCGACGAACTGCAGGCGTCCTTGCAGCTGTTCCTGGGCGACAGCTCGGATGTCGTGTACAGGAATATCGCGTTTCGCCGCATGCCCGGCTTGATCGTCTACATCGAAGGCATGGCCGATCCGAGGCATGTGATCGAAGCTCTCCTGGAGGCGAAGCCCGACGAACGAGAGGATTCGCCGGAGCGCCCGTACGAGACGATCCGTACCGGAGTCATCACGGAAGGCCAAGTGAACGAAACCGATTCGTTGGAGGAAGTCTGCGGCGATCTGTTAGGCGGAGCCACGATGATCTACATGGACGGCTGCCGCTCCGCGCTGCTGGTCTCTACGAAGAGCTTGAAACAGAGAGCCGTTCAGGAAGCGACTTCCCAATCCGTCGTAAGAGGGCCGCGCGAAGGATTTACCGAGGATCTGGTCGACAATATCGCGCTCGTTCGGCGGCGGATCCAGCATCCGTCCCTCCGCATCCGCAAGTTCAAGATTGGCACGAAAACACGTACTCTCACTGCCGTCATGTACATGGAAGGCAAAGCGGATCCGGCGGTGCTCAGTGAATTGTACGCGCGTCTGGAGCGCATCAAGCTCGAGAGCGTGCTGGAGAGCAGCTATATCGAGGAGGCTATTCAGGACGAGCGGTACAGCCCGTTTCCTACGGTGTATAACTCTGAACGTCCCGACGTCATCGCGTCGGCCGTACTGGAAGGACGAATCGCCATCCTGGTGGACGGGACTCCGTTCGTTCTTGTCGTCCCCGCTCTGTTCGTACAGTTTTTTCAATCCAGCGAGGATTACTACCAACGCAGCGACTTCTCCAGCATGGTAAGGCTGCTGAGGTATTTTTGCTTCGCGATCTCCTTGCTTACCCCCTCGGTGTACGTAGCCGTAACCACCTACCATCAGGAGATGATTCCGCCGCCCCTGCTGATCAGCTTGATCGGGCAGAGGGAAGGCATTCCGTTCCCGGCGTTCGTAGAGGCGCTGATTATGGAGATCACGTTCGAGGTGCTGAGGGAGGCGGGCATTCGGCTGCCCAAGTCGATCGGGCAATCGGTATCCATCGTAGGAACTCTCGTTATCGGACAGGCCGCCGTCGAAGCGGGCTTCATCTCCGCGGCCATGGTCATCGTCGTGTCGCTGACGGCTATCGCGAACTTTGCCCTGCCGGCCTTTAACGTGGCCATCTCCATCCGGATGCTCAGGTTCGCGCTGATGGCGGCCGCGGCCATGTTCGGCCTCTTCGGAGTTATGGTCGCCATGATCATGCTCGCGCTGCATCTCAGCAGCCTGGAGTCGATGGGCGTGCCCTATATGTCGTCGCTGGCTCCGTTTAAGCTGTCCCGGCAAAAGGACACCCTGCTGCGGCTCCCGCGCTTCCTCCGGCTTCGCCGGTCCGGACGGAGCTAGCTTGCGGGGGCGGCGAGGCAATTCGGACAAGGAAGGTGAATTCCAGTGGAAAACCGGACGCGAAGCCGCGCATGGATACTGATCGCGCTTCTGATCTCTCTGTCCGCGCTTCTCTCCGGCTGCTGGAGCAAACGGGAATTGAACGAGCTCGGCGTGGTCGTCGCGATGGGCATCGATCTTCATCCGAGGGGATACAAGGTGACGGCTCAGATCGTGAACTTCAAAGACGCCGGCAAGCACAACACTTCCGACGTCATGTCCGTCGTGACGTACCAGGCCGCCGGCGAATCGGTTCCCGAGGCGCTTCAGCGCATGCTCAGCGAAGTGCCGAGGCAGCTGTACATGTCCCATCTGCGCGTGCTTGTGTTCGGAGAAGCTATGGCGCGTCAGGGGCTGACGGACGTATTGGATTTCGTGGCCCGGAATCATCAATTCCGGACCGATTTCCCCCTGTTGGTAGCCCACCGCAGCGAAGCGGCCGACATCCTCCGGGTCGTGACGCCCATCGAGAGCATCCCGGCCAACTCCCTGTTCTCCTCCATCCTGGTGTCCAGCAAGAAGTGGGCGGCGACCGGCCGGATCACGCTCCAGCAATTCATTACCCAGCTTGACCGCGGCGGCTCGGACCCCGTGCTGTCCGGAGTCGAAGTCGTCGGTGATAAAACCTCCGGAACTACGGACAAAATCTGGCATACGCTCAAGCCGAATGCGATGATTCATCATTCGGGCCTGGCAATCTTCAAGCGGGACAAGCTCGTCGGCTGGCTGAAGGAGCAGGGAAGCAAGACGGTCAACTATCTTCTTAACGACGTATACACGACGAATGCGTCCTTCAAGTGCCCGGACGACGAGAAGCAGGCGATCAGCATGCAGCTGCAGTGGGTGAAATCGAGGATCGACGTCGTGCTGAAGGGGGAGGAGCTGTCCGGGTTTAATGTGAACGTCTATGCGGAAGCCAATCTGGACTCGGTCCAATGCCCGATGGATATCAGCCAATCGGCCGCCATCTCGGCGATCGAACGCAAGCTGGAGGAGCGGATCGTGGACGTGTTCGACCAACACGTAAGCAAGATCCAGAAGCGGTACGACGTAGACATCTTCGGACTGGGGGAAGTGCTGCACCGCCGCCACCCCAAAGTATGGAAGAAGTATAAAAGCGACTGGGACAAACATTTCAAGGAGGTCGACGTCACGATTCGCGCCCAAGTGAAATTGCGCCGCGTCGGCTCCATCGTTCAGCCGTTGAAGAAGGATATGATGAACCGATGAACGTCAATTGGCGCATTCTGCTGTTCCTGCTCCTGTCGATTCTGCCGTGGTACGAGAGAGGGTATTTGCGGAATCTGCGCTCCCGAAGGGATACTGTGCTATTCGTGCTGCTGTGGGTTCTGTCGTTGGCCGCCGCGGGAGCGGAATGGCTCGAGCTTCCTATGCCGCGCCCCTTGGATTGGATTCGCGCGGCATCCGAGCCGCTGACCAAGCTGCTGCCGTAGAATAGAGCCGACTGGAGGACGAACGGGAAATGAAGACCGTGATTGTGGAACCCCGGCAGTTTTTTATTTGGACCTTCGGACTGACGGTCGGCACCTCCGTGCTGGTCATTCCTTCTTCGCTGGCGATGACCGCCCGGGAAGACGCCTGGATCGCGGCGCTCGTCGGCACGGCCATCAATCTGCTGATGGTTCTGCTGTACGTCGTCATCTCCAGACAATATCCGGGCATGAGCTGGTTCGAGATTATGGAGGCGGCGCTCGGCAGGTGGCTGGGCAAGTTGGCCGGCGGCTTCTATTTGTTTTATTTTCTGATTCTGGCCGGAACGCTGCTGGGCAATCTCGGCTTTTTCCTGACCAGCGAAATCTTGACCGAAACGCCGATCGAAGCGATCCAGCTTCTCTTCCTCGCCGCGGTCGTCTTCGCCGCCCGCTTGGGGATTGCCGCATTTGCCCGGGTGGGAGAGCTGTTGTTTCCGTGGATCGTTTTTTTCAGCTTGAGCTTGATCCTGGCCTTGCTGCCCCAAACGGAATGGACCTATATTCAGCCCGTGCTGGAAGACGGCTGGGGCCCAGCGCTCCAAGCAGGCTTCCATTCGGCGATGTTCCAGGAGCTGGTCGTCCTGATGGTATTCCTTCCCTTAACGAAGCAGTCCGGGCAGACAGCAAGGCACTACTTCCAAGCCGCGGGCCTGGGCGGCCTGCTGCTTACGTCCATCGTGCTGCTCAGCGTACTCGTCCTGGGGATCGAGCAGGCCGCCAACAGCACGTTTCCGGCTTACGCCTTGGCGAAGACAATCTCTCTCGGCGACTTCATCCAAAGAACCGAAGGCGTGCTCATCGCCTTGTGGATTCTTAGCTTTTTCGTCAAAACGATGCTTCTGGTCTTCGCCCAACTGCAGGGGCTTCAGTCGCTATTCAGGCTGCGCAGCTATCACCACCTGATCTACCCTCTGGCGGCTCTGATCTTGATCGTAGCGTGGAATACGTATCTCGATTCGATCTACGTCGCGGAAATCATTCAGAAGGTCTGGGCCAACTATTCCTTCGTCCATCTGGTCGTCTTCCCCGTCCTTATTCTGGTCGTCGGGGCTTTCCGGGGTAAGCGGCGGCGACGGGTTACCTGAAAACAAACCTCTCGTCATGGATGGCGCTTCGCGGTACGCCCCGCTTGCGGAATTCAACCCGGAATGCGGCCAGCATCGTCTCTGGACCGCACATGTACACGTGCTTGCGGGCCAGCTTGCCGGTTGTCGTCCGCAGCACATCCTCCACCGTAAATCTGCCCTCGAGCGAAGTATAGAAGATATGAGCGCGAAAGCGCCCGCTCCTGCTCTCCACCGCCAATATTTCGTCGACGAACAGCGCCTCTTCACGGGTTCTCGCCGAATAGTAGAAATCGATCCGACGATCCGGACCTGCCTGCCCGGACATGTCGCGAATCCAACTGATGAAGGGAGTCACGCCAATCCCGCCCGCGATCCAAATCTGCTCCTCGCCGCCCTGACGGTAGTCCAACGATCCGTAGCCTCCCTCGGCGATCGCTACCGTTCCTGCTTGCAGACGTTCGTACAGATACGAGGTGAAATCACCCGCCTTACCGATCGTCAGCCTCAGATCGCGTTCTCCCGGCGAGCTGCTGATCGTGAACGGATGCGGTTCCGCCAATGCCTTGTCGCCTTTGAACCGAATAAAGAGAAACTGGCCGGCTCGATAGGACAGCCGTTTCCTCATCGGCTGAAGGACGACCTCCGCAACTTTGGCGTTCAGCCGGTTCACGTTCAGCACCCGATAAGATGACCGGCGCCTCGTTAACGGAGCGATCAGCTCCGCATACAGGTAGGAAGCGATGCCTGTCGCGATAGCGACCAGCAGAGTCGAAAACAGCACGGGAGACGTGCGGATCAGCGTATCGACGAGCAGCATATGAGCGGTTCCCATAATGAAAAAAATGCCGATGAATTTGTGCGAAATCCGCCATTTGCCGTAGCCGATGCGAATAAGCCTCCGAAGGCCGGGAAGACGGGGGGCCAGAGCGATCAGCGTCATGATGACGAAGCCTCCCAACGCGATATATCCCGGAGCCCGCCCAGGAGGCGCCTCTCCCGGCGCGAGCGGGATAACGGCAAAGTGCAGAATGAGCAGCGCGAAGGAGGCCATCCCCGCGTGGCGATGCGCTTCATACATCTTGTCGAGCCCGAGCTCTCCGCCAGCTTGCGGAATTCGGCGTCCGCCTGGCTCGTCAGCTTCAAGTGCTTCGTCTTGAAGCTCTGCTTGATCAGCACCACCAGCAAAATAACGATCAGCACCAGAATTCCGAACGCGAATGCCATTCCCAAATAGCCGTAGATATTGAAGTCCATCTACTCTTCCTCCTCATTCGTCTTGGAAGACGGGGGCTCCTGAAGCGTCTTGGTCGCTTCGGCGACCGTCTCGGAAGTGACGTGAAACTCGAAGTCGGCAAGCTCGTAAAACTTCATCGCCTTACCGCTGTCGGACAGCTCCAGATTGCCGGTCACCAAACCCGCAGCCTCCAATCGCTGCAAGTGCAAATACAGCAAAGGACGACTCATCCGGACTTCTCTCGCCAGTTCGCTCACATATTTCCTCTGCTCCCGCAACGCCGCAACAATTCGCAATCGGTGAGGGTTCGCCAGAGCTTCGAAAACTTGAAGCAGTTCATTTCCGTTAATGCTCATAGGCACCTCCACATCCACTCGCGAATGTTACATGTGTAATAATTTTATTACATATGTATGATTCGGTCAACTCATCCCACATCCCCTACATAGCAAGGACTATAAACTCCGCTGCGGATCTTCTCTCCCAAAGCGCTCGGATACACCCGAATTTCGTCGAGCCGAGCGAACGGGACCCATTCGACTCCCACTTGATGCTCGTCCGGATGGATACCGTTGCCCATTGCGGAATCCGGATGCTTCAGGCTGCATCGAAAATAAAACTCGACTTGGTGAACGTCGGAATCCCACTCCGCGAATTGATGGTTCTTGCCGATATACTCGCGCACGAACAGCAGCTCTCCTACTTCGACTTCCTGTCCGATCTCCTCCATGCATTCGCGGACTGCGGCGTCCTTCAGCTCTTCTCCTTTCTCCTGGCCTCCTCCGGGGAACAGATAGAAGAAGCCCTCGTCGTCCTTGTTCTTGGTCAGCAGCAAACGATCGTCCCGGATAATGACAGCTTTGGCCGAATTGCGGATCGATTTCATGATGGCGTCTCTCCATTCGATATTTAGCATTACACTCGATTATATCCTACTGCCGAGGCAGCACGAAAAGGGCGAAGGGAATTCAGCGGTTCAACGCACAATCGGATAGGCGGCTCCTTGACGAACACCCTCCGAAAGGTATATCCCAAGAACTGCAACTCCGTGACTGAATACTCCTACATGTCATAAATAGCCGCTTTAGTTGTTATAAAAAAGTATTGTCGTGCATATAATAACGTTTTGATAGTCTTACATATTTCGTATGTTTAACTTTTTGTTTATCCTTTACTTTTGATAATGGTTAGTGGTATGATAGAGGTAAGGTTAGGCTAATACTGTTTATTCATTGAAGGGAGTGGTGCCTGGAACGAGGAAAAGCGTTGTATAAGGGAAATCAGAAAGCAGCTACAATGAGATGATTTTACTCATCAAGGATCAGAAATACTTACAAAAAAAAGCGACAGCTGCTTGCAGGCCAGTGATTCGTCGCATTACAGAAGAAAGTTCACATGTCAAAGCACAATTGATCATCAACAGATTAACCATTCGATCAATCTAACATACAGTAATATTGTGAACAGAGCCGATACCTTAAAGCACCCAAAACTATAAAATAAGCTCGACCATCTTACCCCATACCATATAACTATCTACCTTATGGTGCCAGGTCGCGCGTAAGGAGCATCTAAATTAATGACAACTAAATATGAGACTGGAAAGCTGTCTGCAAAAGGAGTCGTTGCGATCCCTGTTAAAGTTAGAAATTTTCTCGGCATAGAAGAAGGCGATCGCCTGGAGTTCGAAGTCGAAGGCGAGCGGCTTTTCGTTCGCGGGGTTAAAAAGGTGTCCATTTGGGACGTCTTTGGCAGTATGAAATTGGACAAACCACTTGTTGACGTGCAGGAACTCAGAGATCAATACCGAGAGGAGCTGATTGCTGATGAATTGCAGCGTGGTGAAAAAATGGAGGAATAATTGGAATGAAAACAATGTTATTAGCGGATGCGAATATTGGTTTGCGCATCCTAGTCGGTCAGCACGATATTGAGCTTGCCACTTCGGATACGGCTCGAAAGCACGCGGAATTGAAGTTTTTGGATACCAAGCGGTTACTCGGCGAGCTCGTGGCTGGGCGTGTGGGTTTGGTATTCACGGACGCCGTGATTGAAGAAATGTTCTTTGTGCTAAACAAGTCATACGGCAAAAGTAGAGCGGAAATCTCAGCAGGCATTACGGCTTTACTTGCCGTCGAAGGCATTGAATCAACATCCGCAATACGAGAGGCAGTTAAGCTTTACGGGACTGTGAATCTCGATATTGTTGACATAAAGCTCAGCGTACTTAGCAAAGAGCTTGGTTTACCCGTACTTACGTGGGACAAAGGTTTTAAACACCTCTCTTGCGAATATTACTCGCCCGCCGAGTTATCCATAGAAACGAATGATTCAGACGATGACGAGTAACGATTCGTCTCATAAGAAACATGAAATGGACAAGCCTTGATTAATGCCATCATCCAAAAGCCCGAGAGCGAAGTCTTTAACGACTTGGTTCTCGGGCTATTTCTTCTCCATATTTTGCTGGCTTAATGGTTCTGCAAAAATTCCGTGATGCCTTCCAGTTGGGACTTGAGAGCGATCGGATCCTGGAAGTAGAAGTCGTCCACGTTGTAGTCGTACACGGCTCCCGCCTGCACCGCCTTCACATCCTTCCAGATCTTGCTGCTCTCTATGGAAGCTTGATTTTTGCCGCTTGGATCGCGCAGTCCGCGGAACAGATAGTCCGCCTCGCCCAAATATTCGGGAATCGACTCAAGCGACAGAGGCGCCCAGCCATTCTCGAACGCGGCGTCCACGACCTTCTGCGGCGCTTTCAACCCCAGCTCGTCGTACAGGATGGCGCCGCCGCGGCCGAACGATTTGCCGTACAGGTACAATTCTTTCTCCCAGATCTCGAAAATCGCTACCGTCTTGCCGCTTGCAATCACGTCCGCGAGCAGCTCCTTCTTCTCAGCGACTGCCTTGTCGAACGTGTCCAGCCATGCGTTAGCTTCGGATTCGCGGCCGAGAATGCGGCCGATTTCCTGAAGACGTTCGCGGTAGGCATACTGTCCGTACGGAATAAAGACGGTAGGAGCGACTTTGGACAGCGCCTCGTACGCTTCCTCGTTATACGTGATGATCAGATCGGGCTGGAGCGCCACGATCTTCTCCAGAGCCGGGCCGGCATCGTCTCCGATATTTTCGACCCCGTTCAGGTATTCCTTGTAGTAGCTGGCCTGGAACACCATCGGAGGAGCTCCGATCGGCGTTACGCCCGCGGCGATAACGTCGCCGACATAGTCGGGAACGGTTACGACGACGCGTTCCGCCTTGGCCGGAATTTGGATAACTCCTTTGGCGCTCTCGTAATCGCGCATGCCCGAATTCGCGGACTCCGACGCTTCTGCCGAAGGCGACGCCGACGGAGAAGCCGCTGGAGAAGCGCTCGCCGATGCCGGCTGCGACTCCGCCGCCCCGTTCTCCTTCTTTCCTCCGCACGCGCTTATTAACAGAACGACCGCCAATAGCATGCCGGCAATCATCCAACCTTTACGACGACTGTTCAACCTTGCCATCCCCCTGAATGAAAATGATTTTTATTATCATTTGGAATGATAGCAAGATTATACTTCGACTGTCCATGGCGTAAAGTCATCGTATTGTTTATGGACGATTTTCATTTTTCCCGACGCAGCAGCGCATGCATCTGAAGCTCCAGCTGTCTCTCCAGAGCGAAGCCTTCGCTGAAGCGGAAATCCTCCAGCCGCATGACGTAAACCTGCCGCCGACGAACGGCCTCCAGCCCGCTCCATATCGGATCGCTCTCCAGCTTCCGCATCGTGCTTGCCAAGTTTCCGTTGCCTTCGCAGGCAATGATGAACATATGATCGGCCGCATATTCGGACAGCCGCGATTCCGGAATGCGCAGATGCCGATTCCGATCCAGAACCTCCTTCTTGACCCGCGAAGGAGCGTTCAGGCCCAGCATGTGAAAAAGGTTGGAAGCGGCACGCGCCGTATGATTCCAGACATAGAGATGGTCGTCGCGGCTCACCTCGTAGACGGCGACCGTCTCTTCCCTGCCTACGGCTCCGCTCCTCTCCAGCTCCGTCTTGGCCTGCGCCGCCTTCTGGCGGAACGAAGCGATCCACGCTTCCGCCTCGGCTTCCCGGCCCAACAGCGCGCCTAAGTGCCGCACTTCCTCCAACCGGTCCATCGTATCCCAGTCCACCGCCAGCACGGGCATCCGCTTCTCAAGCGCGGTTATCCACTCTCGCTGCGCGTAAGCGTATGTAGGAATAAGGAGCAAGTCCGCGTTCAGCCCGGCTACTGTCTCGACGATTTTGTCGTCGATCCGCAGGGGGACGACTTCCGTCAGCTTGTCCGCGATCGCGGCCGAGTAGTGCATCGTCTCTTCCAGCGCCGCAACGGGGGTCAGGCCGAGCGCCAGCAGCGCGCCGACGAACTGCACCGTCACGATGCGCCTCGGCTTGGGCAGGCTGTGGAACGCGCGGGGCGGCATGCCGGTCACCTGGCTGAACTTGCGGCTCAAATACAAGCCGTCCGAATAGCCAACCTTGTGCGCGATCTGATTAAGCGGCTCGTCGCTCTTCAGCAGCCACTCCTTGGCCTTGTCCACCCGGATGCGGGCAAGGTAATCGGTGAAGCTCCAGCCCGTCTGCTTGTGGAACAGGCCAGAGAAATAACGGGGATGGTACCCCATCATGGCCGCCATGCCCGAGCTCGTAACTTTCTTATCGTAATGCTGATGCATATATTCGACGATCCCTCTGATGGACATGTCCATCAGAGACACTCGTCCGGCAGACGGAACGCCCGCCAAGAACACGCTCCGAAGCAGCTCGCGTATCGCGGAAGAGAGGTCCGCATCGGGTTCCTTCCGTTCGTCCAAACGGCGCAGCAGTTCGTTCGCCTTCTCGGGCAGCGCGTAGTTGACGTAGGTCATCGGCGGAAGGGTATCGCGATTGACCCGATAGACGAGACGGGATTTGGAATGCTCGGCCAGTTCGTACCGTTCGAACGTGACGATCTGCAACTGCGCCTCTCCGCCGGACGCCCACCACTCGATGGCGACATCGGGAGGAATATAGGCGATCTGATTGCCGTTCAGGATCGTCCTCTGTCCGTCCAGCCACATCTCCGCCTCGCCCGAACGGGGCGCCAGAAGAGAGGGGAGAGAGGAACAATGCTTGCGGATCTGCGCTCCCTTGACCGTCGTCTCCAGCGTCGACCCGATCATTCCGAACAACTCCTTCGTATGATGCCGCTGCCGGTCGTCCATTCTCTCCGCCTCCCTCTTCGATTGCTTTTTTCCTATTTTAGCACAATGGGATCTAGTCGGCCTCGCGGTCGCTCCGCGGAATCACGAATATATTAGCCATAACGGGTCTATACTGGTTTTGAACTTAACTTTAACTTAATTTTAAGTTAATTTGAAGTTTTGAAACGAAACTGTTAGAATGGGGGCGAGGTGATGTATATGTTCGATCTGGCGGAAAAGGAAATGGCTATTGCCGAAGCGATCACACTCTCGGATTTGGTCAAAGATCTACCGGAACAGGAAAGCAGTAAGATGCCTCTTTTCGTCATGGCATTGGCGAACTACATCGAAAAGACGTCATTCCATAACCCCGGAACCTTATTGCAGGAAGTTCATAACTGCCTCACGGAGAAGAACCCTCATCGCGCTTTGCAGCGATTGTTCGTTCATATGGTCACTGTCGGAACAACCGAAGACGCGCTGAACGTACGCTTGTATTCTACCGGTGAGGTCGCCCGCTTCTTCGGGGTCAGCGTTGCCACCGTCAATAACTGGATCAATCAAGGACGCTTTCAAGGCGTGGAAAAAGGCGAACGGTTCAAACAGGTTCGAATTCCGGAAATCGCTGTGTACGTCGCTCCGACCGGCGTACAAACGACGGTAGCGGAGGCTGCCGAAATATACGGGCGCGAGCAAGATCGTCTGGGACGCTCAGAACCGATGACAGAGTCCGAAGAACTGGCCGAATTGGTTAACGCTGTCGTCCATTTCGAGAAAAAATACGGCGGCCCCTACGAGACCACGCTAGGGAGCCGGTCGGACCTTACGTATGAACAATCACGGGATTCCGCGCAATGGGCCGGCTTGTTGAAGTCGATGGAACATATCTTTTTCTCGCTTGTAGCGTCAAAAAAGATGGAAGAATAGCCTCCGGGAACCCCGGGGGCTATTCTTCCATAATCGGTGCTGTTAATAGAGATACAAACGAGAGAACCTTCGAAAAGGATGCTCTATAAGCAAAGTTGCCAGAGATCATCGATATATAAAGAAGGGGTATGTACTTCCTGGAGAATGCCTCATACGCTCCTGAAATTACCTTATCACGGGTTTACCTGTTCAAATTTCAGGAGTGTATAGCATCGGAAGGAGGTACATACCCCTTGCACCTTTATCATCGATTATCTTTCACAGCAACTTGCTTGGCTTATCCTATCTTTATGATGCGGACAGCAGCTCTGCATGATCTCTCGGCGACCTCAACAGCTTGTTCCATTTGCCAACGGCCGCGATCAGAATGACGGCGCCCAGCGTCAGCATGATGATCGACAGGATAGCGTTCAGCACGCTGTAGCCGGCGGCGGCTTCGTTCAGGTAGACGTTCTTGACCATCCAGAACCCGCCGTAGTTGACCGTGACGTACAGATAGGACATCGGAATGAGACAGGTCAGCATATAGCGGCGCTTGTCCGCCACCTTCAGAATGACCGTCGCGCCGATGATCAGGCCGATCGAAGCCATGAGCTGATTGGACACTCCGAACAGCGCCCATACCGAGCCGATATCGCCGGAGAAGAGCAGATACCCCCACATCACGCATGCCAGCGCGCTGGCGAAGATCGAGCCGGGCACCCAGTCCACTTTTTTAAGCGGCTTGTAGACTTCCCCGAAGAAGTCCTGAATGAGATAACGCGCCGTGCGGGTTCCCGCGTCGATCGCCGTCAGGATAAACACCGCTTCGAACATGATGACGAACTGGAAGAAATACGGCGCCATGTTGGCGAACCACGGAATTTTCGTGAAAATATAGGTCATGCCCACGGCCAGCGTCACCGCTCCGCCGGTTCTTCCTTCCAGACTAAGTCCGATCTCTTCGCTGAGCTGATTCAGGTTCACGACGTTCATGCCGAGCGTCTGGAACACTTCCGGCTTGGAGTTGATCGCGAAATAATCGGCCGGGTGAAGCGCCGTAGCCGCGATCAGAGCCATAATGCCGACGACGCACTCGACCAGCATCGCGCCGAAGCCGACGACCTTGATGTCGCTCCAGCGGTTGAGCATTTTCGGCGTCGTGCCGGAGCCGACGAACGCATGGAAACCGGAGATGGCGCCGCAGGCGATCGTAATGGAGATGAACGGCCAGACCGGACCCGCAATAACCGGACCGCCTCCGCCGATAAACTCCGTCAGAGCCGGGAATTGAATGGCTGGATTAATAATGAACACGCCGACGATCAACGCGATGAATACTCCGATCTTCATGAAGCTGCTCAAGTAATCGCGAGGAGCGAGCAGCAGCCAGACCGGCAGCGCCGCCGCGAAAAACGCGTACACAGGCAGGACCAGGGACAGCGTCTTCGTATCGAGCGTCAGCAGGTCTCCCAGAGCGGTACCTTGAATGGAAGGACCGATAAAGACACCGATCATCAGCAGGATGAAGCCGATCGTGGAAGCCAGCTTCAGGTTGCCGGTTTTTCTATAGAACAGGCCGACGCCCATCGCGATCGGAATCGTGATGCCGACGGCGAACGTTCCCCACGGGTTGCGGTCGAGCGCGTGCAGCACGACCATCGACAGCCCGGCCATCGTGATCGTGATGATGAAGAGCATCGCCAGCCCCGTGCAGAAGCCTGCGACCGGGCCGAGCTCTTCCTTGGCGACCTCGGAGAGCGACTTGCCTTTCTTGCGCATCGAAGCGAACAGCACGACGGCATCGTGCACCGCGCCGCCGATGACGGCGCCGATCAGCAGCCAGAGCAAGCCGGGCAAGTAGCCGAATTGCGCCGCCAGAATCGGCCCGACGAGCGGCCCTGCCGCCGCGATCGCCGCGAAGTGGTGTCCGAACGATACCCACTTGTTCGTCGGGACGTAGTCCTTGCCGTCGTTCATCGTATGCGCCGGGGTAGGGACGGAATCGTCCAGCTTCAGCACCTTCGCCGCAATGAAAGTTCCGTACAGCCGATACGCGATCATCAGAATACATATCGAGCCGATAACGATTGTAACCGCATTCATTTTGATGGCCCCTTTAACCTTATATTTGCCCTCATGTTACTAAATGAAAAGGACAATAAAGCGTTTTCAGGACAAAAAGCGCAAGTCGCGGGGCCAGCGGCAAAAATGGCGGGATGAAATGCAGCGACGCCGGACCGGGACCATCAGAAGCCGATAAACTGCTTCAGCTCCTTGATGTGCGTCCGGCTGACCGGCACCTTCGAACCGTCTTTCATGACCAGATTGTAAGTGGAATGGAACCAGGGCTGGATTTCCACAATGGCGTCCAGGTTCACCAGGAACGCCCGATGGACGCGGACGATCGACGTCCCCTGCAGCTTCTGCTCGAAGGAGACCAACGGCTCGGTCACCGTATACTGCCGGTCGTCGGTCGCGATGATCGTCTTCCCCTCGGTGGAGTGAATGGAGACGATTTTGCCGATGCTGACCAGGATGAACCGTTCGTCTTCCAGAATGGCCAGCTTGTCCGTCTTCTCCGGCGAGGCGGTCTTCCGTTCGCTTCGGTCCGGTTGGCCGATCTGCCGACCCAGCTTCAGCCGGGTCAGCTTGTCCACGGTTTGACGAATCCGCTCTTCGTCGAACGGCTTGAGCACGTAATCGATCGCTTCCAATTCGAAAGCCTTAAGCGCGTACTCGTCATACGCCGTGGCGAACACGACGGCCGGCCGATGCTCGTATTCCAGCAGACGGCGCGCCAGATCCAGGCCGCTGTCCTCGGCAAGCTGAATATCCAGAAAGACGACGTCAGGCCGCAGCGTCCGAATCTCCTCAAGCGTCCGCTCGATGCTGTCCGCTTCCCCGACAACCTCCACCTGCTTGAGACGGCGAAGAATATACGTTAATTCGTCCCTGGCCAGCGGCTCATCGTCCACGATATAGGCCTTCAACATGCTGATCTCCCCATTTATGATGACTTAGAGGCAAAGAGATGACGATCCGGGTCCCTTTGTCGAGTTCGCTTTCGAGGCGAAAATCGGCTTCGTCCCCATAGATTTCCTCAATGCGCTTGCGAATATTATAGAGCGCCGTTCCCGTGCCCGCCTCGGATTGTACCGTCTGGCGACCCAGCATGTCCAACAGATCGGGCGATATCCCCCGGCCGTTGTCCTCCGTGATCAGAACGACCTTGTCCTCCCGTTTGAACGCCCGGACCGTCACCCGGCCTTTCCTGTCCCTCACCTTCGCGAACGCATGCCGCAGCGCGTTCTCCACGAGAGGCTGCAGCGTAAACGGCGGAATCGGCACCTCGTCGAGCGAGGGATCGATATCCAATTCAATCGCATATTTGTCGGGAAAACGCGCCCGCTCCAAGCTTAGGAAAGCTTCGACATGCTCCAGCTCCTTCTTGAGCGGGATGAGAAACTGACGGGCTCCTTGGAGATTGCTGCGAAAAAAGACGCTCAGCTTCAGCAGCAGCTCGCGCGCTTTCTCGGAATCGGTCCGACACAGGGCGGAAATCGTATTGATCGCGTTAAACAGAAAATGCGGGTGAACTTGCGCTTGCAGCGCTTTAATCTCGGCGTCCTTCAGCAAGCGGCTCCGGGATTCGGCTTCGGCCAGCTCCAGCTGCGTGGAGAACAGCTTGCCCAGCCCTTCCGCCAACTCCCTCTCGACTCTGTCCATGTCGCTCGCGTTCGTGAAATAGAGCTTTAACGTGCCCTGAGTCTGGCCGTGCACCTTCAGCGGAAGGATAATGGCGGCCTGAAGAGCGCAATCTTTGTTCGTGCACTGGATCTGCTCCCGGGTGCGGGCGAGCAGAATGCGGCCCTGCTCCAGCGCTTTCTTGGTCAACTGGGTCGTCACGCTCTGCAGCGGGATATGGTGGTCCGACCCCGCGCCGACATGCGCCAGCACTTGATGCTGATCGGTAATGGAAATTGCGTCGGCGTTCGTCCCCTGAAGAATAATCGCGGCCGCTTCCCTGCAGGAGCGGGCGTTCAGGCCTTGCCGGAAGAACGGCAGCGTCCGGTCGGCGATATGAAGCGCCTTATGCGTCTGCAGCGCGCGGGTGCGTTCCTCTTCCTGCATGATCGATTGAATGATCAGCATGAACAGCAGCGTGCCGAAGCCGTTAATGACGATCATGGGGACGCTGATGATTTGGACCAGTTCCAGCGCGGCGTCGAAAGGACGAGCCACAAGCAGGATGATAGCCATCTGGGAGCATTCCATGACGATCCCGATCGCGACCGCCCGCCAGGTGGAATTTTTCCCGTTCTTGCGAAACTTCCTTCCGATCAGTCCGGTCGCGATGCCGGCCAATATCGTGGAGACGCCGCACGCGATGGCCGTAAATCCGCCCAGCGTCATCCGGTGCAGCCCCGCGATGGCGCCGACCCCGACGCCGACCAGAGGCCCGCCGAGCAGCCCGCCCAGCGCCACGCCCAGTACCCTCGTATTGGCTAGAGCCCCGTCGTATTCCACACCCGTCTGCCAAAAATGCGCGGACACGTCGTCCGGCCGAATCTGGATTCCGGTATAGTTGCTGATGATGCCGAACGTGCCGAATACGGCGATCAGCCACAGCTTGTCCGTCAGAGCATGCTCGTTGTGGATGAGCTTGCGGAACGAGCCCATTCGCGAGAGCAGCAGCACGAAGATGAGCAGAATGCCGACCCGCTCCAGCATCAATATCAACAAATTCGCCATGGCCGCTCCCCCTTCGTCTGTCCTACCCTGTTATTGTACTAAAAACATCGGCAAAATTCGCCGTGGAAGATGTTGGGTCGAATATAGCGCAAGGGGCTGTCCCGTAAGTAAAAAGAGATGTACAGAACAATTATCGATGGATAGTTGCCTATGGGTATCTACCTCCTTCCGATGCTATACGGCCCTGAAATTTGGAATGGATAGACCCGTAACAGGGTCATTTCAGGACCGTATGAGGCAGTCTCCAGGAGATAGATACCCACTTTTTTCATCGATAATTTTGTACATCCCTACTTACGGGACAGCCCCCGATTATCGCAGTTTTTCGCTTTTTCAGGAAGAGGTTTCATTCGTCGAAGGAGCTCTCTCGCCGCGGCCTCCCCCGCCTGCTCCCGGTCTGGCTCCCATGCCGCCCCGGCCGCCTCCCATGCCTCCTGCGTTGCCGGTCGTAACGCCGGACTCGTTCACATAGGTCACGGAGCCGTCGCCGAGCGCGAAGCCGACGATCTGCGTGTCGCCCGTTGTCTTCCCTGTTCCGTAGAAGCCGTCTTCCCCTGTCCCGTCGTTCGTGCCGCCTGTAGAGAGCGTGTAGCTCGCTCCCGACTTCAGCTCCGGAGACGAGACCAGGAAGGTCTGGAACGCCTTCGCCGGAGCGAAGGCCGCGACCGTCGCGCCGTCGGCGTCCCGAATCGTCACCAGCGTGCCCGCTTCCTGTGCCTGCGGGAAGGTCATCATGACCGAACGCTGCGTCGAGCTGTCGGACGGAGCCTGCACCATGCCCGCGCTGCCCGCAGCGATCAGAAGACCGCCGGTCTGCTCGAATGTGCCGTCATAATCGAGGGCTCCGTTGCCGCTGTTCGTAGGTCCGTTGACGAGAACGGTGCCGCCGCTCATCTTGATCGAACCGTTGGAGTCGAGTCCGTCTCCGCCCGCGTCCACCGCCAGATAACCGCCGGAGATCGTCAGCAGAAGCCCGTTGTCCGCTTGGCCGCCTCCTCCGAAGCCTCCCGGCGAGCTGCCGCTGCCGTCCGATACGTTCACGCCGTCGTCGCTCGCGGTTACGCGGGTCTCGCCGCCGGATATCGCGATGCTCGCGCTCTCCAGCCCTTCATAGCTGCTCGTAATGTCGATCGAGCCGCCTTCGATGGTCAGCGCCGCGTCGGCATGGATCGCATCGTCTCCCGTCGCCAGACGGAGCTGTCCGCCGGCAATCCGGACGCTCGCATTGCTGTGCACGGCGTCGTCGGCCGCGTCGATGTCGAATGTTCCTCCCGCGACGACGAGAGCTCCGGCCGCTTTAAGCCCTTTGGCGCTCGTCGACTCGGTCTCTTCGGCCGTCTCCGACGATGCAGCGGACTCTGTCGGAGCAGCCGCGGAACCCTCCTGCCGGGGAGCCGCAACCCCATCCGGAGCAACCCCTCCTTCAGGCGGCTGCCAGCCTTCCGGAACAGCGCCTCCTTCTGGAGGCTGCGCGCCGTCCATCCCCGGAGCCGCCCCTTCCATGCCGCCGGGAGCTTGGCCGAAGCCCTGTCCCCGACCGCCGAAGCCGCCGCCCGGCATCTCCTCGGCATGCGTCTTCGTCGAAGCCGCATGCCCGCCTCCGGCAACGAGACCGAATGCCCCGTCGGCGATGAAGAGGGAAGTCGCGGACTGGATCGCGTCGTTCACCGACCGAATATCGAACTTGCCGCCCTCCACGACGATCTCGCCCTTGCCTTCGTCCGTATCGTTCGTCGACTTGATGCCGTCCCCGCCCGCGTCGATGGAGAGGTCTCCGTCCTTCACCGCGACCAGATCCTTGCCGACCAGTCCGTCGTCCACTGCCTTCACGACGTAAGTGCCGCTCACGATCTTCAGATCGTCCTTGGAGGAGATGCCGTCGTTATAATTGCCGTTCACGCTCAGCTTGCCCGTGCCGTTGATCGTCAGGTCGGCTTTGCTGAACAAGGCGGCCGTAGGCGCGTCGTCGGACGTATCCGAGTAGACCGCCGCGTCGGTCACGCTGTTCTCCGTTCCCTCCTGCAGCGTCACGACGACTTTGCCCGCCTCGACCAGATGGATCGCCGCGCCGGACTTGCTCGTCACGTCCGCTCCGTTCAGCACCAGATGCACGACCTTATCCGGAGCGTTGACGACAATTCGGCCGTCCTCCAGCTTGCCGCTCAGCACGTAATCTCCGGCGGCGGAGATCGTCACGACGCCCTCAGAGACCTCGACACCGGAGCCGGTCACGGTCGCCGTCGAGCCGTTCAGCTCGATCGCAGTCGCGCTCTCGGCGCTCCACTCCGTTCGCGAGTCGTCCTCGTCGTACTTCACCGAATCGACCGCCCCTTCCCCGGCCGTCTGCACGCTTGCGGCAGTCGCCGCTGCCGAACCGGTCGCGGCGGCCGAGGACGACGGGTTTCCCGCCGATGTGGAACTGCAGCCTGCCGCCAGCAGGGCGGACAGGAGCGCAATGGCGATAAGCTTCGCTTTATTTGGATTGTTCATGCTTTTCCCTCTTTTCTTATTGGTGAATGGCGAATCGAACTCAATATTCTTGCGTGACGGGACTCATCGTCAGCGTAATGTCGAGATTACCGTTGCGTGTGCGAACCGCGTCCAGCAACTCCTTCTGATCGGCGCCCGGAGGAAGCTTCACCGCGTACATGACCTCGTACAAGCTGCCCAGCTCGGTCGTGCGCACCCTTTTCAACTCGTAATCGACTTTGAACTTGCGGAACACTTCGTCGAACGCCTCCTCATAGCCCAGGCTTTCCGGAATCGTAATCTTCAGCGTCTTGACCGGCGACTTGACGGAGCCGAACTTCAACGCCCTCAGCACGAACATGAGCCCGCACAGCCCGACCGTGAACAGCGCCGCATAGCCGTAAGCGCCGACGCCGCAAGCCAATCCCGCCGCCATCGAGAACAGGACGTAAGAGATGTCCTTGGAGTCGCCCGGCGCGCTGCGGAAGCGGATGATGGAGAAAGCCCCCGCCAGACTGAACGCCCGGGCGATGTTGCTGCCGATCAGCAGAATGATGATGGCGACGATCGCCGGCAGCACCGTCATCGTAAGCGTGAAGCTCGGCGAATAGCCCGCCTGCGTCTTCATGTAAGTCCAACTGATGACTCCGCCCATCAAGATGGCGATGCCGAACGTCAGCAGCGCTTGCTGCAAAGTAAGCGCCGTGTCCGACGCAAGCGAGTTAAACAAATTTTCGATCATAGCACGATTCTCTCCCTTGCCGGCTCCGCGCGTTCGGCGTACCGGATCGATTTCTTGTATTCGTTGCCGTATTTGCTGAAGCCCGTGCGGTACATGCCCAGCTCCGACAGCAGCTTCGCGAGCCATACCGGCACCGTCTTCTCGGCCTTCACTTCCATCAGCCACTGGCCTCTTTCCATCAGCTGCTCGCCGTAATCCCCTGCCTCCAGCCTTAGCTCGCTGCGTCTGGAGCGGATATTCGTATCGAACGTGATCCGCAGGTCGCGATTGCCCTTGCAGAACATCGCGATCCGATCGTAGGCCAGATACGTCATCGGGCGCAGCTCGTATCGGGACAGGAAATATTCGATCTCGGAGATGACCTGCTTGTTCATGCCCTCCCGATAAGCCGGCGGCCTGCCGGTTCGGACAAACTCGTAAGCCTCGTCCAGCCTCATCGCCGACCTCCGCTTGTTGACAAGCCCGAACACCTTTTTCTTCAGTTCCACGTACACCTTGGCGTCCGGCTCCGGCACGCCGTAAGCCCGGATGCGCAGCTTTTCCCGATACTTGGGCTTGGAGAGGCTGTCGCGGATCAGCGTATGATGGTCGGTATCGTAGTACAGATTGCTGATGGAGTAGAACTTGTCGTTGCGGTTGTGAGCGTCGAGCTCCATATATTCCATCAGGCGGTTGTAGATGCCGTAGAAGGCTTTCGTATCCATGAGATACTTGTTTTCATAACGGTTGAACACTTCGATCGCCATGTGCGGCACTCCCTTCTTCGTCGTCGACTGTTCGGCCTTGCCCTGTCTGTAGCTTAGAACGGGAACCTTTAGCGAAACTTAAATTGTTAACGCGGTGTAAAATCTTGTCTCCGGGCCGTCCGGGAATGTTAGGATTAAGGTTGATTAAAGGTTTGCTCCCTACAATTAGAGGCAACACGCAGAAGAGAGGGGCGATCGGCCCATGAGAATATTGATCGTGGAAGACGAAGTGAATTTGGCGGAGGCGCTGACGCAAATTTTGAGAAAACAGCATTATTCCGTCGACGCCGTTCACGACGGCCAGTCCGGGCTGGACAACGCGCTGAGCGGCATTTACGACCTGCTGCTGCTGGACATCATGCTTCCGGAGCTGGACGGAATCTCGCTATTGAAGGCGATTCGCGGGCAAGGCGTGTCCACGCCCGTCATTATGCTGACCGCCAAGGGAGAGATAGACGATAAAATCGCCGGACTGGATTACGGAGCGGACGATTACATCGCCAAGCCGTTCGCCACGGGCGAGCTGCTGGCGCGCATCCGGGCGGCGCTCAGGCGCAAGGGAGAAGTCATTCCGGAGGACGCGCTGCGGTTCGGCGACATCGAGCTGAACACCTCCAATCTGAAGCTGTCGTGCAAAGGCAAGGAGCTGAAGCTGATTCTGAAGGAGAGCGAGCTGCTGGAGCTTCTGATTCTGAGGAAGCAGGCGGTGACGTCCAAGGAGCAGATCATCGAGAAGCTGTGGGGGTTCGATTCCGAGGCGGAACACAATAACGTGGAAGTCTATGTCTCGTTCCTGAGAAAAAAATTGGCGTTCCTGAACGCTTCCGTCCGCATCTCCACGATTCGGGGCGTCGGCTACGTATTGGAGGCGGCGGACTGATGTTCACGAGACTGCGCAACCGGTTCCTGCTGATGAATATGGTCATCATCACCGTCATGATGCTCGTCGCGTTTGCTTCGATCTATACGATTACGTTCCAGAACGTTAATCGAGATATCGAGATGGAGCTTCACCGTGTCTCCGAGTTTTATCGCAAGGCCAACGAAGGGCCGGGACGCGGGGGGGACTGGAAAGGGGGGCCGGAGCAGCCGCTTCAAGGCGAAGCCAGCGGAGAACCGCCGATGTTCGAAGGGGGATCGAAGGAGTTCTCCCCGCCCGAGCGATCGGTCTCCTTCGCCCTGATGACGGATGCCTCGGGCAATCTGCTGAGCGTCGATTCCCGGTTCGGGATGGAGGACGAATTCTACGAGACCGCCGCGGACAAAGCCGCGTCCAAGACGCCGAAGGGCGGGCGCTTTACGCTGGACGGCACGCGGTGGGCCTACAGCGCGCAGCCGGAATCGAACGGATACATGATTGTCTATATGGACGTGACCGCGCAGCAGAAAATCTTGACGAACCTGATCTATACGTTCGCCGCCGTCGCGCTCGTCATGCTGGCCGTCATCTACGCGACAAGCCGCTATTTCGCCAACCGATCGATCGCTCCGGTTCGGGAGGCGTTCGATAAGCAGAAACGGTTCATCGCCGATGCCTCCCATGAGCTCAAGACGCCGCTGGCCGTCATTCAGACGAACGCGGACGTTCTGCTGGCGAACGAGACGGAGACGATCGGCGAGCAGGCCAAGTGGCTGCACCGGATCAAGTCGGAGACCGAGCGCATGAAGACGCTGACGAACGACCTGCTGTACTTGACGCAGATGGATGATTCGAAGGCCGAGACGCTTCACGTGCCGTTCAACGTCAGCGAAGCGGTCGAGAGCGTCGTTCTCGCGATGGAGGCCGTCATCTTCGAGCGTTCGCTGTCGCTCGATTACACGGTCGAGCCCGGGTTGACCGCGACGGGCAGCGCCGAGCAGATCAAGCAGGTAGTCATGATTCTGCTGGACAACGCGATCAAGTACAATCGCCCCGACGGCACGGTCGGATTAACCCTCCGGCGGCACCACGGTCATATTCAGCTGGCGGTGACGAACAGCGGATCGGGCATCCCGGCCGAGCATCTGGACAAGGTGTTCGACCGCTTCTACCGCACGGACGCCTCCCGCTCGCGCAAGCAAGGAGGATATGGCCTCGGTCTGGCCATCGCGAAGTCGATCGTGGAGCAGCACAGGGGTAAAATTCAGGCGAGGAGCGTTCCCGGGGAGACGACGACGTTCGTCGTGCAGTTGGGCTAGACGTGGGCGGGACTCCCGCTTCCGGGATTTGACAGGCGTCGCCCGCGCAACTTTCCCTTCCGAACGGACGTCCAACTGCATAACGAAACCTTCCGGAGGAAAGAACCCATGACGAAGAAATTAACGGTTGCCCTGCTCGCGTCGGCGCTGCTTCTGACGGTCGCTGCAGTTCCCGGCCAGGCCTCGGCGGCTCAGGAAGCGTCCACTGAACAGGTCCGGGGAAAATACGTTCAAGGGCGTACGTTGATTCCTCTGCGCGCGGTCTCCACGGCGTTGGGAGCGACGGTGAAGTGGAGTCAGGCGACGTACACCGCTGCGATATCGAAGGAAGATACCGAGATTACGCTGCCGATCAATTCGGACTACGCGACGGTAAACGGCGAAAGCATCCTGCTGGACGCCCGTTCCCGGCTGGAGGGAGGCGTGACGTACGTCCCGCTCCGGTTCGTCGCCAAGACGCTCGGCGGAACCGTATCCTGGGACGCTTCGACGGGCACGGCCTCCGCCTCGCTCGGCGATCGGAAAGTCGTGATCTCCACCCAGCTTGGAGAGCGGTTCCCCGCGATTACCGCGTCCCGGCTCAACGCGCTTGTCCAAGCCGCCAACGAGTCGGCCGACCTGTCCGCTTACAAGCAGATTCGGAGCCATTTTCGGCCTTATTTTACGGATGCGTTCATCAACAAGCTCATTCAGCGCAACGGAGCCTCCACGAAGCATAAGTTCGTCTCCATGCCTTATACCTACTTCTACAAAGGCGAGGGCTACGGCTATATCAGTCAGCTGGAGAGTCCGCGCGACGCCGGAGGCATGAACGTGGAACGCATGATCATGATGCGGTACACCGACGGCGCGTGGAAAGTCGAAGAAATCTCCTATACGCTCGTATCGCCTTGAGCCGTTCGCCCGTTACTTCGTTCCGTGCAAGGCTTCGAGCGCGGCGGCCTCGTCGGGCAGGAAGAAAAACTGCTTCCCGTGGTTGCTCTCGTAAATAAAATCGCGCAAGCTCTTGCTCTCATAACCGGAGAAATCCCCCACGATCGCCAGCTTGACTCCGTAGTTGGTGAACTTCTGCAAGATTTCTCCGGCCAATCGGGTGCTCAAGTCGAAGAACGCCTCGGAAATGCTCTCCTTGCGGAGCAGCATTTTGAAGCAGCCGGTTTCATACTGTACCGTGGCCATCAGATCCAGCGCCTCCTGCACCTCCGAGATCAGCACCTCTCCGCTCTCTACGATCGCCGCTTCCGAGTTTCCTCTTTTATCGACCCGCACGTTCATCTCATGCCTGCCTCCTCTATCGTCATGGCCGTACCGCTCGCCATTAAGTTTCTCCATTGTAGCATCAAACTTTCGAAAAAGAAGCTGCCCCATAAGTAGAGACGTACAAGATTATCGTTGAAAAAAGTAGATGCACCTGGCACCATTCATTGATAATCGTTCGGTACGGCTCTTTTTACTTATGGGACAGCCCTTTTCTTTTCTTTAGCGGCAACGATGATCGGACGAATCAGGAAAGTCCTTGAACGAGTCCGCTCAGAGCATCGCGAAGCGGTGTCAGCGGACGGCCGAGCAGCTTCTCGAAGTCGCTGCTTTCAACTTCCAGTTCGCCATCGCGAATGCCCTGCTGAATGCCGACGAGAAACGGAAGCAGAAACTCCGGTACGCCCGCGCCCTTCATAATGTCGGCATACGCGTCGTCATCGACCTGTTGAACGGGGATGCTCTTGCCGAGAACGGCGCTCAGCTCGGCCACGAATTGCTCCTGGGTCAGCAGCGGACCCGACAGCTCGTATACGGTATTCTCGTGACCGCTGCCGGTCAGGACGGCCGCCGCCGCTTCTGCGTATTCCTGCTGCAGCGCCCAGCCTACTCGGCCCGATCCGGCCGACGTCACCCAAGGCGCCCCCGCCTTCGCGCCTTGAATGCCGGACGCTTCGTTCTCCAGATACCAGTTGTTGCGCAGGAACGAATACGGGATGCCCGTCTTCAGAATGGCCTGCTCCGCGGCTTGATGCGGAGGAGCAAGGAACAGCTTGCTGTCGGCCGCGTTCGCCAGGCTCGTATAGGCGATGAAGCCGACCTTCGCACGGGCGGCCGCCTCCGCCGCGTTCGTATGCTGACGGATTCTCGTCTCCGTGTCCCCGTCCGCGGAGATGATCAAGAGCCGATCGATGCCCGCGAATGCCGCGTCCAAAGACTCCGGACGATCGAAGTCTCCCTGGCGAACGTCCACCCCGCGGGCGCGAAGGCTCTCCGCTTTCTCGGGATTGCGCACGCTGACCGCCACTTGGCTTGCAGGCACGGTTTTCAATAGCGTCTCGACAATTTTAGTTCCCAGCTTGCCCGTCGCTCCAGTAACCAGCAGTTTCATTGTGTATTCCTCCGTTTTCGTATTTCATCGTTATAACCGCGATAGTTACAACCCGTGTTGTAACCATTCTAGTTACTTCGAGACGCTTTGTCAATGCCGGCATTGCGGCCGCCTCGTTTCCGTTGTATCCTCGAGACGAGACATGAAGGCAGCTCCCGTATCGGGTTGAACCATTTCGGCAAAGGGGATTCGCTCTATGGACATAGGATATCAAGCCGCCGGACGCGGCACTCTCCACTGCACGCTGGACTTCTTTACGCATTCCTTCCGCAGCGCCGGCACCCATATCGACTTCCATGCGCATCCGAATCTCGAAGTCGTCTACTATGCGCAAGGCGGCGGCACGACGCAGATCGGAGAGTTGTCGCACGACTATTATCCCGGAAGCTTCGCCGTCATTCTTCCCAATATGAAGCACAACGAGTACCGGTTCCAGGATACGGAGGTTATCTTTTTCAGCTTCGGCGGGGATTTGGGAATCGGGGAGTTCGCGCACGGGCTTTACGCCGACGGCGATCGCAGGCTGGAGACGCTGCTGCGCGCCATGTCCGAAGAGCTTGCCGGCAAGCGGCGGCATTACGATATCGCGCTGCACGGCTTGCTGTACCAAGCGGTCGCGGAGATCGCCCGGTCGACAGGAACGGCGGAGGGAACGGGGCGGAGCGAGAAGGTGAAATACGCCGTCAACTATATGAACCAATACTTGGCCGAAGACATCGACCTCCACGCGATCGCGCGGAATCTCGGGTACAGCTACGACCATTTCCGGCATTTTTTCAAGCGGGAGACGGGCTATTCCCCGACGCAGTTCCTGCTGCGCAGACGGGTCGATAAAGCCAAGCGGCTGCTCGTCGATACGGACAGGCCGATGACGGACATCGCCGCGGAATGCGGGTTCGGCAGCGCGCCGCAGTTCAGCATGCTGTTTACCCGTCTGACGGGCGCGGCTCCGCGGGACTTCCGCAAGCTTAGCCGAATTCGATAAGAACGCAGCCGAATTGGCGGTCGTATTGCTGAAAACGCATTCTTATAATGGAGAGGAATCGTACTCTATTCCGATTGGAGCGAACGTGCATGGCTTACCCTTATTTGGATGAAGAAACCCGGCTCAAGCGGCTGCGCCGATCTGCCGGCACCGTCCGTATGGTGCTCGACACCGATACGTATAACGAGATCGACGATCAGTTCGCGCTCGCCTATGCGATGCTCTCTCCGGACAAGGTCCGGTTGGAGGCCGTCTACGCGGCCCCCTTCTGGAACGAGCTCTCCAGCGGTCCCAAGGACGGCATGGAGAAAAGCTACGACGAAATCGTGCGGATTCTCGACCGTCTCGGCCGCTCTTCGGACGGCTTTGCTTTCCCCGGCTCGGATCGCTATCTGCCTGCCGCTAACGTCCCGGTAGACAGCCCGGCCGCGCGGGACTTGATTGACAAGGCCCTTGCCTCGTCCGAAGACGATCCGCTCTACGTCGTCGCCATCGGAGCGATCACGAACGTCGCTTCCGCGATCCTGCTGAATCCCGACATTATCCGCAGCATCGTCGTGGTGTGGCTGGGCGGACACCATCTCGGCCACAAGGATACGAAGGAGTTTAACCTCGCGCAAGATCCTCACGCCTCGCGGGTGCTCTTCGACAGCGGCGTTCCGCTCGCTCTGATCCCTTGTCATGGAGTCGCCTCGCACCTGATCACGACGCTGCCGGAGATCGAGCGCTTCGTCAAGGACAAGGGCGACATCGGGGCTTTCCTGGCGGAGCGCTACGAAGGCTGCAGCGACGATCACTTCGGCTATTCGCGCGTCATCTGGGATCTGTCGGCCGTCGCTTACCTGGTCGACCCTGCGTTCGTCGAAGCCGACCTCGTACATAGTCCGGTGCTGACCGACCAGACGACGTGGAGCGTCGACACGAGCCGCCACTTCATCCGGTGCGCGACCCGCGTCGACCGCGACGCGATCTTCCGCGACCTGTTCAGGAAGCTCGACGACTACGCGAAGGCTTAACGCTTGCTCGTCAATCTCAGCAATAGAACGGCGGCCTCCGCCCGGGTCGTGAACGCGTCCGGCTCGAAGCGGTTGCCGCTTCGTCCTGTCACGATCCCGGTCTCCGCGAGAGCGCGCACCGCTCTCGCGGCCCATGGCGGGATGGACGAATCGTCGGAGAACCCGGGAGCCGCCTCCCCTTCCGCAGGCAAGTTCAGCGCTCTTGCGACCATCAGCGCCACCTCCGAACGACGAATAGACGCATGCCGCCGGAAGCTTCCGTCCGGATAGCCGGCCACGATTCCGGCGGCGACGGTTCGGGCGATCGAAGGCTTGGACCAGTTGCCGATTTCGGCTGCGTCCGTGAAAGCCAGCGCCGCGTCCGACGGCTCGAGCTTCAGCGAGTTCGCGAGCATAACCGCGAATTCCTCGCGAGTGACGGACTGGTTCGGTCTGAACGTTCCGTCCGGGTATCCCTGAACGAGCTTGGTCCGCGCCGCTTGAAGAATGTCCCGCTCCGCCCAGTGCCCGGCAATGTCAGTGAACCCCGTCTGTTCCCTTGCAATTTCGACCGTGTACGTTGTCTTCGTTCCATCCTCCGCCGTAACGATTAATTCGAATCGATTAGCGCCCGGGGACAAGCCGAGAGACGCACTTTGGCTTAACGGCTCGCTATTCAGAGCGACTTGCGCCGCGGAAGAGGAAATCTTCACCCGAAGCTCGACTTTGTCCGCTTCCGTCGTTGCCGAGTACGCCAGCGTATCCGCCCGGAACGCAGGGGTCAACGGAATCTGCTTCCCGCCCGCCCATACTTGCAAATCCTGCAGGCTCGCGTCCCCGGACAGGATAACCGGCGCGGAAGGCGACGATGAGGAAGGCGCAGGGAACGAAGTCACGGCAATCGTCTCGACCTTCTCATTGCCCGCGTAGTCTATGGCGTACACCGTATAGACGCCGTTGGCGGCTGCCGCGAAGCTGCCCGTGAACGTCGTTCCCGATGCGGCGAAGAACGCGGCCGCTTGGTTGCCGGCAGCCCATTTCCGCAGGAGCACCCCGCTGCCTGAGTCGCTGTCCGACGCCGTCACTGTCACCGTATTGTCGGGGTTAAGCGCCGAGGCGCTCAAATGGATGGCGGGGGCTTCGGTGTCGACGAGAATGCTCGTACTTTTGATTACGGTATTCCGATCCGAACCTGTCCCCCATGCCATCAGCGTATAGGATCCGTCAGGAAGAGCGCCCGCCGAAGGAAGCATCTGGGAGTATGAGATCGAAGCTTGCCACTCTCCGTCCCCGGCAAGCGAAAGGCTCGTCCAGGACGCTTCCGAGATCGGAGTCGCAACGGAGTCGACCATTCGAACGCGCAGCCCCATGCCCGCCGGATCTTCATCCTCGGAATCCGTCAACCGCCCGCTCAGCGTCAAGCTCTGCACCGCGGACAGGTAGACCGAACTGGTCACGCCCGTCAACTGGATGGAAGAGCCCAGCCGAGGCAATCCCCCGTCGTCTGGCATCCACCAATGGTCCGTAAAGTTCGTGCCCCAACCGGCGTAAGTCGCCGCTTGCAGCAGCTCGTTCAACGGGTGTCCCGTGAGTTGTCCGGCATTGCCGTAGTTGGAGCCGAATCCGCCTGCGACCGTTTCGTTGTTCCATAAGCCGTAATACAGCGTTCCGCTGTTGCTGTATCCGAACAGACCGCCCATTTTGTCCCCGGGTACGCCCGAGACGCTTCCGGTGAAGATGACGTATCGGGCGATGCTGCCCGGCCCGATAAAACCGGCAATTCCTCCGACGTCCCATACGGTTCCGGAGACGTTCCCCGTTGCGTAGGCATGCTCGATCAGACTCCCGCTCCCATTGTTAATGCCCGCCAGACCGCCTGCGCGGGCGGCTCCGCTGACGTTCCCCGTCGCATAGGAGGAGCGGACGACGCCGTAGCTCGAGTTGGCCCCCACTAGTCCGCCGATATTCTGGCTGCCCGCGACCTCCGCTTCCGAATGGGAATATTGCACGACGCCTCCTCCGCTGTTCAGCCCGACCAGGCCGCCCACGGAATCGATCCCGCTCACCGAGCCGGTCGAATACGCACGATGGACTTTGCCGGTATTGTGTCCGACCAACCCGCCCGTATTGCTGCCTGCCGCGATTTCGACCTCTTCCAAGCCGATATTGCGAAGGGTGCCGGAGCTTGCGCCGAACAGGCCGGCAAACGACCGTAGAGGATCGTGTATCCGCAATCCCGTTATGGTATGGTCTCCTCCGTCGAACTCTCCGCTAAACGGCGCGACGTCGCTGCCGATCGGCGTCCACGGATGGGCCGACCAATCCCAGCCGATAAAATCGATATCCGCTATCAAGCGGAAATGACTGTCCAAATACACGCTCTGAGAGACGCTGACCTCATATAGCCGTTCTGCGGTGTCGATGATAAAGGGCGCTTCTTCGCTGCCGTCCCCTCCTCCGAAAGGACCGCTTGCAGCCGACGCGGTGCCGGGAACAACAAGCGGGGAGAAGCAGGTGCACACTAACGTGAAAACAAGAATAACACGGACGATTCCAAGGGACCTTTCTTTCATACGAGCTTTCTTCCCTTCTCGGTAACAAAATTAGAACAAGTGAATGCCTCAGAATAAAACTGTACGGTTCAGTTTGATTTTAAATATAAATAGGGATACAGTTCCTGTCAAGACGACATCGTTCGCGCTCATTGACCCCCGACCGCGCGTGTGGAATAATTTGAACAAGCAGAACAGAGCACGGAGGTGTTATTCCGACCCTATGGCAAACCTGTCGCCGCGGGAAGCAGCAAAGCGCAAACAAATCCTGACGGCCGCCCGCAGCTTGTTCTTGAACCGGGGGTACGCGGGAACGAGCATGGATCTCGTCACTTCGGAAGCCGGCATATCCAAACAGACGCTGTATCGCTATTACGCGACCAAGGAATCGCTGTTCTCCGACCTGCTTAGCCAGGTCATCCACGAGCTTACGGACGAGAAGCAACCTTTGCTTGCGAGCTTGCCGCTGCCCGAAAACCGGGAACAGCTCTACGATATTTTGCTGATGATGGCCCGGGTCATCGCCGCCAAGCTGAACGACCCGTTGTACCTTTCCATTCTTCGCATCGTTTTCGCGGAATCGGTTCGCTTCCCCGAGATCGGCGAACTGCTTCTCCAATCCTTTCCCAAGAGCACAGGGATATTGACGGACTTGCTGAAGCGGTGCGGACAAACGGGGCTGGTGAAGCTGGAGGACGGCGACGTCGAAATGTCGATGAGAATGTTCGTCGGGCCGCTGATCGCCCATGCCGTCTTCGGCGGACTGCTCAGCGGCGCTGTCGCGCCTGAGCCAATGCCGGAGGAAGAACTGAAGAGACTGTGCAGGATCTACGCAGCGTCTATTACTTGATTATCCGCAATGGAAAAAAGGCCCGGCCCCAAGTTCAGAATCGAGCTTGGGGCCGGGCCTTGCTGCGATGCGCGGAAGACTGCTCCTTGCGCCGGTCACGCTTCTTCTTCGATCATTTCCTGATTGCTCGCTCCCGGAGGTACGATCGGATAGACGTTGGCCTCTTCCGTAACGTCGAATTCCATAATGACAGGTCCTTCCGTCCGCAGCGCGGCCGCGATAACGGCCTGCGCCTCGTCCAGCGTGCGGGCGGAGAAGCCCTGTGCGCCGAAAGACCGGGCAAGCGCGGGAAAGTCCGGAGAGCTGATCTGAACCGACGAATATCTTCTTCCCAGGAACAGCTGCTGCCATTGCCGGACCATGCCGAGGTAGCCGTTCTTCAGAATGGCGACTTTGACGTTCAGCCCGTAATCGACGGCCGTCATAATCTCCTGCAGATTCATCTGGAAGCTGCCGTCTCCGCTTACGCATACGACTTGCCGGTCCGGGAAAGCGAACGCCGCGCCGATGGCGGCAGGAAAACCGTAGCCCATTGTCCCGAGACCGCCGGAAGTCAGGAAGGAACGGGGCTCGGCGAACCCGTAGTGATGCGCTGTCCAGATCTGATGCTGTCCGACGTCCGTGGCGACGATCGCGTCCCCTGCGGTCGCCTCGTCGATGCAGCGAATAACTTCCTGAGGGGTCAATCTGTCGCCTTGAACCGGGCTGCTGGTCGGCGTGCGCTTGGACCACGCCGCGATCGTCTTGACCCAGCCATCGCGGCTGCGTCCTTCCATCCGGGCGCAGATGCCGTCCAGAGCCTCTTCCAGGGAGCCGCAGACCGCCAGGTCGATTCCGATATTCTTGTTCAGCTCGGATTCGTCGATGTCGATCTGGATCTTGTAAGAATGCGGAGAAAAGGCTTTCCGGCTGCCCGTCACCCGATCGTTGAACCGCATGCCCAGGCCTACCAGCACATCCGCGGCATGCACGGCCCGGTTCGCTCTCGCGGTTCCGTGCATGCCGATCATTCCAAGATAGAGCGGATGTCGCGACGGGAAAGCGCCGATCCCCATCAAGGTGGAAGCGACGGGAAGGCCGCAGCGATCCGCGAGCTCCCGCACCCGCGCCGGAACCGTACCGGCCATGCAGCCTCCGCCGACAAGCAGCAGCGGACGTTCGGCGCCGTTCAACCGTTCCGCTATTTCATCGAGCGTCTCCGCTCCAATCGGGCGATCCGGCGCGTAGCCGCGAATGCGGACGGGCTCTCTGGCAGAGAGATCGATGCGATCGGGAAGGATTGAGGCCATCACGTTCTTCGGAAGATCGATCAGAACCGGACCGGGTCTGCCCGTCGTAGCGATATGGAAAGCCTCCCTTACGATACGGGGAAGATCTTCCGCCTTCATCGCGATAAAGTTATGTTTGGTGATCGGCATCGTCATCCCGTAAATGTCGACTTCCTGAAAGCTGTCCAACCCGATCATTTCCGTCGGGACTTGCCCCGTCAGTACGACCAGCGGCACGGAGTCCATGTACGCCGTCGCGATGCCGGTCACCGTATTCGTCGCCCCCGGCCCGCTCGTGACGAGCGCCACGCCCGGCCGTCCGGTCGCCCGGGCATATCCGTCCGCCGCATGCACGGCGGCCTGTTCATGCCTTACCAATACGTGCTGAATCCCTCCGCAGTCGAACAATGCGTCATATACGGGAAGCACTGCGCCTCCCGGGTAACCGAACAAGGTCTTTACCCCCTGTTCCATCAACAGCTCGATCAGCGCTTGCGCTCCGGTCATGAATCGATCCCCCCTGTGGAAAAGCCCCGCTGTGCGCCGAGTTCGTCGGTTCCGTGTCCCGGAACGCGCTTTAACGGCGACTGCCGATGCTTATTCCCCATCCTAGTCGGAAAAACAGGAGAGTTTCAGTGATATGGGTTACACCACGGCGAATTTTGCGGACGGAGGGATGACCGTCATTTCGCGGAGAGTTTACTGCTGCAATATTTTCATGTATTCCGCGTTGCTCAGCACGGCGAAATCATCGCCTTCGCCGAAGCGAAAGGTCACGAACGGCAGCTCCCGCATCGCCTTGACTTCCGAGCCGTTCAACTGCACAGTCGCCTTGCCTTTGCCCGCGACGATCGCCTTCTCCTGGAAACGCATGAGCTTGTCTCCGTCCGGAGGGTTGAACAGGCTGACAAAACGGTTGATCTTGCTCTCATAGGCGATTTCGAACCGCGCTCCGTCCTTCGTCTTGTACAGATTCAACGAAACGATTTTCAAATCCGGGCTGGTCAGATTAAGGCTGTAGCGAACCGTTCCGTTCGTGATCGTGTCGCCGTCCTCGGGACCCTGCTCGAAATACTGTCCCGTCGCGCCGTTGCCGGGATTCGTATACAGCACCATGTAATCGAAGCCGTTGTTGTCCGTTCGAGGCACAGCGTTGCCCGATGCCGGAGAAGCGGATTCCGCCCGCAGCACCCAAGCGCTCCATTTTTCCAGAAAGGCGTTCAAGGAAAGCCCGGTATCGCGAATGAGATTGTTCTGCGCGTCGGACACGTCGATATAGTTGCGGTACATCGCGCGCCGGGCCGCTTTCTCCCCATACTGATCCTCCAGGAAGGCGTACATGGAACCCATCAGATAATACGTATACAGATGACCGTCCGGATTCCGGGCGCCTTTCGTATACCACGACCAGTTCAGTGCGGTCTTGTAGCCGGCGACGAGCTCCTTGAACTTGGGCACTTCATGATTGGCAAGGAAACGATGCCGGATAATCTGGCGGATATCGTTCGAATAGGGACCCTTCGGCTGCAGATACTGCGTAAAATGACTCTGCCCCTGCCATTCCTGCAGCTCGAAGTTGTCGCCGGCATAAGCGTTGGCCGTCGCCAGCGCATGATTCAATTCATGGGCTATCGTTCCGGAGAAGGGGCCGCTGCGCATGTAAATATACATTTGGCCGTTAGAGAGATTCGCGAAGCCTCCCCCGGCGGCCTCCGAATTTCCCTCCAAGTCTTTGCGCCCCGCGATCTTCGCGGCCGCATTGCCGTCCTTCATGAACAGAGCGTTCACCTTGGCTTCCGGAAGAGGATAGTAGTTGTACTTGGCTACCCTTGCATAGATGGAGTCCATTTCTTTCAGCACATCGGGGGTCATCTCGCCGATATAGCTTTCATCCGCATACACGTTAAAATGACGGGTGACGATGCGGTGCAGCGTCGTCTTCGGATTTTGAAACTCGGCTTTCGCAACCGGCAGACGGGAATAGTCCATGCTGACGGAATTCTCTTCCGCGATCCGCCGCGACAATTTATCGGACAGCTCGAGCAGCGATCGCACCCCGCTCTCGTAACTGCTTCGGGTAACGTTCGCCGCCTTGTCGGTCAACGAATCGTCCACCCACGTCTCCCGATCCCGGACAAGGAGCAGCTTATTCGTCTTCGTACGGAGCACGGACGACAAGGCGTTGCCCGGATCGGAGTTAAAGATCGGCGCGGGCGACACGGCTTGGGCGGACACTTCGAAAGACTTGTCCAGGTAATTCACGAACATGTCGCCCAGCTTGCCGTTCCCGCCCATCGCATACAGCTCGACCGTGGCGGCGATGCGGTCGAAGCTGAGCTTGTCCGTCAGCGCCTTGATGCCCTCCTGCCCCTTCCACTTGCTGCCCACGAAGGCGAAGATCATCGTATATTCGGGCTTGGTTTCTTTGTAATGCCGGGCCATGTCGAGCATCATCGCGGCGGATGCGGAGCCCGCTTTGGCGCTTTCGTACCATCTGCCGTCCGGAAGGCTGCCGAAGCCGTCGATGTTCGTCACCCACAGAATGGCCTTCTCCTCAGATTTGCCCGGAACAATGCCGACGAGGTTGTCGGCCTGTTCGGAGGAACGGTCGATGGACAGGTCGATCCGCAGGTCCAGCTTGCTCAGCGCCGCCGGAGTGAACTCGCGAGGAATGCCCGCCGCTTCCGCGGCTGCCTCCGACAAATAGAGAACGGGGACGCCGAGCTTCTCGGCGTTCAGCGGATGCTCGTAGTTGCCGACCTTCAGTTCTCCGTTCGTCACGATCAGGACGGCTTTGGCCCCTTGCGCCGCGGCGCGTTGAACGCGATCCTGAATGCCCTCCGGGAACTTGCCGTTTTTGTCGAACCATCTGAACACGACCGGTGCGTCTACTTTCTTCTTATAATCCGCGGACAGTCCCGCACCGGCGTAATAGGCGGAACGGAACGTATATTTTCCTTCGGCCGATCGGGCGAAAGGCATGTAATCCTTCATCAGCTTAAGCGTCTTCCCGTTTAACGAAACTTGCTCTTTCTTCAAAGACGCCGTACCGACTTTGTAGCTCTGCCGATATTGATTCTCTCCCAGCAGCGGAAGCATGCCCGCCGAACGCATCCGTTTCTCCAAATCGTCCGCGGCCTTCGCGTAGCCGGGAGTTCCGGCTTGTCTGCCTTGATAGGCTTTGCCGGCCCATTCTTCGATCAGGGCCATGCCGTCGAAGCGAACGGCTGCGGACGCCCCGGGAGCGGCGCCGAAGGAGAAGCTCCCTGCCGATAATAAAAGAGCCATTACGAATAACGCGGTTGTCCGATAAGTCCGAGATCTCATCTGCTGCTCCTCCATAGTTGGGAAAATGACCCATTGTCGATTCTTATCCTATCATACCTGATTTTTGCGAGTCGCGGGTCCGTTTTCCGAGCACACGGAAAAGGCGCGGGGAGTGTTCTCCCTGCGCCTTGATTCGAGCATGATTGGATATTATACCGGTTGAAGCTCCCTGCTAAGTCCAAGAGCCTGCGCCGTAGCCGCGTGAATCTCTTCGTTGAGCTTCGGATTTTTGGCCAGGGACACGCCGTAGGAAGGAATCATTTCCTTGAGCTTCGGCTCCCAAGCCGGCATCTGCTGAGGGAAGCACTTCTTCAGAACTTCCAGCATGACGGAGACGGCCGTGGAAGCGCCCGGGGAGGCGCCCAGCAAAGCGGCGATCGAGCCGTCGGCCGCGCTGACGACTTCGGTTCCGAATTGCAGCGTTCCCTTGCCGCCTGCGGCGGTATCCTTGATGACCTGCACGCGCTGTCCCGCCACGACCAGATCCCAGTCCTCGCTTCTGGCGTTCGGGATAAACTCGCGCAGCTCCTCCATCCGTTTCTCTTTGGACAGCATAACCTGCTCGATCAGATACTTGGTCAGAGGAACGTTTTTGGCGCCTGCCGCCAGCATCGTCATCACGTTGCCCGGTTTCACGGTACCGATCAGGTCGAACATGGAGCCGGTCTTCAGGAACTTCGGCGAGAAGCCGGCGAAAGGCCCGAAGAGCAGCGACTTCTTGTTGTCGATAAACCTCGTGTCCAGATGGGGAACGGACATCGGAGGCGCGCCGACCTTGGCTTTGCCGTAAACTTTGGCGTGATGCTGCTGAACGATTTCCGGATTCGTACAGACCATGAACAGTCCGCTGACCGGAAAGCCGCCGATTCCTTTGCCTTCCGGAATGCCCGACTTCTGCAGCAAGTGCAGGCTTCCGCCCCCGCCGCCGATAAAGACGAACTGCGCGGTATGACGCTCTACGGAGCCGCCGTTCAGGTTGCGAACCTTCAACTCCCAAGAGCCGTCGGCGGTCCGTCTCATATTATCCACGCTATGCTTGTAGTTTATGCCGACGCCTTGTTGGCTCAAATGATCGAACAGAATGCGCGTCAGAGCGCCGAAGTTGACGTCGGTTCCCGAATCGATCTTGGTGGCCGCGATCGGCTCGTTCAAGTTCCGGCCCTGCATAATGAGCGGAATCCATTCCTTCAGCTTGCCCGGATCGTCGGAATATTCCATGCCTTGGAACAGAGGATTGCCGGACAACGCCTCGAAGCGCTTCTTCAGGAACGAGACGTTCTTCTCTCCTTGCACCATGCTCATGTGGGGCAGCGGCATAATAAATTCCTGAGGATTGCGAATCAGGCTGCCGTTAACGAGATAAGACCAGAACTGCCTCGATACCTGAAACTGTTCGTTGATGCTGACGGCTTTGCTGATATCGACCGTTCCATCGGGCTTCTCGACGGTATAGTTCAGCTCGCACAATGCGGCATGGCCGGTCCCCGCATTGTTCCATTCGTTCGAGCTTTCCTCTCCCGCGCTGGCGAGCTTCTCGAATACCGTGATTTTCCAATCTGGAACCAGTTCTTTCAAAAGGGTTCCCAACGTCGCGCTCATAATGCCGGCCCCGATTAAAATAACTTCTGTTTGAGATTGTCTGTCGCTCATGATTTTCCTTCCTCGCATGCTATATTTGAAAAAAAGTTTTTAACGCTCCCGCCTGCTTACGCACACAGCAAGCCAAGGCGCGTTGGGTTTACGCACCTTTTCCGGATCCATTCTTTTATCTCATCACTTTCCGTGATAGACTAGTTTATTTGCTCTCTATTATATGATAGTTGCATGCGAGTTGAAAGCCGGAAAATTCAGTGTTGACATCCTGTTCCAGGGTAAGAACCCTTAAATACGGCCATAAAACGCCAGGAAACTGCAAAAAAGCAAGGCCGCGGCCTTGCCATTGTATCTTTCTATTAGCTCGATAAAACTTGTATATCACCCTATTCCGAGAGGCGTCTTCGGTCCGGCTTGCCCAAGGAAGTGTACGGGAGCCGATCCAGGAATACGATCTCTCCCGGCATCTGAAATCTCGCTAATCGTCCGCGCAGCCAATCGCGAAGCTCGTCCTCGGTCAGATCGGCTTTCTTCGGCCCGCGTGCCGCTGCCCCGGGGAGCGCGGCGATTTCGACGTATGCCTTCAGCCGCTGACCGAACCGTTCGTCGGGAACACCGACGACGACCGCGTCCGCTGCGCCGGGATGCGCGAGCAGAACCTGCTCCGGCTCGCGGAGATCGGCGGGAAACAGGTCGACCCTGGCTCCGGAGCTGGCGCCCGTAATCAGAACGGTCTTGCCGGCCAGCCGGCGTTCCAGCTTCCCCGCATCCAGTCGAATGGACGGAAACAGCAGACGCTCCAACAAAGCATGGGAAGCCACAGGACATTCTCCTTTCTATCTTCGCGGCGGCTCTGCGCTGCGATCTAGGAGCCGATTGACCGAGCCGAACGCCTCGTCTCCTCTCCCCGGCTTCTACCGATGCCGAAACGCTTCAGACCGAAGCGCATAAGCGGGATGACGGCGAAGAAGATGAACCAGGTCCGGAACAGCTGATAGACGGTGACGGTCGCGATGTCGGCGTGCACCTCCTTGCCGATAAAGCCCATCTGGTCCATCCCGCCCGGAGCCATGCCCAGGAACGCGGTCGCGTGGGAGACCGGGTGCAGCTCAACCAGCAGGACGCTCAAGCCCATCGCTCCTCCGAGCAGAAGCGCGCCGCTCAGAAGGGCGATTCCGGCGAACTTGAGCTTGTGCTCCAGCTCCTCCGGACGGAGCAGCAGACCGACGTAGGCTCCGATCAGCACTTGGGCGGCGTCGAGCAGTCCGTTCGGCAGAACCGGACCCGGGACGCCGGACAGATGAAGCGCTGCGGTGACGATCATCGGTCCGAGCAGAAATGGGGACGGGAAGCGGATTTTCCTGGCCAGCAGCGCGATTCCGACGCACGCAGCGGCATAGGGCAGAATATCCGGGAGCAAACCCATCCAGGAAGCGGATTCCGCGCCCGCCGCAGCTTCGATCTCGTGCTTCACTCCGCCGAACAGCGGACTGAACACGAGGAGCGGCACGCAGAAAATAATCATCATCAGCCGAGACACCTGAAGAAAGACGACAACCGTCATGTCGATGCCCCGCGTCTCCTGAGCGAGAAGGATCATCTGCGACAAGCCGCCGGGAACGCTCCCCATCAGCGCCGTCCGATAAGGCAGCCCGGACAGCCGCGCGGTCATCCAGGCGATCCCCGCGCACAGCAGCAGGAGCAGCACAGAGAGCAGCAGCATCGTGGGAAGTTGGCTGCCCATCTCGGTCAGAATAGGCTTCGTGAACGAGATGCCCAGCGAATAGCCGATGACGACCGCGGCGAAATGGCGCAGCGGCTGCGGCCACGCCGGCTTCACCCGGCGAAAGAATCGGGTTCCTGCAAAGACGAAGACCATCGGTCCGAGCAGCCACGGAACCGGCATCTGCACGGCCAGGAAGACCGCTCCTCCGGCAAGAGCCAGCATAAGCGTGAGCAGGAAGCCCCTCATCTCGATGCCTTTCACAATTTTCACGTTCACGCCGCGCCCTCATGTGGCCGGGCAGCGGCACACCTCCCTTGAATCCAAATCACACGATGTGTTCAGCCACTTAAAGCAGCTCCTATCCTGACGCCGATCTCGAAGACAGGTGGCGATCGAGTCGGGCCGCGGACAGGCGGCTTCTTTGATTATATTTAAATTTTACCATGAAAAGGGATCGGCGGCGTGCGATAATGACGGGAGACAGAGAACGGAGGTATCGGAAAGATGAATTATTCCATTCGCAGACTGCGCCACCCGGACGACTATAAGGACGTGGCACCGCTTCTTAATCTCGTCTGGACGGAGCCGACGACGCCCGAAAGACTGCTAGAGGAAGAGGAGCGAATCCCGCCCGGACAGCTGCATTACGACGAAGACGGCAAGCTCGGGGGCTGGGACCGTCCGAAATGGGTTGCCGAGGACGAGGCCGGACAAGTCGTCGCCTACGCGATCGCCTGGAGAGCGCCGTGGACCGAGGCCGGAGCCCTGCACCAGCTCGTCGTCGTGCGCACCGACTTGCGCGGCAAGGGAATCGGCCGGGCGATGTACGCGGCGCTTCTGGAATGGGCGTCGGAAGTCCGGGCCTCCCGGCTGATGGACTTCATCCGCGAGACGGACGAGGAGTCGCTCGCCTTCGCGGCACGCCGCGGGTACGCCCAGGAGCGGCACACCTTCGAATCCGTGCTGGAGCTGGGACGATACGAGGCAGACCCGAAGCTGGCCGCCTCTATCGGCGAAGCGGAACGGTCCGGCATCCGGTTCGTCACGCTGGCCGACGAGCCTGGGGAAGCCAACGAACGGAAGCTGCACGAGCTGTATCGGATTACGCATCCGGATATCCCCGGCTATACGGGCGATTTTCCCTGGTTCGAGGAATGGAAGAAATGGTCGCTCGCCGCCCCCGGCTTGCGGCCCGAGTGGTTCCATATCGCCAAGGACGGCGAACGCTATGTCGGCGTCGTCGCGCTGATGCGCAACGAGCAAACCGGGGCGCTGTACCAGGAATATACCGGAGTGCTGCCCGAATATCGCGGACGCCGCATCGCGCTTGCCCTGAAGCTGCTCGGAATCCGTTCCGCGCAAGCGGCCGGCGCGCCTTATCTGCGAACGCACAACGACTCGATGAACGCCCCGATGCTGCGGATCAACCGCGATCTCCTCGGCTTCCGCGCAGAGCCGGGCAGCTACAAAATGGTTAGAGAGCTTCGCTTCTGACCCAGTTCAAGCCCCCCGCGGGATCGCGGGGGGCTGCTCATTTTAAGGGGGACATTCGGCTTCGAAAGGCACTGTTCAGAAAATGTTGAGTCCGCAGCGCTAAAATGAATGACGCAGAGTACTGAACTGACGGAGTGGATTCCCCATGCAGAAAGACATCCTTGAAGAAATGCGCAAAATCGACCATAACGACGATCGGAGATACCGGCTGCTGCTGCAGTACCTCCGGCACGTCGAGATGGAGAAGAAGCAACGGGGGTTCCTCCGAAAGCTCAAGAAGAAATGGGAAAGCCGTCCGACAAAGTGAACCTCGAGCCGGTCCGTCTTGTCTATTCTTCGGGAGGTGATCGTCGCTGAGCTACGATTACTTGAAACACGCCGCTTCCATGGACGCGGAGACGCTGGAATCGCTCATGCGCGACTACGGCCAAGAAGTCTGGAACTATGCTTACCTGATCTGCCGGGACCGGGCCATCGCGGACGATATCGTTCAGGAAGCGTTCTTGAGGGCCTATCGGCACTTCGCTTCGTTCCGGGGAGAGGCGTCCGTGAAAACTTGGCTGCTCCGCATTACGCGCAATCTGAGCTACAACTATAGAAGCTCGGCTTTTATCCGCAGGGCGCTGCTGCTCGATCGGATCGTTCCCGGCGGCCACCACCGTTCCGCCGAGGAAGCGTATCTCGACGAGGAAGCGACGAACGAAGTATGGCGCCGGGTGTTTCGGCTTCCCGCCAAGCATCGGGAGATTCTGCTGCTGCACGCCAGGCATCAGCTTTCGCTCGGGGAGATCGCTTCCCTGCTCGGCATACCCGAGGGAACGGCGAAATCGAGGTTGTTCGGAGCCCGCAAGAAACTTACGAGTCTGCTGAAGGAGGACGAGGGCGCCCATGAACAATTCATCTAATCCCGAATGGTACGAGACCTTGAAGAAAGACCAGCCTCTCCGAACGGCAACGTTCACGAAGGAGCTCGCCGGCCGCATCTATAAGCAGGCGCTGGCCGAGTCCGAACGGCAAACCGCGCTTCCGTCCAGACGCTGGATGCTTGCCATCGCTACCGCAGTCTCGGCCATGCTGTGCGTCGTTCTTCTGTTCGCGCAACAACAGCAATCCGCGCCTCCGGCGTCCGCATCCGCGGAAACCGCGGGAGCCGCCGCGCTCGATCCCGATATTCGCGATACTCTGATCCATCTGCGCGGCGTCCAGGGATTCGAGAAACGGATTCTGGCGGAGAAGCGCATCTACGACGACCTGGTCTTGATCTATTCCGCTCCTCCCGAATCGACCGAACGCTCCGAGCTGTTCGTGGACATTCTGAAATGGACGGATTACGGCGGCGATCGTTCCGTCGGCACCGGCCTCGACGGCTGGGCTCTGGCCTACAGCGAATTCGGAACGCTGAGCGGACAGGAATCGATGCCCGGAGTCAGATATGACGGACTCATGACTTACGGCGAGCTTAACGTCCTTACCGGAAAGCTCTTCAAGACCGATATCGCCGGCATCCTCGTCACAGACGGGAGCGGACGGCAATGGGCCGCCCAAGTGTTTCCTTGTCCGGACGGTTCGCGGTACTGGTTCGCCGACATGACCGTGCCTGTAGACGATTATCGGATCGACGCTCTCGATTCGCAAGGAAAGGTCCTCTCCTCCTACTCGCCCTCTTAACCGTTAACGCCGCCTCCTGGTTCGATACCGGAGGCGGCGGCCTGTTTTCCCCCATATTCTCCGCCTATTGCATAATCGCGCACATCATCTCGATAGAATCACTCCTTAACCGGAAGCCCCGACTGTCATATGATCAGGGTGCAGTCCCCAAAAAAAGTTTTTTTCGGGAAGGAGGAACGCACTATGAAATGATATCGCTTACATTAGAAGAAAAAGAAAATTCAGATTGGAAGGAGCGAATGGGAGACGCAGCTTAGAGCAACGAATCGAGAACCTCCAATATGAAAGGAGAATACAAATGATGAAAAGGCAAGGACGAGCTGTCGCTTGGATCTGCATGGTGACGCTCATCTTCGGGACGTTCCTGTCCTCCGTCGGGGCTCCCGCTTCCGTTCATGCGGCCGGAGGCCCGAATTTGGCCGCGGGCAAACCCGCGTCGGAATCCGGGCATGCCGATGTCTACGTCGCGTCCAATGTGACGGACAGCAACGCCGCCACGTACTGGGAGAGCGTCAACAACGCTTTCCCGCAATGGGTTCAAGTCGATCTCGGCAGCGCGGTCTCGATCGACCAAGTCGTGCTGAAGCTGCCGGCCGGATGGGAGAGCCGCACGCAGACTCTCTCCGTTCAGGGAAGCCTTAACGGAACCGGCTTCTCGGATCTGAAGCCGTCAGCCAGCTACGCGTTTAACCCAAGCGCGGGCAATTCGGTCGCGATCGACTTCGCCGCCGCCAGCGCTCGCTACGTGCGCGTTCTCTTCGCCGCCAACACCGGGTGGCCGGCCGGTCAATTGTCCGAGCTCGAAGTGTACGGCGCTTCCCCGTCCGGACCTTCGGTTATTCCAGGCAAGATCGAAGCGGAAAATTACAGCGCGATGAACGGAATCCAGACCGAGACGACGACGGATACCGGCGGCGGGCTTAACGTCGGATGGATCAACGTGGGCGATTGGCTGGATTACAACGTCGATGTGCAGGCCGCGGGCGTGTACACCGTCGAATACCGGGTCGCCAGCACCGCCTCCACGGGCCAGCTTCAGCTGCGTTCCGGCGGAACGACGCTTGCGACGACGGCGGTGCCGAACACCGGAGGCTGGCAAAATTGGCAGACGGTCACCGCCAGCGTAACGCTTGCCGCCGGACCGCAAACGCTTCGCATCCACGCCACCGGCTATGATTTCAACATCAACTGGATCAACTTCGTTCCCGGCAGCTCCGCGGACACCCAGCCTCCTACGGCGCCGGGCAATCTCGCTTACACGCAGCCGTCCTCCGGCGCGATCCAGCTGACCTGGAACGCTTCGACGGATAACGTCGCGGTTACCGGCTATGACGTCTATGCCAATGGACAACTGCGCGGCAGCGTGAATGGCGAGACGCTCAGCTATACGGACAACCAGCCTTCAAGCGCTGCGGTGACCTACTATGTCGTCGCCAAGGACGCCGCGGGCAACGTCTCCCCGCCGAGCAACTCCGTGACGAGGAACGGCTCCGGCGGCGGCAACGAGACGAACCTGGCCCTCGGCAAGCCGATCGCGGCCTCCTCTTCGACCTATATTTTTACGGCGGAGAACGCCAACGACAACGATATCAATACCTATTGGGAGGCAGGCGGACATCCCGGCACGCTTACCGTGGATCTTGGCGCCAACGCCAACATCTCGTCCGTCGTGATCAAGCTGAATCCGGCCGGCGCATGGGCGACCCGGATGCAGACGATCCAAGTGCTCGGACACGACCAGAATTCCACGACCTTCGCGAATCTGGTGTCCGCGGCCACGTATACGTTCAACCCGGCTTCGCAGAACACGGTTACGATTCCGGTGAACGCCACGGCAAGCCGCGTTCAGCTTCGGTTCACGGCCAACTCCGGCGCTCCCGGCGGGCAAGTCGCCGAGTTCCAGATTATCGGCACCCCGGCGCCGAATCCGGACTTGACGGTTACCGGACTGACGTGGTCTCCGGCATCCCCCGTCGAGACCAACGCCATCACGCTTAGCGCAGCCGTTCAGAATGCCGGTTCGGTCGCCTCTCCGGCTGCGAGCGTAAACTTCTATCTCGACAGCAGCCTTGTCGGAACGGCTGCCGTAGGAGCGCTTGCGGCGGGCGCATCGACGACCGTCTCCGCCAACATCGGGCCGAAGGACGCCGGTTCTTATTCCGTCACGGCCAAGGTAGACGAGAACGATACGGTCGTCGAGACGGACAATTCGAACAACAGCTTCACCTCGTCGTCGCCGCTGGCCGTCGGCCAGGTGCAAAGCTCCGACCTGATCGCGACCGCTTCATGGACGCCTTCCAATCCGAGCGCGGGCAATACCGTCACGTTCACGGTGAATGTGAAAAACCAAGGAAACATCGCTTCGGCGGGCGGCGCTCACGGCATCTCGCTCGTGCTGAAAAATGCGGCGGGAGCCACCGTTCAGACGTTCAACGGCTCTTACAACGGTTCGCTGGCGGCAGGAGCGTCGGCCAATGTCAGCCTGGGCACATGGACCGCCGTCAACGGCAGTTACACCGTCACGACGACGGTTGCGGCCGATGCGAACGAAGTCGCCATCAAGCAGGCGAACAACGTCAGCACATCGAGCCTCTATTCCGGTCGAGGGGCCAACATGCCATTCACCATTCTCGAAGCCGAAGCCGCCGCCAACAGCACCAACGGCACGAGACTCGCTCCGAACTTCACGCCGGGCGACTTCGCGGGCGAAGCTTCCGGCCGCTCGGCCGTCCTCCTGGACGCGACCGGCGAGTACGTGGAGTTCACGCTGACGGCTCCGGCGAACGCGTTCGTCCTTCGCAACGCTGTGGCGGAGAACACTACCGGTACGATCAGCATCTATGCGAACGGGGCGGATAAAGGCAACTTCACCGTCACGTCCAAGTTCTCTTATGTCTATGCGACTCCGACGACTCTCGGACAGCTCGGCTACAATAATTCCGGCTCCAAAGCCTACTGGCTCTACGAGGATTCGCAGTTGATGCTCGACCAGGTCTATCCGGCCGGAACGAAAATTCGGATTCAGAAGGACGCTGGGGACGTGTCCTGGATCTATGTGGACATGATCGAGACGGAGAACGTCGCTCCGCCCGCCTCGAATCCGGACCCGAGCAAGTACGTGGAGGTGTCCGCCAGCAAGTCGATCGAGCAGGCTCTGAACGAGTTCCGTCAGGATTCGTCCAAGAAGGGCATCTTCATTCCCGCGGGCGAATGGACGATCTCGTCGAAAATCTTCCTGTACGGCCGGGCCACCGAAATTATCGGCGCTGGCCCGTGGCATACAAAGCTGGTGGCTCCTCAGAACCAGACGAACACCGACGTCGGATTCAATATTTCGTCCTCGGCCAACGGCACCACGATCAAGGATTTGTCCGCTTGGGGCAACTACGTCTACAGGCAGGACGGTCCCGGCAAGTTCATCGACGGCAACGGCATGCAGAATGTCACCATCGAGAACATCTGGGCCGAGCATTTCATCTGCCTGTACTGGGGAGTGAACTCTTCCTACAACACGTTCAAGAACAACCGGATCAAAAACGTATTCGCGGACGGCATCAATATGACGAACGGCTCGTCCTATAACATCATCGACAATAACTACTCCCGCGGCGCCGGAGACGACGCGTTCGCCCTGTTCAGCGCCATCGACGCCGGCGGCTCCTACAACGTGGGCAACAAGTACACGAACCTGACCGCCACCAACGTCCGGCGCGCCGCCGCTTTCGCCGTCTACGGCGGCCAGGACAACTTGTTCCAGAACCTGTACGGCGCGGATACGCTGACGTATCCCGGCGTGACCGTAAGCAGCCTGAGCTTCGGGTATAACACGCTCGGCTTCGGCGCCCTGGATACGGTCATCGACGGAGTTACGCTGGACCGCACGGGCGGGGATTTCTGGACCAGCGTCGGAGCCGACGACAAAATCAACGAGTACCAGAACTTCGGCGCGATCTGGTTCTTCGGCGGCGACAGAGACTTCAAGAACATCGTCGTCAAAAACGTCGACATCAACAACCCGGTGTACTTCGGACTGATGTTCCAATCGAAGTCTCCGGAAAATCTGCCGATGCAGAACATTCGTCTGGAGAACATCACGATCAACAATCCGTCCCGCTACGGCATCAAGCTCGTCGCCAAGGCGGAAGACGGGCAAGGGCCGGTTGTCGGCTCGGCCAGCTTCACCAACGTCAAGGTGAACAACCCCGGCGTCACGGCGATCTACGGCGAGAATAAGAGCCCGAACTTCACCGTCATTCGGGGATCGGGCAACAACTGGTAAGTCGGTCAAATCTGAAGAGGCTGTCTCATAAGTAAAAAGAGTCGTACCGAACGATTATTGATGGTTAATGTACGGTGCATCTATCTCCTTCCGATGCCGGGAGATAGATGCCCTTCTTTTTTATCGATAATCTTGTATAGCCGCCCTTCGGCCGAAACTGTGATGTCCGTCACGAAGAACAGCGGCGACTGATGCTACAGTTAATATTGAGAATAATTATCGGTAAACATCGGGAGTGATGTTATGAGCGAATTGATCAATAACCGCGAAGTCCTCTCTGGGCGGGAGACGGAACGTCAGGCGATTCTAAAGGACATATTTCTGGATCTCTACCACGGCAAGAGCAAGGAAGAAGTCCAAGCTTGTTTCGACGAGAAAATTGGGGAGATTACTTTGGAGGAGCTGTCCGGACTGTCCGCGCTGCAGGGAGAATATATTGCGTCGCAGGGCTTGTCCGAGAGCGAGATCAAGCGGTTGTCCGCGCTGCATATGTCGATCATCGAAGGGAAAATCAAGCGCGCGCAGCATCCGCAGGATGAACCGGGACACCCCGTCCATACGTTCCTTCTGGAAAACAGGGAAATCGAAAAGCTGATCCAAACGAGGCTGCAGCCGCATCTGCGGAAGTTCGAGGAGGACGACGGCGAGGAGAGCCGGTACAAGCTGATCGAAGATTACAATCTGCTGCTCGATGTGGACAAACATTATACCCGCAAAGAGCAGCTGTTGTTCCCTTACTTGGAGAAGTACGGAATTAACGGGCCTTCCATCAATATGTGGCGGCTGGACGACTTCATCCGGGACGCCATTAAGGCGGCCAAACGGAATTTAACGTACTACGACGGGGATAAAACGGCGTTGCTTCGGGAAATGAACGATCTCATGGAGCAGACGCGAGGGATGATCTATCGGGAAGAGCAAATTCTTTTTCCGATGGCGATGGAGCATCTGACCGAGGACGAATGGATCAAGATCGCGGGAGAGAGCGAGGTCATCGGCTTCTGCCTGATCGACGGAGCCGAGAAATGGATTCCCCACAGAGATCGGCTGGACGGACAATCCATCGCCGACGGATATATTAAGATGGAGACCGGCACGCTGTCTCTGCGGCAGCTGGAGCTGATCATGAACCACTTGCCCGTCGATCTGACGTTTATCGATCACAACGATATCGTCCGCTATTTCTCGCACGGCAAAGAAAGGATCTTCGCGCGCACGAAGGCCGTGATCGGCAGAACGGTGCAAAATTGCCACCCGCCCAAGAGCGCGCATGTGGTGGAAGCACTGCTGGACGACTTCAAATCGGGGAAGAAGGATTCGGAGGACTTCTGGATCCCGTTCCGCGACAAGTTCGTGTACATCCGCTACTTCGCGGTTCGCGACGATACCGGCGCCTACATGGGAACTCTGGAATTCACGCAAAATATCGGTCCTATTCAAGCCATCCAGGGAGAGAAACGAATTATGTCTTAGGGCGTGTATGCAAACCCGTTTTAGCGCAGCACGTCGGAATGCCGGAGCAGGAAGAGGCCGTCCTCGCGGAGTCGACTGTCCAAGTCCTCTCGCGAAGCGGCCTCTTCCCGTACTGCAGCGTGACGCGTCCTAGAGCGGCGGAGTCACTCCGAGCCGCGCCCAGCCTTCCTTCGAAGGGCCATACACGGCAGGAATGGACAGCTCCGCCTGGCGCATCAAGACGGTGACCTGTCCCCGATGGTGGGCGATATGCTTGATCAGTCCCATCAGAATCATGGCATTGGACTCCACTCGTCCGAACGCATTCTGGGTTTGGCGCAGCGTATCATCCGTCCATTGTTCCCTGAGCTCGTTACCCGCATTCGCGGCTACCGTCCTGAAGGCTTCCGCGATCTCCTGCGCGGACGGCACCTCGTTCGCATCGCCCGCCTCGGCGATCGGCAAGCCGAATTCCGTTAAATACTCCGGGATATTCGAGACGAAATGCCAAGCGATCCTCCCCAGCGTGCGCCCTTCCGGATACACCGGCTGCCCGAGCGACTCGTCCGTCAGCCCATCCAGAATCCCTTGGGTCAATACGGCCTCTCTGTTCCATTCGACGATAAAATCTTCAACCGTGACATACATGCGGCCATCCTCCTTCAGGACAATAGCTTGCCCTGAATCCATCTTAAACGGTGATAGCGACAGATTCTGTCATAGTTACGATTTTTCATTGCAATCCCGCCATCGGCTCACAGCGTTGAGGCGGCTTGGCGCAGCAGCGAAATCAGCTCAGCGCTGTCGGGCGCTTGTCCTTTGCGAAGCTTCAGCGTTTTTCTTTCCGGCGGCCCTTCGAACCGGTCTTCCGGCAGCTCCAAGCCCGATGCGTTAAACAGAGTGAAGCTGACCGCCTCCTTCGAAGGCGAGATGACGGCGGCATACTTCCCGTTCTTGAGGAAGTGGGGCTTCTTGTACTGAATGCGTTCTTGAACGCCGTCCACCGCCTCGTGGACGATAGCTCTCAAGGCGGTCGACAGCTCAACCTGCCACGGTTCTTTCAAAGATTCGATAAAATCGGTAACTTCCGGGTTCATCTTCATCGCTCCTTGTTTGTCGTTTCTTAATCTTGCCTCAACATGCCGAGTTGGAGCGCCAGATCGTTCTCCAGTCCGATATTTCGCGGACCGTGGGCCTTGTCCTCCAACCGTCTAAGCTCGACTTCCATCCGTTCGCATCCTCCGGGAGCCGGAATCCGGCGCGCCCAGCCGATCGCCTCTTCCATCGATTCAGACTCGATGACCAGATACTCCGCCAACAGCCACGAATCCGCCGGGAAAGGACCGCACTCCAGCTCCGGCTCGCCCTCCGGCGAGAATGCCATCCGAATTCCGCCCGAGCTGGGCTGCAGCCGCTCCGCAGCCAGAAGCACCCCCGCCTCGGCCATGGACGCCAGACTCGCTTCCTTGGCGAAGCGATGTTCCCGACTGTGCGGGACGCCCGCTTCCGAGCATCCCGTCGCTTTGACAAGAAGCATAAATCGCATTCTGGATTCCTCCTTTCTATCTGTTACGACGAATCGGGAATCCGGAAATCGACATACGCGCGAAAATTAATCGGAGGAACGAGCATCGCACTCTGCGGCCCGCGCGCACAGCAGCTCTTGTTCGCGGACGTTGCGGGTCATCGCCGCCGCCCGCTCGAATTCCAGGCGCGCCTCTCCGTATCTCCCCAGCTTCCTGAGCAGCTCTCCGCGAACGCTCGGGAGCAGGTGATAGTTCTCCAGAGCGGACAAGCCGGCAATCTCGTCGACGATCTGCAGACCGTAAGCGGGACCGAACGCCATTGCGACCGCCACCGCCCGGTTCAGCTCGACGATCGGGGACGGGGCTTGCCGGGACAGCGCCTCGTACAGCGCGGCAATGCGAATCCAGTTGGTCTCCTCCGATGTCGGAGCCTCGGCATGACACGCCGCGATAGCCGCTTGCAGCGCATACGGCCCGAGCGGACGGCCGAGCTTGCGGCAGCGTTCCAGCGCCGCGAGACCGCGGCGAATCAGCAGGCGGTCCCACTGCGCGCGGTCCTGATCCAGAAGCAGGACCGGCTCGCCTTGGTCGCCGACTCTCGTTCTCAGGCGCGAAGCTTGAATTTCCATTAACGCGACCAGCCCGTGAACCTCCGGTTCCCGAGGCGCAAGCTCCGCAAGAATACGGCCCAGCCTGAGCGCCTCTTGGCAGAGCAAGGGCCTCACCCAGTGCTCCCCGGAGGTGGCCGCGTACCCTTCGTTAAACATCAGATAGACGACCTCAAGCACGGCGGACAGCCGCTCCGCCAGCTCTTCGCCCGAGGGCATCTCGAACGAGCTCCTCTCGGCATTTAGCGTTTTCTTGGCCCGAACGATTCGCTGGGCGACGGTCGGTTCGGAGGTTAGAAAGGAGCGGGCGATCTCTTCCGTCGTCAGCCCGCACAGCAGCCGCAGCGTCAAGGCGACCCGGGCTTCCCGGGACAGCGCCGGATGACAGGTCATAAAGACGAGACGGAGGAGATCGTCTCCGACCTCTCCGTCCAACGCCTTGTCCATGTCGTCTTCCGAGATCAGCTCCGAGACGCGGGCAAGCTCCGCGTATTTGTCGTCCCGCTGCCTGTTCCTGCGTATCCAGTCGATCGCTCGGCGCTTCGCCACCGTCATCAGCCATGCGCCCGGATTGTCCGGAATCCCCGTCTCCGGCCAACGCTCCAGAGCGACGACCATCGCATCCTGCGCCAGGTCCTCTGCGAGCCCCACGTCCCTGACCATTCGCGTCAACGCCGCGATCAGCTTGGGCGCCTCGATCCGCCAGATCGCATCGACGGTTCGGCGGGCCGCCGGGCGATTCACGGGCGCCTGCGCTCGTCGAGCTGCTTGCGCAGAGCGGCCTGTCCGGCCAACGCCTCCGGCTCGCTCGTCAGGTCATGGGGCTCGAACACCTGCCTGAGCTCAATCTCCCCCTGGCCGAAGCCGTGGGGGTCCGGCATGCGGAGCGCCCATTCGATCGCCTCTTCCCTGGATTTCACTTCAATGAGCGTGTATCCGGCGATAATCTCTTTGGCCTCCGCGAAGGGACCGTCGACCACCTTCGGCTTGCCGCCCGGCTCGGGGTAAGAAATCCGAATCCCCGCGGATGTGGGCTGCAGGCCGTCCGCCGCGAGCAGCACGCCGGCTTTGACCAACTCCTCGTTGTATTTCTGCATCGCCTCGAGCAGTTCAGGGCTTGGCGGCGTTCCCGCTTCCGAATCCGTCGTTCCTTTTACGATCATCATAAACCGCATTGTCTTATCCTCCTAAAATGAAATTCAAGTTGTAAAGCATTGAAAATCCCTGATGCTCCGTCAGGCACGATCAAGCCCCGGCAGAGCGGCCTTCCCGATCGTCCAGGAGAAAAGCCGTCAACTCCGAAGCGATTCGCTTGGCGTCCAGCTTCTTGGTGTGACCGAGCCCCCGCTTGCTGACCAACCGCGCGTTCGGCAGCACGGTCGACAAAGCTTGAGCGGCGCGGCGCAGCGATGCCGGACTCTCCGTGCCTTCGAGGACAAGCGTCGGCATCGCAGCTCCGCTCCAAAGCTTGCCGTCAAGCGGGCGTCCCCCTATGTGCCCCTCAAGCAGCTTCACATCGTACGGAAGCGTATGGGCAACGGCCTTCAATCTGTCCCAGGTTCCCGGCATCAGCCGGAGCATGAACGGAACGAATGCGGGAGCGCCCATGCCCTTGGTCATGAAGTAGCGGATAGCGTCCTCCCTGCGATCCTTCGCGATCATCTCGCTCACTTGCCGGACGAAGTCCGCCGGCGGCCTGGGGTCGCTGGGGTTCACGATGAACGGCGGCTCGTGCAGCGCCAGTCTCGCGATCGGCGCCCCCTTGGCCGCGGCTTGAAGCGCAAGCACCGCGCCGGAAGACAAGCCGTACACGCAAGCTTCGCCTCCCGCCTCTTCGATCAGCGCCTGCAGATCCTCGATCTCGCGATCCGTCGAGTAGGACAAGCCGTCTCCGCTGTCGCCGCGTCCGCGCCGATCGTAATTGTAGACCGTAAACCTCTCCGCCAGGCAGGACGCGAGCTGCTTCATTCCCGGAAAATTGCGATAGCTGAACGCGCCTCCTGTCAGAACAAGCGCCGGTCCTTGCCCGGACCTGTCGTATGCGATTTTCGTGCCGTCCTTGGAAATCACCGTTCGCATCTGCATTCTCCTTTGCATTTTTGTCGTTCTATACATTACGACGATCCGGATGCCGGCCAATCGACAGATCGGCAAAAAATTTTTTCGCGCTGCGACTGCTTGTCCGATCCCGTTTCCGAGGCCCTCTTATACGTGAAGGCCACCCTGTAGCGGATGGCCTTCGTTGTTCAATTGGATCCAGGGGAGTCCCGTAATTTTCCAAGTCTGCATTCATCCACATCATAGCAAAGCGGATTTTATAAATCTACATCCCCAAGGCCTATTCAGCGCTCAATCCCGTAAACCCGCCCCAAAGCATCGTTAAAATTTCCTCATTCTTTTCAGAAAAGAAATGCCCGCTTTACGAAAAAAACCGCTTGGCTGCGCGCTTTTGGCTGACGAGCCGCTCGAATGCCGATTCTCATCATCCTCAATCTGCCAGACGGACAGCCTTCGATTTTATCGTATGATGGTCCGAGGGAAGGGGCGAGTAACGTGTTGAACAGATATTGGACTTTACCTTTAACGCTTGTATTGGCTGCTATTCTGGCTTGGCCGGCTTCTGGCGCATCGGCGCAGACGCTCGGCGGAACGACGGTATACGTTAACGGTCAACCGGCATCGACGACCGTCATGATACAGAACGGATATCAGCTTGTACCGGCATCCTGGTTTCGCGGCCTGAACGTCTCGGTCGGCTGGAGTGAGAAGTACCGCTCGGCCGTGCTCACCACATCGTCGATCCAGATCGGGTTTCCCGCGGGCGAACGCCATTCCGATTATCGGAGCGCCGGGAAGACGGCATGGCAGAGGGACAACCTGGATACGCGGACGACGCTGATCGGCGGAACCGCCTACGTACCGCTGGCGTACACGGCAAGAAAGCTCGGCTTCGGCGTCCAATACGATTCGCGTAAAGGAGCGGCGCTGATCTCGACCGGAGAGGGCGGGTTCGTCGCGATGTCCCAGCAGAAGCAATCTTCGGACGAAGAGCTTCTCTGGCTGTACCGGATTACGGAAGCGGAGGCGGGCAGCGAGAGCTACGCGGGCAAAGTGGCCGTCGCGGCTTCGATCCTGAACCGGGTCGAGCATCCCGAATGGCCGGATACGATTATCGATGCGATTTTCCAAGTGGACTATTACAACGGCAAAGCCTACTATCAGTATTCTCCGGTGCTGGACAAACGCATTTATTCGGTGTCGCCGAGCCAGGAGACGAAACGCGCCGTGCAAGAAGCGCTGAACGGTTCCGATCCGGGACTCGGGGCCATCGTCTTCTTCAATCCGAAGAAGACGGACAACGCCTGGGTACGAAGCCGTCCGGTTACAGTGAAGATCGGCAATCACGTATTCGCAAAATAATCGAAAGCCCCGTCCGAAGGGAATATTCGCTTCGGACGGGGCTTTCGATTATTTTCCGTTCCATCGATTACCGGGCTGCTTCACGTAATTCTCGAACACATATCGCCAGGGGATGACGAAGGGAAACAGGACGACCAACAGGCACGCGATCACCGTCTCCATGACCGTGTCGTCCATCTGGCCGGAGGTCCAGATCGGGAGCGCTACGACGATCAGCCACACCATCGGGTCCAGTCCGGACAACGGTTCGTCCATCAGGATGTAGGGGGCTTCCCGAGCCAGCGTCAGCACGATCTGCAGACGGCCGCGGTTCCCTTTTGAGAGCGCCTTGATTTTCATCCCGGGGTCCAACTTCATCAGCTGCATGATTTCTTCCGCTTTATTCAAGTTAAAATCGGCATATTGCGCGGCCTGGAACCTCATGGCTTCCCGCACCGTGAACACGGGGTAAAATGACCCAAGCTCGGAGGAGTACGCAACGATTTTGCCGCTCCTGCGGCTGGCCGTCTCTCCGTTGACTGTAACGCTTCCGCTCGTGGGCACCGACAACCCGGCCATCAGCTTCAACAGCGTGGACTTCCCGCTTCCGTTCCCGCCTACAATGCCAATGATTTTACCCGGAGGCACCGTTAGGGAGATGTCCTTGAGCGCCACCCGCTTCGGATAACTCTTCGACACATTCGTTAATCGAATCAGGTTACCCCTCTCCTTTCTCCGCGTTGTTCAGATAGTCCGCGAGCCCGGACAGAATCTCTGGCGCGCCGTATCCCATTTCTTGCATGACGAGGACGAATTGGCGTATCTGCTCCGTATACACATACTCGCCCGTATAGGTTTGCAGGGGTTCAGTCAGTATGGACGGAAAGCGGTAGGCAACGCCCCCCCATTCCGTCAGGAAACGATACGGCGCGGAAGATTCGAACGCGGCGCCTAGCCAGACAAACAGGATGGCCGCTCCGGCCGTCGCTGTCCGGCTCCAACGCCCGATCTTCAGCCTGAGGCCTCGGGATAAAGCCCACAGTGCCGTCACCGCGACGCCGAGCGCCGCGGACGTCAACAAAATGTGAGGAAAAGCGAACAGGCCCAATTTCCAGGCATCCGTCCAATACGGTTCGATTAAGCTGATCTTCGGGGCCAGCAGCAGGCCGGACAGCGCGTACAGCATGACCAGCGAGATCGCGGCCAGCAGCACGCCGTTCGCGATTTTGCTCGCGAGCAATCGGATAGCCGATTGAGGATTGTTCAGCCATAACGCCAGATGACGGCTCTCCGTCGCTAAGCTTGCAACTACAATAGCCGGAGCATAGAACGCATGAGCGACCGCGCCAATCGCCAAGGGTATGAACATCAGCAACGGATCTTCCGCCGCTCTTCCCAGGTAAAACGTCAAAATGGCGATCAGCGCGTTCAGAACAAGACCTGCGACAAATATTGTTCTCGATAGCTTGAAATCTTTAACAAACAAGGCCGGCCATCCCTTCATCTTTCCCCCGTTATCGAGAGTCTTCTGGAGGATATAGGGAAGTATTGTCGAAAAAGTAAAGATTCAGATAGGTCGTTTGAACCACGCTGCATGACGACTCATCGCATTTTTTTGCCTTAGGAGGTTATCTCCCTGAATCAACGGCTGGATTACCTGGACAATCTGAGAACCGCTCTGACGGTTCTGGTCGTCGTCTTCCATACCTCAATCGCATACGGAGCGTCCGGCTCGTGGATATTGGTGGACGTCGACACAAGCGAATTGACGATAACCTCCATTTTGCTGACCCTGTTCACGGCCGTGTGCCAAGCTTTCTTTATGTCGCTGTTTTTCTTTCTCTCCGCGTACTTTATTCCGACGTCCTACGATCGCAAAGGACCGGGCCGCTTCTTGAAGGATCGCCTGATCCGCTTAGGAATCCCGCTCGTTGTCTACAGTTTCTTGATCGGTCCCGTGACGGGCTGGTATGCCCACTTGCGCGGTACAACGTCGTTGCAGGAGTTCTATCGCGCCGAAGTGTGGAGCTTCAAACATATCTTCGTAGGACCGGCATGGTTTATTGAGGCTTTGCTCCTGTTCGCGATTGTATACGTCGCTTACCGCCTGCTGACCGCGAAAAGAGGGACGGCTTCGCCCGAGATTCCCTTCCCTTCGGACAAGGTTTTGCTCGTATCGGCCGTTGCCAGCGGCTTGGTCGCATTCGCGGTTCGATTCGCCTATCCTACCGGCGAAGGGCCGCTCGGGCTCCAGTTCGGCTACTTCCCGTTATACATCTTGTTGTTTATCGCCGGCCTGCTGGCCCGCCGTCACAACTGGATGGAACGGCTGACCGCCCAAACCGCCAAACGGTGGGGACGGATCGCGGTCTTCGTCATCCCCGTTCTGCCCATCGGCCTTATCTTAACGGGAGCTCTGGAGGGAAACATTGCGTTCGAGGGCGGCTTTAACGCGCAAGCCATACTGTATGCGTTCTGGGAGCCCTTCGTTTGCTTCGGCATTATCCTGGCGCTGCTGCGCGTCTTTCAAACTCGCTTCCATGCGTCCGGCCGCCTGCGCAAGTGGATGTCCGACCACGCTTATACCGTATACTTGATCCATCCGCCCGTGATCGTCTTCTGGACGATAGTCGCGCAACCGCTCGACTGGCCCCAGGCCATCAAATGGGCCATCGTCTCCGTCCTAAGCGTCGGCTTATGCTTCCTGGCTTCCGCCGCGATTCGCTTAATCCCGGGAGCGAAACGAATCGTCTAAACCGCGAATCGTCCGGGTCGGTTCGTTCTCCTTCGGCGGCGGGGATGGCGGTGGAGACGGAGGGCGCGGCTCTTTCTAAGACGACGATCGTCCGGGAGCGCTCGAGGCGCTTCCGGACGGACCGCAACATGCCGAAGCGCTCGCCGCTTCGGCATGTCTCTTATCTCGACGGGGCCATATTGTTATAGATGCGCGTCGCGTTCACTTTCCCCGTGCCGGTATCCTCGGTCGTAAATCCCGACACGATGTTTCCAACCTTAAATTCCTTCTGAAGCAGCTCTTCGGACGGCTCCGCGGCCGTCGGACCGTCGATGCCCATTGCGGTTTCCGGGGTCACGGTCACCCACAAGTTGCCGACCTTGAAGCTTTGGCCGTCCTCGCTCACTTCGGTGATGACGCCTTCGATATTGACCGCCGCTTTGCCCGTAGTGATTGGAGGCTTCGACGCGACCCCCGAGGGCTGCGGCTGCGGAGAGGTGGACGTCTCCGGGGAGACCGCCGAAGGCAGCGGAGAAGCGGTCGGCGTCGGGACGCTCTGGTTCACCGTGAAAATGCTGACCGCCAATACCGCGCAAGCCGCTGCGCCAACCGCCCACCCCGTTAACGTTCTTTTCTTCGCGTATTCCATATTGATCTTCTCCTTTGGTTTGTTCTCGTTTGACGCGGATCTTTCCGTTGCCTGCATCAGCTTCCGATACGTTTCTTCTTTGAAATTGTCGCTTGTCTTCACATTGGACATGGCTGATTTATAAACAGATTTCTTCATTCTCCGAGCCTCCGATCTTCTTCTTCAAGAGGAAGCGCCCTCTTGCCAGCCAAGTTCCGACGGTTGCCTGCTTGGCCTGCATAATCACAGCGATTTCCTGAATCGTATATCCCTCGAAATAGTGCAGATGAATCGGAATCCGATACTTCTTGTCCAGGGCCAGTACGGCCTGCAAAATCTCGTTCTCTTCCTCGGGGAGGTAGCTCAGGTTTTCGGGAACCGGGTTTCGGCTTCTGAACCACCCGGTCTTCAGCATGTTTTTGCTTTTATTGATCGCCGTGCGAATCAGCCAAGCTTTCTCGTGTTCATCGTTCTCGAATGCGGGCCGCTTCTGCAAGTAGGCGAGAAACACTTCCTGCGCCACTTCTTCCGCGTCGGCTATATTTTTTAAGTAGGCGAAAGCGATCTTGATCAAGCTTTGCGAATATAAATCCAACACCCGTCGCACAGATTCATTGAGCTCATATGAATTGTACACCTCAGCGCCTCCTTTCACTGTTAATACAATCGAACGCGCTTCTATTTTTCATCGCTTCGGAATTTTTTTGACATGCATCCGCTTGGAAGCGAACCGAGACGCCGACCTCTCTCCTGCCATAGACGCAAAAAAGCCCGCAAATGATTGCGGGCGCGAGAACTTGGGGCAATTTGTCAGTCTTGTTTGTACTTCTTCTTCAGCGTGTCCGACGCGACTCCCGCGCCGATCATAAGAAACAAGGGCGTGAAGTTCCATAGGAACGATCCGCCGATTAACGCAATGTCCGTCGACGCGAATTTGTTCAGAAGGAGCACGACCAATTTGATGACGAGCATGGCGGCGCCTGCCAGAAACAGGACATCGACGGTAAATTTCAATCTCGGATAGGCCAGCCGTTTGCTTTCTTGAATCACTGTTTTCGTCAACTCCTCATCGCTCCTTAGCAGTTCGTCGATGGTTACTTCGAACAGATCGCTTATTTTGATAATGATTTCGATGCCGGGGTAATTCTGGCCGTTCTCCCACTTCGACACCGACTGTCGGCTCACATACAGCTTCGCGGCCAATTCCTCCTGCGACCAGCCCTTCTTGCTTCTTTCCGTTTTCAACTTCTCGCCGAAGATCATTGCAGCAGCTGCCTTTCTGTCGTTTGATAAGCCCATCTTGATCGAGCCGCGCGCAAAAGTAAAGAGCGCTCTGGTTGCGCAAGCCCCGCAACCCCCGGTTGCAGGCGTACGGATGCAGGTTCTCGTATGCGCAGCGCTGAATTTCGGAGAGGCGCGGGTGCAATACTAAAGCGAAAAATACATCCGAAAAAGGTGAACGCCATGACGAATCCAACCTCCGATAACCGGGAAGCCATCGAGAAAGTCCGCGAATTGATCAAAGGCATTGATACGGCAATGCTGACGACGGTATCGGAAGAAGGCCTGGTTTCGCGTCCTATGAAAACTCAGGACATGGACGACGACGGCAGCTTATGGTTCCTGACTCAGAAAGACAGCGGCAAATTCCACGAGCTGCTGCGCAACCGGCAAGTCAACGTAGCCTATGCGGGCAAGTCCTTCGTTTCGATCCGCGGCACGGCCGAGCTGGTGGAAGACGTGGAGAAGCTGAAACAATTCTGGAATCCGATGTACAAGGAGCTGCTGGAAACGACGTACGACGACCCCAACCTCGTCCTGATCAAGGTGAACGTCGAAACGGCCGAGTATTGGGATTCGGGCAACAAATTCCAGATGGCGAAATTCATGCTGCGGAGGTTAATGGGGAAAAATACGGAAGGAACGGAGATCAATCGCATCGTGACGCTGAGTTAGAGGACGTTTAAGGGGGTGTCCCGTGAGTAAACAGAGTCGTACAGAACGATTATCTATGGGATGATGTCATGGGCGTCTATCTCCCTCCGATGCTATACGATCCTGAAATGGGAACGGTAAACCCGTCAAAAGGTGATTTCAGGACCGTATGAGGCAGTCTCCGGGAGATAGATGCCCACCCTTTTTCATCGATAATCTTGTACTTCCCTACTTACGGGACAACCCCTTCGGCGATGCGATTAGTTATTTTTTGAGCATATGGAACACTTGCTCGACGTCCTTGTCGCCGCGGCCGGACAGGTTGATGACGAGAATCCTGTCCGGGTCCATCGATGGAGCCAGCTTCTTCGCATAGGCAAGCGCATGCGCGCTCTCCAGAGCCGGTATGATTCCCTCAACGCGAGACAGCTCCTGGAACGCTTCCAGCACCTCCTCGTTCGTGACCGTAGCGTATTCGGCCCGGCCCGTCACCTTCAGGTGGCTGTGCTCCGGTCCGATGCCCGGATAGTCGAGCCCGGCAGCGATCGAATAGGTTTTCCTGGGCTCGCCGTTCTCGTCGAGCAGCACCAGGCACTTGAAGCCGTGAATGGTTCCCGGGACGCCCTGAGTCAAAGTCGGCGCCTGGTCGGGTTCGACGCCGATGAGGCGTACGCTCGGCTCGTCGATGTAGTGGGCGAACGCGCCGATCGCGTTGCTGCCGCCGCCCGCGCAAGCGATAACCGCGTCGGGAAGACGCCCTTCCTTCTCGATAATTTGCCGCTTCGACTCTTCGCTGATGATCGCCTGGAAGTGCTTGACCATCGTCGGGAACGGATGCGGACCGACCGCGGAGCCGAGCAGATAGAACGTATTTTTGTAGTTCTGAACGAGATCGCCCAGCGCTTCGTCGACCGCGTCCTTCAGACGTCCCTGCCCCTTGTCGACCGGCACGACGGTCGCGCCGAGCAGCTCCATCCGGAACACATTCAGCGCCTGGCGCCGCGTGTCTTCCGCCCCCATGTAGATGACACACTCCATATTAAACATCGCGCAAGCCGTCGCTGTGGCGACTCCATGCTGCCCGGCTCCGGTCTCCGCGATGATCCGCTTCGCTCCCATTCTCTTGGCGAGCAGAATCTGGCCGATTGCGTTATTGATTTTGTGCGCTCCGGTATGGTTCAGATCCTCGCGCTTGAGGTAGATCTTGGCGCCGCCCCAAGCTTCGGTCAGTCGTTCGGCATACGTCAGCGGGCTCTCGCGGCCAACGTATTCGCGAAGGTAATAACGAAGCTCTTCCTTGAAGTCAGGGTCGTCTCTGAACTTGTAAAACTGTTCGCTCAAGTAGTTCAGCACATCCTGCAGTTCCGGCGGAACGAAGCTTCCCCCGAACTCTCCGAAGTACCCCTCTTGCTCCAATTGTCGACTCATATGTAAGCGCCTCCATTTATGGAAATGGCAAATCTTCCAAACTATTATATCAGAAGTTCGGGCTTCGAGACTAGGATTCGGTTTGATGCGTACAAACATGCTCTCGGGTGAGCGGCTTTTTTTCGTTACAGTATGCGCAGCATTCGTTGAAGTGGGTTTTCGCAATTACCTCAAGGATTTATGGCAGCGCTGCGTGCTTCTCCTGTATATAAAAAGCCAACCCCTAAATGAGATCAGCTACAAAAATGTGCGTATTTTGTCTAAGCACTCATTGACTAATTCATTCGGGGCTTTTCCGACAATGTCAATGCGTCTAGCTCGCCAATCGAGATTTTTGATCTGATCCGTTAAAATGACCCCGTCAAACACCAACCCTTTGGGGAGCAATACTTCAAACCCCCAGCCTCGGACCGTATGAGTGATTGGGCAGACTGAAACAAAACCCGTCGTTTCGTTAAACGATTTTGGTGAGAGCACGATTGCAGATCTTCTACCGGCTTGTTCGTGACCTGCCTGGGGATTAAAGTTTATCCATACTAGATCTCCTCGATCTGCACTCATCTAAAGCAATTCCTTCCCTTCTACACCAAAATCCATTTCATCGTGTCGATTTTCCGGTTTGCATTGGGCCAACAATTCTTCCAATGTCGGCTTTTTCTTTTTAGGGATTACGATGAGCGAATGATCATCACCCACAATCAAGTCAACTTCCGAACCTTGGCTGATCGCAATCTTTTCCGCGATCTGGCTGGGAATGCGAATGCCTAGACTGTTTCCCCACTTTTGTACGGTGGTAGACATGGTGAGTCCCCCCTCTTTCCGACTTCTTTCTCTCATTTTATCACACCTCCAACAACACGTATATACCAGTATATACGTGTTGTTGGAAATGATACCTTAACGAGGAGCGTATCATCTATAAAGCAAAATCGAAGGCACCCAATCGGGTGCCTTCTCTACGTTATTTGTATAAGAAATATCTAGCATGGGTCCTCTCAGGACTTAGGTGCGGAACGTTCCGCACCTAGAGGCACCCACTTGCCTTGCTTCATGAGTTCAATCGCCCTCCGTGTCTCCTCGAAGACTGCTTCGCGTTCTTCCTCCGGCACAGGAACCGCCAGTACGCCCCTGGAGATCTCCTCCAGTTCGCTCATTCCCTCGAACAGTCGCTTGTCACGCATGTCATACCCCTCCTTCTCCGAAGTAGGTAGCCACCAATTGCACCGCCCGCGGCGTCGCAATGAAAAGTCGATTTGGCCCCATCGCCTCTGCTCGAAGTGCGCGAACGTAATAATCCACCAACCCCGTCTTCGCATCAAAGGCGACGTACCCTTCGCAACCTGCCTCGAAACTACGCCTGCACGCAATCGCGAATAGGTGAGCACCGACGCCCCTGAATTCCTGCCGTTCTCTTCCGATGTTCCATGGCGCGTTCTCCACCAAATATACTTCCACCCAGCTATCTCTCACGCCAAGGCATACGATCCCTTGTATGGCATTATCTCCTTGCACCAGCAGCTTATACACTTCGAAGTTCTTGTCTTTCAGATAACGGCTCCAGTCGAATCCGATCCAACCGGCCTCCTCACCTACTTGCTTCAGATCGTCGAAAGTCAGGCGGGCGAATTCCGTCTGGTATGTCTCGCCGGACACTCGATGTACGAGACAGGGCGTCTCTTCATCGATTTCAATATCAATAAGTGCCATGACATCCCCCAGACTAACAATGATCCTCTTCTAATTGTATCATATCGACAAGAGGAGCGAAATTTAAATGAGCCGACAAGAGCAGTTTATTCTTAACTGCCTCAAGAAACAATTTGAGCATCTAGAATAGTTAGCACTCCGGATCGAGCCCAAGCAACTTCCAAGAACTCGAATTTGATAAAGCAAAAGGGTTAGGAGAAATCGATCGAGCGGAGGGGAAGCCCTTGTCCGAACCTGGGGTGTCCATTATTACCTGCACGAATCAGCCCGGCTTTATCGCGAACATCTTGAACAATTACCGGGCTCAACGCTACAAGCGCAAAGAACTGATCATCATCCTTAACAAGGACGGCATTAGCTTGGAGGAGTGGCGGCGAAAGACCGCGGGTTATCCCGATGTGACCGTCTATCAAGTGCCGGAGCGAATCTCGCTGGGACAATGTTTAAATGGCGGCATCTGCCGGGCCAAGTATCCGCTCGTCGCCAAATTCGACCACGACGATTATTATTCGCCGTACTATCTGAGGGAGCAAGTCCAGACGCTCCTGCGCACGGGAAGCCCGGTAGTCGGCAAGCACGCGTGTCTGGTTTATCTGGCTGCAAGCCGTCGGCTGATCATCCGGTCTCCGCACGAACGGAATAAATTCGTCGGATTCGTTCAAGGCGGAACCCTCTTGTTCTGGAAGAAGCTGTTCCGCAACGTCCCCTTCCCGGATATCTCGCTTGGCGAGGACGTCAAGTTTTTACGAGGCTGCTCTAAGAAAGGCTACCGTATATACGCTGCTTCCCCCTACAACTACGTCTACGTCCGCAGAAAGGATAAAAGCACTCATACATGGCGAGTGAGCGATCGGCGCTTCCTGATCGGCAGCCGCCCCGTTGCCGTTACCCGGCATTTCCGCAAGTTTGCCGTGCGCAAAGCTTGAGCCGCCCTTCCTAGGCCTTACACTGCGCGCATACGCCATAATACTCGACCTTGCAGCTGTCGACCTGGAACGCGCCTTTATTCGTCCCGACGACCCACAACGCTTCGGCATTCTCAGGCTCCAGGTTGTAGATCCCGCCGCAAAGCCTGCAATGAAAATGCCAATGATTCTCGTCGGCCAGCTCGAAATTGCTGGATTTGCTGCCGTTGGACAGCTCGCGGACGACGCCGATCTCCTTCAGGATCTTTAACGTGCTGTACACCGTCATCTGGCTGACGTAAGGAAATTTCTCGGCCATGCCCGCATAAATCCGCTCCGCCGTCGGATGCGACAATTCCAGTAGGAGTTCGATAATCCGAACGCGCTGGGGAGTGATGCGCAATCCTTCTTCTTTCATTTTGGCCAGTATCGTTTCTTTGCTCAGCATGACCGCCATCGCTCGTCCTCCTTTTCGAACTGTATAGCAGGAAAGCAAAGAGCAGTATTCGGCAACAAATACTGCTCTTTGCTTTCCATGTTCGGATTACAGGTAGAAGATCCGGCCTTCGATGGCCTTAATGCAAGTCGAAACGATCGGCGTTCATGACCTTGACCCAAGCGGCGATGAAGTCGCGCACGAACTTGGCCTGGTTGTCGTCTTGGGCGTACACTTCCGCGATGGCGCGCAGCACGGAGTTGGAGCCGAATACGAGGTCCACGATCGTCGCCGTGCGTACGACCTCGCCCGTCTTGCGATCGCGCCCTTCGTATACGCCGTCTTCCGCAGGCTTCCATTGCACTCCCATATCGAGCAGGTTCACGAAGAAGTCGTTCGTGAGCAGGCCAACCCGGTCCGTGAATACGCCGTGCTTGGTACCGCCGTAGTTGGCGCCCAGCACGCGCAGTCCGCCGATAAGCGCCGTCATCTCCGGTGCTGTAAGGTTGAGCAGCTGCGCCTTGTCTACGAGAAGCTCAGCAGGGCTTACGCTGTACTGCTTCTTCTGATAGTTGCGGAAGCCGTCCGCGACCGGCTCCAGCACCGCGAAGCTCTCTACGTCCGTCTGCTCTTGGGTCGCGTCGCCGCGTCCGGCCGTGAACGGCACGGTCACGTCGAAGCCCGCATCGCGCGCGGCTTTCTCTACCGCGGCGCTGCCGCCCAGAACGATCAAATCGGCCAAGCTGACTTTCTTGTCGAGATCGTCTTGAATGGCTTCCAGAATCGCAAGCACTTTCGCAAGCTGCTTCGGCTGATTCGCTTCCCAATCCTTCTGCGGAGCCAGACGGATTCGGGAGCCGTTGGCGCCGCCCCGCATATCGGAGCCGCGGAAGGTGCTGGCCGAAGCCCAAGCGGTCGTGACCAGCTCGCCGATCGTCAGTCCGGAATCGAGAATCTTCGTCTTCAGATCCTCGACTTCTTCACTCGTTAATTCGTAGTCCGCGGCAGGCACCGGGTCCTGCCAGATCAGAACTTCATCCGGAACTTCCGGTCCCAGGTATCTGGCGCGAGGCCCCATGTCGCGATGCGTGAGCTTAAACCATGCGCGGGCGAACGTATCTGCGAACTCGTCCGGGTTCTCGTAGAAGCGGCGGGAAATCTTCTCGTAGGCCGGATCAACGCGCAACGCCATATCGGCGGTAGTCATGATCGTAGGGACGCGAATGGACGGATCTTCCGCATCCGGCGCGAGATGCTCCACGGCAGGATCTACAGGTGTCCACTGATGAGCCCCTGCCGGGCTCTTCGTGAGCTTCCATTCGTATCCGAACAGCAGCTCGAAGAACCCGTTGTCCCACTGCGTCGGATTCGCGGTCCAAGCGCCTTCGATGCCGCTGGTGATGGCGTCGCGGCCCTTGCCGGAGCCGTGCGTGCTGATCCATCCCAAGCCTTGCGCCTCTACGGCGGCCGCTTCCGGCTCCGCGCCGACGTGGGCAGCGTCTCCTGCGCCGTGAGCCTTGCCGAACGTATGTCCGCCGGCTACGAGCGCCACCGTCTCTTCGTCGTTCATGCCCATCCGCTTGAACGTCTCGCGGATGTCGCGGGCGCTTGCCAGCGGGTCGGGAGTGCCGTTCGGGCCTTCCGGATTGACATAGATCAAGCCCATCTGCACGGCGGCAAGCGGGTTCTCAAGCTGACGATCGCCTGTATACCGCTTGTCCCCCAGCCATTCCGTCTCGACTCCCCAGTAAATATCCTCTTCCGGATGCCACACGTCCTCGCGGCCGCCGCCGAAGCCGAACGTCTTGCCTCCCATCGATTCGATGGCGACATTGCCCGTCAGAATGAGCAAGTCGGCCCAAGAAATCTTGTTGCCGTACTTCTGCTTGATCGGCCACAGCAGACGGCGCGCTTTATCGAGATTGCCGTTGTCCGGCCAGCTGTTCAGAGGCGCAAAACGCTGCGTGCCGGTGTTGGCCCCGCCGCGTCCGTCGCCCGTGCGGTATGTACCCGCGGAATGCCAGGCCATACGTATAAAGAACGGACCGTAGTGTCCGTAGTCGGCCGGCCACCAGTCTTGACTGTCGGTCATCAGATCGCGCAGATCCTGCTTAAGCGCCTGGTAGTCCAGCTTTCCGAACTCTTCCTCATAATTGAACTGTTCGTCCATAGGGTTCGACTTCCGGTCATGCTGGTGAAGAATGTTCAAGTTCAACTGGTTCGGCCACCAATTTCTGTTCGTCGTACCGCTAGACCTGTGACTTGCAGCGCTTCCATGATGGACCGGACACTTGCCGGCACCCGCACTCACCATATCCATTCCTGTCACCCCTAAAATATAATGAATTTCAAATAATAATGATTCTAATTTAGTTATAAAGCTACTCGCCCAAGAAATCAACCTTTAATTTTTGGACGAAAACAAAAAGAAACCTTCCCCGCCGGCCGCCGGATGCCATTGGGAAAAGTCTCTTGATCTTCGTCCTTGAAATTAAGGACGTTGGATGAATAATTGCGTCCAATACGTCCGATATTCGCTTGTCGGATTGCCGGCTACGTAACCGACGCCGGTGTCTGTGAAACGGCGATCCAGAATGTTGGCCCGGTGGCCTGTGCTGTTCATCCACACTCTGACGACCTCTTCGGGCGTTGTCGGGCCGGCCGCGATATTTTCCGCGGAAGCTCTCCACTCAACGCCGAACCTGTCCAACATTTGCTGGGGAGAGCCGTATAGCGGGGAGTTATGGCCGAAATAGTTGTTGTCCCGCATATCGGTCGATTTCAGCCGGGCCAGCTCCGCCAGCGTCGAGTTCAGCGTCAGCGCGGGGATGCCCCGGCTTGTTCTTTCCATATTAACGAGTCTGAACACTTGCAGTTCGAAAGCGTTGGATTGCTTAATGCGCGGCTTCAAGCCGCTCGCTCTTCTGACCGGAGTCTTGACGCTCCGCTTCGGGCTTGTCGTCCGACTCGCTGCCGGCTTCACCTTCTTGTTCCAGGATATTCTTCTCTTCATCATTGAACCTCCATTCTATAATTGGATCCATTCAATATATGGAGAAGAAGGACTCCCTGCTTGTACCCCGACCTAAGCGAGCGACCCTGCTGCCGATTAAACGAAATTAAACACCGCCTCTCTTCGCACGATTTTTCCTATTTTAGCCGTAAAGGCTTTTTCTACGATCCAATAAATCAACTGAATCCCAATAAAGAGGCTGAGTATAATTCCAATGTTGGTCTGAAACGGAATGTAATCGCCCGTTTGGATGGACAGGCTTCTGTGTATTTCCTTGCACAGGGCAATGCTGGGGAACAGCATCAGCAGGAAAGCAGCCGTCATGACCGGCCTGTATACGCTGATCAGCATGTCGTTAATCTCTTTGGGCCTGTAGCCCAATAACCCCAGAACCAGCATGTCCTTCTTACTGTCCTGAAAATTAAGAAGCAATACCAAGTAGATGAGAATAAGCCCCGCCACGCATCCCAGCAGTTGATTAATGACCGCGCTCATCCGATTGGAGACGACATCCTTGTCGAGCGCCGCCAAGCGGTCTGCTCTTGCCGTAACTTGCCCAGGGACCGCCGGTTCCAGCTCGTTGCTCCAATAGCCGTTATACGAGGTTTCCGGCAGGCCGAGCCAATCGGTCAACTGTTTCCTGCCGATATACACGGAGTTGCTTTCCGCGTTTTCCGCCACGCCGGCAATGAAGGCCGAATGAGGTGCGCCCGAGAGCTCAAGGGTAATCATATCGCCCTTCTTGAGACCGTACACTTCCTCCAGAGCGGCGCCGATCCATATTCCGTTATCCTCCGGAACGGTCAGCCGTTCGTTGTTCCGGTCGTGCAGCTCCAGCGTATTCCCGCCGCCGGATAGGCCGACGATGTGCTGTTGAATAGGCTCGCGAGCGCCTGACATCTGGATGGAAGCCGGAACTTTCAAGTACAGATCCGAACGCGCGGGTTTTCCCGTATCGTCCAGAACCATCTCGTCCAACCGCACGTTATACGCATAATGATGTCCCTCCGTCTGCGACCGATAGACTTTATCGCTGCTCATGTAGAGGGAGACACTCATGATGAAAAGGCTCATGCTTACCCCGACGGCGATCAGGCTGAGCACGCAGGTGACGGGCTTGCGAAGCGCGATTCTGACCGAAACTCTGCGGCTTTCCGGCCATACGGAAGAAATGCGGTCGGCAATCCGGTTAACGGTTCGATTTTCCCTTTTCGCAGCCGCATCGCTTATGAGCAGTGCAGTCTCTCTCTTGCAAAACGTTGCGCAGGACCACGCAGTCGCGGCGCACAACACCGAGATGACCAGAATAACGCCGTAAACCAGGCTAACGGCATGGATGCCTCTTTCAACGTCGGCAATCCCGTAGGAAGCCGTATAGGCATCCAGCAGCACCCCCGAGAAGATCCACCCTAATACAGCGCCCGTTAACGAAGCTGCCGTGGACAGAATAAGCGTACAGGCTGCATACGTCCGTACGATGACTCGATTACTGAAACCAAGCGCCTTAAATGCGCCGATCTCTCTTTGATGCTTGCCGAAATAATGCCGGTAAAAAAGAAACGTCGCAAATGCGCTCATAGCCAAAAAGCATAAGAGAAACATCCATGCCAAAGACGCGTTCGCCTGCAGCGCCGCAAGCAATCCGGCCTGATCCTCGGTCAAAGTCGCCCCCGATCGCACGAGCCTGCGCAGGTTATCCATATTGGTATCAATGGAGAATTGAACAAAAAAGTACATAAACGAAGTCAACATGACCAACAGGCCGAGCAGAGCAGCGTAGCTCCTGTTTTTCAACAGGCTTCTCCCGGTTTCCTTGAACAGCAAGCGTTCGCTTGTTCGAATGCTCATCCGATTTCCCAGCTCATTTCTTCCGCGCTAATGGGGCTTTATTCGACCTGTCCTGATGAACAAGTCCGTCTTTCATTGTAATAATGCGTTCGGCGGTATCGGCGATCCTTAAATTGTGGGTGATGAACACGACCGTTACGCCGTACCGCTGTTTGATCGAGTGCAATAGCTTGATCACGCGTCTGCTGTTCTCCTCGTCCAGGGCTCCGGTCGCCTCGTCGCAGAACAGGACTTTGGGATTTTTAATGATCGCCCTGGCTACGGATACTCTCTGCTGCTGTCCGCCGGATAATTGGGAGGGGAACTTATGTAAAATGTCGTCTATTCCGAGCATTTCCGTAATTTCGTCAAAGGGTAATGAGGTTTCCCGGCTCGTCGTCATGCCAATCCGAATGTTCTCCCCCGCCGTCAAATTCGGCAGCAGAAGATAGCTCTGGAAAATATGGCCGATGTCGTTCCTCTTCAGATCCGCCATTTGGGAAGGGTTAAACGCGGTAAGCTCGGAACCGTTGTAGAACACCTTGCCGGAAGTCGGCTTTAGCAGCCCGGACATAATATTCAGCAAGGTCGTTTTGCCGGAGCCGCTTGCGCCGAGGATGACGTTGAACGAGTTCGGGGAGATGGACAGATCCACTCCGTTTAATACCGTTTCGTTTTCATGGAATCGCTTCACGATTTTCTCTGCGCTCAGGATGGTTGCCATCGTATCCCTCAATTCTAATTGTCAGACGATCGGGGCCATTATAAGGTCTAGCTGCTCTTGGATCAGCTCGGGAGAAACCGACATGCTCATGGCCAGGACATTCAATCCTTCCAGCGCAACGACGAAATGCCTTGCCGTTTTCTCGATATCCGCATGAGCTAAGCGTGTCATTTCTTGCCGTTCAATCCCGTAGGCAAGGACGCGAGAGAAGACGGCAACCGCGCCATTAAAGTACGCCCCCAGCACTTCCTCCGGAAGATGACGTCTTCGCGATAAGAAATATTCGTAGCTGGCCGCTCTAATCGTATTTTTCGCATTCGCCAATTCCTCTTTCTGCTTTTGCAGAAAACCGTGCAACAGCTCGACGGCGTTCCTTCCCTGCTTCATGCCCTCGGTGAAATACGCATAATCATCTTCTTTGCTCAACGATAAAATATCCTCGAAAATCTCCTGCGCAGAGCTGTAATACTTGTATAGCCCGCCGCGGCTTATTCCGCACTCTTCGACGATGTGTTTCATCGTAACGGAGGGATATCCTTCTCTTATAAAGACGGTTTCGGCTTTCTCCAAAATGTATCGCTTCTTCTTAATCGCTTTTGGCGTCAACGTCATAGGGGATGTTCCTTTCAAGCTGAAAAGTGACACGCATGTCGATAATAGAAAAATACGACACGTGTGTCGCTTTTGTCAAGTCCTCGGTATCGATCGCTGTTTCAAGACTATAATAATTTGGTGATTGATTATTATCGGATATGCTGATATGATAGTTTTCGTAGATTGGAAGAAGAAGCTATTAATTTTCAAAAAATCTGAGGTTCATTGTCAGCAGATAATTTTTGACCACTTCCGACAAGAAGTTGAGGCCAACGGACAGCCGGGTCAAATGCCGATTGGCAACTTTAGTTGCCTTATTGATTGAGTTAAAAGCTCAAATTTTATGAGTTGGTTACTTTACAACCAGTGCATCCGCACACAACTTGTGAAACGGTCAATAAGAGTGGCATAGTGATTATTTGCTATTTAGACTCTGAATCCACCGGGTATATTTTGAATATTAAGAAGCTTCTACTGAAATGTCATTTCACATGGCTAGTAGAGGAGTATGCCGTCAGCGTAGGCTGCGTGCGTGCTTTTTGCTTTTTAATCATGACGAATATATCAAAGCAAGCGATGTGCGCGGTCAAAGCGTCTTCGGCTTGCTTTTTCTTTTGATCGAATTTGGAATGTTAAACAAGAATCTCAAACAGTTAGGGGAAATGGAAAATGGGAAAAGCTCTAATCATCGGTTGCGGCGGCGTAGCTTCCGTCACGATTCACAAATGTGTTCAAAATAGCGAAGTATTCGAGGAAATCTGCATCGCCAGCCGCACGAAGTCCAAATGCGACGCGCTGAAAGCCAAGCTCGACGGCGGCAAAACCAAAATCACGACGGCTCAAGTCGATGCCGACAACGTGGACGAACTCATCGCCTTGATCGAGCAGGTTAAGCCGGACATCGTCATCAACCTGGCATTGCCGTACCAGGATCTGACGATCATGGACGCATGCCTGGCCACCAAAACTCACTACATGGACACGGCGAACTACGAGCCGCACGATACGGCGAAGTTCGAGTACAAGTGGCAGTGGGATTATCGCGAGCGCTTCGAGAAAGCCGGAATTACCGCTCTGCTCGGCAGCGGCTTCGACCCTGGCGTAACGGGCGTATTCTCCGCTTACGCGCTCAAGCACCACTTCGACGAGATCGAGTATATCGACATTCTCGACTGCAACGCCGGTGATCACGGCTATCCGTTCGCTACAAACTTCAACCCGGAGATCAACATCCGCGAAGTTACGGCTAACGGCCGCTACTTCCAGAACGGAGAATGGGTCGAAACGAAGCCGATGGAGATCAAGCGGGTGTACGACTTCCCGGAAGTCGGCGAGAAGGATATGTACCTGCTGTACCATGAAGAGCTGGAATCGTTGGCCGTGAACATCCCGGGAGTGAAGCGGATCCGCTTCTTCATGACTTTCGGCCAGAGCTACCTGACTCACCTGAAATGCCTGGAGAACGTAGGCATGACCTCAATCGAGCCGATCGAATTCGAAGGCAAGCAAATCGTTCCGCTGCAATTCCTGAAAGCCGTACTGCCGGACCCTGCTTCCCTGGGCCCCCGCACGAAGGGCAAGACGAATATCGGCTGTATCTTCAAAGGCAAGAAGGACGGCAAGGAAAAAACGTATTACGTCTATAATGTGTGCGTTCATGAGGAATGCTACGAAGAAGTCGGCTCTCAAGCCATTTCTTACACGACGGGCGTTCCTGCCATGATCGGCGCCATGATGATTCTGACGGGCAAATGGAACAAGCCGGGCGTATACAACATCGAAGAGTTCGATCCGGATCCGTTCATGGACGCTCTGAACAAGTGGGGCCTGCCTTGGCAGGAAGACCTCGCTCCGACGCTCGTCGATGCCGATCCGATTCCGGCGCAAGAAAAAGAACTCGTAGCGGAGCACGTCTAATCGGATGCGATTCGAAGAGCTGCCCACTCCCTGTTACGTTGTCGACGAAGCTCTTCTTGAGAAGAACCTGAAGATTCTTCGCGGAGTCATGGATCGCACCGGATGCAAGATCATTCTGGCGCAGAAAGCCTTCTCGATGTATAAGCTGTATCCTCTGGTCGCCGAGTATTTGAGCGGCGCGACAGCGAGCGGATTGTTCGAAGCTCGTCTGGGGAAAGAAGAACTGGGGAAGGAAAACCACGTCTTCTCGCCGGCTTATCGCGAGGACGAGATCGATGAGATCGTCTCGCTGTGCGATCACATTATTTTCAATTCCTTCTTTCAGGTGGAGAAGTTCAAAGATAAGGCGCTGCAAGCCGGCAAGAAAGTCGGCTTGCGCATCAACCCGGAATGCTCTACGCAGGAGGGTCACGGCCTGTACGACCCTTGTTCGTCCGGCTCCCGCTTCGGCGTGACCTTGGAGCAGTTCCGTCCCGAACTGCTGGACGGAATTTCGGGGCTGCATTTCCACACGCTGTGCCAGCAGAATTCGAACGATCTCGCCACCACGCTGCAAGCGGTGGAAGAGAAGTTCGGAGAATGGCTGCCTCAGATGGAATGGATCAACTTCGGCGGAGGCCACCATATCACCAGGGAAGACTACGACATTCCGCTGCTGGAGACGTGCATCAAGCGCATGCAGGAGAAGTACGGCTTGGCGGTCTACCTGGAGCCTGGAGAGGCCGTAGCCCTCAATGCGGGGTATCTGGTGTCCACCGTCCTGGATACGATGCGCAACGGCATAGACATCGCTCTTCTGGACACTTCGGCTTCCTGCCATATGCCGGACGTGCTGGAGATGCCCTACCGTCCTCCGCTGTTCGGCTCGGGGGAAGTCGGCGAGAAGCCGTTCCTCTATCGACTCGGCGGATCTACCTGCATGTCGGGCGACGTCATCGGCGACTATTCCTTCGATCAGCCGCTCAAGAGCGGCGACCGGCTCGTGTTCGGAGACATGGCGATCTATTCGATGGTGAAGAACACGACGTTTAACGGCATGAGCCTTCCCGCCATCGCCATCCAGAAGAAAGATGGAGATTGCGAGGTCGTGCGCGAGTTCGGGTATGGGGATTTCAAGATGCGGTTGGCCTAACATAGCGGGATTTGAACAAGCCTGACTCTGCGCGCAGAGTCAGGCTTGTTTTGGAATCTGCACTCTCTTCTGCCGCTCAACGCCCGATCAGCCCGTACAGCATCAGCTTGTGCACCTCGCCGATTTTCGTCTGATACTCGGAAGCCATTCCCCATTGCGTCTGCATGCCGGCGATAGCTTGCAGGAACTCCAGCACCGTCTCCGTAGAGATCGAGGCGTCGATTGCCCCCGCCTTGAGGCGCTGGAACGTTACTTTCGATAAGTCCCAGCGCGCCTCTCCTGTCGCTTGCTTATTGAAGCTTGCCTTCGCGCAGCAATTCAACGGACTTGTCGATGCGCCGCTGCCTGGTCTCCGCGCTCTTGGCGCCTTCGATATTCAAAACAAACCGGCGCTTATTGCTGTAGGACAACCGATCGAAGAACTCCCGCGCCTCTGCATGACGATCCAACGCTTCCACGAAATCGGCCGGCACACTTACTTCGCGCGGCGCGTCATCCAGCTCGAGTTCGACTTCGATTTCGTCGCCGGCCTGAATGCCCGCTCCTTCGCGATGCTCCTGACTTACCGGCAACAAGAACCTGCCTCCCATCGACGCTACGGTGCTGCGGTAGGTGTAGGAGCCGATCGTCACTTTGACGGGCGGCTTCTTGCCCGCTCCGAGCGCCTCCACGATTTCGTCGGGAACGTGAATGCCGGTAGCCGTTTTTTTGCTTAATTCGAGCGTTGTTCTGAATTTCATGCCGGAGCCCTCCTCGGTTTATTGTTCGTTGAGATAAAAAGCGATCATCGGCGGCGCAAGCGACTTCGGCTTAACGATATGGGTCTCCCCCGGCAGAACGTTCAGGGCGGCTTGAGGCAGCGTCTCGGAGAGCGCCTTCATCCCGTTCTGCATCCATGCGGGGCTTTTGCCGCCGTACAGGACAAGCGTCGGAAGCTTGACGGCGGACCAGTAATCGGCAGGCAGCGGTTTCCCTCTCTGAAAGCTCTCCGTCAGCAGCGTGTCGTACGGAAGCGTATGCGCAACCGCTTTAAGCTTCGACCATGCAGGCATGAGCGGCATCATCGCCGTGACGATCGCAGGAAGCCCCACGCCTTTTCTCATGAAATGCTTAACCGCCGCTCCGCGTCGATTCGCGGCCAGCAGCTTGTCGAACGTTGCGGCGTAATGGCCCGGCACCGGAAGCCGGCTGCCGTCAACGACGAACGGCGCTTCATACACGACAAGCTTCTTGACCGAAGGGAGACGCTTGGCCGCCTCGAGCGCCAGGGCGGCGCCGGAAGAAATGCCGTACAGGTGCGCCGAGCCTCCCGCTTCTTCGATCAGCGCCGCGATATCCTCGACCTCCCTCTCGATCGCATAAGGCTTTGCTTCGTTACTCTCGCCCCGACCGCGGCGATCGTAGGTATACACGGTAAAATGCGGCAACAGCTCCTTGGCCAGCGGCTCGTTCGGGCCGGACGCCCGATAGCAGAGCGCCCCGTCGACCAAAATCAGGGCAGGCCCCTGTCCGACCTTCGTATACGCAATCGACGTGCCGTCTTTCGAGATAACACGATTCATCGATCCATCCCTCTCTCTCCGAATATCGTAGTGCTTCTCGACGCAGGCATGGCTCAGACCGCCTCGGCGGAAATCCATGCTCGCAGCGATTCTTCCTCACATCTACTTTGACGACGAACGGCCGCTCGAATAATCGACATATCATTAAAACAAACAGAAATATTTTTTCGCAAGGTTCAAACCGGTTAAATTTAATGTATATCGCTTCCTGGATTACAGCCGCGCCCACGAACGTTGAAGAGCATCCGCTTCCAGCGCCATTTGTTTTTGTATGGATACGATGCCGGAAAGCCGGTTAAGCCTCTCTTGGAGCTTCGCGTTCCGGGGTTCATTCTCCAACTGAGCCATGACGGAAAAATACTGCGGAACCTCCCACACGCTTCTCAAGGCCATGCTTAAGCAGAAGCCGTATCTCGCCAATTGTGCGTTCCCCCGCCATCCCGCTTCCCGCAGCCCTTCCAGGTATGCATCGTAAACGGAGGTTTGGAACCTTATGTATTGATCGGGAGGAATGATGCCAAGACTGAGATTCACGCCGTATAGCTTCCCTAAGTCTTCACCGATTCCCGATAGACTCATGAACTGCCAGTCGATCAGAACCAGTCGATTGCCATTCCCTTCTTGTTGAACGAGCAGCATATTCATCTGGCTTAGATCCTGATGCGCCAGTACGCGCGGCAGCTGTTGGAGCGAATCGATCGCGGCGTCCAGGTTTCGCAGGATTTCTTGATACCACGTCCACGTGTGTCGGTCTTCTTCCGTCGATACCCGGCTAGCGTAATCCTCCATATTCGGGGCGTACATGCGGCTTGCGGTCGTCCATGACTTCAGCCACGCTCGGCATATCCACTCCTGATCCGGCAGCGGGCGCAGGCCTGTGAGATAAGCTCCGTTAAACCGGCCTAATTGTCGGGCAATATAAGCGAATTGCTCGACTGTGTTGGCGTACTCCCCCTCTACGTACTCCATCCAAAGCCATACGGTGCCGTCCTGTTGCTCCTCAACCCAAAAGTGTTCTGCCGCGTAGACGGAATCCGGAAATTCCCTCAAAATCCCCGACTCGAATACGAGCGCCTCACGTCGCCAGTAGTTGTGATGTTCTGCGTTATCTTTCTCGGCGGTATCCGGTTTAATGATCTTAAGAATAGCGCACCACGGCTTCAATTCGTTGTCCAGCTTAACCAGGCCATGCAGGCGGAATATACCGGAGGTTGTGAAGTTTGGCGTTTTATAGCCGATATCGTCGCAGGTTACGCTTACAAGCTCAACAGTCGCATTTCCATGGATCGAATAGATGCAGGCATTGATCTGTTCGATCTTGTTTTGTATCGGCAGGCCGGTATTATTTTGAATCATTGGATTCAAGCGCATTCACCTCAACCTCTCTCTTCCTCCATAGCGCGCTCTCGTCCACACCTCTTGGCAGGACCGCTGCTGAAATAACGATACTTAAGTAGCTTCGCGTCGCCTCCGATTCCCGGTACACTATTCGCAAAACCCGTAATCGGAGGTAACGAAACGATGTTGACGAATCGTAGCTTGAAAAACCTGGCGCTCTCTGGCGGCATATCCGCGCTGGTCAATGCATTCGCGTATATCGTGGGGATCGGACTCGTATTCACTTACTTGAGTCCCATTATGGAGGCCGAAGCCGAAGAGTACGTCAAATTTATTGTGGAGCATCAGGCCCTAATGCACGTCTGGCATCTTCTCATTTACCTGGTCGCCGGAGTGGCGATGGTTCCTTTGGCACTCGCGCTGCATGAGAGACTTAAAGACGGAGCCCCCGTATTGATGCGGATCGCTACCGCATTCGGGTTGATCTGGGTCGTCACGGTCATCTCCAGCGGCATGATCATCGTTAACGACCTCGGCATCATCGCCGAGCTCTACGATAAAAATCCGGAACAAGCCCATATAGTGTGGTTATCGCTGTCTGCTGTGGAGGAAGGGCTGGGCGGAGCTCTTGAGCTTCCGGGCGGATTATGGATACTGCTCGTGAGCTGGGCCGGCCTGCTGTCGGGCAATCTCCCAAAGACGTTAAACGTCGGCGGCGTGGTGATCGGCGCGGCAGGGATCGTGACAGTCGTTCCGGCCTTGTACAGCGCGGGATACGTGTTCGGAATAGGCGCGATCTTATGGTTCATCGGGGTGGGAGTGGTCTTGTTGCGCAGCACCGCGCTCTATTCTTCCAGCAGAAACTGAACAATCTCTTCATTAATAATACCTGGCCGCTCATGGTTGATGCCATGCCCTGCGTCAGGTATTATTTTATATCTAAATCCGCCGTCGTCCAATATTCGCATCAAATCTCCTCTCAGATTCATTTGGTGTTCCCCCATCAGAAAGTAAAGCACTCTGTCGCTTTCGAAAACACCTCGATCGCATACCTTCATTCCCAGAACGGCGTACCCGTGAACAAAAAGCGTTCCCCGTTCGCATACCTGCCAAATTCGCGACAGGCAGACTTGTGCACATCTGTCGGTATCCAGACGTTGGCGTCGGGAAGACCGAGAAAATGGATCATCGATGTCAGCCGCGAAGCGATAAAGAATCCTTCTAATTGAACCTCATGGTCATTTGGCAACGGGAAATGCTTCCCATACCATTCGATGTACTGTTGCCTGGTAGAGGGATAAACAAAACAAAATGTGCAGGCCAAGTCATTGAGGAAAAAACCGAACCCGCTCGCGCCGAAGTCTATGGGGCTTGCACCCCCGTCTACGTATACGATATTGCCCGGAATCAAATCGTTGTGCAATACGCCCCAAGTTTGCTTATTTTTAGGAAGCGCATCGAGCATGGCTATCGCTTTCTCCCCGGCGGCATTAAGAATCCTCACATCCTGTTCATCCAATAACCCCTCGCTAACCCGCTGGTTGAGCATGTCCAATGCAACCCGCACGCGAGCGCTATTATAAGTTGGACGAACAAAGGATGACGGAGGTTGCCATGTACTGGCCTGACGGTGCAGCGCAGCGGTCATTTCAGCCGTCGATTTTAATTCCTGCTCGCTGGTGAAGTACGGTTTCTGCTCGCCCGCCACCCAGCCGAGCATCGTGCAATTCGTTTCGTCCACCTGCGTGACATACGATCCTTGTCGATTGCGTTTGGGCACAGGAAGGATCAGACGAGTCTCGCGATTAAGCGCATCCAGCCATACCAACTCGGAGTCCAGCACATCTTGGCGCATCCATATCTTCTCGAGCGTACTGCTTTTGGATTTATGAACACGCAAGCTGTACAACAAGCCGCGATCGTCTTCAACTTTGAAAACCGCGGCGCCGCTCTGAGATATAGGCGATACGGATACCGCGTCTATATCGTACTGAGCAAGCGCATGTCCGGCAATGATGGTATTCTCTATTCTCTTCACACCCTTTAAGAGCCTATGACTCCGTCTTGTTGACGACGGGAATCCAGACCTCCATTTCGTACATCCCGCCGCCTCTATCGTAGGTCATTTCAAACTCGGGGCCGTTAGCGGAATGATAATCGCAGGTTGGAAACCATTCTCCCCCAATGCGTCTCCACAAATGATGAATATCATTTTGCCCGTCAGGGTTGACGCCCGTTGAAAAAACCGCATACGTTTGCGTCGGGATTGGAAGCCGTTCGAACCCTTGCGCCAGACCGCCCTCCGGAAGAAAATACCCGATCATGTAGGAGAATTTTCCTCCCTGATTATTGTAGAGAACCCCATGGATCTGTCCGTGTTCCCCCAACCCTGCAGCGGCACGGATTCGGCCTACGGTTCCGTCGGAAATACACTTCGTCCAAAATTCAGGAATTTGAATGAACGGGGTCTCGCCCTCGTCGTCGATCACGGTTGAAACGCCGAACATTTCAAAACCTTGTTTCTCCTCGATCTTGTAATTAATCTCCGCATCTCCTCGAATCGAAATATGAAAGGATAACCGCGGATAGGCCTTGAGCGAGACGCCTCTGTCGCGCGCTGACATCGGCATCGCGCCGTGCATTTTTTTGAACGCTCTGGAAAATGCCTCAGGCGATTCGTACCCGTACTTGAACGCCATGTCGATAACCTTCGTACCGCTGTTTTGCAGTTCGAATGCCGCCAGGGTGAGCCGTCTGCGCCGAATATACTCCGACAGCGGAACGCTGGCGATAAACGAAAACATTCGTTGAAAATGGTAGGTCGAGCAGCAGGCAATTCTGGCTGCTTGGTCGTAATCGATTTCTCCGGACAGATGTGTCTCTATATATTCCATGGCGTTGTTCATGCGTTTCAGCCAATCCATAGCAATCATCCTTTAATCATTAATTATATGGAAAGCTGAATGACAAAGCCTTGCAATTCATGCACGGAAATATCAGGTTGGCTTAGAGAATCAAGAATCAGATCAGCTTGCCGCCCTGTCCGACCAGTCCGTAGAAGAACAGCTCCAGCATCGGATCGAGTATCCCGGTCAGCTCTTCCGGACTGCGCTCTCCGTCCCAATAGCGGCCCAGCTCGTTCTTGAACATCGTGAAATACAGGATCGCGATCTCTTCCGATTGATCCTGACGAATATACCCTTCTCGTTTCCCCAGGGAGACATATTTCATGAAAAAGGCAGCCGCCTTCTCCTCGCCGTACACCGCGACTTTGCCTCTCCAATCGTTCCAATCGGAGGACGAAGCTATCGCGATCCGATCCGACAGCAGCTTCAAATTTTGCGCCTCTCTGAGCATAATTTCCTTCGTCTTCTCGGGAAAACTCAGCGCCGAATCCAGAATCTCGTCGTACTGCTCCAGCTGCTTGTCCATCCAGTTCATGAGCATTTCGGCGTAAAGCTGCTCTTTGGTGCCGAAGTAATTGTAGATGGTAGCCGGCGAGACTTGCGCCGTCTGGGCGATCTCATTCACGCTGACTTTCTGAAAGCCGTATTTGGAAAACAATTGCAGCGATGCTTGGTAGATTTGTTCGATCTTCTTCTCTTTCCGACGTTCAAAACCGTTCATCTGTGCCACCTCAAGCTTTAGTGTAGCTCAGGTTTTAGAGTAAATCAATTATTCGAGTATAAAACTATTGCAAATCCAGAATGCCGTATTTATAATAATTTTGTAGTCATAATAAACAAATACTCTAAAACTCTATCGTGAACGAGAAATCCATTACGTTGGGAGTGTGTGAAGTGAAGTCCTTACGGATTCCGAAGTCTTTGCATGATATCTTCGGGGAAAGACAAACTGTCGGAGCAATCGCGGCTATCCTGCTCTTCGGCGGCCTGCTTACCGCCGCGTTAGGGCTGCGGTTTCCCGAGCTTACGAATTCGTTGCCGGTGTGGCGCAGCGCCCTGACCTTGGTTCTTATTTTCGATATATTTGCCGGCTGCATAGCCAATTTTACCGCTTCGACGAGCAATTTCTATGCTGCGCGCAAGCGCAATCGCCTCCTCTTCATCGCTGTTCATGTTCATGTCATCCTGGTTGCGCTGCTGTTAAATACGGATATCGGGTATTCGATAGCGGTCTGGTCTTATACGATAGCGGGCGCGTTCGTCGTTAACGCCCTTGCCGGAAAACGATCGCAGTTGTTCGTTGCAGGCCTGCTCTTATGCGCCGGCATCGGCGGCACGTCTTTATTGCCCGATGTGCAGCCCTATATGCTGATCGTGGGCATCCTGTTTATGATGAAGGTTCTGTTCAGCTTCGCAGTAGATCATTACGGCAAAGCGATCGTGAACGACGGACGATGAAACCATATGAAAGCAGGCTGCCGATGTGCTCGGCAGCCTGCTGTCGTTGGGTTACGGCTCCATGTTACAATGCGGTCGGCCGCACCATAATCTCGCTGACCAGCGTATCGTCAGGCTCGTTAATGGCGAACGCGATCGCTCGGGCAATGCTGTACGGAGATATTCCTTTATCGCCGATATGTTTGGCCATCATCTGCACTTCCGGGCTCGTAATGCTGTCCAGAAGCTCGGTTCGCGTCAGGCCCGGAGCAATCAGCGTCGTCCGGATGCCCGATGCCGCCGATTCTTCCAAGCGCAGTCCTTCCGTGATGGCTCTGACGGCGAATTTGGTAGCCGAGTATACAGCACTCGTCGGAGCTACTTCATAACCGGCAGTCGAGGACAGGTTGATCACATGACCGGACTGCTGCTCGCGCATGATCGGCAGCGCCGCCGCGATGCCATACAGGACGCCTTTGACGTTCACGTCGATCATTCGATCCCACTCGTCGACTCGCAATTCATTCAATCTGGAGTTCGGCATAATGCCCGCGTTGTTCACCCATACATCGATTCGACCGTACTTCTGGAGGGCGGTCTGGGCCAGCTTCAGCATGTCTTCGGCAGATACGACATCCGCTGTGACCGAGACGGCTTCGCCGCCGTCTCGGATAATGTCATCGACGATCGCGCGGAGACGGTCCTCTCTTCTGGCCGCCAATACCACCTTCGCGCCGTTCTGGGCGATCAGCTTCGCTGCGGCCTCTCCGATCCCGCTTGATGCTCCCGTAATGACGACAACTTTGTTTTTTATATTTTCCATCCTCAGATGCTCCTTTATACGACATGCGTTGAATATTTAACGGCCGTTGATTAACATTATAGATACAATCGCCGCATACTCAATGGTTAATGGATACGATCCTGTTCCATATTCAACGCCAGCATCTCTATTGTTGATTATCTAAAGGAGCATCGTAACGAATGGAAAACGCCGTTAAAACCGACCGCCGCATTCTGCGTTCCAGACAATCGATCACGAAGGCGTTTCTGGAGCTGTTCTCGGAAAAGGAGTTCGACCAAATCACCATCAACGAAATCGCGGATCGCGCCAACGTGAACCGCGGGACGGTGTATTTGCATTATGCGGATAAGTACGACTTGTTGGACAAGTGCATCGAAGACCATGTCAACGAGTTCATCTCGTTGTGCAAGAACCGGGAAGCGAATCCGGCCGGCCCAGGGATGGTGCACGAACCCCTGCCGGTGTTCGAATATTTTCGCGAGCATTTCCGCTTTTTCTTTGCTATGTTCTCCAATGAAAGAGTCATTCTATTCCGGGATCGGTTGCTGCATTTTTTGTCCGATAATCTGGTTAAAAAGATGGACAGCGGTACCGCGGACGCCGCTGCCGACAAGGAGATTAAAGCGCAGTTTCTGGCCTCGGCCTTCATTGGGGTCGTGGAATGGTGGATTCGTCATCAAATGCCGCATTCCGCGGCATTCATGGCCGAGCAGGTGAAGAATTTATTCGAGAAGAATCAAGTTTATCCGAAGTAAAAAGAGCCGCACCATCACGAGGATGAGGGCGACTCTTAAACCATACGTTCTAGGAATCAAGCTCCGTATAGACTTGAAAGGTCACGCCGAATTTGTCCGTTACATCGCCGAACCCGGCGCTGAAAACCTCTTCTTGAAACGGAATATTGACTTGGCCATCCTGCCGCAAAGCTTCAAATATCTTTTTCGACTTGTCCACGCTGTTCGTTGTAATGCAGATGGTCACCCGCTTCCCGGCGCCAATAGGCGAACCGCCCGGCGCATCCGAAATCATGAGCTCCGATTCACCGATCTTCAGCTTGGCATGCGCCACAAGGCTCTTCAGATCGTCTGTGAACGTACTCGGCATGTTGGGCATTTCCCCGTAAGTCGCAACGGAGAGAACCTCCGCGCCAATGGCTTGTACATAAAACTCGATCGCTTCCTTCGCGCGTCCTTCCACCGTAATATAAGGGGTTAGCTTAAGCGTCATCGATTATTCCTCCTCAGGTTTGAGTTGATTCATAAGTATAGACGCTCCGGCCTCTGCAAATTCATCGGCGCTCCACAACACAGGCGCCCTATTGGGCGCCCGTGTTTGTTGTATTTACGATTCTTCCGTATACTTCTTGAAACTGTCCAAAATCGCCTGCCAACCGGCTTGCTGGAATTCGACGGGATGGGTGCTCTCGGCGTCGAAAATTTCAACAACCTTCGTTTCGTTTCCTTGCGCCGCGAAGGTGATGTCGACCTTTCTTCCGTCCTCCAGCGTGTACGAAATGGCCTCATGCTGCTTCACCGCATCGTAGACTCCGGCAAAATCGAAGCCCATGCTGCCATCCTTCGCTTCCAGTCTGGTCAGAAACTTGCCGCCGGCCTGCAGGTCGTTCTCCGCTCTTGGCGCATGCCACTCCTCCGAAGGCTGATTCCACTTCGTGATGTGGGCCGGCTCGGTCCAATACTTCCACACTTTTTCTACGGGAGCCTGAATAACTGCTTGCACGGTCACTTTCGTCGATTGATTCGTTTCCATTTTGAAGGACACCTCATTCATTATTGTCGTATTTTTTTGATTCACACTTCTATAGACGACGCCGGATTCCAATATTCATCGGTCTATTCGTTCAGGAAGCCCGAATCGGGAAAATAATTTGGAATGAATGAAAATTTGGGAGTGGTGTATTCTCTTGTCCTTCATCACGACGATGTGAATCCCCCAAGGCACCAGGCAGGGTTCTTCGCCGCTTGGCACATACTGCGCGAATGCGGGATACCCGCCATTGGCCGTAACCGGCAAAAACCTGGACCCTTCGCAATGCCCGCGAGTAAGCGAGAAAAACTTGGACAAGTCGTCTTGTCCCTGTACCCACATGGCGAAAGGCGGCATCGACAGACGGCCTTCCTCATGGAACAACGATACCAGCGCCTGGATATCAAATTGTTCGAAGGCTTCCACGTACCGGGACAACAGCTCACGATCCGGTTCGGCCTTCATCATGTCCAGCTCGTCGGATTGAAGCTTCTCCCGTTCCATCGTTTCTCTGGCTCGTTGCAGGGCGCTGTTGACCGCGGCCGGCGACATTCCTAACGTTTCCGCGATCTCTTTGGAAGACCATTCGAACACGTCCTTCAAAATCAGAACCGCACGCTGGCGGGGAGGGAGCATTTGGAAGAGAGTGATAAAACAGAGCTGAAGAGTATCTTTGCGAATGAGACGATCTTCCGGACTGTCCGAGAAGTCAGGGGCCGGCCAAATCCAAGAGGAATCGGGCAATGTTTCGCGGGGCACGTCGATCGATGCCGCAGGGGCGAATAGATCAACGGGACGAACCCGGCGTTTGGCCTGCCTCAGCTTGTCCAGGCATAAGTTGGATGCGATGCGATAGATCCATGTTTTGGACGAGGATTCCTGCCGGAACGTATTCCAATTCTGCCATACGCGAATAAAGGTTTCCTGAACGGCATCGTCCGCGTCATCGATAGATCCTAGCATTCTGTAACAGAACGATGTCAGCTCCGGCTTTAAGCTCTCGAATAGCTGAAGCTCTGATGCGGTTTCGTTCATCTTGGCCTCCTTGGGACAGGCGAACCCTTATGCCTGAATGCCTGGATTTACTGCTATTATTAGCATAATACTTCAACGGTAAATCCTCCAGGCGCTTCTACGTAAAACGTATATCCATGCGCATGCTGCGGAGGGTCCACTTCAAAACCGTCGTCCTTTAATCGTTGATTGATCAGGTTCACTTGCTCTTCGCTCTCCTGAGGGAAGCCGATATGGAACGTTTCCGGATATTGCACGTTTTTTCCCTTCATCAACGTCAGAACGAAGCCTCCTTCGTCGAACATGGCTGCGAATGCGTTCCCTCGGCTTCCTACGCATTTCATGCCAAAGTATTTCTCCAAAAACTCGCGTGAAGCAGACACATCCGTCACCGTCAGATTCAAATGATTTAGTTTCATCATCCGCATCCTTTCTTTTTCACTTTGAGACTGGATCATACGTAGTCTGAGCCTCTTCCATGATTATACATCCACGGAACCAAGGGACGAAACCCGGCAATGTGAAAAGAGTGTTATCCGATACTCGTGCCTTCTTCAAACCCTCCCACGATCCTCATATTCAATAACATTTGGCAAGAGCTCCATCCTCTCTTCTAATCGATCGGATTCATTTTCCATCTTCTATTCTGTCCGCATATCGTATCACATTCAAAAATCAGGCAGCAGGGTCCAATATCCCAGCTTATCGGACGACATATGTCTCCGTAGCTAAAGCAGCTCTGCGTGCATGTAAAGGGAAAGGAGTAAACAAATCGCAAAAAATATCAACAAATTAAAATTGCGATACCGTGGATCTGGTTTACGATTAAAAGTAAGTCACCGGAAGGGGTAGATCGATATGGGTACCTGTAAAATCATTAACGCCAGACCGAAGCTGATCGACGACGTTCTAATTAATCCGGGTATCGGATTTATGACCTTTCAGCGGTTTAACGGAGATAAGCTGAACGAAGGAACAGGGTGGACCGAAGGGTCTCCGATTGTGTATCAGGACTTCGACGGCAATTTGGAAAACGAGAACCATCCGGCAACGACGATCGCTTATTTCAGAGTCTATTGGAAATACATGGAGCCGGAGAAGGGCAACTATCGCTGGGATTTGATCGATCATGCGATTGCGACGGCCCGCCAGCGCAAGCAAACCCTATTGCTTCGCATAGCTCCGTACGGCGCTAATGATAAAGAAGATGTTCCTGCGTGGTATCGCGAAGCGTTGGGGGCGCCGCCTCCAAGGTTCGATGACGGTCCGGGTTGGATGGTCGATCCCGAGGACCCGACTTACGCCGAACATTTCGGACGCTTTATTCGCGCTCTGGGCAGTCGGTATGACGGTCACCCGGACATGGAAAGCATCGATCTGTCCATCGTCGGCTCGTGGGGAGAAGGCATCGGCTCCAATCTGTTGAGCCAGACAGCGAGAGAGGCGCTGGTCAGCGCGTATACGGACTCCTTCAAAGAAACGCCGCTCATCATGCTGCTGACCGACGACAAGACGAACGGCTTCGGGCTGTCCCGGGCCAATGTCGGTTGGCGCGTCGATTGCCTCGGAGACGTGTGCGGCAAAGCATGGGACCATGTAGACGACTGGTCGCATATGCACGATTATTATCCGCAGCAGCTTATCCGCTCGGGCATGCAGGACGCTTGGCAGAAGGCCCCCGTTTCATTGGAGGTTTGCTGGGTCATTCAACACTGGAAGGACAAAGGATGGGATGTCGATTATATTATCGACCAATCGCTGAAATGGCATATTTCTTCCTTCAACGCCAAATCGTCGCCGGTTCCGAAGGAATGGGAGCCGCATATCGACCGCTGGCTGAAACGGATGGGCTATCGCCTCGCTTTGCGCAAGCTCTCCTTCCCTGAAGCGGTGAAGCCGGGCGGCAAGCTTGCGTTCGCTTCCTGGTGGGAGAACCTGGGCGTCGCGCCTTGCTACAAGAAGTTCCCGCTCGCGCTGCGTCTGAAAAACGATCAGTATCATAAGGTTTTCTTCACGGACGCCAATATCAATCAGTGGCTTCCGGGCGACAGCATCTACGACAACGCGATCTGGATTCCGGCGGATATGCCTCTGGGGCATTACCAGTTCGAAATTGCGATTCTCAATCCGCATACCGGCCAGCCGGCTATTCAATTGGCCAATACCGGGCGGCAAGAGGACGGTTGGTACGCGCTCGGCAATGTGGAAGTGCAGCTTGAGCTGGAATCTCCCGATGTGAGCGAATATTGGAAATTGCCATTCTAATCCCTCGACGCGATCCTGCAAAAATGATAAGCGGGGCCTATCCGACACGTTCTTAATCGGATAAGCCCCGCTTGTTTTCACCGCGTTCACAGCTCGTGCTGATACCCGACTCGGTCGACGAAAATGCGATTTTTGTAATCGGCCGGGCCGTAGCCCGTATGCTGCTTAAACACCCGGCTAAAATGCTTCCAGTTGCTATATCCCACTTGACTGGCTACCTCGTACACCTTAACGCCGGGCTCCGCCAGCAGCCGCTTCGCCTCTTCAATCCGCAGCCTGGTGATATATTCAATGAACGTCTCGCCGGACTTCTCGCGAAATAGCTTGCTTAAATATTGCGGGGTAACCAGCGTCTCTTGACTGACTTCTGTCAGATTAACGGGGTGCTGCAGATGGGCTTGAATATATTTCTTGGCGCGGGCCAACACTTTCCCTTCCTGTCTGGCGGGGTCGAGTCGAGCAAGCGCGCCTTGAATCCATTCCATCAAGCCCTTCCTTAACGAGCTGGGGCGGCTCGACCACAGCAGGCTTTCAAGCGTCCGATTCATGAGGGACATGCTTGTCCCGTCGGCGGAAGAGAGGTCGACCTGCCAGCGATGGTGAACGAGGAACAAGAGACGCTCCAGAGACAGGAGCAGCACACTCACGCTGCCCTCCTGTACGCACCTCTCGATTAGCGCCTCGATTTCCTCAACGATGGAATCCGAGTCTTTAATCTCCAACGCCGCCTCCAGCTTCTCGCTCGCATGGTGATGCTTCGCCTCCTGAATGTCCTCCCCCCGATATATGTCGCTGCCCAACAGCACTCTGGAAAACAATGCCTGCTGCGCTCGGACGAAAGCCAGGTCTATCGGCATCTCTTCGGAGGATTGCACCTCCTGTCGAACGGGCTCTGATAAGCCGAAGCTGACCGGCACCTTCACCCTTTCCCGGCAGAAATGATGGACTCGCTGCGCGAATTCGGCAAGCTTATTCCGAAGCTCATGTTCGCTCCCCGCCGCGAGCCCAAAGGAATAGCGGAAAGGAACCGCCGAATCCCCGGTCAGAAGGTAAATGCCGCCAAGCTCCCTCGCCGCCTCCGAGTGCACCTTGGCCAGCATCCACTGCAGCATCGGTTCGCCGCCCAACTCCCGTACCCGCTCCTCCGGCAGCTCGTCGGCGCCGCAAAGGGCCACAGCTTTCCATTCCCCATTCTCCCGGAGAGCGCGGAATTCGTCGCGGGTCAGATAGAGAGGAGGCTCCTTCTCCTTGTTCGTCCGCTCGATCAACCGCTCGACGATCCCGAGAAGCTCGCGCTCCTCCACCGGCTTGAGCAGATAGTCGAGCGCGCCGTAACGCATCGCTTCGCGAGCATACGAGAAGTCGTCATAGCCGCTTAGAATGATGAAAGCGATCGAAGGATTGGCCGTACGAATATGCCGGATCAGCTCCAAGCCGTCCATCCCCGGCATACGAATATCGGTAATAATCAGATCTACCGGCCCGCTGCCGGCCACGATCATCGCCTCGCGGCCGTCGTTCGCCGTCCCGACGATTTCGATCCGGTCGGCTAACGCCGAGCCGATCAGCAAATGGCGGATGCCGTTGCGGATTTCCTGTTCATCGTCAACGATTAGGATTCGCATGTTTAAGCTTCCCCTTGTTATGCGGGCGGACCGGAAAGCGAAAGCTGACGATCGTCCCGACTTCTTGATGGCTTTCGATATGGAGCTCGGCCGAGGGACCGAACAAAAGCTGAAGACGCTGGTAGACGTTGGCGAGCCCGATTCCGCCCTGCCGGTTGCCCGAGAAGGCGCCCATCTCGGCAATCACCTGCTCCAGCCGCTCCGGCGACATTCCTTTGCCTTCGTCGATTACGTCTCCTGTAATGAACCCATCCTCGACGCCGATCCGAACCGTCAGCGCAATTGAATGATCGAACGAGGAGACGCCGTATTTCAAAGCATTTTCCACCAACGGCTGCAAAATCATATAAGGGATCGAGTGCTTCTCCACTTCCGGGTCCACCTCCAGGTCAACGGATAGCCGATCCCCGTAGCGAAGCTTCTGCAGACTCAAGAATTTGTTCAGAAATTCGAGCTCGGCCGAGAACGGAATGGCATCCTGCTCCTGGGCCGCTTGGTAGCGCAGGACGTGCCCGAGCGAGACCAAGCCCTGTTCCCCGTTCTCGTGTCGGCCCGACTTGTAGGTCATCCGGATCGTTTCCAGCGCATTGTGGATAAAATGAGGGTTGATCTGACTCTGCAGCGCCTTGATCTCGGCCTCCTGCTTTAGCACTTTCTCATGCGTGATTTCGCCGAACAAGCCGTTCATCCGCTTGATCATGTTCTGGAACGAATTCGACAGATGCCCGACCTCGTCCAGCCGATCTACGTCAGGCGGCTTGTCCAAGTGTTGAAGATCCAAATGCTTGATCCGATCGCTCAGCTTCCGAAGAGGCTTCGTAAACCCGTACGCGATGGCAAGCGCCAGCCCGAACACGATCAGAATTCCCGATGCCACGACGGCGTACGTCCAAAATTTGATCCGGTAAATTCCTTTACTCAGATTCTCGCTTGGAATCAGGCTGACGACCTTCCAGCCCGAGTCGGACGACCAGTTGTAGCTGAACAGATACGGCTTGTCCTCCAGCTCGAGCTCGAACGAATCCGCACCGACCGGTCTCTCGCCCCAATCGAAGCCGTAAGAGCGATTCCACGCTTGGCCGATCACCGACGGATTGGTCGAAAATACGATATGGTTGCGGTGATCCAGCACGTACACGATCGAGCCGGCTCCGAAATTCACCTTCCTGATCATCGCGCTGATCGCCTCGATCGAACCCGACACTTGAATGACGCCGTCGATACGGTGTCTCTTCGCGCTTTGTACCGGCTGTACGATCGAGAAGACGTACGGACGGCCCGTGACCGTCTCGTCCTGGTAGGTCCCCCAGACCGTCGGCGCGTAATATTCCGTATCCAGCTCCCCGTACCAGGGCTGATCCTTGTAGTTCCGCTCGACCCACATGCCTCCGCCCTTGGTTAAGAGGTAAGCGTCCCCCGCCAACGAGTAGAAGGTGATCGATTGCAGATTTTCTCCGGTTCTGAAATTCAACCGATTCAGAACGGCATGAAGATCCAAGGTGTATTCCAGCGAACGCGTGACCGCGGGATCGTTGGCGGCGCGCAGAACCCCCAATGCGTCGCTCTCCCCAGGCATATAGAAGATCGACTGGGGCACCATCAGCAGCTCGTCGACATAGCCGTCGATACGGGCGCCGACCTGCTCCAGAACCTGCGGAACGAAATCTCCGACCTGGGTTTCCATGCTATTGCGGTAGACCGAATAAGAGCTAAGACCGATCAAGAGAATGAAACAGGTTACAACCAGCGAAAAAACGAGAGAAATCTTCGCGAATAACGGAAGATTTCTCATCTTGAAGCGGCGCCATTTCCTCAATTGCCCACAGCCCCTTAGCAGCGGCGATCCGACTTTTCACCTATTATATTACGAATTAGGGTTACTCGCAGTATATCGCACTTCATAGGTAACGTCCGGACGTTCCAGAACAAGCTCGTACTCGCCGTCGCCAATCCGCTCAACCGTTCCCTCGACTGCTGAAGGCGGCTCCGACGACCGGAATTTCAGGTGCCCTATGCCCCCTTGCGCCGATCGAACCCGGATCGTCGAGGCGTCTGCGTACAAGCTGACCGTTCCGCCCGGAGTGGGGACGGCTCCTTCCATCCATTCCAGCCCGCCGAGTTTTGGCTCGACGACATAGGCTGCGTAGCCGGGTGCGGTCGGGCGCACGCCCAAGTAATATTTGCCGAGCAGATAGATCGGGCTCGCCCCCCAAGCGTGGCACAGGCTTTTGCCGAAAGGTCTGTCGTACATCTCGAAATGCTTCGCCCCTTCGGCGGTCGGATCGTATTCCTCCCAGAACGAGGTCGCCCCCAGCTTCAGCATGCCGCCCCAGTAAGCCCGCATTTCTTCGCGTACGTATTCCTGCTCTCCGAGCTCGCACAGGCAGGCCAGCTCGTGGAATCTCATATACGGAGTCGTTATCGGTTGAACGCGCTCGTTCTTCAGCACCTCGCGCTTGACGGTCTCCGTCCTCTCCGAAGACAGATAGCCGAACAGGACTGCGAACAGGTTGGCGTATTTGGTCATATGGCGGTTCAGCACGCCGTCGACCCGACTGTGAACCAGTCCGCCCTGCTCTTCGTCCCAGAAGGCCGCGAGTACCTTCTCCTTCAACTCCGCCGCGAGACGACCGTATCGTTCAGCCTCATTCTCGCGTCCGAATTGCCGGGCAAACCCGCAGACGATCTCCAAGGAGCGGCACAGCAGGATTTGCTCCACGCAAAGTTCTCCGTCCTTGCTCATCTCCGCCCAATCCACGAACACCCAGTCTTCTCCCGGAACGCCGACGATCATTCCGTTCTCGTTCGTACGGTTCAGACAAAATTCCATCAGCGTAACGAGCTTCGGGTACATCATCGCGATGAAATCGGTATCGTCGGTATAGAGAACGTAATCCTCCAAAGAGAGAATCCAGTAGAAGGAATAGTCCAGAATCGTGTTCAAATGAATCTCGACCGGATCGTTGCCCCTTAGAGCGATCAGCGTGCGGCGGCAGACCGCCTCGTCGAAGAAGCTGTAATAATTCATCAGAAAGCTCTGATAGGCGTCGCCCGACCAGACCCAGCGGTCGCGCTTGATGCCGTCGAGAAAAAATTCCCTTGTATTCAAATGCAAGGTGCGGACCGAGACGTCCCAGATCTCGTTCAACAGGGGATCGGAGCTGCGAAAGCTTCCCCTGTATTCCAGGGGAAGATATTCATAGAGAGCGCCGACGTCCCTGACGATAAGCCCCGGATCGGTTCGAACCCGAACATAGCGGAAGGCTCTGCCCAGCGGGAACGTATAGCTTGTCTCCCCGCCGATGTCGGCCGTATCGAAGGTTTCGCAAAACTCCTCCGATTGCGCTTCTTCCTCCGATTCGCCATAGAAGACGCGAACCCGGCCCCGGCCTTCGAGGCCGCGAAGCTCGACGTAGCCGAACGTCTGCCGGCCGAAATCGAGCAGCCGAGCGTTCGGACCGGCGGCCTCCGAGCGGATCGGCTCGATCCGCTCGGTCGCCAAACGGTAGAGCACGGGCGGCTCCTCCGGGCGGTCGAAGATCCACGCGGCGGCATCCGTCCACTTATTGTTCTGGTAAGACGCGCTCCAGCTCTCGTCCGAATGAACGGTCGTTCCCTCGACGTAGATCGTCGGCAAGCTTTGATCGTTCATGATCGATACCACGATCTCGCTCCGACCGGCTTCCAGTTCGAAGCTCGTTGCGGCGTCGTACCGGTACCGCCCGTTCACCATGACGTTAAACCGCCCGTTCGCCGCGATTGCAACCGTCTCTCCCCGTTCAAGCTCCACGATCTTGCGGAACTTGACGTTCGGGTGGCAGGAATCGATCTTCCATATCGGCGGGATGTACATGCCGCGCTCGTCCCGCCGCATCATCGTTCTCGCGTGCAGCCACAGCTCGAAGTCTCCCGGATACCAAATCCATTTTGCTTTCGTCATGCTCTTACGTCCTCTGCTTCGGTTTTTAATTCATTATGGCGTATTCACCGGTGCCGGAACCACATATTCCGAACCGTTCGGCACAACAATCTCGACGGTTCCGTCCGGGAGCGTGGTCGTGGAAGCGACGACAGCGCTCCTGCTTCCCTGGATATGATACGTCTGACCCGCATAGACGACATCGCGCAGCCCTGCATTGTCCAGCTCAGTCGGCAGATTCGGCCGGATGTGCAGGCCGTCCGGCTTCGCGGTTATACCGAGGAAGCCGTCCGCCATAACCAGCGGCACGATGCCCGATTCCGGGTATTCCCCGACAATTCCGATCGTCCATGGCGCTCCGACGTTGTTGGCAGGATCTCTGCGCAGCTCATCAAGGCGGAACTCCGCGAGAATTTGCTCCATTCGGGCAAACGCGCTATCCGCGCCCCCGCCGGACTTCAATCTGCCCATCATGTCGTCGTAGGACGTATAGAAGATCGCCCCGCCGTTTTCCAGATGGTTGCCGTAAGTCGCGCTTCCTCCCGGAGCTACGCTGATCGCGCCGTTGTAGCTGTACCACCAGTACGGCTGCTTGGATTCGATCGCGACAGTGTTCGCCCGCGGAGCCCAAACCCAGTCGTAAATATCCGCCCCCGTCGACGTCTCGCCGGGAATGATCCGCTCGCCGTCCAGCCATTCGTAGATCGAGTCCGCCTGCGCCCCATCGGCCAGTCCGTACCTGACGGCCATCGCGTTCAGGAACGTGAACCCGTAGTCGCGCTCGACTCCGTTGATGTCGATCGATCCGATATAACGTCCGGTTTGATCGTCCCAGAACGTCTCGTTGAACGCTTCCTTGATGTTCGGAAGCAGGCCGCGCAGCTGCCCCGCCTTAACCGGGCTGCCGACGGCATCCTCCAGCTCCGCCATCGCTTGGACCGCCCCGTAAAACAGGACGTTCTCATACGCGCTCTTGTATCCCATTGGATAGTTGTCCCAATAGTTGGAGGCGTGTGCGTTGGCCGTTCCGTTATTGTCCGGGTCGCCTATTACAAGAAGCCCCTGGTCCCCCTGCTGCTCGGTCAGTATGAAATCCATCGCTTTGCGAGTCTTCTCCAGCAGCGTGGTCACGCCCTGCGGATAGGCCGGAGCATTCCCGTAGGGAAGCGGCGGCAGCGGATCGTTCAGCATGGCGTCGTCCCGGGTCCACATATAGAGCCTATGCACGCCCATAATGTACAGAGGATTGTTGGAATAATGCTTGGATAGGTCGAGATGCTTCTGCCCGAACGTGTGAGCCCACACAAAACCGTCGGCGTCCATCGGTACGTCCAGCATTTGCTGGTAAAGCTCGTTCTTCAGCTTCGTTTCCTTAGTCCAGCTCAGCTTCTGAGCCGACCATAGCTGCCATTCCGTCGGCCCGATGCCGAGAATGCCTCCCGGACCGTTCAGCCAGCGATTGCCTTCCGGCGTCAGCTCGTTCTGCGCCAGGCCATAGACGGTATAGAGGTTGCTCCAATCGGCGTCGAAGGCGCCTCCCCTGGATGTGTGGAACCTCGTACCCGCCTTCCCGAACGCTTGCAGCTCCGCCAATTGAAAGGCGTAACGGCCTTGGCCGTCCGTACCCAGACGATTCGCCGTAATTTTGAAGTAACGAGCGGCGAGTCCCCCGGTTTCCAAAGCGAAGTCGGAATTGCCGGGATTCGGCACGATCGCCTCGCGGTGTATCGGTACATCGTGCCAGATTTGGCCGTCCGTGCTGTAAGACAGCGTCAACGACCGTGGAAACCCTTGCCCTCCGGTCCGCGGGGTCAGCGCCAGCCGATCGACGGTATAGATTGCGCCCAGATCGACTGCAAGATGCTCCTCCCTAAAGCCGTTGTATGAAGACAGCTTGCTCGACCAGTAGGTGGACGGATTATCGTCTAGCGCTTTAGCCGCAGCATGGGCGGAATCCGAAGCGGAGGAGGAAGCGTAGACCTGAACGCCGTTGATAACGTTGTTGGCGCTCGCTCCCGTCACCGTCACCTGAAGGGGCGCCGACCAGTTGGAGGACGGATTGCCGTCCTGATCATAAGCCCGCACCTTCACGGAATACGATCCCGGCTCGCTCCAGGAGTGCGAGGACCGCCCTTTGCGATACGTGTCCCCGCCGTTCATCGGTTTGACGGTCGAAGATAGCGACGTCGTGCCGTCTCCCCAGTCAAATAGATAAGCCTGATTGTTGTCCGCCGCATTGGGGGCGCCGCTATAGTATTCGACCGTCTCCCCTGCCTTGAGGGTCGCGGGTCCGATTGGAGCCTCGGCCGTTCCCGGCGCGACTGCAGCATAGGCGTACGTCTCGGAAATATAATCGAAGCCTGCGCCCAAGCCGAAGCCCTGCGTCGATCCGTTCACGAAAGCTTGCGCTCCGTGCCCGCTCTCCGTATACGTCCATACCCCGACGTGGCCGGATGGATCTTCCAGCACCCATAGGTAATCGCCGGGCTGCTGCCGGGCGAAGTTCAGCTCGATCCAATCGTCGTCCGACGGCAGATCATCGAACGTCTTGGATGCAATCGGTTGACCGGCTACGGAAGCCCCGTAATTTGCATTCCAAGCGTACAGCTTCAAAGTAATGTCGCGATTAAGCTGCTCGTAGTTCGACACCCTCACGCGAAGCGTATCGAAATTAGAGCCGTAAAACTTCTCGCCGCGGGAAAGGATATTCCCTTCCGGCGTCAGTCCCATGGCCGACCGCCCCCGAACTCCGGAAGCCTCGTAAAGCGCTTTCCACCCTCCCGAGGCAAATCCGGCTTCGGCTTGATAGTTATAGCCCTGCACCGGAGCCGTTGCTCCGTCGGCAAAGGAGACGGACGTATCGCCCGGCTTGCGGTCGTACGCGTACACGCCCACCCATTCCGTCGGGTTGCTCAGCTCCCAAAGGTATTGTCCCTGCGGCTGCATCGGGAATTCAAGCTCCAGCCAGGCGTTATCGACGTAATCGACAAACGTTTTCCTGGCGATTGGCGCCTGCGACGTCGTTGTCGCATAGTCGGTATTCCAAGCGTACAGGGACAACGTCAGATTACCGATGTTGTTCCCCCAGCTTGGCGCGGCGACTCGCAAGGCATCGAAGCCCGAGGAAGAGAACTTCTGCCCCCTCGTCGCCGTCTGGTTGAAGTCGAAGGGAGTTCTTCCCCCTTCTTCGGTGTACAGCTTGGTCCAGCCGCTCGCGCGGGCTTCCGAAGAAAACCACGCGAACGAGCCGAATGCCATTACGAATGAAGCCAATATGAATCCGACGAACCGACCGTTAATCTTGAACCCGTCCTTGCTGCTTGTCGACACAGTCACAGTCCAGTCCCCTCTCGATAGATTCGTAGCGCTTAGCGAATTATTGGATTAAGTTCATCGCTTTGAACTGCTTCTCCGCATCCTCAAGCAGACGCTCGCCGCCCGCCTTCTTCCAGTTAGCCACGAACTTGTCGTAGTCCGTTTCCTTGCCGAGAATGTATTTGATCTGGAACTCCTCCGTCATCTTCGTGATGTCCGATACGAGCTGCGGATCGAGCTCCAGCAGGTCGTTGTAGTTCTTGGTCGCTTCGAACCCTTTGGCCTTCTCGTCCAGCTCCAGCTGCTTCATGCCCGTAGCGTTCGGCTCGTCGGCCGTGCTTTGAAGAACCTTATCCCGGCTCGTCCCGATCCAGGTGCCGTAATCCCATGCGCCCGGATATTCCTTCCGGTATTTGTCCTGCGCTTCGGTATAAAATTTGAAGCCGTCCTCCAGATCGAGCACTTCCTGTCCGTCGGGGCCGACGCCCCAGCGAAGCGCCCAGTAACCGTCGTTCGGGTAGCTGACGCCTTCGAGCAGCTGTGCGATCTTCTCCAGCTTGGCCGGATCCTTGGCTGCATTCGCCGAGATCGCATACATTCCGTTCACCAGCCCGCTAGGTCCGCGCACGCCGCCGTTCTCGGAGCCCTTCGGCATCGGGATGGCTTCCCAGACATCTACGTAATTGCCTTTGTTCTCCTGCAGGCTCTCGTGCTCGGCGACGATTGAGCCCGGGTACCATGCGACTCCGATCTTGTTGCCGAACAGTTTGGGCTTGCGCTGCTCCCAGCCCTGCGTATACCAGTCGGGATCGATCGTTTTCTCGTCGACCAGCGTTTTGACGAAGTCCAGAAACTGCTTGTGAACCCCGGTGGTCACTGCGTGCGCCGCCGCATTGTCCTGAATATAGAAGCCGTAGAACTGGCCGAACATGCCCTGGAAGTTCCCGATCTCGCCCAGGCTGCTGCCGCCCCCCGCCGAGCTGATGCCCCACGTATCGGCTTTGCCGTTCTTGTCGGGGTCGTCCGTCGTGAACTTACGGATGACGTTCATCAATTCGTCGTTTGTCTTCGGAATATCCAAGCCCAGGTTGGCAAGCCAATCCTTGCGCACCATAACCGTCCAGTTGCCCGGCTCGGGCGGGCGAGGAATCGCGATCATTTTCCCATCCAGCGTTGTAAAGGTTTTGGCGTTCTCGTCAAGCGCACCATTAATGGAAGGGAGCTTCTCCAGCAACGGCGTCACGTCTTCCATAAGCACGCCTTGAGACTGCAGCTTCAGAATCTGGTTTTTGTCATACGTAAAAATGAGATCGGGCGGCTCCTGGCTCGCGAACCGGGTCAGTATTTTCGCTTCCAGATCGGCCGCGGGCAGCGCCGTCAGCTTGAAGTTGACGTTAAACTTGTCGTCGAGCCATTTCTTATACGGATCGTTGTCGCCAACCGGCGTATTGACCCAACCGACCTCCATCAGCTCGATATTGACGCGCTCGGAGGATGCCCCTTGCGTTGCCGATGCGGAAGGATCGGCGCTTGATGCCGTTCCTCCCTCGTTTCCGTTGCCGCACGCCGTCTGCAGCAGAACTGCGCAGGCGAGCGCTGCCGTCATCCAGACCTTGCCCTTTGTCAACGACTTTACCATGTCTAAATCTCTCCTTCGGTTTTATGTAGTGTCTTGTTCATCCCGTATTCCCGGCAGTTACCCTTTGACCGCCCCTAAATACATGCCTTTCATGAAATGCTTCTGGAGGAACGGGTAGACGCATAGAATCGGCAGCGTGCCGATGACGACAAGCGCCATCTTCAGCGACTCCGCGGATACGCGGTTCACCGGATTAAAAGCGTTGTGCTGGCCGGCGTTGTTGAACTGCGCTCCGATCTCCGAGCTGGAAAACATATTGCGGATCAGCAGCTGAATCGGATGCCATTTCGAATCGTCGAGATAGATTAGAGCGTCGAACCAGGAGTTCCAATGCGCGACCCCGATGAACAAACCGATCGCCGCCATAGCCGGCGCCGCCATCGGAATCATAATCTTGCACATCAACGTCACTTCCCCCGCTCCGTCGATAACGGCCGATTCCTCCAGCTCTCCGGGAATGTTTTCGAAAAACTGTTTCAGCACCAGCACGCTCCAGCTATCGACCAGCCCCGGAAGGATCAGCGCCCAGACGGAATCGAGCAGATGCAGATCGCGCACGACCAGGTACGTCGGAATGAGGCCCCCGCCGATCAAGATCGTGACCAGAATAAAGAACAGCATCGGCTTGCGTCCCGGCAAATTCCTCTTCGATAGAACGTAAGCCGCCAACGTCGTCATCAGGAGAACAAGCGCGGTGCCGAGCACCGTCCGAACGACGGTTGCGCTCAGTGCCTGCAGCACGGCGGTCCCCTGGAACAACCTCTCGTAAGCGATTAAGGTCGGGTTTTGCGGCCATAAAATAAACCCGCCCCGATCGATCCATTCCTGCTCGTTGACCAATGACATGGAAATGACGTAGATCAGGGGGATGGCGGACAGCAGGGTCAGCCCAAGCACGATCGCCGAGGAGACGGCTTGATACACTTTTTCGTTCCCGTTGGACATTCTTTTCTCCCCCTTACCAAATTCCCGTTCCAGCATATCGCTTCGCCAGCCAGTTGGCCGACAGAATCAGGATAAGCCCGATTACCGACTGGAACAACCCTACTGCCGTCGCCATGCTGTATTGCAATTGATTTAACCCCTGCCTGAAAACGAACGTGTCGATAATATCGCCGACCTCGTAGGTAGCCGGACTGTAAAACAGCAAAATTTGCTCCACGCCGGCGTTCAGCACGCTGCCCAGCGACAGAGTGAATAAGAAGACGACGACCGGACGAATTCCCGGCAGCGTAATGTGACGAATCCGCTGCAGCGGTCCCGCTCCATCCACCTTCGCCGCTTCGTAGATCGACGGATCGATTCCGGTCAGCGCCGCCAAATAAATGATCGTTCCCCAACCGATCTCTTTCCAGATGCCGCTGCCAACGATCAAGGGCCGGAACCATTCCGGAGCCATCAGGAAATTCTGCTCGCTGCCGCCAATGCCCGTGATCAATTGATTAACCATCCCCGTATTCGAGAACATGGCGAACACAATGCCGTAGATGATGACCCACGAGAAAAAGTGCGGAATGTACAAAATCGTCTGACTGACTCTGCGAAGCCACGACGACCGCAGGTCAAACAGCAGGATCGCCAGCACAATCGGAGGAAAAAATCCGAACGCGATTCGCAGCAAGCTGATGACGATCGTATTTTCCAGCACATTGTAGAAATCCGGTCTGGCGAACACGTAGGTGAAATTGTCGAAGCCGACCCAGGGGCTGCCCCATATTCCCGAGGATAGCTTGTACTGCTTAAACGCCAAAATGCCCTGCAGGAAGATCGGATAATATCTGAAGACAAGATAGTAGACGATAACCGGAACAAACAACAAATAAAGAAACCAGTAACGGCGCATTCGAATAACGAGCGAAGGCCGCCGGACCGGTCCGCTTATCGACATCGAATTCGCGCCTGCTGCGCGCTGCACGGGTGCACCCCCTCTCTGAAGTATGCTCCCATTATATCGAGGGGCCGGATTGTGCCGAAATGACGCTAGGAAATCATTATGGTACATATTTTAATCTTTGGCGGGTACAATTGCGGATTTAGGGGGAGGAAAAACAGGAGCGGCGGTTTTGACCCGGACAGCCGGTGCATAGAAAGGGAAAGCAGCTTTAGGGATGTAACCAAATCCTCCTGTCCTAAATATTGCGTTCTTGCGATCCAACCTCGGGAAAACCCTTCGCGCCGAATACATGAGGAGCATATCCAAATGGCGAATACCCCATAACGGTTATGCCATTCCTCTTTGCAATGGGCAATACTTTCGGCTCCTCCGTTGCTATATTCTTCAGCAGTATCGATCAGACTAAGCCCGTGTGCAATCCCAAAACGCAATGCCGCAATTTCATCTTTCTCCGTGTTCTTATCAAATTTCCCAGGTCCCTTGTCCGATAGCAGGAATGCTTATTTCTGTATTGCCTGGCTTACGATATAGCATGCACGATACCCCCAGGAAAGGTAAAATTCCATCCGTATTTAGAGCTTGATCTTGGAGGCTGGAGCATAGAGCTAATAAGCCTCTACTCCGCCATTCGGAATAGAGGCTTATCTTGGTCACGCCCGGCTTAGGCCACGACTTGCTCGAGGTTGCCGCACCACTTGCTCCAGCCGTACTTCGCACCTCCGAACGCTTGAGCGTTCGAGAATCCGGTTTGTTCGAGATGAAGGTTCACTTTGCCGTCCCCCAGCTCTTGCAGCGTCCAAGTAATCGTATGCCGCTCATCGCCGGTCCCCCATGTGTAAGACACTTTGTTCGGCGGCTCCACAAGCAGCACCTCGCCTTCGATTACGCCGTCCCACCATTCGCTCGGCTGCGTACGGAACTGGAAACGATGTCCGACGACGGGCTTGAAGTCGTTCTCCATCGGCACTCCGGTCTGGATGTTGGCTACCCACTTCGTAAGCTTGTCCGAATCGGTCAGCGCATTCCACAGCTTCTCGATCGTCGTCGTGTACTGAAAGTCCAACGTTAACGTCTTGCTCATTGATCTTCCTCCTCTATTAGTCGGTTTAAGCGCTGCAAGTTAGCGCTCCAGAACTTACTATAGTCGGCCACCCAATCCTGAATTTCCCGGAGAGGAGCGGCATTGAGCCTGAATAACGTTTCTCTGCCGAGCTTGCGGTCAAACACCAGGCCCGCTTCCTTCAATATGGTCAAATGCTTGGATACCGCGGTGCGCCCCGTCCGAAAATGGATCGTCAGCTCATGAAGCGGCAGCTCCCGGGCCTCCGCCAGCAGACGGATGAGCGCGCGTCTCGTCGGATCGGCAATCGCATGAAACACGTCCCGCAACGGATTATTCTCGCTCACAACACCCTCTCCTATGTAGGATCTGATCTGTCGCATCCAATCAGACACCATTTGGTGACGTTTTTTATTATAGGACACCTTTTGGTGTCTTGTCAACGGCGTTCCTCGAAGATTACTGTTGCCGCAGCCTTCTCTCCAAGTGGGATTCGCCCCATTCATGCAAGGAATGGAGGATGGTCTGAAGCGTGGCACCGTACTCCGTCATGGAATACTCGACCTTCGGGGGAACCTGCGGGAAAACTACGCGCTTGACGATTCCCTCTTCCTCTAGATCGCGAAGATGAGCGGTGAGCATTTTCTTCGTGACTCCGGGCATAGCCTGCTGCAGCTCGCCGAACCTCATCGTATGATTATGAAGCAAGTTAAGCATGATCGCGATCTTCCATTTGCCAACAATCGCCTCAAGCGCCGTCGCTACTTTGCAATTGTCCGGTCTTTTGTCCATGTTGCTCCCTCCGCTCACCATAGTTACATTGAAGTAACCTTGTTACATTCAGGTGCCTACTTCATCATTCCCGCATAGCGGGATATAATAAGACAAGAATTATAGTAACTTAATTTTAGTAATTGAAAGATTAGATTTCAAGGAGGTACACAGTCGTGACCACTCCATCTGTTTTTGAACGCAACATCCTAAGTGCCGATACACCCGCTTTCCGGCGCAATAGCAGCATCCATTCAGTAGCTGTCGTATTGGAACCGGGGAATTGGGAAAAATACGATCCATTCTTGCTCATGGCGCACGATCGTATGCGGAGCGGCGTATTCGGCCTTCATCCCCATCGCGGAATAGAGACTGTCACCTTTCTAATAGACGGCCATCTCAATCACTATGACAACAAGCATGGAAAAGGAGTCCTTCATCCCGGCGATGCGCAGTGGATGACCGCAGGGAAAGGCGTCCAACATGTCGAAGATGCGGCCCAGGATGAGGAAGTCGATCTTCTTCAATTATGGATTAACCTTCCTTCGACGTCGAAAATGACTGCTCCCAGATACCAGGACCTACGGAAGAATGACATGCCCGTCGTTAAAGAGGAAGGCGCCCAGGTTCGAATATTCTCCGGTTCTTACGGCGATACAGCCGCTAACACGATCAACGTAACTCCGGTAACGATGCTGGAAATACGCCTGGAAGCAGGAGCAACGGTCTCTCCGCAATTCCCGGGAAGCTACAATGGCTTTCTCTACATTTTAGAAGGTCAGGGGACATTCGGAGCGGATGCCGCACCCGGGGCAAAAGGACAGATGCTATGGATGGGATCGGCAGATAACTCCGAACAGAGTCAGCTGAAGATTCATGCCGAGAGCCCGATGCGCGTTATGTTGTATGCCGGCGAACCCGTTCGCGAACCCGTCGTTGCACGGGGTCCCTTCGTCATGAACACGGAAGAAGAGATCTTGCAAGCCTATAGCGATTATAGGAATGGATTGTTCTAAACTACCGACACATTCGACGGGAAGAAAACACGGTGAAGTTCATCGATTCCGTGATACACAACTTCGTCGCATGGATGGCTAAATTCCGGCAATATTCAAACAAGAAGAGCAGTCCACCCGAAGCCAGTCGCTGCACTGACTTTGTGGACTGCTCTTTTTTGCGGGACCGCCTAGGGCGTGTTTTCATACTCCGAGGACAGTAGGGGGCAAAAAGGCGGTGATAGATGCACCTGAGCGGGTTTGAAGACACGCCCTAAGATGAGCCCTCATCTTCTCTTTCTGCCACATGAACTAATGTCTCCCCATGCTTGAACAGCCTCAGACGGTCTCTGTCCAAGGCTCTTCGCTCCCATTCCGCCAGCAAGCGATCCAACGCTTCCTTCGTCGTGTCGTCGGCCAGCCGGAACGCCCCGTAATGCATGGGAATAAACCGCTTCGCCCCCACATCAAGGAAAGCCTGAACCGCTTCCTCCGGCGTTACGTGCTGCGTGCCCATAAACCACTCGGGCTCATAAGCGCCGATCGGCATAAGCGCGTAAGTCATGTTCGGGAACTTCGCCCCGATGTCGCGAAAGCCGGAAAAATAACCGCTGTCTCCGGCAAAATAAATCGATTCGTCCTTTGGATCATCGTTGGCCACGGACGCCGCCGTACGCTTGATCACCCATCCGCCCCACAGCGACGTATTCGTATCGGTGAGCGTACGCCTTGTCCAGTGCTGCGAGGGCACGAAATGAAACTCTACGCTGCCGATGCTCACATGTCCCCACCAAGGCAGCTCTTGTACTTGACTCCCCCGCCTAAGCTTTCGCACCATGCCGCCAAGACCCTCCGGTACGAGCACGACCGGCGAGCCTTTTAACCGCTTCAAAGAACCGGTGTGCAGATGATCATAGTGGGAATGCGAGAGCAGAATCACATCGACCGGCGGGATCTCGTCCAGCCCGAGCCCCGGTTCTTCAAGTCTGCGCGCAAACCCCATTCGGTTAGCCCATACGGGGTCCGTCACAATCGTTAACCCGCCGATCTGCACAAGAAACGTCGAGTGCCCGATCCAGGTAATCGTCAGTTCGCTTCGGTTGCTGCCCAGCAGCGACGGCCGCTTATGCTCGGCCTGTCCGACCCGGAAGCTTAGATCTTTGATCTTCCCCTTGCGTTCCTTCTGCCAGCGGCGTACTTCCTTGAAGGTTTTCGGTATCGCTGCCGGGTCCGTATTGAAATATCGTTGTCGAGCCACTTGATTGCCCCCCAGTATCTATATGTTACACCATTTTAATAACACAGTAACTGGGATCGCGTAAACGGCATATTTTGTTTTCATTCCTCGAACGCTAGCATAATATGATAAGATTTAGGGAAAGGAACGGATTTCCAGATTGACCGTATATTTATCATGAGCGGCTTGCGTGGCCGGACAAGCCTACACTGGAGTGAAAGGGGCTGCAGGACGTGGCTGCAAACAATTACATCAAAATGCTGGGACTGACGACTGCTGTCATTGTCGGCGCTCGACTCGATCAGCGCCTACAAGCAGGAGGCACTCCCCAAGATGCGCGAGACGATCAGTCAATTCCGCGAGCTAGCCGATTCGGGCGAGAAACAGATCCAGCGCCTCGAGCGGGGTAACAAGCTCGGGCTGTAGATTCTGTAAACGACTCGGCGCTCGCATTCTGGCTTCTCCGCAACACCACATTGAAACCGCTCATTCCGATATAACCGGATGAGCGGTTTTTACATTTTAGGACGCAGCCGAGAATTTCTCGTCCACGTCCCGTTTCATGAACTTAGAAAGATGGGGATTTTTACTTGTTTAACCGATTTTTCTCGATATATTCATCAAAATCATTACTTATGTCCAGCGCTAATCTGCCTTGATGATACTTCTCATATTCCTTGGTAGCAAGTTTCTCCGCAACCTCTTGCGACATCTTTCCGGCATTTCCCAGAACTTCTCTTCCATTAAATTGTAAGAATGCATTCAGTTTCTCAATCCAATCTTTCATATACATCGGGGAATGCCTTTCGGCTTGGTCTTCTGCATAATCCAAATACATACTGACGATACGGTTTAATGATTGAAGCTCTTTATCGGTTAAGTAATTTTTTGCTATAAAGACGTCGTTTTTTCTCACCTTGTCTCCTTTCCAATTTGTAAGACCCATATTTTCCTTCTGTGCATCTGCTCTATTGGCAATCAACTCCGCAGCAGTTTGACCATGGATTGCAAAGTGCAGCTTATTTTGTACGGTCGCAAAAAATTGGTTAGATACCTCTGCTTGTGGATCATAATCAACAGATGTAGCATATATGTCCGTAATTTTACGGTAAAACCTTTTTTCCGATGCCCGGATGTCGCGGATACGTTGGAGCAGTTCATCGAAATAATCTTGTCCGAAATGCCGCAAATCCTTCAGCCGCTCATCATCCATTGTGAAGCCTTTAACAAGATATTCATTTAATCGTTCCGTTGCCCACCGCCTAAATTGCGTGCCCCTATGGGATCGGACACGGTAGCCAACTGCAATAATCATCTCTAGACTATAAAAGGAAACTTCCCGTTCAACCTGGCGTTGGCCTTCGCTCTGAACTATTCGGTTTTTCCGAATAGTTGCTTCTTCTAATAATTCGCCTTCTTCATAAATGTTCTTGATATGTTCATTAATCGTGTTGACGCCCTTTTGATATAACTCGGAAATCATTTTCTGAGTCATCCAGACTGTCCCATTCTCCACCTTTACATCAATCTTGGTCTTTCCATCTTCCGTTTGATACATTAAAACGTTGGTAGGGTTGTCCATTTCTTCACTCCTAAAAGCTGAATACACTCGTGATCAATCACTATTTCTGCAGGGATATTCCCGTAAGATTGCTCCAGTATGTTAGCCATTAATCCGAAAGGACTTCTGTATGCCTTGCCTTGCTCACAGCATCTCAATCAATTCGACCCCAGCCGGAACTGCTTCTTTATGTACAAATATATCATATTGACTGTACGCTCTCGGTGGCTGAGACGAATCCCGCAACTTGGCATTGATCAAATCGAACAAGGAAGCTGCGGGCGCATTACCGAGCTCTGAACCATGTTTGAAAACAAATAATTTGCGGGCTGACATTTTCCCTCTGGATGCGGAATGATCTTGATCAAACATTAGCTTGAGCGCTTCAAAAAAGAAAGAAAGGTCGCCCTCGGTAAAGCCGGTCTTCTGGGCAAACTTGGCTGAAATGAAACCTTCCACCCGATATAGTCCGTAAGGAACGATATATTTTCGTCCCATCGTCCGGTTTTCAGAAGCATTTTCCTTTTCTGTTGTAGACGCCATCCGGGTAATTGTAACTTCTTGTTGGAAAATCGTATCTACGCTTTTAGAGAAACATAGTTGAATCGGTCCTCTCACCTGACCGCATTTGAAATCCCCCGTGTCCATTACCGCCCCGAACGCGCGTACGTCGAAAAAGCGTTTGCACATGTAGGCCTGGGCTGTCAACTTGTCTTCCTTATGATCCTTTGTGGTAATGCCTACAGCTTCATACGCTTCTTTCTGCTTGTTGTTCAGCACAGCTCCCTCGCTTACGTAAATATCGAAGCCTGCTTCGCCTTCTCGGGCATATTGGGCATAGTTGCGTACCTTGCGTTTCAAACATACGTCGCTAACGATGCCGTGACCGGTTTGCGGATCAATGCGCGGCATATTGCCTGCATCCGGGTCGCCGTTAGGGTTGCCATTCTCCACATCGTAGTACAGCACAAATTCATAACGGTTCTTCAAAATTTCACTCATTGTTTCAAACCTCCCAATAATTTTTGTTATTCTATCTCATCAATTGTCGCAGACGCATCGTTCGGCAGCTCGTCTTTGTTGGTCTTGTCTTTCCCTTTAAAAAATACCTGCTGTTGATGATAAAATCCGATCATGAACTGCCCCTGACCCTCAGCATTTAACGTTTTGGGGAAACCTTCTTTAGGAAGCAGTTCTGCAACATCAAGCAAAAGCTTTTTCGCATAAAACTTTTTGCTTTTGGAAAAATGATGCTCGGAATGGGCAAGGAGCGACGGAAAAACTTGCTCCGGGCTCGCTAACGCTGCGTTTAGATATTTGTCGACTATAGAGGCATTCACTTTCTCAATAGCATCTGATTGCGCCTTGTTTAAAATGGCGAATATACATCCCAAGCGATACGCGACGGACGTCTCACCTTCGTTCAGTTTCACTCCAATCCGCTCCCTCTTATTGTTTTGGTCATTTATTCGATTCAAATAACCCTTAATAAAACCGATACGCGTACGGTTAATAGCAGCTGCGGCATCCACTGCAGCTTCGGCGCGGATACGCGTGAGCATGGCTAGAAACACGCTGTTTGGATACGGTGTTCCATTCATCACGCTTCGTATAAGTGCGACTTGCTGAGGAGGAGCCACATTCCAGCTTTCTCTACGAATTGATGTTTCAAGCATAATTTTACGGAACGACGGATGCTCTGGCTCCCATGCAGGGCCCTCGATATAGATATCCCGATGATGTCGTTGTAACCGATCTACAAGTTGCCCAAATGTGTTCTCATAGAAATAACGAATCACAAGCCGTGTCTTGTTGGTGGAGATACCTAATACAAAGATGCGTACGTCAACATCCAGACCAAGCTCCTCGGGGCGCGTCCCATCCAGCAAATGCTTTGCCACGGATTTCACTTTTCGGGTCGCCTCGACATCCGATTCGGGTTCAGTGGTGAAAGTGGCCCCCTGCATTAATATAGAGACTGCATTCTCTTCAAGTGGAGCTGTCCTCTCTGCCCAGAACAATAGCTTATCGCCATGAATGTTAAGGCAATGTTCCTTGTCTACAATAAGCATGTTCATTGCAGTAACATATTTAAAAGCTGCTGCTTCGGATACTGGGGCATTATCCCCCTTTTCTTTGCCAAACGATGCAAAGCTATTTTGGTTAAACCCGACAAGCGTGGGCTTGTCTTGTCCGAAGCCCTCGAGATTTCCGTGAATTCGGGCAATAGGCCCCACCTCTCCCGTTACGAGACATTGGCCTATAGAAGAGGTATTCGTCTTTGCCCTGAGATGTGCCTCCCACGCAGTCTGAATGGCACGTCGTTCATGAATGTAACCATAAGCCGATTCATTTTCCAACTGAAAGATGATATTTCCGGAGTCCAGCAGACTGGACGTGTCTACTTCGCCGTAATCAAGCAAACCCAATTTTCTTTTACTAAAGAAAGCCAACACGGCGCGCGCGCCCGGGTCGCACACATCCCGTAAAATCTGTTCATGCAAGTCTCTACTGGCGGTGAAGCGATATTCCGAGCCTGCCTTGTCATTGTAAATACCGAAAATAAAACTTGTGTTCTCGCATAAAAAAGCCGGTTCAGGTCTTCTTCCCGAGCGTTTGGGCTGCTGCGGAGTCAGCATTCGCCTCGGAAGCCGCTTCTTCTCTTTTTTTCCACTTTTATTTAGTATCTCTTGCTCTTGTGTCAAGTCATGAACAAGAATTACGTTACCTTCTAAGTCAAGGACAATACATTTGGAAACCAGGGTTTCCGCATAACCGGGTCTAGGGACGTCCTTCAGTTGCTCCGTTTGCATGCGATTATAGTAGGCAACAAGCGATTGCAGAATCATATAAACACCTCGCGAGGAACTTCAATGATTCCTTGGCGCATTGTGGAACGAAAGAATTGGGGTTGAACCGCGTAAACCAGCTTGTCTTTCGACCGTTGTTCCTTGTATTCAATATCCTTCAGCATCCATCCGAGATCCATTTCATGAATGTGCGCATAGTGACTAACCGGTCGTTGAGCGTCATCTTCGATCAACTCAAACCTGGCCGCAAATTCACGGCAGCCCAGATAGGGATGATGAAAACACTGCCCCCGGCGGGCACGCCGCAGAAACATGTTGTAGAACTTCTCGGGGGTATCCGTTTCACCGATCACGTCTGAATTCATCTCGAAGTGCGCATCAATTATATATGCGACGTTGCGCAGTACGAGAGACGACCGTTGCTGTCGGTCTTCTGAAGGATATTGGTGCAAATCGACGGACGCGCCTCCCATGGCGGCTGAAACAATCCGCGGCGGCACTTTAGAGCCCACTTCGTTCCGGCGAATTGATTCAAATTCTATAGGATTAAGTACAGTAATACGGTCGACCACCCATTTGATGGCTGGTTTCCACAGAATTGCTTCCAGCACTCCCCTTGCCGCAGAAGGCGTCATTACATCGTAGCTCACCCTCTCCCCTTTCATCTCCGGTCTCGTGAATAATGCGTAATCTCCACTTACATGCAAAGTTATACCGAACACATTATCACCGTCCTTCTGGAGATACAATCCGATTTCATCGCCATAAATGTCACCAATATGCTCCGATACTTCTCCTTCGGGAGAGCTCAAATAGTACATCGTATTCGCAATCGTACCCAGTCTTCCCATCCTTTGTAGCTGTTCGACCTCTTTAGGATGCAAGGAGACCGTATAGCGCTGAAGCCTTCGACCGAAGGTTCCGGGAAATAAAGATTGCTGTGCTTGCCTGAGCTGCTCAATTGCATAGCTGTCATAGGGAATAACAACAGATGTCGTCTCCTCCTTGATAAATTTGAATTTGCGAGTGATATCCTGAAATTGAAAGGAGCACTGCGCTGCCCCTTCGTTTAGTTCTTGCAAGATATTGTATCGATCGAGCCTTGTGCGTTCGAAATCGAAGAAAAGTTCAAAATAAGACCGCACCGCCTCAGGATTCAAGGGATCTGGATGATTCCTCAGAACAAGCTTGGACAATTTGGCTTTGTCAGAAAACCAGCTTGGCTTTGCCAGAGAGTCGGGAAATTCAAATAGATATACTTCTCCGCTTTCCAGTTCGCCTTCGCGATTGCATCTGCCCGCTGCCTGATTAATAGACTCGATACCAGCTATTTCTCGATATAAGACGGGGAAATCAAGATCGACACTCGCCTCTACAAGGCTGGTAGCTATCACAATACAACGCCTATCTTTAGGCATATTTTTAATGGTTTTCAGTTTTCTGGAACGGTGTTCAGGACACATCAAAGCGCTTAAATGGAAAACACCTTCTGTTTCCGGCATATGCCTGAACAGCCGCTGAGCTTTCTTACGTGAATTCACGATGCACATGACTCGCTGATGCGACATTAGCAGTTCGATTAAATCGCTGTCGCTCTTCTTCCCTATAACAGATACGTTGACTCTTTTAAGCTTGTTGTATAGCTTCATAGGATTTTCAATAATTTTCGTAATTGCAGCATGATCGATCCACTCCGGTTTAAGCGCAGGTTGAGTTGCCGTACACAATAACACTGTTACTCCATAATCTGCACAAAGACATTTGAGCGCTGCCAATGAAGGGAGAAGTAGCCCACTAGGTAGCGCCTGCGCTTCATCCAAAATAATGACGCTACCTGCCAAATGATGCAGTTTGCGTGCTTTCGAAGGTTTTGATGAAAACAAACTTTCGAATAACTGGACATTCGTTGTGACGATCAGGCTTGCTGACCAGTTTTCACTCGCGAACTGTTTGGGATCGAACTCCATCTCCTGATCCTGACGATAAGCGACATTACTGTGGTGTTCAAGAACCGCATCGTGACCGAATACCCCTCTAAAGATGTCCGCCGTCTGCTCAGTAATGGAGGTAAATGGTAGCGCCACGATAATTCGTCGCATCTCATGTTGCAACGCATGCTTCAAAGCAAAAGCAAGCGAAGCAAACGTTTTGCCACTTCCTGTCGGAGCCTCAAGTATATAAATACCTTTGGGCCCGATTGCCGCTTGCAGACAACTTTGCAGTACGTACCGACGGGCTTCAGACACTTGGTTCACCAGCGGTTTGTCGAGCAACTCCGCCAATTTCGATTGAAACAACGCGTCCAGTTCTTTAATGGAGGGAGTTTTTTTGTGCATTGATGTATCGTCTTGATAGAAGTTAGCCGTATCTGTATAGTCAGCATCAATCAATGCCGAGTACAACATCCGAATCCACAAGGAGATAGAGAGGCCGGGATTTGAACTTCTACTGAGCTGAGAAGCAGTCGATAGCTCGGGGAGAACAGGTTGTTCGTTGTCAATAACGGCAAATTCATTGGTTCTCAATATTTCTTCCAGACCGATTCGGTTCCCGTAAGAAATATAATTGGGCAAACCTCTGTGATGTCCGTACACAGCGTAAGCCATTATAAGCCCGTAAGGAAAAGGATACTTCTTATGTACAAGTAACGCTCCTGCTGTTTTGTGATCAACGCGCTGAGAGGAACCTTCCAGACGTGTTTGAAAATCCGATGAGTTTTTGCCATAGTCATGACTGTATCCGAGAATCTTGCCTATACTTCCACTTTGAAAGTACCCGGCAAACCTCTCCGCCTTCTCGGCCGTGCCGTAAAGATGATCTGACAGCGCATGCCACTGATCTTTGGGCAACAGTTGACGTGTAGCAGGATCCGTTCTGGAATGAGCATATTTCATGGCCGCCTCCTGATTTTATAATGAAACTAACAAGCGTGGCATAAAAGAAGAGACATCATCCGGAAGAACGTTGCATTAAACGGCGGATATAGTTTGACTTAGTGGTTAACGTAGACGTAGCTATTTTGAAGTATTCGCTAATGACGGCTTTATCGTATGATGAACTACGCAAACGGTTCTCGTTCTCATAGTTGAGAGCAAGATAAACTACTGCCGCCGCCCATCCCTCGATTTTCCCCGACCCAAGCGGTCTGGCGGGATGATTAATTATTACATTCATAATGTTAGCTAGCCTTTCCTCAGAGAACGGAAAGGATTGAAGGAGTGGCACGACAAGTAAAAAGAGTCTTACATGGATTGGGTTGATGGTCATGAGACACCGTCCAAATACAGGTTAATCTCAGTATCGGCTGTCCACACTGGATTTGTCAATAAAAAGTCTGAAAATTCAATCACTTTAGGTGGATAAAGTATTTTAGCTAACATAAATGTTAATTTCATTGAATTAATAAAAGGTAATCTGAAATTTGACTATTATTCTTGCTGCAGGTATAGTTGTGTCATTGCTTTCTTTTGCGGTAAGCATGGGTTGAAATAATGAGATTACACAATTTATGTTCGTTATTAATACGCCCTCCTGATATTTTAATCAGAGGGCGCTCTTTTTCTGCCTTTTAAATACTTCAGCTATAAATCGAAGAGCACATCCTTGGGCGTCCTTCGATATACAGTTGGATAGGACGCCGCGGCTACTTGCGCAAGCTTAAACGCCATCATACTGTCCTTTAATTATTCCGAATACAACCCCCGTTTGGCATAGCAAGGAGCTTCAACCCAAACATGGGCGGCTATAACTCCGAATGGAGTGAAGAGATGACAGGCGTAGTATTCAAGTTTTAATGAACCCACTTCTACTTCTCCTGCTCCTTGATCACCTGTTCTATCCCCGACAGAATCAGCTTCAGGCCGAATTCGAACGCTCCGTCCGTCCCCATCAGCTCGAACAAGCCGTTCTTGAACATCCTCTTGAACAGTCCCGCTTCCGTCTCGGTCATCGTGTCCAGAAGACGGATCATCTCGTCGCCCGGAAGCACTTTCTGCTCCTTAAGGATTGTGGTCACATTGCGCTGATGCGTAAGCGTCAAACCCTACCCACCTTCGTTCTTTGCAGCAACCATGAGATAATCCTCCTCAGAATCAATTCGGGGGAGGATATTTTATGGCCAGA
>NZ_PVYW01000020.1 GCF_003001675.1 Cohnella sp. SGD-V74 | reverse complement strand
CCTGCTAGCTACGGGGCAGCTTGGTCTTTACCCCGACTGAACTCTCATCAGCTAGTTGTGCCTAACTTGGCTAGGCGCGCGTTCAACTTATATAGATACTCAATTGGATTATTTAATAGTTGGGCTTTTCATGAGCTCGTCATTAGCAAGTCATATCCTGAAGGACTATAATGACCATAAACTAACAACGGATCAAATTAAACGAATTGGCATCGGCGTATCTATTTCTAATCCCGATGAAAGTGAAAATTTTAAGGTAAATGTTATAGATAGAACCAATATAGCTTTGCCTGCACAAGTAGATTACACAGAACAAAGAAAAACAGAACTTTCTGAGCGAATAGATACCATTCTTTCGAGGGAGAAATTGATAAATGAAATATTTGGTGTTTTTAGCGGAGAGGGCAAGGATAGCTTATTACAAGAGAATTTAGACTTTGAACTATTGTGGGATACGACTTTAGGGCGTTATAAATACAAAAAATATATTATTTCGATACTTGAGGACTTGCTGGTGCATCGTTCATACACATTTGATGAAGTGGTGGCAGAGATCAATGGTTGGGACTACAATACCTTTGTTCTTTTGCAGATCTATGAATTACTCAATAATAATTCAGAAGTAATATTGACGGAACAACAGAGTCAAATAATAAGCTCAATTTGCTACGAGATGCTGGATCGTGTGAGTTTTCGAAATGCCATCAAGTATCAAGAACAAAACGAAACTATTCCAATAATTACAATCAGTCTGTGGTATATCCGTCAAAGATTGAATCTCGATTATCCAGAATCAGTATTACTGGATCTTCTTTCCTTTGATTATCATTACCATAGACATGATTATTTGGGTACTTCTTATATCGAAGATCGTGTTGAAAGTGAAAAAATTTCTGCAAGAGTTCTTGAAAATCTTGAGCAATATAGCATTAAAGGACGAGTACTAATAAATCATTTGCAATATTGCCTAAAGCATCATTTAAGTAGTGGAACTAATGTAATCAAAAAATATTTAGAAGATAATACAGCAGAAAGCGCTGAACGAATTTTAGCCTTTGAAGTATTGCTAAGCTATGGAATTGACGATCACTATCTTATAACCGTCATGAAGTCAACAACTGACTTTGAAGTATTCTTCAAAATCGGGAAGCATTTGTTTGCTGTTGGAAATGATACTGTTGAAAGTTTGTTAATGCAGTATGTAAATGAAGACTCTAGATATACTGTGAATTCAGCTTATTTGCTAATGGAACGACAAAATATGCAAGGTATAAAGTATTTTTGCAATCACTTTGAAAAATTCGATTCATATTATTTTGAACATAGACCTCTCTCCTTAATTCGTACAGTTGAAGCCCTACCAGTGCTGTTTGAATTACTAAATAAGGCGATGGTAAATCATCTTCAAACCGACCGTTTTAGACGCTTGGATGTAGAAATACTCAATGTTATGACTCATATTGCCTTGCAAGGAAAAACGGAATTACAAACTGTCTTATCATCTCTACTCGATTTTATCGATAGGAATCCAACGATACCTAATATACAATTTTTGCATGTATCATATGACGACATACTGAATTCCTATAAAACTAATACTCCAGGACACCATTATGTTGAATCAGCACTTAGGACAGCAAATAATTTACTTCATGTTCCGATTAACGAGGAATATCAAGAAAAGCTAGTTTTAAGTGTGAAATTGCAAAAGGATATAATTGAAAAATGCAAAGCAAATTCATTGCCAGATATTTATGTTTCAGAACTCAATATGATCGTGAATGCTACTAATCTAGTCAGAATGACATTAAGTCGAGAACGATCACAATTTGAGACGTTTATCAATCATTTACAACAACTTTTTTATGAGCCAATATTTAAGGAAAGACGTGCTCCAGCTAGTCACATTCAAAGCCAGTACCCTGAATTACTTGCAGTAATTGATCGAATAAGATGTATCCGTCATTATTATCTTCATTCCAAACTTTCGGATCCAGAAGTAAGGCGGATAGTAGAAGAAGAGTTCCAACAATTGGGGGGTGAACCCATAACACCAGATCAATGGACTTCTTTTCATGTAAGACTAACAGAGGATTTGCTTGAAGCACTGAAACAAACGGAAAGCAAATTATGATGGTTTTAGACTCTCACCTCATGAAAATAGGAAGAGTCTTAATGCTTCGCATATCGGATTTGTTACGTCAGTTATAATCGAGCTCGCTGCCGCCCTCAGCGGACTTAAACGATGGTTAGCGAGTGATAATGAGCTTTCCCATAATGAAATTAGATAGTTAACGCTCTCCACATGAGACTAAGAAAGTAGGAGTATACTTTATGGCGCTCATATCAATAGACACAATGAAAAAGAGGCTTTTCTGCTCGTTCGGATTTGGCCTTTCTTCCAAGCTGAATGTATGCGGTTAGAATACGAGGTTTACAAACGTTCACTACATGCTCAGGAGTTCTTTCGTGCAGCGGAATTCGCCATAAAACATGTTCTCAAGGATGAGAGACTTCACAAAACACGTATGGAGACGTTCAATGCAATTATTGCAAGTTATGTGGGTACTCATCAAAATGAAGGCAGTTTCATTAAGACGATTCTTGGGAGCTTAGGGAAGAGAAATAAGGTAATGGTTAGTGCAGACAACAATTTCTTTGCTTTAAAATCGTCTCTCAAAATCGATCTAAGCACATCTAAGAAGCAATTTAAAAATTATTCACAATGAATCGACAGCCTCTATTTCTGCGTTATAGTGACTGATGTTGTCACCAGTTGTGATACAAATTGGATTGAAACCTCCATTATTTTTCCATATCATAATAGTTAGGATAAATTTACGAATTCTAATAATAGGAAGGAAGATATAATGCCTGTTCTTCAAGCTATGGAATTACCAAAGCCTTCAGATTGGCAAGAATTCGAACGGATTATAAAACAATATGCAAGGCTTAGATGGAAAGGTCTTGATGTTGCAACTTTTGGCAGTAACGGTCAAACTCAACATGGCGTCGATCTTTATATTAAAACGGATGTAAACGAAATTGTTGGCATCCAATGTAAAAAAACGATAAACGACAGTCTCCCATTTAAAGTAGTGGAGAAGGAAATCAAAAAAGCAGAAAATTTCAAACCTGTACTCAAACACTATTACATAGCGACTACTGCCAAACGAGATGCGCGAACGCAAGAACAAATAAATTTATTGAATCAACAACGTATCGCTGACGGAGTATTTGGCATCGACGTTTTGTTTTGGGAAGATGTTGCCGAGTTACTTCTGACATCGCCGAAAACTTTGGAGCAACTTTACCCCCAATTATTTATCCCAAAGCCAAAACAGCCCTCGAATAAAGCAGCGACCAAGAATAAAAAACAGTTTTTGGAGGGGACTATCGGTAACGATACTTATCAACGTGGGTACGTTAACCATCTCATCAAACGATATCAAGATTACAAAAGAGCCGATTATGCAAACCAAAAAGAAAATATGAAGTATGCTATCATTCATGAAGCGATAAGGCGAGAGATCAAGTATAAATGGGATGAAGCGCCAACTGAACTTTTTGAGAAGCTTTGTGCATTTCTTCAAAAACGGATCGATACCACCATAGTTGGAAAGCTAAATAAGAAAAAAGGCATTAAAAATTACAGCAGTTTTGACGAATTTAAGGCGTTCTCCTCGCAATAATAATTACCCGATTGATGTAATCGACATGAGAACTAGCCGAACCATTACCCTGCAATCCGCTAATGGGCTATATTTTTTTCTTGAATCTTGAACTGAAGAAGTAGTAGGAATGACACATAGAGGAGTTGCCACTGTGTCTTGAACGGTTAGGTTGACTTGATAGAACAATTACAAGTTGTTTGCTCCGCTAAAATTTGTCGATGGTAGTGGAGCAGAGCTGATTTGAATTTCGTTCTCTCCGAGTTCTCTCAAACGTGCAATTTTGCTCACTTTTTGATGATTTCCCGAGATGCCTTGTGGCACTAAGAAAGTGGGGCGTGAAACGCCGAAATCCCTTGATTTTATAGGCTTTAAGTGGTTTTTTGGTTCCTCTAAAGGGACATGATTTCCGCCCGGTTCCCTTTAGCACGCACGGTTCAGGTCCGTGTGGGCTAATACCCCGTGGAGGTTCGAGTCCTCTCGACCGCACCATACCTTACAATGAACAAGCTCTTGAATTGTCCTTGCGACGGTTCGGGAGCTTTTTTGCGTGGTTGGGATTTGTAAGGTGCTGCTCATGACAGGGCAGGCGAAATTATTGGACTGTAGCCAAGATGCTTTAGATGTTTGCCCAGCTTACTCGTGTTCCGTGTATAATAATGGGAGTATGTCTCGAATGAGCGAAACAAAATCAGTAGGGGAGAGGAATGCAAATGAGTATCTTTCGCGAGAAGGTTTGTTTGGTTACAGGCGGCGGGTCTGGACTTGGTCGGGAAGTATGCAGCCAATTAGCGGATCGGGGAGCTTGCGTGATCATTGCCGACCTGAATGAAGAAGCCGCACGCGATGTCGCACAGCAGATTTCGAACCATGGCGGTACGGCGATCGCTTCCTATGTGGATGTGACAGACCCCAAATCAATTGAAGCGCTTATTGAGGCAGCATTGGCGCAATACGGAAGATTGGATTATATGTTCAACAATGCGGGCATAACGGTAGTTGGCGAGTTTCGGGACTTGCCGCTTGATGAAGTGAAGAAGGTATTGGACGTCAATTTGACCGGTATTCTTCACGGGGCTCACTATGCCTTCCGAATCATGGAAAAACAAGGATATGGGCATATTGTGAACACCGCTTCCGGCTTCGGACTTGTGCCAGGTCCGACCAATCTGCCGTATACGATGGCGAAATTCGGTGTTGTCGGGTTGTCGGAGACCATGCGCTGCGAAGGCTTGGATCTGGGCATTAAAGTGAGCGTTATTTGCCCCGGTTATATTCAAACATCCATGATCGACAACATGCGCACTTTCAACGCCGACCCTGCGGATGTCATTTCGCAAATCCCTGCCAAAATGGTTCACCCGCAGCAAGCAGCCCGTCTCGTACTGCGGGGAGTCGAGAAAAATCGCGCAATCATTACTTTCCCGTCCTATGTAGGTGTGTTGACCTTCTTGTATAGGTGTTTTCCCCGGTTGTTCCTTCGTTACTCTCTCACCACGATCCGCAATTTCAGGAAAATCCGTAAAAGGATTTAAGTGATCTCGATCCGATCTAGATGAAGTATCAGGCGTAACGCTCAAGATGCGCAAATACATCATCTCTTTGTACAGCGCGTATGCGGACAGCGGATTGCGATTTGAGCGTCTGCATGACGCCTTTGAAATCAGCAGTCGATCCAATGCTCTACGTTGTGTAAGTTTCATGGTTCTCAGTTCTTAGACGGTCGCGAGGATCGACATGGTATACCATATGTGGTATTTCTGCCCGACAAGGTGGGCACCATTAAATAAAACCTCTATAAAAAATCCAAGAATTACGGCAATCCATCAATTGCTCAATACCCACCCTAAAGGATTTGAGAATCCTTTTCCTAAATCAACCGTATTGGAATTGGTTTGTCGATGTTAGTAGAACAGGGCTGATTTGAGTGTCGTTCTCTCCGAGTTCTCTCAAACGTGCAATTTCGATTACTTTTTGATGATTTCCCGAGACGCCTTGTGGCACTTGGGAAGGGCAATGTGAAACACCGAAATCCCTTGATTTTATAGGCTTTTCGCTTCCCTAAAGGAACATAGCTTCCGCTCGCTTGGTTCCCTTTGCCGAGCAAGATTCAGGTCCGTGTGGGCTAATACCCCGTGGAGGTTCGAGTCCTCTCGACCGCACCATCTCATTGATGACAGGCTCTAAATCTGCTTCTAACAGATTGGGGGTTTTTTTGTTTTTTTTATTGTATCTAAGCTGCTGCTAATCATAATTGAATTTGCGCGTCGGTTATATGGTACTCAATAAAAGGGAGATCAATTGCTTTTCTAACAAAATCTTCAACCGATTTATTGTCCCGATGTATTGTAATGTTTATTTTGTTTTCTACTTCATCTATAGCTATACTCTGTACGGGGTGATTTTCAGTAAGTGATAGGATTTGTTCGAATACGTCGTTCAATTCTTTGTAAGAGTACTCAACGTGATGGACCTTTATTCTTGAGCTATCAATATTTAGTTCCGTAGGGGCAACTCCCTTTACCAGGTTAATATTTACAACGTTTTGATCGTCCAGATACGCCCCTGCGAACTGATCAGCATGATTTTTTCTTAGTTCATATACAAATTTAAGATTATCCCCCTCGGGTTGAGGAAGATTTTGTTCAAATTCGTCCTGCGACAACTGAACGCCATCTGATTCTTGTTTAGATTGGTTTTGAACAAACCATAACACCATAATGAAGATAAGAATGAGAACAATTGTGAGGCTTAATTTGTTAATCTTCAATGCCGTTCCCTCCATTTTTTTAAGAAAGCCAACTATAAGCATAGACGTATTCGAAACTATGTTGGTTACAAAAAATATCCATGATTGTATTGATGGTGATATTTTGCACGACTTAACGGGAAGAGCGCTTCTAGCAAGAAAGAGACCAGAGGGTTCGAGCCCCTGGTCTCTTCGCAGGTTACGATGTACACGAATTCGTCAGCCGCAGTCTTTTTCTATCAACCCTCCCCAGAAGAATCCTGGACCTTTAGAATAACCGAAGCCTTAAACAGATCCCCGTCGGTCTCCAGAGTGAGGCGGCCGTCATGGAGCTCGATGATCGACTTCGCGATCGCGAGTCCGAGGCCCGATCCTTCCGTGTGACGCGATGTATCTCCGCGCTTGAAGCGCTCGAACAACTCCTCGGCATTGTCGCTGATTTCGTACTTTGACACGTTCTTGAATGTAATCGCGACTTCTTGGCGTTCCGATAGCTGCATCGAAATATACGCGCGCGTATGGCTCATCGAATACTTCAACATGTTCCCGATCAAGTTGTCGAAAGCGCGCCACAGCTTCTGTCCGTCCACGAGCGCATAGATCGGTCCTTCCGGCAACGACACGCGAAATTGAATGTCGGAACCGTCCATCACCTCTTTGTATTCTCCCAGCGCCTGCTGCATGAGCTGGACGAGATCCGATTTTTCCCGCAGCAGTCTGGCATTGCCGCTTGTCATCGTCGATATTTCGAACAAATCGTCGATCATCGTCTTTAACCGCTTCGACTTCTGGTTGATGATCTCGACGTAGGCGGCCCGTTCCTCGGTTGTCGCGTCCTCCGCCTTCAGCAGACCCGCGTAGGTGATAATCGAGGTCAGAGGAGTTCGCAGATCATGGCTGACGTTCGTAATGAGCTCCGTCTTCAGCCTCTCGCTCTTGGCTTGTTCGTTCTGAAGCATCTTGACGCCTTGTCTCAAGGCGTTCATATTGGACGCCAGCGAAGCGATGACGCCGCTTCCCGATCGGGGAAGCTCATTCGGCGTTCGACCGGTTGCCAGCTCGTCCGCGGCTTGGGCGACCCGGTTCAAATACCCGAGCTGACGAGTCGTTAGGAGAAAGGCCGCAATCCCGACGATCGCCGCGATCGGGATGAAGACGACGATCGAGAAGTCGTTGTATTGAAGGAACGATAAGGCCTTCCATCCTCCGATAAAGCCCAGTCCCGTCCAGATCAACGCGAGAACGAGCAGGCGGATGCCTGCGCTCTTATAAATAAAGGAATCCTTCACCTGATTCATCGTTTGGGCGAAGCCGGCTCTTATGCGCATACCGCCTCGCTTCAGCAAGGAATGCGACCATTCTCTTCGGACATCGCTCCAGCTGTGCAGCTCATTCACAAGAAACTGCCATTGAAGCAAGGTCGCCGCCATGCCAAGCGACGCGATCGAGAGTGTAATCAGCAGCTTCACGCCGTAAATCAAGGGCGTCTCGAATAGGGAAGAGTAACGGTCTGCCAGATTCGCCAGCGACCAGAGCGTCAGCGCGGCCGTGCCGGCGAAAAACAACATTTTGGCATCCAAAGGCAGCTTGCGATGGTAGGCCGCCCAGCGGCTTGTCTCTGCTCGAGCGACTAAGACGCCTTTGAAGCGGATCACAGCTATGACTAGCAGAACGGTGCTTGCCAAGCCATAAGCGAACAATATCCCCTGTTCCAGCTTATATCGGTTGGCATTTTCCTTCAGAGGGCTGTCCCGCGGCACCGCGATCAAGCCTTGATAAGGCGCGAGGGAGTCGGTCAGCAGCTCGTGCGCTCCGAACCAGTAGTGAATTGAATTGGAGATGTCTATCGTATAGTCCGCAGCATAGACATGACCGTCGCCAAACAATTCGTAACGCGCAGTTTGATCGTTCGGGATGTTTATATTCGAATGCACGAAACCCGTGGAAGGGCTGCGAAAGTAGTAGTCGAATTGATTGCGCAGAAGATTGTACTCGGATCGGTGAGTTTCTCTCTGCCTGTAGTAGCTGTCTATTCGTTGTTCCTTCTTCTTGCGGATGAGAGCGATGATATAATCGTCATCCTTGAATAGCTTCATGAGGTCTTCCTGTTCGCGGTCTCTCTGGGCAACGTAATAATCGGCCACCTTGTCGTTGTTATCGGCAAGAGCTTCCTGAATGAGCGGATCGTATTTGTTGCGAATCGAATAGAGCTGTTCCGTAAGAGGGGCCAACTCATTGCGGTATTCGACAATGTCCGCTTCTTCCACCGTAAGGGAGGATTTCGCTTCCTGCTCGGAGAGAGAGTTGAGCTCGAACAAATTCAGGTAAGCGGCGAATTGATCCAACTGCTGCCGGAATTCCTGCGTTCGATAGTAATCGTGATGAAAGTAACGGTCGCTCTGATTCATTAACGTTAACGGTCCGCTCAGGCCAATCGCCAACAAGAGCGCATAGAGGAAAAACCGCGCGCTACTTCTCCATTTTGTATCCAATGCCCCACACCACTTTCAGAAATCTTGGATTTTTCGGATCGATCTCGATCTTCTCGCGAATTTTGCGAATGTGGACGGCAACCGTATTTTCGGCGTTGTAGCCCGGCTCCTTCCAGACGCGTTCATAAATTTCCTGGATCGAGAACACCCGCCCCGCATTCGTCATCAGCAGCTCTACGATCTTGTACTCGATAGGCGTCAGCTTGGCCGGTTCTCCGTTCACGGTAACTTCCTTGCCCTCCGCGTTTAGCGCGAGACCGCGCAGATCGATCGTTTTCTTGCCGCCTTCGTAGGAGCCGAAGACGACGTATCTCCTCAGCAGAGATTTCACTCGGGCGACGAGCTCCATCGGATTAAACGGTTTGGTCACATAGTCGTCCGCCCCTACGTGGAGGCCGAGTATTTTGTCGCTGTCCTCGCTCTTGGCGCTCAAGATGAGGATAGGGAGGTTGCGATGCTCGCGGATTTTGAACGTTGCGGCAATGCCGTCAAGCCGCGGCATCATGATATCCAGGATGATGAGATGAACCTGGCTGGATTCCAACATCTCCAGCGCTTCCAAGCCGTCTTGCGCCTTCAGGACGGATATGTTTTCCTGCTTCAAGTAAATTTCGATTGCGTCGCGTATTTCTTTGTCGTCGTCGACGACCAGCACCACGCGTTGTTCCATCTGATTCTCTCCCTTATGTACCGGCTGACTCCCTCTCATTATAATTGGAAAATCTTAATATCCAATGATCGAATCTATGAAGAACTTCTTAATTTCCTGGGGCGGAAACGGACCGAAATTCATTGATATTGATAATCATACTCAATTAAATTACGATACAGAGTAACAAGCTTGACGAGGGAGTGCGGACCTATGCGAGAAGATGCTGAATGTATACAAGTATTTACGCCGGAAATGATCGATACAATGGCCCGTATTTGGACACGCGCCTCCATTTCATTGATGGATGTGCGTCATCAACTTATTCGACCGGGACAGCCGTTGCAAAACTATCGAATGCCCAGCAGCATGCTGGTTTATGCCTATGGTGGATCGGCCAACGTTCAACTGAACCAAACGCTGTTTGGGATGGAACGGTTCGGCGTCTTCCATGGCGGGAAGGGAACGACGTTAAGCATCTCTCCTGAGGGGGAGACGCTGGGAAGCTTTATGGTGCTCTACAAAGCGGAGGCGCCGCCTTTTTTCAGAAGAGACCTGCAGCGCTTGCTGGAGCAGGTGAATCCGTTTGTCCAGCTATATGGATTAGTGCCGGGCAACCCGGTCGGGCTGGTTAACATCTATCAGCAGATGTTAGAGAGTTGGAATCAGGCGACGGCAATGAATCATTTGTTTGCCAAAAATTTGTTCTACCAGTCGATACATGAAATCTACAGGGATCTTGAGCGAAGTGAAGCCAGATTTCTTCAACCGGATCCCGCTCTTTCGGCAAAACGATATTTGGACAAACATTACATGCGACCGATTATGTTTCAGGAGTTGGCTGACTTATTTTCGATAAGCAGCGGTCAGTTAACGCGTTTATTTAAAAAGCGGGAAGGGAAAAGCCTGCAGGAGTACGCTATACAGAAGAGACTTGAGGATGCCCGTCGCCACTTGAAATACACGAACGCCACCGTGAAGGAAATTGCCATAGGGTGCGGGTTTGCCGATGAAGTTAATTTTTTTCGAATGTTCAAGAAACACTTTAGAATGACGCCCATTGATTATCGGAAAATAAGTACACTGTCCATGCAGGAATGTATTATTGATAATGGTTCTCAACGAATCTACAATGAGATAGGACTAGCGGGTCTGGTCAAATCTCAAAGAGACGGAGAGTTAACCATGTTTGGACAAAAAAGAAGCAAGCAAATGCTGTTAGCCACGGCAATGAGTTTGATGCTGTTATTATCGGCATGCGCATCGAATATGCCGGCGAATAACGGAGCGGCGTCGAATACTGCGCCTGCGCAGACTCAGCAGGGACAATCGACGCCAGGCATAGAGACAAAGGAGACCGAGTCGACGTCTTCGCAAACCAGAATTGTCCATACCGTAAAGGGAGAGGTGGAGATCCCGTCAAATCCGCGACGAATCATTGCCGATACGTATATGGGGAGCTTGATTGCCCTTGGTATTGCCCCGATTGGAACTCCTACGAAATTTCTGAAAAACCCGTTTTATCCGGAACTTCTTAAATCCGTCGAGGATATTGGCGAACAAAAGAGCATCTCTTTTGAAAAAGTGGTTGAATTGCAGCCGGATGTCATTATAACCGGAGACGAGAAGGCGTACGAAAGCTACCAAAAGATCGCGCCTACGATTCTGATTCCGTATGGAGAACTGAAAACGGATCAAGAGGAAATTTCCTATTTGGGCGAGGTCCTGGGTCTTGAGGCGGAGGCGGCGGCTTGGATGACCGATTACGAGACACGGCGTTCTTCAATGAAGAAAAGGGTCGAAAGCGCAGTGGGCGCAAACGCGACCTTCTCGATTATTGAGGATTGGGGAGAGAAGAGCGTCGCGGTGTTTGGCGATAATTTCGGTCGTGGCGGACAAGCTGTATATCGGTTACTTCAGCTTAAGCCCCCGGCAGAGCGCGAAGCGGAAATTATGGAGCAGCAGATGCTTCAGCTCTCATGGGAAACGTTGGCCGATTATGTGGGGGATTATATTGTGCTGACATCGGACAGACTGACGCTGCAGGATTTACAGGCAGATCCGATATGGAGCAGTCTGGATGCGGTCAAGAATGACCGAGTGTATATTTGGTCAAGCATTCACGGGTGGTACTTCGACCCATTATCTACTCTTGCGCAGGCAGAGGAATTGACGAATTGGTTGACATCCAAATAGTTGGGGAGGTCGAACATGCCGGATCGGGAGCTCTATGATTTGACCATTATTGGCGGCGGCCCGGCGGGACTTTATGCAGCTTTTTACAGCGGTATGCGTCTAATGAAGACCAAGATTGTTGAAGCGGCGGATGAATTGGGCGGTGTGCTGCAAACCTTTTCGGAGAAATTCATTTGGGATGTAGGCGGGACGACGCCCATTCGCGCTCAGGAATTCATTCAGAGAATGGTCGATCAGGCCTTAACGTTTTCACCAACCGTTGTATTGGGGCAACGCATAGCCGACTGCGAACGCTTAAGCGATGGAACCCTGCTGCTTAAAACCGAGACGGGGGAGTTGCACTGGACCAGAGCCGTTTTAATAGCTGCCGGGTGCGGCGTATTTCGACAAGCCAAACTGGAAATCGAAGGCGCGGAGCGTTATGAAGTTTCCAATCTCTATTACACCGTCCAGCGCTTGGAACAATTTCGCAATAAGCGAGTGCTGATTTCCGGCGGCGGGGATACCGCGGTAGACTGGGCCAATGAACTCGAAGCGATTGCCGCGAAGGTAACCATTGTGCATCGTCGTCAAAGCTTCGGAGGGTACGAACAAAGTGTCAGAAGGATGGAGCGGTCGACCGTCGCGATTCGCACTCCGTTTGTGATCTCCAGTTTACATGCCAATGCATCCAGAAGCGCGATCGAAGCAGTCTCGATTATTCGATTGGGAGAGGATGGAGCGTTAACCGGCATTGAAGATAAGATAGCGGTCGACGCTGTCATTGTTAATCATGGCTTGCGCAATGACTTGGGGAAATTAACCCAATGGGGGAAACAGGCATGGCCGTGGCCCATCCCTGTAAGTGAAAAAATGGAAACGGATTTGCCGGGGGTGTTCTGCGCGGGTGATATTGCGGGATACCCCACGAAGGTCCGGTTGATCGCTACCGCGTTCGCAGACGCAGTGACGGCAGTTAATCACGTCAAGCTTTATCTGGATCCGTATGCCAAACGGAGAGCAGAAGTATCGTCGCATAATGAAATTTTCGCCGAACTAAACAAGTCATTGGAATAACGCTTTGCAAGCAGGGTCTCTCTTATTTTCAGAGAGGCCTTGTTCGCATTCACGCGCCCTCGTTCAACGGGTATTCACTTTAAATGATATTGATAATCATACTCAATTAAATTACGATACAGAGTAACAAGCTTGACGAGGGAGTGCGGACCTATGCGAGAAGATGCTGAATGTATACAAGTATTTACGCCGGAAATGATCGACACAATGGCCCGTATTTGGACACGCGCCTCCATTTCATTGATGGATGTGCGTCATCAATTTATTCGACCGGGACAGCCGTTGCAAAACTATCGAATGCCCAGCAGCATGCTGGTTTATGCCTATGGCGGATCGGCCAACGTTCAACTGAACCAAACGCTCTTTGGGATGGAACGGTTCGGCGTCTTCCATGGCGGGAAGGGAACGACGTTAAGCATCTCTCCTGAGAGTGAGACGCTGGGAAGCTTTATGGTGCTCTACAAAGCGGAGGCGCCGCCGTTTTTCAGAAGAGACCTGCAGCGCTTGCTGGAGCAGATGAATCCCTTCGTTCAACTATACGGATTTTCGCCAAGCACTCCGGTTTGGTTTATGGATGTGTTTCAGCGGATGCTGGACAGCTGGAGTCGTGCAACGGCGATGAATCATTTTCATACCACAAGTTTGTTTTATCAGTCGATGCATGAAATCTATAGAGACCTTGAACGCAAAGAAGCCAGATTCCTTCAACCGGACCCGGTCGTCTCGGCCAAACGATATTTGGACGAACATTACATGAGTCCGATCCTGTTTCAGGATATAGCCGATATGTTCGGGATCAGCGGTGGGCAATTGACACGGCTGTTCAAGAAAAATGAAGGGAAAAGCTTGCAGGCCTATTTAACGCTCAAAAGACTTGAAGTAGCCCGGCGCCATCTGTTGCATACGAATGCAACCGTGAAAGAGATTGCGTTGGGATGCGGACTGATCGATGAATTGAATTTGAATCGGATGTTTAAGCGGCATTATAAAACGACGCCCAGTGAATTTCGGAAAATAGAGAGAGCACGCATGCAGGCTTTGGATATGGATAACGATTCTCACCTCTCCTACAATGAGAAAGAACTAGACAACCTAGTTAAATTTCAAGGAGACGGGGATATTGAAATGAATAGTAACAGAGGCTTCAGGGCAACCGCCTTTTTACTTGGCATGGCGTTATTGCTAAGCGCTTGTTCCGGCACCGGCGGAGCAAGCGGGGGGAATGGCGGAAATAACCAAACGCCGAGCGCGGTCAACAGCAGCGCAGTAACCGAACATGAGCAGGCAAGTCAGGAGTCTCCGGCTTCGACCAAGCGCTTTCGGCACTCTTTCGGAGAGATTGAAGTTCCTATTCAACCTGAAAGAATAGCGGGCTTCTGGATGGAGGATTATTTATTGGCGCTGGGAACGGACTCGGTCGTCGATTCTTTGTCGGGGCTCTATGACCGGCATTACTTGCAATCCAGAATGAGCAGCACCACCGTTGTCGATCCGTTCAATATGAACTTCGAGGCGTTGATGACAACAGAGCCCGATTTGATTATACTGGCGTTTCCCCATATCGCAGAGGGGAAGTATGACAGCTTCTCCAAGATAGCGCCAACTTATGTTCTTGATGATGGAGAATGGAGAGACTGGCGGTCCGCTTTACGGTTGGTAGGAGAGCTTACGGGTCGACAGGCGCAGGCGGAGCAATTCATTAAACAATACGAAGAAAAGGTAGCCGACGGTCGAGTGAAGCTGCATGCCGCCTTGGGAGAAGAAACGGTCGCGTTTATTCGAATTCAGGATAAAAATCTGACCCTGTACGGGAACCTGACGGATTATGTCGGCACTGTTTTCTATACGGAGCTTGGACTTAATCCTGCGGGAATCGTCAAGAAACTCGTTCAAAGCGAGAATCCCGTCTCGGAGTTTTCCATGGAGCTTATTCCCGATATCGATGCCGACCATTTATTCATCACTGTCTATGAATCCGATGACTCCAAACAGAAGTTGAAGGAGATTTACGACAGCCCGCTGTGGAAGGAACTTCCGGCAGTGAAGAATGGAAATATCCACGAAGTAGATATGGGGCATTGGATGACCTCCGGCGCAATCGCCTCCGACATGAAAGTAGACGACGTACTGGATGCTCTGCTACAATAAGCGTTGTATTCCTAAGCAGCGAGCCGTTCTATACGGCCGCTGCTTTTGTGAACGCCCGCAATCCGATCTCCCCTCTTGGAGTCCCCTGTACGACAACCGCTCCGGCGCCGCTCCTTTCCCCTGAATCTATTGAAGATTCGACCATCTTTCCATAAGCTTGTCTTAGCGAAGAGAGACGATAAACCGCTTATAATAGAATAATCAGGCCGCGGCCTATTCGCACAATGGCATTTTCATCGGGGAGGAAGCTTATGTACAAGCTGATCATCGTGGATGACGAGTATTCGACGCGCAACGGTCTGAAAATCTGCATCCATTGGTTCGATTACGGCATCGAAGTCGCCGGGGAGGCCGAGAACGGCAGCAAGGGGCTGGAGCTGGCCGACCGGGTCCGGCCGGACATTGTGCTGACCGACGTGAAGATGCCGGGCATGGACGGGATCGAGATGGTGAAACGGTTGAAGGAACGCCATCCCGATACGAAAATCGTGTTTATCAGCGGGTACGACGATATCGAATATTTGAAATCCGCGATGAAGATGGATGCGGTGGATTACATTCTGAAGCCCGTTAATCTGCAAGAACTGACCGCGGTCATCGATAAAATCATGGCGATGTCCAAGCGGGAGGAGAACCGCAAGGATATGCTGCAGCGGCTGTCCGCCAAGCTGAACGAGAGCATTCCGCTGCTGCGGGAGAAGTTCTTCATCCAGCTGATCAAGGACGGCAACATGGACCGCGCCTCGACGGAGAAGCGCATCGATTTCCTCGACTTGCGGCTGCCCTACCAGGCGCCTTATTGCGTCATCATCATCGGCATCGACAACCCGCGAACCGTGTTCGAGAAGATGCCCGAGCAGAATACGCAGCTGATTTCCTTTGCCATTCAAAATATATGCCGGGAAGTCGTGGAGGCGCGCGCTTCCGGCAGCGCGTTCGAGCATCAGCGGGGGGAATACGTGCTGATCGTGGAGCTGCCGGAGAATGAAGGGGAGGAGATTATTTTTCCTCTGGTGAGCGAATTGATGGCCAGTCTGAACGGGTTTCTGAATCGGATGATCGGCGGCATCAGCCTGACGATCGGCATCGGCGGCACAGTCGAGCATCTGGGACGATTGGCCGACAGCTACCAGATGGCGTCGGGGGCGATCGAGCGCAAGCTGTTTCTCGGCAGAAACCAGGTCGTCACCTTCGACGCGATGGCGGCGCGCAAGGACGTCGATTACCGCGCCGTCAACGAGCGAATGACCTCGCTGTCCTCCGCGCTCAAGTCGGGAGACGCCGTTCAGGTGTCGCTGCGGCTGGACGCGCTGTTCGAAGAATTGCGCGAAAGCTCGGGCATCGGCTATATCGATTGTCAGCGGATAGGGCTGCAGGTGCTGCTCGTCGCCTCGCAGTTTCTGTCCGAGTCCGGCATTCGCGCGGGCGATCTGGGCGAACGGGAGTCCGAAGCCTGGGCGCAGCTGATGAAGCTGGAGACGCTGGACGATATGAGCCATCATCTGAAAGTGTATTTAACGCAAGTATGTGAACGGATCGAGCATCGGGAGGACAGGAGAATCCCGGAGGTCATTACGGAGATCATGCGCATCATTCAGGAGCGCTACTCCGAAAACTTGACGATCGCTGACATTGCCTCGCAGGTGTATCTGGCCAAGACGTATATTTGCCTGTTGTTCAAGCAGGAGACCGGTGAGACGATCAACGAATATATAACAAGGGTTAGAATGGAGCAAGCCAAGAAACTGTTGAACGGCACGGACCGCAAGCTGGCGGAAATCTGCACGGCGATCGGCTATGCCGAGCCCAGCTATTTCACCAAGCAGTTCCGCAAATATACGGGCATGAACCCGAGCGACTATCGGGACATTCACAGGAGGACGGACGGATGAACGGGAACAGGTGGCGCGGCGCCGGCTGGGCGACGCTGGGGGACAGCATCACGGCGGCCGGCGGGTATCAACCGCTCGTGCAGCAGGCGCTCGGCTTCGCCCGGGCGGACAACTTCGGGCGCGGAGGCTGCCCGCTGACCGCAGGCAGCGACCGGGACGAGGGGGCGACCGTTCATATGGGCGGCCGTCTCGAAGAGCCGTACGACTGCATTACAATATTCGTTGGAACGAACGATTATCGGCTGAGTATGCCGCTTGGAGAGCTGCGGCCGGCGGGCGGCGTTTTCGACGATCGCACTTTTTTCGGCGCCTATCAGACGCTGGTAGAGCAGCTGCAGAGCCGTTATCCGCTCAGCCGGATTAATCTGTGGACGCCGCTGCAGCGGGACAAGGACGGATACGATTGCGAGAGGCGCAACGAAGTCGGCTGCCTGCTGGCCGATTATGCGGCCGCCGCGCTTCGGGTCGGACAGGCGTACGCTTTGCCGGTGCTGGATCTATACACGGTCAGCGGCTTCAACAAGCTGACGCTGGATGCCTTCACGAGCGACCGACTCCACCCTAACGAGGCGGGTTTCCGGCGCATCGCCGATACGGCCATTTCGTTCCTGGGCGCGATTTGACCCGGATGCTGCGACAGGATAGAGACGGCTTCACGGCGGGAGGTAAACGGAGCAATGGGGATTTGGCGTAAATTACAGCTGTTGTGGCTCACTTACCGGAAGATGCTGCTGCTCTATCTGTTGGTCGTGCTGCTGCCGGCCGGCGTCATGCTGTATTACTATTTCGAGAAATCGGCCGATATTTTGGAGCGCCAGGTCACGGAGTCGATGCTGAAATCGGTCCAACAGGTGAAAATCAATCTGGATTACCGGCTGTCCAAGGTAGGCGATATTTCCGATGCGCTCATTCTCAACTCCGATCTGTACGACATTCTCGCCCTCGATCCGCTGGTCGGCACCCGGTTCAGTCAAGTGGAAGAGGAGAAGAAGCTGGGCAATCTGATCCGCAGTCTCCAAGGCAGCGACATTCTGAAAATCAAGCTGTACGTCAACGCCGACAAAATGTACGCGGGCGAGCACGTCAACTTCTTCAGCCTCGACCTTGCGCGGGAGATGCCGTGGTACGACGCGGTGATCGGACGCAACGGCGCAGTGGAGTGGATACCGACGCATGTCGAGAATTACATCAGTTCGCCCGGCGAGGTCCGGGTCTTCTCGTCCGCCCGGATGATTCGGGACCCGAACGAATATGCCCGCGTGATCGGCATTCTGATGCTGGACATGCCGGAAGCCAATCTGGCCGCTATTCTGAACGACGCCGAGCTGGACGTCTCCAATCGGAACATGTACGTCGTCGATCGAGACGGCGTCATCGTCTCCCACGGGCAGCCGGACAAGATCGGCAGCAAGCTTCCCGTGCCGGAAGCCGTCGGCGTGCCTAGCAATCGGCCGTCCGGTATCGAGAAGTTCGCGATGAACGGGCAGCCCTATTTCATGATTCACGCCGCGCTGGGCGCAGGCGGGTGGAGCGTGGTGTCCTTGCTGCCGGCCCGTCAGATCAACCATATGAACAACGATTTCAATTTCGGATTTTCGCTTATTTTGACGTTGTCGCTGGCGCTGCTGTTTATTCTCGGCGCTTTTCTCGTGTTTGTGCATGTCACCCGCGGCACGATCAATCGCGTCCGCCATATTACCGAGCAATTGCGGGAGCGCGGCGCCGCCATGATCGAAGAAGGAATTCCCCATCACAGCGGCGTCGTCATTCGGCTGGAGAAGAGCGTGGCGCACATGCTGTCGACGTTCCAGCATCTGATCGAAGACAATTACCGCGTCAAGGAGCAGGAGAAGGAAGCGAGATTTCGGGCTTTGCAGGCGCAGATCAATCCGCATTTTCTATACAACGCGCTCGATACGATCAATTGGATGGCGCTGACCAAGGGCGCGCACGACATCAGCCGGATGCTGAACATGCTGGCGCAGTATTTTCGGCTGACCTTGAACAAGGGCAAGGACATCGTGACGCTGGAGGACGAGATGAATCTGGCGCGTGCCTATCTGGAAATCCAGAAGCAGCGGTTCCATAACTTCGATTACGCGGTGGAGTGTCCGGAGACTCTGTCCGCCCGGCTTATTCCCAAGCTGTCGATTCAGCCGCTGATCGAGAACGCGATTCTGCACGGCATTCAGGGCGTCGAAGGGCATTACGGCAGCATTCGGGTGGAGGCGGAGCCGATCGTTGACGGCGGCGGGTTCGTGATCCGGGTGTCCGACGACGGGAACGGCATGAACGAGGAACAGGTGGCGCAGCTGTACGACAGCCTGGACGCCCCGCCGTCGCCCTCGCCGTCTGGCTACGGTCTGTACAACGTATGGGAGCGCGTGCGGCTGTTCACCGGCGGCGAAGGCAGGCTGCATGTTCGGTCGGCACCGGGAGCGGGGACGACCGTCAGCCTGTTCGTGCCGGAGCGCGCGGAGCCAGGCGGCTCGCAGTAACCGGCGAATGACGAGGCAAGATAAGACAAGGCTGTCCCGCAAGGCCGCAAGCAGGCCGGGCCGGGGCGGCCTTTTTTTGCTGCGCTTGCCGCAGCGTTTGACCTGAAGAATGGACCAGTACGGTTGAACGATGTGCCTCACGACCGAACGCCTCCGGCCGCTATGATAAAACCAGGATCAAGCGGCGACGCTGGAGGGGAGGGATAGCATGAAGGGCCGTATTCAATGGACTTCTCAAGTCAGACGCAATTACGATTTATACTTGTTGCTTATTCCGGGACTCGTATTTTTGGCGATCTTCAAATACACCCCGATATACGGCCTTGTCATCGCGTTTCAGGAGTTCAATATTTTCAAGGGCATTGGCGGCAGCGAGTGGGTCGGGTTTAAGCAGTTCGAGCGATTGTTCTCCTCTGACGATTTCGGCCGGGTGATGACGAATACGCTGCTCATCAGCCTGTACAAGATCGTCATCCTGTTTCCGATTCCGATCGCGCTCGCGATTTTCTTGAACGAAGTCGGGAAAATGTGGTTCAAGCGCACGGTTCAGACGATCATCTACTTGCCCCATTTTCTGTCGTGGGTCATCATCGCCGGATTGTTCGTCAACATCATGTCGCCCTCTAACGGCATCGTGAACAATATGATCGAATTTTTCGGCGGCGAACCGATCAACTTCTTCATGGACAACGACTATTTCCGCAGCGTGATCGTGGCGACGGCCGGCTGGAAGGAAGCGGGCTGGAACGCCATCATCTTCATCGCCGCGATCGCCGGGCTCGACCCCGAATTGTACGAGGCCTCGAAGCTGGACGGGGCCAGCCGGATTCAGCAGATTTTCACCATTACGCTGCCCGGGATCGCTTCGACCATCGTGCTGATGTTCATTTTGCGGATCGGTCATGTGCTGGAGGCGGGAACGGAACAGATTTTGCTGCTGTACAACCCGACCGTGTACGAGACGGGCGACGTCATCGGCACCTACATTTACCGGATGGGGCTGACCTCGATGGAATACAGCTTCTCCACCGCCGTCGGGCTGTTCGAATCGGTCATCGGGTTTTTCCTGGTCATCGGAGGCAACTGGATGGCCAAGCGGGTGACGGGCAAGAGCATATGGTAACGAAGGAGGCGGACGAAGTTGGAACATTCAATCAAACGGCCGTGGTCTGAGAAGATTTATATCGGAGCGGTGTACGTCATTCTGATCGGCTCGGGCATTCTCTGCCTGTTTCCCTTCTTGAACGTGCTTGCCAAGTCGCTCAGCGCCAACTGGGCGATCATATCCGGCAAGGTGGGGCTGCTGCCGGTGGCCTTCACGATGGAGAACGTCATGTTCGTCCTGCGCGACCGACTGTTTCAGAATGCGTTCCTGATCTCGGTTTTCGTCACGGTCGTCGGCTCGCTTGGAGCGGTCCTGTTTACCGCCGTCTCCGCGTACCCGCTGTCCAAGAAGCATCTGCCGGGCATCAAGTTTATTTTGCTGCTCTACATCTTCACGATGCTGTTCAACGGCGGGCTGGTGCCGACCTACCTGCTGATCAAAAATCTTCATCTGATGGACAATCTGGCCTCGCTGATTTTGCCGGCTCTGATCAATGTGTTCAACCTGCTGCTGATGAAAAATTACTACGAGAGCCTGCCGGAAAGTCTGGAGGAATCGGCCAAGCTTGACGGCGCAAGCAACCTGAGAATCGTGCTCTCCATCGTCATTCCGATCTCGGCGCCGGTATTCGCGACGATCAGCCTGTTCTACGCGGTGTACTTCTGGAGCAACTGGTTTCACCCGATGCTGTACTTGAACGATCCTTCGCTGAAGCCGCTGCAGCTGTATTTGCGGGACATTATTTTGCAGGCTTCGGACGAGAATCTGCTCAACCAGGACATCGACGCGCTGCTCAATCTGTCGCCGGAGGGCATTCGCAATGCGACGATCATCGTATCGACGATCCCAATTCTGCTCGTCTACCCGATGCTGCAGAAGTATTTTATCAAGGGGATTCTGATCGGTTCCGTTAAAGGTTGACCGGGCCGGGACGGCCTTGCCGGACGGAATAATCCCTTGCGCTTGGATCGCGGCAAGCTTGCACCAATTTGCGGCAAAGCGCAGCGGGTTTATTTATAATAAAGCTTACTGGAGGGGTTAGATATGTCGAGGAAAAAAGGGCTCGCCGCACTGCTCGTACTGCTGCTGTCGTTCGCGACGATTCTGGCGGCATGCGGGGGCAACAACAAGGACGCCGGCGGCAATTCCGGCGCAAGCCCGGCTTCGCCGAGCGCAAGCGCCAAGGCGCCGGAAAGCTCTGCGGCCGCGCCGGAAGAGAAGCCGGTTCTGAAAGCTCTGCGCAACTACATGCAGGACGATTACAACAGCTACCCGGTGAATCAGTACATCCAGGAAAAGACGGGCTACACGGTTCGAAACGACATGCTGCCGCAGGAGAAACCGGGCGACAAGCTGAACCTGATTATGGCTTCCGGCGCGGATTACGACTTCATCGACGCGATGAACACGCAGGACTTCTTCAACTTCGCGAAGAACGGCGCGCTGACCGATCTTACGCCGCTGATCGAGCAGTTCGGTCCGAATATTAAGCAAGCGCTTTCTCCGGAATCGCTGGCGGGCGCGACGGTGGACGGCAAAATATACGGCATTCCCACGCTTAACGTCAGCTACGTGAGGGACGGCTTGCTGATCCGCACCGATTGGCTGGACAAAGTCGGGAAGGCGATGCCGAAGACGCTGGACGAGTTCGTCGATGTGCTGAAGGCGTTTAAGGAGCAGGACCCCGGCGGCAACGGGAAGAACAACATTCCGTTCACGATCGACAGCATCGGGCTGGTGGACAACATCATGGGCGCGTTCGGCATTTACGGCCAGTGGAACGAGCTGGACGGCAAGCCGGTTAACGTATCGAGCCATCCGGCGTTGAAGGATTATGCTTCATTCGTGCGTTCCTTGTACGAGCAGGGACTGCTGGACAAGGAATTCGCCACGAACAAATCGGCGACATCCGCGGAGAAGTTCACCAGCGGTCGCGCCGGCGTCATCTGGGCGCGCTGGTCGTCGATTCCCGGATACGACGAAGCGATCAAGAAGAACGTCCCCGACGCGGCTTATCAATTCATTCCGCCGATGACAGGTCCGGACGGACAGAGCGGGTTTACGCAGATCGGAGGATTCAACAAAATCACGTTCGTGCCCAAGTCGGCGAAACATCCCGAAGACGTGGTGAAGATGGTCAACGCGATGCTGGACCCGGAGACGTTCAAAGGGATATTCGTCGGCGAGGAAGGCGTCACCTACACGCTCGAGAACGGCAACTACATGCCGATCGAACCGGCGTTCTTCGAGCAGAGGGGCTCCGCGAACAACTTCGTGATCGGCATGGACGAAGCCAACTTCGTGACGTATTGGCAAGCGCGCCTGCAGAAGAGCAAAGCGATGTTCGACAACTTCCAGCTCGTCAACAACATCCCCAAGGAGCAAATCCATCAGGACGTGCTGGCGTTCGCGCCGTACTTGCCGAAGTATTCGGCGAACGGAGCCAAGCTGGACAGCGCCGTGAACGACTACCTGATCAAGATGATCGTGGACGGCGTATCGGACGACTCGATCGCCAGCCTGCAGAAAGCCTGGAACGGCGCGGGCGGAGAAGAAGTCGCCCAGGAAGTGAGCGTTTGGTACGCGAGTAAATAAAGTCCGGTTAAAGCGGAGAGGAAGTGGCAAGGATGGCGAATTCCGGAGCAAGCGGCGCAGCCAGCGTTCCGCTGCGATCGGCGGCGGTTGTTCATCGGTATGAGGGCAATCCCGTGCTGTCGCCCCGTCAAGTGCCGTACGGTCCCGCGATGGTGTTCAACGCGGGCGTAACGAAGTACGAGGGCAAATACGCGATGGTGTTCCGCAACGACTACGGCGACGAACGGGCCGAGCGGGTGCACGCCAGCCGGACGACGAATCTGGGGTTGGCCTTCAGCGACGACGGCGTCAACTGGGAGGTGCGGCCTTCGCCTGTCTGGCAGTGGTGCGATGAAGAAGTGGATCGCGTGTACGATCCGCGCTTGACGGTCATCGAAGGCAAGGTGTATCTGTGCTTCGCGATGGATACGAAACACGGATTGCGGGGCGGCATTGCGACGACGGAAGATTTCGAGAGCTTCGACGTAATCAGTCTGAGCGTGCCGGACAATCGCAACATGGTGCTGTTTCCGGAACGAATCGGCGGCTGTTACATGCGGCTGGAGCGGCCGATGCCGGTATACAGCCGGGGAGGGCGCGACCGGTTCGATCTGTGGCTGTCCGAATCGCCGGACCTGGTCTACTGGGGAAAGTCATCCCTCGTGCTGGGCGTCGAGCAGGTCGCGTACGCCAACGACAAGATCGGTCCCGGCGCGCCGCCGGTTCGCACGAAGCAGGGCTGGCTGACGACGTTCCATGCCGTCGATATCGATCCAGCGCGCGGCAAGAACGGCTGGGAGCCGAAGTGGGCCAAGCGCTACAGCGCCGGCATTATGCTGCTCGACCTGGACGATCCGCGCAAGGTGATCGGCCGCTCCCGCGCGCCGCTGCTGGCGCCGGAGGCTTCCTATGAGGTCGCGGGCGGATTTCGCAACGACGTGATCTTCCCCGGCGGCATGATTCTTGAAGACAGCGGAGAAGTGAAAATCTATTACGGAGCCGCGGACACGGTGGAGTGTCTGGCGACCGCGCATGTGGACGATCTCGTCGCCCTGTGCCTGAAGGACGGTCCGGGCGGTCCCGCGACGGGTGGAGGATGGGCGAATGATGTATGATCTGGTGATCTACGGAGGCACGTCGGCAGGACTGGCCGCCGCCGTGCAGGCGGGCAAGCTGGGACTGCGCGCGGTCGTGCTGGAGCCGTCCGCCCGCTTGGGCGGGCTGAGCTCGGGCGGGCTCGGCGACACCGATTTCGGAGACAAAAGCGCGATCGGCGGATTATCGCTGGACTTCTACCGGAGGCTCGGCCGCAGGTACGGCACGGATAATGCGGCAGCATGGCTGTTCGAGCCCAAGGAGGCGCTGGCCGTGTTCCGGGAATGGGTCGAGGAATACGGGCTCGACGTGCGCTTCGGCGAACGGCTCGACCCGATCGATCCGCTCGTCAAGCAAGGGAGCCGCATTGCGGCGATCCGGATGGAATCCGGCCGCAGCTTCAGCGGGCGGATGTATATGGATGCCGGGTACGAAGGAGATCTGATGAAAGCCGCGGGCGTGTCCTACGCGACGGGCCGCGAGTCCAACCGCGTATACGGGGAAACGTACAACGGCATTCAGACCGCCAACGCGGTGAAAAATCAGCTGCCGCACGGCGTCGATCCCTATGTGGTGAAAGGCGACCCGTCCAGCGGCCTGCTCCCCGGCGTCAATCCGGACGCCGGCGGCCCCGACGGACAGGGCGACCATAGAATTCAAGCCTACTGTTACCGGATGTGCCTGACGGACGATCCGGCCAACCGGGTGTTCGTAGAGCAACCGGACGGCTACGACGAGCGGAATTACGAGCTGTTGTTCCGGGCGATCGAGCAGGGGGAGCGTATTTTTTTCAAGCTGAACAAGGTGCCGAACCGCAAGACGGATTCGAACAATGACAAGGGCTTCTCCACCGACTACATCGGCTGCAACTACGATTATCCGGAAGCGTCGTACGCCGAACGGAACTTGATCGCGGCTGCGCACGAGCGCCACCAGCGAGGCTTGATCTGGACGCTGCAGCACCATCCGCGGGTGCCGGAAAGCTTGCGCGCATTCTATGCGCCGTGGGGGCTGCCTCTGGACGAATTCGAGGAGAACGGGCATTGGTCGCCGCAGCTCTACATTCGGGAAGCCAGAAGAATGGCGGGCGACTTCGTCATGAACGAACACCATATTTTCCTGCGTTCGCCCGTCGTGGACGCGATCGGACAAGGCTCCTACACGATGGACTCGCACAATGTGCAAAGGCATGTGAGCGCGGAAGGCTTCGCGGTCAATGAAGGCGATGTGCAGATCAAGCTGAAGGGTCCGTATCCGATTAGCTACCGCGCCATCGTGCCCAAGGAAGAAGAGTGCGTCAACCTGCTCGTGCCCGTCTGCTTGTCGGCCTCGCATATCGCATACGGTTCGATCCGCATGGAGCCGGTGTTCATGGTGCTGGGGCAATCCGCGGCGACCGCCGCGGCGCTCGCGCTGGAAGCGGATATCCCCGTGCAGGCGGTGGATTACGCCGCGCTGCGGGCGCAAATGCTGCGGGACGGGCAAGTGCTGGCTTGAACCAAGCTCGACTCCTCACGACAGACTCCTTTTAACTAAGCAGGAAGCTCTTGAATTCGTCCTGGCGACGGTTCAAGAGCTTTTTACATTCTCAAGAAAGCTAAGGTACAATGAATAGAGTTGTTAAAAGTGTCCATAAGGCCATCTATCGATGGTCAAGCGAAAGGAGACCGCCATGATCCCGATTATTAGATCCGATGCGGAACAGCAGCTGCGGAAGTTCGTAGGAGCCGATGCGTACATCCATAGCGAAGCGACATCGTATATTTTCGCGCGTAATTTCAAGGTCAGAATTACCGAGGCTTTCGTCGCCGGAGAAGGGCCGTATCGCGTCGCCCTCCGATTCGACGGGCACGGTTGGCTTCGTATGGAGGCGCTCACCCATTATGAGGCGGAGGAGCAGGGCCGTCTGCTTCTTGCCGGATATGACGACAGAGGACGGATGAACGTCGCGCTTCACTTGGGAAAGGAGCCGTTCCCGGAATGAAAAATTCGAAAACGCAGCGCAAGCTGCTTGCCGTGTTCGCCCATCCGGACGACGAGACTTTCATATGCGGAGGGACGCTGGCGAAATATGCCGCCGAAGGCGTCGACATTACGCTGGTCAGCGCAACGCGCGGCGAGATGGGGCGCCGGATGGGCAATCCGCCGTATTTGAACCGGGAATCGATGGGAGCCGCCCGCGAATCGGAGCTGCGGGAAGCGTGCGCGCATCTGGGCGTGCGCTCGCTGCATTTTCTGGACATCCGCGACAAGACGGTGGAATTTATCGACGAGGCCGTGCTGACGGAGCGGGTAGCGGAATTTATCCGGGAATTGGAGCCGGACGTCGTGCTGACCTTCCACGAGAAGCTGGGCGGGCATCCCGACCATTGCGCGATCGGGAAGGCGACGACGGCCGCGTTTCGCCGCACAGCGGTCCGGGGCTCGCTCTACTTTATCAGCTTCGGAGACATGATGGCGCAGCCCGAGCGCTACGGCTATTCCCGCGAAGACGTCGTCCGGGTCGACGTGAGCAGGCACCTGCAGGCAAAGCTGGCCGCCTTCCGCGCCCATCGCTGCCAGACCGAGATCGATGAGTGGGTATGGCGATCCAACCGCGAAGCGCTGTCCGGATTCGGCAAGCACGAGTATTTCACGCGCGGGGCTGGAAAGTCCGGCAACGGGGGCGCTCACGATCTATTTTAGCAATCGACTTGCCATTCGAGGGCAAATCGGATATTATGGACATCACAGGTCCATAATAGGTTTGCGGAGGGGAGGAAAGCATGCAATATTCCAAAAGCACGGATTACGCCCTGCACGCCCTGCTTCATCTCGCTCGTCCGGAGCTTCGGAATAACGTCGGCATCAAGGAGTTGTCCGGAATGCTGGAAGTTTCGGAGAGCTATCTGTCGAAGATCATGTCCAAGCTGCGACAGGACGGACTCGTTCGCGCGGTGCCGGGAGCGAACGGCGGTTATGAGCTGGCGCGACCGGCCGAGGACATCTCTTTTCTCGATGTAGTCCAAGTCATCGAAGGCAGGCAGCAAATGTTCGAATGCTCGAACTCGCGATCGCGGCAGCATCGGCTGTTGGCGGAAGAAGAGGACGGTCGGGAGCCGGCGCCATCCAGAGGGAGCGAATGTTTGGTCGAGAAAGTGATGAACGGCGCGGAGCAGCAGCTTCACCAATATTTGCGGGAGCACACGATCCAGTCGGTACTGGATGAGGCGCTGCAGCGCGGCGGGTTTCAAGCAGCCAAGAAGCGATGAGCTTCTTGTACACTAATTATGGACATTAAAGATCCATGGAGGTTGATTAGAAAAATGGAAAAACAACTGCTCGATGCGGCGATTATCGGCGGCGGCCCGGCAGGCTTAAACGCCGCGCTTGTACTGGGGAGAGCCAGGAAAAACGTGACGGTGATCGACGAAGGACGTCCCCGCAACGCGGTAACGCACGAGACCCACGGGTTTCTGACCCGCGACGGAGTCAGTCCCGGCGAATTTCGGCGAATCGCCAAGGAACAGATCGGCGCCTATCCGTCGGTGTCCTTCCTGGCGGATACAGCCGTGTCGATCGAGGGCGCGGACGGCCGGTTCCGAATCACGACGGCACAAGGCGTCACTCTGCTTAGCAAAAAGCTGCTGTTTGCCGTCGGCATGAAGGATCGCCCGCTGGACATCCCCGGACTGACGGACGTTTACGGGAAGAGCGCGTTCGTATGTCCGTATTGCGACGGCTGGGAATTACGGGATCAGCCGCTGGTTATCATTAACAAGGGAGCCGAGCTGATGCATTTCGCGCCTCTGATCTCCGGCTGGACGGACCGGTTTACGATCTGCACGAACGGCCCCGATGAGCTGACGGACGAGCAGCGCGAAGAGCTTCGGCGGCACCGGGTTCCCTTGCTCGACTCGCCGATTCGTCGCATCCAATCCGATGACGGAATCGTGCGCGAGGTCGTGCTTGCGGACGGGGCGGTCGTTCCGTGCAGGGGGATCTTTTTTAAACCGGAGCTGACGCTGGGATCGGACCTGCCCCAAACGCTCGGATGCGCGATGACGGAAATGGGAACGGCGGCGGTCGACGCTTTCGGGAAAACAAACGTGCCGGGCGTCTACAGCGCGGGGGACGCGGCCTCGCGGATGCATCAGGCGATCGCCGCCGCTTCGATGGGCGCGGTTGCCGCAGCGATGATAAACGGCGAGCTGAACGCCGAAGCTTGGGGGAGAAGCGAATGAATCATTTTTACGATGAGGCGGCGTGGGAGAAAGAGTGGAAGGATCACGGAGACTCGGTCGCGAACAAGCTGGCAGGCGCCGGCGTCGATCCGTCCCGTTCCTTCGATTCCAAGGCGAAGACGTTCAACGAGCAGTCCTTTAACGAAGAGGGAAGACGGCGGACCGCGCGAATTATGAATTGGCTGGAAGTTCAAGGCGTAGCGTTCGATGGAGCCTCCGTGCTGGACGTCGGCGCCGCCTCCGGCGTATTCTCGGTGCCGTTCGCGGAGCGGGGGGCTTACGTTACGGCCGTAGAGTCCTCTCCCCCGCTGGTCGAATTGCTGAACGCCAACCTGGCCGGGGTCGGCCCGGACCGGGTGAATATCGTGGCGGAGCCGTTCGAGAACGTCGACGTGGAGGCTCGGGGCTGGAGCGGGAAGTTCGACTTGGTTTTCGTCTCGATGTGCCCGGTCATACGCGATTGGGAGAGCGTGGAGAAGGTGCTGGGCTGCGCAGGCCGGTTTTGTTACATCAGCCTGCCTGTCGGTTCGGCGGAGCATAGTCTGGCAAGCGAGATTTGGCCGCTCATTGTCGGCCAGCCGTTCAAGCCGGCGCCTACGGCTATGGGGTATTTGCTGCATCTGCTGTACCTCAAAGGCTACTCCTACCAATCGATCGTCACGCAGGAGACGAAAACGGCCGAGCTGTCCCGGGAAGCGGCGCTTCAGGAGGCGATGAACTTGCTGCGCGGCCGCGGCCTGCCTTCCGATGAGCAGACTCGCCGCACGATTCAGGATTACCTGGAGCGCACCTGCCCGTCCGGAACGGTATCCGTCAGACAGGGCGGCCGCTTCGGCAAAGTTCTGATCCGGCTGCAGGATCTGTCTATGTACGGCTAGAATCTGCGGAAGCTTTGCCCGCCGTACGCGTATCCGCTAACGACTGCAACGAAGCCGCGGCACCGGTTGGAGAGGCTCGTTTGACAGCAGCGCGTCTATTCCTTATAATTTTATTGTACAGTTGTTCATTAAAATTGCGGAGGGATTCATGATGCGATTAAAAGGCAAAGTAGCGGTTGTCACCGGCGCCGCTTCGGGTATGGGCAAAGCGATTGCGGAGTTATATGCGAAGGAAGGCGCCAAAGTCGTCGTATCGGACCTGAACGTCGAAGGCGCGGAATTGGTCGTGTCGGGCATTCGGACAAGCGGCGGCGAAGCTGTCGCGATCAAGACGAACGTCGGCAACTTGAACGATGTCAACGCGATGATCGACAAAGCCGTCAGCGAGTTCGGCACGCTTGATATTCTGGTCAACAACGCCGGCATTATGGATAATATGGCGCCTGTCGGAGATGTAGACGACGATAGATGGGATCTGATTTTCGACGTGAATACGAAAGGCGTCATGCGCGCGATCCGCAAGGCGCTGCCGATCTTCCTCGAGAAGGGAAGCGGCGTTATCGTCAATACGGCATCCACGGGCGGCTTCAGCGGCGCTCATGCGGGCGCAGCTTATACGGCTTCCAAGCATGCCGTCATCGGCATTACGAAGAATACGGGCTTCATGTACGCGCAGAAGGGCATTCGCTGCAACGCGATCGCTCCGGGCGCGACGATCACCAATATCGCCTCGACGATGACCAACATCAACGAATTCGGAGCGTCGCGGACGAAAGTGACGCAAGGCGTCATTCCGCGCGCCGGACAACCGGAGGAAATCGCGCAAGTGGCGTTGTTCCTGGCGTCCGACGAGTCCAGCTTCGTGAACGGCGCTGTGATCGCGGCCGACGCCGGCTGGACGGCGGGCTTCTAAGTTACGGTCGGCCGGAAGGCTGCAAGAAGAGCGAATCTTCTTGCAGCCTTTTTACATTTCCCCGATCCCGTTATATAATACAGGTTGCCATCTGGATATTAGACATATGTTGAAAGAATTGTTCACTATAAACGGGATAACAAGCGGGGAATGGGAGATATGAATCCGAACGATTTGCGAGTCATCAATACAAAGAAGGCGTTGCACGAAGCGTTGCTGGCGCTGCTCAAAAATGCGCCGCTCGAATCGATCTCGGTATCGACGCTGTGCCGCAAAGCGGAAGTCAGCAGGGGGGCGTTCTATCTTCATTATAAGGACGTAAGCGCCCTGTTCGACGAGCACCTCCGCCATCTGCTTCAGGACTTGGAAGAATCCTATTACGAGCCGTACCGTCTCGTTCCGGAACTCGTTCCGCGTCTGCTCGATCCTTCGACGATCCGTATTTTCCATCATGTCAAGAAGTACCAGTCGTTCTACGAAATCGTGTTCGACAAAAACTCCTCGCTGTCTTACTACTATTCGCTGTTCGGAAAAATCAAAAGCCTGATGCTGGACAATTCCGAGCGTTATCCGCCCGGCATCCAGGATCTGTCGATGCTTGTCTCGTATCAGGCCAATGCGATCATGGGACTGCTCATCCAGTGGAACGAGGACGGCTTCTCCCACAGCCCGGAATATATGAACGAGCAGCTCGTATATTTGGTGGGAGTCAGAGACCGGTAGGCGGCTGCCGGATCTGCCGATACAAGGATTTTTTGCCGGGTCGCGTCGAATTAGGTTAGAACTACGGACGGGATGAGGTTGAACGTATGGGGCATAAGTCTGCGGAGTGGAAAAAAACAAACGGGTGGACCAAGCTGGCTTGCCTTCTCCTGCTGCTTGTCGCCGCGGCTCTGTCGGGCTGCAGCTTTGAGGTGGAGACGTCGTTCTCGAGCGATCAGACGCCGAAAGCAGTGACCGAAACGGCAAATCCGGCAGCGGACAAGGAGCGGGCGGTCTGCGAGGCTTACGAGGAAGAAGCGGAGCCGGGCGTGTGCAGCTATATCGTCGATTGCCACGACGCCGACGAGTGCGAGGCATGGGCCGAGCGCATGATCGAAGAAATGGAGCAGTGGCTGGGCGATCTGACGTATTCCGAAGGCTGGGACGTGGACGAGCTGGACAGTCAGAAAGAGGCGGAAGTGCTGGCCTCCTATGAGGTCGAGGACAATGAGCTGGACTTGATGCCGTCCGATGAAGACGAGGAGTATTACGCCTGGTTGTGGGAGCGCTTCGCCTGGATAATTCCTTCCGACCGCAGGCAGATGGTGACGACCTTCGAGCTGTACGATCATGCTGACTTGCTCGCTTACGTCATTCAAGACGACGAGGATTACGAGAATTGGACCTACGCAGCCAACCAGATCCAATCGACCTACGAGACGGAGCGCGTCATGACGGACATTCACGAGTTCGGCCATCTGCTGTCGCTGAACGCGGAGCAGGTCGATCCGTACGCGGACGAAGACGAATGCGATACGTACATGCTGGACGAGGGCTGCCCGTATCCGGATTCGTATATTTACCAGTTCTATAAGCAATTTTGGAAAAAGGCCGTCAGCGAGGACGAGGAAGATTACGTCACGGACTATGCGATGACCAGCATCTATGAGGATTTTGCCGAGTCGTGGTCTTATTTCGTCATGACCGTTCGTCCTGAAGGGGACTCGCTGGCGGATCGCAAAGTGCGCTTCTTCTACGATTATGAGGAGCTGGTGCTGCTGAAGGCGAGCATTCTGGGAAGGGCCGCTTCCTGGATCGACCGCAACGCCGAGTGGGAATAAGGGATCTTTTCGTAATATGGGCAGAACACGGGACTAAATCGAAGCTATGAGGAGGTGCGGGCAGTGGACGCCGGCAACCGTTCGTTGGATTTGTTTACGGCCGAGCGCCTGGAGACCGTTGCGCGCGTGTGGGCCCTGGCTTCGGTAAGACTCGTCGACATACGCTGCCGGCATATGGGCGAACAAGAGCCGTTTCATTACGCGCTGCCAGCCAGCACGTTAATTTATACAAGGGGCGGGCATGCGGAGGTCAGTCTTGATCAGGCTGTCTACCATGCCGAACGCTTTGGCATTTTTCACGGAGGCAAGGGAACGGAGGTATCCATTCGCACCGATAAGGGTGAGCTGGATATTTATTTGCTTCTATATAAAGCGGACTTCCCGCCAGCTTATAAGCAAGAACTTATGCGTTTGCTGGACCAATTCGATCCGTTCCGGCAGAGGTACGGCTTTGCGCCGGGAGACCCGCTGTTTTTCGAACGTCATGTGCCCGACATGTACCGGCAGTGGCAGTCTGCGGACCCGCTTCGACAATTTTACGAGAAGACCGCGCTTCATCGGCTGTTTTACGAGGTTTATTCCGCGATCGGGCGGGGGGACATCCACGTTTTCCAACCGGACATCGCCGCCCAGGCCGTACGTTTCATCGACAAGCACTATCGTTCCAATATTACGGTCAAACAATTGCAGGAGCTGCTGCATATCAGCTCGGCGCAGCTTAATCGGCTGATGAAGAAGAAAACCGGCAAGACGCCTCAGGAATACCTGATGCACGTCCGGTTAAACGCAGCCAAGGAACTGCTCACTCGCCAAGACGTGACGCTCAGGGAAATCGCCCGGGAAGTCGGTTTTTACGACGAATATCAGCTTAGCCATGCCTTTAAGCGCTGGTATGGATTAACTCCGATCGCGTTCAGAAGAAATCTTGCATTCCGGATGAGAAATCCATACATTGATAATGATTATCAATCTCCCTACAATGAGTTTAGTTCTGCAGACATAACTCAACTCAAAGAAGGGATAGAACGTTCCATGCACAGCAAAATGAAGCACAAATCCTTGTTGGCGCTGGCGCTCGGACTGACGCTGCTGTCCGCCTGCTCATCTGCTCCGGCCAAACCGGTCGCCTCCGAGTCTCCCAATGCCGCATCGCCCGTCTCTTCGCCGTCCCAATCGGCGTACGCCCAACCGTCGGCAAGCGAGAGCGAGACAAGAATCGTATCGACTTCGACGGGGGAGGTTGAAGTTCCCGCAAATCCGCAGAGAGTGCTGACGACTAATCTGATCGGCGACTTGATCGCGCTGGGCGTAACGCCGATCGCCGCTCCCGAGCATGAAGCCAATACGATCGCGTATCGGGAACTGGCAGCGCCCGTTCCCCTGTGGAAGGAGCTGAATCCCGAGCTGGTAACGAGCTATGAGCCCGATCTCATCTTGGTGTACAGCAAGGAGCAATACGACGCCTTCTCGAAAATCGCGCCAACGGTTCTGTTCCCATTCTTCGAGCTAAGCGCGCAGGATAGAGTCACCGCCCTTGGAGACGTGCTGAACAAGCAGGAGGAGGCCAAGCAGGTGCTGGCCGACTACAACGCCAAAATCGCGGACGCCAAGCGGCAATTGGAGGAAGCGAACCGCGCCTTCGAGGGTCAAACCTTCAGCATTCTGGAATTTATATGGGGCGGCCTCTACGTCTACGGCGACAGCTTCGGACGGGGCGGAGACATCGTCTACAACGGGCTCGGCCTGCAAGCCCCGGAAGTTGTTCGCAAGGAAGTCATCGCAGGAGAGCAGTGGCGCGAGCTATCCATGGAAGTGCTTCCCGAATATGCCGGCGATTATATTTTGCTGTCCGGCGATGTCGACAAGATCTCCGAAAACCCGGTATGGGATACGCTGCCAGCCGTCAAGAACGGCAAGGTGATCCCGTTGGATTTCGACTTGTTCTACCATAACGATATTTATTCGGCGGACAATCAGCTTGAATATCTGCTGGACAAGCTGCTTGAAGCTGCCGGCTCCTAAGAGAGGGAAATGCGGATACGGTGGGGATGTCTTCGCTCGCGAGCGAGGGGCATCCCCCTGTTTTGTTACGGCAACAAGGATTTATTCGGAGAAAAAAGCGATAATCCGCTCCATGAACGCTTTGGCGGCTTGTCCGAGATAGCGGTCGGAACGGTACAGGATTTCAAGGCTCCGGTACGGCGTCTCCTCTGCGATCGGGATGCAATGCAGCCCGGGATCGTTGATCTGCCGAATGAGAGGATAAGGCTGGACGGTCGCTCCGGCAGTTTCTTTGACCAGGCTGAGCACCGAAGTGGCTGACGTCGTCTCAAGCGTCGTATTCAGCGTAAAGCCGCGCCTGCGGGTAAAGCGTTCGACTAGATCCCGTCCGATGTAGCCTTCCGGGTACATAATCGTCGGCAGCGTCCTCAGCTCGTCGAGACGGATGGGCTCCTTCCTGCCGCGGAGCGGGTGGCCGTCGGATACGACAAGCACGTAATCCTCCTTGCACAGCGGAATCCGCACGAGCCGTTCGTCCGTATAATCTCCGAGACTGCTGCCGATGTCGATCCCGATATCGATCTGGTTGTTCAGCACGAGCTGCAGGATGTCGACCGAGGCGAACACCTGCAGCTTGATTCCGGGGAAACGGCGATGAAACTCCGTCAACAGCCCGGTAATGCGATAGTCGAGATCGGACGGAAGCACGCCGATGCGCAGCGTTCCCCGCTGCGCTGTGCGCAGATCGTCGATCGAATCTTTGGCGTTCTGCAGATCGCGGACGATCTGAGAGCTGTACTGCAGCAGCATGGCGCCGGCCTCGGTCAGCGCGATCCTTTTGCCCAGCCTGTCGAACAGAGGCGTATTCAGCTCATCCTCCAGGGCGCGGATTTGCTGGCTGAGCGTCGGCTGGGAGATGCCGATTTTCTCCGCCGCTTTCGTAAAATGCATTTCCTCGCACACGGCCATGAAATAATGAAGCTGTCGGATCTCCAAATGGAATCGCCTCTTTATCATTGGTTTTACCAATGATATTAATAGAAATAATAGTATTGATCAATCGTATGCTCCGCTATACACTGTTAACACCTGGTTTGAACTACGGCAACTATGATTGACGGAGATGAACATACGATGCGATTTGTTTATTTGCTTGCCGCCCTTTTTCTGGCCTCCTTGAATTTGCGCCCGGCGATTTCCTCCGTGTCCCCGCTGCTCGGGACGATCCGGGAGTCGCTGGGAATGAGCGGCACGGCGGCCAGCCTGCTTACGTCTCTGCCCGTGCTGTGCATGGGGTTCTTCGCTCCGGCGGCCGTCAAGCTCGGCTCGCGCTGGGGGATCGAGCGAACCGTCTCGTTAAGCCTGCTGCTGGTTGGAGCGGCTACGGCGGCGAGATACGCGGCTTCCACCGAAGCTCTGATGCTCGCGACGGCGCTTATGATCGGAGTCGGCATCGCCGTGACCGGACCGCTGCTGTCCGGCTTCATCAAGAAGCATTTCCCCAATCCTTCAGCGATCGTGGGCGTGTATTCCATGTCGCTCGTGATCGGCGCCGGGATGGGCGCTTGGCTGGCCGTGCCGCTGCAGACGGCTTTTCAATCCTGGCAAGCGTCGGCAGCCTCTTGGGCCGCGCTTGCTTTCCTGGCTCTGTTTTTCTGGTGGAGGCCGGTTAAGCCGCTTGAAGGAGCTCCGCCCGTTCAAGGGGCGACCAACATCCGGGGCACTGTACGCGCGAGCGGGACATCGAATGCCCGAACGCTGCTGCGCAGCAAGCGCGCCTGGCTTCTGACCGGCTTCTTCGGCATTATGTCCATTATGTTCTATTCCATGACGGCCTGGCTGGCCCCGATGATCGAAGAGATGGGCTACGGCACACAGACGGCAGCCTCCGCGCTGACCTTGTTTACGCTCATTCAGATTCCGCTCGGCCTGCTCGTACCGCTTCTGGTCAGCCGGTACGGGGGAAAGGCGATCTGGCTGGTCGCCTTCTCCTCGCTCGAGCTGGCCGGACTGCTTCTGCTGCTGGCCCAGTCGTCTCCTTGGCTTGTTGCGACCCTGATCGGCATTGGAGCAGGCGGTCTGTTCCCGATCGCGCTTATGCTGCCCATCGACGAGACCGGGAGCGCGGAGGAAGCAAGCGCGCTGTCCGCCATGACGCAATCCGGAGGTTATACGATCGCTTCGCTCGGACCGCTGTTCGTCGGCGTTGTCCACGACGCCGCGGACAGCTACGTTCCCGCCCTCGGAGGGCTGGCGGCGCTAGTCGTCGTGATGATGGCGCTTCAGTTGAACATCGGCAGGAAGCCGGCGGCTGCGGCGCGGCTTGCCGGCGGATAAACCCGGGTGCGGGGCGCAGAGGGCGGCGCCCCCCGGCTCCGGCATCCTTGACTCGCCCATCCTCGCAGTCCAGCAAAAGATATACAGCGCATTGATGAATGATCCCGCACGGCCCCTCCCTCAGTGCCCCCAAAGTTCGCGAATAATGAACTCCCAATCCACCCCACCGGCAACCCGGTCCATGAACATTTACATCCCTTATCCACGAGTTTTGCAGCCCGATTAGCGTCATTTTGCGTCCGAATCCGCGAAAAGGAGTGTTGTCACAAAAAAAGAAGATCCCCGCAGGGAAGGAAGGCGTACTCTCGCAAAAAGTGTCCGTATCGGACCGGCGTCGTTCCGTGATAGGCTCAGGCCGAGACAACAGCAACAGCAACAGCCATCCACCATTCCGGGGCCACGGAGCAAAAGGAGAGAATTATGGTTACGAACTCGACATCCTTGGGGAAGCCGCCTTCGGGAACACGCGGAGCACGCGAGGGACGAGCGCCGACTCTATGGAAGCAGATTTCCCGCAATCGCTTCCTGTACGCGCTGCTCATCCCCGTGGCGATCTATCTGATCTTATTTAAATACGCGCCGATGGCGGGAGAGATTATCGCCTTCAAAAACTATCGTCTGTCCGAAGGCATATGGGGCAGCAGTTGGGTCGGCTTCGAGCAGTTCGAGAAGCTGTTCGCCAGCCGCGACTTCTACATCGTGCTGAGGAACACGCTGCTGCTGAATTTGTACCATCTCGTATTCGCTTTTCCCGTGCCGATCGTCCTGGCCATTCTGCTGAACGAGGTGCGGGCGGAATGGTACAAGCGCACGCTGCAAAATCTGCTCTACATTCCCCACTTCATCTCATGGGTCGTCCTGGGCAGCATCGTCATCGCGCTGCTGTCGCCGTCCACCGGCGTGGTCAACACTGTGCTGAAGGCGTTCGGCATGGAGCCGATCTACTTTATGGCCGACAAGTTCTGGTGGCCGGTCAGCTTTATCGTCTCGGGCATATGGAAGGAAGCGGGCTTCGGCACGATCCTGTATTTGGCGGCGATGTCCTCGATCGACCCGACGCTGTACGAAGCGGCCAAGATCGACGGGGCGAGCAAGCGGAGGCAAATCTGGCACGTCACGCTGCCGGGCATGCGCAGTACGATCGCGATCCTGCTCATTCTTCAGGTCGGCAAAATGATGGACGTCGGCTTCGAGCAGGTGTACACGCTGCGCAACGATGCCGTCACGAGCGTGGCGGAAGTGATCAGCACATTCGTCTATACGAGAGGGTTGGTCAGCCTGCAGTACAGCTACACGACGGCGCTCGGCCTGTTCCAGTCGCTGATTGCCCTCATTCTGATCGTGTCGGTCAACCGCATCATTAAAGCGATGGGAGAGCGAGGCTTATGGTAACGATGGGTAAAGACAAGGGCGGCCCGCCCGCATCCGCAAGACGAGGGCGCCCGGACTCGCCTGCCAGATGGCTGAACAACGTATTTTTGGCGCTGTGCGCCTATGCCACGCTGTTTCCTTTCGTGAACGTGATCGCTACGTCGCTGAGCAGCAGCCGGGCGATTAACGCCGGGGAAGTGTTCATGTGGCCGATCGAATTCAACGTCGACGCGTACCACAATTTGATTCGGGACGGCCAACTGATCGTCGCGATGCAGAACACGGTGCTCATTACCGTTGTCGGTACGGCGCTCAACATGCTGTTTACGATTATGGCGGCGTACCCGCTGTCCAAAGCACGGCTCAGAGGCCGCAACTTCATGCTGATGGCGATTCTGTTCACGATGCTGTTCAGCGGCGGGCTTATTCCCAACTTCCTGCTCGTGAACAGTCTCGGTCTTGTCAATACGTACTGGGCGCTCTGGCTGCCCGCTCTGATCAGCGTCTACAACATGTTCGTGATGAAGGCGTTTCTGGAAGGGCTGCCGGAGGAGCTTGAAGAGTCCGCCTCCATCGACGGAGCCGGCGAGTTCACGATACTTACGCGCATCATCCTGCCTTTATCCAAGCCGGTCATCGCCGCGCTGACGCTGTTTTACGCGGTCGGCTGGTGGAATTCCTATATGAACGTGCTCATCTACATTCGCAGCACGGACAAAATGTCGCTGATGGTGAAGCTGTACCAGATGATTGATCTGGTCAGCTCCGAGCTGCTGCGCGGCGAGGGCGTCACGCAGGCGGTCATTACGCCGGAGAGCATTCGAGCCGCAGCCGTCGTCTTCGCGATTCTGCCGATCTTATGCGTCTATCCGTTCCTGCAGAAGCACTTCATCAAGGGCGTGCTGCTCGGCTCCGTCAAAGGGTAGTCGAGCAAACGGGGATATCTAATGCATCTTTTGGAAGCGTGTTCATCAAGTCCGGTTTTCGGCGCCGAATTCCGAGCGGCTTTTTGAACAAACTCTCAAATGCATTTTGATATAATAAAAAAAACAGGAGGGCGAACATGCAACAGAAGAGAAGCAGCAATAAGTCCAAGGGGAGTTTGGCGCTGATCATGGTTATGCTTGCGGCGCTGCTGGCGTCCGCTTGCTCAAGCGGCGGCAACGGTGAGGGCAGCGCAAGCGCCAAGCCGGAGCAGGGGAGCGGCAGTCCGTCGGCCGGCGCGTCGCAGTCGGCATCCGACGATCCGTACGCGAACGCGCCGAGAAAGATCAGCATTTCGATGTTCGATCGCGGCCAGGTGTCCAGCGACGAAGGCACGTACGAGGACAATCGCTGGGTGAGATGGATTCGCGAGCAGTCCGGCATCGACGTGACGATCGTTCCGGTGCCGCGCAATCAGTCCCAGGATTCGCTGAATGTCCTGTTCGCGTCCGGCCAGGCGCCGGATCTGGTGTGGGAGTTCGACCGCGCCTATATCGGCAAGCTGGTGACGCAGGGCGTCATTCAGCCGATCGGCGATTATATCGAGAAATACAGCACGTCCTATAAAAAATATTTGGAGGAAAACCCCGACCTGCTTCCGCACATGACTTTTAACGGGGAGATTTACGCCGTAACCACGAAGCGGCCGATCACATCCATCGCCAACCACGGCATGTGGATTCGGCAGGACTGGCTCGACGAACTGAATTTGCAGCGTCCGACAACGGTTGAGGAACTGGTCGAGGTCGCCAAGGCGTTTAAGGAGCGCTATCCGGACAGCACGCCGATCGTCGGCCATACGACCGGCGACATCTATTCGGCGATGTTCGGCGCGATGAACTTCCTCTGGTATCTGGAGGACGGCAAGATGCAGTACGGCGCTACGCTGGACCGGTTCGCCGATGTCGTCGCTCTCGAAAAGCAGGTTTACGAGCTGGGCCTCGTGGATCGGGAATATCTCACAGACAGCAACAATCAGCGGGCGGCCCAGCTGTGGACAACTGGCAAAGCCGGCATTTATCTCGGCCAATGGGGCAACGGCGCCAACGATATTATGATTCAGGATATGCTGGCCAACGATCCGAACGCGAAGCCGGAGCCGCTGGAGATGGTCGCCTCGCAGTACGGCAAATACGGCGCTTATCAGGAAGCTTCTCCGAATATTCTCGTCGCGTTTAACAAAGAAATGAAAAATCCGAAGGCGGCGATCGAATATTTGGACTGGCTCATCGACAAAGGCTGGTACCCGCTCGCCTACGGGGAAGAGGGCGTGCATTACAAACTGGAGGGCGGCGTGCCGAAGCGGCTGGACGACGATAAATTCAACAAAGAGGTGCTGTATGCCGGCGAGTACGCCGTCGTGCGCGATCAAGTCGTCAAGGCCGAGGATCTCATAGCCATGGCCGCGGACGACGAACTGTCCCAGCGCATCGCCGCGCTCAAGGTGGAGTCGTTGAAGCTGACGCTCAAAAACGAATTCCGCCGCGACATTCCGTATCAGCCGAGCTTTGACGAAATCAACGAGATTCGGGCGACGCTGGATAAGTTTATCCGCGAGACGCGGGCGACGGCGGTGACGCAGGGCGCCAAGTATACGGGAGAATGGGCGCTCGGCGAGATTCGCAAGGAATGGGATCGGCTTGGCGGCGCGAAGGCGCAAGAGATTGCCCAGCAATGGTACGAGGAGAACAAAGGCAGCTTCTAGTCGAAGGCTGGGCGCTTCCGTAACGGGACGAAGGGGGAACGGGCATGAACCTGGCGAAAAATCGAAGGCTTGTCAAAGCGATCGGCATTTTATCGATCGTCCTGTTCCTTCTTGTCTCTTCCTCGTTTTTCTTTACGTATTCGGTGTTCAACAAGCAGCTCAAGCGTCAGCTGGTAGAAACGAACATGGAGCTGCTGGGCCAACTGGATCATAAGCTGAAGCTCGCGCTGAAGCATATCGACAAGTCGGCCATCCAACTGCTCAGCAGCGACGAGATCGTGCGTTTTTACGAATACGAGCTCAACGAGCAGGAAGCCCGCAACAACGCGTTCCGCATCTACAACCAGATCACGAACGCGATCCAGAGCATGGACAACGTCTTTTCGATCGATATTTACTCCTACGACAAGCAGCGGCTCGTCTCGGGCAATATTTTGACCGAGCAGGATCTGTCGGGCGAATTCCAATGGATATCCGGGTTCCAGCAGTTCGACGGGTTCGCGGAATGGATTTCGACCCGCAAGGTCATGCTGAACCGATCCTCGTATCCGATCTATCGGAACGTCGTCACGCTTGTCCGCACGTATCCGCTCATCCATTCGCCGGGCGCGCGCAAGGGGGCGATCGCCGTCAACGTCAAGGAGGAGGCGCTGTTCACTCTCATCCGCAGCACCGCGGAGAACGACGGAGGGCAGACGTTCGTCGTCGACGACGAGGGCATCGTCGTGCTGCATGCCGATAAGAGCAAGCCGGGGAAGGACATCAGCGAATTTCCCTATATCGGCCGGATTCTGGAAAGCGGGGAGGAAAGCGGTCATTTCGTGGCCGAAGTGGAGCAGACGGCCTCCTCCGTCTTCCATGTCAGAGACGATTATACCGGCTGGCATATCGTCCGGGTCGTGCCCGAAGCGCAGTTTACGCGCCAGCTCACGCTATTCCGCAATGCGGTGGCCGTGCTCGCGGCGGTGCTGTTCGTCGTGGCGACCGTCTCCGCGGCCGTGATCGGGCGCTGGACGTTTAAGCCGGTCAACCGTTTCATGCAAGCGATGGGGAAGCATCTGACGGCGCCGTCCAAGCACGGCGTTCGCAAATACAACGACGAATTCCACTATTTCGAATCGACGGTTCAAGATATTTTGGAAGACCGACAGCAATTGCACAAGCAGGTCATCGAGAGCAAACCGTTGATCAAGTGGCGGCTGATGAGCGAGCTGCTGTCCGATCGGCGAATCAACCCGGCGGTGCTGCAGCCTTATATGGATATGCTGAACGTCCGGTTGGACGGAGATCGTTACGTGGCCATGAGCATCGAATTCGACAACCGGGACCAGATCGCCTCTCCGCGGGACTTGAAGCTGTATGCGTACGCCTTGTGCAACGTGGCCGAGGAATTGATGAACGCCGAGAGCAGGGGCATCGCGGCCGAACTGGACAACGGCAAATGCGCGGTCGTGATGATTTTCGCCGACGGGGACGACGGGGAGCGGCATTTCATGAGGGCGGTCGCCGTGGCGGATTTGCTGAAGAAATTCGTTCAGGAATACTTGCGCCGCACGATCACGATCGGGATCGGCGACCCTGCGGACAATCTGGACGACATCCACGACTCTTACCGGCAGGCGCAGGAGGCGCTGCGGTATAAGCTGGTCATGGGCGGCAACTCCATCATTACGCGGGAGGATATCTCGACCGATCCGTCCCCGCAATTTTACAGGCTGTTCGCCATGATCGACGGCATCGTCGCCTCCGTGAAGCTGCCGGACGCCGACAAGATGCAGGCGCAGGTGCGAAGATGGTTCGACTCGATCGCCGAGAACGGCGTTCCAGCAGAGATGATCATGCAGCTTGTCGTGCAGTGCCTGATGAAGACCGCCACCGCCGCCGCGGAAATCGGGGTGGAAGCGGAAGGCATTTTCCCCGAGCAGTATTTGGTTGAAATGCTGAACCAGTACGAGCAATTGGAGCAGCTGGAGCAGTTCACGGTCGGGGCGCTGGACAGCTTCATCGAGCGGATCAAGGACAAGCGCAGCAGCAGGGAACGCAACGACGTCATCGACAGGGCGATGCTGTACATTCAGGAAAATTACATGCGCAGCGATCTGTCGCTGAACCTGCTGGCCAGCGAATTCCATATCAGCGTCTCGCACTTGAGCAAGCTGTTCAAGGAACAGCGGGAATGCAATTTTATCGACTGTCTGATGGAAATCCGGATGAACCATGCGAAGGAGCGGCTTGCCGGCACGAATGGCAAAATCCGCGACATCGCGGAGCAGGTCGGCTATTCCAATGTGAATAGCTTCGTGCGGATTTTCAAGAAAATGACCGGCTTTACGCCTACGGAATACCGGGAGCGGTTCGGCACGCAACGAAGGGACAGGTGAGCCATGCTGACGATAAGAAACTTCGAAGACCCGCATACGGGCGTTTCTATCCGCGCCTTGGGCAACCCCGGGTCCAACACGGGCCATAACTATTTCACCGCGATGACGTGGCTGTCGAACAGTCGCCATCTTGTGCTGTATACGGACATTAACGAGGAAAAAATGAGCGTCTGCGTCAAGGCGGATTCGGAGAGCGGAAGCGCGGAGACGGTGGCGGAACGGCTCGAATGGGCACGGGGACTCGTATCGCCCCAAGACCGCTTCTACTATTACGAAGGTCCCCGAATCTATGAATACGACTTGCGGACGGGGGCAAGCCGCACCATCTGTACGCTGGTGGAGGACGCCGTCGTCTACGGGCCGCTGTCGATCACGAACGACGGCCGGACGATGGGCATCTACTGGCGAGACGGCAGCAAATGGGCGATCGGTACGGTCGACACGGAGACGGGGCGATTGACGGAGACGGCCAGGCCATCGTTCGCCGAGCCTTACCCGGTCGCCAATCACGCAATGGTCAATCCGGAGGACGGGCGGCTGGTGTTCTTCGCGCACGAGGGCAAAACCGAGCATATTCCGGATCGCATCTATATGGCGGATGCCGGCAGCGGGGAAGTATGGAACGGCTATCGACAAGCCCGGCTCGACACCGGCGAGCACGTGGAATACGTCGGGCACGAGATGTGGTCGCCGGACGGGGAGCATCTTTATTTTGTCAAATATCCGCAGAGCCCTCTGAAGCCGACCGGAATCTACCGCGTGCACAAGCGGACGGGGGAAGCGGAATTCATCAACGGAGATTACGCCTACTGGCACGTATCGCTTAGTCCAGACGGATGCTGGGCGGTTGCGGATACGATCGAGGACTGGGAGACGAGCAAAATCGTGCTGATCAACCTCCGGGACCGCTCGTCTCGGCTGCTGTGCGAACAGCCGATGTGGCCGCAGCATCCCGGCCATCCCCATCCTTCGTTCAGTCCGGACGGCCGCAAAATCAGTTTTACTCTCGCGGACGAGAATCGGCATCTGTGGGTAGGCGTAATCGAGAGGGGAGCGTGATTGCGCATGCAAAATGAGAGCCAAGCCGCGGATCTGCGGGAGGCGGCCTGCGTCGCTCCGGAGCCGGCGGTCTGCGCTGACCCGGAGCTGCTGAAGGAGACGGCGGAGCGCGTCTATCGTTATATGACGGCGGGACGGTACGAGGAATGGGGCATGGATATCGAGCATTGGGATTGGGTGCCCGGAGTCGGCCTGATCGCGATTATGGAATACGGAACCGGAAGAGAGAACGAATCCGCGATCCGGTATGTCGAGCAATGGGTGGAGCGGAACCGGGTTAAGGCGGCGTCGGCCAGGACGGTCAACGCGATGGCGCCGTTCGCCGTCTATCCTGAGCTGTACCGCCGAACCGGGAGAGCCGAGCTGCTCAGCGAGGCAGGACGCATTGCGGCGTGGATGCTGGACGAAGCGCCGCGAACGCGGGAAGGGGCGTTCGAGCACACCGTCACGGAGCCGGCCAGTTTCCCGGAGCAGGCGTGGGCGGACACCGTCTTCATGGCGGCGCTGTTCCTCGCCCGCTGCGCCAGGCTGACCGGGGACCGCCGTGTCGCGGAGGAGGCGATGCGGCAGACGCTGCTGCATCTGCGGCTGCTGCAGGACGAGCGAACGGGCGCGCTGTTCCACGGCTGGGATTGCGGCGCTGCGGATCATCTGTCGGCCGCGCTCTGGTGCCGGGCCAACGCCTGGATTGCGTGCGCCGTCCCCGAGATCGCGGCGGAATTGAGCGAGCTGGTTCCGGAGTCGGTCGAGCTGCGCGAGCGCTACGTCCGCATGGCGGAGGGGCTAAGAGCGCTGCAGGCCGAAGACGGGCTATGGCATACCGTGATGGACAGGCCGGACTTCTACAAGGAATCTTCCGGCAGCGCGGGCATCGCCTGCGGCTTCATCAAGGCGGTTCGCGGCGGGCTGCTGCCCGCCGAATATTTGGCCTCCGCGGCGCTTGCCGTCAAAGGGCTGCTGCCGCTCGTTACGTCGAACGGCGAAGTGAAAGGGGTATCCGGGGGAACGCCGGTCATGCCTTCGGTCGACGCTTATAATAGAATCCCCCAGTACCCTACTTTATATGGTCAAGGGCTGACCCTGATGCTGCTGACGGAAGCGGCCGCAGGCGTCGAAGCCCAGCATGGAGAGGAGCGCTAACGGATGAAATCGACGATAGATCAACATAGCATGCTGCTTCGGGCGATCGAAGCGAAGGAGGGGAGCTACAATCCGCAAATCCGCATGCTCGGTTCCCCATTCAGCAGCCCGGGCTATCATACGACGATCAAGCAGGCCGAGACGATTCATTCCACTTATAAATCGCTGGTTTACGCTCTCGGACTGCTGGATACGGAGGAAGAACGGTACGAGCGGCGGGCCTTCGATATCATCGGGCAGCTTGCGGGGATGCAGGATAAGGACCCGGCCAGCGCGACATTCGGAATCTGGTCGTGGTTTTACGAGGAGCCGCTCGAGCAGATGTCGCCGCCGGACTGGAACTGGGCCGATTTTTGCGGAAAGGTGCTTGTGCTCGCCGTTCTGCGCCACGGACATCGTTTCCCGGCATCCTTGCGGGAAGAGGTTCAAGAGACGATCGGGAACGCCTGCGACGCCATCATTCGGCGTAATGTCGGCCCCGAATATACGAATATCGCCGTAATGGGAACGCTGGTCACCTTGATTGCCGGAGAGCTGTACGAGCGAGAGGACTACAGCAGCTACGGGATGCGCCGGCTGGAACGGATCGCGGCTTTTACGCGGGATCGGCAAACGTTCCAGGAGTATAACAGTCCGACATACACCTATATCGCTCTGTTGGAGCTGAGCAAGCTGTCTACATCGACGCGCAATCCCGAGGCCAAGCGGCTTGCGGACGAATTGATCGATATGGCGTGGGCCAGCGTGGCAGAGCATTTCCATGCGGCGACAAGAAATTGGGCGGGGCCGCACAGCCGCAGCTATCGGACGCTGCTGAGCGACGAGCACAAGGCGTTCCTGCAGCTCGCGACGGAAGGCGCCCTGAGCTTTTTCCCATGGGAGGAGCTGCCTTACGAAGAGGGATGGTATGGCATCGGCTTCCGCTGCCCGGAACGATTCAGAGAGCGGTTTCTGACGGCGGAAGTCCGGGATATTCGCGAATGCTACGAGCCGGCCAGCGGCGGAGAAACCGACAAATGGGCGGTCACCCATATGACGGAGACGTACGCGCTGGGCAGCTTCAGCCGGGAAATTCTGTGGAACCAGCGGCGAGCGCTGCTGCTGTATGCGGACAACGGAGGCGAGCCGACCTATGCGCACTTCCGCTGTCTGCACGACGGCTACGATTTCTGCTCGGCCGTCCTGCACTCGGCTCAGGAAGGCGGCGAGCTGCTGTTCGGCGTCAGCTTCATCACCAACGGCGGCGATACCCACCCCAATCTCGATAGGACCGAAGGGGAGATCGAAGCCGCCGACTTCCGGTTGCGGCTTGAACTTGGCGGTTGTCTGGAGCGGGTCGAGGCGGATGTGCAGGGCGAGCTGGCGACGGTGCGCATCAGCGGGCTGACGCTGCGGCTGAATTGCGGGTACGCGGTTTTCGGCGGAGAGCTGCCGCGCGAGTGGAGCGTAGAGTCCGACGAGAAGGGCGGCAGGCTGTTCGTCGATCTTCCGATCTATGCCGGGCCAACGAAACGAATCGACTTGCGCGCGTTGGATCAGGCGGCGTTCCTGTTCGCGCTGTCCGTTGACGGCGAAGAAGGCGGCGAGGCTCCGCAGATCTCGGCCAGCGCCGACCGGCTTGACGCTCGCGTTCAGCGCGGCGGCCGCGAATTGGCTGTATCGCTGCCGCTGCGCCCTGTGGAGCGTGCGGGGCGTTGAACCGGCAAGCCCCCGCTGACTCTCGCGGCCGCATCTTGGGAGCGTTCCGGAAGTCGCGTAACCAAGATGGCGAAGCTGCTGCAACCTCGCTCAATCGGGCTGCGGCAGCAAACTGAGGAGCATTGCGTCCTCTCGTCTGTCTGCCCAATCTTTTTTACAAAGCGCGTAATGGTTATATTTCTCGTTATCGATTTCGATAATCGCTTGAAAGTTAAAGCCGCATTCGTGTATGACTTTATTCGAAGGGACGTTATTTAATAGAGCGATGGCGCTGAGCGCCTCCACGTTCGCGCTCTCGAATAAATATCGGATCATTCCTTGCGAGGCTTGGGCGGCATAGCCCTTGCCTCTATGATCCTTCGAGACGGCATACACGATTTCCCGGTTGGGCGGCGGCAATTCCTCCTTGATCCCCGAGCAGCACCACCCGATGAATTCCCCCGTCTTCTTCCAAATAATCGCCAATCTAAGCCGAAGCTCGCCGACGTCCTCCCCTTGCGACACCGCATGGAAAAACCGTTCGTTCTCCGGAATCTCATAGTTAATCAGCCAATCTTTCCGCTGCTCCTTAGACACGTTCCAACCGGGCAAGTATTCATATATTTCCGGCTGCCAGGTGAGCGCATGAAAAGCGTCCAGATCGCCAACGGCGAATTCCCTTAGAAGAACATCCTTACAATCAATCGTCAAAGCGGGCTCTTCCGAGATGGAACGAGTGCCGGCGTTGGCGTCCATGGCGATTTCTCCCTTCATGATTGCTTCAATAGGTATAATAACTCACTCGGAAAGAGCTGTGACCAGCGAAAAAGACTATAGTCGTTTTTTATTCCTGATTTGCTATAATTTAGGGGTGAGAAAGATAGGGAGGCTGGTAGAGTGCTGGTCAAAGGGCAGAAGGTCGACGTGACAAAGGGCAGGAACGTGAGCGAGCTGGCCGTCCATTTCGGGTGGAAGTGCGACAATGCGCGGATCGGCATCGATGCTGCCGGGTTCGTGTTGTCGGAGCGGGGCAAGTGCGAGCGGGACGAGCATTTCGTCTTCTACGGCAATCCTCATGGTTTCGGGGGCGCCGTTACGCATTCCGCGGCGGAGGGAGAGGATCGGGAGGCGATTCGGATTTCACTGCAGAGCGTGCCGGAATCCGCCGACAAAATCGCCTTGACGGTGACGATCCACGAAGGAGAGAAGCAAGGCCATACGATGAAAGACGTATCCGGACTGTACGTAAGACTCATCGATGCGGCAGACGGGGAGGAAATTGGCCGATTCGACTTCGGTTCGGATCTCGGAATGGAGACGGCCGTCGTCGCAGGAGAATTGTACCGCTACCAAGGAGAGTGGAAGTTCCGTGCAGTCGGGAGCGGATTCTTCGGCGGGCTGCAAGCGCTGTGCGAGAGCTTCGGATTGGAAGTGCGCGAGGAGGAACCTGCCGCTTCCGAGGCGGCGGCCGCGGCCGAACCGCTGATGCTGTCGACCATCGATCTGCGCAAGAGAACGGTCGGGCTGATGCTGGAGAAGAAGCAGCTGTCCGGAGTTGTCGCCAGAGTCGGACTTGTACTCGATATCACGGGATCGATGAGAAAATTGTACGGCAACGGCACTGTTCAGGAAGTCGTGGAACGGATGCTGGCGGTGGCGTGTCGGTTCGACGATAACGGAGCGCTGGACGTCTGGGTGTACGATCATGAATTCAGCAGATTGACCCCGGTGACGGAGCGGGATTTCGGCGGCTACGTAGAAACCCGCATTCTGAACGATCCCTCGATTCACAAGTTTGGGAGAAACAACGAGCCCCAAGTCATGGAAGACGTCATCCGCAAATACGTGAAGGAAGAGCCGGAGTCCACGCCGGTATTCATCATTTTCATTAACGACGGCGGAGTGGTCAGACCGACGAAGAGAACGCTCGCGGAGGCGGCCGTTCATCCGATCTTCTGGCAATTCGTCGGCATCGGCGACGCCGACTTCGAAGTTCTGAGCCAGCTGGATACGCTGCCGGGAAGAGTGGTCGATAACGCCAACTTCTTTCATATCGACGATATCGCGGCGATCACGGACGAACAGCTGTACGACAAGCTGCTGAACGAGTTTCCGTTATGGCTGGGAGAAGCGAAAGCGAAAGGGATTCTGCGCTAACGGTTTGATTAGGGGCGGTCGAGCTGGACGGCTATTCGTCCTGACGACCGCCCCGCATAACGCGGATTACGATTGCGCGTAGCTGTCCGGAGCGCGATCGGCGACAACGGTCAAGACGACGCCATGCTCCAATAGCGCCTTAAGCGCGCACAGCACCATCGTAAATCCGCCCATGGAGTCGATCGCCTCCATGACGATATCGTCTCCGCTCCCCGTGAAATTCGCGTTCGTGATCGTCACGAACGTCCCCTCGTCCCGAGGCGAGAACGTCCACTCCACGGTGCTGGCGTTCGGAGCTCCCCATTCGATGACGATACGTTCGTTTTGCACGACCTGCTTGACTGCGACATCGGCGCCTACCCCGTACATTTCCCAATCCCAGCGAATCGTCTTGCCTTCCTCCAGCCTGCCGCTGCTTTTCGTAAACCAGAACTTCGTCGTAATCGCCGGATCTGCGAACGCTTCGAATACTTGCTCGACCGGCTTTCTGATCAGCATTTGCGTGTGCGCCACGGGCGCGCGGGTGAGATGGATCATCGCTATGCTCCTTATCGGACAAGGTGGTGAAACGTATCTCCATTATAGCGAATGAACGAATAGCCTGCCTATCTCGACTAGGGCGTGAACCGACACTTCGGGCGGATATAACCGCAAAGCAGCGTCATTTTTGTACAAAGTAGCGTCACTTGTATTCGCTCTTCCTTGATATGCTAGGACCAGAACAAGCAGAAGGGGGCAGGTAAGGATGTTAAATGTGGCGATCATCGGAGCGGGGGCGATTTCGGCGGCGCACATCGAGGGTTATTTGCGGTTTCCGGAGCGGTGCCGCATCGTGGCGATCTCCGATCTGTACGCGGACAAAGCGAGCCAACGAATCGAGCAATTCGGACTGAACGCGCGAGCGGTCGGCGATTATAAGGAACTGCTGGGGGAAGACATCGACCTCGTCTCGATCTGCACGCCGCCCTACACGCACGCGGCGCTGGCGGAGGAATTCATGGAAGCGGGCTCGCATGTGATCGTGGAGAAACCGATGGCGTCTTCTCTCGAAGAGTGCGACCGGATGATCGAAGCCCAGCGGAGAACGGAGAAACGGTTGTCCGTCGTCGCCCAGAACCGTTTCAAGACGCCGATGATGAAGCTGAAGTCGGTGCTGGACGGCGGATTGATGGGCAGGATCGGTCATGTGCAAGTCGATTCCTTCTGGTGGCGGGGCCACTGCTATTACGATCTCTGGTGGCGCGGCACATGGGAGAAGGAAGGCGGCGGACCGACGCTTAACCACGCCGTTCATCATATCGATGCGCTGCTGTGGATGATGGGCAGTCCGACGGAGGTGCAGGCGTTCATGAGCAACGTCTCGCACGATAACGCCGAGGTCGAGGACATTTCCGTCGCGCTGCTGCGCTTCGGCAACGGTTCCTTGGGGCAAGTGACCAGTTCCGTCGTTCATCACGGCGAGGAGCAGCAATTGATTTTCCAGGGAGATAAGGCGCGAGTGTCCGTTCCCTGGAAAGTGAAAGCGTCCAATTCGACGTCCAACGGCTTCCCCGAGCCGAACGAGGAGCTGGAGCAGCGGCTGCAGTCGCTCTACGACGAGCTGCCCGAGGTCGAGCACGAAGGGCACGCCGGGCAGATCGACAACGTGCTGACGACGATCGAGACCGGAGCGCAGCTGCTGATCGACGGCGAGAGCGGCCGGCAAACGCTGGAGCTCATTACGGCGATCTACGCCTCGGCCAGTACCGGCGAGCTTGTGAGGCTTCCGCTGGACCCGGAGAACAAGTTCTACACCAGAGCGGGCATTCAGGCGAACGCGACGCATTTCTACGAGAAGAAGACGTCGGTCGACAATTTCGCGACGCAGGCGCGAGCAGACGGGCGATCACGTGTATTTGGTGAACCATGAGGGCGAGCGTCATTTTGCTGTGAACGGCCAGACGGGGTTCCCGTATTTCGGTCAATTTATTCTGGACTGCCTGCACCGCACGGAGAACGCGATGACGCAGGAGCATGCGTTCAAGGCGGCGGAGCTGTGCCTGATCGCGCAGCGCGACGCGATCGTCGTCACGAACGCGGGACGGCGGTAACGTCGGGCGGCTTCAGCGCCAGCTTGCGGTATTGGTGCGGCGTGACTCCGTAATGGGATTTGAACAGCTTGCAGAAGTAGGAGCAGTTCGTCACCCCGATCGCTTCGCCGATGCGGGCGACGGCCTGATCCGTCGAGGTCAGCAGCTTGATCGCCTGCTGCAAGCGTCTCGCCGTGACGTAGTCGGAGATGCTGGATCCGGTGCATTCCTTGAACAGATGGGACAGATGGTACGGCGACAGATGCAGCTCGGCGGCCATCTGCTTCAGCCGCAGCGGCTCGGCGTAATGGCTCTCCAGCCAGACGAGGATGCGCTCCGCCTGATGCACCTTGCGCGTGAGCCCCGAGCCGAGCTGTCCGGATCTCGTCTCCCAGATCGACTTGAAGGCATGGAAAAATTCGATCAGGAACAGCGAAAATTCCTCCGGCTCGTCCCTCTTTCCGATCGAGGAGCGCTTGCGGTCGAAGCGCTGAAGCAGCGCGTGAAGCGGATCGTCCTCGCCCAGGTTGTAGAGGCACGGATAAGGAAGCTTGCTCGTGTGGATCTGCTTGAAGAAGGCGAGCAGTCCGGGCCATTTATCGAAATAGTCTTCGTAGAGCGAAGGCTCGAACTGAATGACGGTGCGCACGAAGGGACTGTGCGGCAAAATGTCCATCTGGATATGATGCAGTTGATAGGGCTGGAATACGCACAGCATGCCGGGGGCGACTTCATAGCTTTTCTGGTCGACGACAAGGGTTCCGCTGCCCTCATGGATGATCAAAATCTCGATGCCCTGATGCGCGTGGAACGTGCCTTGAAACTGCTCGGAGTCGGCGCTTGTCCGCCGATAGGCATAGTAGAGCTTCATCTCGTTCAAATTGAAGGCTTGTACGTAGGTCATCCGAGCTCTTTCCTTTCCCTGCTTGAAGCTTGCGGGCCTTAGTTCCCGATGAAGATAACATACCATAGGAAGGCTGCGAAAAGGAGGTTTATTGCGCGTGAAGCCGTTTCTGGACGAGAACTTTTTGCTGAAGAACGACGTGGCGGTCAGGCTTTACCACGATTACGCGGCGTCTCTGCCAATCATCGATTACCACTGTCACCTGGACCCGCGGGAGATCGCGGAGAACAAACGGTTCGCCAACCTTGCGGAAGCTTGGCTGTACGGCGACCACTACAAATGGCGGGCGATGCGCGCGAACGGCGTCGAGGAGAAATACGTGACAGGCGGTTCCGGCGCGGACGACTACGGGCGGTTTCTCGCTTGGTCCCGCACGGTGCCGTATACGATCGGCAATCCGCTGTTCCACTGGTCGCATCTGGAGCTCCGCCGCTTGTTCGGCGTGAACGACCTGATTACCGAGGCCAACGCCCGAACGATCTGGGACAAGACGAAGGCCTGCTTCGAGGGAGAAGGCTATTCGGTACGCGATCTCATTCGCAAAAGCAACGTAGAGGTCATCTGCACGACGGACGATCCGGCCGACTCGCTCGAGCACCATGCGGCGATTCGCAAGGAGGAGGGAGCGGGGGCGCTTGGACTCCGTGCGGCGATTCGCAAGGAGGAAGGGCCGGATACGCTTGGGCTCCATGCGGCGATCAACAAGGAGGAGCGAACCGGTACGCTTGTTCTGCCCTCTTTCCGGCCGGACAAGGCGCTGAACGTTCGCGCCGCGGCGTTCCTTCCCTGGCTGCGGAAGCTGGAGGAGGCGACGAACGGCTCCATCTCGGACTACGGCGAGCTTCTGGCCGCGCTCGAAAGACGATTGGATTTCTTTCACGAGCTGGGCTGCCGCGTCTCCGATCATGCGCTGGACGACGTTCCGTTCGCGGCGACCTCCTACGAGGAAGCTGCAGCGGTTTTCAACAAAGCGATAAAAGGAGAAGCCGTCAGCGAGGAAGAAGAAGCCCGGTATAAGACGTTTACGCTGCTGCAGCTGGGCAGAGGGTACGCCAAGCGCGAATGGGTCATGCAGCTTCACCTCCATGCACATCGGAACAACAACGGCCGGGCGTTCGCCAAGCTCGGGCCGGACACCGGGCACGACTCGATGAACGACCAGCCATTGGCCAAGCCGCTTGTTGGCCTGCTGGACGCCCTGGACCGCGAAGGCGCGCTGCCCCGCACGATCGTGTATTCTCTCAACTCGAACGATAACGACATTTTGGCTTCGATTATCGGATCTTTTCAAGGGGACGGCATTCCGGGTAAAATTCAGCTCGGCTCCGCATGGTGGTTCAACGATACGAAGGACGGCATGATTGCGCAGCTGACTTCCCTGGCGAATATCGGCATGCTGGGCCGTTTCGTCGGCATGCTGACCGATTCCCGCAGCTTTCTTTCCTTTACCCGGTATGAGTATTTTCGCAGAATTCTGTGCAATTTGCTCGGGGAATGGGTGGAGAACGGCGAAGCGCCCTATGATCTGGAGTGGCTTGGCGGCCTCGTACGGGATATTTCTTATCGCAACGCAAAAGCTTATTTTCGCTTCAGGGCATAGAATCCAGAAAACCAGAGGAGAGATCAAGCGGTGAAAATGGTATTCAGATGGTACGGAGAAGGCAACGATACGGTTACGCTGAAGCAGATCAGGCAGATTCCCGGCGTGGAGGGCATCGTATGGATGCTCCATGACGTACCGGCGGGCGAGGAATGGCCGATGGACAAAATTATGGCCTACAAGCGGCTGTCCGAGCAGTCCGGCCTGCATCTAGAAGTCGTCGAGAGCGTAAACGTTCACGAGGACATCAAGCTGGGGCTGCCTTCGCGCGACCGCTATATCGAGAACTATAAGAAGACGATCGCGAAGCTGGCCTCCGTCGGCGTGAAAACAATCTGTTACAACTTCATGCCGGTGTTCGATTGGGCGAGGACGGATTTGTACAAAGAAATGGAAGACGGCTCGACTGCGTTGTTTTTCGAAAAGGCCAAAATCCGGGACATCGATCCGATGGAGCTCGTCCGCCAGATCGCCGACAACCCGGACTTTACGATGCCGGGCTGGGAGCCGGAACGGCTCGGCAGGCTGAGCGAATTGTTCGACGCGTACCGGGGCGTGACCGAGGACGATTTGCGCAGCAATCTTCGCTACTTCCTGGAGCAAGTCGTTCCCGTCGCCGAGCATTACGACATTAAAATGGGCATCCACCCCGACGATCCGCCGTTCTCCATTTTCGGCTTGCCCCGCATCGTCAAAAACAGGGACGATATTCGCCGCATTCTGGACTTCGTGGACAGCCCGTCGAACGGAGTCACGCTGTGCAGCGGATCGCTGGGCGCGAACCCCGACAACGATATCGCGGCGATGGTCAAGGAATTCGCGGGCCGTATCCCGTTCGCTCATATCCGCAACGTGAAAGTGTACGACAACGGCGACTTTATCGAGACTTCGCACCGCACCCGGGACGGCTCGGTCGATATCGCGGGCATCGTGCGGGCGTATGCCGAAACCGGCTTTACCGGATACGCCAGACCGGATCACGGACGACACATCTGGGACGAGAAATGCCGCCCCGGCTACGGCTTGTACGACAGAGCGCTCGGCATCATGTATTTGTGGGGCGTCTGGGATTCGGTTGTGCGGGAGAAAAAAGCGATCGTGGAGGGGAGCGGCCGATGACGTCTTATAAGCAAGGGGTGCGCGGAAAAGTCGCCGTTATCACCGGAGGCAGCGGCGTGCTGTGCTCGGAGATGGCGAAGGAGCTGGCCCGATACGGAGTCAAGGTGGCCTTGCTCAACCGGAGCGCGGAGAAGGGGCAGGCCGTGGCCGATGCGATCAACGCTTCCGGAGGCGAAGCGATCTCCGTCTCCTGCAATGTTCTGGACGCGGACAGCGTGGCGAAGGCGGATCAGATCGTAACGGAAACGTTCGGAGGCTGCGACATTTTGATCAACGGCGCGGGCGGCAACCATCCCGACGGGGTGACGAGTAAGGAAATTTTCCAGGCGGAGGATTTGAACCGGCCGGACGTCAAAACGTTTTTCGACCTGACGGTGGACGGATTTTCCTCGGTGCTGAATCTGAACTTCCTCGGGACGCTCATCCCCACGCAAATTTTCGCGAAACGAATGATCGGCAAGCAAGGCGCGGTGGTGATCAATATTTCTTCCATGAGCGCGCCGAGTCCGATGACGAAAGTACCGGCTTACAGCGCGGCCAAGGCGGCGATCGACAACTTCACGCAGTGGCTCGCCGTACACATGGCCGAAGCGGGCATCCGGGTGAACGCGATCGCGCCGGGCTTTTTCCTGACGGAACAAAACCGCCGGCTGCTCACGAACGAAGACGGGACGCTGACGGAACGTTCCCACAAAATCATTACGCATACCCCGATGAGAAGGTTCGGAGAGCCCAAGGACTTGCTCGGCACGCTGCTGTGGCTCGTGGACGACTCCGCCTCCGGTTTCGTGACGGGCGTCACGGTACCGGTCGACGGCGGGTTTATGGCTTATTCGGGGGTTTGAAGTCAAGGGATTTCAAAGTTGAATCCAGCGGTATCGGGGGGAAGCTTCCCCGATGCCGTCTTTGCGTTTCGACTTCAAAAGGGACGAACGTTTCTGCCAAAGAGCTGCGATTCGTTCCGAAATGCCAATGACGCTGGTCCTCCAGGCGATTATAATAGAAGGGCCGCGCTTCGGCCGGAAGAAGGAGGGGGTCGCTTGACCGTGTACGACAGCGTCGGAAGCTACGCAGCTCCGGCGTACGGCACGATTTTCGCCGGACATTTCAACGAATCAGATCGTTACATAACAAGAAGGCCGGAAGGAATGAATGATTGGCTGTTGGCTTACACAGTTGGTGGGAGCGGCTATTTTCGCACGGCTTCCGGGGAGAAACGCTGCGGAGCCGGAGACGCGGTTTTGCTGCGCGGCGGAGTACCCCACGAATACGGTACGACTCCGGGGAGCTGTTGGAACTTTATTTGGGCGCACTTTCCGGAACTGGAGGAAATCCGCTATTTTCCCCGTGAAGAGCTGACGGTCACGGCGTTAGGAAGCCGACATCTGCAGCGGCGCGTTTACCGCGCGCTAAGGAACGTGCTGCGGGATTCCCGGGAACGGCGCTCTCTCTGGCAGCAGGTTTGCGAGAACGAGCTGCGCGGCGTGCTTCTGATCATGGCAGAGCGCGGATGGAGAAAGCTGGATCCGCGTGTGGAGGAAATTCTGCATGATCTGTCCGCGCATATGAGCGAAACGCCAAGGATCGAGGACATCGCCCGTTCGGTAGGATTATCCGCCTCCAGACTGTCCCATCTGTTTAAGGAGGAGACGGGCCTTACCTTGATCGGATCGTTAAACCGGATGCGCATTCGCCAAGCGGCTTTGCTGATCGGGCACTCCGGGAGAACCGCGACCGAGGCGGCGTTCGATGTCGGCTTCCGCAACTACAATCATTTCGCGGAGCTGTTCCGCCGCCAGATGGGCGTCGGCCCGCGGGATTACCGGAAGCTTGCGGAGCGGAACGCAGAGGAGTCCTCGGACGTTTCGTCCGAGTCACAGGCGAATTCGCTCCATTTTCCCCCATTGTAAAAGCATCGGCTTTCCTGATAAAATGAGCAGACTTGACGCTAATTTCCTCGCAAGCGCTTACTTTATGCCCCCGGCGGCTCTGGAAAATTGGAGGGGTTGAAATGCGAAAAACATGGTATTACCGCTTATTGTTCTCGTACATGCCGGTATTTTTTCTGATGATTTCTTTTTTGTTCTTCATTTTCTTTCAGGTGCTCAGCGAGCGCGCGCAGCAGGATACGTCGCGCATCTACGCGAGCGTGAACAATCAAATGATGCAGAGCGTCGAGCAGACGCTGGCGTCCATCGATCAACTGATGGTGACGATGCAGACGCGCAACAGCAATTCCCCGGAATTCAACCTGCTCGATTACTTCAATCAGTCGGGCCAGCCTCCGGCTTTTTTCACCTATCAGGCGACCAAGGAATTCAACAACATGAAGCAGTTGAATCCGCAGATCCATTCGGTCTATCTCGTGCGTGACAGCGACAGCTACGTGCTCAGCACGAATACGGTAACTCCGCTGGAGCGGTATCCGGATCGCGATTTCGTGGGCGAGCTGCGGCAGGACGGCTATTCGTACCATTGGACGGACCAGCGTCTCTTCAAGGAATTCCCGGCGTCGCGCGAGGAGGCGGTCATCTCGCTGGCGCGCAAATATTTGACCAATCGCGGCGAGAGCGGGCTGATGATCGTTAACGTCAGGGCGAGCGCTCTGGCCCAACTCGTCTCGCAGCGGATCGACCGGACGTCCAGCTATGTGACGGTGACGGGCCAGGGGGACGAGCCGATCTTGATCGCGGCGGACGAGACGTCGGGCCGCACCGCTATCGCGTCGACGGTGTCGGACTATACGGGCTGGACCTATGAGAGCGGTCTGGCGAAGGGAAGCGGCTTCGCGCTTCTGCGCGCGTTCTCCAACGTCTGGATCGCGCTGGCGCTGCTCGTTGCCGTTGTCGGCCTTCTGGCGATTTTCTACATGACGCACCGCAATTACAAGCCGTTGCGGGCGCTCATCTCCAAGCTGGACCGCATCTCGCACGCCTCGGGAGAACGCGGCGGAGAAGAGCGCAACGAGTTCCATTACATCGAATCAACGCTGGATTCCCTTGTCCAGCGATTTAACCTGTTCAAATCCCAGTCCGACCTCAATATCGGCTACCGCAAAAAATCGATTTTCCTCGAAGTGATGAGCGGCTCCCGTTCGCTGGCGAGCGAGGAATGGAACGCCGAGATGGAGAGCCACGGCTTTACCGGAGGCTTTAAGCAGGCGGCGGTCGTCATCGTCTCCATCGACAAGTATTCCGACGCGTTGTCGCGCTACAAGGAACAGGACATGATTTTGTTCCGCTTCATTATCCAGAACATGTACGTCGAGCTCGTGCAGAAGCACGGGCTGCGCAGTTGGAGCGAATGGATCAACGACAAGGAGATATGCGGGTTCGTCTACGTGCAGGAGGACGATTCCCTGGCGCTGACAGATCGCATTCTGAAGCTGTCCGACAACGCTCTGCAGTGGATTCGGAGCAACCTGACCTTTACCGTCACGATCGGGGTCGGCAAAGCGGCCGACAGCGTCGCGCAGCTCAAAACGTCCTACAAGTCGGCCGTCGAAGCGGTCAATTGCCGGGCTGTGCTCGGCAGCGACCGTACGATCGGCTACTGGGAGACGGAGGAGGGCGCTTCGGTCGAATTGTACGCCCACCTGGAGCGCATTCGCCGGCTCGTCTATTCCTTCCGGATGATGGAGCCGGATTGGCGGTCCAAATACGCGGCGATGTACGAGCAGTACAGGAGTAATCGGCTGAAGCGCGACGACATCGTCAACCTGCTGAATTATTTCGCATACCATCTGTTCGAGCATATTCAGGGAACGATGCTGGACGACGAGGCGGTTGAGACGAACAAAGCGATTACGCGGGACGTTATCGACCAGTTCGAGACGCTGGAGGACGCGCAGGAAGAAATTCTCGGCATACTGGAGAAGTTGGAATACGTCATGGCTGAGAAGACGGCCAAGGGCGGCGCGGGCGAGATCGCGATCCGGATGAGAGAATACATCGACGAGAACGCCGCCAATCCCGACTTGTCGCTCGTTCATCTGAGCGAGCAGTTCGATATCCCTTCGAAAAACGTCAGCGCCTTGTTCAAGGAGCAGTTCGATATCAAGTTCATCGACTTTCTGATCGATCGCCGGGTGGAACTGGCCAAGGAGCTGCTGCGCGGGAGCGATCTGTCGGTTCAGGAGATCGGCCAGCGGGTCGGTTATCTGAATCCGGTATCGTTCACCCGCGTCTTCAAGCGCATCGTCGGAATTCCGCCCGGAGATTACCGCCGGGAGCGTTCCGGTTAAGCGCGGAAAATAGTATAGTGACTGGTCGGACCGGGCTCTGCAGCCCGGTCCGATTTTTGTTAAGCGCCGGATTCTTGTCAATTGCCGGAGCGGATAATTCCGCGGTATAGTTGCCCCATCGCACCAATCAGTCAGACGAGGAGGGGGTTGCAACATGTCCAACACGACGAATGCATCGGCCGCGGCCTATGCCCGGATCGGGCCGCCTGGGCAAACGTCCCGGCGCGGCGCGCTGCGGCAAATGCGCCGTCACTGGCAGCTGTACATCGTTATCGCGCTGCCGATCACTTATTTCATTTTATTCAAGTATGTCCCGATCCTGGGCGTGCAGATCGCCTTCAAGGATCTGAGTCCGAAGCAGGGAATCTGGGGCAGTCCCTGGGTCGGCTTCAAGCACTTCGAGGAGTTTTTCCGTCATCCGAACTTCTGGATGCTGATTAAGAACACGCTGTTTCTGAGCCTGTACGCGCTGGCCGTCGGATTCCCGGCGCCGATTCTGCTGGCCCTGATGATCAACGAGCTGCGCAACGGCTTGTTCAAGCGCGCTGTGCAGATGGTCACCTATGCGCCGTATTTCATTTCCACCGTCGTTATGGTGTCGATGATTCTGCTGTTTCTGGCGCCGCGGATCGGGGCGATCGATCACATTCGCACGGCGCTGGGCTTCGAATCGATCAACTTTATCGGCGAGCCGTCCCTGTTCACGACGATTTTCGTTTTCTCCGACGTCTGGCAGTTTACGGGTTACAGCGCGATCATCTATATCGCCGCCCTGGCCGGCGTCAATCCGCAGCTGTACGAGGCGGCCAAGCTGGACGGCGCCAGTCGGCTGCAGAAAATGATTCATATCGATTTGCCCAGCATTATGCCGATCATGGTGCTGCTGCTCGTCCTGAACATGGGACAGTTGCTGAACATCGGCTTCGAGAAAGTGTATTTGCTGCAAAATCCGCTCAATACGAGCGCGTCCGAGATTATTTCGACCTACGTGTACAAGGTCGGGCTCGTGCAAGCCAACTACAGCTTCTCGGCCGCCGTCGGCTTGTTTAATTCGCTGATCAACCTGGGGTTGATCCTGCTTGCCAACTTCGGGGCAAGACGCGCAACGGGAACGGGGTTGTTCTAATATGGCTATGGCGGCATCCAACAAAATCAGGGAACCGTTGTCGGACAAGGCGCTGCTGATTGTCATCTACGTCGTGCTGTTCGCCGTGCTGATCGCGGTGCTGTATCCGCTCATCTACATCGTCAGCTCGTCGTTTAGTTCGCCGCAGGCGGTCGTGGCCGGACGGGTGTGGCTGTTCCCGGTCGAATTTTCGCTCAAGGGCTATACGGCCGTGCTGCAAAATCCGCGCATCTGGGCGGGTTACGGCAACTCGATCTTCTATATGGGCTTCGGCACGCTGATCAGCGTCGCGCTGACGATCGCCATCGCTTATCCGCTGTCCAAGCGCACGTTTTACGGCAGAACGTTTCTGATGTATTTGCTCATCGCCACAATGATTTTCAGCGGCGGGCTGATTCCTTATTACCTGGTCGTCAAAAATCTCGGCCTGATCGACACCCGCTGGGCGCTGCTGCTGCCTCAGGCGATCGCGGTGTGGCAGGTGTTCATCGCCAGAACGTTCTTCCAGGAGACGATTCCCGAGGAACTGAACGAGGCGGCGGAGATGGACGGCTGCAGCGACCTGCGCTTCCTGCGGTCGATCGCGCTGCCGCTGTCCAAGCCGATTATCGCGGTGCTCGTGCTGATGTACGCCGTCACCGCCTGGAATGCGTATTTCGACGCGCTGATTTTCCTCAAGAGCGCCGATTTATATCCGCTTCAATTGATTTTGCGGGAAATTCTCATTCAGAATTCCGTCGACAATTCGATGATGGTGGACGTACGAACAATGGAAGCCAGACAGGGGATGAAGGATTTGCTGAAATTTTCTCTGATCGTCGTCTCCAGCCTGCCGGTCCTTATCCTATATCCATTCGTTCAGAAGCACTTCGTGAAGGGGGTCATGATCGGTTCTTTGAAAGGTTAAAATAGACAAACGATAGGCCGGGAGAAACGAAGCTGTATCCTATTACGATTGCGGAGGGTGTCCGAAATGAGAAAAAAATGGAGCAAGCTTGCGGGTCTGGGTCTGATTGCGACGCTGCTGCTGAGCGCCTGCTCGAACGGCGGAAATTCGGAGCAAGGAGGAAGTCCGTCGGGCCAAAACGGCGGAGAGGCGGCCGCACGGGTCAAGCTGACCGCGTTCATCAACCAGTCGCCGAATTTGACGACGCTGGACAATCCGTTCACGAAGCAGGTCGAGGAGAAAACGAACGTCGAGCTCGAATTTACGGTCGGTCCGCCGAACGACAACAACGACAAGCGCAACGTGCTGATGGCCAGCGGCGACTATCCGGCGATGTTCCTCAGCGGCAACTTCACGCCGGCCGAGCAGATGAAATTCGGCAAGCAGGGCGTATTCCTCCCGCTGAACGATCTCATCGATCAATACGCGCCGAACATCAAGCAAATTTTCGCGGAGCGTCCCGACCTGAAGACGGCGGTCACCTCCTCGGACGGCAACATCTACGCGATGCCGCAGGTCAACGAATGTTATCACTGCTGGTACGCGCAGAAGCTGTGGATCAACCAGGACTGGCTGGACAAGCTCAATCTGGAGATGCCGACGACAACCGAAGAGTTCGCGGACGTACTGCGCGCGTTCAAGACGGGCGACCCGAACGGCAACGGCGTCGCCGACGAAATTCCGCTCAGCGGCGCGCTGAATACGTGGCACGGGGATCTGACCGGCTTCCTGATGAACGCCTTTATTTACAATACCGGGGACGGACAGCCTTACTCCTACATCCGCGTCAAGGACGGCCAGGTGCAGCTGTCGGCGGCCCAGTCCGAATGGCGGGACGGTCTGAGCTATATGGCCTCGCTGTACAAGGACGGCTTGATCGACCCGCAGGCGTTCACGCAAAATCCGGAAGGGCTGCAGCAGCTCGGCAACAATCCGGGAGATACGATCCTCGGCGCGTTCGCGATCGGACACGCGCAGATGGCGGTGGCGGGCACCGATCCGCGCAACTACGATTACGTCGCGGTTCCTCCGCTGAAAGGACCGGGAGGCGTGCAACTGTCCGGCTACTACAAGTCGGTCGGCAACCAGGGACGCTTCGTCATTACCGACAAGGCCAATGAAGAGCAGCAGATCGCCGCGATCAAGCTGCTGGATTACTTGTGGACCGAGGAAGGCACATGGGGGCAGGTGTTCAGTGTCCAAGGCCATTCGTGGCGTAAGGCGGACGATGGCCAACTGACTGTCAACGGCGAACAGGCCAGCTACCAGGTCGATCCGTCCTACCGTTCAGAGACGATCCATACCGACGGATGGGATCAGGCCGGGCCGGATTTCCGGCCGCGCGAGCGCTTCGAATCGGAAGCCGTCTCCCAGGACATGATGTCGCCGGAAGGCTACGAGCTGCGCCTGGTGACGGAGACGAAGAAATACGAGGGCTTCGAGCCGAAGGAAGGCGAGATGTTCCCGATCGACATTTTCATCAGCGCCGAGGACGGGGAGAAAGCCGCCCAGTTCAAAGCGACGCTCGAGGACTACGTCAAGTCGAACATGCTGCAATTCATTACCGGCCACAAGGACATCGCCAAGGAATGGGACGGCTACGTCCAAGGCCTCGACGGTCTCAGATTAAACGACTATCTGGCCATTCTGCAGAGCGCCTACGACGCCGATCTGAACAAAACGAAGTAAGCGAAGCAGAAGGTTCCAAAATGACAAGATCAGGTTCCATTCCTTGATTGTTAGCGATTTCGCAGAAATCCTATAATAGAGGCCGACAGCAAAGGATGTGAGGCAAATGAGCCGGGAGCAGGCCGAAATCCGCAATCCGATTCTTCGCGGCTTCCACCCGGACCCTTCTATCGTCAGAGTCGGCGAGGATTATTATATGGCGACTTCGACGTTCCAGTGGTTTCCGGGCGTGCAAATTCATCATTCCAGGGACCTTGTCCATTGGCGGCCGCTCGGCCGCCCTCTGGACCGGCCCGGCCAGCTCGATATGACGGGCAATCCCGATTCCGGCGGCGTCTGGGCGCCGTGCCTGTCTTACGACGATGGCGCAGGCTTGTTTTACCTCGTGTACACCGACGTCAAGAGCCATGCCGGAGCGTTCAAGGACACGCATAACTACGTCGTGACCGCTCCGGCGATCGAGGGGCCGTGGTCCGACCCCGTGTATCTGAACAGCAGCGGCTTCGATCCGTCGATGTTCCATGACGACGACGGCCGCAAATGGATCGTGAACATGCAATGGGACTTCCGGAAAGGCAAAGACGCCTTCAACGGCATTTATTTGCGCGAATATTCTGTCAACGAGGGTCAACTGGTCGGCCCTTCCCGCAAAATCTACGCAGGCTCCGAGCTGGGATTGACGGAAGGCCCCCATCTCTACAAGCAGGATGGCCGCTACTATCTGATGGTCGCCGAAGGCGGAACGAGCTACGAGCATGCGGTGACGACGGCGCGTTCGCGAACGCTGGAGGGTCCGTACGAGACCGATCCGCGCGGGCCGATGCTGACGTCACGGCACGCTCCGGAGCTGCCGCTGCAGAAGGCGGGCCACGCGAGTCTCGTACGAACGCAGAGCGGGGAATGGTATATCGCCCATCTGTGCGGCAGGCCGCTCGAGGGCGCGGACCGGCGCTGCAACCTGGGGCGCGAGACGGCGCTTCAGCGCTGCGAGTGGACGGCGGACGGCTGGCTGCGGCTGGCCTCCGGCGGGAATACGCCCGAGACGATCGTACGGGGGCCGGCGCTGCCGGCCCATCCGTTCCCGTCCGTGCCGGACAAGGACGATTTCGACCGCGAAGCGCTCGGGCTGCAATGGCAGACACTGCGCCAACCCTTCGCCGAAGCTTGGGCGACGCTGACCGAGCGTCCCGGCTTCCTGCGGCTGCGCGGCATGGAGTCGCCGAACTCGCGGTTCCGGCACAGCCTCGTCGGCCGCCGGCAGCAGGCGTTCGTCTGCGAAGCGGCGACCGTCGTCGAATTCGAGCCGGAGACGTACCAGCAGATGGCCGGTTTGATGTACTACTACAATTCGCAAAACTACTATTATTTGCGCATCGGCCGCGACGAGGCGTTGGGCAAAAATATCGGGATTATCGCGGGCGATCACGGCGTCTACGACGAGCATACGGAGCCGCATATTCCGATCCCGGAAGGGACGCCCGTTCATCTGAAGCTGGAGCTGAACGGCCGCGAGCTGCGCTTCCGCTATTCGCTGGACGGACAGGACTGGCAGGGAATCGGGCCGACGCTGGACGCCAGCAAAATATCGGACGAATACGCCACGCATCTGGTCGACGGCTATTTCACCGATTGGGGCTTTACCGGGGCGTTCGTCTGCCTGTGCGCCCACGACCTGTCCGGCGCAGGGCGGCACGCGGATTTCGATTGGTTCGTCTACCGGGAGAAGGAGGAATGAAACGCGATGGAAGCTTCGAATGATACGCTGCGCGGCCGACGGATCGTGTTCGTCTGCGGCGAAGACGAGTACGAATCGGAGAGAACGATGCCGCTGCTGGCCGAGGAGGCAAGGAAATACGGAGCATGGACCACGGTGCTGCAGGCCGACCCGGACCCCGCGTCCCCGGTCAGCATCCCCGGACTGGAGGCGCTGCGGACGGCCGATCTGGCCGTCTTCTACATCCGCTTCCGGCAGCTGCCGGAGGAGCAGTTCGGCCATATCCGCGATTACCTGGCGTCCGGCAAGCCGGTCGTCGGCCTGCGGACGAGCACGCACGCCTTCCAATATCCGCAGGATCATCCGCTGGCCGAATGGAACGACGGCTTCGGCATCGACGTGCTCGGAGCGCCGTGGATTCGCCATTTCGGCCATTCCTCGTCGACGAGCGTGTCGGTCGCCTGGGGCGCGGAGCCGCATCCGATTTTGCGGGGCGTACCGACGCATTTCGAATGCCGCTCCTGGCTCTACCAGGTGCTTCCGTATCCGCCGGAGGGCGCGCAAATTTTGCTGAACGGCGCGACCGTTAATCCGGAGGACAACGGCTGGTCGTACACGAGCGAGACGCCGCGCGTGCAGCCCGTCGTCTGGACGAGAACGCGCGCCGGAGGCGGCCGCGTCTTTACGACGACAATGGGGCATCCCGAGGATTTCGAGCTGTCCGCTTTCCGGCGGCTGCTGATCAACGGCATGCATTGGGCGCTCGAATTGGAGCGGCGCATCCCGGAGCAAGATCCGTTAAAGCAAGAGATTGAGGGAGGCGAGCAACGATGAAGGTGGCCGCGATTACGGGAGAACGCCGCGCCGAGCTGGTCGAGCGGGATAAGCCCGCCCTGCCGGAGGGCTGGGCGCTCGTCAAGGTGCATGCGGCGCCGATGTGCGCCGAATACAAAAGCTTCGTCCGCGGCGAACATTCCGACTGCCTCGGGCACGAGGCGGCCGGCGAAGTCGTCGAGACCGCGCCGGGCAGCACGGTCAAGGTTGGCGACCGGGTCGTCGTCATGCCGCAGTACCCGTGCGGGGAATGTGAGCTGTGCCGCGCGGGCGATTTCATCCACTGCGAGCGGGGGCTCAACCATTACGAGCCGACGATGACGCAATATTTGTCCAAGCCGTCGTGGCTGCTCGCGCCGATTCCGGACGGCGTATCGTACGAGAAGGCTTCGCTGGCCTGCTGCGGGCTCGGGCCGTCCCACGGCGCGTTCTCCGCGATGGAGGTAGGCGCGTTCGATACGGTGCTCATTACCGGCCTCGGGCCGGTCGGTCTGGGCGCGGTCGTCAACGCCAAGTTCCGCGGGGCGCGGGTCATCGCGGTAGAGATGAATCCTTACCGGGCGGAGCTGGCGCGCCGGATGGGCGCGGATCATCTGATCGACCCCCGTGATCCCGACGCGGCTGCGCAGGTGAAGGCGCTGACCGGCGGCAGGGGAGCCGACTGCGGTCTCGACTGCTCCGGCGTTGTCGCCGCGCACCGGCTGCAGATTGACGCCGTCCGGCGCAAGGGCAAAGTCGCGTTCGTCGGGGAGTGCTTCTCCGAGACGCCGATCCGCGTCAGCGACGACCTGCTGCGCAAGGGCATTCATCTGATCGGCTCCTGGCATTACAACCTGAAGCTGTATCCGGATCTGATGAAGGTGATCGAGCGGTCGCCGCTGACCGATCTGCTCATTACGCATACGTTCCCGATGAGCCGGATTCAGGAAGCGTTCGAGCTGTCGGCGTCGCAGGACAGCGGAAAAATCATTTTGAAGCCATGGGAGTGAACGGAGCCGTGAAGGTGGGAATGAATTTGCTGCTGTGGACGGACAAGCCCGATCCGTCCGTCCATGGCGAGCTGCTGCGGCGGATCAAGGAATGGGGCTTCGACGGCGTGGAGCTGCCCGCCGACAATATGGCGCCGGCGGATGCGCGTGCTTTCGGCGCGCTGCTGCGGGAACTTGAGCTCGGCTGCACCGCAATCGCCGCGCTGGACGCCGCCGTCGCCGATCCGGCCAGCCCGGACCCGGCGCTGAGGCAGGGCGCGCTGGAGACGCTCAAGCTGGCCGTCGACAACACCGCCGCTATGGGCGGGGACCTGCTGTGCGGTCCGCTGTTCCAGGGCTTGGGCCGCTTCAGCGGACGCGGGCCGCAGCCCGGCGAATGGAACGATGCGGTGGAGACGCTGCGCGCGGCGGGGGAGTATGCCGCGGAGCGGGGCGTCCGCCTGGCGCTGGAGCCGATCAACCGCTTCGAGATGTACCTGGTCAACACGCTGGCGGACGGCGTCCGCTTCGTGCGGCAGGTCGGTCTGCCGAACGTCGGCCTGCTCGCGGACACGCACCACGGCAACATCGAGGAGCTCGACGTGCCGCGGGCGTGGCGGGAGGCGGCGGAGCATATTTTCCACGTGCACATTTCGGAGAACAACCGCGGCGTGCCGGGAAGCGGCCATGCCGTGCCGAAGGAAACGTTCGATGTGCTGAAGGACGTCGGCTACGGCGGCTGGCTGACGATCGAGGCGTTCGGCCGGCAGGTTCCGGGCCTGATCTCGCGGCTGCATCTGTGGCGGGATTACGCGGCGCATCCGGACGACGCGGCGCGGCTGGGCGTGCAGTACATTCGCCGTCATTTGACTTGAAACGGAGCGGGGAGGGAACGGACGGATGCCATTCGTGCGAACGAACGGAATCAGGCTGCATTATACGGAAAGAGGAGCGGGCGAGCCGCTTGTTCTGCTGATGGGGCTCGGCGCGCCGGGCAGCGTCTGGGAGGAGCATGCTCGTATCTACGAGCGGCATTTTCGCTGCATCTTGATCGACAATCGCGGGGCTGGACAATCGGACAAGCCCGCCGGCCCCTATACGACGAAGGCGATGGCCGAGGATGCGCTGGGCCTGATGCGGGAGCTGGGCCTGGAAACGGCCCATCTCTCCGGCATCTCCATGGGCAGCGCCATCGCCCAGGAGGTCGCGCTGGCCGCGCCGGAGCGGGTGCGAAGCCTGACGCTGAACTGCTCGTGGCAGGCGTGCGGGCCGTATACGACCAGCGTGTTCGAGACGCTGGCGGCGGGATACGAGCGGCTGCGCCCGGACGAGTTCCAGCGGCTGCTCCAGGCGTTTATTTATACGCCGGCTTATCATGAGGCGCACGGCGACAAGCTGGAGGCGGCTCGCCGCGCGGCGCTGACCGAGGTCGAGCCGATGCCGGCGCACGCGTTCCGCGCGCAGTGCGACGCGTGCCTGACGCATCGTACGACGGGGAGATTGGCGGCCGTCGCGGCGCCGACGCTGCTTACGGTCGGCGACCGCGACGCGTTTACGCCGCTGCCGCTGACGGAGGCGATCGCGGCGGAAATGCCGCAGGCCGAGCTCGAGGTGTTCGCCGGAAGCGGGCACACCCATCATTGGGACCGGCTGGACGATTTTAATCGCAGGACGCTCGATTTTCTGCTCGGCCATCGCGCTTCGGGCCGTTGACGGCACGCGGGCAGCCTGCAAGGTGGAGGCGGTAGTGATATGGCATTGGTTGTTCAAAGGCGGGATTACAGTCTGACCGGTCCCGAGAGCGAGCGCGCGAGGGAAAAAGGGCTCGTGGCGGCGGAATGGTACGTCAGTCCGGTTCCGCGGGCGACGATGAAGGCGCTCATGAAACGCAGGAACGGGCCGGCGATCCGCGACACGCTGATCTGGTTCGGCCTGCTGGCGATATTCGGGGCTGCGGCCTGTCTGTCCTGGGGCACGTGGTGGGCGGTTCCGGCGTTTCTGGCTTACGGGATTCTGTACGCGACGCCGGCGGATTCCCGGTGGCACGAATGCGGCCACGGCACGGCGTTCAAGACGCCGTGGATGAACGAAGCGCTCTATCAGATCGCCTCGTTCATGGTGCTGCGTTCCGCGACGCCGTGGAGGTGGAGCCACGCCAGGCATCATACCGACACGATTATCGTCGGACGCGATCCCGAGATTATTACGGAGCGGCCGCCCCTGTGGAAAATATTATGGATGCAGCTGTTTGATCTGTACGGCGGCCCGATCGAGATCAAGCGGTTTTTCCTGCATGCGCTGGGACGGATGGAGCGGACGGAGGCGGAATACATTCCGTCCGGCGAGTTTCCCAAGGTGTACCGAGAGGCGCGTCTGTGCCTGCTGGTCTGGCTGCTCGTTCTCGCGGCCTGCCTGTATACCGGCAGCCTGCTGCCCGCGATGCTGGTCGGCCTGCCGACCTTCTACGGCTTCGCGATCGTGCTGGCGTTCGGCATGACGCAGCACCTCGGGCTGCATGAAGACGTGCTCGATCACCGGCTCAACTCCCGCACGATCTACATGAATCCCGTGCTGCGGTTTCTCTATTGGAACATGAACTATCATATCGAGCACCATATGTTCCCGATGGTTCCGTATCACGCGCTGCCGAAGCTGCACGAGGAGATGAAGGCCGACTGCCCGGCGGCCTGTCCGAGCTTTCTGGCTGCGCTGAAGGAAGTGATCCGGGCGCTGCGGCGGCAGAAGCATGATCCCGCGTACGTCGTGGTCAAGCCGCTGCCGTCGACGGCCCGGCCCTATCAATATGATCGCGAGGCGACGCCTCAGGCAAGGAGTGAACCGTTATGAGCGATCCGATCTGGGTCGAGGTGTGCGACGCGGAAGACATCGAGGAGGAAGACGTCGTCCGCTTCGATTACGGCGACCGGACGTTCGCCGTCTATCGGACGGACAAAGGCGACTATTACGCGACGGACGGCTACTGCACGCACGAGAAGTTCCACCTGTCGAACGGCCTGGTGATGGGCAGCGTCATCGAGTGCCCGAAGCATAACGGCCGCTTCGACATTCCGACGGGAGCGGCGAAGCGCGCTCCCGTCTGCGTCGACTTGACGACGTATCCGGTCAAGCTGGACGCGGACAAGGTCTATATTCGAATTCCATCTTAAGGAAGCTTGAAGAAGCTTAAGGAGTTTGCCATGAACGCACAAGGAATGGTCATTGTCGGAGCCGGCGAAGCGGGCGCGCGCGCCGCGCTGACGCTGCGGTCGCTGGGCTGGACGGGGGCGATAACGCTGGTCGGGGACGAGAGCCGTCCGCCGTACGAGCGTCCGCCGCTGTCCAAGCGGCATCTGGTCGCGGAGGAGGAGCTTCCGCCGTCCGTCATCGCCGACGATCGAACGCTGCGCGACAGCGGGATCGAGCGAATCGGCGGGGAAGCGGCCGTTCGCATCGACCGGGAGAATCATCTCGTCGAGCTGGCCGGAGGCCGCAAGCTGCCGTACGAGCGGCTGCTGCTGGCGACCGGTGCCCGCCCCCGGCAGCTGTCGGCGGAAGGCACGGGAGCGGGAGAGCTGCTCTACCTGCGCCGGTTCGAGGACGCCGAGCGGCTGCGCGGCCGGCTGCGGCCCAGGGCACGCGCGGTCATTATCGGCGGCGGCTTCATCGGCCTGGAGACGGCGGCGAGCGCCGCCGCGCGGGGCTGCGCCGTCACCCTGCTGGAGGCCGCGCCTCGTCTGCTGACGCGCGGCGTGCCCCAGGCGATCGCGGAGCGGGTGGAGCGGCTGCACCGCCAAGCCGGCGTAGAGGTCCGGCTTGGCGCCGCCGTCGCCGCGATCGACCGGGCAGGGGACGCGCTCGCGATCCGGCTGGCCGACGGAACGGAGCTCGCGGCGGACGTCGCGCTGGCCGGCATCGGCGCCGTGCCGGAGACGGCGCTGGCGGCGTCGTGCGGACTGGAGCTGGACAACGGGGTGAAGGCGGATGCGAGATTGGCCACCAGCGATCCCGACATCTATGCGGCGGGCGACTGCTGCTCGTTCCCGCACCCGCTGTACGGAGGCCGCCGCATTCGGCTGGAGGCGTGGCGCAACGCCAAGGATCAAGGCGCGCACGCCGCCGCCGCGATGCTCGGCTCGGACGAGCCGTACGCCGTCCTGCCCTGGTTTTGGTCGGATCAATACGACCAGACGCTGCTTGTCGCCGGATTGGCGGAGCCTTCCGACACGGTCGTGCTGCGCGACCTGGGCGAGGCCGGTCGCTTGTATTTCCATCTGGGAGCGGACGGACGGCTGTCCGCCGTCAGCGGCATGGGACCGAGCGAGGCGATCGCCAAGCCGTTCCGCCAAGCCGAGCTGCTCGCGGAGAAACGGGCCGCGCCGCCCGCGGAGCAGCTGGCCGATCCGCGCATCAAATTGAAAACGTGGCTGAGCGAATAGGGGGAATCAGGATGGCAGCGGACAAACGTCTGCGGACGAACCGTTATTTGCTCGGCGTCTGCTATTACCCGGAGCATTGGCGCCGGGAGCTGTGGGACGACGATTTTCGCCGCATGCGCGAGCTGGGCTTCAATACGGTGCGGATGGGCGAGTCGGCGTGGCCGATATTCGAGCCGGAGGAGGGCCGCTACTCCTTCGAGCTGTTCGACGAAGCGATCGCACTGTGCAAGCGGCACGGACTGGACGTCATCCTCGGCACGCCGACCTACGCGCCGCCGGCGTGGCTGACGGCGAAATATCCGGAGGCGCTGCGCCGGGACTTCCACGGGCAGGTTATGCATCACGGCTCGCGCCGCCACTGCAACTATACGGCGGCCGCTTATTTGGAACGATGCGCGGCGATCGTCGAACGGATGGCGCTGCATTATCGCGACGAGCCCGCGGTCATCGGCTGGCAGATCGACAACGAGCTGAACTGCCATATGGACGTCAGCTTCGCGGACAGCGACCGCGCGGCGTTCCGGGAATGGTGCCGCCGCAAATACGGCTCCCTGGAGCGGTTGAACGAGGCCTGGGGGACGGTGTTCTGGGCGCAGACGTATTCGGATTGGGCGCAGGTTGACCTGCCGCGCCCGACGCCGACGTATCACAATCCGGGACATTTGCTGGATTTTTACCGTTTTACTTCGGATTCGGCGATCGCTTTCGCGAAGCTGCAATACGACGCGCTCAAGCGGCACGCTCCGCATCGGTTTGCGACCCATAACGGCCTGTTCGGCAACATTGACAATCCCGAGCTGACGGAGCGGGCGCTCGATTTCATGTCGTTCGACTCCTATCCGGCCTTCCAGTTGATGCGCGGCGATCTGCCGGCGCATTACCGGGACCGGATGACGTCCAAGCATCTTGGCCGGGTCCGGGGCATGTCGGGCAAATTCATGATTCTGGAGCAGCAGGCCGGACCGGGAGGACAGTCGGGCAACACGCTGAACCGGTACGGCTTCGGAGATTATCTTCAGGCGACGCCCAAGCCGGGGCAACTGCGGCTGTGGGCGTGGCAATCGGCGGCGCACGGGGCCGACGGCCTGCTGTTCTTCCGCTGGAGAACGGTTACGGCGGGCGCGGAGACGCTGTGGCACGGGTTGAACGATTACGGCAACCGGCCGAACCGCAGAGTGGAGGAGGCCGGACGGTTCGCGGACGACATCGCCAAGCTCGGCGATCTGCTTGTCGGCAGCGAGATCGTCCCGGAGACGGCTTTGCTGTACGACTACGACAACGACAGCAACGCCAAAATCGAAGGCTATATCGGACCGTTCGAGTGGGAGAGCGAGGAAAGCCTGTTCCGCGGACTGACCGAGCTTCATCTGAACGCCGACCAGCTGTCGCTGCGCCCTATGCGCGATCCGGAGCGGCTTCGCCCGTACAAGGCGCTGTTTTATCCGAACGCCCAGTTGCTGGCCGAAGAGGACGTCGCGCTGCTGCGCCGCTACGCGGAGGAGGGCGGCATCATCGTCTTCGGGCCGCGGGCCGGCTACAAGGATCGGACGAACCGCTGCTACAGCCTGCCGTTTCCGGGCGTGCTGCGCGAGCTGACCGGGACGGAGGCGGCCGAATTCACGATGGTGCGGGATACATCGTCGACGATGACCTACGCGTCTTCGGGGGTTAGCGCAGCCGCCCCGCATTTCAACGAAATCTTGCGCCCGTTCTCGCCGGAAGCCGAAGTGCTGGCGCGCTATGACGCCGACTACTACCGCGGGGAGCCGGCGATCGTCGCAACGCGCGTCGGACGGGGACGGGTCGTCTACTGCGGCGCGTTCTTCACCGACGCCAACGTGCCGGAGCTGCTGAGCGCGCTCGGCCTGGCCGATCCGCTGGCGGACTGGGCGCGGATTCCGCGCGAGGTCGAGACGGTCCGGCGGCGGAGCGGGACGGACGAGTTTTATATTTTCCTGAACTATACGGCTGAGCCGCAGAAGCTCGTATTTCTGTCGCCGGGCGAGACGCTGCCGGACGGTTCGCCGCTGCTCGGGGAAGTCGCCCTGCCGCCGTACGACGTCCTGGTCGCCAGACGGGCGCGGCGATAAAGCCGGCTTATTTTACGGGCAAATCTATCTTTTCAAGCAAACCTACTTTTCCCTACGAGGAGTGACGACGATGAATCCGAAATTATCGATCGGTTCCTGGGCGTTCGCGTTCGGTCCGTTCGCGGCCGATCCCTGGCCGTTCGAGCGCGTGCTGGAGTATGCGGCGCAGGCCGGCTATGACGGCGTGGAAATCAACGGCTTCGCGCCGCATCCGACGCCGGACAGCCATCCAAGCGTGGCCAGCCGGCGCGAGCTGCGCGAGCGCATCCGCGCCCACGGGCTCGGCATTTCCGGCTATGCGCCGGATTTCGCCAAGGTTCCGCCGGACCGCTGTCCGCAGAGAGATTATTTGGCACAGCTGCAAGCTTATTTGGACTTCTGCGTCGACCTGGAGATCGGGACGATCCGGGTCGACACCGTCAGTCCGCCCGCCGAACTGGCGGCCGCCGAATACGAGGCGCGCTTTGCCCGGTTGGCGGACACGTGGCGGGCTTCCGCCGAGCTGGCGGCCGCCAGGGGCGTGCGAATCGTCTGGGAGTTCGAGCCCGGCTTCTGGCTGAACAAGCCGGGCGAGGTTAAGCGGCTCGTCGAAGCGGTTGGCCATCCGGCATTCCGCGTGCTGTTCGACACCAGCCACGCCTATATGAGCGGAGTGGCCGGCGCCAGACAGACGGGGGAGAGGGAGACGCTGCCCGGCGGCATTATCGAATACGCCGACCTGCTGCGCGATACGATCGGACATTTCCATCTGATCGATTCCGACGGCACGCTGCACGACGACGAGACGAGCACGCATGCCGAGTTCGGCGCGGGACGCATCGATTTTCCCGCTTTTCTGGCGGCGATGGAGCCCGTCGTCGCGCCGCTGGAATGGTGGTGCGTCGATTACTGCTTTAACGCGCAGGCCGAGGAATGGGGACGGCGGGCGGTTCCGTTCATACGCCGCGCGATCGGGGAGGCGAAGCGGAGATGAGCATCCGATTCGGCTATCAGACGTATACGTGGCAGATGTCCTACGAGAAGTATCGCGACCGGCTGGACGATATTCTCGACGTGATCGCCCGGGCGGGCGGCGAGGGCGTCGAGCCGGAGGTGTGCATGCTCGGCCGCTACCGCACCGAGCCGGAGGCGCTGTTGGAGGCGCTGGACCGCCGGGGACTGAAGCTGGGCGCGCTCTGCCTGGCGCTGCCTTGGCGGCAGGCGGAGGAGACGGACGAGGAGCGCGAAGAGGCGGATCGCGTCATCGGCTATATGCGGACGTTCCCCGGCAGTCTGCTGACGCTTGTTCAGCTTCCCGGCTCCGACCGCTCCGAGCTGGCCGAGCGGCAGCGTCGGGCCCTCGCCCATGCGAACGCCGTCGCCCGCCGGGCGCACGAAGCCGGCGTCGGCTGCGCCTTCCATCCGAATTCCCCGTCCGGCTCCGTCTTCCGCACGGAGGAGGACTATCGCGTGCTGCTCGACGGACTCGATCCGCGTTATTGCGGCTATGCGCCGGATACGGGCCATATCGCCCGCGGCGGCATGGACCCGGAGCGGGTGATGCAGCGTTACCGGCCGCTCATCCGGCACGTTCATTTCAAGGATTGGGAACGGGACGGCGGAGCGTGGACGGCGCTCGGGCAAGGCTCGATCGATCACGTCCGGATCGCCGCTTACCTGCGCGAGAGCGGCTACAAGGGCTGGATTATGGTGGAGGAAGAATCGGCGGCCGCGGAGTCGGAGCCGGATCGGGTGACGCTGGACAACGGCGCGTTCGTTCGCGGCGAGCTGGCGGCCGCGGTCAAGTGATTCGCCGTCGGGGTGAAGATCGTGCGAGAGCCGCTGAGCGTTAAGGAAACGTTGGACTTTGCGCTGTACCACGTAGAGAAAGCCGCTTACGACTCCTTCCGCCTGGAGATGATCAAGCCGCACTGGACGGTATCGTTCGTGCTGGAGGGCAGCGTGGAGATGCGTTCGTCCGGGATGACGAGCCATGCGGAGACCGGGGACGTCATGATCCACCCGCCGAACGTTCCTTTTACGGAAATCGCGGTCGGCCGGGGCGTCCATCTGTGGATGCTGCTCGACGTCAAAGGGGAGCCGCAGCTCGATTTTTTTCGCCGTTTCCCGGTCGGCCGCGTCGTGACGCTGCAGTACGCGGAAGCTTACGCGCATTCGTTCGAAGAGCTGCTGGACGTCTGGCATCGCCCGCAGACGCCGGTGCGGGATTACCGCGCGATGTCGCTCTCGCTGCGGCTGCTCGGCGACATTCTGGACAGCTGGCTGGAGACGGAGGGCGCAGGCCGCGCGGCTTCGACGATGACGACGGGAGATCGCTTCTATCCGGTGATCGCCTATATGGAGGAGCATCTGGAACAAAGAATAACGAGGGACGATCTGGCGCGAATGCTGCATCTGCATCCGAACTATTTCAATCGTCTGTTCAAGCGCGTGTACGGCGTATCGTCGCAGCAGATGCTGCGGACGCTGCGGCTGCGCCGGGCGATGCAGCTGCTGGAGAACGAGGACTATACGTTGGATCGGATCGCCGCCGCGTGCGGCTTCGGCGACGCGGTCTATTTCAGCAAGGTGTTCAAATCGAGCGTCGGACGGACGCCGGGCGAATACCGCAGAAGCATCCGGAAGACCAAGGAAGGCTATGCGTCGTTCCCTTAAGGGAACGCGTTTTCTCACAACAAGGCTAACGCGAACGGGAGTGAACCCCACTATGGTTCAACGTATTTATATGGTCGGCGCGGGGGCGATTGCCCGCCTTCACGCCAAGGCGATCTGCAAGGAAGCGGAGGAAGGGCAAGCGGCCGCGGAGCTGCATGTGACGGACAGCAATCCCGCCGCGGTCGCCGACTTCGTCCGGCAATTTCCGGAGGCCGTCCCGCACGGCGATCTGGAGACGATGCTCGCGGAGCCGGCAAGGGACGACGACATCGTGATCGTGGCGACGCCGCCCGTCGCCCATGCGGAGATCGCCTGCCGGGCGCTGGCTTCGGGGCGGCACGCGCTGTGCGAGAAGCCGCTGGCGGTCAGCCGCGAGGAAGCCGCGCGGATGCTCAGCGCGGCCCGCAAGGCGAACCGGCTGCTCGGCTGCTGCAGCTCGCGCTTCGCCGGCCTGCCGACGACCGGCCGGGTGAAGGAGCTGCTGGCGCGGGGCGAGCTGGGCCGGATCTATCAGATGAGCTGGATTCAGCGCCGCCGCCGGGCGCGCTCCGGGGTCGAATACCAGCCGGAGAGCCGCTGGTTTCTGCGCCGCGAGATCAGCGGGGGAGGCACGCTGATGGATTGGGGGCCGTACGACATCGCGGCGATGGCCGAGACGCTGCAGCCCGTGCGGGTGGACGTGCTGCACGCCTGGACGGCCAATCCGCGCGCCGACCATCCCGTCGCGCTCGCCGCCCCGTTCGACGTGGAGCAGCATGTCGGAGCGCTGCTGCAATTCCACCTGGCGGACGGCAGCCGGCTTCCGGTCCGCTACGAGCGGGCCGCCTGCTGCCACGGCGAGGAGCGGACGGTGACGGAAATCGAAGGGACGGAGGGCGGGGTCTCGTGGGACTGGCTCGTCTTCGGCGAGGACGGGGAGCTGATCCGCTTCGGGGACGAGGGCGGAGAGCCGGTCCGGGAGACGAGCCGGCTGGCCGACGCGACGCCGGACATGATGGACAAGCCGATCGTTTATTTCCGCCGGGCGGTGGCCGGGCTGCCTTCCCGCGCGATCGTCGGCGAGCAGGCGGTATTCAACTTCGGCATCCTGGCCGCGATCTACGATTGCGCGCGCACGGGAGAAGCCCAGTCCGTCGAACTGGAGGAGCCGCGATGAACAGAATCTACGCGATGGACACTTTTTTCTATCATTCTCTCGGCAGCTATCCGCTGGAGACGCGCTGCGAGATGCTGCGCGAGCTCGGCTACGACGGCGCTTACTTGACGCTGTGGGACGAGCGGGCGTGGCGGGACGTCGAGCGGCTGTCCGCGGTCCGAGGCGATTACGGGCTGGACGTGGCCGCCGTCTACGTCGTGCTGGACGTTGCGCTTCCGCCCGAGCATCCGGAGGCGGCCCGCATTCTGGAGCTGTTCGGAAGACTGCAAGGCTGCGACAGGGTCGAGCTGGCCCTGACGACCGGCGAAGCGGGACAGCCTCCTTCCGATCCCGCCGGGGACGCCATGGCGCTGGCCTGGCTCCGGCGGCTGCTCGCCGCGGCCGAGTCGGGCGGCGTCCGAATCTCCCTGTACCACCACGTTTACTACTGGATGGAGCGCTGGCAGGACGCGCTGCGGCTCGTGCGGCAGCTTCAACATCCGCTGCTTGGCATCGCCTTCAGCTCCTTTCATTGGTACGCCGTCGACGGACGCGCTCCGGAGGAAGCGCTGACCGCCTGCCTGCCTTATCTGCATGCGGTCAACCTGTGCGGAAGCCGCAAACTGCCGGACGGCGCCGGCCTGCCGGCGTCGATCGAGCGCATCGAGCAGGGCGAGCTGGATATTTTCCATCTATTGCAGCTTCTGCGGCGCCTCGGGTACGAAGAGTGGATCGGATTTCAGGGCTACGGCATCGGCGGGGACGCGTACGCGCACCTGGACAGCAACAAGCGAACGTATCTCGGCCTGCTGGAGCGGCTCTCCCGCCATCCGGAATGGCGGCTGTCCGCGCCGTGAGGGGTTAAGATGCGCAAGGTGCTGCTGGTGGACGACGACGTGTACATTCGCCAGGGGATGAGAAATCTGATCGACTGGCGCGCGCTCGGATTCGAGATTGGCGGGGAAGCCGGCAACGGGATGGAGGCGCTGGCCTGGATGCAGGCGCACCGGCCCGATGTGGTCATTACGGACATTCGCATGCCGGTGCTGGACGGGCTCGAACTGGTGGCCAAGGCGGCGAAGGAATGCGCGTTCCCCGTGTCCTTCATTATCGCCAGCGGCTACGAAGACTTCAAATACGCGCAGCAGGCCGTGCGCAGCGGCGTCAGAGACTATCTGCTGAAGCCGATCGACGAGGACGAGCTCGTCTTCGCCCTGCGCGGAATCGAGACTCAACGGAGCGGCATCCTCCCGGAACGGGAGGATGAAGAGTCTTCCCCCGAACCGCCCACCGGTGTCATCTACGACGTCAAAGCTTATATCGAAGCGCATTTTCGCGAAGAGATCAGCCTGAAGAGCATTGCCGCGTTATTTTATATGAATCCGGTATATCTGGGCCAATTGTTCCGCCGCACGTTCGGGCTGCTATTCAACGAATTTTTGCTCTGCGTTCGCATTGCGGAGGCGAAGAAGCTGCTTCACTCTACGAATCTGCTTGTCTACGAGATCGCCGAACAGGTCGGCTTCAACACGCCGAACTATTTCGTCGCGCAGTTCGAGAAGCTGGAGCGCATGACGCCGTCGCAGTACCGCAGCCGTCAACGCCAAGCGCCGCCGGGAAGGAGCGAAGAGGATGAAAGAGATCCTCAATAATGTGAGACTTCGCCACAAACTGCTGCTGATGTATTTTTTGTCGGTCTTTTTTCCGATCGTGCTCACCAACCTGTTCTTCTACTCGGTGACCGCGCACAACGTCAGCAGCCAGAGGGAGAAGGACGCGGCGCAGGCGCTCGAACGGATTCAAAGCGAGTTGCAGGCTCGCATCGATACGGCCGTCGGCATCTCTTCGGTTTTTTATGCCGACGGCGTCATTAACGAAGTGTTGGAGAGAGCGTATGACACTCCGATCGCCTATTTGGACGTGTATGACGAAACGCTGCGCTCCAGTCTTGCGAAATACGCTCCGGTGTACGGTTTTATTCAAAGCCTTACGATTTACACCGACAATCCGACGGTGCTTGGATCGGGCGGCGTCGCCTTTATTGACGAGACTGTCAGACACGCCGACTGGTACGGGAAAGTGACGGAAGCGGCCAGCGGCATGCCGATATTCGTTCATGACGGGCAGCGTGGCAGCCCGGCGTTCAGCATCGTGCGAAGATTAAACGCCTTTGGTTTCATGGACGAGTACGAGAAAGTGCTAAAAGTTGATCTCCATCGCGATGCGGTCGCGCAGACGCTCGGCAATATGGGATTTCCGGGCGAACTGTATTTGCTAGGTCCCGACGGCACGATCGAACTGGCGACCGATCAAGGAATCGGCGGCGTCGAGCCGGTTCGCTTCGACGACCTGCCGCTGCCGGCCGGATCTCGAGTTCTCTCCAAAGAGTACGCGCGTGCGAATGAACTATATGGATGGACGCTGGCCGGCGTTGTCCCGAAGGATCAGGCGCTGGCCGGAACCGGGGAGTCGCGCAAGCTTGCGCTTTACTTGACCTGTGTCAACTTGCTGTTGCCGACGCTCGTGCTCGTCTGGGGCGCGAAGTCGCTGCACGATCGGCTGCTGCGGATCGTCAGGCAGATCAAGAAGGTAAAGCGCGGCAACTTCGAGCCGATGCCGGTAGAGGAGACTGAGGACTCGAAGGACGAGATAGGCCAACTGTCCGCCGAACTGAATCGAATGACGCGGCAAATCCGGGAATTGATCGACGAGGTGCTCGTAGCGGAAATCGAGCGCAAAGATTTGGAACTGCAGCGAAGACGGGCGCAAATCCATGCGCTGCAAAGTCAGATCAATCCGCATTTTCTGTTTAATGTGCTCGAGACATTGCGAATGCGCAGTCTGATCAAAGGCGAGGAGGAGACGGCCAAAATCGTTCGCAACATGGCTAAGCTGTTCCGCAAATCGCTGGCATGGGGCAACGATTGGATTACCGTCGGTCAGGAACTCGATCTGATCCGCTCATTTCTGGAAATTCAGAAGTACCGTTTCGGAGACCGGCTACAGTACCGGATTAAGGCGGACAGGGAAGCCGAAAAGAGCCGAATTCCGAAAATGGTGTTTTTGCCGTTCGTGGAAAACGCCAGCTTGCACGGAGTGGAAAAAATAGAAGGGCAAGGCGTCATCGAGTTGAACTTGACGCTGGATCGGGACGGATTGTTGTTCTTGCTGCGCGACAACGGAGGCGGCATGGACGAGTCTATGCTGCGGCGAATATTGTCGGAACGGCCCGGGGAGGAAATAGCGGACGAAAAGCATGTCGGCATCCGCAACGTCCGTTCCAGGCTAGCGCTTTACTACGGAGACGGGGCGCAACTCGACATCGCAAGCGTCCCCGGATGCGGAACAGGCGTGCGGATTAGGCTTCCTCACGGACTTTAATTTGTGTAATTATCGCTAAAGTTTGTTGCTCTCTCCCTTGGCGAACCATTCGTTATGATAAATTTGTAGGCGCTTACAACAAAATTCATTCCATTCTCAAGGGGGAACAACAAACATGAAAGGCTCTCATACTCGTTATTTCGCGCTAGCTCTGGCCACGGCCGTCCTGTTGGCCGGATGCGCCAAGGACAATGGCGCTCCGTCCTCCGGCAGCGCTGCGCCCGCCTCCGCCTCGCTTTCGGCGGAAAACTCCGCTCCACCGGAACTTCAGCCGGCTACATTCACGTACTTCAACGCGGCTTCGGCCGGCAAGGACGGCAATACGAATGAAACGACGCTTGGCAAAATACTGGAAGAGCAGACCGGCGTCAACTTCCGTATCGAGCATTTGGTCGGCGATTTGAACACGAAACTGGGCGTCATGCTCGCCGGTGGAGATTTGCCTGACGTCGTCGTACCGGACGCCGGCATTGACAAAATGCTGGACGCCAAAGCGTTCATTCCGCTCAATGAACTGTTGGAGCAGTACGGCCCGAACCTGAAGAAGCTGTACGAGACGTATTGGGACCAACTGCCGGCGGAAGACGGCAACATCTACATCATTCCATTCGCTGCCAGTAAAGGGTTCGTTCCCGACATGTACCAGCCGGGCGCGTTCTACATTCAGCGCGGGGTACTGAAGGAGTTCGGGTATCCGAAACTGGAGACGCTGGACGAATATTTCGACCTGATCAAACGCTATAAAGAGAAATATCCGCAAATCAACGGCGGAAGCACGATCGGATTCGAGGCGCTGACCGACGACTGGCGGTTTTTCACCCTTACCAACCCGGCCGCGAACCTCGCCGGTCTGCCGAACGAAGGCGAGGTGTACGTCGACATGGCGACGAAGCAGGCGCACGTGACCGGAGACACCGAGTTCACTAAGCGTTGGCTGCAGACGCTGAACAAAGCGAATGACGACGGCCTGTTCGACAAGGAGTCGCTGGTCGCCAAATACGATCAGTATATCGCCAAGCTGTCCGGCGGACGCGTGCTCGGATTTTTCGATTACGGCTGGCAGATTACGCCTGCGGTGCAAAATTTGCTGCAGACCGGTGACGATGATCGCATGTACATGGGCTTCCCGCTTGTACTGGATAAAGGGGTGCGGGAGCAATACATGGACCCTCCGGTATTCGCGACCAATCGCGGCATCGGCATCACGACGAGCGCGAAGGATCCGGCGCGCATCATACAATTTTTCGACAATATGGTCAAGGAAGAGAACCAGAAGCTGCTCTTCTGGGGCGAACAGGGCAAGACGTATGAGGTGGATGATAAGGGCCGATTCTACAGGACGAAGGAGCAAATTGAACAGAGGGATCCGGAATTTCAACAATCTTACGGTTTCAAGTACTTCAGCTACTATTGGCCGATGGGCGCCGGATTGTACGAGGACGGCAACGCCTATTTCCCGGACCGTCAGCCGGAAGTGATCGCGGCCAGCTATTCGGAGGGGGACAAAAAAATACTGGAAGCCTATGGCTTGCAGGTATTCACCGACGTGTACCATGAGCCGGCGGATGTGGAGGAGCGCAAGTGGTATCCGGTTTGGACCGCGGCGAAGCAGCAAGGGTCGCCGGAGCAAATGTTCGAGCAGAAGAAAATGGATTTGCAGCGCAAGTGGTTCCCCAGGCTGATTCTGGCCGAGCCGGATAAGTTCGAAGCAATGTGGGAGGAGTATGCCGCGCAGTTCCGCAAACTTGACGTGAAGACGTATGAGGATTGGGCGAACGGCGTCATCCAGGATCGTCTGGCAGGGAAGAAGCGGTAAACGCCGACCGCTCCATCAGAGGCTAACAGTAGAAGAAAGAGGAGAGGGGAGGCCAGCGGGACTGAGGACCGCATGGTCTCCCCGACCATTTGGGCAGGAGGAAGAGGGAATGTCCCGCAAATCGTATATAGGCAGACTGATGGATCAAAAGACGCTGATGCTGATGTCCATCCCCTTTGTCATTTGGCTGTTCATATTTCGCTATCTTCCAATCTGGGGCTGGACGATCGCTTTCCAGCATTATCGGCCCGGAACGGGATTGTGGGAGCAGAAATGGACGGGGTTGGACAATTTTAGGCTGCTGTTCCAGGAGGAAGCGTTCTATCTGGTTATGCGCAATACGCTGGCGATGAGTTTGATTAATTTGGTGCTGGGCTTTGCCACGGCGATTACGTTGGCGATTTTGCTGAATGAACTGCGCAGTGTGCTTTTCAAGCGGGTTGTGCAGACGATCAGCTACTTGCCCCATTTTATATCCTGGGTTGTCGCCTCCAGCATTATCGTAACAGCGTTGTCGATCGACAGTTCCGGCATTGTCAATCTGATTCTGATGAAGCTAGGGCTGATTAACGAGCCGATTTTATGGCTGGCCGAGGGGAAATATTTCTGGGGCATTTTGGGCGTGTCGGAAGTTTGGAAAAACGTCGGCTGGAATACAATTATTTATTTGGCCGCCATTACCGCGATTGACCCGGCCCAGTACGAGGCAGCGGAAATCGACGGGGCCAACCGGATGCAGCGTATTTTGTACGTAACCTTGCCGGGACTTAAGCCGATCATCGTCCTGCTGCTCATTATGAATATCGGCAACATTTTGGAATCCGGCTTCGAACCGCAATATCTGCTCGGCAACGGGCTAACGGCTGATTATTCCGACAATCTCGATATTTTCGTCTTAAAGTACGGCATTGCGATGGGCAATTTCTCCTTCGCGACCGCAGCAGGCGTATTTAAAACGGTTATCAGCATCGCGCTGCTGTTCGGCGCTAATTATATGGCCAAGCGTTTTGGCCAGGAAAGACTATTCTAGGCGGTGTATCGCATATGAAGCTGACATCCAGAACCCGGACGGCAGGCGATATCCTGTTCGATATCGGCAACGTGGTATTTATGATCGGTCTTATGGTCGTAACGCTGTACCCGTTCGCAAATATGCTGGCGGTGTCGCTCAACGACGCCATGGATGCCTCTCGGGGCGGCATTTTCCTCAAACCGAGAGTGTTTACTCTGTATAACTACGAATACGTGCTGCGCGAAGCTTCGATCTTCCATTCGCTGATGATTTCGGTGCTGCGCACGGTCATCGGCACGGCGGTTGCCGTATTTTGCTCAGCGATGGTCGCCTACACGGTCAGCCGGCCGGAATATTTGTTGCGCAAGTGGGTGGCTCTGGCGTTTATTCTGACGATGTATTTTAACGGCGGGCTGATTCCGACGTATTTGCTGCATAAGGAGCTGCATCTGATCAACAGCTTCTGGGTATATATTATTCCCGGCATTGTCGGCGCCTTCAATATCATTATCATCCGTTCCTTCATTGAAGGCATTCCCGACGGTATTAACGAATCGGCTAAAATCGACGGTGCAGGCGACTTCAAAATTTTCATGAAAATTGTGCTGCCGCTCTGCACACCAGTGCTAGCGACTGTTGCATTGTTCGTCGCGGTATGGCAGTGGAATTCGTGGTTCGACGTGTTTCTCTACAACTCTTCCAATCCGAAGCTGAGCACGCTGCAGTATGAACTGATGAAAATTTTGCAGACCGCTAACGGATCGTCAACGCAGGCGACCATCGGAGATGTGCTTGGAGGAAATCAGCGCGGAGTCGCGGCGAATCAGGTGACGCCTACATCCATCAGGGCGACGATGACGATTGTCGCCAGCCTGCCTATCATTCTCGTCTATCCGTTCTTGCAGAAATATTTTGTCAAAGGCATGACGCTTGGCGGGGTGAAGGGGTAGGCTGAAGGAGAAATAAGGAGCGACGATCGATGAAAGCATTGATTATCTCGGACATTCATGCGAACATTTGCGCTCTCGAAGCGATATGGGAACAAGAAAAGGATAGCGATATCGTGTACTGCGCGGGAGATTTGGTCGATTGCGGGCCGTTCCCCAAGGAGACGATCGCCTGGATGGACGCGCATCGGGCCGTATGCGTCAAAGGGAATCACGATCAAGCGGCAATCGCCGCTTGGAAGAAGACGCGGCAGCCGTTCTTCGATGGCGCCGGCGAAGGAAAGCGATCGTGGCTGGAATGGAATGCAGCGCAATTAAGCGAGGAAGAGATCGCCTTCCTGGAGCAGTTGCCCGAAAAGCACGTATTTGAAATGGATGGGATTCGATACAGCATGCAGCACAGCTACAACGGTTACGCCACGATCGAGAGCCGTCATCAGTTCGAGCAATTCTGGACGGAGCAGACGGGTGACCGAATGGGGGCGGAACAGGATCGTCCACGTCGACTTTTGTTCGGGCACACCCACTATCAGGCGGTTCATTGGCTGGGCGATCGCGAGTTGTGGTTAAATCCGGGGAGTTGCTCCTATCGGGCGAACCGGTACAGGGGAGAGCGTTTCGTGCCGGACGAACCGGACAAAGCGGCGCAGTACATGACGATAACGGATGGTCTCATCCGGTTCAAGCGCGTACCGTATAACCGCAGGGAACTGCTATCCGCCGCTATGGGCGGAAGGCTGGGGGAAGAGTACACGGAGCAAGCTTATCTTTTTTTCGGATAGCAGAAAAGAGCATGGCAGCCGGAAGCCTTCGCGAATCGATTCGCGAAGGCTTCCGGCTGCAGTGCCACGTTAGACGAGAAAGTGGATTAGTCTGGTATTCGTATGACGGTTTGGTTCAACGACCCGGCCGTCGCGGGGAAACAGAGTCCGCTGCCCTGATCGAGCACGAAATATTCCAAATCCCCGTCTCCGCCAGGAATCTCGGCCCGATATACGCCTCGGTTGACATGCTCAAGCGGAATTCGGCGGTAGCCGCCTTCGCCCATCGACCGCCAGTGAACGGCTGCCCCGTCGGGACGCACTCCGAGAAACAGGACGGTCAGCTTCAGCGTCTCACCCCGATCCAGCAGGGTTCGGACGGTCGGCACGATCATCCGCGGCTCGCCCGAGTAGGCGGAAGAAGGCCGGGCGTCCGGCGGCAACGACCGGCCGAGCAGTTTCTCCAGCCGCTCTCCGTCGCGAATCATGATCCGGTACAGCGCCTGTTGTTGCGTGTTGGCGACCGTGCCTAACTCGCCGGGGGTGGAGACGGTCGCCAGCAGATGGCGATTCACCTCGGCGACGAGTTGGACGAGCCTAAGGCGAATCGGCAGAAGCAGCTCGGATGCCAACTGTGCTCGGAAGTGCGTGTTGGCCGCAGCTTCCACGCGCTCCATCGCCGTTTCGTAAGCGCCAAGCTCGCAGCCGATGCGAGCGGCGCCTCGAAGATAGCGGAACTGGTGCAGCCAATAATCGAAGCGTTCAAGATTTCCGGCTCCGACGACACGCTCCCGTAGCGCTTCGAGCCGCTCGAGGAACGTATAATCAAGCGCGACAAGTGCCCAAGGTGAACGATTGGCAGCGATCGTGCTGCCCGGTCCGGTCACCCATACGACCGGGCGGGGCAGCGCGCCGTCCGCGGCGGCGAACAGCTCGGCGATGTCGTCAGCCGCTTCCGGGCCGAATCTGGCGACGGCCCAATCGCGATAGAAGCCGCTGACCGGCAGATGGCGCTTGCGCACGTCGATTTTCTCCAGGTCCGCCTCCCAGCCTTCCCCGGCTGCTCCGCCGCAGTTGATCGTGCGGACGTAGACATCTCCGAGCGCCGGATCGGCTTCGTACGGCCGTCCGACGACTTCGATTGCGCATAGGCAGCTTTCGCCGCCGATCGGCCGCAGCGTCAGCCCAAGCAAACCGTCGACGACCTGGATCGGGATCGTCAAGTGGAACGAACGGTCTGAGGCAGCGGCTTCGGGCAACTCGACGATTTGCGAGACGGCCTGGCCTTCCGACTGGCCGTAGACGGACAGCTTGACCGCGCACTGCCCTCGCGCATCGTACGACCATGCCTTCAGGAGCAGGCGGACGCGATAGAAGCCGCCGGGAATGCGCAGACGGTAGCCTTCAGTACCGATGCGCCCGGTCCGGCCGAGCTCTCCGCCGCCCGCATCCGGCAGCAGGACAGGCGAGCCGCCGACGGCGCCTTCGCGGCGGGGATCGCCGTTTGGCGCTTCGTCGTTCGTATTCGGAGGGGTCCACCCGGCCTGGGCGAGCGCGGCCACGGCCGGGTCTATCGTCCTCGTACGCCAGTGGATGCCCATGAGACCGCTGCAGCCTAAGCGGTTGGCATCTGCCGCGTCGCGAAGCGTTCGGCCCGCCCAGAGCTGGGGCATGATCAGCGCTGGATCGTCCTCCAGCCAGGGGATTGCCCATTTCGGCCGGTTGCTGATCGCTCGGAAGCCGTCGTCGATAAATTCGAACCCGAATTGTCGGTTGATGCAACTGAACGGCATCGACCCGGGAAGCAGCCGGTCGTACAGCGCTCTGTCCTGCTGCGGCCCGAGCACCCAGCCGCAGGTCGCCAGCTCGAAGCCGGCTCGCACGGCTTGCGCGGCCTCGGCGGCGGCCGCGATGTCGCGGAGTGTCGCCTCCGACTCTTCCATAGTGTTGCCGTTCCAGGTCCAGCTCTCCGGCGTCCATAGCCAGTAATAATCGAGCGAGTGCGTATGCTTGATACGGGTGAACATGCCTTCGTACAGCCTGCGGATCGTTCCCGCATCGTCCGGGTCGAGTCCACGCTTCAGCAAGCGCCGCCGCAGCTTGTCCGGAACGGCGAGCGGCGTCTCCGTGCCGAGGCACGTGCGGACGCCAAGTGTGCGCGCCCATCCGAAAGCGCTGGCAAGCAGCTTGCCAAAGCGGTCGAACAGCTCGTTCTCGGCCTGTTCTTCGGGCGGCCAGGGTGTCATGCCGCACATATAGGGCGCGCCGTACGAATCTCGGTCGAACAGCTCGGCCGCGCCGTCGAAGTAGCTTCCCGCAGACCGCGGAGCGAATCCCCACACTTCGCTGTCTGTCGTAAAATGGCGGGCAGGGTAACTCGTCGTGACGCGGGAGTCACCGTCGCCTGCGTCTTCGGGCAGGCCGATCCAGACGCCGGGCTCTGCGTTGTAGGATAGAGGGTCGGGCTGTTTCTCGGGGTAGTTGTGCAGACCGAAAAAGTTCATTCGCAGTTTGGGCAGTTGCGCGATGACCGCTTTGTAGTCGTCTTCGGACCACCAGTCCGGCCCTTCGGGGAAGTCGTGGAAGGGAAGAATACCCCGCAGCTCGAAGCACGGCGTTCCGGATTCATGCAACTCCGGCAGCTCGAACGGAATCGGCCGGTCTGGAACGATGTCCCCATGCAGAGAGAAGCGGACGCCAAGGTGCTCCGCGACCCGGTAGGCCGCGTACAGCATGCCGCCGTCGCGGCCGCCATGGACGTGAATCCAGCGGCCGCCATCTGGCGAGGAGCGGGTGACGATGCGGTATTGCTGCGGCTCGCCATCGTGGGCGACGGCGTATCCGTTCGCTTCCGCAGGCGGCTCGTCCGCCTGCACCAACGGCAGCAGCCGCGAGGTGCGCAGGTAGATGTATCTTCTGAGCTCGCGGGCGGCGAGCCGCTCTTGAACGGAGGCGTCGATTGGGTACAGAATGACAGCGTTGCGGATCATAGAAGCAGCATCCTTTCCATATATCATATGAAGTTACTTTTACTGTAGGGGACGAAGGCACGTGGGACAATGAACGGATGGACGAAGATCGTGCACTATTTTCCGGAATAGAAGGGGGAATCGTTTATGGCGGCAGAACCGCAATGCGAGGCACAGCACATTCATCCTTACGTGATCTATGCAGGGTGGCTGAACCGGGATAACTGCCCGCCGGAGGGCATCGCCTTCCCGCCGCGCACGACGAGGTGGTACGAGCTTGAGCTGATCGTCTGGGGCCAAGGTCGGATCGACACGATGGGCATTCACTCGGAGACGTTCCGGGGCAGGCTATTTTTCCGCAGGCCGGGCATGCGGGTGCAGGGCTTTGCGCCCTATCATTCTTATTTTATTTTGTTCGATCTGATCCGCGATCCGAACAAGCAGAATCTGTATGAGGCGGATGAGATGGGGCAACTGTACGGCGTCGAGGGGACGGAGACGGCCGGCGCTGCGGCAGCGGCTGTCGAGGCGTTTCCCGGCATCGTCGATACGATGGACAGCGACGTGTGGGAACGGCAGTGCGACGACTTGTATCGGGAGTTCGCCCGCAGCGGGCGGGAGGATCAGCTGTTCTTGAAGACGGGGGTACTGCAATTGCTGCTGCAGTTGCGTCAGGAGACGTTGTCCCGGCACGCCCCGTCTCCCTCGCCGCATCATGCGGCGATTCGCGCTGTTCAGGCGGCAATCGATGGCAATCCTGCGGAGCGCTTCACGCTGCCGGAGCTTGCCAGACGGGCAGGAATGAGCCGCAGCCTGTTCGGCAGCCATTTCACCGCGGTCGTCGGCGAATCGCCGATCACCTACGTCAATCGCGCCAGAATCCGGCTGGCCAAGCAATATTTGCTCAGGTCGGACGGAAGCGCGAAGGAAATCGCCTATCTGTGCGGTTTCGAGAACGTCAACTACTTTTTTCGGACGTTTAAGAGATTGACCGGTATGACGCCGCTCAAATATCGCGAACGCGCGTTTTGAGGCGGATTAGGCGTAACCGAAAGCGAAGCGCTACAAGTGATGGTCGAATTGACGCCAAAATGATCGATCTGCTATACTCGTCCTATCGATAAAATTATCGATAATCTTATCGATAACATAAATGAGGGATGCGCCATTTCGTTTCGATTGGACGAACGGGGAACTTCGCTGAGCGAGCAAGTGTATTTGGGTTTGCGGGAAGCGATCGTCAGGGGGGAGCTCTCGCCGGGCTATCGGCTGCTCGTGCTGGAGATCGCCAACGCTCTGGGCATCAGCCAGGCTCCGGTCAGGGAAGCGATGGAGCGGTTGAAGCAGGAAGGGCTGCTCGTCGGCAAAGCCAACAAAGGCTCGATCGTCGCCGAGATCAAGCAGGAGGAGATCGAGGAGCTGTACGATTTGCGGGAGCTGATCGAATGGGATGCTGTGCGCAAGTCGATTCCGCGGCTGGACGAGGAAGATTTCCGGAAGCTGTCCGACATCTACGAAGGTATGGTCCGGGCGGCGCGGGAGGACGACTTGTTCGGGTTCATCGATCTGGATATGGCCTTCCACGGCTACTTCTTCGAGAAGTCGGGCAATCGGACGATTCTCCAGATTTGGCGGCAGATCGCGGTGAAGCTGAAACGGTTTCTGGCCATTACGAACAAGCTTTATTTTCCGGACCTGATGTCGATCGCCGTCGGCCACACGCCGCTGATCGAGGCGCTGAAGACCGGAGACGAGGATGAAATCAAGCGGCTGTACGTGCTCCATATGAAGGAAGTCTGGTGGAGAATGGGGCGCAACAAGCAGATGAGCTAGGCCGGTTGAACCCAGATACGCCGAAGTGATGACCAAGTATAGAACTTTCGGGGAGGCAGGAGCAATGAGCGTACACAAGGAAGCGGAAGAAGCGGCATACCGTCCCGAGGTGGTGACGTTCGGAGAGACGATGGGACTGCTCATTGGCGGGCCGAAAGGCATCGAGCACAGCGCCAGCCTGGACAAGTCGTTCGGAGGCGCGGAGAGCACCGTCGCGATGGGATTGGCCCGGCTCGGGCACCGGGTCGGCTGGTTCGGCCTGCTCGGCGACGATCCGATGGGGCGTCTTATCGTGAAGACGATCCGCGGGGAAGGCGTCGACGTCTCCCGGGCCAAGCTGGCAGCCGACGCGCCGACCGGACTGATCTTGCGCGAGCAGCTTGCCGGCAAGATGTCGGTCTATTATTACCGGAAGTTTTCTGCGGCGAGCCGGATGAGGCTGGAGGATCTGGACGCGGAGTACATCTCGCAGGCCAAGTTTCTGCATTTGACGGGCATTACGCCCGCCCTTAGCCCGAACTGCCTGGAGACGGTCCGCGAAGCGATCCGCATCGCCAAGGCCAACGGGGTGAAGGTGGTGTTCGACCCGAATTTGCGGCTTAAGCTGTGGGGGCTCGATGAAGCCAGGAAGACGCTGCTGGAGTTTGCCGAGGAGGCGGATTACTTCCTTCCCGGACTCGACGAGTTGAAGCTGCTGTACGAGACGGACGATTTCGACGAGATCGTCGGCCGGTTGAGACGGTTGAAAGCCCAGTCGATTCTCAAAGGCGGAGACGACGAGACTTACGTGATCAAGCCGGACGAGGTCGTTGCCGTTCCTTATTTCAAGGCAAAGCATTTCGTCGATCCGATCGGGGCCGGGGATGGCTTCTGCGCCGGGTTCCTGTCCGGAATATTGCGCGGATTCGATCCGGTCGAGGCGGTGCGGCTGGGCAATCTGGTCGGCTCGCTCGTCGTGCAGATGGTCGGCGATTGGGAAGGCTTGCCGACCCGCGAGGAAGCGGACGCCGTATTGAACAATAAAGCTCATGTGGAACGCTAACTAATCATACCCAAGGGACAGGAAAGGCGGAAAATCGGATGAAGAAGCTTCAAACGATCCAAAGCATAGTCGAACAGGGCGTCGTCGCCGTATTGCGCGGCAAAGACGCGAACGAAGTCGCCGAAATGGCGGAACAGGCGATCGCCGGCGGCATTAAGGCGATCGAGATCACGATGACGGTGCCGTCGGCGCTTAAGGCGATCGAGAAGCTGGCCGCGAAATATTCCAGCACGGCGAGCGATCCGGACAAGTTCGCGATTATCGGCGTCGGCACGGTGCTCGATCCGGAGACGGCGCGCGCCGCCATTCTGAGCGGCTCCGAATTCGTCGTCGGCCCGTCGCTTAACCCGGCGACCGTCGCGCTGTGCAACCGGTACCGGATTCCCGTGATGCCGGGCGTCATGACGATCAAGGAAATCCAGGAGGCGCTGGAGCTGGGCGTCGATATTGTCAAGCTGTTCCCGAGCACGACCCCGTCGGCGATCAAGGCGATCAAAGGCCCGCTGCCGCAAGCGAACATTATGCCGACAGGCGGCGTAACGCTGGACAATGTCGGCGAGTGGATCGCAGCCGGCGCGGTTGCCGTCGGGATCGGCTCCGACCTGACGAACGAAGCGGCCAAGAAGGGCGATCCGAGCCTGATCGCAGCTCGCGCCGCCCAGTACGTGCAGGCGTTCAAGGCGGCCAGAGGGCGGTAAGCGGGCTGAAGTTGCCCCTTGATCGATTGCGGCGACCAGCCTGCAAGATTCACCGAGCGTTATAGAGATGAGAGCATGGGACCTGCCTGCCGATTGATACGGTTCGGCAGGTTTTTGGCGTTGTCGCCGGGGAGCGGGGAATAAGCCTTCGGGTCGCCGTTAATAGTGGGAGGAGAAGGATGGTTGGGTGAGGAAGGTGAGGACCGACGGCGGAAGACAGCGGCAGGGGAAGGGAAGCGGGAAACAGACCCATTTTGTCTGGTTATACGGATTATGGGCGGCTGGTGGATGAACGTCGAGGTACTTTTTTGTCCTCGGGGCTGCGGCCTCGGTTGCGCGGAGGCACTTTATTGGCCTTCATCACGCAGCATGGGGTTGAGGCCCTGAGCTTCGAGGCACTTTTTTGGCCTCGGGGCTGCGGCCTCGGTTTCGTCGAGGTACTTTTTTGGCCTCGGTCCTGCGGCCCCGGTTTCGTGGAGGCACTTTATTGGCCTCGACCCTGCGGCCCCATTCCCGTCGAGGCACTTATTTGGCCCCGGCCCTGCAGCCCCCGCTCACGCGGAGGCACTCTTTTGGCCCCGCCCCTGAGCCTCGTTCGAACCTCCGACCCGTGCAGACGATCCTGCGTAACGGTGAAGGCCATGCGAAGCAGGCCACACAAAACTGGATGGAAGCTAGTTTTGCAAACTGGATGGTGCCAAAGGCGGCTCCCTTCGCTACAATCTGTAATTGATAATAATTATCATTTTCGATTGGAACGAGGAGGAGCAAGGAATGAACAGGAAATGGTCGATCATCGTTTTTATGCTGTTGTTTATTATAACGGCAACAGGGTGCGGGGCGAGCAATAACGGACAGCCGTCCGCCGAAGCGCCGAACGGTACGGAGGCGGCTTCCGGGGCGGAGACGCCGACGTCGGAGTCCGCGCCGGTTGAATCGGAGCAGACCGCGGCGGTATCCGTGGAACACGAATGGGGAACGTATCAGGCGGAAACGGTTCCTGCACAGATCGTGACGCTGGATTTCTCTTTTATCGATACATTGACCAGTCTTGGGGTTAAGCCGGTGGGCAATGCGGGCGTCGGCACGACCAAAATCCCCGAATACTTGCAGGATCAAGTGACGGAAGCCGATGCGGCGGATGTCGGGGAACGCAAGGCTCCGAATCTGGAAGTCATCCAGTCTCTGAAGCCGGATTTGATCATCGCCAGCGTGGATCGTCACAGCATGATTCGCGGCGAGTTGGAAGGCATCGCGACGACGGTAGCTTTCGACGACGTCAGCTACGACCAGGTGCTGGACAACGTGCGGAGTATTGCCAAGATCTTGGGCAAGCAGGAGGAGGCCGAGCAGGTCGTGACCGGACTGAACGAGAAGATCGCCGCCGTCAAGCAGCGGATAGAAGGCGCTCCGACCATTCTGGTCGCCGGTTTGTTCGATGATACGTTTACGGTATGGGTCAAGGATTCGTTCGTAGGCTCGCTGCTTAGCCAAGTCGGGGCGGATTACGCTTTTAACGGAGAAAAGGACAACCTGGAAGGCAAGGGCGAAGGGGTACATATGACGCTCGAGCGGCTCCACGAGATCAATCCCGACTACATTATGCTGTACGGGGACAGCCCGGATAAGCTTCAGGCCAATCCGCTGTATCAAGATTTGAAATCGGTCAAGGACGGCCGCTTCATCGTCGTGGATCGCAACCTATGGGCGCGGGGTCGCGGTCCGATCGCCGCGAGCAAAATTCTGGACGAGACGCTCGCCGCGCTGGCGGCGGATTCCGCATCCAAGTAAGGAGAGAAACCGGGCATGGGCGCAAGCATGGGACATAGACGGCCGAATTCGCGTCCGGCCACCCTCCGGTGGGCGCTGGCGGCAGCGCTGCTCCTGCTGTTCGCAGCAATCGTCTGGCTGACGTTGACTTATCGGGTAAGCGGCTTGGATTGGCGCACGTTGCTGTGGCCTTCGGGCAACCTGAAGGACGAACTGGCCGCCTATACGGTCTGGCATGTACGCGCTCCGCGGCTGTTATTGGCAGCCTCGCTGGGAGCGGCGCTGGCCGTGGCCGGCTGCCTGCTGCAGGCGATGACGCGCAATCCGCTGTCCGATACCGAGATCATCGGCTTGAACCAAGGGGCTGCGTGCGCCGCGGTAGTCGCTCTGCTGCTGTTCGGCGGCTCCGACAGCTCGCTGGTCATTCTTCCCGCCGCCCTGTGCGGCGCTGCGGTCAGCGGAATTCTCGTCTATTGGCTGGCGCGCTTCGGAGGCAGCGACGTGTCCAGGCTGGTGTTGTCCGGCGTGGCGATCAGCGCCTTTATGGGGTCGCTCACGACCGGCATTATTTTGCTGTTCGAGACCCGGCTGATGGAAATCGTCTATTGGATGGCCGGCAAGCTGTCCGGAGCAAATTGGTCGGACAACCGTTTGATCTGGGGGATCGGCGCGCCGGTTCTGGCCGGGGCATTCCTGCTGTCCGGAAGGCTCAACCTTCTTGCGCAGGGCGACGAGGTGGCCGCAGGGCTGGGCGTGAACGTGGCGCGCACCCGCGGGCTGCTCGGCCTCATGGTCATCCTGCTGGCGGGCAGCGCGGCGGCGGTGGCCGGACCGATCGGCTTCGTCGGCCTGATGGTGCCGCACATGGCCAGAAGGATCGTCGGCATCGATCACCGCCGGCTCATTCCCGCGTCCGCGCTGCTGGGCGCCGCTCTGCTGTCGGCGGCGGATTTCGCCGCGCAGTGGATTTCCTATCCGGCGGATATTCCGGTCGGCATCGTCACCGCTTTCCTCGGCGTGCCGTTCTTCCTCTATCTGCTTCGCCGCAACAAGGAGGAACGCTGAGATGAAGAAAGCGCGCTTTGCATCGACGGCCGTCGCTCTGCTTCTCTTGCTGCTTGTCATCGCTTCGCTCAGCCTGCGCTTCGGCGCGGTGTCCGTATCGCTGTCGGACATCGTGAAGGAGCTGCTCGGCGGCGAACCGCTGGTGCTGAAGTATCGCTTGCCGAGGCTCGCGATCGCGGTGCTGGTCGGCATCAATATGGCTGTGTCGGGAGCGATCCTGCAAGGCATCACGAGAAATCCGCTGGCGGCGCCGGACGTGGTCGGCGTATCCGCCGGAGGCGGCTTCGCGGCGGTTATCGTTCTGCTGCTGTATCCCGGCTCCGGCTCGCTGCTGCCGGTTGCGGCGTTCGTCGGAGCGGTCGCGGCAGCGGTTATCGTCTATATGGCGGCGTATCAGCGCGGAGGCGTTCGACCGCTGCGTCTGGCGCTGACCGGGGTGGCGGTATCGACCGGTTTTCAGGCGATGATTACGTTCCTGATCGTCAAATACGCGCTGTCCTCGTCCCAGGCGCTCATGTGGCTGAAGGGCAGCCTGTACGCTCGCTCCTGGCAGCACGTGGAGCTGCTGTGGCCGTGGACGCTGGCGGGCTGCGCGCTGGCGCTGCTCGGAAGCCGCCACCTGAACGCCCTGCAACTGGACGAGCAGACGGTCAGAGGCATCGGTATGAAGGTTCAGGCCGCGCGGCTTGTGCTGCTGGCGACGGCAGTCGGTCTGGCCGCAAGCTCGGTGGCGATCGCCGGCACGATCGGCTTCGTCGGCCTGGTCGTTCCGCCGCTGGCCCGAAGGCTGGTCGGCTCCGACAGCAAGCGGCTGCTGCCCGTCGCGGCCCTGCTCGGGGCCGCGCTCGTCTCGCTGGCCGACCTGCTCGGCCGGGTGGCGCACCCGCCGCTGGAAATTCCGGCCGGCATTCTGACCGCGCTGATCGGCGCGCCGTATTTCGCATACGTGCTGTTCGTCCGCATTTCACGGTAACGGCATAGAAGGCGCAGCAGATCTGTGATCCGCCCCCCGCAAGGGAAAGTCGCCATCGTGTCATTCAATCGATTTTTCGCGAGCTTCCGAAGGCGCGAAAAATGTGCCGTCCTCGGCCTTGTCCGCGGGGACGGTTTATTTTTTATCGCGATTGGTCGTTTTGTATTTGTTTCCCTTGTTGTCGTAGGTGATCCATTCGCCGACGGGTTCACCCTTGTCGAAATATCCTGAACGTTTTAAAGTTCCGTCCGTACGATACCATTCCCAGTAGCCGTCCGGAACATCGTCGACCATTTTTCCTTTCGACCAGATCGTATTTCCGTTGGCGTGGTATTTGATCGTCAAACCCTCGACCACTTTCATTTCCTTTTCCTGGACGCCGTTAGGATGGATCAAATCGCATTTTTCCTTTTCCATTATCTTACCTCCCTGAAATTGAAACGGTTCCGATATGTCGGCCTACTCCGCGACGGAGCGAATAGCCTCGGCCAGACGAGCGATGCCCAGGTCGATCTCCTCCACGTTGGGGCGGGCATAGGTGAGGCGCATGTAGCCGGCTTCGGCTCCGTAGAGGCTGCCCGGTACGAAAGCGACCCCGCGTCCGAGCGCTTCGTCGAGCAGCCGGCTGTCGTTAACAGAAGCGTTTATTTTGCACCAAAGATGCAGTCCGCCCTCCGGAAGAGAGAAGCGAACGAGCTCGGGCACCTCGCGCTCCAACGCTTCGGCCATCAAATCCCGTTTGTATATCAACTGCTGCCTAAGCCGCTCAATGTGAGGGGCAAATTGTGGCGATGAGATGAACCGCGCCGCGATCTGCTGCGGGATAACGCTGAAGCCGAGGTCCATCTGGCGCCGGGCATCGGTCAGCCGGCGGATGACGGATTGCGGAGCGACGATCCAGCCGATGCGCAGACCCGCGGCGGCGATCTTGGAGAAGGAGCCGATATACAGCGTGTTCGACGCCGCATCTTCGGCTTTCAGCGGCAGAGGGGCGTCGTCGGCGGTCAGGCTGTGCGGATCGTCCTCGACGACCGGGAGGCCCAATTCGCTTGCCGTCTCCAGCAATCGGCTTCTTCTGCCGGGATCGAGCACCGTTCCGGTCGGATTCTGATAATTGGGATTGACGAAAATCATTTTGATCCGGTGGTTGCGGTGCAGCGTTCGTATCCCTTCCGGGTCCACGCCCCGCTCGTCGACCGGCAGACGGTACAGGCGAAGACCGGCGGATTGGAACATCGACAGAGAACGGGTGAAGGAGGGCGTCTCGACCGCCACCGCGTCCCCGGGCGACAGCAGGCATTGCGTAATCAGGTAGAGCGACTGCTGGGAGCCGCTTGTAATGAGCACCGAAGCTTCCGTCGTTCGAATGTTCCTGTGCGATCCGAGGAACTCGGCCAGCGCCTTCCTTAACGGGGGAAAACCTTGCCCGCCGTCATAGCCTTCCTCGGGAGGGTAGGGGAGGCTTCTCATAATCTGCCCGATCTCCCGATCGGGAGACAGATCGACGGACAGCTTGCCGCTGGCAAAATCGATGATGGACGGGTCGCGGGCAAGATTGTCGCGGATCAGACGCAGAAACGGCAAATTGGGAAGGAAGCTTCCGCTCTCGGCATAACGATGCCATTCGGGCGTGCGGCTTTCCGCGGCTGCGGAATGGACGGAGCCGACGATCGTTTTGCTTCCCGGGATGGATTCGATGAAGCCGTGCGAGCGCAGTTCCGCATAGGCCTGCACGGCGGTGCTGCGATTCACGCCGAACTGCCGGGCCAGCTTGCGTTCGGAAGGCAGCGGGCTGCCCGGGGGAAATTCCCCTCCGGCGATTCGTTCCTGCAAATGTTCGGAGATCTGGAGGTAGAGCGGGAGGAGGCTTTGGCGGTCGGGTTTCCACACGGTACACACACCTGCTTCGTTCATTCTGGAGGCGAGCCGTACGCGGACTCGCGATGCGCTTAAATCTTACCATACGAAGTTCTTGTCGTCACTTTATGGACGTTCGCGCCGATCGTTTTGTAGAGAAACCATAAGCGTATAATAATGCGATTATGGAAAATGATGGCGTTTTCTTTGATTTTTTCGCCCGATTTCGCTATGATGGGAAAGTAACGACAAATACCACTCTAATGAAGCGGAGGTGTCCATAGGATGGATATCGTGGAGCAAATCGACAAAATCAATCGGCAGTTGACCGTGAACGGATACAAGCTGACGCCGCAGCGCGAGATTACGCTAAAAGTGCTGCTGGAGAACGAGAGCGATCATCTAAGCGCCGAAGATGTGTTCATGCTGGTGCGACAGAAGTTTCCGGAGATCGGCTTGGCTACGGTATACCGGACTTTGGAGCTGCTCGCGGAATTGCATATCGTGCAGAAGATGAACTTCGGAGACGGCGTCGCTCGTTTCGACCTCAGGCAGGAGGGGCACGATCATATGCATCACCACCTCGTCTGCAAGGTATGCGGCGCGCTGGAGGAAATTCAGGACGACTGGCTGCTCGAGCTGGAGCAGCGCGTCGCCAGCGAATACGGGTTCAAGGTCACCGACCATCGTCTTGATTTCATGGGCGTCTACCAGACTTGCAAACACGACAGCAAAACGTGCAAGAGAACGGGGAAAGCCGTTTCTTAAGCAGCGAAAATCAAACCTGTCAGCCGCTTCGTCGCGGTTGGCAGGTTTTTTTGCGTCCCACGCGGGGCTGGCGGAGAAGTGGCGATACTATGGGCATGCAAGTCGGCAGAGAGGATGGCGAGCGCAGTTCTATGCGATGGTAAAAGTGTGCGAATTTACAAACAAAAGTGCCGGATTGTTACGTTGTGACTGCAATGAAAGCGCTTTACAATGAACATGTAAATCAAACAAGGGAGGACATCGGGATGAGAAAGAAATGGGCGGGAGCACTGGCCGTACTGCTGGCGGGGAGCGTAATCGCGGCAGGTTGCGGTTCCGACGGCAAAGGCAAGGAGGGCGGAAAATCGGATTCGCTGACGCTGTATTATTCCCACGCGGCGGATTGGTCCGATCCGATCGTGAAGGAGTTTCAGGAGAAGACCGGCATCACGGTCAACCTCGTCGGCGCCGGCACGGGCGAGCTGATCGCCAGAATCCGCGCCGAGAAGGAAAATCCGCTGGGCGACGTGCTGTGGGGCGGCTTCGTGGACGGTTACGCGGTTGTCGACGACCTGCTGGAGCCGTACAAGAGCACCGAGCTCGACAGCCTGATCCCCGAGGCGAAAAGCCCGAACAACACTTGGTACGGCTTTAACCTGGAGCCGATGGTCATCATCTACAATCCGAAGCTCGTGAAGGAAGAGGAAGCGCCGAAGAGCTGGGAGGATCTGACCGATCCGAAATGGAAGGGCAAAATCGCGCACGCCGATCCGGTCAAGTCGGGTTCTTCGTTCACAGCCGTCGTCAACATGATTTTGTCCAAGCCCGATCGCGATCAGGGAATGGATCTGATCAAGCGGTTCGTCGACAATCTGGACGGCAAGCTGATCAGCAGCTCCTCCGGCACGTTCAAGGGCGTCGCGGACGGCGAATACAGCGTCGGCGTAACGTACGAGCAAGGCGCGCTGAAATACGTCGAATCCGGAGCCGATCTGGAGATCGTCTATCCGTCCGACGGCAACACGCTGCTGACATCCGGCCTCGGCATCGTCAAAGGCGCGAAAAACATGGAGAACGCCCAGAAGTTCGTCGACTTCCTGCTCAGCAAGGACGTTCAATCCCATATCGGGGACATCTACCGCCGCACGGTTCGGACGGACTTGCAGGAGCCCAAGGGCATGGTTCCGCTCAGCCAGCTCGTGAAAGTCGAATACGACATGGAATGGGCGATCGCCAACAAAGAGATGATCACGAAGAAGTGGAAGGAATTTGTGGTCGGCCAGTAATAGTAATCCAGCAACCCATATAGGTTGAACCAATGAAAGGCAAACCGATTGCATTTCGAAAGGGATGGCTTTGCCGGCTTCAGACAAGTTGTTTTGAGTTGCTTGGATCGATAAGACCTTCATAGGTAGGCAACTCAAAGCCAAAAGGCGCGGGCAAAACCATTCCCTTTCTCCATTTCATGGGGTCTGTCCTTGACGCATCCTTGGTTCAACTACGAGACAGGAGTGATCAGATGAGCCACAGCGTAACCTTCCGCAATCTGACGAAGAGGTACGGAGACAACACGGCGGTAGACGGCATTGATTTTTCCATTAAAGAAGGCGAATTTTTCACCATTCTCGGCCCGTCGGGCTGCGGCAAAACGACGCTGCTCCGCATGATCGCGGGCTTCAATTCGATCGAAGACGGACAGATTCTGTTCGACGACCGGGTCATGAACGACATTCCCGCTTACCAGCGAAATATCGGGATGGTGTTCCAGAATTACGCCATCTTTCCACATATGACGATTCAGAAGAACGTAGCGTACGGGCTAAAGGCGCGCAAGCTGCCGAAGGCGGAAATTGCGGATCGGGTCGGCGACATGCTGAAGCTGATGCATATCGAGAAGTACCGCGACCGGGATCCGTCCCAGCTCAGCGGCGGGCAGCAGCAGCGGGTGGCGCTGGCGCGGGCGCTCGTCATCCATCCGACGATCCTGCTCATGGACGAACCGCTCAGCAACCTGGACGCCAAGCTGAGAATCGACATGCGCATCGCCATCAAAAAGATTCAGAAAGATCTGAACATTACGACGATCTACGTGACGCACGACCAGGAGGAAGCGCTGGCGATGTCCGACCGAATCGCGGTCATGAACGCTGGCGTCGTCGAGCAGATCGGCACGCCGCTGGAAATCTATTCGAAGCCCGCGACCGCGTTCGTAGCCGGCTTCATCGGCACGACGAACTTCCTGGACGGCACGCTGTCCGGTGCGGGCAGCTCCGCCGTCACCGGCGTCCCGGGTGCGGGCGAGCCAGCTGTCGTCAAGGTCGAAGGTGTCGGGACGATTCCCGTCGGCGCCAGGAAGACGGCGTCCGGGGAAGTCCGTCTCGCCATCCGTCCTGAGGACATCCATCTGGCCGAGCCGAGCGAAGGCGAACCGCAAGGGCGCGTCACGCTCGTCACGTTCCTCGGCGACTACATCAGCTACGAGGTCGAGCTGGGCGGCGGTCAGACCGTAGAGGTGAACGAATACGCCAAGGATACCGAAGTGCTTCGCTCCGTCGGCGACCGGGTCGGCATCCGCTTCAACCTCGGCAAGCTGCATCTGTACCGTCCCGGCACGGGGGAGGCGATCGTATGAGCAGCCCTGCGATCGGACCGGCAATCGGGCAGGGAGGAACGCGCAGAAGGTGGAGGAAGCCGTCGTTCTGGATCATCGTCAGCCTGACGCTGCTTGCGCTGATGATTGTGTTTCTCGTCTACCCGTTCTCCTCGCTGTTCCTGAAGAGCTTCTACCACCCGGAGACGCACCGGCTGAGCTTCGTGAACTTCATCGACTTTTTCACGACGCCCTATTACTTCAACACGCTTAAGCACAGCTTGACGGTCTCGGCGCTGACGACGGTGCTGGCGACGCTGATCGGCGTTCCGATGGCCTACATCATGACGAGGTTCAACGTGTGGGGCAAATCCGTCATCAACATCATGATCGTGCTGAGCCTGCTGTCCCCGCCGTTCATCGGTGCGTACTCGTGGATTTTGCTGCTCGGGCGCAACGGCTTCGTGACGAACCTGTTCGAGAAAATCGGCATCGTGCTTCCGACGATCTACGGCTTTCAAGGCATGCTTCTCGTGTTCACGCTGAAGCTGTTCCCGTTCGTCTACATGTACGTTTCCGGAGCGCTCTCCAATATGGACAGTTCGCTGGAGGAGGCGGCAGAGAATCTCGGGATGTCCCGCATCCGGAAGCTGCTGACGCTGACGTTCCCGGTCATCGTGCCGTCGATCAGCGCCGGCGCGATCGTCGTCTTCATGACCTCGCTCGCCGACTTCGGCACGCCGCTGCTCATCGCGGAAGGCTACAAGGTGCTGCCGGTCGTCGTCTACGAGGAGTTCATGAGCGACATCGGGGGCGACGTCTACCTGGCCAGCACGCTGAGCACCGTCATCGTCCTGTGCGCGCTGCTCGTGCTGTTCGTCCAGAAGTATATCGTCTCGCGCAAAAACTATCGCATGAGCGCCCTGCGCCCGCCAGCCGTGCAGAAGCTGAAGCTGGGCAAGCGCTCGCTGTTGACGGCAATTGCCTTCGGGGTGTCGCTGCTGGCGGTCACGCCGCAGATCGTCGTGTTCATCACGTCCTTCATCAAGACGCGCGGCCCGCTGTTCGTGAGCGGCTTCAGCCTGGACAGCTACAGGGCGATCGGCTTCAAGCTGTCGAAGAACATCGCCAATACGTTCTACTTCGCCAGCATCGCCATCGTCATCATGGTCGTCGTCGGCTTGCTGCTGAGCTACGTCGTCGTCCGCAGGAGATCGGCGCTGTCCTCGCTGCTCGACTCGCTGGCGATGTTCCCGTACGTCATTCCCGGCTCCGTGCTCGGGATCGGGCTCATTACCGCCTTCAACAAGGCGCCGCTCATTCTGACCGGAACGGTAACGATCATCGTCGTGTCGTACGTTATCCGCAAGCTGCCGTTTATTCTGCGATCGAGCACCGCGATTTTGTACCAGATCGATCCGAGCATTGAGGAAGCGTCGATCAGCCTTGGCGTTCCGCCGATGCGCACGTTTTTCAAGACGACTGCGGTGCTGATGCTGCCCGGGCTGTTCTCCGGCGCCATCCTCAGCTGGGTACAGACGATCAACGAGCTCAGCTCCACGCTGATTCTGTTCTCGGGCAAGACGGGCACGATCTCGGTCGCGATTTTCACAGAAATATTCAAGGACAGCTTCGGCACTGCGGCGGCGCTGGCATCCATTCTGTCGGTGGCGACGGTCGTCTCGCTGATCATTTTCAATAAATTTTCCGGCGGCAGAAGCGTTATGATGTAGAGGTGGACATCGGAGGGAGAGAGAACGAACTATGGAACAACTGATGGAGAAGACGATCGCCTGCGTGCGTGCGGCCGGTGAGATCGTTCGCAATGGGAGCAAAGAGCTTAGCGTCGAGGAGAAAGGGTTCGCCAATTACGTCACGAATATCGACTTGGCGGTGCAACGGGAGCTGAACGGGGCGTTATACGCGCTGGAGCCGGAAGCGGAGTTCATCTCGGAGGAGAACGAGACGAACGACTATGCGACACGGAAGGCGAAATGGATTCTCGATCCGATCGACGGCACGACCAATCTGATCCACGGTTACCCGCACGTCGCGATTTCCGTCGCGTACGTCGGATTGGAGCGGCGCTTCGGCATCGTCTACAATCCGTTTAACGGGGAGCTGTTCACCGCGCTGTCCGGAGCCGGGGCACGGCTGAACGGGGAGCGGCTGTCCGTATCGCGCAATGCCGCGCTCGGGGACTGCATCTTCGGGTTCGGCTTCCCGTACGAGCGGCAGGTGTCCGCGCCCAGGATGTTCCGCGCGGCGGAGAAGGTGTTCGCCGCCTGTCAGGACCTCAAGCGCAAGGGACCGGCGTCGCTGGACCTGGCCTACGTGGCGGCTGGCCGAATCGACGGCTACTTTGAGGTCGACTTGAACGTGTGGGACGTAGCGGCCGGGCTGATCCTGCTGGAGGAGGCCGGAGGACGGGCTTCGGATTGGCAGGGCAAGCCGCTGCCCGAAGCGCTGGACAAGACCGCGCTGATCGCGACGAACGGACTCGTGCACGACGAACTGACCAGGCTGATTCAAGCCGCCGGATAAACGCTCCGGCGTTCCGCTGCCAGGCGTTAACGGTTGCGCTTCTTCTTGCGGATACGTTATCCTGCTAATAGAAGACAGCGGACGACCAATTACGTTCGACAGCCAAGAATCGCCTAGGGCGTGTATGCAAACCCGCTCAGGGGCATCTATCACCGCCCCTGCTGCGTCACTTTTGCTTGACGTACCTCCGGTACGCCTTCACAAAAGTTCCTTGCATGGAACGAAAATTCGGCCATATCTGCGATCCTCGGAGTATGCATACACGCCCTAAGGAGATCATCCGCATGAGGAAATCGTTAAGCTTCTACAACAAGCTGCTTATTTTCTTCGTTCTGGTCGGCGTCATCCCGCTGCTCATCATCGGGTCGATGACGTACGGCTTCTCGAAGCGATTTTTCCTCGAACAGTACCGCCAGCAGCTTCACGGCAAAGTGGCGGGAGCGGCGGAGAGGTTCGACGCGCTTGCGGAGGAATACGGCGGCATCATGAATACGATCGGCGAGCTGCCGGAAGTGCGGCAGGCGCTGCTCGGCGGCAGCGCCGAACTGAAGAAAAACGTCGAGCAGCGCATGCATCTGCTGCTGGCAGGCAAGAAAAACAAAGCGGCCATTTACATGATCAACGCCGACGGCAGCGTCCACTATTCGACCCGGGAGCTGCCGTCGATCTACAATCCGGCGAAGTACCGCGGGTGGGGCATCTTCCGCACCGCCCATGAGGCGGAAGGCGAGATTCGCGTGTATCCGCACGCGTACGACAGTCCCCAAGGGGACAAAGTCGTGCTCAGTCTCGTTCAGACGCTGCATTCGTCGTCCGGGGAGCTGCTCGGCTACCTGATCGTCGATTTTCCGCGGGCTTTGATCGCCGACATCGTAAGCGCTTACGACGCTCCGTTCGCGATGGACTTCGTCGTGCTGGACAGACATGCCTACACGGTGATCCATACGAAGCAGCCCGAGAGGGAAGGGACGCTGGAGCGCGAGCCCGGGGAGATCGGCAGCGGCCACCTGCTGCAGATCGTGCCTTCGGAACGGCTCGGCTTGTCCGTCTACGGCTATTCTCCGGCGGCGATCGTGGAGCAGAGCATGGGGTTCATTCAGACGCTGTTCGCCGTTGCCGCGGCAGTCAGTCTCGTCATCTGCCTCTGGTTCGCCTATAAGCTGTCGAAATACGTGTCCAAGCCGATTTTCGAGCTGGCGCACTCAATGAAGCGCATCTCGATGGGCGATCTCTCGGTTCGGATCGAGTCCCGACGCGTCGACGAATTCGGCATCGTGGCCAGCGGCTTTAACGCCATGGCGACGCAGATCAAGGATCTGATCGCCAGCGCCAAGGACGAGCAGCGGCGGCTTCGCGTCGCCGAGATCAAGGCGCTTCAGGCGCAGCTGAATCCCCATTTTATCTACAACACGCTCGATCTGATCAAATGGAACGCCAAGATGAACCAGACGAAGGAAATCAGCGGCATCGTCGTTCAACTCTCCAGGCTGCTGCGGGGAATGATTCACGTGGACGACGAGGAGACGACGCTGGGCGCGGAGATGGAGCTGATCGAGCACTATTTGTATATTCAGCGCATTCGGTTCGCGGATCGGCTGCGCGTCGACATTCGCATCGACGACGATGCGCTGGACGCCGTCATCCCCCGGCTGCTGCTCCATCCCCTCGTCGAGAACGCGATCGTGCACGGCTTCGAGAACAAGGTCGGCAGCGTCGATCTGAGCCTCGTCTGCCTGAGGCGCGGGGACGAGCTGCATCTGGAGATCGCGGACAACGGCATTGGGATGGACGAAGAGACGCTGGCCGCCATTCGCGAGGGGACGCATCACGGCGGCATCGGGATCAGCAACGTGCATAACCGGATTCGGCTTTATTACGGGGAAGCCTACGGGCTCGACATCGAGAGCGAAGCCGGAGTCGGCACCCGGGTATCGCTGCGGATTCCGTATCGCCGGAAGGAGGAGACGGCATGATCAAAATCATGGTCATCGAGGATGAGCAACTGCTGCGCAAAGGTCTGGTCATGACGACGCCATGGCACGATTACGGCTGCGAGGTGATCGGGGAAGTGGGAGACGGGCTGGAAGGCGCGCGGTTGATCGGCAAGCTGCGTCCGGACATCGTCATCACCGACATCCGCATGCCGGGCATGGACGGCATCGAGATGATGCGCAAGGTGCGGGAGACGAGCGATACGGAGTTTATTCTCATTACCGGCTTCAGCGATTTCAAGTACGCCAAGGCGGCCGTAGACCTCGGGGCGCAAGGCTTCATTCTGAAGCCGATCGACGACGCGGAGCTGGACGCCGTGCTGGCGAAGACGGTGGAGGCGGTCGGCCGCAAGCGGAAGTACGATCTGGCGCTGCGGCGGGAACGTTCGGCGGAGAGCGTCGGCTTGCCCGGCAAGCTGACTCCCGGAGGCGGCGCGAAGCCGAACGACCGGTATTTGGCCGAGGCGATCGCGTATATCGAGGCGAACGTGGAGCGCAACTTCTCGCTCAAGAACATCGCCGATCATCTGCATATCAGCGAAAGCTACCTGAGCAAGCTGTTCAAGAGCAAAACTTCGTATACGTTCCTCGAATACTGCACCAACTACCGGATCAAGAAAGCGGCTGAACTGCTCATGGACGAGCGGAACAAGGTGTACGAGATCGCAGACAAGGTCGGCTATCCCGACTCCCGCTATTTCAGCACCCTGTTCAAGAAACAGATCGGCCTGACCCCCACCGAATTCCGCCAATATTACGTCCCCGAACCCGCCGGAACGACACGAGAGCCGTAAGCGCACGCCGCTTGCGGCTTTTTAGAGCGCCATTCGAGAGACGCTGCTCGATTTTTTAGCACAACGCCCCCGTTAGAGCGCCAATTTGGGAGGCGCTACTCGATTTTTTAGCACAACGCCCCCGTTAGAGCGCCAATTTGGGAGGCGCTACTCGATTTTTTAGCACAACGCCCCCCGTTAGAGCGCCATTCGGGAAACGATACTCGATTTTTTAGCACAACGCCCCGTTAGAGCGCCAATTGAGCGACGATACTCGATTTTTTAGCACAACGCCCCCCGTTAGAGCGCCAATTGAGCGAATACGTACGTAGCTCCTTTTTCCTCCTTTTGCCGGTATCCCGTCCAGTCAGTTTTTCTGCGCCACATTTGAATATGTACGTAGTGCCTTCTCCGCTCTTTTGCCGATATCCCGTCCACTCAGCATTTCTGCACCACATTTCTGAATATGTACGTAGTGCCTTTACCGTTCTTTTAGCGGTATCCCGTCCAGTCAGTTTTTCTGCGCCACATTTGAATATGTACGTAGTGCCTTCTCCGCTCTTTTGCCGATATCCCGTCCACTCAGCTTTCTGCACGACATTCCGAATACGTACGAAGCGTCTTTTCCCTCCTTTTGCCGATATCCCGTCCAGTCAGTTTTTCTGCGCCACATTTGAATATGTACGTAGTGCCTTCTCCGCTCTTTTGCCGATGTCCCGTCCACTCAGCTTTCTGCACGACATTCCGAATACGTACGAAGCGTCTTTTCCCTCCATTTGCCGGTATCCCGTCCAGTCAGGTTGGTCGTACGCCTCCAGGGAGATCGGCCATAGTGACTATCCTCTATTTGCCGGTATCCCGACAGCTCAGAAATCTGGTTAGTAGCGTTTAGCGATAAGCTTCCCGTTTCAATCAGTGGATCATCCTCCCGGCTGTGGATTAGCGTTCAGCAGCTTGCTAGGTGTCCCAGTAATTCAGTTTGAGACTTTTCTTTTGAAAAAGAACGCGTAAGTTGGACAGGTGATTGTGGAAGAATGGATGCAATCGGCGGGCGCGAAATTGGACGTAACTCTCAACTGACTCAAAGGGATAGCGGCAAAAGGGGAGAAAAAGCGGTACGACAGGTATGGCGTGAACTGAATGGAGGGGATAGCGACAAAAGAAGTGGAAAATGGAACTGGGATAAGCAGACGGCCTGACGGAAGGGGATAGCGACAAAAGAAGTGGAAAATGGAACTGGGATAAGCAGACGGCCTGACGGAAGGGGATAGCGACAAAAAGATGTGGAAAGTGAAGCAGGAAGAAGCAGATGCACTGACGGAAGAGGACAGTGTGAAAGGGGAGACAGGAGATGAGAGGGCTGCCTTTATTCTTCATCGCATCGCCGTTCGCCGAATAAGCTTGCCCCACGGTGTTTCGCTGCATGACGGCGGTCGGTCGACCACAGGTTGATCTTGCATAGGGTTTTCCTATGAAAACATAACTTTTTTAATATTTTTCATATGCATCCGCCCGTGTTAGCATACAGATAATCTGCCGGACAGGCATAAGAGCTTGGGATTTTGGAATCTTGGGAATGCGGGAGGGAACGCAATGGCTAACGCCTATTGGCTGCTTAACGTCCGCTTGGAGACGGGGCATGAGCTGGAGAACGGCGACGTAACGGGGACGAAAACCGACCTGTTTCACCTGCGGATTGAAGAGGGCGCGATTGCGGAAATCGTGAGCGCGGCGGATAGGCCGGACGGAATAAAGTCGGAAAGGTCGGGAGCCGGGAAGGCGAGCACTGGGAAAGTACGATCGATGGAGGCAAGCACTGGGGGAGTACGAGCGGAGAAAGCAAGAACGGGAGAAGAGAAAGCGGAGGGGACAGGCGCAGGGGAAGCCCTGGCGGAGAAAGCGGGAGCAGGGGAAGCAAACGCCGAAGCTCTGCCGCAGGTCGATGCGCGCGGCTTGCTTGCGCTTCCGTCTTTTATCGAGAAGCACTGCCATCTGGATAAAACGTTGCTGGGCGATCGCTGGCGGCCGGTGCGGCCCGCGGCATCCCTGTTCGAGCGGTTCGAGATCGAGAAAAATACGCTGCCTGCGCTGGCCACGACGATGAAGGAACGCGCGGAAACGCTGCTCGCCCTGCTTCTTCGGGCTGGCTCGACGCATGTGCGAACGCATGTCGACCTGTATCCCGAGGTGGGGCTTCGTCATCTGGAGGCCGTGCAAGAGGCTCTGGCTTCATTCGATGGCAAGCTGACAGCCGAGATCGTCGCTTTTCCGCAGCACGGCCTGCTGAGATCGCAAAGCGCCGGGCTGGTCAGGGAAGCGCTGCGCAGCGGCTGCGGGCTCGTCGGAGGCGTCGATCCGCATACGGTGGACGGCGACGCGGAAAGGTCGCTGCAGCAGATGATGGAGCTGGCCGTCGAGGCGAACGCCGATGTCGACCTGCATCTGCATGACGGCGGCCGCGTCGGGTTGGACACGATCCGAAGGCTCGCGCAGCTTGCGGAGGAAGCGGGCTGGCAGGGCCGAGTCTCCGTCAGCCATGCGTTTGCGTTGAGCGATATGGAGGGAGGAGAGGCGGAAGAGATGGCAGGGCTTCTGGCGCGCGCCGACATTACGGTCATTACGAGCGTGCCGCTCGGACGGACGATGCCGCCGGTTCCGTTCCTCCATGCCCGCGGAGTGCGGGCAGCGGTCGGGTGCGACAACATTTTCGATTCGTGGTCGCCGTTCGGCAGCGGAGACGTGTTCGAAAGGGCGGGGCGTCTGGCAGAACGTTTCGGATGGAAAACGGAACGGGAGCTGGCCGAGACGCTCGGCTTCATCACCGGGGGTGTCACGCCGCTGGACAAGGATGGGCGGCAAGTCTGGCCGAAGCCGGGAGACGAAGCGAGTCTCGTGTTCGCTGAGGCGAGCTGCTCGGCCGAGGCGGTGGCGAGAAGGGCGAAACGTCCCGCCGTCATGCACCGAGGGGCGATCGTCGCAGGATCGCTGGAGGGGAGGTCCGTATGAACGCTGCTAAAGCTTATTGGCTTACGAATGTCCGGCTGGAAAGCGGCTATAGGAGAGAGGAAGGCGCGATCGTCGGGACGGAAACGGAGCTGTGCCACCTCCGCATCGAGAACGGAAAAATAACGGAGATCTTGGCTGCGGATGGTGGGTTTCCGAAAGACGAACTGCCGAGGAGAGACGCGAAGGGGCTGCTCCTGCTGCCCGCCTTTAAGGAAATGCATATTCACATCGACAAGACGTATTACGGCGGACCGTGGAGGGCGGTCAGACCGGCGAACGGCGTGTTCGGCAGAATCGAGGAGGAGCGGGAGCTGCTGCCGAAGCTGCTGCCGACTGCGCAAGAGCGGGCCGAGAAGCTGCTCGAATTGGTGCTCGGCTTCGGCTCGACCCACGTCCGCACGCATTGCAATATTGATCCGGTCGTCGGGCTGCGGAATATGGAGGCGACGATGCGCGCGCTGGATACGTTTTCCGGCAAGCTGTCCCATGAGATCGTCGCCTTCCCGCAGCACGGTCTGCTGCGCTCGGATGCGGCCGTGCTCGTCCGCGAAGCGATGCGCCAAGGAGCGACGCATGTCGGCGCGGTCGATCCGGCGACCGTCGACGGCGACATCGAGCGCTCGCTGCAGACGGTGATGGACATCGCGGTCGAAGCGGATGCGGGCGTGGACATTCACGTCCACGACCAAGGCGGCGCGGGCCTCGCGACGATGAGCCGGCTCGCCGATCTGACCGAGCAGGCCGGTTGGCAGGGCCGGGTAACGGTCAGCCATGCGTTCGCGTTCGCCGGAGAGGCCGAAGCCGCCGCCGAGCTTGCGGATCGCTTCGCCTCGCTGGGGATCTCGATCACCTCCACCGTGCCGTTCGGCGGCTTGATCATGCCGCTTCCGACGATGCGCGACAAAGGAGTGCGGATCGGGCTCGGCAACGACAGCATTACCGATCACTGGTCGCCGTTCGGCACCGGAGATTGCCTGATGAAGGCGAGCCGACTCGCAGAACTGTACCGCTTCGTTGATGAACGCTCGCTGGGAGAAGCGCTCGGCTTCATCACCGGCGGTGTCACTCCGCTGGACGCTGACGGCAACCGCGTATGGCCGGCGGTCGGCGACTCGGCCGACGCCGTGCTGGCGCAAGCAAGCTGCTCCGCGGAAGCGGTGGCGAGAAGAGCGCCCAGACAAGCGGTGCTGTTCCGCGGGGAGATCGTCGCCGGTACGTTATAGACGGGATTGGAGCAGATCGACGAAATTTTGCGCGGCCTGGGACAGACGGTGATGCTTAAGCCAGATCAAACCGATCGGCGAAGCGACGTCCGTCTCGGGCGCCACTTTGCTGGCGTTGACCGCATAGCCTTTGTGCCTCTTCAGCACCGTCTCCGGAACGACCGACGCGCAGAAGCCGGAGGACACCATGTCCATCAGCAGGGCGATGTCGGAGCATTCGCCCATCAGGTTGGCGGTCAGCCGGGACCGGGAGAACGCCTCCAAGATCAAGTAATGCACGCCCAAGCCTTCGGTGCTCGGCAGCACGAGCGGATAAGAGTGAATGTCGGCCAGCGACACTTCGTCCTTCAACCGCTCGTGCTTCGCCGACGCAATAAAGTAGAAAGGCTCGTTCTTCAGGTGAAGAACCGAAAAAGAAGACAGCTCCAGCGGCAAGCGGATGATCGCCAACTCGATGGCCCGATCCCGCACGAGCTGGCATAGTTGAGCCGATTCGTTCTGCTGGATTTTGTAGGTCACCTTCGGATAACGGCTTCCGAAGGTTTGCAGCAGCTCGGACAGTCCCGCGACCGAGAATGTGTTGACGCCTATTTTCAGCTGGCCGTTTACTCCGTTCCCGGCTTCCTTCGCTTCCAGCTTCGCCTCTTCCATCAGTTGGACCATCTGTAAAGCGTACTTGTACAAGGATTTTCCGGCTTCGGTGACCTCGAACTGCTTGCCGCTCCGCTCTACCAATGTCGTTCCAAGCTCTTCCTCCATCGCTTTCAGATGCTGGCTTAACGGCGGCTGCGAAATATGAAGCCTCTCGGCCGCGGCCGAGATCTTGCCCTCCTCGACGATCGCGATGAAATATCGCAGCTGCCGAATGTCCATTTTCGGATCACCCCCCTCCCCTTAGTATAGGAAAAAGCTAAGCAAAACCAACTTTATTAATATTATTCATATACTTAGCGCCATGGTAGCATATTTGTACGGATTACGCATCCGAAGCAACCTTCGGGACGAGGTGACTGACCGCATGTCTATCCGCATCAAGCTGCTGCTGTCCTATACGGGTATGCTGGTCGTCAGCCTGCTCGTCGTTGCGCTGACCGCCGGTCTGTTCGCGATTACGGCGACGGGGGACGTTCGCAGCTTCCGCGATTTTTATAAGGTTCACTACCAGCTTAATCCGCTGACGGAGGAGGAAGAGTCGATCTTCCTCGAATTGAAGTATTTGGCCAAAAACGAGCCGGATCGGCTGCAGGAAAGGGAACTGCTGACCGAGTACGATTTCAAGCTGCGAACGGTGCGCGCCGGCCTCTACGTCCGCAGGGAGAGCAATCAGGTGTTCGAATCGAACACGTTTAACCAGCCGGAGCTGGAAGGCTATCTGCCCGCTTACGATCTGGACAACAACCAGATTCGCCATACGTTTAACATCGGCGAACGGTTTTACGCCTATGCGAAGTTCGACTTCCGGTTCACGGACGGGGCCAAAGGGAGCGTCTTCGTCATTCGCGAGCGAAGCCCGTTCGGCGAAGTCGTTCGCAAGCTGCTGCCCGTCCTCGTCATTCTGCTCGTCGCCGTCATCGTCGCGGCCAACGCGCTGCTGTACAGGTGGATTACCCGCAGCGTCGTCAAGCCGCTTGAGCTGCTGCGCGGCTCGGCCGAACGGATCAAGGAAGGCAATCTTCAGGTCTCGCTCGACTTGCGCTCCAAGGACGAGATCGGTCAACTGAACGAGACGTTCGAGAATATGCGCAAGCGGCTGCACGAATCGGTCCAGCTGCGTCTGCGGGACGAGGAGAGCCGCAAGGAGCTTGTCTCGAACATCTCGCACGATTTGCGCACGCCGATCACGAACATTAAAGGCTATATCGAAGGCATTCGCGACGGAGTGGCGGATACACCGGAGAAGATGGACAAGTACGTCAACATTATTTACTCCAAGGCGAACGACCTGGACAGGCTGGTGGACGAGCTGTTCCTGTACTCCAAGCTCGATTTGAAGCAGGTTTCGTTTCAGTTCGAGCATGCGGACATTGTCGGCTTCCTAGACGCTTGCCTCGACGAACTGCGCTTCGTAATGAAGGAGAAAGGCATCGATCTGGAGTGGGACGACCGTCCGGAGAGCGGCATTGCGGTGTTCGCCGATCTGGAGAAGCTGAAGCGGGCCGTGCTGAACATCATCGGCAACGCGCAGAAGTTTACCGACAAGGCGGACAAAACGATCCGCGTCTCCGTCCGCGCGGCCGAGGACCGGGTCGCCGTCGAAATCCGGGATAACGGAATCGGCATTCCCCGGGAGGACATACCGTACATTTTCGACCGTTTCTATCGCGCGGAACGATCGCGCAACTCCTCGACGGGAGGCAGCGGATTGGGACTCGCGATCGCCAGGCAGATCGTCGAAGGACACGGAGGGACCATATGGGCAAGCAGCGAGCCGGGCGTCGGCACGAGCCTGTTTTTTACGCTGAAGCGGGCAACGAAAGAGGAAGGAGCGGCGGACGATGACGACAAGCATTCTGATCATTGAAGACGAGGAGTCGATCGCGGAGCTGGAGCGGGACTACTTCGAGCTGAACGGCTTTCGCGTCGACTTGTGCCATACGGGGAGCGAAGGGCTGCAGCTCGCTCTTGGCGGCGATTACGATCTGGTGATCGTCGATCTGCAGCTTCCCGGAATGAGCGGCTTCGAGCTGTGCAGCCGCATCCGGCAGGAGAAGGAGGTTCCGATTCTGATCGTCTCGGCGAAGAAGGAGGAGATCGATAAAATCCGGGCTTTCAACCAGGGGGCCGACGACTATATTACGAAGCCGTTCAGTCCGAGCGAACTGGTCGCGAGAGCCAAGGCTCACATCACCCGCTATGAGCGGCTGATAGGCAAGCGGGAGGCCGGACCTGGCTCGGAAATGCGCTTCCGGGGACTCGTCATCGACAAGGCCGCCCGCCGGGTGCAGGTGCGCAGCCGCGAGGTCGCGTTCACGACCCGGGAATTCGGCCTGCTGGAGTTTCTGGCGAGCCATCCGAACCGTGTCTTCAGCAAGGAGGAGCTGTTCGAGCGCATTTGGGGCATGGATTCGAACGGGGACATCGCCACCGTAACCGTGCACATTCGCAGGCTGCGGGAGAAAGTCGAGGTCGATCCGTCCGCTCCGCAGTACATCGAGACCGTCTGGGGAGCGGGATATCGCTTTTCCGTCTAGGGCGTGTCTTCAAACCCGCTCAGGGGCATCTATCACCGCCTTTTCGCCCCCTGCTTCGTCACTTTTGCTCGACGTACCTCCGGTACGCCTTCACAAAAGTTCCTTGCATGGAACGAAAATTCGGCCATATCTGCTGTCCTCGGAGTATGAAAACACGCCCTAACGCAGTTTAGAATTTGTTTATCATTTATTTCGAATCCGTTAATCCCGGGTTTCTAGGCCGTTTAACTCTCTCCTTTATGCTAGGGATAAGGCAGACAACACCTTAACGCCTATCGACTACAAGGAGGAATTATCGATGAACAAATATTCGAAGAAATTGGCCGTTATGACGCTGGCGGCCGCGCTTGGAACCGGAACGCTGCCGCTCATGGCACAATCCGCCGCAGCCGCGCCGCTGTCCGCGCAGGCCATTCAGGAAGCCGTCAACCGTCTTGCCGACCTGCAAGTGATGAACGGGTACGAGGACGGCAGCATGAGGGAGAACAATCCGATTACCCGCGCGGAGCTGGCCAAGCTGGTCTCCCTGGCGTTCGGCATTCAAGGCGGCTCGGGGATCAGCCTCGCGGACGTCAAACCGCAGGCATGGTATGCTGACTATGCGGCCGGACTGGTGGAGCAGCAAGTGATGGAGACGGCGGACGGCCGCTTCGAGCCGCAAGCCGTCGTGACGGACGACGAGCTGATCCGGACGGTAACCAAGGCATTGAAGCGGGATGTCAAATCGGTTCAGTACTGGGCGGAGGACTTCTATGCGCAGGGCAGCAGCGCGACGCGCGGCGAAGCGGCTTACTTGCTCTCGACCGCCCGCGAGGCGATTCCCTCCTCGGATGCCCGCATCGTGAGCATCCGCGCGTTAAACGCCATTACGCTGATCGTCGACTTCGACAAACCGCTGACAGCGGACAACGAAGCGTTCGCACAGGCTAAGGAGGATTTCGCCTTTAACGACGGGCTTGCCATCAGCAACATGCCGCGGCTGAAGACGGGCTCCGCGGCGACGTACATCGTCCCGACGACCGTACAGAAGCCCGGCGCGGCGTATACGCTGACCTACAAAGGCCAAGCCGCAGGCACGTTCACGGGCAACGCAGCGAAGCTGGACATGACCGAAGCGAGGCAGGTGGCGAACGATACGTTAGAGTTGGAAGCGCTGAAGGCAAACGGAGTGGTCGACTACGGCTACATCATCGCCGCGTACAGCGGCGGCCGGGGCGCCAACGCTTTCGTGCTGGACGAGAACGACAAGGACGAGAGCGGCAAAGCCTATCAGATCATCTCCTCCGGCCAGGCGCGGGAAGTGACGATTACGCCGGAAGGCGGACAGCCGATAATCGCCAAGTACGTGCCGTTCACGCAGTCGACGGACGGCAAGCAGGAGCCCAAGTTCCGTCTGCCGGAAGGCGAGACGTTGAAGCCGGGCGTGAAATACACGGTGACCTCGGATTGGGCGCGAATCGCCAATCCGACATTCACCGCGAAGGAGATCGCTCCTCTGCAAATTGCCGGCGCGGAAGCCGTAGGCGAAACCTCCATTCAAGTCGTTCTGGCGGGCGACCCGGGAGACGAGCTGTTCTCCGGTCGCAGCGTGCAGCTGACCGACGGGAACGGCAATCGCTTGACCGCGACTTATCGTTACTCCAGCCGCCAAGGCGCAACAGGCGTATTCGATCTGGCCGCCGGAACGAAGCTGACGCCGCGCGTTGCTTATACGGTCGCGCCTGTCGGAGACTGGGCCGGACAATCGCAAGCGGAGCTTAAACTGTAAAATTGCGGGTGATGCCGATGAAGCTATTGGGAAGGCGGCGGTTCGCGATGCTGCGCGGATTGGGACTGATCATTCTGGCCGCGGCTCTGGCGGGCTGCGAAGTAAGAGTGGATTCCTTGCTGACCGACGGGGATCAAAAAGCGACTCAAGAGGTGAACCGAGAGATGGACAAGTTAAACCGGGATTTGCTGCAAGCGGTCGTCGAAGGAGACCGGCAAGCCGTCGAACGGCTGCTGGAGCAAGGGGCCGACATCGACGCCACGGACGGCCGAGGCCGCACTTCCGCGATGGTCGCGGTGCATAACGATCGGCTCGATCTGTTCAACCTGCTCGCGGAGCGCGGAGCCAACCTGAATATTCGGGACGACCGCTTGGACAATCCGCTGCTGTATTCGGGCGCGGAGGGCAAGATGGACTTCCTGAAGGCTTCTCTTGCTGCCGGAGCGGATACGACGATTACGAACCGTTTCGGAGGAACGGCGCTCATTCCGGCCGCCGATCGGGGCCACGTCGAAATCGTACGCGAACTGCTGGAACACTCGGACGTGGATGTCGACCATGTCAACAACTTGGGTTGGACCGCGTTGCTGGAAGCCGTCATCCTCGGAGACGGAGGCAAAGCTCATCAGGAAATCGTCGACTTGCTCATTAAGCACGGAGCCAACGTGAATCTGGCCGACCACGACGGGGTAACTCCGCTCCAACACGCCAGGAGCCGGGGCTACGGCGAGATGATCGCGGCGTTGACGAAAGCCGGCGCGAAGTAAGCGAGAGTTCGCCGCTGCGTTCGTAAGGAAGACAGAGCGAAGTAAGCGAGCTGTCCAGTCGACGTGAAAAGAAGGCTATCCCTTAGGTGTCGAGTCACTGACGCTAAGGGATAGCCTTTGTTTTGCAGAGGAGAAGAGGTCAGTCGGAGCCGCGAACGGCCAGCACAGGGAACAGCGGCCCTTTGAGCACGTCGCCCTTCTCCAGGTTCAGCCCATTCGTGATCGGATGGGAAGCGCCGCTGAACGTGATATCGTCCGGCATGTAGATGATCGCCAGCGCCCGGCGCGGCCGATCGGTCTCGTTGGCATGGGCGTAGTGGAACGTCAGGCCGTTGTGGAACGTGCAGCTTCCGGCTTTCAGCGGCACGACGACGGGCTTGCGGTCGTCCAGCTGTCCGCCCTCGACGTAGTCGAAGATGTTCTGCGGATCGAGGAAATCGATGCCGTGCAGCTTGCCGAGCTTCTGCGACTTCGGAATGAACGCCATGCAGCCGTTCTTCTCGTTGACGTCGTCCAGCGCGATCCAGATCGACAGCATGCCCTGGTCGGCTTCGTTAATCGGCCAATACGGCGTATCCTGATGCCAAGGCGTCGGCTTGGAATCGTTCGGCATTTTCCAGAGACCGTGGTCGTGGAAGAGGCGGATTTGACCGGCTCCGGCAAGCTGCAGCGCGGATTGGGCGAATCGTTCGTGGAAGCTGAATTTGCCCATTCCGGCATGATCCCGCCACGTATTGACCTTCTGGTTCAGGACGCGGTAGTAGAGCCCGCCTTGCTTGTCCGTCTGCACCGAGCGGTCGCTCGTCGTCTGCATCGCTTCCTCCAAGTACTCCCGCAGCAGCTCCAGCTCTTCCTCGGTCAGCATATTGTCGACTTTCACGAATCCGTTTTCACGATAAAAATCGATATGGTCTTGCGTAATCGGCGTTGTCATGGGTGATTCCTCCTCGGCGGTGGTATGCTTCTATCCTACAGCCGGAAGCCGAAGGTGAGGATGGAGAGAATTCCGAGATTTTTGTAAAAAAGTCGAATTGAAATAATCTTTATAGATCGCGGAATGCAAGATGTTATACTGGTTAAAAAAGCGAATTGGTCGAAAAGTAGGAGGGAACGGCGCATGGCTATGTCGACGAGAGTGGATTATCGGACGATCTCTCCTTACGTCCGTTTCGTGCACGAGGTCATCATTGCTCCGGGCTCGCGCAATCCTGAGCGTTACATTTACGATCACGAGTTCATTTACGTCGTGAAGGGAACCGGGACGCTGCGCATCGAGGACAGAACGCACCCGATGGGACCGGGCGACCTGCTGTACATTCGGCCCCACGTCGCCAACGAAATGCTCGTCTCCCAGTCGGAGCCGATGCATTGCTTTGCCGTACATTTCGACTACGTCTTCCTGGGGGAGGCGGCGGAATTTTCCCCTTATGCGGTTTATTTGGGCAGCAAATCCGAGGAGGGGACACCGGATGCGAATTGGCTTCGCGCGAGGCCCGACGCCGAGCTGGCGGACATGGACATTCCGGAGAGGATGAATCCGGCGCGGGTTCACGACTTCTTCGAGGCGTTCAAAGAGCTGTGCCGCGTGTTCGAGGAGTCGAGAGCCGACGCGCAAATCTGGCTGAAGGCGGCGATGCTCAAGCTGATCGGGCTCATTCACGGCGAGCTGACGACCGAGGAAGGCATTCGGGTCAGCCACCCGCATGCCGATATGATGCTGGACGCCATTCAATATATGAAGGAAAACTATGCGTCCGAGATCGACTTGAAGAAGCTGGCGAGCCGGGCGAATTTGTCGCCGAAATATTTCGGCACGCTGTTCAAGCAAGCGACCGGGCTGTCGGCGCCCCAGTACTTGACGGGAATCCGGATCGGGGAGGCCAAACGGCTGCTCAGGGAAAACGCCCATTCGATCGAAGCGATCGCCGACCTGGTCGGCATCGGGGATATGTACTATTTCAGCAAGCTGTTCAAAAAAACGGAAGGCCTTTCGCCCAAGCGCTACGCGGATTCCTTGAGATGGCTGGCGTCCAAGGAAGAAGGCTCGGGCGAGAAGAAGAACAAGGCCCGCCGCCTTGGTCCGCCGCGGTAGGCGCGACACCGAAGACAGCGGGAGAATTTGTTCTCTTCGATCAGTAGCCGGCGCGCAAGATGATTACCAAGAGGACGAAGAGTACAAGTGCGAAAGCCGCGGCTCCCGCAACTCCGCCTTTAGGACCGCAAACATCACCTGCAACAGGATATCCCATGTCTATCACCACCTTGCGGTTTATTATGACAATCGTCACGTATGTAGCTTATGTCGGGATAAAGATACGGTCAGTACATTCACCCATCTTGGCAAAAACAGGCGAAAGCACATGCCGGATCGTCCCGAGTGGGCTCCAATCGCTTGCGCCGCGCGGAGTTTCCTGCTTATGGCTGGACAGCCGACGATCCTCATCGCATATTTTGAAAGGCCGGGGACACCTTATTAGGGCAATCAAATCGCTTAAGGAGGGGTTCAGGTTTGAAAAAAATGGCGGCTAGTTTGGCATTGAGCATGTGTATTGCGTTGGCGTGCGTCGTTCCCGCATTCGCGGAGAATACGACGGGGACGACGGGGACTTCCGGCGACAGCAGGACGCTGAACGGCGCGCCCGTGCCGACGAGAACTTACTTCCCGAACGCGGGAAGAACGGACGGCGTATTCGATCGCGCGAACAACGGCAATTACGGCACTTATAATACGAACGGCAACTTCGGCCTCAACGGCAACTATAACGGCACGTACGATTCGACCCGAATGAACGCGTATCGTCCTTACAACAACACGACGAACATGACGACTCGCGCGAACAACACGGTCAGAAGAATGGAGACGACGACAAGAACCGGCTTCAGCTGGGGCTGGCTCGGTCTGCTCGGCCTGTTCGGTCTGGCGGGGATGCGCAGCCGCAGCCGCGAAGACGCCCGGTAAACGACGAATCACGATGATCCCCGCCCGGCTATCCCGAGCCCGGCGGGGATTTTGATGTAATATTCGTTTCCAGAACATCCCATACTAAAGCGGTAGTGATCTAATGAAGCAGCAGCTGCCAAAGGAGAATGCCGCATGAGGATGAGAAAGATGTTTCTCGGTAAGCTTACGCTTGGAATCGCCTTGCTGGGAGGATGGAACGGGGCGGCGTCCGATTCGCTGTCCGCAGCGCCGCCCGAACCCGGAGCATCGGGGGAGAGCCTGCGTCAAATCGCCGTCGTAATCGACGATTTCGGCAACGGCATGAAGGGGACGGAGCAAATGCTGAATTTGCCGATCAAGCTGACGGTGGCCGTCATGCCGTTCTTGCCGACGACGAAGAAGGACGCGGAAGAAGCCCATCGTCTTGGGCACGACGTGATCGTGCACATGCCGATGGAGCCGATGAGAGGGCAGCGGAACTGGCTCGGTCCGGGAGCGATTACGACGGATTTGCCGGATGCGGAAATTCGCAGGAGGGTGGAGGCGGCGATCGCCGAAGTGCCTCATGCGATCGGCATGAACAACCACATGGGCTCGAAGGCGACCGCCGACAAACGGGTGATGCGAATCGTGCTCCAGACGTGCAAGGAGAAGGGCTTGATCTTTCTCGACAGTCGAACGTCTTATCGCACGGTCGTGCCGACGGTGGCGAAGGAGGTCGGCGTGGAAACGCTCCACAACGACGTGTTCCTCGATGACGTCTATACGCGGCATCACGTGCTGAAGCAGCTTGCGGAAGTGAAGAAGCTGCTCGCCAAGAACGAACGCTGCATCGCCATCGGCCATGTCGGACCTTCAGGGATGTCTACCTCCGACGCCTTGCGCTCCGCCATTCCCGAACTGAAGGGCAAGGCGGCTTTCGTGCCGCTGACCGCATTGCTTAAGATTCCGGAGCCCTTCGCCGCTCACGGACTGCACAGCCGGTAGGCGATAATGCCGCTGGCGATCGCTGCGGCGATGCGGTTCTGACCGGGAATCGAAGTCAGCATCGCCCGGTCTGCCGGATCGCTGAGGAAAGCCGTCTCGACGATGACGCTCGGCACTTGAACCCGATTCAGCAAGTAATATTGATTGGCCACTTGGGGCAGCCGGAATTTATTCTGCTGCCTGTTCAAGCTGTCCTGAATGAATTTGGCCAGCAGTGCGCTGCCTCCTTCCGCCTGATGGATGACCAGAGGACCTCTCTTGCTTCCTTTGGGCGACCAGTTGACGTGAACGCTGACGAACAGGGCCGCTCCGATCTCGTCGGACAAGCCGCGGCGCTGGGACAGGTCGCGCCGATGGCGCGAACGGCTCAAGTGCCAGCGGTTGTCGTCGCTGAGCGCGTAGTCGCCCGTTCGGTTAAGGATGACCTTAAGCCCGCGCGCGCGAAGAAGCAGGTAGAGCTTCCTGGAGATGGCCAGATTGATGTCTTTCTCAAGAATGCCGTTCCAGTGGGTGCCTCCGTCGATTCCGCCGTGTCCCGCATCGATCAGCACGTCGGCGGTAGGAAGCGCGCGTTTGACGTTGGGCGGATCATGGGCTTCCGCGGTTCCGGGTCCGGCCCCCCCCGCGATTAACAGCAGGCTGCAGGCAATGATAACGATACGCATGGCAAATAACAAATTCCGTCTCCTCCGTTCTCGATGCGAAGCTTCTCCGCTCTATAGCGTGACACAAATTGCCGTTCCCCATGCAGAACGGTTGAGTGCATCCCGAAACGGGCATGCTAGAGAGGAGGAGGCGAGATGAATGGACGGATCGGAATATTTGCGATACGTAACGGAGCGGGTCGTCAGTTACATGGAACGTCCCAAGGATGAAGAGGCCGAGAAGAAGATCAGCGCCCCGCGGATCAAAGAACCGTGGCTGACCAAATGGTTCGGCATGGCGCCGATGGGGCTGATGATCTGGTGGGGAAATCGCGCGGAGAAGAAAAACAAAACGCGCCATGAGGCGCGTTCAACGAATTCGTCCGCGAATTAACGATAAAAGAGACCGCCCTCGAGCAAAGCGTCAAGAGGGATGAAGCGCGTTCCTTCCATGTCCAGCGCAATATCGATACGGCCGTTCGACCAGCGTTGGTAGCCGATAACCGGCGCCGCGTACAACATCGCGTCCCCGAACGGTTCCGTTACATAACGCAGAGGCTTCCCGCTGTCGAGGCGCTTCTGCAGCTTTTTGGCGTCTTCCGCAGGGAATGGCGCCTCTTTTGTGAGCCAAGGCAATCTCTCATATGCGTCGAACAGTTCGTTCAGCTTCAACTCATCGACGGCGGGCGACGCGGCTTGTCCAAGGAAGGGCGAAGCGTCGCTGAACAAGGAAGTCCATTGGGGCTTGTCCACCGGAAGCTGCTCCGCCGTTTTGGCGTCGAGCCAATAGACATGCTCTCCCACGCGGACTTCCCATGCGGCGGCGAAGGGGTGCACGTACTGTTTGGCGGCGGCGATCAGGCCAACCTCGTCTTCGGATAGGAGTCCGCTGTAGACCAGCGAGCGCTTGAGCTGCTGAAGGGAATACAAGGAATAGGGACCGATTCCGTACTCGCCGAGCTGGAAAGAGCCGTCCGTGACCGCATGCACGACCATATAGCCGATGTCGCGCCCTTCCTTCGTGAACAGGACGAGCCAGCTATGGGTGCCGGGGCCGAGCGCCGCAATCTGGGGATCCGCGGCCTGCCAATCCTGGAACGGCTTCTGCTTGGACAGCGTCGCCACCCAGCTCTCGACTTGACGCTCCAGCTTGGATTGCGGCTCGGCGGCCGCGACTTCCGCGGAGGCGGGCAGCGCGATCGCGCTCGACCAGAGGAGGGCCGACAAGGCCACCGTCGCCGCGAACCGAAGGCTTGATCTGAGTCGACTTCCGTTACGGCTTTTCAGGAAAATCATGTTATCACCCGCTGTTTCATAGTGTACGTTCGTCCGGTTGGATCTTGGCGCCGCTTGTCCATTGTAGCCGACGGGCGGCGCCGAAGGTGTTGGAACGTGTCAGCATGCGCCGTGCTCGGCGGTTCTAATTTTGCCGATTTGCGGCGTATCGTCGCTTAATCGATGCCGGGCAGGTGGAAGATGCCGCAGTTCAGAACCGAGACGCTCACGCGCGGTCGGTATTGCCAGTCGATTTCGGCTTCCCGCTGATTGAATCTGGCGGTGACGGCTTCCTTCTGCTCGCTCTGGTCGGGATGATTCATATGCTCCAGCATGGGAACATAATATTGCCGAATTCTCTCCAGTTCGTCTTGCCTCCGCGCTTCGGCTTCCATGGCCCAGGAGAAATCGGCGGCGCGCAGCCTGCGTTCGAGCGCCGCTTCGAGCTGGGCCATCCCTTTTCTCAGAGACAGACCGTTCTTCAGCAGATGGACGTTGGCCGGAAGCCGCGGCGTCAGCCTGCGCTCCCGCAGCTTATCCATGAACCTCTCGTCGATGACGCCGGTGGCCAGCGAGATGCCCCACTGGTACAGCTCTTCCCGCTTCATGTCGCACTCGTAGCCGACTTTGAAATTGACGCCGAGCCAAGCGGTGTAAGCTTGGGAAGCGAGCGGGTCGAGCCGGCCGCGGGGAGGCTCCTCGAACAAGGTCACGCAGCGCCCGGATTGTTGGACGACGCCGAACAGCTGGTGCAGCCGCCTGGAGCCGAAGTAGACGTCCTCCTGGATGATCCGTCCGGATTCCGTCATGACGTAGGACACCGGCGAAGCGTTCATGCGGTCGGACATCGCCGGATTCTCGAACGACCAGCGATAGGTCATCGTCTCCGGGGGCGTGCCGGTCCGGTCGACGAAGCTCCAATAATACGGCCGGTTCGACAGCGCACGGTCCGCGTCGGGGGACAGCTTAACGGTGACCCCGCCGGGGCTCTTCTCGATAAAGTGGCATTCTTTCGATTCCAGATAGGAAACGACGAAGCGATGGATCTGTTTCGAATTCATGTCGCGTTCTCCAGTTGCATCCGTTTTTTCGTCTCGAGCAGCGTATCCCCGAGTCCGTCGATTTTTCTGCGCAACTCCTCGCCGTCTGCGGTTTCCAGCACGAGCTGGGCGAGACGGCGCTCAAGATTGTCTTCCTTCTCGAACTGCTGAATGATCTCGTCGAGTTCTCCGATGACCAACTCGAACATGTTGATTTTCTCGTGCAGCAGATGGACGATGTGCTCTTCAATCGTGCCGAGCGTGCACAGGTTGAAAATCTGGACGTCCTCCGTCTGCCCGAGCCGGTGCACCCGGCCGATCCGCTGCTCGACCCGCATCGGGTTCCAAGGCAGGTCGAAGTTGATGACGTGGTGGCAAAATTGCAAGTTGATGCCTTCACCGCCGGCTTCGGTAGCGATCATCACCTGCGCGCGCCTGCGGAACAGCTCCATCATCCAGTCTTTCTTGCCCCGGTTCATCCCGCCCCGGTAAGGGACGGCGGCGAGATCGTGCTCTCTGAAAAACTTCAGCAAATATTCTTGAGTCGCCCGGTATTCGGTGAAGATGATCGCCTTGTCGTTCAGGCTGCGGACAAGCTCCATCGCCTTCTCGGCTTTCGTGTTCGACTTGATCTGCTTGATCAGCTCGACGAGCTCCCAGATTCGGGCGCGCAGCGGGGAGTCCTCGGCCGTCTTCTTGAACAGGTTGATCAGCGTCAAAAATACGGCGTCGCGGCTGGAGCAGACTTCTCTCTGCAAGGTGACAAGGGACAGCATGCTGGCCATGTCTCCGCTCTCCGAGGCGGCATGCTTGCGAACGTAGTCGGTTACGCCTTCATAGAGCGCCATCTCTTCCGCGGACAGGCGGAGCGGCACGTTGGTGACGACCCGCTTCGTGAATTCGACGCCTCCGTCGCTGCGGCGATTGCGGATCATGACCTGGCCGAGCGCTTCATGAAGCTTGGATTCGTTCTTCGGCACGCGGCGATCCGCGACGAAGTTCGCGGCGAAGTCGCCCTCGCCCCCGAGCTGGCCGGGCTTCAGCAGCGTAATCAGGTTGTACAGCTCGGACAGATCGTTCTGCACCGGCGTGGCGGTGAGCAGGAGGCAGTACTTTTTGCGAAGCTCGTTGATGAATTGATAGTTGCCCGTGCGCTTGTTCTTCAGCTTGTGCGCCTCGTCCACGATGATCAGATCGTATTCGCCGTCGAGCAGCGTCTGCCGGTGCGGGTCGCGCTTGGCCGTATCCATCGAGGCGACGACGATGTCGTTGTCCCATGAATAGGCTTTGCGCTGGGCGACGGCGGGAATGTCGAACTTGCCGTTCAGCTCGCGCACCCATTGCAGCACGAGGGAGGCGGGGACGAGCACGAGCGCTTTCCTCACGAGGCCGCGGATCATGTATTCCTTAAGAATCAATCCGGCTTCGATCGTCTTGCCCAGGCCGACCTCGTCGGCGAGGATCGCCCGGCCTCTCATCTCGTGCAGCACGCGGCGGGCAGTGTCGATCTGGTGGGGCATCGGCTCGAAATGAGGGAGCAGCGACAGGCAGCGCAAAGCGTGGAAATCGGTGACGAGGTTGGCTTCCTCCGCCTCCAACGCAAGCTGGTACAAAGGCCAGTCATCCCATGGGCCGTTGCGTTCCGCCCGCCGCTCCAAATCTTCGAAAGCGCTCCGGTCTACGTGCATGTCCACGAGCGGGTGAAGCTTGCGGGGGGCGGTATCGGATGGAATAGAGGTATTCAATCGGCAGTCCTCCTCGGCGATCTCGGCTGGTATCCACTTTCTAGTATGAGCAACCGGGAGGGATTCGAAACGGGGAGAGAGGGGAATGGCTTGCCATTCGTTCGGGAAGACAGGATGCCGGGGATGGCCGAAGCCGTTCGGGGAGCCGCGGGGCGGCTCCCCGAACCTTTGAGGAAGAGATTATCCGGCAGCGGTCATTGTCGGCGAGGGGAAACGGAGAGAGAATATCGCGCCGCCTTCATCCCGGTTGCCGGCTTCGATGCGTCCGCCGCAGCGCTCGACGATCGCTCTCGAGATGGCCAGCCCGAGGCCGTTCTCGCCGTCCTTTCCTTTGACGAACCGGTGGAACAGATGGGGGAGCAGCTCTTCCGGTATGCCTCCTCCGTCGTCGGCGATCGCGATGACAACTTGGTCTTTGTTCGTTCCGACGCGCACTTCGATCGAGCGTCGGGCATGTCTGGCGGCGTTCGCGACGACGTTCAGCAGCGCTTGCAGCAGTTTGTCCCGATCGGCCTGTACGGTAAGGAGTTCGGGCGTCTCCTCCTCCTCGTACAGTACTTTCAGACTCAGTTCTCTGGAGGCCAACATCGGATTTACCCGCTCGATCGTGTCGTCCAGCAGCTCCTTGAGGGGGACGGATGCGGGATGGAACACGTCCTCCTCGCTGTCCAGCTTGGCGAGGAGCGTCATCTCGGAGACGATTTTCTTCAGCCGGCCGCTCTCGCTCAAGATGACGTCGAGCCCTTTGTGCACGCTGTCGCCCTCGAATACGCCGTCGCGAATGCCTTCCGCGTAGCCGGCGATCGACATAAGCGGGGTTTTCAGCTCATGCGAGGCGTTCTGGAAAAACAGCTTCTGCACGCGGACGTACCGGTCCAGTTCGCCGGCCAGCTCGTATACGGTTTGCGCCACCGCTCCGATCTCGCCGCCGGCCCGGACTTTGCGAACGTCCGCGAACCGGCGTTCCTTCACTTTCTTCAGCTCTTCCCGAAGCTTCATGAGAGGGCGGATCAGCTTTCTCGTAATGACGAGACTTAGCAGCAGCACCAGAATGCCGCCTGCGCCCAATACGACGAGCAGCCGCCCGAACAGCGCCTGTTCGAGCGCGTTTACTTTGCTCATCGGCGTCACGAGCGTCAGCGTGCCTTGCGGGACCGCACTGACTTCGACGATATAGCGGTCATCCTGGCCGGACTGCAGCGCCTGCAGGCTCTCGGTGCTGATCGCTGGAAGTCCTTCCTTGACTTCCGAAGCGGAGAATGACGCGTCTGCCTCCGTCAGCACGGGCTGAAACGGAAGCGTCCGCGACAAGACGTTGCCGTGCTCGTCCGCGACGATGGCTTGCACTCCCGCCGTAAGCTGCACGGCCGTCGCCTCGAAGACGTCGACGCCGTCGATTGCGCCGGCTGCGCCCAAAGGCGCGGCTTGCGTTCGCAGGGTGGTCGCCACGCTGGCGCCGAGCGTCTTCATCTCGTTCTTCTGGGCGACGATCAGATGATCGAGCAGCACATAATGGATCATGACCGCGGTTGCGCCGAGAATAACGACGAGCAGCAGGCCGAATGCCAGGTTGATCTGATGGACCAGTTTCATGACGCTTCTCCTCCTCCTTCCGTCCGCAGGCGATAACCGTGTCCCCATACCGCTTCTACGGGCAATTGCTCGATTTTTTTGCGCAGGCGCTTGATCAGATGGTCGACCGCGCGGTCGCTGCCGAAGTAGTCGTCGCCCCAGACGAGCACGAGCAGCTCTTCGCGCGCGAAGGCGCGGTTAGGATGCTCCGCGAACACCTGCAGCAGCGCAAATTCCTTGAAGGTCAGATCGATCTCCTGCTTGTCCCAGAAAGCGCGGCGTTCTTCCGGCAGGAGCTGCAGCGGGCCGATCCCCACGACCGGCTGGGCGGAGACGGCTTCTTCGGATCTTTCCGACCGGCGCGGCTTGTACCAGCGGTGCAGGAGCCTTTTCACCCGCGCGACCAGCTCCCTGGGGCTGAACGGCTTGACCAGGTAATCGTCGCTGCCCAGCTCCAGTCCCATGATTTTATCGACTTCGCCGTCTTTGGCGGAGATGATGACGATAGGCACGTCGCCTTCCTCCCGAATGCGGCGGCACAGCTCGTAGCCGTCCATTCCGGGCAGCATAATATCGAGCACCCACAAATCGGGCGGATTGTTGCGCCAGAGCATCCAGGCTTCCTCAGCGGAGGACAGTCCGAGCGTGCGGAAGTTTTCCTTGGCCAGGTAAGCCTCTACGAGATTGCGAATATGCAGGTCGTCGTCCACGACGGCGATAAAATAATCTTCCATCATCCTGATCCCCTTTCGTTACTTCATTATAGCAACCGGTTTTTCGCTTGCGGTTCGTGCCATCGTTTTTCCACAATTTCACCAACGTCCTGCCACAGTTGGCAGGTAGACTCGTACTTGTAAAACAAATTCAACGTCAAGGAGCGTGTTCTACACTATGAACAGCAGAAAAAAACGCATTGTCCCAAGAGTCGCCCTGTCCGCACTGATGTTGTCGGCGATCGCCGCCGGTCCCGTTGCGGCGAATGCCGCTTCTAACCCCGCTTCGAATGCCGCGCCGGTTGTTACCGCTGCGAGCTCGGTTAAGGCAGCGGCCGTGACGGAAACATTGGCGGCGGTAAAGCTGCCGGATCCGCTGGAGCTTGCCAAGCAGTACGCGCCGGATACGGTCGAGGCGTGGGAGAGCTTGCTGGCGAAGTACGATTCGCTGCAGGCAACGCTGAAACCGGCGGTCGTCAGTATTAAGCTGGAGAAAGCGGGGGCGGTCGCAGAAGGGCGCCTGTCCGGTAACATCAAGGCAACGGAAGCCGGAACGATCACGCTTGAAGCTGTCGAAGGAGATGTCCTGTTCGACATTAAGGATATCGGCACGGCGCAAGCGCTTCCGATCCAGGGCGTCTCCGTGCCGGCGTTCACGGTATCGACCGAGGCGGTCTCCGCCGAATCCGGCGCTCCGGCGCTGATCAAGCTTGTCGACGCCGAGCATGCGATCGCCGGCAAGACGGGAAGCGTAACGCTTGCGGCGGCGACGTTCGCTTCGGGGGACGTGCTGCAGGGACGGATCGAATTGGCCAAAGTCGCCGAGTCGAAGGATGCCGAAGCGATCCGGGGCGCACTGGCCAAGCTTTTTGAGGCCTACGAGGCTCATGTGGAGGAGCTGCAGTCGTCGAAGTAAGAGAATTTCCAGAGAGGCGCGGATGTAAAAAAGGTTGGAATAGAGTCGTTGCGCCGTAAGAACAAATACGCTTTCGGAGCCATCCCGGCAGGCAGTCTTCTGCTCCGCGGATGGCTCTTTGCTGGTCTGGCAATGATCGCCGGGGTAGAAATTTTGTAGTCGTAAAGTCAGTGGAAATACAACATATAGGAGAGTATAATGGCGTGAGAGCACAATATATTGTACAATTTACATATAGCGCTGGATTTTCATTTCCTTCTGATTGCACATGGATTGTGCCCTGCCTACTACGTTTTGGAGGAGTTGGTCGCAGTGTCAACGATGCAGGAAAGACGTCTCGAGGGGCTGAGCGAGAAAATATTTCTTGATCGCTACGCCTGGAAAAACGCGGACACGGGGGAGACGAAGGCGGGCGACGTCGTGCTCGTACTGACGAAGGACGACCCGAAGTTTCCTTCCAAGGATGTCGGGGAAGTCGTCAAGCGCGAGGGCAAGAACGTTACCGTCAAGCTTCGCAGCGGCGAATTGGTCGAATCGACGATCGAGAAGCTGACGCTGACGATCGAGAAGACGCCGGAGGAGATGTGGGCGCGGCTTGCGAACGCGATGGCGTCCGTCGAAGAAACGCCGGAGAAGCAAAAGGTATGGGCGGAGAAGTTCCGCTGGCTGCTCGACGATTGGAAGCTCGTTCCCGGGGGCCGGATCGCGGCGGGGGCAGGAGCCAGCGAGGAGCTGACGCTGTTTAACTGCTACGTTATCCCTTCCCCTCATGACAGCCGCGGCGGTATTATGCAGACGCTGGCGGAGATGACGGAGATTATGGCCCGCGGAGGCGGCGTAGGCATCAACCTGAGCTCGCTTCGTCCTCGCCGCTCAATCGTCAAGGGCGTGAACGGCGCCTCCAGCGGCGCGGTATCCTGGGGCGGACTGTTCAGCTATACGACGGGATTGATTGAGCAGGGTGGGTGCTTCGGACCGAATGAGCGTATCGCAACGAACCGCGGTCTGATTCCTGCCAAAGAGCTTGCGGATCGCATGGATCATGGAGAGAGCTTTTATGCATTGACCCATCTGGGTCCGCGCCGGATTACCTGCTCTTTTCGCAATGGCGTCAAACCTTTGTTCCGGGTGACCACGGAACGCGGCTTTACCGTCGATGTGACAAAGGATCACAAAATGGGAGTTATCCGCAACGGTTCCGTTACGACGATTCCATTGCGGGATTTGGCCGTAGACTCGGAAACCTTGACTTTGCTGGCAGACGGTTTGCAGGAAGTTCCCTATGTACAGCTGCAGGCCGAATCGTACCCGCGTTCCGAGATGAGCACGATGTTGAACGAATCGGTGAGATTGCCCAAGCTGCTTGACGAACGCTTGGCTTACTTGATGGGTTACTTTTATGGGGACGGATACGTACATTGGGGGCGCAAAGTCAATTGGGAGGCGCCGAAAGCGATCAAACTCGCAACTGCCGACGATCGTCCCGGCATTCGCGATTTCCTCGTGGAATTGGTACGGGAACTGTTTGGAATTGAGCCGGTTGTAGAGGCAGGAGATGGAGCCTGTAAAAATATAGCTGTATATTCCCGAATCGTGGTGGACTGGCTCGAGCAAAATCGAATGTTGAAGGCCCGCAGCCAAGACATTAGAGTGCCCGAACTGATCTTTCGCTCCCGGTCGAGCGTGATGGGAGCTTTCGTAGCAGGATACTTCGATGCGGATGGATGCGATCGCGGCTCCAAGGGAGGATACGGATTCGATAGTATCAGTCTTGAAATGCTTCGTGACGTCCAGCAATTGCTGGCTGCCAATGGCATCATGTCGCATATTAATTCGACCGATCGAAGCCCTCAAGAATGGAAAACCATTCATCGCCTTTGCGTAACAGGGGCCGAGTTCAAAGAGAGAATGAGCCAATTTATCGAGTTGTCCCATAAAGACAAGAAAAATGCAGGCTTACGCAATCACGGCAATAGTTACCCTCGTGAAGTTTGGGGACAGCTTCGCATTCCTGGGCGTTATTATCAAGGGATATGGGATTCGACGAAATCGCGTATTTCATTTCGAGCGCTAACTCGGGTGAAAGATCGCCTTCACGAGGATGGCCAGGTTGCATTGGCGGAACGTGTAGAACAAATGTTGACTACGATGCCCGACCGCATTGTGTCGATCGAACCAATAGGGATGAGCGAAGTATACGACTTCGAGGTTGATGAAGTCCACATGCTTTGCGGCAACGGGTTCTATACATCAAATAGTCGGCGCGGCGCCTTAATGCTAATGATCAACGATTGGCACCCGGACGTCGAAGACTTCATTACCGTGAAGCAGACGATGGGGCAGGTGACCAACGCCAACCTGTCCGTCTGCGTAAGCAACGCGTTCATGAAGGCAGTCAAGGAAGACTCGGATTGGGAGCTGGTGTTCCCGGATTCGCAGGACCCCGAGTACGACATTCTCTGGGATGGCGATCTGGATAAATGGAAGCAGCGCGGCAAAAAAGTCGTACATTATCGCACGGTTCGTGCGCGCGACGTCTGGAACACAATCATCGAAAGCGCATGGAAGTCCGCCGAGCCTGGCGTCGTGTTCATGGAATACTACAACCAGATGTCCAACAGTTGGTACTTTAACCCGATTATTTGTACGAATCCGTGTGGTAAGGTTGCCTAGTTTGCCTCACGTTAAAAATCGCGGAATGAAGCGGGAAGGCTGAGAAGCTAATCCGAACCGAAGGCCGGAAATCCAAAAGTCCGGTCAGGGGCAGAGCATAGACGGTGAACCTGCGATATGCAGAATATAATCCGTCCACGAGGCCGCGACGCATCGCGCTGGCGATGCGAAAAGATATGCCGACCTAACGGGAACACGAACCGTTAGAACTATCGGATAAAAAGCCGGTAGGATAACACTTAAAATGGAACAAGGCTTGCCCGCATGGGGAGTATGCAACTTGTCCGCCGTTAATCTGTCCAAGTTTTACGATGCTGCGGCGCACGATGTTGCCTGGGACGAACTGTCCAAGGTCGTTCGTTACTCGACTCGTTTCCTGGACAACGTGATCGACAAGACGCCTTATCACTTCCCGGAAAATCAGAAAAACCAACAGAACGAGCGCCGCGTCGGTCTCGGCACAATGGGGCTCGCGGAATTGATGATCCAGTTGGAAATCCGCTACGGCAGTCCGGAAAGCTTGGAGTTTCTTGACAAGTTGTATGGCTTTATGGCACGCGAGGCGTATCTCGCTTCAACGGAGATCGCTGCGGAGAAAGGTTCGTTCCCGGCGTTCGAGGCCGATCCATTCCTGCAAAGCGGGTTTATGAAAAATATGGTCGCAACTTACCCGGAAGTGGGCGAGGCGGTTGCCAAGCGCGGCATTCGCAACGTCACCGTTCTTACGCAGGCTCCGACCGGTTCTACCGGCACGATGGTCGGCACTTCTACAGGGATTGAGCCGTACTTTGCTTTTGAGTTTTACCGTCAGAGTCGACTTGGCTTCGACAAGCAGCTTGTCCCAATCGCTCAGAAATGGAAGGATGCGCACCCGGGAGAAGAACTTCCCGAGTGGTTTGTTACGGCGATGGATTTGTCTGCGAAGGATCATATTCGCGTACAGGCGGCCATTCAGCGCTGGGTGGACAGCTCGATCTCGAAGACGGCGAATTGTCCTTCGGACTTTACGGTGGAAGAGACGGCCGAATTATATGAGCTTGCGTTCGAGCTTGGCTGTAAAGGCGTTACGATCTACCGCGACGGCAGCCGGGACGTGCAAGTGCTGAGCACAGCGAAGGATGAGAAGAAGGAAGAGGAGAAGGCGGAAGAGGCGCCAGCAGCGGACGCCCAAACCGAAGCTGGTCCGGCCGCGACGTTGGATACTGCGCTGAACTCGAGCGTCACTCCGCAGCAGAGACAGGTGTTCGACAAGCAGTACAAGAGTCGTCCGAAAATTCTTCGCGGGGCGACCTACAAATACAACACGCCGTTCGGCATGGCCTATATTACGGTTAACGACATGGACGGTACGCCGGGAGAGATCTTCCTAAACGTGGGCAAAGCCGGCTCCGACGTGTTCGCGATGGCGGAAGCGCTGGGACGTGTCTGCTCGTTGTTCCTGCGCTACGGGGATCATGGCGACAAGGTTCAATTGCTGGTCAAGCACTTGAAAGGTATCGGAGGCTCCGGCGCTGTCGGCTTCGGTCCGAACCGCGTCGAGTCGATCGCCGATGCCGTCGCTCAAGCGCTGGAGGCGCATGCTGGGATTGCTTCGGATCACGAGCAAGCAGCCGCGGCCGAGACGTCGACCGCTTCGGCGGGTTACGTATCGGAGAAGCCGATAGCCGCCTACACCTCGAAGGATCTGTGCCCATCCTGCGGCTCGGCCTCTCTGCTGAACGTCGAGGGTTGCAAAACTTGCGGCAACTGCGGTTACAGCAAGTGTTCTTAAGATTTGTGAACGTCCCCATTTCTAATCTGAGAAATAACTTCAATGGAGGATATATGGTGGAAATCAGAAAGTTCCATGTATCGGATATTAGTCAGATTGTCATGTTGTTCTATGAAACAGTTCATTCTGTAAACAAGAAAGATTATACGCAAGAGCAACTTGATGCATGGGCATCCAAATATGATGAGGAGCTTAGAATGGAATCTTGGAAAGATTCTATGAGTAACAATGTCACATTTGTTGCCCTAATCGACGGCAAAATCGTCGGCTTTTCTGATATGACCCAAAAAGGACACTTGGATAGACTGTATGTCCACAAAGATTTTCAAAGGCAAGGAATTGCTTCATCATTAATAAACGCACTTGAATCCGAGGCAAGCAGATTGGGTCTTACTGAACTGGATACTGACGCAAGTATCACAGCAAAATCATTTTTTGAACATCACGGATATAAATTAGTTAAGTCGCAGTGTGTGGAACGAAAGGGTACTAAGTTAGTTAACTTTAAAATGATTAAAAAGTTACATTGAGAAGCTTCCAGAGATTCGTTACCATGGTGTATCCTCTTGCAATGTGACCGGTAAAGAGAGCCTGCTTGACAGATTCCTGAAACTAAGATGGAGTGATGCGGCGATGAATCGATCCAAGCCCCCGGCACGTCCTCGGAATGATAAGGTGAAAGAGCAGCAGGAAACCTACTCTCTGATTGAAGAGCGCTATGAAATCATCGGAGGGGTACGCTATGATTTTCTGTCCTCGCCCAAGTACGCGCATCAGAAAATGCTGACGAATTTCCATCTGGCGTTCCACAGTGCATGCAGCCAAGAGGGAGAGATTCTGCTGGCGCCGATGGACGTGCATTTTGATGAAAACAATATCGTGCAGCCCGACGTCATCTACATTGCGAGCGAACGGCTGGATATGATCCATGACGGATTTGTCTTCGGAGTGCCGGATTTGCTGGTAGAGATTCTGTCCGAGAGCACGGGCCGCCATGACAAAAAGGTGAAAAAAGCGCTGTACGAGCAGTTCGGCGTCAAGGAGTATTGGCTTGCCGACCCGATCTATCGGACCGTCGACCAATTCGTTCTGCGGGAAGGACGTTACGAACTGGCGGCGACGTTGTCGGAAGGGGATACGCTAACCTCCCCGACTGTCCCCTGCCTGGGCATCGACCTCTCCGCTATTTTCCCGGAGAATCTGCGTCAGTAGGAGCAGCAGCGATACGATTAGAGGCGATTGTCCCGATATTTATTGGTTATCATAATTATGATAAAATAAATTCAGCACACAAACCATCTGGGAGTGATTTCATTGCCGATTATCAAGCCCATCTCTGATCTGAGAAATAATTTCAATTACATTTCTGAAGTTTGCCATTCTGAAGGTGAGCCTGTATTCATTACAAAAAATGGACATGAGGATCTGGTAGTAATGAGCCATGCATTGTATGAGAAGCAGCAAGCAATTATTGAACTGTATCAAAAGCTGGCTGTCGCCGAGACAGAAAGTGCAGATTCATCAGTTGAGAAAATTGATCATGATGATCTTATGAAAACTTTAAGGAGTCGTATTAATGGAGAAAAAGTTGCCGATTAAATACCTGCCTTCGGCTTCACAAGATATTACCGATATCATCGAGTATATCTCCGTTGATAACCCTCCAGCTGCCCTAAACCTCCTTAATCTGTTTGATGAAAAAATATCAACCCTTGCATACTTTCCTCACAGTGGGCCGATTCCAAATGATAAAAGATTACAGCTGTTGAATTACCGAATGCTAGTAGTTGACAATTATTTAGTCTTTTACGTTGTTTATCTTGAATTTATTGAAATTCGTAGAGTTCTGCACGGAAAGAGAAAATATGGCTTTTTACTTTAGAAAGTGACCAGTAAAAAGAGCCTGCTTGACAGATTCCTGAAACTAAGATGGAGTGATGCGGCGATGAATCGATCCAAGCCCCCGGCACGCTCTCGGAATGATAAGGTAAAAGAACAGCAGGAATCCTACTCTCTGATTGAAGAGCGCTATGAAATCATCGGAGGGGTACGTTATGATTTTCTGTCCTCACCCAAGTACGCGCATCAGAAAATGCTGACGAATTTCTATCTTGCCTTCCACAGTTCGTGCAGCCAAGAGGGAGAGATTCTGCTGGCGCCGATGGACGTGCATTTTGATGAAAACAATATCGTGCAGCCCGACGTCATCTACATTGCGAGCGAGCGGTTGGATATGATCCATGATGGATTCATCTTCGGTGTGCCGGATTTGCTGGTAGAGATTCTGTCCGAGAGCACGGGCCGCCATGACAAAAAGGTGAAAAAAGCGCTGTATGAGCAGTTCGGCGTCAAGGAGTATTGGCTTGCCGATCCGATCTATCGGACTGTCGACCAATTCGTTCTGCGGGAAGGACGTTACGAACTGGCGGCGACGTTGTCGGAAGGGGATACGCTGACCTCCCCGACTGTCCCCTGCCTGGGCATCGACCTCTCCGCTATTTTTCCGGAGAATCTGCGTCAGTAGAAGCTGGTAAACAAACAACCGGCAAAATCCCTGAGCGGATTTTGCCGGTTGCGTTTAATATTGGTTTTTTAACATTTCGACTTCTGTCTTTATCATTAACTGTTCGCGATTGAGAACTTCGATGCTTGCAGCGTGCGTGTTGAACTGAAACGTGAACTTCCGTTCCAAGGTATCTTGCCGGTTCGCGATGTCCACTACCGTTTCTTTGACAGATTTGACCATGCCGATCAATTGGGCATACATTTTCTCGTGGCTGTTCAGCCGGGTTAATATGGTTTGCTGGTCCTTCTTGACACTCTGAATCTCCGCTTTAAAATCCGACCTAACTGTCTCAATCTCTTGACGGAACTCCGATCTAACTGACTCAATCTCCGACCTGACTGCCTCAAACTCTTGATTGACTTCCGACCTGAAATTCCGCAGCTCATCAAGAATCAATTCCAGCGTTGCTTGGCTCATTGAATACTTCTCCTCCTCCAGGATTGGGATACCGAATCAACGATTCCTTTCCGAGCAACGTATCAATGCCGACCTGCGAACCTGGTCCCGGAGGCACGAGGGACGTATATTAAATTAATTATATCAAATTAGGATAGGCAGGAGGAGGTATTACTACAATTCTGTGATGCTTTTAAGAAATCAATTGAAGCTTTTTGAAGTTCTTGATGATGTAGTTCAGCCCTGAGTAAATAGTTAGTACCACAGCTATAAGCATCAATATGTTATCAACTGGAACATCGGTTAGAAATGCAAAAGGATAATTATTGAGTAGAATTGCCGTTATTGCGATCACTTGAAATACCATTTTGATCTTCCCGTAGTTATCAGCCGCCAAAGCAATTCCCTGTGAAGATGCAACTGACCTGATTGCGGTAATGACCAACTCTCTTCCTATGATAATTATGGCTACCCATCCGGGTACCATATGTAGAAACACAAGCATAATAAGAGCTGCTGAGATTAGTAACTTATCGGCAAGCGGATCGAGGAGCTTCCCAAGATTCGTGACCATGTTGTACTTCCTTGCAATGTGCCCATCTAACTTATCCGTGGCTGCCGTTAGTACAAACAAAACTGCCGCATAATAAATCCCATAATGATTTAAGTGAGCAAAAATAAGAGAGTTGTCTACCAACCATTCAGGATACGGCTGTAGAAACACGAGTAGAAATGGAATTAATAAAATCCGAGCTATTGTGATTTTATTAGCAAGGTTCATTGGATGGCCTCCCTTACATTCTTATCCATTCAGTTTGAGTATTCTTATTTAGGTAGTCAAAATTGTATCTAAGCTTTTTGTCATTATCTAGAAGTTCAAGTTTATTTCTATATTCTTCTTTATGATGATCTTTATTTTCTTCTGAAAAATCTTCTGTGAAAATGTGTATAACAATGTACTGATTTGGGATATTAACTTCTTCAATAGTAAATTCACCTTGGGAGTATTTGATTGATTCTTCTATTCCCACGATCTCTATATTATCTTTTAGCTCTATGAATGTTTGCGGATCATCAATACTGAACCATCTTCCCATGAATTTATCGACTAGAGCTTTTTCTTCATTTTCGGTTTCTGTAATTTGATTTTTTACACTGGCGGATGAATCCATATTGGATTCACTGCTGCCGCAATGCAAATATAGTGTTTATGAAGTATTCGTGAGCCGATCATATTATCCTGCCCGGAGAGACTCTGCAGAAGGCCAATTCGCATAGCCCCAATGCAATTGGGGATGATAACCAATACGAATTCGGGATAATCGGGGGTGCGCGTCATGGAGGCGTTATCGGATATTCAACCGCAGGCGTTGGCGGACAAGCTGGCCGAGCGGCTTCATCGTCCGCCTGACCTGGTGAGTCAATCTTTTGCGATATCCTCCGAATTATTCGGCCATTACCTGTTCCTCGAAACGATCGCCGACAAAGAGAAAATCGAGAAGGGGCTGGCCTTCCTCGCAATCGAGGGCAAGAGCCTTCCCGGCTCGATCGATGCGAAGGAGCGGGCCCAAGCCTTGATCGGCAGCATGTCGGCCATTCCCACGAAATCGGCCTCGAATTTCGACGATTGCGTGAAGGCGCTTCTGGAAGGCTATTGCGTATTGTTGATTCCGCGTGAGGACAAGGCGCTGCTCTTGGACGCCGTCCATTTCGTTCGCCGGGAAGTGTCCGAACCGAAGACGGAAACGACCGTCCGAGGTCCTCACGAGGGCTTTACGGAAGACGTCAGGCAGAATATAGCCCTGCTGCGCAAAAGACTTAAAAATCCCGGCTTCCGCATCGAGCAATACGAGATCGGGACGAATACGCGCACGAAGGTCATCGTTGCGTACTTGCAGGACCTTGCTCCCGAGAAGGTCGTGTCGACGTTAAACGACCGACTGCAAGCGATCCGGACCGACGGCATTATCGACAGCTCCTACGTGGAGGAATGGATACAAGACAAAGTTCTGACCCCCTTTCCGACGCTGCTCGGAACCGAGCGTCCCGACGTCGTGACATCGCACCTTCTGGAAGGCAGAGTCGCCGTGCTGGTGGATGGGAGCCCGTTCGCGCTCATTGCTCCCATTACCTTTTTTCAGTTTTTTATCGCTCCGGAAGACTACTATCAACGGGCGGATATCGCCACGCTGCTGCGCTGGCTGCGCGTTCTATCGTTCTTGTTGGCTATTTTCGTGCCGTCGCTGTTCATCGCGATCGTGCTCTATCATCACGAACTGCTTCCCAATCCCTTGCTGATCAACATCGCCGCCCAGCGGGAGGGCGTCCCTTTCCCGGTCTTCCTGGAGGCCATCATGATGCTGACCACGTTCGAGGTGCTGCGGGAGGCCGGTCTGCGCATGCCGCGCATAGCCGGTCAAGCGATCTCGATCGTGGGAGCGCTCGTGCTCGGAGAAGCCGCCGTTCAGGCCGGCTTGGTCACGGCGGCGATGGTTATCGTCGTGGCTGTGACGGCCATCTCCAATTTCGTGTCGCCCTCCTACAGCTTCGGGATCGCCCAACGTCTGCTGCAATTTTCCTATATGGCGCTGGCGGGCTTCATGGGGCTGTACGGCGTTATGTGCGGCGTGCTGTTTACGATCGTGCATTTGGCCTCAATGAAATCGTTCGGCGTCCCGTATTTGGCTCCGCTCGCGCCGACCTTTTTTTCGGACTGGAAGGATATCTTGGTGCGTGTGCCCCAGCCGTGGATGAAAACTTACCCGCGAATGAACCGGGTGGGAAGAAGGAGAAGGTGAACGACGTGCGCGGGAAGGCAGCGGCCTTGATCCTGTCGTTGATCAGCTTGCTTGGGGTAACCGGCTGTTGGGATATGACGGAAATCAACCAATTGGCGATCGGCAACTTGGCCGGCGGGGATATCGATCCGGAGACGGGCAACCAGATCGTCTATTATCAGATCGTCAATCCTTCGGCGCTCGCCGCTCAAAAAGGCGCCGGCATCAAGTCGCCGGTATACACCTACCGCGTCGAGGCTCCGACGCTTGCCGAGCTGGCGCTGGGGGCTACGGACGTGCTGCCCCGGGATCTGTTCCCGGATCATTTTCAAGTGTATTTGATGACGGAACGCATGGCGAGGCGCGGGCTGCACTCTTATCTTAACTTTCTCGAGCGGCAGACGAATCGTCGGACCGATCTGGACCTGGTCATCACGGATTCGTCGATAGCGGATGTCATGAATACGTATACGCTGTTTGAGAGGATACCGGGGCGCTCCTTGCGCGCTTTGTTCGAACTGCAATACAAAGTATCCGGAAGAGTCAATCCGAAATCACGAATCAAAGACGTCGTCGAGCATATGGAATCCTCCGTCCTAACCGTTCTCCCCGTCATTTCCCTGCGCGGCGCGGGTCAAGCCTCTACTACGGGACGCTACGAGCATATCGACGCCAATAAGGGAAGCCTGGTGTTAAGCGGCGGAGCCGTCATCAAGAAGGATCGGATGATCGGGAAGCTGTCGCTGGATCAAATCCCTCTGTACAATCTCATGAAAAACGAAGCCAAAGTGTACTACGACAGAATCAGGGTCAACGGGAAGAACGTGGATGTCGGCGCGAGCAAGCTCAAAGTGCGAAGGAAACTTTCTATGGAGGGCGGCAGGCCCGTCCTGCACTTGAACGTCTATGCCGAGCTGAAGCTGCTCAATACCGAACAGAACGAAGCCTTGTCCATGGACAGCTTGGACCAAATCAAGCAGGCGTTTAACGTCCAGGTGGCGGATAAAGCAATCGGCTTTTTCGAATGGTCCCGATCTAAGGGGTGGGACTTGCTGAGCATAGAGGACCAGATGGGGAAAAAGAGAGGCGAGATGTGGAGGGAGGCGTTGAACGAACAGGAGGCGTGGAAACGGGCAAAGCTTGAGCCGGAGGTTCGCTGCAAAGTAACGGACATGGGCGCGATCATCGATCCGTATAAGGGCGGCAACCCATAGAAGGGGGAGGGGCATTCGATGATCTTGTTTAACGTCATCTTCTTCGTCTCTTTCGCGATCGCAGTCGGCTTAATGCTGAGATTGAAAAAACGTCCGAACGAAATCGCCGTATTCGTCACACTGGCGCTGTTGGGATTCGTCGTCTGGATTCTGGCGCTCCTCGAACGGCCGTTTAAGATCAGCTTGTGGATCGGTTGGGTCATCGACAGGACCGGACTATAGGGTGCCGCGCGGCGAAAAGGAAAGGCGGGAGGGCATGGAGAAAGCGCAGATCAGCGGGTGGCAATTTTATTTGTTGACGTTTATCCAACTGCTGGGCACCACCTTTTTTCTGCGGCCTCAAGGGATGATCGCGGTAGCCAAACAGGATGCATGGATGATCTGGCTCTGGACCGGGGCCGCCGGCATCGTCCTCGCTCTCCTGTGGCTGAAGCTGGCCGAGCAATATCCCGGGTTAAGCTTGGTCCAGATTTGCATGAAGGCGGGAGGCAGATGGGTCGGCGGAGCGATCGCTTTTTGCTATGTCGTTTTTTTCGTGCAATTGGCGGCTTGGGTCGTTCGCAATCTCGGCGACTTCATGAAGTCGACGTTTATGCATCGAACGCCGATATCCGTTTTTCACATTATGATTTTGATCATCGTGTGCTATGCCTCCATCAAGGGAGTGGAGACGATCGCCCGCTCCAACGAGATTCTGATTCCGATCATCAAGCTGACGTTTGTCCTCATGTTCGTTTTTATGCTGCCGATCTGGGACTCGGAGCGCTTGCAGCCGGCGTTCCGTCTCGATCTCTGGACAACCGTGAAAGAAACGAGGAACATCATCGGATTTCCCTATATGGAGAGCGTTGTGCTCTTGATGGTGGTTCCCTATGTCCGCAATAGGCAGAAAAGGGGCTTTGTTTGGGGGATTATCAGTTCGACGCTGCTGCTGAGCTGTATTACGGTTTTCTTGGTCGCTTGTCTTGGTGTGACGCGGGCATCGCATGAAACCTATCCTTTATTTATTCTGGTGCAGGACATCCGGATCGGCCCGCTCATCGAAAATTTGGAAGCGTCGGTTACGGTCATCTTATTGGCCGCCATCTTCCTGAAAATTACGATTACGTTTCACGGCGCGGTCAGCGGCATATGCCAGTTGTTCGGATTGAGGGATAGAACGTGGGTGGCCGTTCCGCTCGCCGTCATCGTCGCCGGCTTGGCTTTGTCGAACGAGAACGTCGTCGAGAACATCGAGTGGGATCGGCGCTATTTATTCGAATATGAATTGCTGTACGGGCTTATTTTCCCATTAATATTGCTGGCGGTTACTTGGATCAGGAAGAGAACTCATCGGGGATAAGCCCGTCTAAGTCTGAGAGCCGGACATTCAGCCAAGCTCGTTACATACTGAAAGATCTGCGTTCATTCCCCCCATAAGCGCGTCTATCCTATTTTCTATAATGAAGAGGGTAAGATCGCTTAACGACGGACAGGGGAGAAAAAGTTTATGCCTATAATTGACGCAATGACGACATACAGCGAGCCTGATCGCCCGAAGAGCGCTGTGCGGCATGCGCTTGCGATGCTGTATCGCGATCATGAGACTGTATTTCAAGCTCCCGCATTGACGGGACGAGCCGCGCCCGAAGGCGGAACGCTCGTCCGTATTCGCTGTGCGGCAGGCGGCGATGCATGTCCGGAATGGCCGGAAGCGTACACGATAAGCGCGGTGAATGACTGCAGCGTGGAGATTGTCGGCCGCGACGATCTTGGCTTGGTTTACGGCATTCTGCACTTCAGCCGTCATGTGCTGGGGGTCGACCCATTCTGGTTCTGGGCGGATCTGCCGCCGCAAGCCAGGGACGTTATCGAGATGCCTGCCGGAGATTACGTCTCCAAGCGGCCGAGGACGCGCTTCAGAGGCTGGTTCGTGAACGACGAGGTGTGTCTGATCGGCTGGAAGCCGACCTATCCGCCAACGGCGGAGGTATGGCAGCCGGTGTTCGAGGCGCTGCTGCGCTGCGGGGGCAATATGGTCATTCCGGGCACCGATCTTCCGAAGTCGGGCATCCATGCCGAACTTGCCTCTGAAATGGGACTGTGGATTACGCATCACCATGCGGAGCCGCTCGGAGCGGAAATGTTCCTGCGCGCCTATGAAGGCTTTACGGCGAGCTATCATGAGCACCCCCGGCTATTCGAGAAGCTGTGGGAGGAAGCGATCGAGAAGCAGAAGGATCGGAATGTCGTCTGGGTGCTGTCGTTTCGCGGCCAAGGAGACACGCCTTTCTGGGAGAACGATCCGTCGTTCGACACGCCGCACAAGCGGGGCAATCTGATCGGGCTTGCTGTCCGCAAGCAATACGAGATGATCCGGGAGCAAGTCGCCGACCCGGTATGCTGTATGGCGATGTACGGCGAAATCGCCGAATTGTACAAGCAGGGCCACATTCAAGTGCCCGAGGGCGTCATTCTCGTCTGGGCGGACAACGGCTACGGCAAGATGGTGTCCCGCCGCCACGGCAACGTCAATCTCCGGGTGCCGGCGCTGCCGGCTCCGAAGGAAGGGGAGTCGCACGGCATCTATTACCATGTGACGTTCCACGATCTTCAGGCTTCCAATCATCTGACCTTGTTTCCGTCGCCCGCCAAGCTGATCCGCGGCGAGCTTGAAGCGGCTCTTGGCGCAGGTGCTCACAATTACTGGCTGATCAACAGCGGCAATATCCGGCAGCATCTCTATACGCTCGATCTGATTGCGGAGCTGTGGGGCTCCGGCGTCCCCGGCGTCGAGGAGCACAGGAAGCGGTTCGTCGCGAGGCTGTTTCCGCAATCGGAGGCGCAGCGGGCGGCAATCGAGCGCCTGCTCGCCGATTACGCGGAGACGACGATTCGCTACGGCCCGCACGAAGAAGATAAGGCCGGTGACGAGTTCTATCACCATCCGGCGCGCCGGATCGTCGGCCATTGGCTCCGCGGGGAGGCGGCGAAACCGGACGAGGGCTTGCTGTGGGCGACCGGGGAAGCCGGCTTCGACCGGCAAATCGAGCATTTCGAGCGGCTGTGCGAGCAGGCGATTCCGGCTTGGGCGTCGCTTGCGGCGCGGGCGGCCGAGACGCTGGGCCGCATGGAGGAAGCCGAGAAGACGAGATTCGAGGATCACTTACTCTTCCATATTCGCCTGCACGCTTCCGGCTGCCGCGGCTTCTATTTCTTATGCCGGGCGTATCGCGCGTTCCGGGAAGGAGACGCTCCGGCGGCGTTCGTGTACGCGGCGCGATCGCTTGACGCCTATCGCGAAGGGATTGCCGAGCTGCGGCGGGCGGAGCATGGCAAATGGGAGTGCTTCTATTCGGCGGACTACTTAACGAACGTGGCCAGCACGGTCCAGAACGTCGAGACGGTCGTGCGGTGGATACGTCTGCACGGCGACAGTCCGGACTTCTTCCAATGGTATAAGCAGTATTTGATGCCCGAGACGGAGAAGTATATTTACTTGGAGAATACGCACCGCCGGGTGCTCCCGGATGAGGAGCTTGCCGCGCGGCTGGATGCGCTGTTTACGTCCCAAGGAACAACTTCCCCGGCCAAGTAACCGGATAATTCGGACGCCCGAGAGGCGTCCGGTTTTTGTTGAATAGTGAAAGAATCGCATTCGATCCTCTCCTTATCGCCGCCGGAAAGCGCCTATATAATGAGGGTACGCAAAGAAAGCCAGGCTACCGGATAGACGACAGGAGTGGAAATCAATGCAAACGAAGGTTAGACAGAAGCGCTGGGAATCGCCCCTCGCGGGCTACTTGTTTTTATCGCCGTGGCTCCTCGGTTTTATTTTGCTGACGCTCGGGCCGATCTGCATGTCCCTGTATTACTCGTTCACCGACTATTCGCTGCTGTCCGCGCCGAACTGGGTCGGGCTGGACAACTACCGCAAAATTTTCACCACCGACGATACGTTCCCGCATACGCTCAAAATTACGATTTTGTTCGTTCTTCTTACCGTGCCGCTTCGCTTGGCGTTCGCTCTGCTGATCGCGATGATGCTGAACAGGCCGATCAGAGGGATTGCCTACTACCGCACGATGGTCTACTTCCCGTCCCTGATCGGGACGAGCATCGCGGTGTCGATTTTGTGGAAGAACATTTTCGGCCGCAACGGCTTCGTGAACGATGTGCTCGGCTTCTTCGGCATCTCGGGCAAATCGTGGATTGCCGACCCGAAATACGCGCTCGGCACGCTGATTCTGATGATGGTATGGCAATTCGGCTCCTCGATGATCATCTTCCTCGCGGGCTTGAAGCAGATTCCGCGCGATTTGTACGAGGCCGCCTCCGTGGACGGCGCGAGCAAGTGGCGGCAATTTGTGAGGATCACGCTGCCGATGCTGTCTCCGATCATTCTGTTCAACGCCGTGCAGTCTTTGATCAACTCGTTTCAGATGTTCACGCAGGCGTTCGTCGTCACGAACGGAGGCCCCGTCCATTCCACGTACGTGTACGTCATGTACTTGTACCAGACGGCGTTCACAAAGTTCCAGATGGGTTACGCTTCCGCGCTGGCTTGGATTCTGCTCTTCCTGATCGGCGCCTTTACCGCGGTTCTGTTCGCCACGTCGCGATACTGGGTATTCTATGAAACGCAAGGAGGCAAACGGGGATGACCGCAACGATGAAACGACTTGGCCTGCACGGCTCCATGCTGGCCGTCAGCCTGATCATGATGTATCCTGTGTTCTGGTGGCTGGGCGCCTCGCTCAAGACGAACGCGGAGATGAGCTCGGCCTCCTTGTTCCCGAAAAAACTGAATTGGTCCAACTTCTCGGAAGGCTGGAACGCTGTGCCGAACTACGCCTTCACGCATTTCTACATGAACACGTTCGAGCTCGTGCTGGGCGTGCTGTTCACGAGCATCGTCTCCTGCAGCCTGGTCGCCTTCGCCTTCGGTCGGCTCGACTTCCCGCTGCGCAACGTATGGTTCGCGATTATGCTCGTGACGCTGATGCTGCCGACCCAAGTGACGATCGTGCCGCAGTATGTTATGTTCAACGAACTGAATTGGCTGAACACTTACTTGCCGTTCTACGTTCCTCACATTCTCGCCGGGGGCGTCGGCGGACCGTTCTTCATCTATTTGCTCGTGCAGTTCATCCGCTCGATTCCGAAGGAGCTGGACGAATCGGCCAAGATCGATGGTTGCTCCTGGTTCGGCATCTATTGGAGAATTATGCTGCCTCTGATCAAGCCGGCGCTGGTGACGGTGGGAATCTACTGCTTTCTCTGGAACTGGGACGATTTCTTCGGGCAGATGCTCTATCTGAACACGGTCGACAAATATACGATGAACCTCGCGCTCAAGCTGTTCATCGATTCCCAAGGCTCCGTTCCTTGGGGGCAACTGCTGGCGATGTCGCTGCTCTCCGTCGTTCCGTCCGTCCTCGTGTTTTTCTTCGCGCAGAAGCACTTTGTCGAAGGAATTGCCTCGGGCGCGGTGAAAGGATAGAATACAGACAGTTTTGGAATAGTCAAAAAAGCTGCGAGGCTCGCGGCTTTCTTTGCATTTTTGCGGCAGGGAGAGATGTCGGCATGAGGAATCCGTTCAAAACGCTGCGAATCGATTTCGTCTTTTTCTTCGGATTCGCTTTTATCGTCACGCTGCTCGTCGGCGTCGTCGTATGGATCAGCTATTCGAGCAGTTCCAAGGAAATTGCGTCCAACACGTCGCATTATCAGCAGAAGCTGCTGGGCGAGCTGAACAAGAAGCTGACGACGAGCCTCGTTGGCATCGAACAAAGCTCGAACACCGCGTCCAAAAACTTCGACGTGACGTACAACCGGTTCCAGGCAGGGACGAAGTACGATAAAGTGCGCGCTCAGGCGGAGATCCGCTCTCAGCTCAACAATTACGTTTTCAACACGCCGATTCTGCATTCGATTCACGTCTATTCCGTGCTTCCGCTGAACTACAGCCTTCAGGAGTACGTTCAGTTTCTGCCGTTCGAACAGATGAAGGAAGAAACGTGGTATCCGCTCATCGACAAGACGGACGACGCATGGATCAGCGAGCATACGATCCGGACGAACAGCGGGGACATCCCGGTAATCAGCTTCGCGAGGAAAGTGTACAACAACCTGAACCAGTACTACGCCTTAATGGTTTTGAATATTAAAGTGCCTGTGTTTCAAGCTTTGATCGAGACCGAGGGCGGCCGCTCCAGCGTCGCTCTGCTGGATGAGACGGGCCAGTTGATCACGCAGACGGTGAACGAAGCGTTCAGTCAGGAGCAGCTTGACGGGATCGCCGCAGAGATCGAGCGGAACGCCGCCGGCTCCAAGCGGACGGGCGACGAATTCCTCGTGTGGTCGAAGTCGATCGATTCCAAATGGACGCTGATCGAGCGTACGTCGTGGAAGGACATGACCGCGAGCAGCCTGCAAATTACCCGCCTGTTTCTGCTGCTCGGCATTGCCGCAATTTTCCTGATCCTGCTGCTGGGGGTGCTCGTAGCCAGGCAATTCATGAAGCCGATCGGGCTGCTGCTCAAGGCGATGAGCAACTACTCGCCGCAGAAGCAGGATGCGCTGCCCGATGATTACAAGAACGAATTCGGCAGGCTGTTCCAGGGGTATCAGAAGCTGATGCAGCGAATCGAAGAGCTGTACGGAAATCTGGAGGTTCAATACGAGAAGCGTAGAGAAGCGGAAATCAAAAGCCTGCAGGTGATGATTAACCCGCATTTCCTGTACAACTCGCTCGATCAGGTCAATTGGGTGGCGATCACGGCGGGGCAGTCGAAGATCAGCGCGATGCTGTCGCAGCTCGGGCAGCTGTTCCGGCTGGCGCTGTCGAACACGGGAAGGCTTGTGCCCCTCTCCGAGGAACTGGCGCATATTGAGTGTTATCTGCAATTCCAGAAGGTCAGGTGGGAGGATCGGCTGGAGTACCGGATCGAAGCCGACGAAGAGGCGCTGCGCCTGCGCGTTCCGAAAATTATTTTGCAGCCGTTCATCGAGAACGCCTTCGTGCACGGTTTTCATGGCAGACGCAGCGCCAAGCTTACGGTCGCGATTCGACCGGCGGACGGGCATCTTGAGATCGCGATCGCCGATGACGGCCGCGGCTTGCGCGCCGCGGCATCCGAGAGCCGGAGCGCCAAGGGAGGATACGGACTGCGCAACGTGAAGGAACGAATCGAGGCGCTGTTCGGTCCGTCCTACGGCTTCGAGCTGGTTCCGGGGGAGACGGGCGGTACGCGGGCGATCGTTCGATTGCCGATCATCGAAGAGCAGACGCAGGAGGAGGACGCCTAATGTGGAAAATCGCGCTCGTCGACGACGACTTTCAAGTGCTGGACGGTTTGCGCAGCATCATTCCGTGGGAGGAGCTGGACGCGGAGTTTGCCGGCGACGCCATCGACGGTGAAGAAGGACTGAAATTGATTGAGGAGGTTAATCCGGACATCGTCATTACGGATATTTACATGCCGATGATGAACGGGATCGAGATGATTGAACGGCTGCGCGCCCGCAAGTTTCCTGGACGTTTCATTATTCTTAGCGGATACAACGACTTTGAATTCGCCCGTTCGGCGATCCGGATGGGCGTCGAAGATTATTTGACGAAGCCGGTGACGGTCGAGCAGGTTCATCAGGTGCTGGCTGCGACGATTGAGAAGCTGGAGGACTCGTACTTGAACAGCATCGAGCAGACGAAGCTGAGCCGCCGGGATAACGCCGGAGAGCCTGCGAGCGAGGAAGATTGGCTGAAGTCGGTCATCGTCGGCGCCGGCTCCATGGACAGCCTGCAGCCGGCGCCCGAAGACTGGCGGGACAGCCGGCCGATCGTTCTCGTCCTGGAGCTGACGAAGACCGAACGCGTCAAAGGCATCTCCGTCGCCGACTGGAACCTGTTCAAATTTGCCATTACCAATATCGCCTGCGAGATTTTGGAGCGGGACGTTCCGAACCATGGCTTCGCCTGGCTGTACGGCAATCATGCGGCGGTCGTTCTCGATCCCGATCACGGGATGGCCGAATCGGAGCGGCTGGAGGAATGCCGCAGGATCGGCCATGCCCTCGTCGAGGAGATCGGTCGATATTTGGACTTGAAGCTCCGCTACTCCCTGGGCGAGGCCAAGAGCTCATGGCGCGGCATACGGGAATCCGCGGACGAAGCGCTGAAACGGCTGCTGACGGAGGACGAATCGAACGGGGCGGGGCAGGAAGAGGCTCCGGTGCCGGTCTTGCACCAGAAGCATCGCAAGGCGATCGAGTTCATGATCGAATACGTGCACGAGAATTACGCGGAAGACATTACGCTCGAAGATTTGGCGAGCCAGCTGTTCATCTCCAAAAACTATTTGAACCAGCTGTTCAAAAAGACGACCGGCGAGACGTTCACCAACTATGTCATCCGCGTTCGGATCGAGAAGGCGAAAGCGCTGCTCTCGGAAGGGAAATACTTGATCTACGAAGTGTCCGAAATGGTCGGCTACCAGAACGTTCCTTACTTCAGCACGCTGTTCAAGAAATACTGCGGCGTCAGCCCGAGCGATCTGTTCAAAAACAAAGCGAAATGACGGCCTTTCGGTGGATTGTGAAAGATTTGTGTTCGATGCTCTTCTACACGCTCGCGGAGACCGGTGCTAGTATGAAGTTGCAAGTCGACAATTTGAAGGGGGACCTCATACATGGCAAGAAAATGGTCGATCGCAGTCGCTTCATTACTGGTTTTGGCAACGGTTACGGCATGCGGCAACAGCAATAATTCGAAAGACGCGAGCTCGGCGAGCCCTGGCGCTTCGCCGTCGGCCTCGACCTCCGCAAGCCCTTCGGCCTCCGGAGGAGCGGGTGAGCCGGTCAAGCTGACGATCGCCTGGTGGGGCTCGCAGGCCCGGCACGACGCGACGCAGAAAGCGCTCGAACAGTATACGGCGCTGCATCCGAACGTGACGTTCGAGAGCACGTTTTCGGGATGGGACGGCTACTTCGACAAGCTCGCGGTCCAGTACTCGGCGGGCAGCGCGCCGGACATCATTCAGATGGACGCGGCCTATGTCAACGATTACGTCTCCAGAGGACTGCTTGCCGATATCGGAAGCATCAATACCGCAGACGTCGATCCGAGCCTGATGGAATCCGGCAAGGTGAACGGCGTCTTGTACGCCCAGCCGCTCGGCGTCGCGGCGATCGGAATGGTGTACGATAAAACCGTCGTCGACAAGCTCGGCCTGAAGGCGCCCGATTTCAATTGGACGTGGGACGATTACTACGCGTTCGGCCAAGAAGCGAAAGCCAAGCTCGGCAACGACAAGTACGTCTATGCCGACCAAAGCGCCGACCTCGTCGACTACACCGCTTACCAATACAGCATGGGCAAAGGCTATATCTACGATGCCGAAGGCAATCTGGCCATCGATAAGGCAACGTGGATCGAGTATCAGACGAAGCAGAAGGAGCTGCGGGACGCCGGCATTCTGACGCCTCCGGATTTGACGACGACGGACAAGGAGCTTGATCCGCAGCTCGACAACGTCGTCAACGGCAACGCGATCGTCCGTCACCTGTTCTCCAATCAGGTTGGCGCCATCGACGCATTGAAGCCGGGGACGTACGAGTACGCCTCGTTGCCGAAAGGCTCCGAAGCCGGCGGTTGGCTCAAGCCGAGCATGTTCTGGAGCGTCAACGCGCAATCGAAGCATCAGGAAGAAGCGAAGGCGTTCATCGACTGGTTCATCAACGATCTGGAAGCGGGCAAGACGCTCGGGCTGACTCGCGGTACGCCCGTATCGGGCGAGATTGTCGCCGCTCTGAGCCCGGAATACAGCGAAGGCGACAAGAAAGGCGTCGAATTCATGAACCAGGTCGCTCCCGACGCGCAGAAGTTCGTGAACGATCCGGTCGGTTACGGCAACTTCAAGAACGATTACAAGCTGATTGTCGAGAAGATCCAGTTCGGCTCCTCCACGCCGGAGCAAGCTTACGAAGAGCTGTTGAAGAAAGCCGGCGAATACGCGGCTGCGGCCGCGGCGGCGAAAAAATAATAGAGAGAGAAGGGAGCTGCCTGGTGGCGGCTCTTTTCTTTTGGGTTTTTGTTTCCCTTCGTATCTGAATCTTGGTTTTTCTACAATCATGTTTTATTTATCCAATTCCTTATGCGCGAATAGTGCAATCATGTACCGAATTGTGCACTATGCGCGAACGGTTCGTTCGTGTTAGTAATAGGAGTGTAATAAAGCGCTTTCAATATAGTGTTTTCTGGAAGGAGGAGGTACGCGACTTAGTGGCATGCGCGTCGGGACGGGGAACGCAATTCGGAACGGAGAATGCAGTAATCATCGAAAGAGAGGAGATTTTGTGATGAAAAAGATGTTGAAAATGTTGCTGTCTGTCGCTCTCGCGGTATCGGTTCTCGTGTTGGGAGAAACTCCTGCCGCCGAGGCCGCGCCTCAAACGATCGCCAACGGGACGCCGTGGAAGGATGTCAACAATGCCTCGCTGCAGGCTCATGGCGGTCATATTATTAAGGTCGATTCTACTTACTATTGGTACGGGGAGGATAAGATTCACAACAGCGCCAACTTCAAGGCTGTTACCGTATATTCCTCCACAGATTTGAAGACGTGGACATGGAGAAGCTACGCTCTGACGCAGGCTTCGCATTCGGAGCTGCAATCCGCCAAGATCGAGCGTCCGAAAGTTCTGTACAACGAATCGACGGGCAAATACGTGCTGTGGGGACATTACGAGGACGGAGCGGGCTACACGCTTGCGAGAGTCGCGGTCGCCACGTCCGACACGCCGACCGGCCCATTCACCTATCATGGAAGTTTCAGACCGAACAACAATCAGTCGAGGGATATGACCGTGTTCAAGGACACCGACGGCAAAGCGTATCTCATCTCGTCTTCGGATAACAACTACAATTTAAGGCTGTACAGATTGACATCCGATTACTTGGGGATCGATACCGAGCTCAACATGATCTACGACGGCTCCCATCGGGAAGCGCCGGCTATCGTGAAGCAAGGCAATCTGTACTATCTGATTACATCCGGCGCCTCGGGCTGGTATCCCAATCAAGCGATGTATTCGACGGCAACCAACATTAACGGTCCATGGTCGGCTCTGCAGCCGCTCGGCAACAAATCCACCTTTTACTCGCAGCCGGCGTTCATTCTGACCGTTCAGGGCAGTACGGCAACCTCCCATATCTATGTTGGCGACCGATGGAATCCGAGCCAATTAAGCGATTCCAGATATGTCTGGCTTCCTCTCACGCTGAACGGCACATCCGCGTCGCTGGACTATTACGATACGATCTCCGTCGACGCCGCAACGGGCGTCGTCAACGGCGTGTCGAACGGCACGCTGCTGTCCCAGGGCAAGCCGGCAACGGCCCAGTCTGCGCTGGGCGCAAATCCCGCAGGGTACGCCAACGACGGCAACTATCAGACGGAATGGGTCGGCACTAGCGTATCGTGGCCGCATTGGTGGAAGGTCGACCTCGGCGCGGTCAGACAAATCAGTAACGTGCAAATCTCGTGGTGGATGATGAACGGTTCCGAAGGGTACTACCAGTACAAAATCGAAACGAGCAACGATAACGTCAACTGGACGGTGGCGCTCGACCGAACGGGCAATACGACTTACGGTTTTACCTCCGATACGTTCTCGGCTACCGGAAGATATGTAAGAATCAACATGGTCAATGCCAAGCTTCACAACAATCCGGGCAACTGGTATACGCCAAGATTGTGGGAGGTCAAGGTGTTCGGACAGGCGACCGACGCCGTCAGATGGCAGTCTCACAACTATCCGGCCAGGTATATCGCGAACGACAACGGCACGGCGAAGATTGTGGAAAATCCGACCGCGGCCAATTCGGAATGGATCATGGTCCCGGGGCTGGCCGATTCGGCGGGCGTATCTTTCCGGCTGAAGAGCAATCCGAACGTGTACTTGAGACATGCCAACTACGTGCTGTACGCGCAGACTAATTCGGGCGGCGTATTCGCGGCGGACGCGACCTTCTACCAGGTGCCGGGCTTGGCGGACGGCGGCAAATCTTCATTCCAGTCCTACAACTATCCGACCAGGTACATCCGTCATTCCGGCTTTAATCTGCGGATCGATCCGATCGGCACCGCGCTGGAGAGGAACGACGCGACCTTTAGCCTGCAATGAACAGCGGGGGATGATCCCGCGGGAACCTAAGCGGAGAAGCAGAACAGACGGACGCCATGAACGGCGTCCGTCTGTTGCGCGCTTGTCAGAAGTTAATCTTCCCTGATCCAAACCTGCATCTCTCCATGCTCCCGATTGCCCCACATCGTGTAAGGGACGGCTCGCAGGCGCGTTGGCGTCCGAACGGGCGGGGAGGTTCGGTACAGAGGCGCGGCGCTCTCTTCCCCGGGAGCCTCGGTCCGAACTCCCTCCGCTTCGATGACGAAGATGCCGCCCAAGGTTTCTTCCCAGGCGCTCGTCAACTCCGCGTTCTCGGGCAGCGCCAGCGAAGCGAGGGGAGAGCCGTTGTCGGTCTCTTCGAAGCAATAGACGAACGGCCCGCGCTGCAGGGCAACCCGTCCGGCATTGGCTCGGACTTGCGGGTGGGCATAGATTCGTCGCGGGGTCATATCGAACTGAACGTCAATGCGGTCGCCGCTGCGCCAATCGCCCGTAAAGTAGGCGTATCCGTCACGAATAATCGGTTCGCGCTGGGCGCCGTTAACGCGAAATACCGTCGCAGGCGACCACGAAGGAACACGTAAGGCGAGCGTAAAGCTGCCGGACCCATCGGCGTTTGCGATCTCCAGCGACGCATTCCCGTTCCACGGCAAACCGCTCTCCAGGCGGATGCGCACGTTGCGGCCGGAAAGCTCGAGATCGGTCTCGTTGCCGATGTAGAGATGGGTGTAGAGGGTATCCGAGTTTGTCGTATACACGTATTGCCCCGCGGATACGAGCAGCCTTGCGGCGTTGGGCGGGCAGCAGGCGCAGCCGTACCATTTTTGCCTTGTCGCCTTAATATGATGTTTGCCTGGATTGCCGCTGCTCGCCGCGGGCCATACTTCCATCGGGTTGACGTAGAAATAGTGTTTGCCGTCCAGTCCGATCCCCGCTGTTACGGTGTTGTAGAGAGAGCGTTCCATGACGTCGGCGTACTCTCCTTTGGGTTCGATCTGCAGCATACGCCGGGCGAAAAAGATCATGCCGATCGACGCGCACGTTTCGGAGTAGTTCGTATCGTTTGGTAAGTCGTAATCGAATGTGAACGCTTCGCCGTGATGGGTGGAACCTATGCTGCCAGTTACGTACATCTGCTTGTCGACCATATTGCTCCATAACCTTCTGCAAGCTTCCAGAAGCTCGGTATCGTTGTTATGAAGCGCCAGGTCCGCCATGGCCGTATACATGTAAACCGCACGAACGGCATGTCCGACGGCCTCCGCTTGCTCGCGAACCGGCTTATGGGCTTGGTGGTATTCCGGCGCAGGGGGCTTGGACTGAACGACGCCGGGATTCCAGTAAGAAGTCCGGCCCCGTGCTTCCCATTCCTGATGGAAGAAATACGGTTCCTTGCCGCGCTCGTCGATCAGGAAGCAGGCGAGATTCAAGTACCGAGGTTCGCCCGTTGCCTCGTACAGCTTCACCAGAGCCAGCTCGATCTCTTGATGGCCGTCATAGCCTTGAATCTGGTCTGTGCCTGGACCGAACCGCAGATCGATATGATCGGCGACGCGCCGGGCGACGTCGAGCAGCTTCGTCTTGCCGGTTCCGTGATAGTAGGCAACGGCCGCTTCGATCAGATGGCCGGCCGAATACATTTCGTGGCAATCCGTCAGGTTCGTCCAGCGTTGTTGCGGATTGCGAATCGTAAAGTACGTATTCAAATACCCGTCTTCCAGCTGAGCGGACGCCAGCAGTTCGACCGCTTCATCCGCCAGCTTCTCCAGATCGCCGTTCGGTTTGTTCGCCAGTGAGTAGCCCACCGCTTCCAGCCATTTGTAGAGGTCGGTATCCTGGAAGACGAATCCGGAGAAGTCACCAGTCTCCAGCCTGGCGGCGATTCGGAAGTTGCGGATGCAGTAGCTGGGCTCCGCATCGGGCACTCTATCGTTCAACGCTTCCCACTGGTAAGGAAGGATCGTATTGTTGACAAGATCTACGTACGATTGCCAGTAGCGGTCGGAAATTTTGATGTTCTTGAGATCGACAGGGCGGCTGGCAGCCGACCGGTTGTTCGTTGTATTCATGAGTCACTCTCCGTTAAGATGGAATGGGCGCAATTTCATCTTATCGAAGCGATCGGGCTTTGTCGGTAGGCGTTTCGATAGAATAGGTGTCAAAAAGTGACTTATTATCTTCCGGACGGGGGGCTGCGACGATTGCTTCCGTTTTATACGCATCGGCCTTATCGCTTGCACATGGGAGGCCACTTTCTGGCCAAGGAACCTTGGTCCCATATGGCAAGAAAAATAGCGGATTACGAGCTGCTGCTCGGAGTGTCCGAAGTCGTCTACTTGGAGGTTGATGGAGAGCCGTTCGAAATCAAACCGGGGGACGCGATGATCCTTAAGCCGGGGCAGTTTCATCGGGGGTTCAAGCCTTCGCTGCCCGGCGTATCGTTCTATTGGTTCCATTTCATGCAGCCTGAAGCGGACGATCGCGAGCCCGACAGCTGGCTGCCGTTATATGCGAAGTGCGCGAATCCGAACCGGCTTCACATTCTGGCGCGGCAGCTGCTGCATGCGGCAAGCGGCGGTTACAGTCTGCCGCACGCGGGAGATTACTTTCTTTCTTGCCTGCTGATCGAATTGGCGGAGCAGGGGAGAAATTCCAGCCCGGACCCTAAGCTTGCCGAGCTGCGAGAATGGATTCGACTCCATGCCCTTGAAAAGCAATGCACGGTTGAACGAATCGCTGCGTACAGCGGCTATAACAAGCAGTATTTGACCCGGCTGTTCAAGCGCAATTTCGGCTGCGGTCTGCTGGATTACGTCCATTCCGTCAAGCTTGAAGCCGCCAAGCAGCAGCTGGCGGGCAGCAAGCTGTACGTCAAAGAGGTGGCCGATCGGGTCGGGTTCTCGGACGAGAAGCAGTTCGCCAAGTGGTTCAAGCGTCACTCCGGCGTCACTCCGACGGCTTATCGGGAGGCGTTCACGAGAACCCGGTTGAACAATGTTTAATGCGGCTTCGAGCTTGTCGCCGAGCTTCGTCCATTACGAATCGTTGACGATTCTTCCCCTTTACCAACGCCTGTTTTTAGAATATACCCCAGGAGTAAGCCCCGTATATTTCTTAAATACTTTAGAGAAGTAGTAGACGTCCTTAAAGCCGCATTTTTCCGATATTTCGGATAGAGTTCCCGACCCGTCGTACAGCATTTGCTTCGCTTTTGAAATTCGAAGTTCATTCAAATAAGCAAAAATGGTTGTATCCGTTGCCTTCTTAAACATGCGATTTAAGTAATCAAAATTACAGTTGTATCTGTCTTCAATGGTCGCTCCGCGAATGTCCGAGGCATAGTCGTTTTGAAAATAGGACAATAGATCATGGATCATGCGAGTGGAGCGGGTCTTCGAAACGGAATGCTCACTGAACAGGAAGCTGGCGGTAAACTCCCTGGACAACGTAATCAGCAATTCTAGAAGAAGGGTTCCGGTCATCAATTGAAAGTGCTCCAGACGGTTATGGTGCGCTTCTCTGAGCTTATGGAGAAGGCTTACAACGGTACTGTTCGGCTTGGAGTGAAAGAGTTTTGGGACCGCAAGGTGTGAAGATGCGTTCTCTCCGGACTTGCATTCATGTGTTTTTAACGCGGTTAGCCTCTCAATGATTAATTCATTTTTCACAATTTCCTCATGCTTAGCCAGTTCCTCCATTTGATCGTGCGCAAAGTGAATGTAAAAGTAAGTGCACGCTGCGGCTTTCGTTCCGTAATGTTCCTGATGAGGATCAAGAATCAGCAAGTCGTTGGCTTTTAACGCATAGCGGCGATCTCCTTCATTCAAATACATTTCTCCTGCAAGCACGAAGTACAAAATGAACTCCTCCGTTTTTCTTCGGATATGAATATGAGGAGGGGTTACCGTCACTTTCTCCATAAAAATGATTTTGGGCAATCGGCTGCCGTTCACCCGATAGTGCAATATAGCGTTCATAGTGATCGACTCCAAGCATCGCATAATAGGGGATTTTAATTATACCGATTTCGGGGCGATATGTTCTGCGCGATATCGAAAAAAAGTCGCTATTTTACAAAGATAATGGGATCTTGCATTGCTATATCCTCTCTTTGATTTAAGAATCAAGATAGTTCTAACTTTTATACTTGGGAGGTTATAGGATGAAGATTAACTTTACGAATTCGGTAGCCAGGGATGCGACATTCGTTACGCTCGATACAGACAGTTGCGTGGTTGCGCTTGGTGCGGACGGCGGGGGAATTACGCTGGATCAAGTCAAACATTCAGGAAAACGATATATAGTCGGCGACATAGAAGTGCTGGAGGAACACTCCGCAGCGATGATGTTTCGATGTTTTGTCCCCGGAGAAGACGATGAAAGGATATTCATGCGTTTCGGATTGCTGCCGAAGCTTAAAACAAGGATTTGCCTGGATCTTTATCTTTTGGACAATAGCACGATCTTCACGAACCGTACGCCAGGAACGCTAAAATTGGTCGTGCACGGGCAGCGTACCGAATTGGACGCCGTCGATCGGTTTGAACTGGGGATAGAAAAGACTTTTCATGACGTCAAAGTACGGTTCGAAAATTTCTGCTTAACAGACGAACAGCCGACTCATTTTCCGATTCCTCGGAAAAAAATGGTTGACGAATTCGGTCAATGGAAGGAAAAAGACTGGCCGAACAAAATACATTCCTTGGCGGAGTTAAAGGAGAAACTGAAAGCCAACGAGGGCCGAGCGGAATATCCGTTTCCCGAATGGAACATATGGGGAGGAGATCAGACCCGGAAGCTTAAAACGGGCACAGGTTTTTTCTCGACCTTCAAGTCAGAGGATGGACGATGGCATTTGGTAGACCCGGACGGCTGCGACTATTTCTCGTTAGGTCCTTGCGGCACGAATCCGGGCGACCGCTGCCGCGTCGACAGTCTGGAAGAGCTGTGCGACTGGCTGCCGGATCCGGAAGATCCGGAGTATAAGGAGTTTTACAGAATGGGGACAATGAGGCGCGCTGCTTATATGCCCCCGGATCAATATAAAATCGTTAGTTTCACTGCCCTGAATATGAAAAAAGTTTATGGTGAAGAGTGGCTGGAAAAATGGGAAGAAATCTCTCACCGTATTTTGATGAAAAACGGAATCAATTCGCAAGGAAATTTCCCCGGGTTAGGCGTCAACAATGGCAGGGCGAAGCTGCCCTACGTTCGGGAATTGCCCAACTTTCCGACAACCGACACGCTTATTTTCAGGGATTTCCCGGATGTGTTATCTCCGGAGTATCAAGAAAAGTCGGAGCAATATGCGCAACAGTTAGCGGCATGGAAGGATGACGTATGGCTGATCGGATATTTTCTCAGAAATGAACCGGAGTTTAACTTCGTGGAGGGCTTGGCCATTGCCGACGAAGTATTGCGCAATCCCGCTCAAACGCATTGTCGGCTGGGCTTTATTCAATACTTGATAAACCGTTACGAGACGATCGATCAGCTCAATAAAGCTTGGGATTCTCAATTCGAAAGCTTCTCGGATTTTGAACGACCCATAAAGGATTGCTCCGCGATTTATCCTAAATCCAAACCCGATATTCGAAACTTCTCTGTACATCTCATTCGCGAATATATTAAGATACCGTCCCTGGCCTGCAGAACGATTGATCCCAACCATTTGAATCTCGGACTAAGGTGGTCGAAAGCCTACAATCTTGACATGATGGCGGGATGGGAATACTTCGACGTATTCTCGATCAATTGCTATGATTTCGATCCTGCTCGCGATATGGACTTCGTTAAGAATGCAGGCGTGAACCTGCCTATATTGCTTGGAGAGTACCACTGCGGCGCGTTGGACAGAGGGCTGCCAGCCACAGGCCTGAAGGGCGTTCCCAATCAAGAGGAACGAGGGGTAATGTGGAGGCATTTCGTAGAGAAAGTCGCAGCCCATCCCTATGGCGTGGGCGCGCACTGGTTCCAATACAACGACCAGTTCTGTCTGGGCAGATATGACGGAGAAAATTATCAGATCGGCATGGTGGACATTTGTATGCAGCCTTACGAAGAACTGATGGAGGCGGCTTACGAAACTTCACAGGTGCTCTATAAGGTCAAGAACGGAGAGATGAAGCCCTATGACAGGCTGCCTAAATCTATCCCGATGATCGGATATTGAGAATTGTCGTCACGATAGAGCAGGAGTCTGTTTACTAAATAAAAAAGGTTTGCGATTTTATGAATCCGCTTTTATTATAGGAATTGTAGTTAATGAATTTAGTATGTAATTAATAAAAATATTAATTTAAGGAGAGAGTGCGAACATGGCCAATCGGATTGTCATTCACGCGGATCGGGCGAAAGGCACGATCAACCGCAACATTTACGGACATTTCTCGGAACACCTCGGGCGCTGTATTTATGAAGGGCTATGGGTTGGGGAGGACTCTCCGATTCCGAATACGAACGGCATCCGCAACGATGTGCTGCAGGCTTTAAAGCAGCTCCAAATTCCCGTGCTGAGATGGCCGGGAGGCTGCTTTGCGGATGAATATCATTGGAAGGACGGAGTCGGTCCGAGGGAGAACCGCAAGCGCATGGTCAACACGCACTGGGGCGGCGTCGTGGAAAATAACCATTTCGGCACGCACGAGTTTATGAGACTATGCGAATTGCTCGAATGCGAGCCGTACATTAACGGCAATGTAGGCAGCGGCACTGTGCAGGAAATGTCCGAATGGGTCGAGTATTTGACGTTCGACGGCGTGTCGCCGATGGCCGAGTGGCGCAAGACCAACGGGCGGGAGCAGCCCTGGAAGGTAAAGTATTTCGGCGTCGGCAACGAGAACTGGGGCTGCGGCGGCAATATGCGCCCGGAATATTACGCAGATCTCTACCGTCAATTCCAAACCTATGTCCGCAGCTATGGCGACAACCGTATTCACAAAATCGCATGCGGACCGAACGAGGCGGACTATTATTGGATGGAAACGCTGATGAAGCAGGCACATCGTTATATGGATTCCATCACGCTGCACTACTATACGATACCGGGGTCCTGGTCGAACAAAGGCGCCGCCACCGGATTCCCGGAATCCGAGTGGGCCATCACGCTGCGCAAGGCGCTGCATATGGAGGAGTTGATCTCCAGGCACTCTTCCATCATGGACCAGTATGATCCAGACAAGCGCATCGGGCTGATCGTGGACGAGTGGGGAACGTGGTACGATGTCGAGCCGGGCACGAATCCGGGCTTCCTGTATCAGCAAAATACGATTCGCGACGCGCTCGTCGCCGGGATCACGCTGCACATATTCCACCGGCACAGCGACCGAGTCCGCATGGCGAATATCGCGCAATTAGTCAACGTATTGCAGTCCGTCGTTCTGACGGAGGGCGAGCGCATGCTGCTGACGCCGACTTACCATGTGTTCGATCTGTTCAAAGTCCATCAGGACGCGGAATTGCTGGACCTGCACGAGAGCGTCGAGCAGATCGGAAGCGGCCAAGAAGCTTTGCCGCAAATTTCCGCATCCGCTTCCCGCGACGCCGAAGGCCGCATTCACTTGAGCCTGTGCAATCTGGATCACCTTTCCGGGGCCAGCGTGCAAGTCGAGCTTCGCGGATGGGCTGAAGGCGACGTGGAGGTCAAAGGTTCGATTCTCGCCTCCGATCGGACGGACGGCCACAATACGTTCGACGGCCCCGACCGGGTCGCGCCGGCGGCGTTTACCGATTTCACCATCGCGGACAAGCTGCTGACGGTTGGCCTGCCGCCGATGTCCGTCGCGGTTCTCGAGCTCCAATCGCGGTAATGAGAACGGAGACGGGAAGCGCTCTGCCGTGCAAGGGCTGCCGGGACGATTATCAGGTGTCCGAGGATCGGATCGACCGGATGCTGGCTGCGCCGATGTTTCATTCCGACAGCGGAATATGCGTCCCGGACGACGTCTATCATGAGAGGCTGACCCTGTGTCGCGATTGCTCGAAGCTCGTCGGAGGGCATACGTGCGCGTTATGCGGATGCTTCGTCAGAATCGCCGCAAAATTCAAGGATAAAAGCTGTCCTGCGCCGGGAGGAATCGGCTGGCGACGATACTCCAACGGAGGTCATCATGCTTGAAGAAGCGTCACGGCTCGATTCTGCCTCTTACAAGAAGCGAATACGAGGCCATACTGAGCCGATGGGGCGATTGAATGGGGGAAAGAGAAATCGACGAGGAGGCCGGAGCGATGGAAGCTTATTTGTTCGTTCATTTTAAGGAGAAGAGAACGCCGGACGGGGAACAGGTCTATTTTGCGCTAAGCACGGACGGCTTCCGCTGGGAGCAGGTGAACGGGGGGAACCCGGTTCTGGAAAGCCGGCTTGGAGAGAAAGGCGTGCGCGATCATACGATCGTCAGAGCGAACAACGGGAAGTTTTACATTATATCTACCGATCTCAGTCTGGCTAACAGCTTTCACGGCAAATACCGGGGCAGCTGGAAGAACATCGGGATCGAAGGCAGCAAGAGCTTGGCGCTATGGGAATCGGACGACTTGACGAACTGGTCGGAGCAGCGGCTCGTTCAGCTCGGAGACGGGCGGTTCGGCTGCTTGTGGGCGCCGGACGTCATCTATGATCCCCGGCAAGATGACTACGTTCTTCACTGGTCTTCGTCGCACGCTTCGAACGACTACGGTCCCAAAGCCATCTATTATTCGCGAACCCGCGATTTCGAGAACTTCACCGTTCCGGAGCTGCTATGCCGCAAGGAGGACAGCGGGATCATCGACTCCGCAGTCTACGAGGAGAACGGCAGCTTCTATCGTTTCCTCAAGAGCGAGAACAATCCCGAGACGATCATATTGGAGAAGGGAAGCTCGATTGCGGGGAGCGATTACGTTCGAAGCGAAGCGTTCGACGAGGAGATGGCCAAGCTGAGACAGGGCGTATATGAAGCGCCGACCGCATTCCGGCTGAAAGACGGAAAATGGTGTCTCATGCTCGATTTCTACGGCGTGGAGGGCGAGGGGCAGGGTTATGTGCCGTTCGTCTCCGATTCGCTGGAGAGCGGCCGCTTCGTTCGCTCGGACGAGAGCTTCAGCTTCCCGTATGGATTTAAGCACGGAACCGTGCTGCCGATTACGGCGGAAGAATACGACAGGATCAAGACCGTTTTCGGCGGCTAAGCGCTGCCCGAACATGCGACAGTCAAGGACGCGAAGATTCGCGTTCATGGCTGTCGCTTTTTTTACGTTCGGTAAAGAAAGTTCAACGGAAGCAACAATCTGCACTCCCGTATATCGGGAAGTTAGTCCTTTGTTCACGAATCTCATAATCGTTCACTGTTACGGGAATCGAAGGGTGTCGACAATAGCGGGTAAACGGAATCACATACTACGAAGAAAGCGGGGCATCTAGAATGAAGCGTTTTTTGAAGAACGGCATTGCTCTGTCCAAGCTAAACCCGGCACGCAAGGTAGGGATAAAGCTGTTTTTGTTTTTCTTCGTTTTCGTTCTTCTGATGGTAGCGGTTGTTGGCGTATCGTCCTACGTCAAGTCGAAAGAGATCGTGAAGGAAGAGGTGTCGCAAGCCAGTCAAGGCACGATCGTTCAGACGAGAGCCAGGCTGGATATGCTGTTCAAGCAATACGACGATCTGGCCACGAGTTTTATGGCGGACAGGGAGCTGTCGCTGGCGATTATCGGCATCGTATTGAATTCTACCGATCAAGAAGTGGATCCGGAATCCTTAACGGCCTATGAGGATCAAATCAAGCACATGGTATACACGGACGACAATCTCGTCGGGATCACGCTGTTCGATCTGAATGGCGGAACTTTATCCAAAATCTCCAAGGCGGGGACGGTTAAAAACATCGAGCAAGCAGGCGACAAGGTCTGGTTCAAAGAAGCGCTGGAGAGAGAGGAGCAAGTCTATTGGATCGATATGAGCCGCACGGGGATTCACGATCCGTCAACGACTCCAACCTTCGGTGTGATTAAATACTTGGTCGAACAGAGAGCCGTCGTTCTCTTGGAATTGAACATCAAGGCGATTCAATCCCAACTGGACGATCTGGAAGTCGGCGGCAGCGGACAATTCATGATCCTCTCCGTCCAAGAGGAGCTGCAGTATCATTCCGATTACGAGCTTATCGGGTCGAAATCCTTTGTTCATATTCCGGCGGACGACAGCGGCGCCCCTCTGCTGTCGGGGAGCGAGGAGGTCGTCGACGAGCAGGGACAAAGCCAGTTGGTCGTATTCAGCCGGTCGGAGCATACCGGATGGTACGTTGTGGGCAGCTTCCCGGTCGACGATTTGGTTAAAAATACGAAGCAGATTCGCGACTTTACGATAGGAGCTCTGGCGATCTCCGCGCTCGTGGCGATTGCGCTGTCTCTTGTCATTGTGCGTATGATCGCATCCCCGCTTATTCAACTTAGGAATCTGATGAACGAAGGGGCGACCGGCAATTTGGCGGTGCGAATTCGCCCGGGCAGCCAGGACGAGATCGGGCAGCTGGGGGAAAGCTTTAATCAGATGATGGAACAGCTCGATCAACTGGTTCGGCAGACGCATAACACCGCTCGGCAAGTATTCGACACCTCGACCTCGTTATCGGATGCATCCAAGTCGATAGCATTGTCCGCCAAGGAAGTATCGACGGCTACCGAGGAAATCGCGGGAGGGGCGGCAACCCTTGCCGCCGAGGCAGAGAGAGGAAGCGGAGCAACCGCCGCGATCGGCGAGCAGATGGGCGAAGTGATCGAGCTGAACGCGCAGATGGGAAAAATAGCCGACGAAGTGCAGCGGGCCAGCGATACGGGAACGGCGTCCATGAAGGAACTGATAGCCAGAACGATGGCGACGGAAGAAATAACCCGTTCCATGGTCGAGAAGATCGAGCAGTTGAAAACAAGCACTTTATCGATTCGGAGCATTCTGGACGTATTGGAATCGATGACGAAGCAAACGAACATTTTATCGCTTAACGCTACGATCGAAGCGGCGCGGGCCGGGGCGGCAGGCAAGGGATTCATGGTCGTAGCGGACGAAATCAGGAAGCTGGCGGACCAATCCAAGCAAAATATTGAAGTCGTCGGCCAGATTACTCACTCGATCCAGTCGGAGATTGAAGAGACTGTCGGAGTGCTATCGAAAGCGGCCCCTCTGTTCCGGGAGCAGTTAAATTCCGTCCATGACACGGAAGCGACCTTCGGCGATGTGAAGAAGCACATGAACGAATTTGCGGACAAGCTGGACGAAACGATCCGTTCGGTGCATGAGCTGCATCTCTGCGAGCGAATGCTCACGGAAGCGATGGGCAATGTCGGCGCGGTGTCCGAGCAGGCTTCAGCCGCTTCCCAAGAGGTGGCCTCGTTGGCGTCGCAGCAACAGCATGCGGGGGCCGGTCTTGTCGAAATTTCAGATCATTTATCGGAATTGTCTTTGTCTTTGAAGGAGGCGCTCAACCGTTTTACGTTGAACAAATCCGATTCGGAAGCGGTGGAATAACCGTTCCGGAATAGTGAACAAAGCTGCTCAAGTACAGGAAAGTCAGATTTGTTCATGCCGTCAAACGCCGAAAAGGTCAACGATGAAGCGGATTTTCACTATACCGGATTTTGTCGTTCTTCTATATTGAATTCAGGCGGCGGACAAACAACGCAGCTGAACCGAACACCAAGGAGAAGCTAATCAGTCAACAGGAGGAAAGAGGGGAAACATGAAAACGAAAAGAAAAGGGCTCTGGCATGAGCTGTACGCAAATCGAATTTTATTTCTCATGCTGCTTCCCGTGCTCGTCTACTTTCTGATCAACAACTATGCGCCGATGATCGGAATCTACTACGCGTTCGTACAGTTCGAGTTCAATACAAGCATGTTCAATATGAACTTCGTCGGACTGAAAAACTTCGAATTCCTATGGAAGTCCGGGAAGCTGATCGAACTGACCGTGAATACGATCGGGTACAATCTGGCGTTCATCGTTCTCGGGAACGTGTTGTCGATCTCCGTCGCGGTTCTGCTCAGCGAGCTTAAAGGCAAGTGGTTCAAGAAAATTACGCAATCCGTCTTGTTCCTGCCGTACTTCGTCTCGTTCGTCATTCTGAGCGTCATCGTGTTCAACTTGTTCAACTACGAGCAAGGGGTGCTGAATACGGTGCTGGAGCGGCTCGGAGCCGAACCCTTGGACGTCTATAACAAGCCTGCGCTGTGGATCTTCTTCATTATCTTCTTCTATCTGTGGAAAAATTTCGGGTACAGCATGGTGATCTACCTTGCAGCGATTACCGGCATTAGCGAGGAATACTACGAAGCGGCGCGAATAGACGGCGCGAACACCTTCCAAAGAGCATGGCACATTACCGTTCCGATGCTGAAGAGTACCTTCGTCATTCTGCTGCTGTTCTCGCTCGGCACGATTATGAAAGGCCAATTCGACCTGTTCTATCAGATGGTAGGGAATAACGGCCTCCTGTACAGCACGACCGACATTCTCGACACCTACGTCTACCGTTCGCTCAAGGTCACGTTCGATATGGGAATGGCGACAGCTGCCGGCGTGTACCAGTCGCTGTTCGGTTTTGCGCTGATCATGGTCGTCAACGGCATCATTCGCAAGGTCAACAAAGATTACGCTTTGTTCTAGGGGGAGGCAACCGATGAAAATCAGAGAAGACAGCGCCGCCATATGGTTCCGCTTGCTCGCTTATACCGTCGTGATCGGGGGGAGCGTGTTGTGTATCCTGCCGTTCATACTCATCGTTTCGGCGTCTCTGTCGAGCAACGAGTCGATCATCCGGGAAGGCTACAATATTATACCTCGCGATTTTTCGCTGGAAGGCTATCGGATTATTTTTCAGGTTCCGGATGAAGTCTTGAGGGCTTACGGCGTGACAACGCTTGTCACTGTGGTCGGTACGGCGCTTGGCTTGTTCTTGATGACAATGGCCGGATACGTGCTGCAGCGCAAAGATTTCAAATACCGTAACTTTTTCTCCTTCGTGATCTATTTCACGACGCTGTTCGGAGGAGGACTTGTACCCTATTATATCCTGATTACCGAGTATCTAGAGTTTACGGACAGCATGAATGCGTTGATCTGGCCGTCGCTGATGACGCCGTTCCTGATCATTCTGATGAGAAGCTTCATCAGCTCCGCAGTTCCCGACGAAGTGACGGAATCGGCCAAAATCGACGGCGCCAACGATTTCCTGATCTACTATCGGATTGTGCTTCCGCTCGCCATACCCGGCCTTGCGACGGTAGGGTTGTTTCTGGCGCTGCACTACTGGAACGACTGGTTCTCGTCGGCGATGTACATTAACAGTCCGGAGAAATACCAGCTGCAGTTCTACCTGTACAACATCATTAACACCTCCGATTTCTTAAGGAACATCGGAGCCGGAACGGGGATCGTCTTAACGGAAGGCGTGCCTACCGAATCGATGAAGATGGCGATGGCGATCGTCGTTACCGGACCGATCCTGCTGCTCTATCCGTTCATTCAGCGCTATTTTGTCAAGGGGCTGACGATCGGAGCCGTCAAAGGTTAGAACCGATCTCAGGGAGACCTGGAGTCGGCTAACATATATACTCAGAAGGAACACAAAAGGGAGGATTCACATGCCAGGGAAGTTGAAAAAGTCAGTAGGCCTGTTATTATCCGTTGTTCTGTTGTTGTCGCTCATTACCGCTTGCAGCAGCAAGAACAATAAACCCGCGGAGAGCGCGTCTTCGCCGCAAGCGTCCAATTCGCCGTCGGCCGAGACGTCAGAATCGCCATCCTCAGAGCCAGCAGGGATCGACACCTCGAAGAAGGTTGAGCTTCAGTTCTACATGCTCGGCAACGCGCCGAAGGATCTGGCGAAGGTCGAGGCGGAAATCAACAAGATGGCTCTCGAAGATTTGAACGCAACGGTCAAGTTCAACTTCACGACGTGGACGGACTGGGATCAGAAGTACAAGCTGCTGCTGTCCACGGGCCAGAAGGTTGACCTGATCTTCACCGCCGAATGGACGCAATATCAGCAGTATGCGAAGAAAAAGGCGTTCCTGCCGCTGGACGATCTTCTTCCGAAGGCCGCTCCGGTCCTGAATCAATTCGTGCCTCAGGATATGTGGGAAGCGGTCAAGATCGACGGTAAAATTTACACCGTACCTGCCACTTACAAGGAGTATGTAACAGGCGGATTCGTATGGCGCGAAGATCTGCGCCAGAAGTACGACCTGCCTAAGCCGGTCGATATGGCGACCTTCGAAGCTTACCTGGAAGGCATTAAGAAGAACGAGCCGAACCTTCAGCCGGTGGCGATCGGCGCGGATGTAGCCGCGGCCTTGTCCGACGCTCATCTGGACATCGCGCGCGACATTGTCGGCCCTATGCCTTACGGAGTATTCGCGCCTTACAGCAATCCGTCGCAAATGACGAACTATTGGGGGTCCGCGGAGCACCTCGAGGATCTGAAGCTGTACAGAAGCTGGGCGGAAAAAGGCTACATTTCGAAAAACGAGCTGAACGTGAAGGATACGAACCAGGACAAGATCGTAAATGGAACTGCGGCGGCTTTGCTTGGCGACAACCCGACCCGGTACAATCAAACGCTTAACAATATGAAGTCTCTTCATCCGGATTGGGAGCTCGGCTATCATCCGTATGGCTTGACCAAGGGCTATGCGACGCCGGTGCATCCGATTCATAACGGATTCGCGATTCCGGCGCACAGCGACAACGCGGAACGCGCGCTTGCCTTCTACGAGAAGATGGTTACCGACAAACGTTACAACCATTTGACGCAATACGGCTTCGAAGGTGTCAACTACGAAGTGGACAACGGCTATTACAAGCTGATCGGCAACGCCGACACGAACGGCTTCCTGAGAGAGAATATGCAGGGCTGGGCATGGCGCAATCCGGAATTCATGCTGTTCGAACCGAGCTATGACGGAGTCAAAGCCATCTTCGACGAGCTGGACAAGATTCAGAAGCCGGATATCTACACCGGTTTTGCCGAGGATTACACGGAGTATCAAGCGGAACGCGCGGCTCTGGAGCAAGTAGAGAAGCAATATCTGTTCCCGCTGCTGGCGGGTCAGGTCGCGGACGTCGAGAAAGGGCTTGCCACGTTTATGGACAAAGCGAAGCAAGCGGGGCTCGAGAAAGTGCAGCAAGGCTACACGAAGCAATGGCTGGCGTATCTTCAAGAATCGGGAATTCAGTAATATTAATCTGAGTTGGATTTAAGTGAACAAGAGCAGGTTCCGGGGTCAGCTTCCCTGGAACCTGCTCTTGTTTGCTTCGATTACCGCGCCGCTTTGCGGAATTCGGACGGCGTTACGCCGTTTATCTTTTTGAAGATGCGGTGGAAATACGAGCTGTTCGTGTACCCTGTCAATTCGGCGATCTCCGCAACCGAATGCTCCGACTGGATCAGAAGCTCTTTCGCTTTGTCCATTCGTACCTGGTTGATTCGATCGACGATGTTGTTCAGCGTCTGCTGGCGGTACACTCTGCTGATGTGATAAGGAGACATCTTGAGCTCTTCCGCAATGAAATTCAGGCTTAAGTTCGGGTCGCCGTAACGAGTTTCGATCAGCTCGGTAATTCGGCGGATGAGATCCTCCTGCTTGTTGCTTCGCTTCTCGACAAGCTTGAGCTTTAACGCATCGAATAGCGCATAATACCGTTCCGTCAGTTCATCCAAGGTTTCGTATTCCGCTATATCCGGCAAGTCGTCCGGCCCCAGGCCGAGCTGCAAAGATCCGTTCCGCTCGATTTCCGCGATCATATTGGTGAGGGACACCGTTAGGTGCTTGGCCGCCGTATGCGCGACTACAGATGGATACTGGGCGGTCTCCCGCATGATTTCATCGATCAGCGCTTTGGCTTCGTCGGTCTTGCCGCCGATGAGCGCGTCGATCATTTTCTTCTCCTTGCCGATCGGAAACGCGTATGCGGTGCTGTCGAACAGATTCAGCTGGGAAGCCGCAATGAGCGTGTTCCTGCCTGCAAAAAAACGCTGCTGAGATGCCAAGTGCACCTGCTTGAACATGTAATACAGCTGGAGAGGATCGCTGTCGTAAGACGAATAGGCAACGGTTATGCTTAGGTTTAAGTATTCCTTGCAGGCATGCTGCATCTCGCTAAACATCAGTTTCAGCTCGGAGTCGGACAGCTCATCGGTCAAGACGTTTATCATGAGCAGAAGGCTTTCTTCTTCCAAGTCGACGGCTTCCACCCGCACGAACTTGGAGCAGATCTCCGAAGCGATATTCATAATGGCGAATTTATAAGTAAGCAGATCGTTGTGTCCCTGCTCCTTTAATCCATTAAACCCGTCAATACGAATATGGGCCAGCATATAGGGTTGGGTAAAGTCGAAGGAGATGTTCAAACTCTTCAACTTGTCCAATTGATACTCCGGATTGAAGTCTTTCATCTGAATAAGCTTCCGCAGCATGTTCTGGCGAACGGTGTAACTGCTGTTGCGGCGTTCCGATTCCAGGGCTTCGACCCGGCTTTCGATTTTATGAATCGGAACGTACAGGAACCGGGAGAGCAGCCAGGAAAGCAGCAGACCGACTCCCAGAATGACCGTAGCGATCTGCAACGTCATGGAGCGTACGTTCTTAACGGCGGCGGTTATCGCTTCATAAGGCGTAATCCGTACGTACTGCCATCCGTATTTATCCGGCGAAGTGTACGTAATGAGCGATTTGACGCCTTCGAAATCGGCGATCGTATAGCCGGACCGTTGGTGCTGGATCGTTTCCTTTATAAGAAGCCGTTCTGCCGAACTCCACCGAACCTCCGTTAATTCGCTGACGGACAAGATATTGTCCTGGTCGTCCACGAAGTAATTTTTGCCCGCGCCTTCATAATTGTTGATTCCCAATTCATAGTTTACCCACTCCGCGGATACGTTGACGATAATCGCCGAATTGATCTGCCGGTCGAATCCTATAGCATCGTATAGAAGATAGGTGAAAGCGCCTCTCGGCGTCTGTTCTTCATTGCCGTAATGGAAAGTTCTCGGAATCGGCGTAAAAGGCTTATATTCATTGAAGTTCTCCAAAATTTCGTTAATTCCCGACTCGTCGACCATGTTTTCGGGAGTAAGGCCGCGCTGAGGTCCTTCGCGCGAGACGATATAGTAGCCTGTACCTGGATTGTAAACATAGATGGATTGGATGAAGGGCATGGTGGCCAAATAACCGTCCAAGTCGAGCATGGCCGCCTGAATATCGAAGGCATTCGGTTCTTTATAATAGAGCAGCTTCGCAATCGTACCGTTGCGGTAAATCTGGGAGGAAACCGTCAGCGCGTTGTCGCTCGTCCGGGCGACCGTCTGGCTCGTTTGTCGTAAATGATTCAGATCGGACTGGAACGTTTCCTTCTGCAATATTCGGGCGAACGCGTAATAGTACACATAAGAGGAGATAATGAGCGCCACGAAAATACAGAGTGTGATCCCGATCAATATTCGCGTGAATAACTTTCGGTTTCGGCTCATTTTTTTCAGATTCATGAAGATTCACCCTTATTCGATGATAATCGAGATTTAACGGTACGATTTCGCTTCATTATAGCTTGATCCGATATGTGAACAACAGTGGAACGATAAGGTAGATGTGAATTATCAGCGCTTTTGGATATGAACAAATTTGCGATTGGTGATCTTATTTGCGTTTCTTCGGGACAGGCGCCGGAGAGCCGGCGGAACGCGCGGCAGTAACGGATCGCATAATCGTTCATGCCGATATACCCGTAATGTTCACTTAAAGCAAGAGGTTAATCTGGATGCGCTCTTCCATATGTTCTATACTTCGGTTGCATACAGATACGGAGGCGAGAGACATGCAGAAGGTTGGACCGACATTAAGCGGGGAATGGGCTGATCCGTTCCTGCTCCAGGACGGCGAAGATTACTACCTGTACCCAACGAGAGACAGCGATGGCTGGCTGTACGACAAGTTCCATGTATTCCGCAGCAAGGACCTCGTTAACTGGGACGGTCCGTACCTGGCGCTGGACCTGGCTGACGTCGCATGGGCCGAGACAAGAGCGTGGGCGCCGGGAGTAAACAAGCACAACGGTCTTTACTATATGTACTTTTCAGCGGAAGCCCAGATCGGCGCTGCCGTCTCGGAATCTCCGCTCGGCCCTTTCCGGGACCTTCTGGGAGAACCTTTGATTGCGGCGAATCAATACGGCTGCCAGAGCATCGACGCGGACTTGTTCATTGACGCGACAACCAGCCTTATCTGCTATGGGGGCAGGGGAAGTGCTGGATCGCTCCTCTGGCGGATGATATGGTCTCCTTTAAGTCAGAGCCGATCTCTCTGTCGGACGAGTTCTATCGCCAGCAAGGCCGGAGTCCGGACATCGAGGATAAAGGGATATACAATGAAGGGCCGCATCTGCAGAAAATCAACGGCAAATACGTGCTTACCTGGAGCAATTACGATACTCGGGATCCGAGATATCAGATCTGCTATGCAGCCAGTGACTCTATTTACGGTCCTTATATCGCTCCTAAGGATAATCGCGTTACTCGTCCGTCCGAGCGTTATTTCGGTACGGGTCATGCAAGCATGGCGAAGCACGGGGACGGATGGGTGCTTTGTTATCATCGTCTCATCGATCCCGCTCGTTCGCTGCTTCGGGAGACGTGCATCAGCAAGGTGCGGTTCAATGCGGGCGGCGTACCGGCAGTAGACGTGGAGAAATGGCTATGAGGGGACTCGGCGGCGATTGGCGCAGTGAAGCGTGGTCGAAGATTAAGGACAAAGTCGGGCGAACGGGATTGAGAATTCGCGATGCATTTCCCCATGCCAGCGTGGGGGGAAGCTACCAATTGGAGCCGGCTTCCTGGTGGACGGCCGGGTTCTGGCCGGGGCTGCTCTGGCTCGTTTATCGGGATACGAACGATGAACAGCTGCGTCATTGGGCGGAATCCTGTGAGGAGCAGCTTGACCGGGTCATTACGGACTACGTCAAGCTCGATCACGATATCGGCTTCATGTGGACGCTGACGAGCGTGGCAAGATACAGGCTGACAGGCGATGAAACGGCGAAGCGAAGGGGGCTGCTTGCAGCAAATTTGCTTTGCGGGCGTTATAATACGAGAGGAAGGTATATTCGCGCATGGAATCCGTGGCAGCCCGGTGAAGACAATTCCGGACTCGCGATTATCGATTGCATGATGAACCTGCCCTTATTGCATTGGGCTTCTCAGGTCAGCGGAGATCCCCGGTACAAGCATATAGCGGTCGAGCATACGGACACGGTTCTCGCGCATTTCATTCGGCCGGACGGCTCGGTGAACCATATCGTCCGCTTCGATCCGCAAACCGGGGAGCAAGCCGAAGTGCTCGGCGGACAAGGCTATGCCCCGGACTCCGCCTGGTCGCGCGGCACCGCATGGGCGCTTTACGGAATGGCGCTTGCTTATCGTTACGTCGGAGACAAGCGGTATTTGGAAGCGTCCAAGCGGGCAGCCCATTTCTTCCTGGCGAATCTTCCCGACGATCATGTTCCTTATTGGGACTTCCGATTGCCGGAGCGCGTTGCGAAGCATCGGGATTCTTCGGCTGGAGCTTGCGCCGCTTCGGGCCTGTTATTGCTGTCGCGTCTTGTCGGGGAGGAGGAGCGGCTTCTGTACCGGCGAGCCGGGGAACGAATTCTATGGTCGCTGTACCGCAATTACGGAGCGTGGGACCGTGAAGACGAGGAAGGGCTGATTCTGCACGGAACCAGCCATTATCCGGAGGGCCGCAACATCGACGTGCCGCTTATTTACGGCGATTATTATTTCGCTGAGGGCGTCGCCCAACTGAACGGTTACGAGGAGCTTTTTTGGTAAGGGATAAGTACATTTCGCAGAAAAATGAGGGATAACGAGTGAGAGAAAATAAACCTGGTCCGGAGTGGCTGAGCGATGTCGGCGTGTTTCGCGTCAACCGGCTCGACGCCCATTCCGATCATCGCTATTACGCAACGATGGAGGAAGCGGAAGCGGGCGGCGCGATGCCGATGCGCCATTCGCTGAATGGGTCGTGGAAATTCAGCTACGCCGCGAATCCGGCGAGCCGTGCCGAATCGTTCTATCGGGCCGACTTCGACTGCAGCGGGTGGGACGACATCGTGGTGCCGGGCCATATTCAGCTTCAAGGCTGGGGGCGCCCGCAATACGTCAATACGATGTATCCGTGGGACGGATTGGACGGGGTCCGTCCTCCGGAGATTCCGCAAGCTTCCAATCCGGTCGGAAGCTATGCGACGACGTTCCGGCTTCCCGCGAACATGAAGGACCGTCCCGTGTTTATTTCTTTTCAAGGAGTGGAGTCGGCTTTCTACGTGTGGCTGAACGGGGAGTTCGTCGGCTACGGCGAGGACAGCTTCACTCCGTCCGAATTCGACCTGACTCCTTACGTACGGGAAGGCGACAACAAGCTGGCGGTGGAAGTGTATCAACGCAGCACGGGGAGCTGGCTGGAGGATCAGGACTTCTGGCGATTCTCCGGCATTTTCCGCGACGTGTATCTCTATACGATTCCGGACGTTCATGTGAGGGATCTGTTCGTGCGCGCCGATCTGGACGATTCGTACGAGCTGGGCTTGCTGAGCGCGGATCTCCGCTTGGACAACGCCGCTCGCGCTTCGGCCAAGCTGGAATTGAAAGACGCTGCGGGAGCCGTCGTGGCGACAGGGGAGGGCGAATTCGCAGACGGCAGGCTAAGGCTGTCGCTGGACGCCGGAACCGTGGAGCGATGGAGTGCGGAAAACCCCTACTTATACAAGGCATGCATCTCGATCTATAACGAGCGGGGAACGTTGGCGGAGGCCATCGTCCAGAAGGTCGGCTTCCGGCGTTTCGAGATGAAGAACAAGATCATGTGCTTAAACGGCGAACGCATCGTGTTCAAGGGAGTTAACCGCCACGAGTTCAATTGCAGAACCGGCCGGTCGATCACGCGGGAGGATATGCTGTGGGATATCGCGACGCTGAAGCGGAATAACATCAACGCGGTGCGGACTTCCCACTACCCGAACCAGACGCTCTGGTACGAGCTGTGCGACGAGTACGGCGTTTACGTCATCGACGAGATGAACTTGGAAACCCACGGGTCGTGGCAGAAGATGGGGGCGGTCGAGCCTTCCTGGAACGTTCCCGGCAACCGCCCGGAATGGAGGGATATCGTCATGGATCGGGCGCGTTCGATGCTGGAGCGGGATAAAAACCACCCGTCGATCCTCATCTGGTCCTGCGGCAACGAATCGTACGCCGGGGAAGTCATTTTGCAGGTGTCGAACTACTTCCGCGAAGCCGATCCTGGCCGTCTCGTGCACTACGAAGGCGTGTTCCACAACCGCGAGTATGACGAGACGAGCGATATGGAGAGCCGGATGTACGCCAAGCCGGCCGATATCGAAGCGTATTTGCAAGCCGACCCGGCCAAGCCGTATATCAGCTGCGAGTACATGCACGCAATGGGCAACTCGGTCGGCGGGCTGCACAAATATACGGAGCTGGAAGCCAAATATCCGATGTATCAGGGCGGCTTCATTTGGGATTACATCGATCAGGCGCTGGCGAAGAAAGATCGCTTCGGCAAGGAGTTTCTGGCATACGGAGGAGATTTCGAAGATCGCCCGACCGATTACAGCTTCTGCGGCAACGGCATCGTATACGCGGATCGGACCGTCACGCCGAAAATGCAGGAAGTCAAATTCCTGTATCAGAACTATAAGCTCGAGCCGTCGGCGACCGGTGTCAACATCGTCAACGAAAGCCTGTTCGCGGGAACGGACGGCTTAAGCTTAATCTACCGCCTTTATTATGAAGGAACGGAGATCGCCTCCGGCCAAGCAGATGTATCGGTCGCGGCGCAAACTTCGGCTTTCGTACCGATCGAGCTGCCGGACGCTTCGGACAAGCCTGGAGAATATTGGATCGACGCGTCGCTCGTGCTTGCGGAAGCGAACGCGTGGGCGGATGCCGGCTTCGAGATCGCCTTCGGCCAGACGATATTCCTCTTGGCCGGAGCGGAGAAGTCCGCGCCGGAAGGGGCGATTCGCGTCGTCGAAGGCGATGTGAACATCGGAGTGATCGGGGATGGGTTTACTGTTCTGTTCTCCAAGCAAGCGGGCACGCTTGTTTCTCTCCGCTACGGAAGCCGGGAGATGATCGCTGCGCCTCCGTATCCGCAGTTCTGGAGAGCGACGACCGACAACGACAAAGGCGTATCTCAGGCTTTTACAGCTGGGGCGTGGCTTGCTGCAACTGCGGCTCGAAAGTGCGACAGCGTGCGTCTGATCGAGGAGAAGGGGAGCGCAACCGTCGTGTTCGATTACGCCTTCAGCATCAGCTCGGATGTGCGGGTTGGCGTCGCCTATACGGTGTTCGCCGACGGAAGCGTTCGGGTACGTTCTGAGTATCGCGGCGCAGCGGGATTGCCGAACTTGCCGATGTTCGGCTTGTCCTTCAAGCTGTCCGCCGATTACGGAGAAACTGACTGGTACGCGATGGGGCCGAAGGAAAACTATATCGACCGCGTGCACGGTGCGCGGCTGTGCACGTTCCGGCGCAAGGTGGACGAGCTGGCGTCCCGTTACCTCGTCCCTCAGGAGTCGGGCAACCGTACAGGGGTTCGCCGCGTGCGGATTACCGATGCCGCGGGAATCGGACTGGAGCTGCAAGCTTCGCCGTCTGCGCCAGTGGAGTGCAACGTATCCCATTATACGGCGCTGGAGCTGGAGAACGCGGCTCATCCGTGGGAGCTGCCGCAGCCGCATTATACGGTCGTGACCGTAGCCGGGCGGCAGATGGGCGTAGGCGGAGACGATAGCTGGGGAGCGCCCGTGCACGAGGAGTATCAAATTGGGGCGGACGAAGAGCTTGCCTTCGAATTCACGCTAAGCCGAGTCGGCCGCGGATAATCTGATAGCAAAGGACCTCAACTTCCGCTTGGGCGGTGAAAGTTGAGGTCCTTTTGCCGTAGTGCGCCCGGGGCATGCCGTTCTTACGAACAACAATTGGGCAACCGCGACGCCTGCTTAACGGGAAGTCTAGCCCGATGCGGGCTGCTCGGTTTTCGTATAATACAGCTGGAACACGATGTCCTGATTATAGTTGCCGAATCCCGTTCCGAACAGCGTCACTCCGCCGATATGCTTGGCTTCGTCCGTGCAGGAGATTCGGAACGTCCACTGCTTGTTCCGGACTTGAATATCGCTTAGCGTCACGTTGGACATTTTGTTGCCGTCCATGTAGGTTCCGTCTTTCGTAATTCTCAGGTGCTTAAGCAATCCGTACTGGTTGATCGCGTCGGGCCACCAGGCTGGCGTATACTTCCCGCGATTGTCTCCGAAATCGCCCGGGCTCGTCCATGTCCCCAGCTCTTCGTCGTTGAGGCGGAAAGCGATGTCCGAGGGCCAGTTGTTGTTCGTGGCCGGCGCTTCGGAAGCAAGCTCCATTGAAATGACCAATTCGTCGGGAACCTGGCTCGGCAGCAGGAAGTTCGGAACCTTATATTCGATGAAGCCTTTGCCGAACCACAATATTTTGGCGTCGACTCTCTCGGAATCCCAGAAATATCTCGGTTCGTCGAATTCGCCGATCAGCTTGCGCGGAGTTGCCAGACCGCACGTCGGATGAATCTCGAAATCGGTATAATGACCGACGGAAAGCTCTGTACGATGGCTCTCCCTGTTCGTTTCCTCTTTCGCGGGAAAATCGATTTCTATTTTATCCACGCACAGCCTGCACAGCTTTTGGACGCCGCCTCGGCCCCGGACCATCTCGGTGCGGATCAGCTTGGCCTTTTCCAGCTTTTTCGTGTGCATCGTCATGATCGCGCTGCTCAGGCCGACGGCTTCCGCCAGCTCTTTGACGTTCATCGGTTCTTTGGCCAACAGATGGATGATCCGCAGCCGCACGTCACTGGCCAGCGCTTCGTAGACGGGCAGCGCGTTCTCCGATATGTCCAATTTCATGAGGAGACCTCCGGGATCGATTAGCTCGCATAGGGATTAACAAAAATGTTTATGAATAATATACCGTTTTTTTGCGGCGTTCACAATCGAAGGGCAAGCATCCGGACTGCGAAATGAAAGCTGGTCAGCTATAATTAGAACATCTGGACGAAAAGGGAAGTCGGCATGACAGAACGCTGGAGGTGCGGAAATGGGACAATATAAAATAAAACGGGTCTATGAAGAGGCCAACGAGGCCGACGGCTTCCGGGTGCTGGTGGACAGGCTATGGCCGCGAGGAATGACCAAGGAGCGCGTCGGCGCGGTGGTCTGGCTGAAGGATGTCGCGCCCAGTACCGAGCTCTGCCGCTGGTTCGGGCATAAACCTGAGCGTTTCGGGGAGTTTCAGGCGAGCTACATCGCGGAGTTGAAGAGCGAAGCCGTCCAACCACACGTAGAGCGCCTGCGGTCGTGGGCCAAGGAGCAGGACGTCACGCTGCTCTACGCCGCCAGGGACGAGCTTCACAATCAGGCGGTCGTGCTGAAGCGGTACTTGGAGGGGGACGTCGAGTAGCGGAAGAAGGTGTCTTCCGCTTATTCGCCTATTCGAATCGTCATGGGAAGCAGAATATACGGATTGATCTGTGTGCGAGCTGGGACGTTTTATTTTGGAAATTTCATTGATTGTTGCGAATGATAGAAATCCGTACATTTACTATTTCCATGTTTATGAGAAGATTGATACTACTACAAAAAGTGAACAAGGCTGATGCAAGGGACCGCCGTCAAGCAACGGCGGTTTTTTCCTGCTAGTAGAGTAGCTGCAACCGCGCTGAGTCGGGTTGGAGCATCGAATGGGGCGTCAGAGTAGCTGCAACCGTGCGGAGTCGGGTTGGAGCGGCGAAAGGGCCGGTAGAGTAGCTGCAACCGTGCGGAGTCGGGTTGGAGCAGCGATTGAACTGGTAGAGTAGCTGCAACCGTGCGGAGTCGGGTTGGAGCGGCGAAAGGGCCGGTAGAGTAGCTGCAACCGCGCTGAGTCGGGTTGGAGCATCGAATGGGATGTAAGAGTAGCTGCAACCGTGCTGAGTCGGGTTGGAACATCGAATGGGATGTCAGAGTAGCTGCAACCGTGCGGAGTCGGGTTGGAGCAGCGAATGAGCTGGTAGAGTAGCTGCAACCGCGCTGAGTCGGGTTGGAGCATCGAATGGGGCGTCAGAGTAGCTGCAACCGTGCGGAGTCGGGTTGGAGCGGCGAAAGGGCCGGTAGAGTAGCTGCAACCGTGCGGAGTCGGGTTGGAGCAGCGAAAGGGCCGGTAGAGTAGCTGCAACCGTGCGGAGTCGGGTTGGAGCGACGAAAGGGCCGGTAGAGTAGCTGCAACCGCGCTGAGTCGGGTTGGAGCATCGAATGGGGCGGCAGAGTAGCTGCAACCGCGCTGAGTCGGGTTGGAGCATCGAATGAGCTGGTAGAGTAGCTGCAACCGTGCGGAGTCGGGTTGGAGCATCGAATGAGCTGGTAAAGTAGCTGCAACCGCGCTGTGTCGGGTTGGAACATCGAATGGGACGTCAGAGTAGCTGCAACCGTGCGGAGTCGGGTTGGAGAGTAAGATTGCATCGGCTTCGAGCGCAATCGCATTTTACTTCTGGAATGCTCTACTAGGGCGTGTATGCAAACCCGCTCAGAGGCATCTATCATCCCCTGTTGCGTCACTTTTGCTTGACGTACCCCTGGTACGCCTTCACAAAAGTTCCTTGCATGGAACGAAAATTCGGCAACATCTGCTTTCCTCGGAGGTTGCATACACGCCCTAGGGATTAATTCACGCTTGTGGACACTTTGCTCTCGGTCAGCGCTCCTGGAAGGAAGGCGTTAGTCTAAGAAACCGGTTATTCCCCTTCCCAAAAGCCGCCGCCTGACCGGAGATGCTCGACAAAATCGGTTAATCCCTCCCGAAAAGCCCGCTTGTTGTCGGCACCTCCGTTGAAGCGGATAGGAGTCAATTGGTCAGACATAGTTTATATATAAATCCGATTGACACAAAGGGTAAATAGATATTATCTTTTAAACATAAAGTTATTATCTTATTAAAGCAAAGAAAAAGCGAGGCCGAGATGAAGAAGCTGGCTCACGAAGAAATTCTGAAGCAGATGGAAGAGAGAATTCGCACCGGGGAGTGGAAGCCGGGAGAGCGGCTGCCGACGATGCAGCAGCTGGCGTCGCGCTACGGCTACAGCCTGACGGCGGTCCGCGAGGCGCTGCGCGTGCTGGAGAGCCGGAGAATCGTCAGCATTGAGCACGGACGGGGAATTTTCATTACGAACGATCCGGAGCTGTTGGCCGATCCGGTGGACCGGCTGAGGGGGATGGAGACGCGATCGCTGATCCAGCTGTTGGAGGCTCGCCTGACGATCGAGCCGGAGCTGGCGGCTTATTGCGCGGTTCGATGTTCCGTCGCGCAGGCCCGTTCCATCCGCGAACTGTGCGATCGGATGGAGGCGCAGATGAATGCCGGTGAGGATCATTTCGCGACCGACGTGAGCTTCCATCAGGAGATCGCCGACGGAGCGGGCAATCCGCTGCTGGCGCAGATGCTGAGCGTCGTGGCGGATTTGTCCGCGCAGGGCAGAAGAGAGACGGATAAGCTCCCCCGCATGCGGGAGAAGGCGGCCGGGTATCACCGGCTGATCGCCATCGCGATCGAGGAGCGGCAGCCGGAGCAAGCGCGCGCGTTGATGAAAGCGCACATTCAAGACATGCTGAACGCCATACAAACGAGAGGAAGCGAATGATGAAAATCACGAAAATGGAAACGTTCGTCGTACCGCCGAGATGGCTGTTTTTGAAAATCGAGACCGACGAAGGCATAACGGGTTGGGGAGAGCCGATCGTCGAAGGCAAGGCGCATACGGTAAAAGCGGCGGTTGAGGAACTGAGCGGGTATCTGATCGGGAAAAACCCGCTGGACATCGAAGACCACTGGCAAGCGATGTACCGGGGAGGCTTCTATCGCGGGGGACCGATTCTGATGAGCGCGATCGCCGGAATCGACCAGGCGCTGTGGGACATCAAGGGCAAGTTCCACCAAGCGCCCGTCTATCAATTGATGGGCGGAGCTTGCCGCAGCAAGATCAAGGTGTATTCCTGGATCGGCGGCGACCGTCCGTCCGATGTCGGCGAGGCGGCAGCACGGGCGAAGGCGCAAGGCTTCACGGCCGTCAAAATGAACGGAACCGAGGAACTGCAATACGTCGATACGCACGAGAAAATCGATCAGGTGCTCGAACGGGTAGCCGCGGTTCGTTCGGCTGTCGGTTCCCATTTCGGCATCGGCATCGACTTTCACGGCAGGGTGCACAAGCCGATGGCGAAAGTGCTGGCGAAGGAGCTGGAAGCTTTCCGCCCGATGTTCATCGAAGAGCCCGTCCTGCCGGAAAACAACGAGGCGCTTCGGGAGATCGCCCGCGCCGCGCAAATCCCGATCGCGACGGGAGAGAGAATGTTTTCGCGCTGGGATTTCAAGGGCTTGCTCTCGGACGGGTACGTCGATATCATCCAGCCGGACGTCTCCCACGCGGGCGGAATTACGGAATGCAAGAAAATCGCGAGTATGGCAGAGGCTTACGACGTGGCGCTCGCGCCGCACTGTCCGCTCGGACCGATTGCGCTGGCCGCCTGCTTGCAGGTGGACGCGACTTGCCATAACGCCTTCATTCAAGAGCAGAGCTTGGGCATTCATTATAACCAGGGCAACGATTTGTTGGACTACATCGTCGATCCTTCCGTATTCGCCTACACGAACGGCTTCGTCGCCATTCCGAACGGACCGGGGCTGGGCATCGAGATCGACGAGGAGCATGTACGCAAGATGGCGGCGATCGGACACAATTGGAAAAATCCGCTCTGGCGCCACGAGGACGGCAGCGTAGCGGAGTGGTAACGGACGGACTGCCGGAAGTTTTCCGGCAGTCTTTCGTTTTTTTTGCCAGTCGACGAAGGCAGGAGGTTGCACAGGCAGGGAAGAATACAACCTTCTACGCACCTAAAAGGAGGCCGCACGGCATGAAGGTCATTACGCGAGCGCCCCGAAGCTCCATCTTTCTGAAAATCGTGCTGACGTTTCTCGCTCTGCTGATTCCGCTGTACGCGCTGAACCTGTACATGAACGAATCGGGGCAGGAGACGGTCCGCAAGGAGATCGTAGGCTCGATGAACGCCAAGGTGGAGCTGTACGTCAGTCTGATCGAGTCGGATTTCCAGCGGGTCATCAAGCTGATCGAAGCTTACGTCAACGACGTCGACCTGATGAAGCTGAGCACGGCCGTCGACGTTATGTCCGACATCGAGCGAACGGACGCTATCCTGGCGCTGAAGAGCAAGCTCGATCTGGTCAAATCGTCCAACAGCTTCGTTCATAATGTAACCGCCTTCATTCCGCTTCTGAACCGCAGTGTCACGTCCAACGACGATGCGATCAGCGCCTTCGACGAGCAAGCTTTCAAGGCGCTGTCCGCGACGACGAACCGTTACGAGTCGCCTTACTTGTTATGGCAGGACCGCTTGTTCATCAGCGTCCCCTATCCGGAACCGCCCGCACCCGGCAGGAAGGAGCCGGTGTTTCTGCTGACGGTGGAAGTGTCGAAGCCGGCGCTCAGAGACGCTTTGCGCCAGTTCACGAACAACGGGGAGACGGCCATTCTGACGGGCAATCGGCTGCCGTGGAGCATCGCGGCCGACACCGGTTTGCCCGGAGCAGGGGAGGCGGTTCTACAAAGACACAGCGGTTCCGTGCAGAGCCAGACGCTTGCCGTGGGCGGCGAAAACTACCTCGTCATCGACAAGTCGTCGGACAAGCTGGATACGACTCTGACGATTCTGATGCCGGAGAGCGCGGCGTTCGGCCCGCTGGAGCGCTATCGTTGGTGGATGCTGCTGCTTACGCTGATGTCGGTCGTGGTCGTCGTCTCCTTCTCGCTCAGTCTCTATCGGATCATTCAGCGGCCGCTTCGGACGCTGATGCGCTCTTTTAACAAAGTGGAGCAAGGGAACCTGAATCTCGTCGTCCAGTACCCGCTGAAGGACGAGTTTGGCTTTCTGTTTAATCGATTCAACGCAATGGTCAGGCAATTGAACGTGCTCGTCCATGAAGTGTACGAGCACAAGTACCGCGTCCGCCTCGCCGAGCTCAGACATCTGCAATCGCAGATCAACCCCCATTTTCTGTACAACAGCTTCTTTATTTTGCACCGGATGGCGAATTTGCAGGATCATGACAACATCGTGAGGTTTACCAAGTATTTGGGCGATTACTTCCAGTTCATTACCCGGGACGGGATGGACGAAATTCCGCTGGAGCTGGAGGTCAAGTACGCCCGTACGTATACGGAGATTCAGTCGTTTCGCTTCGGCAGCCGGATTCGCAGCGAATTCGGGGAGCTTCCGCCCGGTTTGGCAACCTGTCTCGTGCCCAGGCTGATCCTGCAGCCGCTGATCGAGAACGCCTACAATTACGGGTTGGAAAATAAGATGAAGGACGGCTGGATCGGTATCGGCTTCCGATTGGAGCCGGACACGCTTGTCGTCTCCGTCGAAGACAACGGAGAAGAGCTGGACGAGAGCAAGCTGCAGGAGCTTCGCCAGCGGCTGCTCGACCCGGACAAGCAGGCGGAGAGCACCGGGCTGATCAACGTTCACCGCCGCGTCCAGATCAAATTCGGGCAGGGGAGCGGTCTTGTCCTGTCACGGGGCCATAGCGGCGGACTGTTGGCGGAGCTTCGGCTGCCGATCGCGAAGGAGGTTGTTGACGATGCATCGTCTGTTAATCGTAGATGACGAACCGTATACGGTAGACGGGCTTCACGAGATGCTTCAGGAGGCCGATCTGCCCGAGATGGATCTGTACCGGGCGTATTCCGCGATCGAGGCCATCGAATGGCTGAACCGCGTGAAGATCGACATCGTTCTGAGCGACATCCGCATGCCGGGCATGGACGGGCTGCGGCTGCTGAAGGAGATCCGGTCCAGATGGCCGCGCTGCAAAGTGATCTTCCTGACGGGAATGAACGAGATGAGCTGCGTTCGCCAGGCGCTGCGGGACGGCAGCATCGACTACATTCTGAAGACGGAGGGCGACGAGCCGATCGTGCGCGCGATCGGCAGCGCGATCGAAGCGCTGCAGGAAGAATGGCGGCGCGATCAATTCGTCCTGGATGCGCAGGCGAGAGTCCGTCAGGCGATGCCTTCGCTGCGCAACGGCTGGTTCCGCCGGCTGCTGCTGCACGGCGCCGAGGATGCCGGCTTGTCGGCGGCCCGTCTTGCGGAGCTGGAATGCCCGCTGGATGCCGATTCGAAGCTGCTGCCCGTACTCGCGAGGGTCGATCGATGGCCGGAGGAGATGAACGGCAGCGATCGGACGCTGCTCCAGTTCGCCTTCGAGAACATTATGGCCGAACTGCTCGAAGGGGCGAAGCTGCAAACCGTGTTCGTGGACGAGCATTACACGATGCTGCTGCTTCAGCGGCCGGACGGTTCGGAACCGTCCGGGCCGTTTCGGGACGAAGAGGCGATGTCCGGCTACGTCACCGGGACGCTCGAGACGGCGCAATCCATTTGCACGCGGCTTCTTCGTCTTCCGGTCTCCGTCATTTGCAGCCTTGCGTTCGTCTCCTGGGACGGACTCGCGGTCGCGTATTATCGGATGAGGCGCAAGCTGGTCGTCGGAATCGGCCAGGGGGAGAACATGCAGCTGCTGAGCTGCGGGGGAAGCGGCCCGAGACCAACCGGAGAGAGGTTGCCGACGCTGCTGTCCCGGCAGCGCGAGCGGCTCGACATTGCGCTGGAGAGCGGGCGCCTGGAAGAGGCGGCAGACGCGATTTCGTCCGCCATCGGGCATAGCGGGGAATACGCCACTAGCGTTGCATAAAACTTCACGCGAAAATAACTACAATTAGCTATATATGTAATAATATAAGTGTTTTTCATGGCGATTATATAAAAAATCC
>NZ_PVYW01000019.1 GCF_003001675.1 Cohnella sp. SGD-V74 | reverse complement strand
GGGCTTATCCTAACGAATGACACGACAAAGCAAGACACTTCACCTTCTTCTTCGCTCCACTTGGTTCGCATCCAGTTTTCAAGGCGTAAGCCTTGTTACAAATGATCTGGTCTGGTGATGACGGCGGAGGGGTTCCACGCGTACCCATCCCGAACACGACCGTTAAGCCCTCCAGCGCCGATGGTACTTGGACCGCAGGGTCCTGGGAGAGTAGGACGTCGCCAGGCTGGATGCATGCCCGAGCAGTCGATGAAGTCGACGACCAGGGCCGGAGTAAACAGAGAAGCACCCTTAGCCGGGTGCTTTTTTGCGTTATTCGGAGGATTGAGCTTCAGCGGGGTAGCGGCATAACGGCCTACCAGACCATTAACAGCGGCGAAAGCGCCGGAACCTCCGGGTTAACGGCCTGCCAGACCGCTAAACGGAGAAATTCGCACAGAAGAGTGCGATTAACGGTTCACCGGACCGCTAGTATATAAATTTGTAATCGAGGTCTATTGGTGGTAGAAGGAAACTTCCTTCGACTCCAGCCGAACGATGCCGTCTCTTCGCTCACGGCGCAGCGTCAGAAGCAGCTTAATGCGCGGGGTTAGCAGCCAGATGTGCCAATATAGCAGAGCGATAACGAGCGAGGAAGGCGCCCAGGGGTAGAACAGGCCGGCGACGCAGCAACCGACGAGGGACAGATGGAAGTGAAGCCGGCGAAACAGAGCGAGCTGCGTATCCATAATCGGCAGAGGGCCGATCCAGGGCCAATCCCGGCGGAAGGTCCACCTTTTCTCCGATAGCTTATCGACTCTTTTCAGTGTAATTCTTAATACGAGCGCGTGCACGAGCAGCATGATGGCGACGCCGAGCGCCGAATAGAGCAGTCCGCGCCAACCATCGATTAAATATAGAACGGTAACTAGCAGCAGAGCTGTCGACATATAGCTATATTTGCTCTCGGGACGCAGAGCGATCTTGCGAACGAGTGTATAATTATAGAAGGTCGCTTCTTTCTTCACTTGCGGCTCGCTCATTCACGATACTCCTCCTGGCACAAAACGCTTTCTGTCCATTACTATCGGATAAATGAAAGCTTATTGTTATGTTTCAAGCTATTTTCCGGCTACTAATATGTATATTTTCATAGAATTCGGGACATAATAGATGCAACAATAGGGAAAGGCGGGGGTGGTGCTCATGGAGGCGACCGAGCGGAAAACCTGCATCGTATGCGGGGAACCGAAAGACGAGGGGATTACGATCGTAACGGAATTTATATGTACATCATGCGAATCCGAGATGGTACACACGAGCGCGGAAGATGAGAAATATCCCTTCTTTGTCAGACAGTTAAGGCAGTTATGGGTACGATTCCATGTTTGATTACGAGAGACTGGGCAAGCAAATCTTGCCTGGTCTTTTTTGTGCGCCACGCATGGCGATTAACTAGGCGGTGAAAGTCCGCTGTGGGGGCTTGTAGTTGCCAACCACTAGCCAAGAGCAAGGGTGTCCATCGCGAGGTGGAATCTGAAGGAAGCTGGAGGCAAAATTCCGACCCGAGGAACACGAACATCATCAGGCATAGGCAACGGGATGAGTTTGCAAAACAAAACGAAGTCCAATTAACTACACGGACGTACCAATGTAAATGATGCGGGTGCATGGAAGGAAAGTGAATCGTCTTACCGTGGGAGGTCTCATGGACGTGAGAAGATGAACTTCGAATCACGGTTGAAACAAGATTTACCATGAGAAGTCAGCAGACGCCATAGTACCCCGGCTAGTCGACAAACCGGGGGAAGGGCTGAACCTAAGGAGGTGTAGGTCAATGAAAGTTACTAAAGCAGGAGTAAAGCACAGCCAACCTCCGGAAACGGAGGGCTCCAGGCAGAAGAATAGCGCGGAACGCGAAGGATATGCGGGAGCGTGCAGTCCAGCAAAGATAACTGAAACGGACAGCACCAACGCAAACAAGTCGGAGGAGAGATTGCTTGAGCAAATGGTGAGCATGCACAACTTGAATGAAGCATTCAAGCGAGTGAAGGCAAACAAGGGAGCTCACGGGATCGATGGGATGAAAGTGGATGAACTTCTACAATATCTCAGAGAGAACGGAGAGACACTCAGGCAATCGATCCTGGACGGTAAGTACCGTCCAAATCCCGTTCGAAGGGTAGAGATACCCAAAGAGAACGGAAAGAAAAGAAACCTAGGCATACCAACGGTCGTTGACCGAGTCGTGCAGCAAGCCATCGGGCAAGTGCTCACACCCATCTACGAGAAGCAATTCTCGGAGAACAGCTTCGGTTTCCGCCCCAAACGAAGTGCACATGACGCGATTAGGAAAAGCCAAAGCAACATACAAGAAGGATACACGTATGTCGTCGACATGGACTTGGAGAAATATTTTGACACCGTAAACCAAAGCAAACTGGTCGAAATATTGTCGAGAACGATAAAAGATGGGCGAGTGATTTCGCTCATCCACAAGTTCCTGAGGGCGGGCGTCGTCGTAAAGCACAAGTTCGAGGAAACGGAAATCGGCGTGCCGCAAGGGGGCAACCTGAGTCCGATACTGAGCAATATCATGCTGAACGAACTGGACAAGGAACTGGAGAACAGAGGGCACCGATTTGTGCGATATGCGGACGATATGCTCCTCTTCTGCAAAAGCAGGAAAAGCGCCGAACGGACGCTAACGAACATCCTCCCGTTTATCGAGAAGAAACTATTCCTCAAGGTGAATCGGGAGAAAACGGCCGTCGACGAGGCGACGAGAGTTAAATTTCTTGGATTCTCATACTACAAAAGAGACGGAGAAACGAAGGTCCGAATACACCCGAAATCCGTGGCGAAGATGAAAGCGAAAATAAAGGAACTTACATCGAGAAGCAAGGGAATAGGGAATGAAGACCGAGCAGAGAAACTTAGACGCTACATCATGGGATGGGTCAACTATTTCAAAATAGCGGATATGAAGTCTTTGCTGCAAACCACCGACCAATGGATGAGAAGGCGAATTCGCATGATTTACTGGAAACAATGGAAGCGAGTTAGGACAAGGTTCGCGAACCTAAAATCGCTCGGACTCCGCGTTCAGCAAGCATGGGAATATGCCAACACAAGAAAAGGCTACTGGAGAACCTCCAATAGCCCAATCCTCTCGAAGTCCCTCGGAAACAACGTCCTCAAGCAACTTGGATTTCTATTCTTCGCAGATTATTACCGACAAGTCACAACGTAACTTAGGAACCGCCGTATACCGAACGGTACGTACGGTGGTGTGGAAGGTCGGCTACTCAACTAATGGGTAGCCTCCTATCCGATTAATAGGAGCGCGCAGCTCGAAACACACACGGATCAGATTCAAGCAGGGACGGCTCCTGAAGATTGTTCTTATTCTGCTATAATAAGGACAATGCAAGAGGAGGCGATTAACAAGTGGCGCTAGATCAACGGAAAGCTCCTCTATTCGAGGCGCTGGTCGCCCACGATCGGCTGCGGGCGGGCGCTTTTCACGTGCCGGGGCATAAGGCCAGGGCAAGATGGGGCGACGAGCGGGCGGCCGCCTACTACGGATCGCTGCTGGGACTGGACGTAACGGAGCTGTCGGACACGGACGACCTCCATCACCCTGAAGGACCGCTGCTCGAAGCGCAGGAGCTGGCAGCCGAATGCTTCGGTGCGGAGGAAACCCGGTTTCTCGTGGGCGGCAGCACGTCGGGCAATCTGGCGATGATCGTCGGCCTGTGCCGGCCGGGCGATCTGGTCATCGCACAGCGCAATGTACATAAATCGATCGTTCACGGCCTGGTGCTGGCGGGCGCCCGCGCGGTGCTGCTGTCGCCGGAGATCGACCGGCTGTCCGGGCTGGCGACCGTCCCAACCGAACGGCAAGTGACGGAGGCGTTGGAACGTTATCCGGAGGCCAAGGCGCTTATTTTATCTTCGCCGAATTACTACGGGATGAGCACTGATCTGTCACCGATCGTTGCGGCGGCGCATCGGCGGGGCGTGCCGGTGCTGATCGATGAAGCGCACGGTGCGCATTTCGGCTTTCATCCGGGATTTCCTCCATCCGCATTGAGGGCAGGGGCGGATCTTGTTGTGCAATCCACGCATAAGATGCTCGGGGCGATGACGATGGGCGCTATGCTGCACATGCAAGGGGAACACATCCCGAGAGCGGCGATAAGGCAAGCGTTGACGATGGTGCAGAGCTCAAGCCCGTCTTTTCCGATTATGGCTTCGTTGGATTTGGCGCGCTTGCAGTTGTACAGCGAAAAGGAACATACGTTCTCTGAGGCAGTGGATGCTGCTGCGCAAGTTGTTGAAACGCTCGAGAAGACGCCCTTCCGCGCATTAGGATACGGAGAGTATGCAAGCTCCGGTATCGCATACGACCCGCTTAAGCTTGTGCTGTTCGACGAAACGGCCAATCTGACCGGGTTTGCGCTTAGGGACGAGCTGGAGGAGCTGCGCTGCATAGCGGAAATGGCGGACGAGAAATATGTAGTGTTGGCGCTTGGACCGGGGACGACGCTGGAAGACGGACGGAGGCTGCAGGAGGCTTTGCTGGAGATCGCGAGTCGTGGGCGAGAGAAGAGAATGGAGATAAATCGTACCAGAGAACATATGTTCGAGAATGGGGAGAACCTTTCCATACCGGAACCGGTTCTGTTCGATCGGGAAGAGTACGAGGCCGTGACGGTCCGCCTGGAACGCAGCGTCGGGCGCCAAGCGGCGGAATGGGTCATTCCGTACCCTCCGGGTATACCGGTCCTGTTCCCTGGAGAAACCATAACAGAGGCCATCGTCGACCGACTGAAGCGATGGCGGCACGAAGGCGCGCGCATTCAAGGGGCGAGAGACCCCCAGCTTCGCGAGATTCAGGTACGGAGAGAAAAAGACCGCTAGAGGTGAGAGGAATGATCAGAGACCGGGCCGGTCGGGATATTCGCGTTCTGATCGCTTGGCTGGCCGGAATCGCGGCGGGCGCGCTGTTGATCGGATTAATTATGGCGCCTCCTGTGATCGGATTGGCCGACAGCGGGGATTTCGGGCGCGTGTTGGGCGTATCGGGACTGCGGGTGCTTCATCCGGACCAATCCTACGAAGAGCTTTATTTTAACTATGCGCACCAATATTTCGGGTATGGAGGCTATACGCTGGGAGGCTACGTTTCGACGCATGTCGTGTTCGTTGCGATAGCCGGTTGGATCGGCCGGCTTCTGGACGGAGACGTATTCGACGTTCGCGTGCTCGGAGCCTGTTACGCGGCAGCCTACATCTGGGCTGTCGTGCTGTTTGTCCGTCATTCGCCGGGAATGAAGAGCCGAACAGCGACGACGATCATGGCGGCGGTATTGGCGGCCGTGCTTTTGTTTGTGTTCGGGGATATCGGTTATGAGGCGTATTTTCAATCCTTTTTCGGCGAGCCGTATGCGCTGATCGCGATGCTGCTCATGGTCGCGTCCGCTTTTGCTCTGGCCTCGTCGAACGAGCCTGCCGGCCGCCTGTTCGCTTTATTCGTGGTCGCGGCGCTGGCGGTAGCGACTTCGAAAATCCAGAACGCCCCGCTCGGTCTCGTATTCGCGCTGCTTGCCTGGAGAATGACCGGTTTGCGGAGAGATCCGAGATGGAGACGACAAGTGTGGACGGGAGCGGCGATTCTGCTGATCGGATCGATCCTGATGATCGCGGCGGCGCCGGATCGATTAAAGCACGTCAATCTGTACCAGTCGATCTTCTTCGGCGTACTGAAGGACACTCCTCATCTGGAGCGGGACATGGAGGAGTTGGGTATTGCCTCGAAGTACGCGCCGCTGGCGGGAACGAACTATTTTCAGAAGGACACGGCCATTCCGCAGAACGATCCCGTTCTGCACCGGGAGGTGCTGCAGCGGCTCAGCCATAAGGATATCGTTTTGTATTATTTGAAGCATCTGTCCCGGTTTATGCAGAAGCTGGACAGGGCGGCGGAGAACGCGATGTACATTCGTCCTTATTACCTGGGCAATTATGATGCTTCGGCAGGCAAACCTCCCGGGGCGATCTCGCACACGTTCAGCGGCTGGAGCGACTTCAAGGTGGCCGCTATGCCACGCAGCGCGGCAGGCTACTTTCTTGTTTTCATCGCTTACGCCCTTGCGTTAGCCGCGGTTTGGCGAAAAAACCGCTCGGGTAAATGGAGGGTAGCCGTGGAGACGATGGCTGTCGTCGCGTTAGCCGGGGCGTTCTCCTGCGTCGTGCCGCTTATCGGAGACGGAGAGGCCGATCTGGGTAAGCATTTGTTTATGTTTAACGTCTGCTTTGATATGATGGTAGTAAGCGTAATAGCCGGAGCGTTCTACGGAGCGATCAAGCTTGCGGGAAGGCAAGTCCGGAACAGGCGTAACGGTTGAAAGGGGAAAGCTGGGTGCGGGGCGGATTGTTCATCACGATTGAAGGCGGGGATGGAGCGGGCAAGACGACGCTGATCACGCGATTAACGGAGCGAATATACAAGGAAACGAAGAAAAGGACGATCAGGACCCGAGAGCCGGGAGGAAGTCCGATCGCGGAAGCGATTCGGGGCGTCATTCTGGATACAAAAAATACGAAGATGGATTGGCTCTTCAGGTGATTGCGTAAATATTTTGTATCGTGCTTTGGTAGTCGGAGAATTAATCAAAAAGAATAACGAGATAAGCATGGAATTAAGGAAAGTAAAGAACAATATAATTGAGTCCCCATCAAATTGAAACGTTGGGTTAAATGCGGAGGGTATTATTATGAAAAAATTATTTATAGTCTTTGAAGGAATAGATGGTTCGGGAACATCAACACAATCAAATTTACTAAAGGATTACTTCGTTAAACATGGTCAAAATGCTGTTCTAACAGCAGAACCTTCAAATGGACCGATTGGGCATTTACTCAGGGAGGGATTAAAAAAAAGGGTTCTATTTTCCAAGGATGAAAAACGTTTTGACCAACAAATGGCATATCTATTTGCAGCGGATCGTCATGACCATCTCTATAATGATGTTGATGGTGTCTATAAATTACTAGGCGAAGGAAAGCACGTTATATGTACTCGTTATTATTTTTCATCACTTACATACCAAGCTGATGAGGGATATGAGTTTGTTAATGACTTAAATAAAAGATTCCCTAAGCCGGACTTGGTTATTTATATAGATAATCCAATTGATGCATCATTAGAAAGACTGCAGCAAAGAACAGTTCAAGATGTTTATGAAAATAAAGAGAAGTTGTTACAAGTTAAGGAAAGGTATAATAAAATTTTTGCCGATTATGATGGTAAGCTGCTTATTGTTAAGGGAGATCAAAAACCACAAGAAATTTGTGCAGAAATTGTTAAGTATGTAGAGGATAACTTTTAAAGTTTAATCGTAAGTTTATTAGGCTAAGTTCCAGATAGTTGTGCTTAGGAACAGTGCAAGCGCTCAGCTTGGGTGCTACACACACCAACTGTGGAATGTCAGGGCACGCTTCGGCTTCGAGGATATCCATCCCCTTTCGCTTGCAGAGTTCTCAAATGATTTTCGGATCCGACGCCGGACTATAATTCATTGACTCCACGTCTGTGACAATTACCGCGGCTGGATGTCATCCAGACTGCCTACAGCAGAAGATCGAATTTGCCTTGGGCCGCCCATTGTCCGATCAGTCTGATATCAGGTCAAACAATGCCTCTTTTTGATCGCATTCCACTTATTCATTCATCGCTGAAACAAATGAAATCTCGATCGCTAGGGGACCTCTATTATATATAGGATTAACATCCTCTTATAAGTTATGTGTTTCCGCCCGGACGACAGTTACATAAAAACGAGCACCCCCTCGCATGCGCTTTCGTCGAAGTGGTGCTCGTCCTGGTTAGGAATACTACATCAGCAACTCCCGAATATCGTCTTCCGTCAAACCTGTCCAGGCGCTGTCACTAGGGCGAATGACGTCCTCGATTAAATCTTTTTTGCGTTCCTGCAGCACGTGCATTTTCTCCTCTATTGTTCCTTGCGCGACAAGCCGGACGACGTGAACAACCTTTTTTTGACCGATTCGGTGAGCCCGGTCCGCAGCCTGCTGCTCAATGGCTGGGTTCCACCAGAGATCGTACAAAATGATCGTATCCGCCCCCGTTAAATTCAGCCCAGTTCCGCCAGCTTTCAACGAAATGAGAAACAGATCCTTTTCCCCCTCATTGAACCGGTTGCATAGTTCCACCCGTTCCTGCATAGGGGTTTGCCCATCCAGGTAAAAGTACGGAATGTCGCGCTGAACCATTTCCTGCCGGATAATGTGCAGCATTTCGGTAAACTGCGAGAAGATGAGCATGCGGCGGCCTTCCTGACGATACGACGCAACGATATCCAATAGCTGTATCAGCTTGGCGGAGCCGCCCGTATAACCGGGGACAAACAAGGCCGGATGACAGCACAACTGCCGCAGCCGAGTCAGCCCAGCAAGAAATCGTATCTGCTGTTTTTTCCATTCGCCGCGATACAAGTATTGCAACGACTTCTCCCGCAGTTCAGCCAGATAGGCGGTGTACAGCTTTTGCTGCTCGATGAGGAGTGGGGTGGTTTGTACAGTCTCGATTTTGTCAGGCAGCTCCTTCAGCACGTCCTTCTTCAAGCGACGGAGCAGAAACGGGCGAATGCGTTTTGCAATCGTATCGCGCGGCAACTCGTGGAACTTTTTTTTGTCCGGAAACAGTTCTGGAAAGACAACGTCGTAAATCGACCAAATCTCGTCCAGCCGATTTTCCAGTGGAGTGCCGGACAATGCAAATCGGTAGGGAGCGCGGATCGCTTTTACCGCTTGTGCCGTCTGGGTTGTATCATTTTTAAACGCCTGTGCTTCGTCTAGCAGCAGCGTATGGAACGACAGGGGGGCATATTGCTCGATGTCTCTGCGTAGCAGCGGATAGGATGTCAGGATCATGTCGTACTGCTCCAACTGTTTGAGAAGACGCACCCGTTCAGCTTTGCTGCCATCGGCAATCGCGACACGTATCTTTGGTACAAATTTGCGCACCTCCAGAAGCCAGTTGTACATTAATGAAGACGGACAGACGATTAGAGCGGGAGTGCCTGCTTCTCGGATGTCAGGCAGAATGGAGGCGACAAAGGCAATCGCTTGAATCGTTTTACCCAGACCCATCTCATCCGCCAAGATACCGCCGAACCGATAATGGGACAGCGTCTTCATCCATTGAAAACCAAAGGACTGATAATCCCGCAGTACAGCGGTAAGTGTGTCGGGAAGCGGAAAATCCAAATGATCCGGATTGCGCATATGGTTCAGCAACTGGCGAAAAGATTTGCCAAAGCGGATTGAACTGCCGTTCGAGTTGAAATCGGTCAGGTGCATGCCGTGCATCATTGGCATACGCATTCGATTGCCCTCGATTTGAAGTTGTTCCAGTCGTGTTTCTTGCAGCAAACGATTCATGTCCTGAAGCTCGGCCGTCTGTAGCGGCATAAGCGCGCCGGTTGGCAGCCGATGATACTTCCGTTTTTCTTCCATCGAGCGAATGATGGCGCGAATCTCGCTCTCCGGAATACCATCGATGTCGAATGTAAAAACAAGCCAGTTCGTACGCTCCTCCAGATTGACATCGATATGCGGCGGCGCGTTCGGTACATACAGTCTTGATTTAACCGCAGAGGTGGCGTATATCTGAACGTGCTTCTCCAGTTCCGGCACAATCTGAAATAGAAACGTGAATTCTTCCTCCTCGTCAGCGAGAATATACCCGCCTTCCGTTTCCAAAAATGGACTTTGTGCCATGAGTTCTAAAATAAGCCTTTCTTTTTCACTGTCCCTGAGCAACAGATGCCCATCCGTATAAGCCGGGCCAGACTGGCCGAGTGGATCGAGAATGATGTCTCCGTAATGAAACTCGAGCGCGGCGAGCAGCCGGTCTTTCAGTCGGTCGAGAAACAGCATCGCTTGCAGGGGCGTTCGTATCATGTGTGCGGAGACCGTTTCGGTGATGTGGACGCAACCGAACTGCATCAGGCCAGGAATCACCTTGTCCAACAACGGATTGATCTGCTCCGGCGCAATATACAAATAGTCCTGATGGGCATTGTCGAGCAAATGTATGAGTGCAACCAGCCGCTGCGTCGATGCTGGCGGAAGACGATATAGTTTGCCTTGAGCGAGAACGGTATGGTATCGCTCAAGGATCAGCATGTGATGCATCCCTTGCACATGTAGCTCATACCCGTTGTCATCCGCGGAGCGATCCAGTGTGAAGAGAAGTGGCAGCGCACCTTCAACAACCTCAATATCGGATGAATAGGCATCATGGGTGAGCTGTGTCCCCTGAGCGGCACACAACAAGGGCAGCAGGCTATCCCAGACAATTGGCTCAATCGGTAGCAGGGCGCCAGAATGATCCGTATCTCCAGACTCATCGGTGTGATAGAGCTTTTGTTGATGGAGCATGTGCATCAATGCTTGCAATACCGCATCCTGCTCGGGTGGAAAGCTGTTGATCTCCGGATCGTACGCGAAGTGTTTAGTGATCGTATAGGTGCATCGTTGTTCCACGCAGGCAAGAAAGTCATGCATGTGTCTCACATTATACAGCCGTTGCGACCCCAGCTTCATTTCCAGCCCCAATCGGTAAGAAGAGTCGCCTGGCAGCCGAAACGGCTTCAACGTAAATAGCGCCTGCAACGCCATTCGTGTATCGAAATGGGAGTGCGTGTGTGTTGGCCGGACAGGCGTATCGTCGAACAGAGCCAGCATTTGCTTTGTTAACGTATCATCAGGAACGGTGAGCGCATGCGGTTCTGCTCGGTGAATGTGAAGCAGAACGGCAGCAATATGTTTGCAATATTGGTCATCCGGGTGAAAGACTGGACACGAACAGCCGGCATCAATTTCACCGCTTGGAGGGAAATCGACGGTCACAAGCAACGTCTCCTGATCGTCATTAACATGTCCCTCATACCGTCTGCCGGCATCGTATTGCCGGACGGTCACGCTCTGCGCCTCGACAATCGCTTCGCCGTCTTCGTATGCGAAATTCCCGCAAAGCCGGCGAATGACATCATCGTGTAAAGTGAAGTACATGTTAAAATCCTCCTTGCTTCAAGATGCACCAGGGGAACAACGGTACAATTATTGGTGATAAGCCGCACGCAAATCTTCGGCAACCATCTCCGGTTCTTCCCACTCCAGGAAGTGCCCCCCGCAATCGAGTTGGACCCAACGTTCGATATGGATGCTACGTGCTGCCCATTCACGGGGCATCGGAAACATATCGTAACCGGCCATCAGCATGCAGGTCGGGACCTCTACGTCCACGTTGAACGTATTGCTACGCGTACACTCGGCGTAAAGTCTCATAGAAGAGGCGATTGTATCGGTTACCCAATACACCGTTAAATTCATCAACAGACGATCTCGCCCGTATCGCTGAATGAAATCATCGGGGCGATCTGTCCAAGCATGGAACTTCTCTAAAATCCAGGAGGCCAGTCCAGCCGGCGAATCATTGAGAGAAACAGCGACAGTTTGGGGTTTTGTCGATTGCAGCAAGGCATAAGCCCACTCTGATCTTGTCCAGGCATTACACTTCTCAATAAATTCTTCTTCTGCCGAGGTGAGATTATCCGGAATATCCGTGACCATCAGATTGGTACCCGAGAAGTGCAGGCCAATCAGTTGCTCCGAATATTTTTTTGCAAGATGCATGAGAACCCCTTGTCCCATATCGCTGCCTCTTCCGATATAACGTTCGTAGCCTAATACCTTCGTCATCAGGGTCGAAAATAGTTCAGCAATACGAACAAGATTCATACCGGATTCCTTGGGGCGACCTGAAAAGCCATAGCCTGGCAAGGAAGGAATGATGACGTCAAAGCTCTGATCCGCGTTTCCTCCATAGGCTGCCGGATCAGCCAATAGGGGAGCAATTTCCGTCATTTGGACAAATGAGCTGGGCCATCCGTGAAGCATAAGAATCGGTTTTGCGGAAGAACCTTTTCCCCGTAGGTGAATGAAGTGAATGTCGATCCCATCGATCGTTGTCATATACTGAGGGAGCTTGTTCAAAGCGTCTTCCTGGGCACGCCAGTCAAAGCCCTCACCCCAATAGGCCATGAGATCGCGCAATATCGTGTCGTCTGTACCGTAGCTCCATCCGGAGTTTTGTATCCGGTCGGGCCAGCGTGTTTTTTGGAGACGATCAGAAAGATCGTCCAACACCGTTTGGTCGATTGAAATCCGGAAGGGGACAGGAGTAGTATAATTCAAGGTTTTCTGTTGCATGGAACATTCTCCTTTGGGGTTTGAATAAATAGAAAATCTACCCTATAATAAATTTGCGTGCGCACGCACATAATTAGTTATAGCAATCCCCACCTCTAAAGTCAAATGAAAGTTAGGAGAGGGTGATCGCTACCGGGTTCCTTTTCATCACGTCTTGGATAACGCTAACGATGCCAGGCAATATGGCTTGATAATCCCGTTTACCCGATTCGGAGAGTTGTACCAGTGTGCTTCTGCGATCCTGTTCATTGGATCGGCGTTCAATCGTATGGCAAGTTTCCAGACGGACAACCAAGCGGGAGACGGCACTGTGACTCAAATTTACCATTTTGCTCAGTTGATCAATCGTCAATCCATGATCCGGAGCATCGCTCAGCCTTGTTATTGTCATAAATTCACTTACCGTTAAGTTGTAGTTGGATTTAAGGAAATGCTCCAGCTCCTGATTGAGCGTACTGTGGAGCTGATCAAGAGCCATCCACATTTTGAAAGTATCTAACATGTCGGATTACCACCTTATAGTGTATAGATTGGACAATCAAGGGGATGCGTTAACCCCATTCATGACGGCATGATAAAATACTACAACCCCTTTTACATATTGTCTAGGGCTCACTCCGAAGAGGACCACTAGCAACTCTTTCAGCTTTCTGGATTTTAGTGGTATGGTAAAATACTATTATATTGCTTATGCCCGGTCAAATATATACGCAAGAGAATAACAGGAATGAGAATGGAGTGGAACTTATGGCAAAAACAAAAGTGCTTATTATCGAAGACGAAGAAGCCATTGCGGATTTGCTGTCGTATGGATTACAAAAAGAGGGATTTCTGACGCTGACAGCCGATACGGGAACAGACGGGTTGAAAGCGGTCGAGACATTTAAGCCGGATCTGCTGCTGCTCGATTGGATGCTGCCCGACCTGAGCGGACTGGAAATTTGCAAAAAAATAACAGCCGCCCGTAACATTTCCATCGTCATGATTACCGCCAAATCGGATATTACGGACAAAGTGTTAGGGCTCGAATTCGGTGCGGATGACTATATCACGAAACCGTTCGACTTGCGCGAAGTGATCGCCAGAATCCGTACCCTGATCAGGAGAATCAACCAGGCAAGCGGTCCGCAAACCGAACAGAATGACGATAGCATTCGATTCAAGGACATTGAGGTGAACAAATACGAACGGGTCGTCAAAAAAAACAACAAAACGATCGATCTAACCCCCAAAGAATTCGATCTGCTAATGACTTTGTACCGATATCGGGGTAAAGTGTTTACGCGAACGGAGCTGCTGGATTTTGTTTGGGGGTATGAATACGAGGGGGATACCCGGACGGTCGATATTCATATCGGGCGCTTGCGTAAGAAGCTCGGTGAGGGTGACATGATCGCAACGGTGTTCGGCGTCGGTTATAAATTTGAAAAACAGGTGGATTAACGGCATGACTCCGACAATCAAAATCAAATTTCTGGTCGGATTCTTCGTCATCTTTGCCCTTTCTCTTCTGCTGTTGAACGCTGTTGTCGTTCGGGTCATCGATGCGAGCAATGAGAAGATCATCACCCAGGATTTGACCGGCCTGAAAAAGAACAGCAATGTGTATATTAAACAAGCTTTTATGATTAACCAATTTCAAATAGACGAGATTTACTTCGGACAAATTTCTAAAGAAATCGTAGAAGAGCTTCGCCGCGTGACGTCGAGCGAATTAAGCGCTTATACCGTTGAAGGCGAGTTGATCTATGCGTCAGATGAGCCAGCGTTTACCAGATCGGAAAGCGACGATTTAAAGCATGCGCTGCAGGGACATACAACGTACACCATCAGCTACACAAATGGACGTGCGGAAGTTTACTATGCCTATCCCGTTATCATTGATGGCATAAAAGTCGGGATTTTGCGTTTCGCCAAGGATTTCTCCTTATTGTACGAACAGAGCCGAATCATCCTGAATGTTATTTTTTATGTGACAATTTCCATTTTTGCCGCGGCGTATTTGTTTTCTTATTTGCTATCGAGAAATATCACGATTCCTCTTGTGAAACTAGAAAGAGCTTCGACCGAAGTGGCAAATGGCAATCTCAACATTCGGATCGGGATCAAAAGAAAAGATGAAATTGGCCGACTGGCGGACAACTTTAACCGCATGATTCATAAGATCAAGCAGCAGATCAGAAGAATCGAGCAAGACCGGGATCGGCTGGAGGAACTTAATCGTCACCGCAAGCAATTTTTCGACAACGTCACGCATGAATTGAAAACGCCGTTAACATCCATTCTCGGCTATGCCCAAATGATTCAAGATAATGGTTCGACTGATACGGCTTTTCTCAATAAAGGGATGAACCATATTTTGCGTGAGAGCAAAAGACTCCATGAAATGGTCATCAAGCTTCTGGAGCTCTCCAAGGAAGCCTCCGGTCAGGAAGTCCACGAAAGAATCGATGTCGGCCCAATATTGCGGGATGTTTGCGAGGGCATGACCTTTAAAGCCGAGCGTTACCATAAAAGGATCGTATGCAACGCGGATTCTAATCTGCTTGTTTGGGGAAGCGCACATAAGGTGAGACAGCTATTCATCAATGTAATCGATAATGCAATCAAATATAGTGATGACCGTTCCAAGATTTACGCGGAGGCCAAGCTTTTTTCCGATTCCGTACAAATTCGGATCGTAAATCAAGGGAAGACCATTTCACCGGAAGATCTGGTTAACCTTTTTGAGCCGTTCTTTCGCGCGCGCAGTCGGAAGTCTGCCGAAGCAGGGAGCGTTGGTCTGGGTCTGTATATATGCAAGGAAATCGTCGAGGATCATCGGGGACACATCGATATTCAAAGCTGTGATGGGGAAACGTCCGTTTTCATGGAACTACCGCATTTGAGCAAGGGGAGAGATGACGTATGATCATACGGCGTTCCAGATGGATGTTGCTGTTTCTGCTTATAAGCGTATTCCTGTCCGGATGTACGTGGGAACTCCAATCCAAAACGGTTATCATTCGCGACGTGGAAGATGATCGCCCGCTTTCCTCCATAAACGAGGAATTTGAAGTAAGCAAGATTTACAAGCTGTTTGAAAGGGAGGCTTCGAACGGGATTTTCCTCGGATGGGCCGACAACGATCACATATGGGGAACATTCGGAACAAAAGCTGTATCAAAAAGCCTTGAGCGCGTAGATTTCAAATCCGGATCACGCGAGATGCTGGCAACTAAAAATATCGAATGGAAAGAGGCGTCGTTTGACGGGCAATATGTCGTCGCTGTCTCGCACCGAAATGGCAAAGAGCAGGTTCTGCTGTTCCATCCGCCGGAGAACAAAGAATCCGTCATCGGGGAACTCTCCTCCGATCAGGATGTCATAAGTCCGTTCATGTGGTCGAACAATAGCCGATATGTGTCCTATGCGGTCGGGAATCCCAAGCAGGCGGAAGTAAACGTTGTCGTGTATGATACGAACTTGGCAAGAATGCATGAACGACCGATCCCAGGATGGAAAATGACGGACAAATTGGCATCGGTGAAAATGTCGGATGACGGAAATAGCGTACTGATCGTCAAAATATCGGAAAATGAGCTTTCACTTCCCTCTACGGACGTGAATGTCTCTGAAGCTGTCGTTGTTTACGGGAGTTGGATGGGAGATAGAATATCCATGTCGTTTGAACAAGCTTTACGGAGCGACGGGGCTTGCGACTTTGTCAATGATGATCAAATCCTTTTCGTATTGCCTAGCGGTGCTCTAGCCGTATACGATCGGCGTAATGAAAGCAGTGTTGTCTTACTGGAGCAAATCGGAACGTTCAGGCTTTCGAACGACCGAAAGGCCATCGCTTATACGAAGCAGAAGGAAGATATTTACGCCGCCAAGCTGCAGGGCAATCGTATTTGGAGTGAGAAGCTGGTCTATAAAGGAATGGCTCCACTTCGCATGGATTGGAGTCCGGACAACAAAAAATTGATGCTCTTCGGCAGGAAGTCGAATCAGCTGTCTGAGCCGAGCATCGAAAATCGTACATCTGAGCCTCAATCGCTTATTCTTGAGTTTGGATAAAAAACGGTCAATGAAAAGCCACCTCGCGCTGCTTCGGCAGCATTGAGGCGGCTTTTTCCGACGGGATGAGGCCCTCGGATACATCTTGTTTGACTGAGTTCCGCTCAAGTGCCTCTTAGGAACATTCTTTTTGACTATGCGCATTACCTCAGGGTTGGGGCGAGATCGAAGAAGTGCGGATCGCCCGTTCGCTGGGCATTGTACAAGGGCAGACGGGAGGAGCCTTTAACGGAACATCCGCCATTACCAGACAAGATCTGATGGTCGTAACGGCGCGTGCGCTGCAACTGGTCGGGAAGCTGGAGAAGAACGGAAAGCGGGCCGATTTGACCCGGTTTGCCGACTCCGGCGACATATCCGGCTATGCGGCCGACAGCATCGGCCTTCTGACGGCGGCCGGGCTTGTTTACGGAGATGGCGCCCGTATCAACCCGATCGGACGGGCGACGCGCGCCGAAGCTGCCGTCTTGATGTATCGGATTTATCAGATTCCGGATTAACTACAGATTGCGACGGCGTCCGAAAACGCGGCAATTACCGAACAAGAACGACAGGGAGGATGCCAAATGAACTTTAAAATGCTGCCCGCGCCGAAAAGCGGCGGATTCCGGATGGAAGGCTACTGGGTATGGTGCGGGTCCGTGGTGAAAGACGAGGAAGGGCGATTCCATATGTTCGCTTCGCGGTGGCCCAAGTGGCTGCCGATGCACCCCGGGTGGATTGTCGCTTCGGAGATCGTGAGAGCGGTGGCGGATACGCCGGAAGGCCCGTATCGATTCCAAGAGGTGGTGCTGCCTGCCCGCGGAGCTGAATATTGGGACGGGCGCAGCACCCACAATCCGCACATCGTTAAGCATCAGGGGCGTTATCTGCTCTTTTACATGGGATCGACGCATCCGTTTCCCGATCCGGCAGCGGGCGACGGATACGGTTTTCAGGATCCGCGCTGCATCGTGGGGCGGGCGAACAAACGCATCGGGCTGGCGATCGCCCCGAGTCCCCTCGGTCCGTGGACGAGAATGGAGCAGCCGATTTTGTCGACTCGGCCCGGCCATTACGACAGTTATCTGACTTCCAATCCGGCGCCTTGCGTACGCGAGGACGGCTCGGTGCTGCTCATCTACAAAGCCCGTAAATACGAAGGCAACGATTTCGGCCGGATGATGGTAGGCGCGGCGGAAGCGCCCTTCTATACGGGCCCGTATCGCGTCATCGGCGACGGCCCGGTCTTTCCGCCGGATACGTTCCATATGGAAGATCCGTTCATCTGGAAGACGGCGGACGGCTATGCGCTGATCGCCAAAGATATGGACGGCGATCTGTGCGGCGAGAAGTACGGCGGGGTGCTGGCTTATTCGGCGGACGGGCTCAATTGGCGATTGGGCCCCGAGCCTCTCGCTTACTCGCGTCTGGTTACCTGGGACGACGGCTCGCAGACGCGGCTAGGGAATATGGAGCGCCCGTTCCTGCTGTTTCAGGACGGCAGGCCGACGCATCTGTTCGCGGCGGTGTCAGACGGGAAGAATGGCTTCCGGGATGCGTCCCAAACGTGGAACCAGGTGTTTATGATCGCGCTTTAACAAGTATGCGCCGCACTTCCCCGAACCGGGCGGCGGCTCGAAAAGTCGTTATTCTTCCCTCAAGCATCGTCTTTATGCACTCCAAATTCCGCTTACAGGGAGTAGGATGATGCTTGGGGGATCTTACCCAATCAAGGAGGCACTAATCGGCGAACACAAGAAAATAGTCCTTGGTGCTTGCTCTGAGCACAGCATTGATTCTGATTCTGGGGGCGTGCGTCGGCAAAGAGTCGCAAACTCCGTACCCGTCGTCCCCGGCAGCAGCTTCGCCGTCCGAGACGGCGAAAGCATCGGACAAGCCTGCAGAGAAGACCAAAATTATTTACTGGACGGCAGGCCGCCATGACGCCGATTATGTCAAAAGCGCGATCGACATTTCAATTCCTCCAATCTGGACAATATTGAAGTGGAAATGACCATCATGGCGGAAAATGGATATCGCTGGAATCGAAAACTTCCTGCCGGAATCGTATGACGGCATGGGCGGGCTGCGCCGCAAGGCTTTAAGCCCGCAGGAAAGACAGGGCAGGAATAATTCATGAAATATATTTTTGTCGACGGTAAATTCGACGGCATCGCGGAAGATCTGAATAACCGCTACAACGCCGCACTGGATAAAGAGAAGACGGCAGGCACGATCAAAACCGATCCGATGCCGGATTTCAACCCGATCAAGCTGTAAGGCGCTGCTCAATAACGGATTCCGATTCCGCACATAGGTGAATGAAATGAGAACATGGAGAAGAAGCGCCGAGCTCTATCTGTTCATCATGCCTAGTCTCGTGCTGAAGCTCGCAGTTATGAATCTTGACAACATTGGTTCATTACACTAAAATCAAATTATAATCGTTTATAATTAAAGGGATGATTAGACTGTCATAAATATATTACGCTAGTGCACTTCTATATTCATTGTTAGGATTTCACTAATATAAAAGCGGTAGTTTCGTTTTTTTTTCAATCAATATTATAAACGTTTATAATTTTGTGTCGGCAAGGAGAGAGACAACGATGACTTTTTACTTGGGGGTAGACGGCGGGGGCAGTCATACGCTGGCAGTCGTAACCGATAGCCAGGGGCGGGTAAGGGGCCATGGCGCAGCCGGTCCTGGGAATCATCAGATCAATGAGGAGCTGGCGTTCAATAATATCGACAGCGCGATCCGGCAAGCGCTTAAGCAGGCGGGATTGCAGCGAGAGGACATTGCCCGCGCCTGCTTCGGCCTGGCGGGAGCCGATCGCGAGGCGGACTTCCGTATTTTAAGACCGATGATTCGAAAACTCGGCTATGACAATTCGGAGATTGTATGCGACACCATCATCGCACTGCGAGCGGGGACGAATCGCTCTTACGGCGTCGTCGTCATATGCGGGTTCGGCATGAATTGCGCGGGCATCGGCAAAACCGGGGAGGTCGTGCAATGCGGCGGCTTCGGCTACGAGTATGGCGATTTCGGCGGCGGAAGAGAGCTGGCCATAGAGGCTTTCAGATCGGCGATCCGCTCTTGGGAAGGGCGTACGGAAGCGACGCTGCTCGCCGATATGGTGCCGCAAGCGCTGGGGTGTTCGTCGGTGCCGCTTATGTACGACGATTTCCTCGATCATGGGCGAACCATTCCGCCGAGTCTTGCCGAGGTGCTGTTCCGGGCGGCGGAGCTTGGCGACGAGACGGCAATCCGCATTTTGCGAATCCAGGGAAGGGAGCTGGGGATGTCCGCACGGGCGGTTATTCAGAGGCTCGGCCTGCATTCGGAGGTGTTCGACCTGGTGCTGGCGGGCAGTATTCTGACCAAAGGGGACAGCAAATATACGCATCCGTATATAGCCGAAGAAGTGCGAAAGATTGCGCCAGGCTGTCGGTTGAAACCGCTGACGTTCGAGCCTGTAGCCGGAGCTCTCCTGCTGGCGATGGATAAGGACGATGCCGCGATTACGGAAGAGGTTTATTCGCAATTCAGTCATCTTCATCATTTGAAAGGAGCGATGAGCGTTGAATAAGCGATTCAAAGTGGCTGTCATCGGAGGGGGTTCATCTTATACTCCGGAGCTGATCGAAGGATTCATTCTCAATTATAGGGAACTGCCCGTCACCGAAATATGGCTGGTTGACATTCCCGAAGGAGAGCGCAAGCTGAACATTGTCGGCAAATTGGCCCAGCGCATGATCGAGAAATCCGGATTGCCGATTAACGTACGGTTGACGCTGAATCGCCGGGAAGCGCTGGACGGCGCCGATTTCGTATCGACGCAGATGCGGGTCGGCTTGCTGCAGGCGAGAATCTGGGATGAGACGATTCCGCTGAAGTACGGAGTCATCGGGCAGGAAACGACTGGTCCGGGCGGGATGATGAAAGCGCTCCGCACGATTCCGGCGCTGCTCGACATCGCCCGCGATATGGAGGAGCTTTGTCCGAACGCCTGGATGCTGAATTTCACGAACCCGGCTGGCATGGTGACGGAGGCGGTCAACAGGCATTCCCGGATCAAGGCGATCGGGCTTTGCAATGCTCCGCTGGGCATCTACAAATGGCTGGAAAATATGTTCGGCGTTCCCGCCGATCGAATCTACGCCGAGTTTGTCGGCCTGAATCATCTGCACTGGGTCACGCAAGTCAGCGTAGACGGGCAGTCGCGTCTGTCCGAAATGATGAACGGAGACGCCTACTCTGCCGTCAACGTTCCGCAGTCCGCCTGGAATCCCGCCCTGATTCGGGCGCTCGGCGCCATCCCGTCCTATTATCTGAAATACTACTACTTACAGAAGGAAATGCTCGAGGAGCAGTTGGACTCGTCGAAGAAGCAGGGGACTCGCGCGGAAGTCGTCAAGAAACTCGAAGACGAACTGTTCGCGTTGTACGAGCAGCCGGATTTGGCGGAGAAGCCCAAGCAGCTTGAATTGCGCGGAGGCGCCTATTATTCGGAGGCGGCGGTGCGGTTGATGAAATCCCTGTATACGGATGCTCGTGACATTCAGACCTTAAACGTACCGAACGGGAGCGTGCTGGACTTTTTGCCCGAAGACGCCTGTATTGAAACGAATTGCGTCGTCACCGCTCAAGGGCCGATCCCGCTTGCGGTTAAGCGGGTCCCGCCAGCGATTAAAGGGTTGATGCACGCCGTCAAAACGTATGAGCGGCTTGCTATCGAAGCAGCCGTAACGGGCGATCGGAATCTGGCCTTGCTTGCGCTCGCCCATCATCCGCTCGTGCCCTCGGCGAACGTCGCCGAGCCGATGCTGGACGAGATGTTGACGTTAAACCGCTCGTATTTGCCGCAATTTTTCCCGCTCAAGGGATAACGACGAAAGGAGCCGTCGGCAATGAAGCAACAAATTGTGCGGTTTTTTCGCCAATGGGACCTGCAAATTATGGTCATTCCGGCCATCGCATTTATTTTTATCTTCTGCTACATCCCCATGTACGGAGTGCTGATGGCGTTTCAGGACTTCAGCCTGTTTAAGGGCTTCTATCACAGCTCGTGGGTCGGGTTCCATCATTTCAAAATGTTCTTCGCCGCTCCGGAGCTTGGCAATGTGATGCGCAATACGGTTGTCATCGGCTTGCTGAAGCTGTGCATCGCTTTTCCGGCTCCCATCGTGCTGGCGCTCATGCTCAACGAGGTCCGGAAAATGATTTTCAAGCGCGTTATCCAGACGGTGAGCTATTTGCCGCATTTTCTGTCCTGGGTCATCGTGTCCGGCTATGCGATTTCGATCTTGTCCGTGGACAACGGCAGTCTCAATATTTTGCTGGAAAAGCTGCGGCTGATCGACGGACCGATCAACTTCCTGTCCATTCCCGAGTATTTCTGGACGATTCTGATAACGACTAACGTTTGGAAAGAGATTGGTTTCGGTTCTATCGTCTATCTGGCGGCGATCTCGGGCATCGATCCGAATATGTACGAGGCGGCGTCGATGGACGGGGCCAGCCGGTTCAAGCAGATTTATTTGATTACGCTGCCATCGATGCTGCCGGTGATCATCATTTTCGGCATATTGGCCATCGGGGACTTTTTGAACGCAGGCTTTGAGGATATTTTGCTGCTCGGGTCCAATCCCGTGCTCAGGGACGTGGCGGATGTGATTGACACGTACGTGTACCGCATCGGCATACAGAACAATCGCTATTCCTATGCAACCGCCGCCGGATTGTTCAAGGCGCTGATCAGTATCGGATTGCTCGCTATGGCTAACTATATGGCCCGCAAGACGGACAATAGCTTATGGTAAGCAGCAAGTGCCAACGGGCATTCGACAATATTTCGTAAAGGTTGATGCGATCATGATTCGAGCAAGCGCAAGCGACAGGCTGCTCTCTATCTTCGTTTACTTTTGCCTGACGATTCTTGGCTTTGTCGCTTTCTATCCGTTCTGGAACGCGGCTGTCATCTCGTTTAACGAAGGTACGGATACGAGTATGGGCGGCATTACCTTCTGGCCGAGAGCGTTCACGCTCGCGAACTACCAAATCGTGCTGGAGAATAACCAACTGGTAAGCGCTTTCGTCGTATCGATTCTTCGAACGACGATCGGCACGGCGCTGGCCATCCTGGCCACCGCGATCTTCGCTTTCGGAATGTCGAGGAAAGAGCTGGCGGCGCGCAAATTTTACATGATCTTTTGCGTCGTCACGATGTATTTTAGCGGAGGCTTAATCCCCTACTATTTGCTGATACGGGACTTGGGGCTGATGGATACGTTCTGGGTAATGGTCATTCCCGGGCTCGTCAGCGTGTGGAACATGATCATTTTCAGAACCTTTTTTCAGGGACTTCCTGCGGGACTTGCCGAATCGGCCAAGATCGACGGCTGTGGGAATTGGGGCGTTCTGTTTCGGATCGTGCTACCGCTGTCGGGTCCGGTAATCGCCACGCTGGCTTTGTTTACCGCGATCAATCATTGGAACGACTGGTTCGCGCCCGGCCTGTTCATCTCGAACGCCGATCTGCTGCCGATCCAGACGAAGCTGCAGCAAATTCTGAACTCGAATCTGATGTCCCAGCAGATGTCTTTTCTGGATTCCGCGGCGGCAAGCCACATGCAAAGCATGAAGACGGTAACCTCCCGCTCGCTGACGATGGCGACGATGATGGTGGCGACGGTGCCGATCATCCTCGTCTATCCGTTTGTGCAGAAGTATTTTGTGAAAGGCGTCCTGATCGGGTCCATGAAAGAGTAACGTTGCGTCTAAGCCTTATGGCCTTGACGATAGATATCATCCATTTTTGAAAGGGGTAGAAGCAAATTGAAACAGAGAACGAAGATGACCGCTCTGCTGCTCGCGGGGGCGATGGCCCTCCTGCCGGCGATGACGGGATGCAGCAAGGGAGAACAGACCGAGGGAAGTCCGAGCGCAAGTTCGAGCCCAAGCGCAAGCACGGCAACAGGCGCCGCGTCGCCATCGCCGGCGGGAGACAGGTTCGAACTCGGCAGCGAGCCGCTGGAGTTCAGTTTCTACGGCAACTACGACTGGTACACGATGCCGAAGTGGGGCGGCGATCTGTCGTCGCAATGGATCAAAGAGAATAAGAAGGTCGACGTCATTGCTGTGAATTCGGGCGGATCCGCCATGCAGAAGCTCAGCACGATGATCGTGTCGAACAACTTGCCTGACGTGATTTGGACCGAGCGCGACGCGGAAGTCGAGAAGCTGCGCGCAGCCGGAATGCTCGTTCCGTTCGACGACTACCTGGACAAATATCCGAACTTGAAAAAATGGGCCGGCGAGGAGACGCTCAACATGCTTCGTTCTTCGGACGGCAAGCTGTATCAATTTCCGAACTGGTACACGAGCACGCCGCAAGGGAATGCGGGTTACGTTGTAAATTCGAAAATCTACAAGGAACTCGGCTCTCCGAAGCTGGAGACGACGGACGATCTGTACGCCTATTTGAAACAGGTCAAGGAGAAGTATCCGGATGTCGTTCCGTTCGAAGCGGGAGAAGGAGCGGTAGGGATAGATACGATGTATTCGGCATTCGGCGAAAATCGCACCGCCTATTTCACCGGGATGATGGGCGTTCCGGAAGGAAACGAACTGAAAAGTCTGTTCCTCGATCCGGCGTACCGCGAGTCTCTGCAATTCGCCAACAAGCTGTACCGTGAGAAGCTGATGACCCAGGACGCCTTCTCGCAGAATGGGGACCATGTGTCCGAGAAAGTGACGACAGGCCGCGTTGCGGTATTCGCTTCGGCGACTCCGACTCAGCTTGGAGCAAGAGGGGACACCGCTTTACGGGAAAAGGATCCGGAGGCTGGCTATTTCATGATTTGGCCGATTCACAAAGCAGGATTGGATAAAAACAAAATTTATCCCGGCAATTACAATCAATTGGGATGGAACGTCAGCGTCATTACGAAAGCGGCGAAAAATCCGGAGGCGATCTTTGCGTTCCTCGATTGGTTCACGGGGCCCGAAGGACAGCGAATCATTATTTGGGGGCCGGAAGGGATGTACTGGGAAGGAGCCGGTGAGGACGGCGCGCCCAAATTCACCGAGAAGTTCGTGACCGATCCCGTCGGGCGCAACAAGCTCATGGATTCGACAGGGGACTTGCAATGGAATGGCAATACGACCTTCATCGATCAGTCGAAGATGAAGTTCGAGCAGACGCTGGCCCCGGATCAGCAGAACTGGGAAACGCGCTGGCAGTCGCAAATTACTTGGAAAACGCAAATGAACGTGACTGAATTTTCGAATCTGGATCCGACCAAGGATTCTCCCGAAGGCATTATCGCTCAAAGCGTAAACGATATTTTGCTCAAAGTACGGGCGCAAGCCGTGCTGAATGCCAAGAGCGAGGAGGAAGTCGCGGCGATGCTCGATCAGGCGGAGAAGGACGCGCAGAAGGTCGGGTACGCTCAGTTGCTCAAGTACAAAACGGACAGCTGGCAGGAAAACTTAAAGCGCATCGGCAAATAAGCCATCTATCATTCAGAATGGATTTGGGCGGCGAGCTTGTTGGAACGGAGACGGCGGCAGGGTAGAATAGATTGTATATAGTAGAAGCAATAAGCGTGAGGGAGCTCTGTCGCCATGAAAAAAGCAAGCATTCTGGACGTTGTCGCGAAATCGGGCGTATCGCTGGCCACTGTCTCAAAGGTATTGAACAATTCGCCGACCGTGCGGGAAAGCAACCGGCAGAAGGTGCTGCAGGCGATCAAGGAGCTGGACTATCGGCCCAACTCCGCTGCTCGCAGTCTGGCCCGGGGATCGACCGGCGTTATCGGGCTGACGCTCGTCACTTTGCAGGACACCGTGTTCGACGGCATTGTGCAGGCAGTGAACGAGTATTTGGAGGATAACGGTTATTTCCTGGCGTTGTCCATCTACAATCCTGAGAAGCACGATACCGAACATGTTTTGTTCCAGGAGGATCGCGTGGACGGCATCATCGTCCTCTCGCCGCTGAACGAGGAACGTTACGTCTCCGAGTTGGAGCGCAAGGGCATTCCTTTCGTCATTATTGATAACCATGATGAACGGACAAGGGCGATCACGATAAACGTGGATAACGATAAGGGCGGCTACGACGCGACGAGGCACTTGCTTGAGCTAGGTCACACGAAGATTGCGCATCTGAGCGGTCCGGGGCATTTTATGAGCGTTAGGCAGCGCAGGCAAGGATTTGAACGAGCGCTGGGCGAAGCCGGATTGCGGCCGCTTTGCGTTACGCACACGAGATTCGGCATACGGAGCGGGTTTAACGTAGGGATGGAATGGCTGCAATCCGGCGGCGAAATGCCGACGGCGGTATTTGCCGGAGACGACGCGTTGGCGCTTGGGTTTATGGAAGCTCTGAAGAGCCAAGGATATCGTATTCCGCAGGAGATATCCGTGATCGGCTACGACGATCAGGTCTTCGCGCAGGAAATTCATCCGCGGCTCACGACGATCCGCCAGCCGATGGAGCAGATGGGCCTGCAGGCCGCTCGCCGGCTGCTCAAGCTGATCGGAGGAGCGAAGCGCAACTCTTCGATCTTGCTGCAGCCCGAACTGATCGCCCGCGAATCGACGGCGCGGGTGCCGAGCGGCCGCTCGCAGCCGTCTTGATGGTCTAATTTTATTGATGTAGGTGCCGGCGGTTTCCATTCTGTTCGCAAGAAGGCGTGCAGACGACACCGGAGACCGCCGCGCCGTTTCGCATGAACCGAATTGTAAGCGGCATCATCCTTACGGGCCCTGCGACGATACAGCAAGCGGAGGAATGGAAAATGAAAGGCTCCTTGTTGAAGAAGCAAAAATGGGCGGTCGGAAGCGCGCTGTTGATCGCGCTGTGCGTTGCGTCGGCGCTTGTGGTTACCGCTTTCACCCGCAGCTCGCATGCCGTGGTTGGGCATATCAACGGCGATTCCGTGTCGGCGGAATGGTTCCGCATGCAGCTGCAGCAAGAAGCCGCCGGTACGTTCCAGTACTTTCATGAACAATACGGAGCCGAGGACAGCGCAGAATTCTGGAACCGCGCTCATGGCGGCGAAGTCCCGATCGAACATGCCAGGCGAGCCGCGAAGCGCAATCTCGTCGCCGTTATGGTTCAACTGCAGTTGGCGAAGGCACACGGTCTTCTGGACGACATCCGCTACGAAACATTCGAGCAAGAGCTCAAGGAAGAGAACGAGCGGAGGCGGGAAGCGCTGGCTACGGGCAAAATCATTTACGGGCCGACGGAATATGCCGAGCCGGATTTTTTCAACTACAGGTTCAGCAATCTGGTTATCCGCTTGAAGGAGAAGTTGCGGGAAAGCGATTTCCGGATGTCCGACGAAGAGTTGAGGCGCATGTATGAGTTCGACAAACGCAGCTTCAGCTTTATGAACAAGAGAGTTGTGCGAGTATCGGTGCCGACAGGCGAGGACGGCGCCAAGGCCGCCATTGAGGAAGCGCGAAATCGGGCGCTGGAAGAGGAAAATGGGGAAGCGTCTGCCGACGCTTACCGTTCTCCGCTCAAGGCGGAGGAGTTTTTGTTCGACAATCGGGCCGGCCGGGCGGATTATGCGGCTACCGGCGTGTCCAGAGAAGTCGCCAACCCATTGACGCAGGGTCAAGTCAGCGGAATCTATAAGGAGAACGGGTTTTACTGCTTCCTGAAAGTTGTCGAACTCTTCCAGGCGGAATTTCCCGATTTCGAAAGCCGGGTCGACGCGATGAAGCAGGAGCATACGGAACAGGAGTATGCGAGGCGGGTAGACCGGTTGGTTCGGGAAGCGAAGACGGAATGGAACCCGGAGGCATTGAAGCGTATGAAGATCAGATAAGAGTTTCCGGAACATAGAGGGAGATGAGAAGATGCGTACAGTAATTCGACAAGCCGTCTCGATCATGGCCATCGTCGCCCTTCTCGCGGGTGCGCTGATAACGGCGCCTGCCGAGACGGCGGCGGATGCGGGTCTCGGCACCAGCTACTATGTAGATTCGGTGGGCGGCAATGACGACAATGCGGGGACGAGCCCCCATACCGCATGGAAGACGCTGGAGAGTGTGAACGAGGTCGCGGCGTTCCAGCCGGGAGACCGCATTCTGCTCAAAGCGGGCAGCATCTGGACCGGCATGTTGAACCCGAAAGGCTCGGGCGCGGACGGCAGTCCAATCGTCGTCGACATGTACGGCACGGGGAACAAGCCGATCATTAACGGAGCCGGAATCGAATATCCCGATGCTCCTCTGCGGCTAGGAAATCAGTCTTATTGGGAGATTCGCAATCTTGAAATCACGAACAACGATTACGAAGAAGGCTATCGCGCGGCCGTGCTGGTCCGATCCGACAATCTACAGGTGAACCGTCACCTGGTGTTCTCCGGTCTGAACATTCACGATGTCAGAGGGGACAATCACTTCGGAGCGGGGAAATCCACCGGAGGCATCATCATCGACGCCCTGGGCTCCATCGGCACACGCTACGACGACGTACGGGTGGAGGGAAGCACCTTCACGACGGTAGACCGTACGGGGATCAATATCGGCTGGGTCGACGAGACGCTCAGCGGTCAGACGGGGTCTCCGAACTACCATACGAACATCGTCGTGAGGAACAACACGCTCAGCGATATCGGCGGCGACGGCATCATGGTCATGCACGCGAAGGCGCCGCTGGTCGAGTATAACGTAAGCCAGAGCGGCAATGTCAGAGCTTCCCTGAAGAGCCCGGCCGACGGCTTCTCGGTTGCGATGTGGCCGTGGTCCACGGATGACGCGGTGTTCCAGTTTAACGAAGTGTACGGAGAAAAGTGGAACGAGGCGCAATATCGCGTGTACGGCGGCTTCGGCGAAGACGGCACCGCATTTGACGTAGACGGGTTTAATTTCAGGAGCATTCATCAATACAATTATAGTCATGACAATCAAGGCGGATTTATGATGGTGTGCGGCAATGCGGACGTGTACTCGGACACCTCGATTATCCGGTACAACATCAGCCAGAACGACGGAGACGATCTGTTCGATATCAACGGTCCGAATCTTAACACTTATATTTACAATAATGTGTTCTATACCAAGGAAGGCATGAACGTCAAACCCTATCATTTCAGGGGCAACGGAGGATACTCCGACAATACGCAGAGCTATAACAATATTTTCTATAACCTGGGCACCGGGGACAACGTATGGGGCGAGGCGACGAACGTCGTGTTCGACTACAACGCGTTTTACGGTCATCATTCCGCGACAGAGCCGAACGATCCGCATAAAATCACCGCCGACCCGATGCTCGTCAATCCCGGCAGCGGCACGACCGGTCTGGATTCCCTGGAAGGTTACAAGCTGCTTGAAGGGTCGCCTCTGATCGACGCAGGCATGCCGATCGGCCAACTGGGCGGCATCGACAACGGAGGCCAAGATTTCTGGGGTCATGCGCTGTACAACGGCGCGCCCGACATCGGCGCTTATGAATTTACGACAAGCAATCTGCTCGTCAATCCGGGATTCGAAACCGGTGATCCAACGGGCTGGAGCTCGGCGGCGGGAACGGCGGCCGTGATTGGCGGCGGAAGCGCGCGCAGCGGCAACTATGCGATTCAGGCGAGCGCGGGCGGCGACATTGCGCAGAGCGTGTCCGGCAGCGTGTATGACAGCCGGGCGTACACGTTGTCCGCATGGGTGAAGACTGAGACGGGAGCCGTCGGAACGATCGGCGTCAATGCTTACGATAGTTCGAATGCGCCGCTTGCGACTGCGCTAATTGAAATGTCGGCATCGAATGCGTCGGCGTATGAAAAGGTGGAGCAAGCTTTCACGGCGCCGGCGGGAACCGCAAGATTGGAAATCTACTTCAAGGCGGCAGGCGGAGCGGCGTATGCGGACGACTTCTCGCTGGAGGCCGGGAATCCGGTCGGGCAGCCGCCAGCCGTACCGATGGGGCTTACTGCCGTTGCGGACAGTTCATCGCAGATTCGGGTAAGCTGGCAGACAGTCGCCGGAGCTGCGAGCTACGATTTGATGGTGGACGGCATGGAGATCGGACAAGTGTACAGCCCTTATACGCATGCCGGATTATCGCCGGGCTCATCGCATACTTATCGGGTAAGAGCCGTAAACGGGGACGGAGTCGGCGCCTGGAGCCCGACCGTCAGCGCGGTTACGCCGGCTGCGGCGACCAACCTTGTCGGCAATGCCGGATTTGAAGCGAGCGCGCTCGCGGATTGGGGCATTTGGGGCGGGACGCCGACGGTTGTCGCCGATACGCCGTCCGTTAAAATTGCACACGGGGGCGTCCAGGCGCTTCATCTGGCAGACGGGGCCAGCGTTTATCAGGATATCGCCTCGAATGTCATCGCGGACAAGCACTACACGTTCTCGTTCTGGGCGAACAATCCGGAGGACGAAGCCTGGATCGGGATCAGTTGTCTGGATCAAGCCGGCAACGGCATAGACGGCTGCGGTCTGGATTTTACGCTGGACGTCGGCGAAGGCTACAAACCGTACGTCGGCACTTTACGTACGCTGCCCGGCGTGAAGACGCTGCAGATCTACGCTGTTGCAGGCGCTTCCGTTTATTTGGACGACGTGCTGCTGGAGCGTTCGCCGCCGGTGCCTTCGGGCGTATCGACGATCCCTGCGGGCGGCTCCCGGATCGATGTCGTCTGGGCGGCTGTCGAAGGCGCGATGGGTTACGACATCCTGATCGACGATCAATTGATAACCGACGTGAGCAGCCCGTATGCCCATACGGGTCTGGAAGAAGGCGAGACGCATACTTATCGTATCCGGTCCAAGCACGGAGGCGGAGCCAGCGCTTGGACGCCAAGCGTCAGCGCAAGCCTGACCGAGCAGTCGAACCTGCTTACGAATCCCGGCTTCGAGGCAGGGACGACCGGATGGGAAGTAAGCTGGGGGGCGGAAGTCGTTGCGGGCATCGGTTATAACGGCGCCTATGGTCTCAGGGGAGACGGCTGGGACGGCCGCTCGCAGATGGTCTCCAAAGGCGTGGAAGGCGATAAGACGTATCTGGTGTCCTTGTGGGGCAAAGTGTCCGCGATCGAAGCGGGCAAACCGGATGCGGGCAAACCGGGACTGGGCACCATCGACGTCGTGTTCTACGACGGCAACAACGTTATGCTGCAAGGACACGCAACTCCGATCAGCGTCACGAGCGAGACGTTCCAGCATTATACGGGATCGTTCGTCACGCCTCCGGGCACTGCCAAGATGGAATTTTCGTTCCAGGCGAACGATCAGGGCGTCTTCGTCGCGGACGATATCGTTCTGGAGGCCAGCGTGCCTGCCGGATTGAAGGCGGCGCCGGTGAGCGAAACGCAGATTCAAGTGACGTGGAACGACGTGACGGGAGCAACCGAGTACGATCTGCTTGTGGACGGAACGCTTGCCAGCAATGTGACGTCTCCGTACCAGCATCAGGGGTTGGCCGAGGGCTCTGCGCATACTTACCAAGTGAGGGCGACGAGAAGCGACACGGGGACGAGTACTTGGAGCGCGCCGATTACTGCGGTTGCGCAGAAGTCGATCGTCAACCTGCTGCCGAACCCGGGGTTCGAGAAAGGGGACATGTCCGGCTGGAACCATGATGCCCCCGACAATGAAATTTACGGCGACGTGACTGTGGTGAAGGACGAGGTGCGCAGCGGTTTGTTCGCGCTGAGGTCCGGCGCGGCCTCCGGATTTCTGCATACCGGGATTACCGGGTTCACGCCTGGGCAATCCTACACGCTGCTCGTATGGGCCAAGGCGGTAGACGGAGCGGTCGGGTACATCGGCGTCAACTGCATCGACAGCGAAGGGAAGAAGATCAAGGACGGGGTTGTCGAGCTTGCGGTGACCAACGCCGATTACAAGCAACTCGGCGGCAAGTTTACGATCCCGGCCGGCACGGCGAGCCTGCAGCTCTACTTGACTGCGACCGGGAAGGGCGCCATCTATGCGGACGATTTCATGCTAACGAAGACTCAGCCTTCGTTTACGATCGTTGCTGCGGGACTAGACAGATCGTTTGGCATCCAGGCGGCGGCCAGCATCAAGCCGACTTCCGGAGCCATCGATCACAGCGGCAAGGAAACGGTCGTCTTCCAACTAATGGACGGGGACGTTCCCGTCAGCATCGTCTCGCTTATCGAAGATATTCAGACGACGAAGGAATTGACTGCGGAATTCCATGTAGCCGATCCGCAGAAGCCGTCGTATCGCGTAAAAGTATTCGTATTTGATCGGTTGGGCAGCAGCGCCGGCGCGGCGGAAAATTTGGCAGCGCCGAGAACGATGGAGTAACGGGGTGGCTGCCATGTTCAAGAAGGCAATGACCGCATTGATCGGCCTGTTCATTTTCCTTCAGCCGTCGGCTTGGGTAGGGGCTGAAGCGACGCAGATTACGCTGAACGCTGTCGAAGACAAGGCTCCGGGCGGCATGGTGACGATCTCCGGCAGCACGACGCTTGAAGAGTTGACGATAACCGTGCTGCGGCCGAACGGAACGATCCTCCATACGGACGTTCTGAACGGCGGCGGTTTCAGCGGACGGTTCAAGCTGCCGAACGATCTCGCCGCGGGCGCATATCGGGTGATCGCGGGGAACGCAACGACAAGCGCGACAACGTCGTTTAACGTTGCGGCGGCGCGCCCGGGTTCCGGAGGAGGCGGAGGGGGTTCCGCTCAGCCACCCGCAGCGCCTAAGGACGCGCGTATGGTCAAAATATCGTCTCCGTCGTTCGATGCGGCTAAGAGCAATGCCAGCGCCGACGTTCCGGAGAGCGATATGGTCCGGGCCCTTGCCGGCGGTGCGCAAGGAGAAGAACCCGTCACCGCGATTATCGAATTTCCGAAAGTCGAGGGCGCCGTCTCCTACACGGTGGGCATACCGGTTCCGTATCTCAACACAGCCGTCGAAACGCATCGCATCGAAATCAAAACCGAATGGGGACGGCTCTTGCTCCCGAGCCACATGTTAAATTCGCTGCGCCTGCAAAGAGCCGAAATCGCCAGGCTGACGATCAGATCGCTCGATCCTTCCGAACTGAACGCCAAGGCGCAAACCGTCATCGGAAACAGGCCCGCCATCGGAATCGAGCTGGCGGTCGATAACAGGAAGATCGCTTGGCATAATCCGCTTGCGCCCGTCGTCGTCTCGATTCCTTACGTCCTGACCGATGCCGAACGGGCTGCCACCGAGCATATCGTCGTTCTGTCGATCGATGAATCCGGCCGCGCCGTTCCGGTCCCGACCGGGCGGTACGACGCTTCGGCGGGGACAGTTTCTTTCAAGACGACCCGGTTCGAACGGTATGCGACGGCGTTTGTTTTTCGGACTTTTAACGACATCGACCGTTACGGATGGGCCAAAAAAGCGATAGAGGTGCTGGCTTCCAAAGGGGTGATCAGCGGGACATCCGAGCTTGCTTTCGACCCGGGAGCGCCCATCCGGAGAGCGGACTTCGTCCTGCTGCTGGTCAAGGCGCTAGGCCTGACCGCAACGGCAGGGGAGAGATTCGCCGATGTCGGAGAGCTGGATTATTATGCGGACGCCGTGGCTATCGCAAGGGAGCTGGGCATCGCATCCGGCGTCGGGAATAACGCGTTCAACCCCCGCGCTTCGATCTCGAGGCAGGAAATGATGGCAATGAGTCACAGAGCGCTTATCGTTGCGAACAAGCGGCTGGACGCCGGAGCGCCGGAAGAGCTGAGCGGGTTCGTCGATCGCGACCGCATTGCTTCCTATGCGGCGGATAGCGTGGCGACGTTTGTCCGCAACGGCATTGTTGCCGGCGACGGCAAGCGAATCAATCCGCTCGGCGATGCAACCCGCGCGGAAACGGCCGTTTTAATTTACAAAATTTATAATTTGCAATAATTGATTGCCGCAAACCGAACATACGACTCTTCGTAAAAAGGAAGCTCCCCCGTGAACAAGATTCATGGGGGTTGCTGCGTTTGCGGTCAAAAAAAGTAATCTTTCATGCACCATTTAACCCGATTTTTTCAGGGGCTACTACGTAATGGTCATCATCGGATACATTTTGTTTACATCTTGGACAGCTTTTTTTTACAACCTTGATATAGGATGAACCTTGGAATCGCGATTCATGGATGGGAGAGAAGCAGATGAGAAGAGTAACCTTGTTGATTGTTGGCTTTGCGATGCTTTTGACGATGGCGGCTTGCAGCGGCAGCGGCAGCAATGGGAGCGTCGGAAGGAATGACATTGCAATCCCGGACGGAGGCACAGGAACGGAGAGCGTGCGGAACGAAGACAAGCAGCCGGATCGAAGCGCCGGAGTTTCCCCAGGGGAAACGGAGAAAAATAAAGGCGGAAAAAAGACCATTGTATTGGCGACAGGAGGAAGCTCGGACTATTTCAAGGAAGCCAAAAAGAAATACGAAGACCGGCATCCCGATATCACGATTCAGTTGAAAGATTATCGTGGCGAAGGAAAGCTCGACGAAAGCGAGTACGATAAAATCGTAACCAAGATGAACACGGAGCTGCTATCGGGAAAAGGGGCGGCTGATTTGATCGTCCTGGACTTTTTGCCTGTCGGCAAATATGTGAATAAGAAAATGCTGGTTGACTTGAGCGAAATGATGGAGCAGGATTCGTCGTTCCAGAAAGAGCAGTATTACAGCAACATATGGGACAACAGCAAGCTGAATGGCGGGCTATACAGCATGCCGCTCCATTTTTATATGGATTTCTTTTGGGTGGACGAAGAAGCCGTTTCGAAGACAGGCGTGAACATCGACGACAAAACATGGACATTCGACCAGTTTATCGATACGACAAAGGAATTGATCAAGAAAGGCAGTTATCCGCACGGGTTATTGGGCATAAGCAAGACAGGCGCCCTGGAGCTGCTGTTTCAAGATAATTACGCTGCGTTTGTAGATGAAGCCGGCAGGAAAGCGAATTTTGACTCCGACCTCTTCGTCCGGCTGCTTGAACAAGTGAACACCTTATTCGACGAACAGGTCATGACCGAAAACTATGAAGGGCTGCAAGGCTACTTTGATTTCAGAGCTTCAATCCGGTCGATCGAAGATTATTTCACCTATCCCGTCATGTTTCATGGCACAGGAAAGCTGTACCAAAAGCCGATTGCCGAGGGGCAGCAGACAGGCACGTATTTTACGACAGGCTATAACGTAGGCATCTATTCGAACTCAGCCGTGAAAAAGGAAGCATGGGACTTTATCAAGTTTTTGCTGTCCGACGAGATGCAAGGGTCAAAAAACAGGCAGGACCAAAACCGTTCGTATTTAATGTTCCCCATGAACAAAGCGACGCTGGAAGGACAATTAAAGGAATTGCTGAAAGAAGGAACGGTCAAGTTTGAAGATATGGATGGCAAGGTCAAAACCGTAAACATCACGGAGGCGGGGCTGAGCATATTCAAGCAACGAATCGCCGCGGCAAATAAACCGTTGCACCAAACGCCGTCACAAATCAGTGAGATCCTGTTTGAGGAAGCCAAAGCGTTCTTCAACAAGCAGAAATCGGCTGAAGACGCAGCGAAGCTCATTCAAAGCAGAGTCGGGATTTATTTGAATGAATAATACAGGAACAGGGAGTGGCGAGCATGAACATTCATTGGCGGAAAAAAGAGATTGCCGCGGCCTTCATGTTCCTGATGCCGAGTGCAGGAGGCTTCGCTCTTTTCTATGTCATTCCGTTTGCGATGGGACTCGTCTATTCCTTTCAGGACGGCACGCCGGATGGCGCATTTGTCGGATTGGCGGGCTATCGGGAGCTGCTGGCAAGCGCCTCCTTCCGCAAAGCGGCATGGAACACTGCGTTGTTCACATTCATGAGCGTGCCGCTCATGATCGGCAGTTCTTTATGCTTGGCGATTCTGCTGAACAAGAGCGTCTACCTCCGCAAATGGCTGAGAACGGCCTTTATCCTGCCGCTTGTCGTGCCCGTTGCCTCTGTCGTTTTTATATGGCAGATCGGATTCGACTGGAACGGGGCGGTCAACGCATGGATGCACAGCTTCGGGATGGAGCGAATCGATTGGATGAAATCGGACTGGGCCATCGTGACCGTAACGCTGGTCTATGCATGGAAGAACATGGGGTACAACGTCATTTTATTTTTGGCCGGCTTGCAGAACATTCCGGAAAGCTACTATGAAATCGCGAGGCTGGAAGGGGCGGGGCCCTTCACGTCATGGCGCAGCATTACGATGGTTTATTTGATGCCAACCTTGTTTTTTGTTGTTTTGATGTCGATTATCGGTTCGTTCAAGGTGTTTCGGGAAACGTACTTGATTGCAGGCAATTATCCGCATGACAGCATTTACATGCTTCAGCATTATATGAACAACATGTTTTTGTCGCTTGATATACAGAAGTTGACAGCTGCGGCCAGCTTGATGGTCGGAAGCATCATGATCCTGGTCGCCGGTCTTTATTTGCTGGAACGCCGTTTCAGGACATTCATGGAATAATGGGGGGAGGTCAAGATGGTTCAATTGCATAAATACGCGTTAACCGTTCTCCTTCTCCTTTTTGCCTTGATCACGCTGTTTCCGATTGTGCTGACCGTAACCGGTTCGTTCATGACAGAGCGCGAAATCGGGTTGAATTACGATCTGATCGGTAATATGACGAGCGCTGACGGAGGACCGCAAGGGCAGTTTGTCAATTGGAAGCTCGTTCCCGATTGGGTGACGCTTGAGCAATTCCGCAACGTCTTGATCGACTCCCCGACGTTTTTATTGCGATTTTGGAATTCGATGATGCTGGTTGCTCCCATTATCGCGGGACAAACAATCGTGGCGTCGCTTGCCGCCTTTGCGCTTGCCAATCTGCGTCTCCCTGGCAAGGATGCCTTGTTTCTTGTGTATATTGTGGCGATGCTGATGCCTTTTCAAGTTACGCTCGTCCCGAATTATATCATGGCGGATGAGTTGGGCATCTTGAACCGCGCGGCGGCCATTGTTTTACCGGGCATTTTCGCTCCATTCGGCGTGTTTTTGCTTCGCCAGTTTTACTTGCATATTCCGAGCCCGATTATCGAAGCTGCACGAATGGATGGGGCGGGATATGCTCGAATTTTCCTCGCGATCGTACTGCCGCTTGCAAAATCCGGCATTGCTGCTCTGGTTGTATTATTGTTTGCCGATTACTGGAATATGGTCGAGCAGCCGCTCGTTTTTATTGACGACCCGCTCAAGCATCCGCTATCCGTTTATTTGTCCCGCATCCTTGAAGGGGAGCGCGGCGTCGGATTTGCGGCATCCTTGCTCTACATGAGTCCGGTTATTTTGCTGTTCCTGTACGCGGAAACCTATTTTGTTCAAGGCATACAATCATCCGGCATCAAGGGATAGGGGGGAAAGGATGGAGCTGCAGGGAACGGATTTATCGGATGGAATCAGAAAACGGAAGCTCAGGTGGATTGCCGGGCTGTTCTTTGGGATATTGCTTCTCCTCACGTTTTTTAGCAATACCCTGCTCTCTGTCACGTTGCCTAAAGTAACAACGGAACAGCCGGTGCCAGGCGAACTAAACCGTATCATTGAAGGCAGCGGTGTTTTGAAGCCGCTGGAGGAAACGGAGCTTGCGCATGAGCTCGGGTGGAGGGTAAAGAAGGTAGAGGTAAAACAAGGGGACACGGTGGAAAAAGGCCAAGTATTGATCACCTATGAAACGAAGACGGTTGAACGACAGCTCGCGGACGAGCAAGCTGCGCTCAAAATTCAAAGGATACGCCTGGAAGCATTATTTGACGCTTTCAAAGCAGCGGGCAGGAACCAGGATTCCACGCTTATGGACAACGCAAAACGGGATCTCGAGACGCTCCGGCTTGAGATCGGTATCCAGGAACGCAAGATACAAGCACTGCAAGAAGATATGGAGCTCCATAGCCGTATCGTCGCTCCGTTTGCCGGCATCGTGACCAAGCTTGGCGCGACCGAAGGCTTGTCATCGTCCCCCGGCGCATCTGTCGTGAGCATTGCGAATCGAAGCAAAGGCTTCATGCTTTCCCTGACTTTGCCGGCTGACCGCGCTGAGCTGCTGAGTACGCAGGAAAAATTGGAGGTGGTCGTGAAAGACCGGGAAGTCAGGGTGCTGGAAGGAGAAGTTGTGGGCATTCAAGATGCAGAGCAATCGGAGACGGAATCAATGGAATCGCCCCCCATTTCCAAAATCGTTCAGATTCAAGTCCGGGACGAAGTACTGAAAGGCGGCGAAAAAGCGAGCATCCGAGTGAAAAAAACGCTGGTCGGCAAGGACCATCTCATGATCTCGAATGCGGCCGTTCACAACGACCGCGGCGGAAAATTCGTCTATGTCATTGATGAAAAGAAAGGGCCGCTCGGCAATGCCTTCCATGTACGCAAATCCTATATCTTGATCGCAGATGCGAATGAAAATGAAGCGGCGGTTCAGGAAGGATTGTATCCGATGGATACGATCGTCGTTGGAAGCAGCGAACCCTTGCAAGAAGGGGATCGCGTAAGATTAAAGTAGACTTTTATTAGGCATTGCGTTGCATCGGCAACAATCTGTAGCTTCGGCAAAAACAGGCGTTACCGTCCTGTCGATCGAATTGTGTTATAATACCTATGTGTCAAGCAGTGTCTGAATTGGGCATGGAGGTGATCGTAATGCATCATAAGATGAAATCATTTGCTACAATCGATTCGAAGCCCGTGATTTCGAGCGATCATTTGGGTTGGACGTCAATCAAGGTTTCGATGTGGGATCGGGTGTCTCCAAATGAAGCTTATGATGCCGCGCTGTCTTCCAAACACCTCGTCATGATACATGGATCAGCAGACCAGGTGAAATTGCATGCATTTGAACAGGCGGACCAACAGAGAGGCATCACTCGATCGGGTGATGTTCAAATTGTTCCCGTACAAACGAAGTTGTTTTGTCAATGGGAGCAATCGATTTCCTTCTTGAAGATGGAAATCGTTCCGACCTTCTTAGAGGAGGTTGCAGATGAATCCGGATTTGGCGAAACGGGTGAATTGATGTTGGAGCGCAAATTTCTGGTGCAGGACAAGAAGCTCCTACAGCTTGGCGAGTGGATGCTGGAAGAATTGTATAACGGAGGGGCGAGCGGTAAGCTTTATCGCGACTCCTTGGCGAACATGACGGCCGTTCATTTACTGCAGCACTACACGACAAGTTCCGAGAAGTGTATCAAGCTTTCCAAATTAACAAATCAGCAAATCACTCTCGTTATCGAATATATGCAAGCACATTTGGAAAAGGATATGTCGCTCGAAGAGTTGGCCGCGGCAGCCAATGTAAGTATATCTCATCTCGTGCGGCTCTTTAAAAAACAGACGGGATTAACGCCGCATCAATATTTGATTCAACTCCGGATTGAGCAAGCGAAAACGTTAATACGCTGCGGCCGACTGGGCATGAAGGAGATCGCAGTTCAAGTCGGTTTTGCAGATCAAGGTCATTTCACCAAGCTGTTTAAACGAACAACCGGTTTGACACCGGTACAATATGCCAAACGCTGACGGATGCGAACCATCGCTCCGTCGGCGTTTTTTATTTGCTCACTTTTCGGGTGACGCTTCATGCGTATTTTTGCCAAAAACGAACGTATTTTGATCAATCCAGTGCTACTCCGTTCCAGATATACTTGGGATAGTTCTTAACCAAAAGGAGTGAATGTTTATGGCTGATGTGCATCAAGATCGCGCCGAAATTTTCGACCTGTTCAACCTTTACGCAGATGCACTGGATTACAAACGGTGGGACATGTTGCAGGAACTGTTTACCGAGGATGTGACGACTGACTGGTTCGGTGTGTATCAGGTAAACGGAAGGAAAGAAGTCATCGCTTATATTAGCGAGCTTGTTGGCAAAGTTGGCAATACGCATCATATTTTGGGCAACTACACTGCAAAAATAAACGGGGATACGGCCGAAGCATCGGCACGTGTTCGCGCTTACCATGTCGGAGCTGGCGATAAAGCGCATTTGTTTGAAGAGTCGCTTGCCGCTTTCGAAGCGAAATTGATTCGAACGAAGGAAGGATGGCGCTTCAGCCATTTTGCCGAGCCGCTGTATGTGATGCTGGGCACGCAAGAAGTTTTCGGACTCGAAGATCCGCAATGATCTGAACAAAACAATGGAAAAGAGGAACTTGGAATGAATGGCAAAGAGATAGTCAACAAATTACTCGAAGCGGAAGCAAAGCAGGATGTTCACGGAATGGCCGTTTTCATGGCGGACAACATTATTTATGAAACGCCGTTTGCCTTGCCGGGCGTACCTGACCGCGTTGAAGGAAAGGGTACATTGATTGAAATGCTGGATCAGTTTATCGGCAAGGAAAGCGGCATGTATACCTCCTGGGATATTTATAATATTCGGGTTTATCCCGGAGGCGAACCGGATCTGTTCTTCGCTGAAATGAAAGGGCAAGGTGTGGTGGCCCAAAACGGGCATCAATACCGGCAATCCTATATCAGCTTGTTTCGTGTCACCGACGGGCGTATCAGCCTCTGGCGCGAATACTTCAATCCCATTCCGTTGCAGGAGGCTATTGCTTCCCTGCAAACCGGGCAAGCATCGAACTGAGTGATTTCTTTTACTTATGTTGGCGATAACGGAAGTAGCTGTTACCATCGCAGCACATTCAAGGGGTGAACAGTCTAAATGAAGGTGGATATCTTTTTTGATACGATTTGTCCTTGGTGCCGGATCGGCAAAAATCATTTGATTCAAGCGATAGAAACCTGGAAGGGAGATAAGGTCGACGTCCGCTTCCGGGCGTTCTTACTGGATGCCAGCGTACCGACAGAAGGCCGGGATTACAGCCTTGTGATCGATCAATTCGGGGGTAAGGCTAGAGTCGATACGATGTTTGCCCAAGTGTGTAAAATTGGTGAGGTATGCGGGCTCAATTTTCACTTTGACCGTATTAAAAAAATGCCCAACACCATGCTTTCGCACCGTTTGATAAAACTAGCGCCGAAGGAACGAAAATCTGCGGTTATAGAGTTGATATCCAAAGCTTATTTTGAAGATGGTTTGGATATTGGCCGAATGGACACGCTGTTGGAAATAGCCGATCGTGCCGAATTAAACCAAGCTGAAATGAAGAAGCAATTGCTTAGCCAAGAAGGGATTGCGGAAATACATGAAGATGTAACATTGGCGCAGAAGGTGGGCATTCGGTCGATTCCGTATTTTATTATCAACGATCGTTATTCACTTCAAAATCCTCAATCAGCTGATAGCTTCTTAGAAGCTTTTGAACGCATTAAGGAGAAGCAGTTTTCATGAGCCGTACGGGACGAGTCTGACGGTCGCGATATGAGCGGGAACTTCGATGTTAAGGGATTGGTGGCTGTTAAACATCAGGCTGGGCGTGTAGTTACCGTAGCCAAGGCTCTGAGAAAGGGATGGGGAGACTGATCGGTCGGGTCTGCATTTCGTTTAGATAAGGAGCCTATCAGGTTTTAGACAATGGTCTTCATAGCGCGAATATTACTTATTTGAAAACGAAAATCCCGGATTTACGAGTTAAAACGGAATCCGGGGTAATGACAAAAAACTGCGGAAGCAACAGGATAGAATTGGGAACTCAATGCTTACCCAGTTTTGGGAAAGCGTCTTCGCCGCTCAAGCAATTTCTCGAAATGTCCGGTTCGTTGTGAGCACAAGGAAAGCTGACCAATAAAATCTATCGACCAGAATAATAGCCAGGAATCTGCAAGGAGGTCAGATAAAGTATTAGGTCTGGTTTAGGGCAAGTGACCACGCGATATAGAAATTGACTTTTGAATATATATGTAGTAGTATTTTGAAATACCAACAAAAACGAAAAGGAGGTCTTGTCTTGATTCATGAGCTTCGAAATATCGGCTTATCCGATCTTGAAGCCCGGTGTTACATGGTGCTTCATGAAGAACCTAAAATTTCCGGGTATGAGGTTGCCAAGAAAGTATCTGTTTCCCGCACGAATGTATACGCGGCACTTCGCTCATTAACGGATAAAGGGGTTTGCCGCACCATAGAAACCGACCCCGTCCTTTATGACGCGGTCCCCATACGTGAGCTTATTCGACAGCTAAAATCGGATTTTGAGCAAACAGCCCAAACACTTCTGGAGAAATTGCACGCTCCTCCAAAGGCGTCCTATTCGTTTTATAGTTGGCAGGGGGAAGAGCCGATTAGGACGGCCATTCAGCGAATCATCGCCAACGCGGATAAAACTGTTATCGTTGACATATGGGCTGAAGATATTCATTGGGTTGAGAATTATTTGCTTGAAGCAGAAAATCGGGGCGTTGCCGTCACGTTGATATCGATTGGCAATTGTCATACCCGCCTCAAACATGTGTTGGTGCATAGACGGAGCGAGGAATGGATAAACGTTGCTTCCAGGAAGTTCTCTATCCTTGTCGATTCCCGTTCCGCCCTGCTTGGAAGCTTTGGACATATGCTTAAAACAACGGTCGTGGAAACTGACCATCCATCCCTTATCGAGTTGTTGCAAAACGAGTTTTACCACGATATTATTATGGAACGGATCGAGCAGGATTTTAACCATGAGTTGGTTAAAAAGTACGGGAATCATTATGAACATATTATTCAGCAGTATAAGGAATACTTTTAGCCTTCCAATGAAGTATTCCCTTTTTTTGTTGATTTTTTAGTAGTATTCATCAATACTCCCTTGATTAAATGAATTATCGAAGGAAAGGATAAAGAAGAATATGAACTTAACTACAGAAAATAGGCCAGATCCAAAACGATGGTGGGCATTGGCTGTTTTATTGCTTGGAACGTTTATGGTGATTTTGGATTCGTTTATTGTGAATGTCGCAATTCCAACGATTCAGGAACAATTGAGTGCCAGTTCAACACAAATTCAATTTATTGTGGCAGCTTACGTTATTTCGTATGCAGTTGTATTGATTACCGGTGCTCGAATGGGAGACTGGTTAGGTAGAAAGAATCTGTTTATTATTGGCATGGGTCTGTTTATTGTTGCATCTGTGCTATGTGGATTTTCAACAAGCGCAAATTTTCTCATTTTCTCCCGGGTCATTCAAGGAATCGGGGCTGCGTTACTGATTCCCCAGGTCCTGGCTATTATTCAGATCATTTTTCCGCCAGAGGAAAAAGGAAAAGCGGTTGGATTTTACGGGGCTGTAAGCGGACTCGGATTAATCGCGGGTCAAATTATCGGTGGTGTGATGATTCACTGGAATGTCTGGGCGCTTGGCTGGCGTTCAGTCTTTTTGATTAATCTTCCGATTGGTGTACTTGCCATACTGCTCATTATTCCGTTAATTCAAGAAACGCGTTCGGCTGGAAAAAAGAACATTGACATGCTCGGTATTCTCATTCTGACAGGCACTTTGCTTTTGCTTACTTATCCTCTTGTTGTGGGAAGAGAGTCGGGATGGCCTATTTGGATCTACCTCAGCTTTGCAGGTGCGATTGCTGCCTTCTTTTTGTTCCTGGCCCATGAGAAAAGAATGGTCCGGCACGGAAAAAATCCGCTAATACCGACAACCATTTTTCATGAACGTACTTTTAGCATAGGCGTATTATCCATTCTAGCGTATCAAATCGGCAACAGTGGTTTTTTCTTTGTCGTCTCTTTGACTTTACAGGACGGCTTATTTCTATCGGCCATCGATTCGGCACTAGCATTTGTTCCGATCGGTGCAGCCTTTTTCCTTGCATCCATGCTTGGACCCAAGTGGGCAAAAAACAAACCTTCCATACTGAAATGGGGAGCTGTCGTACTGATTGTCGGCTATGCCGCCGTGATTGCAGTCTGTGTCTTTACCGCGGCTGAATTGCACTGGCAACAACTGATCGTACCGTTCTTCTTCATCGGATTAGGGCAAGGACTAGTTGGAGCGCCACTGATGGGAACGATTATGTCGGGAGTACGAAAGGAATATGCAGGATCGGCCTCGGGTATATTGAGCACATCCATGCAAACCGCAAATGCGCTAGGTATTGCCGTGATCGGTACGATCTTTTTCTCCTCCCTTATTCAGAATGACGACATTCATACAAGACCTGGGCTCGAATCCTATCTGCATGCATTTACGTGGTCTTTAGTTTGCAGTATTTTACTTGCTCTTGTCACTTTAGTCTTGCTCTATTACTTAAAACCCCGAAAAGTGGAACAAACAAAACATGAACAAATGACATCCAATACGACAAGGGAGTTGAAACAAACATGATACTGTCAATCATCAGGATATTCAAGAAAGTTTGAACGTATTTGCGAACAATTGCAGGTTGATAATAATCACTGGAAGCACCAGTGAATCGAAAAGAAATGTTTAATCGTTTTCGGCAGCAACCACTGGGTAGAGTACGAGATGAAGGCTGCTTTAAATGAACGATACCCTGAGGTATAATGGTCGGATGCCGATTTGGACTTTGAAAAACAAAAAATCCGAGAGCCGTGACGCGCAAAACGAGGCTGCCATACTCCAGGCAGCCTCGTTCATGCCATCGGTGCTATCGTGTCCAGGAAACGAATCGGCCTCCCCAGTACGTTACCTTCATGAGTTCTCCCTATTCCCCAAGCTTTTGTTACTGATAAGGAATATGCTGCTTTTTTAGTAACGAGCACAAACTATTCTCTGATCTCAATAACTTTCTTGAAATGAATTCGCGCTGACTGCCAGCAGTGCTCAATTGAGATGACAATAGTCAATTCGCATGTGCCCGCAAAAAACATCCAGTTAATTACAAATGTCTTGAAGTATCAGACTCATTATAACTATTATATAATGAAGAGAATGTGTCCAATTAAATGTTTATTATATTTTCTATATAAAGGATATGCCCCAATTCTAAATTGAATGATTTGTTCTCGCTCGTTCATGGCATCATTCTTTGTGCCCGACGCAAGAACATTACACAGATCCTTAACGCTCCAAGACAAGGCTCTCATCTGAGGGAAATACCCATTTTCTGTATCACGCGCCTTAGTGCGTCAATCGCATGCGGCGAAGGCGGATGCAATTTGAGCAAATTCATGCAAAACGCCTAAAAGACGGTTATATCAGGCGCCTTGATTCTTTCATAGTGGAAGCGACATGGGTGCTGGTGGAGAAATCGCTGACGGAGTCATTTAAAAAAGGATTTTAGCATCCCCGTGTCCAATTTAATATAGTAGAAATAAGCAGAAATTCGACAGACCCCTATTACATCTAACAGGAGGCCTGAACATGAAATTACTTATTGCAGTCATTCAGGATAAGGACAGCAACCGGCTGTCCAACGCGTTGATCAAGGAAGGGTTTCGGGCGACCAAGCTGGCCAGTACCGGCGGATTTCTTCGCGCCGGCAATACGACGTTCCTGATCGGGATCGAAGACGATCGGGTGCAGGGCGCGCTGGACGTCATTCGTTCGAGCTGTAAGGTGCGCGACCAGCTGGTTACCCCGGTATCGCCTGTCAGCGGAGCGGCGGATTCCTACATTCCTTTCCCCGTCGAGGTGCAGGTGGGCGGAGCGGCCGTATTCGTGCTTCCGGTCGAAAGGTTCGAACATTTCTAACGGTTGGGCGGTGTGAACGGACATGAAAATCCAACCGGGGTTATATCCCGTCGGCAAGACGATCCAACGCGGAGATTTGCCGGCCAGGCCCGCGCAGTCCCAGAGCTTCGGCGATCTGATGCAGCAGCAGGACGAACAGCGGACGCACGAGGAGCTGCAGCGCAAGCTGGAGGACATCCGGATGCAGGGGGATCGGTTGACCCGTTCCATGACGATTCGGGAGCTGGTGCTGTACCGGCAGATGGTCAAGGCGTTCCTGGAGGATACGGTTCGCCGCGGCATCGCCTTGAAGGAGACGAGAGGCTGGGACCGGAGAGGCCGCGGCAAGCGCTACAAGCTGCTCGAAGAAGTCGACGCGATGCTCGTGGGCATGGGCGAAGAACTGCTGCAGAGCGAAGAAGGACGGATCGATTTGCTTCAGAAGGTCGGGGAGATTCGCGGCCTTCTGATCAACATCGCATTTTGAGTCTCGACTAAGGAGCTTTCGTTAGATGGGTTTTCAACAGATTGCGGGACAAGACAGGGCGAAATCGCTTCTGCGCAATGCGCTTGCGGCGAACCGGCTTGCGCATGCCTACCTGTTCGCGGGACCGCCGGGATCGGGACGAATGGAGATGGCGCAAGCGTTCGCGCAGGCGATTTTTTGCGAGAGAGGCGGCGGAGACGCTTGCGGAGAATGTCTGGAATGCCGCAAGGTGCTGCACGGCAACCATCCGGATCTGCACGTCATTCAGCCGGACGGCGCGACCGTGAAGATCGAGCAGATTCGTTCGCTGCAGCGCGAGCTCTCCTATCGCAGCTCTGGAGCGGGCTATAAAGTGTACATCATCCAAGCGGCCGAGACGATGACGGTCCAGGCAAGCAACAGCCTGCTGAAGTTTCTGGAGGAGCCTCCTTCCCCCGTCGTCGCCATCCTGCTTGCACCGAGCGCGCAAGCCGTGCTGCCGACCATCCTGTCGCGGACGCAGCTCGTCCCGTTCGTTCCGGGCGATCGTCAGGCGCTGGAGAATCTTCTCGTACAAGAGGGCAAATCGCCGCTGCTGGCGCGAGCGGCCGTCCATTTGTCGTCCGGGCTTTCGTCCAGCCGGAAATTGGTAGACGAGAATTGGTTTGCAGATATCCGAAACGTAGTGATACAATTAGGCAAGGAGAGTCCGTCCCGGTTCGCCGCCAGCGTGCTTCAAGCACAGCAGCAGGTGTTTAAGACGGAGCTCGCCGAACATGTTGACATTTTGCTACAATTGTTAGCTTTGTGGTATAGAGATATGATTTACGCCATGACCGACCGTCACAGCCATATGGTGTTCCCGGATCAGGCGGAATGGATCTCCAAGACGGCTTGGAGCCGTTCGATCGGGTCTTGGGTAACCATCATGGAGTCCGCGTTGACGGCGGCAAGGAGAATTAAAGCTCACGTGGCGCCGCAACTGGCGCTGGAGCAATTTCTGGTGAACGTGCGGGAGGGGTAGATTTGTACGATGTGGTGGGAGTCCGCTTCAAGAAAGCGGGCAAAATCTATTATTTCGATCCCGCCGAGCATCCGGTATCCAAAGATCAGCATGTCATCGTGGAGACGGCACGCGGCGTTGAATACGGCAAAGTCGTCGTCGGCCCGAAGACGGTAGGAGAAGAGGATGTCGTTCTTCCTCTGAAGAAGGTCATTCGAATCGCGGGGGACCCCGACGCCAAGGCCGTCGAGGAGAACCGCAACGCAGCCAAGAACGCATTTACCGTCGGACTGCAGAAAATCAAGGATCACGCGCTCAAGATGAAGCTCGTGGACGTGGAATACACGTTTGACCGGAACAAAATCATTTTCTACTTCACGGCCGAAGGGCGAGTCGATTTCCGGGAGCTCGTGAAGGATTTGGCCGGCGTATTCCGGACCCGCATCGAATTGCGGCAGATCGGGGTGCGCGACGAAGCCAAGATGCTTGGCGGAATAGGGCCGTGCGGGCGAGTGCTGTGCTGCTCCTCGTGGCTGGGGGATTTCGAGCCGGTATCCATCAAGATGGCGAAGGATCAGAATCTGTCGCTGAATCCGACGAAAATCTCCGGTTTGTGCGGCCGATTGATGTGTTGCTTGAAGTACGAGCATGACAACTATGAAAGCGCCAAAGAAGAATTGCCGGCGGTAGGCAAGACGGTCGTGACGTCGCTCGGAGAGGGTAAGGTCGTGGGCATTAACCTCGGTTCCCGAAGCGTGCACGTACAGCTGTTCGAGCTGGGCAAGGTCAAAGAAATGCCCTTCGACGATGTCGTCTTGAAGTGATCGGACCTTCCGAAATGACATAAGCGGATGCCTTGAGGTGGATATCTGTTCATGAAAGACACTTTCCTTCATATGGATGAACTCGAATCGCATTTGGGTAAAGTATATGCCGAATTCGGAGATCTCAAGCTGAAGTTCAAGGAGCTGCTGGAGGAGAACCAGCGGCTGCGAATCGAAAATCAGCAGCTCAGAAAAGTATTGAAGCGGGAAACGGAATCTGTAGCGGTCACCCAGGAAGCGGCGGAAGAACCGGCTGTCGCGAAGGGGACCGCCGAGCAAGCGCCCGCGGCCAGCGCGAGTGTCGGGGAAGGGTACGACAACCTTGCCCGGCTGTATCACGAAGGCTTCCATATCTGCAACGTGTACTACGGTCATCTGCGGATGGAAGGCGATTGCTTGTTCTGTTTGTCTTTTTTAAGTAAATAATAGATGAAAGCAACGGGCCCGATCGGCACGTTGCTTTTTTGCGGCATTGGAGATTTGCCGTACGTTTCGTCGGGAGGTTGCCCTATGCAGGAACACAAGCTGTTTTTCAAAATATGGTCTTACTTCATCTCGCTGTTGGTTCCGATTCTGCTGATCGGTTATATCGTCTACGTGAACGTGGACCGGCTGATGAACAAGGACGTGTCGGACAGGCTCCAGGCCAATCTGACGGCATCGGTATCCAACATCGACGTGAATCTGGAGATGGTGCGGACGACGCATAACAACCTGATGATCAACGACATCGTCCAGCAGTATCTGAAACCGCATTCGCTTCAAACCGCGCAAGACAAGATCAACGTTCCCTCCATCATTCGGACGATCGCGGCCAATCGAAGCACGCTCAGTTCTTTTATCGATACGGTGTTCTTGTACAGCGACGTGGAGAAAGTGTATACGGCCGATGGCGTAGTCGATTTCGAGACGTTCTTCAACAAGTTTTACGCGTTCGACCAGTTCCCGGAAGCTTATTGGAGGGATCGTCTCAGCCAGGACAGCATTTTCGAAATTCTCCCTCCAACCGAGGTGCGGCTTGAAGGCGGAGGACGGCGCACGGTCATTCCGGAAGTGACGACGCAGTACGTTAACGGCCATCTCATTACGTCCGTTACGACGATTCCCGCCCGTTCAGTGTTGCGCGCGCTGACCGGCAATTCCATCTACGAATCGACGGCCTATGTCGTGACCGATGCGGATCGCTCGATCATGATGCGTTCGGATCAATGGACGGAAGAGCAACTGGAAGAGCTGAAGACCAAGCTGGAGCGCGAAGGCGAGCCTGATCAATTGCAAACGACGATCGACGGCGAGAAGATGCTCGTTACCCGGTTGATCTCCCCGTCGTTTGGATGGCATTATTTCTCGGTGACTCCCGTAGACGCGTTTAATTACGAGTCATCCGGCATATTGACGATGATCGTCTGGATCTGCGTGGCGCTTATCGTGATTGGCATCGTATTTTCGCTCATTTTCAGCCTGAGATTGTATAACCCGATTCGGAACATTCGCAGCATTCTGCAAAACGAGCCCCATCCGGACGCCCGTCGCGATAATTCGAGAGGGAGAGGAGAGTTCGGGGAGATCAACCAGCGCATTTATGAGTTGATGGACGAGAAGCTGGATATTACGGAACGGCTTCGGCATATTTCCAATGACCGCGTGGAGCGATATTTTCTCGATCTGGTGAACGGAAGCCCATGGCAGGACGAGGACGGCGAGTCGCGGATCATGGCCGATATCGGGTTCGTCGAAGGCAAATATTTGTGCTGCTGCTTCATGTTCCAATTCCGCGACAGGTTCTATCACGAGATTGCCGAAGCGGATCGGGTCATGATTCTCGAAAAATTAAAAGTCGTGCTCTGGGGCATTATGAGGAGACACGTGAACTGCTACATGGTCGAATGCGAGCACAATCTCTACGTATGCATGGTCAATCTTCGGACGGAGGGAGACCGGGCGGGGTTGGACGAAGCGCTCAAGACGATCCGCCTGACGTTCGAATACGATATGGTTTACTGCGATCTTCTTATCGGCATCGGCAACGTATATCCGGACACGACTTCGCTGGCCGCGTCCTATTCGGAAGCGATCACCGCGCTCGACAAGATGCGTTCGCGTCCGGACTCCTCGGTCGTCGACGCGGCCGAACTGAATATCGGCCAGGTCTATTACTACTCGTTCCTCGACGAGACGAAGATCGTGAACGCGCTTAAGATTGGAGAGCCCGATCTGCTGAGGAAAGAAATCGAGACGATCGTCGAGACGAACCGGAGCCGCGGCGTATCCTATTCTCATCTGGGCGCGCTGCTCGCCGCCGTCTATCAGACGGGCTATCGCTACCTGACGGAGAGGAAGCAGGACGTGTTCCGCTTCGCGACCGAGAAGCAGCATCAGAAGCTGACGCAGAAGACCGTGCTGCCGACGGAATGGCAGGAGAGGACGGAGGAACTGTACGCCTTCTTCGATCGGATCATCGAAGCGACGGCCGTGAAGCCGGAGCGCCGGTCGAGCAGCGTCGTGGCGCTCATCTCGGAATACATCGCGCTTCATTACGCGAAGGATCTTCATCTGGAGATGATTGCCGATGAGATCGGCCTGTCTCCGAAATACGTGTCCAAGCTATTCAAGGAGACGACGGGAAGCAGCATCACCGATACGATCAGCCGGACGCGGATGGAGAAGGCGAAGGAACTGCTGCTGGAGACCGATCTGAAAGTCGGGGAAATCGCCGAGATGACCGGAATCGCCAGTCGAACGACGTTCCTGCGGGTGTTCAAGAAATACGAGGGAATCTCCCCGATGGATTATCGGAACGCCCATGGCCGTAGGGATGACGGGGAAAAGTGACTTTTTGGATCAAGGCGGATAATTGAATCATAGGGGCATAGAGCGGAATAACGGCACACGTTATTCCGTTTTGTTTATTTTCGGCGACGGCGGGGTCGGCTTACGATGAGGGTGCACGACGATCCACATTTCACGGGAGGGTATACCGAATGAACAGAAACAAGAAACTTCGGATTTCCGGCAGCGCGGCGGCGTTATCGATTTTCCTGCTCGGAGGAACTCTGGCGGGCTGCGGCGATTCGAACAACTCGGGCAATTCCGGTTCGGAAGACGGAGCGCTGAGCTTGACCTGGATGAGGTACGAGCATCCGAGCCAGGCGATCGTAAGCGACTCCAAGGCGGTACGGGAGATCGAGAAAAGACAGAACGTCAAGCTGAATCTTCAGAGCGTTCCGCAGAGCAACTACGACGACAAGAAAAAGACGCTCATCGCGACGAACACGATCCCGGACGTCATTCTCGTCAAGCAGGACGACATTCAGAATTATTCGGATACGGGCGTGTTCCTCGATCTGACTCCGTATATCGATCAGATGCCGAACTTCAAAAAGGTGCTGGAGGAGCATCCGGAGGTCAAAAACAACTATATCGACGGCAAGCTGTTCGGGTTCCCGTTAGTTACCAAGTGGGACCTTCAGGCGGGTCAGATTCCGATGATTCGGATGGACCTGCTGAAAAAGAACGACTTGGCGGTTCCGACGACCTACGACGAGCTCTACGAGACGCTGAAGAAGCTGAAGGAAGCCAATCCCGCCTCGTTCCCGTTCGCGTCCCGCGCCGCCAACGGCCTGACCGGCACGGAAAATCTGATCAACCCGATCGCGTTCGGCTTCGGCAGCGGCTATACGACGAGCAACGGCACGAAAGTGTATTACGATCCGGCGACGAAGCGCTACGAGTTCGGACCGTACTCGGACGCGTTCAAGGACGCGATCTCCTGGCTGCATAAGCTGTACAGCGAGAAGCTGCTCGACCAGGATTACACAACGGCGACGTCCCAGACATGGCAGGAGAAGCTGAATTCGGGCAAATCGTTCTACTTCCAGGACAATAACGGCTTCGGCAATACGTTCAACACGATTATGCAGCAGCAGGATCCGGAAGCGAAGTTCGACATGATTCCGGTATTGGAAGGACCGGGCGGCGTGAAGCGCAATCTCGTGTACAGCCTGGACCATCTGAGCGAATCGTACGTCATCAGCACCAAGGTGAAAAATCCGGACAAGGTCATCGCGTTCATCGATTGGATGTACGGAGAAGAAGGGACGAACATTACTTCCCTGGGTGTGGAAAACGAGGATTACGTCATCGAGAACGGGGAATTCAAGCTGACCGAAGAAGCGAAGAGCAAGTACATGGATAAGCCGGTTCCTTATTATGCGATGCAGTCGGATCTGGGCACGGGTTATCTGGGATTGGCGATGCATTACGACGACCGTCCGAACATTCCGTTCCAGGCGCCGGATTCGTTGGCCTGGAGCGATACGAATCTGAAGAACGTAGAAGCCGGCATCAACTTCCGCTTCACGAACGATCCTCCGTTCAACAAGGAGGAGCGGGAGCGTCTGAAGCAGCTCAGAACCGAACTGGACTCGTTCATCACTTCGAACATGGACAAGTTCATCATTAAGGACGGAGCGCTGGAAAGCGAGTGGGCTTCCTTCGTCGAGCAGTGCAAAGCCAAAGGCGCGGACGAGCTTCTGAAGATCTACAACGACGCGTTGGCAAGAGTTCAGTCTTAAGGAGAGAAGCAGAGCTGTTGCCCCAGGGCCCTTCGCGGGGCGGCGGCTCTTGCCGTGTGAAGGGAGAGAGAACCGATGGCCTCATCAAGCAAATCCGCAGTATCCGGCTGGAGCGAAGCGCGCAGAAAAATAAAGAAAAGCAAGGCGCTGTACGCGATGTTTGCATTTCCGCTGGTTTATTTTCTGATCTTTCATTACGCGCCGATGGTCGGCAATCTGATGGCTTTCCAGGATTATTCGATTATAAAAGGCTTCTTCGGAAGCCCCTGGGCCGGTACGAAATACTTCGAGCAATTTCTGAACGACTCTTACTTCTGGCAAGTGGTGCGCAATACCGTCCTGCTGAATCTGTATTCGTTGATTTTCTTTTTCCCGGCGCCGATCGTCTTCGCGCTTCTCCTGAACGAACTGCGCCTCCAGCTGTTCAAGCGGTTCGTCCAATCGATTACGTATATTCCGCATTTCCTGTCCACCGTGGTGGTGGCGGGCATGCTGGTCAACTTCCTGTCCTCGGACGGCTTGATCAATCAGTTCCGGGGCATGCTCGGCGCCGATTCGATCACCTTCCTGTCGATGCCGGAGTGGTTCCGGACGATCTTCATCGGTTCGGACATCTGGCAGGGGCTCGGTTGGGGTTCGATCATCTACTTGGCCGCGTTGACCGGCATCGACCCGACGCTCTACGAGGCGGCGACGATTGACGGCGCCAGCCGGTGGAGGAAAATGCGTCACATTACGATTCCCGGCATTATGACGGTCATTATGGTCATGCTGCTGCTGAATCTCGGGCATATGCTGTCCGTCGGCTTCGAGAAAATCCTGCTGCTGTACAGCGGACCGACCTATGAGACGGCGGACGTTATTCAAACCTACGTTTATCGCAGAGGGCTGATCGACAGTGACTTCAGCTTCGCGGCCGCGGTCGGCATTTTCCAATCGGTGCTGTCGTTCGTGCTCGTCATCTCCGCCAACCAGCTCTCGAAAAAATTCAACGGCGCCAGGCTGTTCTAAGGGGAGAGAGCGATGACAACCAAAAAAACGTGGTTCGACGGGGTTAATCTCGTTCTGATGCTGCTGCTGATCGTAATTACGCTGTATCCGCTCTATTATATGGGCATCGTGTCGATCAGCTCGGGCGGAGCGGTCAGCCGCGGCGAGGTGCTGTGGCTTCCGAAGGGGATCAACCTGCAGGCTTACAAGTACGTGTTCGACGATCCTGCGGTGCTGCGGTCGTACGGCAACACGATTCTGTATACGGCGTTGGGAACGCTGATCAGTCTGGTGCTGACGACGCTGTGCGCGTATCCGCTGTCCCGCAACCATTTCTACGGACGGGCGATCTTCTCGCTGTTTGTTATTTTCACGATGTTTTTCGACGGGGGGCTGATTCCTCGGTTCATGGTCGTGCACGGGCTGGGCATGGTCGACACGATCTGGGCGCTCGTCATTCCGACGGCGATCAGCGTGTTCAATATGATTCTCATGCGAACGTTCTTCGAACAAATTCCCGAGGCGCTTCATGAATCTGCGACCGTCGACGGAGCGGGAGAGTACCGGACGCTGCTGCAGATCGTGCTTCCGCTGTCGATGCCGGTCATGGCCACGATGTTCCTGTTCTATGCGGTCGGACAGTGGAACAGCTTCTTCCCTGCGCTGATCTATCTGAACGAGAAGGAGCTGTACCCGCTGCAGATTATTTTGCGCAATATCGTCATTCAAGGGGATATGGCTTCGCAGACGACGCAGATGGGCGCCGATATGGCGACGATGTCGGCTACGATCAAGTACGCGGTCGTGTACGTGGCGATTCTCCCCGTGCTGTGCATTTATCCGTTCGTGCAGAAATATTTCGTTCAAGGCGCGATGCTTGGTTCGGTAAAAGGGTAAGCGGAGAGGAGACCGGTTGGCGATGAAATCGGCGAGTTTAAGAGAAGCGTTCCGCAATCCGGGTGCGGAGTTTCGCTCCGCGCCGTTCTGGGCCTGGAACGACAAGCTGGAGCGGGGCGAACTGGTGCGGCAAATCGAGAGCATGAAGGAGCAAGGAGCGGGCGGTTTCTTCATGCATTCTCGGGACGGGCTGGAAACCCGATATATGAGCGAGGAATGGATGGAACACGTCCGCACGGCCGTACAAGCTGCCTCCGAGCGGGGGATGACCGCATGGATATATGACGAGGACCGCTGGCCATCCGGCTCTGCAGGCGGCATCGTCCCGTCACAGGGCGACGCTTATCGGGCTAAAGGGTTGACGATCGAGGTCGTTCGGGAAGCGATGGAAGTGGATGAGTCCTTCGTTGCGCTGTTCCGGGCAGAGATCGACGGGATGCAGATCGGGCGCTGCGAACGGCTGGAATGCCGTCCGGGCATCCGCTGCCCGCAGCCGGGCGAAGGGGAAGCGCTGCTAGCGCTGCGGATCGAAGTGGCGGAGGCGTGCGAATGGTTCAACGACGAATCGCCGCACGATACGCTTAATCCGGATTCCGTTCGGCTGTTCATCGAGACGACTTACGAAGCGTATAAGGAGGCGGTGGGAGAGCAGTTCGGCAAGACGATCGCCGGGGTGTTCACGGACGAGCCGAGCGCGGCCGACCGGCACTGCAAGTTCACCGAAGGCAGAGGCTGGCTGCCGTGGACGTATTCGTTCCCCGATTATTATCGGGCGAAGCGGGGAGCGGACGTGCTGGATACGATTCCTTACGTCTTCTTCAACGGCGAGCGGTCGGCGGCCGCCCGCCACGATTACTGGCGCACGATCTCAGAGCTGTTCTCCGAGTCGTACTCCGGGCAGCTCGGGCAATGGTGCGAGGACAACGGGCTGCTGTTCACCGGACATTATCTGTGGGAGAACAAGCTGGGCGTGGCGACGCGCGTCTGCGGGGCGATCATGCCGAACTACCGTTACCAGCACGTACCCGGCATCGACATGCTGATGGAGCAGACCGACGAGACGATTACGGTAAAGCAATGCACCAGTGTGGCCAACCAGTACGGCAGAGAACGGGTCATTACGGAAACGTATGGCTGCGCCGGCTGGGAGTTTACTTTCGAGGGGCAAAAGTGGGTCGGGGACTTCCAATACGTATTGGGCGTGAATTTGCGTTCCCAGCACCTCGCGCTCTATTCCATTAAAGGCTGTCGGAAGCGGGATTATCCTCCCGTATTCAACTACAACACGACCTGGTGGAGCCGCAATCGCATCGTCGAAGACTACTTCGCTCGGGTCGGAGCGGTTATGACGCCTGGAACGGCGGTGCGCGACGTGCTCGTCCTGCATCCGGCCTCGACCGCTTGGGCGATGCTGGGCGCGAATCCGTACGGCATTCCTGACCGCAACAAGGACCGCGACATTCCCGGCATCAATCGCTACGGCGACGAATTCAACGGTTTTCTGCGAGGGTTGCTCGGCGCGCACTACGATTTCGATCTGGGAGACGAGACGATTATGTCAGAGGCAGGACGCGTGGAGACGGACCGCTTGTTCGTAGGACAGGCGGGCTATCGCGCGGTCATTCTTCCCGAGATGAGGACAATGCTGGTGAGCACGCACCGGCTGCTGACTGATTTTCTGGAGGCGGGCGGACGGGCGGTCGCCATAGCGCCTATACCGGGGATGATCGAAGGACGGGCGGACGACCGCGCCGCAGCACTGTTCGCGCATCCGAATATGATCGTCGTGCCGAGCGAGCGGTCGGTCGTTCCGGCGTTGGAGAATGTCTTGCCCCGCCGGGTGAGCCTGGCGGGCGAATCGCTGGGCGAAGCTCCCGAGATGCTGTATCTGCTTAAAGAGCAGGACGACTGCCGCACGTTGTTCGTCGTGAACAACGACCGAGAGAAAGCGCTGAAGGTGCGGCTGACGACGGATTTCTCGGGAAGGGTGGAGGAATGGGACCCACTGACCGGGGACATCTTCGAGGTCGGCGCGGAACCGATAAAGAACGGCGGAATGACGCTCGAAGCGAGCTTTCCGCCCGCAGGCTCTAAGCTGTACGTCATCTCCAAGGAAGGCGGTCCAGCCGCGACGCTGCCGCTCGTCGACGACGGGGAGACAGCGCTGAATCCTTTTGCGGTGAAGCTGCACGCCTCGCTCGGTCCCTCCTGCTCCTTCACCCGGACGATGCCGAATACGCTCGTATTGGACAGATGCGCGTACCGGATGGGCGGCGGACCATGGTTGGGGGAGACAGACGTCTGGCAGGCGCAGCGAGACATTCGCGACCGGCTTGGCATGCGGCAGATTTATTATAACGGGCTGCCTCAGCGGTACAAGTGGATCGAAGAGCCGCATCCGCGGAATGGAACGCTGGTGGAGCTGCGCTTCCGGTTCAGAGTCGAGACGCTGCCGAGGACTCCGGTTTATTTGGCGCTGGAGGAGGCCGAGCATTTCACGGCGACGCTGAACGGGGTGAGGGCGCCGGTCGGGCCGGAAGGCTGGTTCGTCGATCGGTCCACTCGCAAGGTGCGATTGGACGGAATGCGCGTGGGCGAGAACGAGCTGATTCTCTCCTGCGCCTATCTGAACCGGATGGAACTGGAGGATTGTTATCTGATCGGAGACTTCGGCGTAAGTCCCGAGCGAACGGTCGTCGCCGAGCCGGAGCGGCTGAGGTTCGGGGATTGGGGATTGCAGGGATATTTTCATTATGCCGGCAGCATTGTTTATCACTTTGAATTTGATTGTCGCATGGAAGCGGGAGAACGGGCGTACTTGTTCATGGGCGACTATTCGGCGGTGACGCTTGACGTGACCGTCAACGGGGTGGAAGCGGGAGCCGTTCCATGGCGGGCGGCGAACGGGCTGGACATTACGGGGCTGATTAGGGATGGGGCGAACCGGGTGGACATCGAAGTTACGGGCAGCCCGCGCAATCTGTTCGGGCCGTTCCATCAGGCGCGGGGAGCCGTTCCTTCGACGGGCTGGGAATCATTCCGCACGGAAGGCGTGGAATATACTTCGGAATACATCGTGCATCCTTATGGCATTTTCGAGCCGATTCAGATTCGCAAGAGCAAATAGGGAAGGAAGAGAGCCAAGATGAACGAAACGATCCGCAGCGGCGTATGGCCGACGATGCTGACCCCATACACGGCGGGAGGAGAAGTCGATTACGACGCGTTGGGACGGCTGATCGAATGGTATTTGGACAGAGGCGTGGACGGCTTGTTTGCGGTCTGCCAGTCCAGCGAGATGTTCTATCTGAGCTTGGAGGAGCGGGTCAAGGTCGCGGAGTATACGGTGCGCCGGGCGGCCGGCCGCGTGCCGGTCATCGCCTCCGGACATATTGCCGACGGCTTCGAGGAGCAGGTCGAGGAGCTGAACGCGATGGCAGCGACCGGTATCGACGCGCTCGTGCTCATCACGAACCGACTGGCCGGGCCGGAGGAGAGCGACGAGACGCTGAAAAGCCGGCTCGAGCGGTTGCTGGAACGGCTTCCTCAGGAGCTGCCGCTAGGGTTCTATGAATGTCCGTACCCCTATAAGCGACTGGTCACCCCGGAATTGCTTCGTTGGTGCGCCGAGACGGGGAGATTTGCGTTCCTTAAGGACACGTGCTGCGATCTGGAGATGCTAAGAAGCCGGATGGAAGCCGTTCGGGACAGCGGGCTGAAAATCTACAATGCGAACACGACCACCTTGCTGGAATCGCTGAAATTCGGCATCTCGGGATACAGCGGCGTGATGGCGAACTTCCATCCGGAGCTGTACGTCTGGCTGCTGCGGCATTGGAAGGACCGCCCGGAGGAAGCGCAGCGACTGATACCGATACTGACAGCGGCTTCGTGGGTGGAGAAGCAGCTGTATCCGATCAACGCCAAGTATTATTTGACGCTCGAAGGGGTGCTCGAAAACTTCGTCGGCCGCTCCAAGGACGCCGGGGAGTTGAACGCCACCTACAGACTGGAAGTCGAGCAGATGCGTGAGTTGTCTCTGCGGTTGGCGGCAGAACTTTCATCCTAAACGACAGTTCGTCCTCAGCCTTAGCTCGACCAAACAAATGAATGCCGGGGCTTCGGGGGGAGGTCCGCAAGGGGAAATCTCCATGAACGTCTATCCCAGCTCGCTTCTTAACCTTGAATAGTCCTCCGCCCAAGTCGACACTTGAGCGGCATCGGTTCGGTCGAAGCCGAGAAACACGGCCAGATCGGGATGCCGTTCCGCGAATTCCGGACGGTCGTAGAGCCCTTGCGCGAGCTCCGAGAAGTGAATCGTGTGCAAGCACCACTTGTATACGTACAGAATGCTGCTGCCGTGGCCCCATTTGAGCTGACCGTCGCAGGCCTTCTCCAGGAATTCCGGAACGTTGCGTCCCCAGGCCGCCTTCGTGACGTCGAACACGTCGTTCTTGGCGGCAAGCAGTTCGAGCTTCATGCGGGCCGGATGGTCCGTTACTCCGAAAACCTTCGTAAAAAGGACATAAAGGTCGGGGCTGCCCAGCTTCGGGGTGTGGCGTTTCAGCAAATAGACGGTCCGGTTTTGGCTGCGGGGCAGAATGCCGTGCTGCCAGTAGAAGGCGAGCATTAGCTCGTTCACGGCCAGACGCAGAGCCGCCAGAGCGCTGTTCCCGCGGCCCTGCTCCAGCAGGCTCTCGGCGATGTCGTATCGCTCGTCCGCGCGGGCCAGCGCTTCCTCCTGCTTGATCGTCTTAATCCGGTCGTCGAACAAGGAGCGATCGTAGATCGCCTTGAATGCAGAGATCAGTCCGTCGGGATCGTGGACGATGCGGCATTGGTACGCTTGAATCGGAAATTTAAGCGCGTCGCGGATGCCCCCATCCTCGGCATGGCGATCAATCCACGCCTGGACGTTGGGGACCCCGATCTGAATGATCTCTACGCCGAGGCCGTCGATGACGTTAAAATAGTCGAACGCCGGATCGTACGCATCGACGAACAGCAGCAGCTCCAGATCCGAGTGCTTCCATACCGTTCCCCGCGCGACGCTTCCGCCGATCGCGACGCCCCGCACGCTGTTCTTCGAGCGATAGCTTTCGGCGATTTGCTTCGCTTTGCGGTAAAGCTCCGATTTCCAATTCATGCAACGCGCCCCTCTCGTTCTGTCTCACAAGGAGAATTCTACTGCGTCGTTTCTATTTTGCCGTTTCGATGACGTATCCTTCACCGGACACCGTGATGAATTCGGCCTGACCGCTCTCATCGGAAGCGCAAATCCGCCTCCCGGTTCCGGCCGACACGACGACGAACGGCACATCGGCCCCAATCCGGCAAGGTTTGCTGCCATGGGAGACGATCTCGGCTCTCTCCAGCTTGCCGCCGCGCCATTCCATCGACACCTCGAAGCCGCCGCGCGCACGCAAGCCGCGGATGCGGCCGTCGGGCCAGGCCGATGGAAGCGCGGGCAAGAAGCGGATTTCTCCGGCATGACTCTGCAGCAGCAGCTCCGCGATGCCGGCGGTGGCTCCGAAATTCGCTTCGATGGTGAGCGGATAGAAAACCAGCTTCGGATGCCGGTGTGCGTTGAACAAATTCGGGAACGGATTGCGAAGCAGCTTTTCCAAGTAATCGTGCGCCGTTTCGCCATCCTTCAGCCGAGCGTACATGCTGATCATCCAGGCGAAGCACCAGCCGATCGTGTCCAGTTTCTCGTGCTCCCGCCTGCGTTCGAGCGTTTTCCTGACCGCCCTGGCCAGCTCGGGATGATGGGCCGGCACAATCTCACTTCCCGGATGGAGCGCGTACAGGTGGGCGGTATGCCGATGCCCCGGCTCGTTTTCCTCGAAATCCCGATACCATTCCTGTAGTTGGCCGTGTTGTCCGATCTGCAGCGGCAGCAGTCGGCTGCGGGCTTGCTCGAGCGAGTCTCTGAACGCATCGTCGATGCCCAGAATCGAAGCGGCTTCAATGCAGTGGGTAAACAGCTCCCTGATCAGGGAGAGATCCATCGTCGCGCCGAGGCTGACGGCGGCTTTGCGTCCGTCCGGTCCGATAAACGTATTTTCCGGCGAAGTGGACGGGTTCGTCACCAGATGGCCTTCTCCATCCTCCACCAGCCAATCGAGGCAGAACTGCGCGGCACCCTTCATGATCGGATAAGCCCGGTCCCGCAGGAAGATTTCGTTCCCGCCGAAGGCATAATGCTCCCACAGGTGCTGACAGAGCCAGACGCCGCCCATCGGCCAGAACGCCCAGCTAGCCGGACCCTTTGTCGGACCGCCGGACGGAGTTGCCGTGCGCCATAAGTCGGTCGAGTGATGGGTCACCCATCCGCCGCAGTTATAATGAATCTTCGCCGTTTGTTCTCCGGTGACTTGCAGATCGGCGATCAGGTCGAACAAAGGCTCGTGGCACTCGGCCAGATGATTGGCCTCGGCCGCCCAGTAATTCATCTGCGTGTTGATGTTGATCGTATAGCAGCATGCCCATGGCGGCCGGGTCATATCGTTCCAGATGCCCTGAAGCGTGGCCGCCTGCGTGCCGGGCCGGGAGCTGGCGATGAGCAGATAGCGGCCGAATTGGTAGAAGAGCACCGCCATCTGCGGATCGCAGCTCCCGGCGCGCAGCGCTTCGATCCGTTCGTCCGTCGGCTGCTCCTCGAGACCGGGCGCATCGAGCTGCCAATCGACCCGGTCGAACAGGCCGCTGAAATCGGCCGTGTGCCGGGCGTACAGCTCATCGTAGCTCCGCTTCGAGGCCGCATCCAGCCAGGACAGGCACAGGGCGCCGGGATCCTTGCCGTCCAGCCGCGGGTCGCGGTCGAACCCGTTGTAGCTCGTTGCGGCGGTCAGCAGCAATACGGCCTCAGTCGCACCTCTGACGACGATGCGGTTGCCATGCGTTTCCGTTCGTCCGTCCGTCTTCGCCGCAAGAAGCTGAATGTCGAACTTCAGGCCTTGCTGCTCCTCGTAGAAGACGGACTGTTCGGTATCGACATGGTAAGGCTCGACATGGACCGGGCTTTGGCCGGACAGCACGATGCGGCGGCCGTCCGCACGCCGGACCGAGTAGTTAAGCGGGCTGTCCAGAGAGGCTTGAACGTGCAGCTTGCCCGGTTGATCGACGGTCAGGCGGACGACCATGACCTGGTCCGGCTCGGAGACGAACACATCCCGCGTATGGCGAACTCCGCGGCGGACGAAGGTCGTGCGAAATATGGCGTTCCGCAGATCCAGCTCGCGTCGGTAATCTTCGACCTGCTCGTCGCCGTCGAATTCCAGCCGCAGATCGCCCATCGCTTGATACGACTCGACCCACGGGCCGAGCATGTGTTCCTCGATCAGGGCCTGGGCATCGGCGTATCGACCTTCAAGGTTCAACCGCCGAACCTCTTCCAGGTGCGCGGCGGCTTCGTAATTGTTCGGATCGACCGGCCGGCCGGACCATAGCGTATCTTCGTTTAACTGGATGCGCTCGTGCTTGATGCCCCCGAACGCCATGCCGCCCAGCCTTCCGTTGCCTAGTGGAAGCGCCTCGACCCATTCCAGAGCGGGACGGCGGTACCAGAGCTTGAGCTTGTTGGTTGCGGTCACTGGCCTGCTCCTTTCGGGGACTCGCTTTGCAGAATCAGGACACCCTTCGGAGGAAGGGAGAACGTTCCTTGCAGGACGGCGCCGGAGAGCAGCTCCTTGCGCGCTTCGTTTCCGAGGTCCAGAGTCGCTTCGTCGTCCCGGTGGTTCAGCACGAAGGTGAAGCTTCCGTTGGCGTTGACGCGGCGCGTCGCTTCGACGTCGCGCGGCGTGTCCAGCAGCGGTTCGATGCCGCTGCGCTCGCACAACTCTCCGATGAAGTCGGACAGGAAGCGCGGCTCCGGGCTCGAGGCCAAGTACCAGGCTTCGCCCTGGCCGAAGCGGTTGCGCGTCACGGCAGGCTTGCCGCGATAGAAATCGTCGCCGTATTCGGCCACCACCTCCGCGCCTTCCGAGTGGATCAGATCGCACAGGAGACCGCAGGCATACGTCCCTTGAACGGCGCCCAGCGGCTGTTGGATGATGAACGAATTGTTCTGCTCGGGGAACAGCGCGTCGATCTCTTCCGCCCACAGCCCGAGCAGCTTGCGCAGCTCTCCCGGATAGCCGCCGAGAGTGACGAGATCGCTCTCCCCGACGATGCCGCTGAAGAAGGTCGTCACGAACGTTCCGCCGTTGTTCACGTAATCTTCCAGCTTGTCGGCGTAGCCCGGCTTCACCATGTACAGCACTGGAGCGAGCACGAGGTCGTAGGCGCCCAGATCGTCTTCGACGCCGATCAGGTCGACCGGAATGTTCCGCTCGTAGAAGGCGTCGTAGTACCGTTGAATTTGATCCAGGTACTTTAGAGCGATGGTCGGCCCGCTGGAATATTCGAGTGCCCACCAGTTGTCCCAGTCGAAGACGATGGCTGCCCGGGAAGGCGATCGGGCGTCGAGCAGCGTGTCTCCGAGGTTTTTCAGCTCCTCGCCCAGCTCGGCGATTTCGCGGAAGACGCGGGTGTTTTCATGGCCCGCATGATCGATGATCGCGCCATGGAATTTCTCGAAAGCTCCGGCGTTGCGGCGCATCTGGAAGAACATGACGCTCTCGGCGCCGCGCGCGATCGACTGATAGCTCCACAGCCGCATGACGCCAGGGCGTTTGAGCGGATTGACGTCCTTCCAGTTCAGCACGCTCGGACTTTGCTCCATCAGCAGGAATGGGTCTCCGCCCTTCGAACCGCGCATCAGATCGTGGCGCATGGCGATCTGGCTCATCGGCATGTCGTTCGTCGGGTAGCTATCCAGCGCGATAACGTCGATCTCCTTCGCCCACTTGAAGTAATCGAGCGGCTTATACGCGCCGTTGCCCTGGAAATTGGTCGTGACGACGGCATCCGGAATGACGGCCTTGATGGCGTCCCGTTCGAGCTTGTAGCATTCCAGCAAGCTGTCCGAGGCGAAGCGGGCGTAGTCGAGGGAGATGCCCTGGAACGCTGTTTTGTCCGGATGGGCCGGATCGATATGCTCGGAGAGAAGGCTCGGCAGAACGATCTCGTCCCAATCGTAGAACGTATGGCTCCAGAACCGCGTATACCAAGCTGCGTTTAGCGCCTCCAGCGTGCCATAGCGCTTCTTCAGCCATTCCCGGAAGCCCCGCTCGCAATTGTCGCAGTAGCAGCGCCAGCCCATTTCGTTGTTGACGTGCCATAGCAGCAGGGCGGGATGGTCCTTGTAACGCTCGGCAAGCTTGCCCGCCATAGCGGTCGAATACCGACGAAAGGTCGGGCTGTTCGGACAGGAGTTGTGCCTTCTGCCGAATTTTTTCTTGCGGCCTTCGGGATCGACGGTCAGTATGTCCGGGTAACGTTGCGCCATCCAGGCCGGATGGGCCGCCGTGCTCGTGCCCAAGCAGACCGCGACTCCGTTGACGTGCATCAGGTCCATCGCCTCGTCTAGCCAATCGAACCGGTAAGTATGCTCATCAGGCTGATTCAACGCCCAGGAAAATACATTTAAGGTTACTATATCAATGCCGGCCAGCTTGAACAGGCGCATATCCTCGTCCCAAACCTCCCTGGGCCATTGCTCGGGATTGTAGTCGCCTCCGTAGACGATTTTCGACCATTTGCGTGTCATTATCTTGCAGCCTCCTTGATCTCTAATAGGGCGAACTGATGCAAAAGGGCACATGGCCGATCAAGCATCCGCTCCCGAGAGCGGACGGAATGCGATCCGGAACGCCAGCGGCGCGGCCGGAATCAAGTATTGCGGGAGCGTCGGCGCGTAGCCGCAACTGTGATTGCCGACGCCGGAATGGTAGCCGTCAACGTTCACGACGGTTTCCGGAAGCGGCTTCAGGTCAGCCAAGTGCTTCGCCGAGCCGAGGTTTTCGGTTGTATAGTGGCGGGCGCTCAGCTGCATAGGGGACCCCGATGCGATCCGCAATCCCGCCCCGTCCGAATTGGTCAGATCGGCCCAGCGAACATCTGTCTTGCCGCCGTTTTCCTGCGGTTTGATATACGGCACGAACTGCTGCGACACCGTTCCTGCATAACGGCCCATCTTGCCGCTCTCCCGGCGGTCTGGATAGCCTTCATGCGGTCCCCGGCCCAACCAAGTCAGCCGCTCGAAGCCGCCCGGCATCCGGAATTCCAGGCCGAGCCGCGGAAGCGGAGGAAGATTGTCCTTCACCGGTTCGATCCGGGTGTCGACTTCCAACTCTCCTGCTGCGGAGATCGAGTAGCGCTGACGGACGGAGAACAGAGGCCCCGAGCCCTTGACGCCCAGAATGCCTTCCAACTCGACTTTCGCTCTGCCGTCCGGGAGGAGCTTCCCGCCGAAGTTCCTCTTGAAGAACTCCAGCTCGTGATAGCCGGCTTCCCTCCATTGCTTGGCCAAGTGAACGTCGTTGTCGAGAGGCGCCCGCCACAGTTGAACGGAAGGGCTTGCTGCAAGCAGATCGACCCCGCTTGCGGTCCAGCGATCGAGACAGCCGCGCGCCTTATCGAATTCGAGCCGAAAGCCCGATCCCGAGACAAGGAAGCGGCGGCCGGCTTCCGTCACGGAGAGCGGTTTGGCCGCGATGCACAACGCGGGGGACGTCCGCGTCACGTCCGATGTTTGCTCTTCTCGCACCGCGCCGGCAGATTGGAGAGGAAGATCCGCCCACGCGACCTCGTGTCCGGCGTCCGCCCATGCTGTCGCGTCTCGCAGCGTAAAGCTCAGATGCACCCAATATTCCCCGGCTGGCGCTTCCGACTGCGTCCGATAGGCAATGGCGATTTCTTCGTCTGCGCCCGGGGGAGTCGCGAGCGAAGGGAGACGGCCGTGCTCGACGATGTCGCCCTCGCGCAGCAGCGTCCAGCGCGCGTCCAAATGCTCCAACGTGACATGGTCGTAACGATTCGAGACGCGCACGATCAGCCGCCGGATGTCCGCTTCCGGTCCGTCTTCCGTTCGCAGCAGCTCGGCTCGGACCGGTTCAATCGCTTTCTTGAATTCCAGAAGCGCGGGTTTGATTCCGCGATCCGGGAACACGAGACCGTCCACGCAGAAATGCCCGCTGTTGGGCACGTCTCCGAAATCCCCGCCGTAGGCGTATTCTCCTGCATCGGCACCATCGACGGAGCGCTTGCGCAGCGCCAGATCCGACCATTCCCAGATCAGCCCGCCGCACAGCCGGGGATAGCGGTACACCGCTTCCCAATATTCCTTCTGATTGCCGAGCGCGTTGCCCATCGCATGGCCGAATTCCACCATCAGATAGGGACGGCTGTCGTCCGTCTTGCGGCCTTCTTCGATCAGCATCTCGACGGAAGGGTACATGCTGCTGACGATGTCCGTTATCGGCGCGTCCTTAGCCCGCTCGTAATGGATCAGGCGCGTCGGATCGGCCTTCCGCACCCAGTCGGCCATGGCGTCGTGGTTGGGACCGTAGCCGGACTCGTTGCCGAGCGACCACACGAGGATGGAAGGATGGTTCTTATCCCTTTCCACCATCCGTTTTGCCCGATCGAGGAAGGCTTCGCGCCAACTCGGATCTTCAGCCAGCCGACTCTCGTAGGCCGTCTTCTCGTCCGGATTGTCGATCCAGCGGCTGATTTCGCCGAGGAAGACGCAGCCGTGCGTCTCCAGATCGGCTTCGTCCACGACGTACAGACCGTAGGCATCACACAGTTCCAGCCAGCGTGAATCGTTCGGATAGTGCGAGCAGCGGACCGTATTGACGTTATGGCGCTTCAGGAGCAGAATGTCCCGTTTCATCGCTTCGATCGTCGTCACGTGGCCCAGATCCGGGTCGAATTCGTTGCGGTTGACGCCCCGGACGACGATCGGACGGCCATTGACGAGCAATTGGCCGTCCCGTACGCGAACGTCCCGGAAGCCGACCGGATAACGATGCACCTCCTGCACGAAGCCCGCATCGTCCGACAAGATCAGCAGCAGCGTATACAGCTCGGGGGTTTCGGCCGACCACAGACGCGGAGCGCGCAGAGGCAGCTCGGCGGAGAGACGAAATTCGCCGCCCGGGGGCGGCAGCTCTCCGTCCAATTGATGCTCCAGCACGGTGCGAAGCTCTCCGTCGAGCAGTTCGGCCCGCAGCCGGAAGCCGCCGGCTGCCGCATCGTCCGAGGCGCCGCGGCACAGTTGAACGCACGCCTCGAGCGTCCCGTTGGCATAGGCCTCGTCCAGCCGCGCCCGAAGGCGCACGTCGCGCAGATGCGCGGAAGGAACAGAGAGCAGGAAGACATCGCGGAAAATACCGCTCAGTCGCCACTTGTCCTGATCCTCCAGATAGCTGCCTGTCGACCATTGATAGACGCGGACGGCGATGCGGTTGTGCCCCGGCTTTAAGAACTCGGTCGCATCGAATTCCATCCGGTTATGGCTGCCTTGGCCGAAGCCGACGAACCGGCCGTTTAGCCAGACATGGAAAGCCGCGTCGACGCCTTCGAACGCCAGAATCGCGCTCCGGCCCGTCCAATGCTCGGGAACCTCGAACGTACGCAAGTAGCTGCCTGTCGGGTTGAGCGCCGGAACGTGCGGAGGGTCGACGGGAAACGGATATTTACTGCTGCTGTACAGGGGAACGCCGTAGCCGTGCAGCTGCCAGTTCGAAGGAACCGGCAGGTCGTCCCAGTCCTCGAAGGAGAACGATTCCTCGTAAAACCGTTGGGGCGCGTCCTCCGGACAGTCTGAGTAGCAAAATTTCCATGGACCGTTCAGCGACAAGTAGTAGGGCGACGATTCCCGGTCGTGCGCGATCGCTTGCAGCCGGTCGGCATAAGGAATCGAAGTCGCGCGGGGCGACAGCGTATGGCGCTGCAGCACCTGCAGATTGGCCCAATCTTGCAGCTCGTCGATCCTTGGATTCATAGGGTACGGCCTCCTCGTCTTACGAGTTCGAAATAATCGGCTCCGCCGACCTGTCCGCCCTTCAGCGACAGCTCCAGACCGTCCAGCCGGGGATCCTCGGAGTAGCAGCGGCAGAGCGGTCCGCCGGGAACGATCGCGCTCCGGAACGTGATCGCGTCGATGCCCAGCTCCCGGGTGACGTACCCGGACGTATCGCCGCCGGCAATGAGAATCCGGCGCAGCCTGGCCGCCGCGACCAGGTTGCGGGCCAATCCGCCCAGACGCGTGCCGATGGCACGCGCAGAATCCGCGGTCTCCCAGCCCAGTTCGTCCAATCTGGTGCGCAGGGCTCCGATCGACGGGTCGTCCGGTCCCGCAGCGGAGTAGAGAATGACGCTTTGACCTTCCCCCAGGCGGCGGAGCGCCTGCTTGAACACCTCGGCGCACGAAGCCTCTACCCGGTCCGGGTCCAGCCAGTCCAAGGCAGGTATTTGAATCCCGGCGAAGCCGTGCGCCAAAGCCCACTCGATCTGTGTCTGCGTCACGGGCGAACAGCTGCCGGACAGAACGAGCAGCCGATCGGTCTCCCCGGGCGGAACCGTCGCTTCCGTCCTCGGACGGAGCAATCCCTGGCGTCTCCACCAAGCGGCCAGACCGTCCGACAAGCCGGAAGAGCCGACGGCAAACAGACTTTCGCCGGCAGCCTCCACTTCCTGCCAAATCAGCCGGCCTGTCATCTCCAGCCCTTCCTCGTCCAGCACGTCAAACAGCACGGCCTTCGCGTCCGAGCCTTCCAAGCGTTCGCGCAGACGAGACCCGGCCTCTTCTCCGGTACCCGTCAGCGCAGTCCAGTCCATCAACGCCACGGGCAGATCGGTCTGCTCCCGCAGATGAAGGCGAAGGTCCGACTCGGCCATCGGCGTTATCGGATGGCGGGACATCGTCGGATGACGGTCCAGCCGGTGAGTCGCTCCATCCCCTCCGGCGGCGAAATGGTGGCCGAAGAGGGTATACCGCTTCAGCCGGGGAGCCCCGGCCACGACGGGCACGAAGGACTGCCGCGGGTAGAGCTCGCGTCCCAACTCCAACACCTTGCCGATGCTGCCGGCCCGGGGGGAGGAATCGAAGGTGGAACAGATTTTATAATGAACGGTGGCCGCGCCGCAGTTCTTCAGCCGCTCCAGCAACGGCCGCAGCTCGCGCTCCATCCGCTCCGGAGACATCGAGCGTCCGACGCCGGCCACGCCGAAGCACTGCGCATCCGGAAAATGCGCCAGTCGCGCCTCCGACGGCGGCTCCAGAAACAGCACCGTTTCCGCACCGCCTTCCGTCAGCGACTCGAGCACGTCCGTCGATCCGGTAAAGTCGTCTCCGTAGTAACAAAGCAGCCGTTGGCCGCGCGCATTCTTCTTGGTCATCTCGAAGCATCCTTGGGTTTGAATTTATCGAAGGCGCGGCGCAGCTCCGGATGTGTCTGCGCGTAGTTTTCGGCTGGTATGCCGCGCATCGCCGCCTCCCAGCCTTGCTTCATGCTCTCGACGCCGGCCGTCGGTCCGTCCGGGTGGGCGAGTATACCGCCTCCAGCCAGATGCATGACGTCCACCGTCTTCGTCCTCGCATACGTAATCTCCGCCGTTCCAGCCCATTGGCCGGAGGACAGCACCGGCATCGTCTCGTAGCCGCCGAGCAGCGGCTGCATACAAGCGCGCACGGAAGCGACCACGGAATCGTCGCTTTCATAGAATTTGCTGCCCAGCCCGTTGACGTGCAGATGATCGGCGCCGGCCAGCCGGCACAGCTTCTGATAGGCTTGGAAGCTCATGCCGAGCTGACCGTGCCGGGTCAGCATGCCCCATTGGTTGCGGTGGCCGTGAATCGGCACTTCGCTGAACGTGTTAAGGTAAGCCAGGCCCGCGAGGCCGACGCTGTTCATGCTGACCATAACGCAGTTGCCCCCGGCGTTTACGACCGTGTCGTGGTTGCGCTTCAGCGTCTCGATGTCGCCGGTAATATTGTACGCGTACATGATTTTGCGCCCTGTCGCATCCGCAGCCCGCTCAATCGCGCGGGAGACCGCGGCGACCTTGTCGGGCAGGGGGCAATAAGGCGGATCGGCGTTCAACTCGTCGTCCTTGATGAAGTCCAGGCCTGAGGCTGCCAGCTCGTAGACGAGCGTCTCCAGCTCGAGAGGCGAGAGGCCGACGCTCGGCTTAACGATCGTCCCGATGATCGGGCGTCCGCGAACGCCCGTCAACCGCCGTGTGCCGTCGATGCCGAAGCGCGGTCCGGGATAGGCCGACGCGAAGGCGTCCGGCAGCTCCAGGTCGAGCAGGCGCAGGCCGGACAGCTCCCGCAGCTCGAACAGGTTCCCGGCTACGCAGGCCATCAGGTTCGGAATCGACGGCCCGAAATTATGCAAAGGGAAGGAGACCGCGATCTCCCCCCGCGAGTAGATTCCGTGATGTCCCGGCGGCACGGCCGCTCCCGGAAGCGAAGGCTGGCGAACCTGCTCGAGCGGGGTAACCCGTTCGAGGCGGGCGCCGAAGCGTTCCTTCAGCGACGCCGTCTCGCCTGGCACCGCCGTGAACGTGCCTGTCGATTGCTCCCCGGCGATCGCGACGGCCGCGCGCTCGAGAGAGAACGGGGTTTCCACCAGATAGGTGGCGATGACCCGATTCATCTGCAATGCCTCATCATTGGATTTCATCTTGGGCCTCCAGCAGACGCTTGACCGCCAGCACGCCGAGCCTTGGGCTGGAGAGCACCGGCTTGCCGGTCCTCTCTCGCAGCGAGGCTTCCATTCTCGCCATCGATCCTTGCGCGAGCACGATCGCATCGACGGAAGCCGCCAACTCCGCCGCCGTCTCCGCGATTCGGCGATCATGCTCCTCCGGCTTGCCGTCGACGAGCGCGTCGTAGGCGCCCGCGGCCAGCCCCTCCGTCAGCGACAACGTGCGTCCGGCCGCTTCGGCCTGGGCCCGCAGCAGCGCCATCGTCGGCGCCAGCGTAGTCGGCAGCGTCGCGATGACGCCGATGCGCGCGTAGCGGGAGACCGCCTCCAGCGCCATCGCTTCATCGATCTTCACGATAGGTACGTCCACGAAGCCTCTCGCCCGCTCGACGACCTCTCCGACCGAGGAGCAGGTGTTCAGGATGACGTCGGCGCCGAGATCCGCCGCACTGCGATAATAGCCGAGCAGACGGCCGGACACTTGCGGTGTGACGCCGCCCGCCCGCATGACGTCGGCGATCAGACTATCGTCGATGAGATTTACCAGCCGGCAACCCGGCAGCACTTCGTTGAATACTTGTTTCAGCGGCTCCGCCAATCCTTGGCCGGTATAGACGGCCGCAACCGTTTTGGTCATTTGCAGTTCCTCCTTGGGGGTCCGTTCAGCGTTCGTTTCGCTTACCAGACGAATTCGCGTTCCGGACGGTGGTAGTCGCCTTTGCGCAGCGGCGCTTGGTCCGCGATCGGACGGCCGCTGTACAGCGGCTTGCGCTTGCCGCGCGGCGAGATATCGACCACGTCGTCTCCGCGCCAATGGGTCACGAATTGCTCGCCGAGCGCCGTCTCCGTCGTCGTGCGGACGCTAAGCGGGAACGTTACGGTGATGGTCTCCCCGGCGCGCGCCGCGCCCAACTGCAGGAAGCATTGGCCCGCCCAGCGGCTCGGCTCCGAGCCTGTGCCTTCGGTCGTCTCTCCGTCGAGCTCGCGAACGATGCGTACCTTGGTGAAGCCGGCCCATTCCGGAATCCGTACTTGAAGCTTGGGGATATCCTCGCGAACGTCCAGCACGACTTTGCCTTCGTAAGGAAGGTAGCTGCTGACGTCGAGCTTGCGGGACCCCCGGCTGAGCAGGAAGTTCACGCTCACCGTGCCGAGCTCCTCCGTGATCGTGTTGCTCCAGCCCATGAACAGGCCGCGCGTGCCCGAACCGAGGCAGCAGATTTGCAGATCGCTCGTATGGCCGCGGCCGTGGCTATGGTCGCAGATGAAATCGTTCGGAGCCGAATAGCCGGCGAACGAGCCCCGCGTGCGCTGCGCGACCTTATAGTAGGACAACCAGCCCTGAACGTCCTTGGATTTGTCGTCCGTCTCTTCCACCCAGCTCAGGTCGAGCAGCTGTGATTCAGCGAGATGGTTGCGGATGAAGCGTTCGACGACGCCCCAATAATTCGTGTAGCCGCTTCGTGCCAGCGTGATGCCGGTGGTAATCAGGTCGACGAGCGAGCATGTCTCGTGCTCGTAGGCCTGCTCCTGCATATCGCCCGGCGTCCAGCCGAACGACGTGCACCAGGTCAGCGCCCAGTCGTAGCTTTTCTTCACAAAATTCAGAATCGAGGCGTCGCGGGTATGGTAGCCGAAGCGCGCGATTGCGTCGAGCGTGCCGAGCCGCGTATGGAAATGTCCGCTGCGGTAGGCGAGCGAGGAATTAAAGCTGCCGTCCTCATTAAACACGCCGCTGCGGTGAATGATCAGATTCGTGAAAAACTGGCACAGCTCGTAAGCGTCGGCATTGCCCGTCAGCTCGTAATATTTCAGCAGGGGCATGACGAGACGTCCGCAGAACGCAGCCGGATCGGGCGCCAGGCGAAGCTGCACCGCGTTCAGCGAGGGCCAGCCGCTGTCCTTGTATTCCGAAGCGGGGTAGTACCAGACGTCCCGTTCCTTGACTGCGATCCGCTTGAGGGCCGCCACGTGACGGTCCGCCGCTTCCTTCGCCCGGGCGTCGCCCGTCGTCATGTACCAACTGGTCAGAGCGAGCAAGACGGCGCGCTGGTCGATCAGGTTTGCGTTCGACTCCCAAGACATCACCGGATTGACGCCGCGATAACTTAGGCCGTCTTCCTTGAAGAAGCTGAGCAGATTTTCCTTGTACCGTTTCTCCGTTTCGACGCCGTAGGTCGAGCCCGACATGATTCTGGCCAGCGTCATAGCGTCGATCATGCGGCCGTGCGAGGAACCGTAATCCCAGTCCCCGTGCGTCATGAACGCCGGTTTATGGTTCAGGTCGGCGTTGAAAAAGGGAATGCCCCCGTGGTCCTCGTCCGCCATGCCCACCGTCGCGTTCAGCGCATGTATCGCCCGTTCCTCCAGCAGCAGCGTATCCGGAATCCGTCGTTTACTCATTGCCGTCTCCACTCCCGTGTTCGATTTGCTCCGCGACGATGACGCCCGCGGGCTCCAATTCCAACGTTCCTTCCAGCGGCGCGCCGTCGGACAGCCTTTTGAGTTTCAGCGAGCCCAGCGGAACCGGGCGCGGTTCGTCGGCGTGATTCAACAAGAACCAGAACGCCTTACCGTCCTTCTCGCGTTTCGTGACCTCCACGCCGGCCGGCGCTCCTTCGAGCAGCGGCGCCAGACCGAGTCCGCGGCATAGCTCCGCCGTCCAGTCGAGCAGGAAGGCGGCATCCGGACTGGAGGCGAGATACCAGGCCTCGCCTTGTCCGAAGCGGTTGCGGGTCAGCGCCGGCATCCCCCGGTAAAATTCCTCTCCATAGACGGCGACGGCCTCCGCGCCTTCAAGATGCGGCAGATCGCAGACGATGCCGCAGGCGTATTCCGTCTTCCCGCCGGCGAACACCTCTCGCATCACGAGCCGGTTATGCTGGCTCGGATACAGCGCATCGGTCTCCTCGACCCAGATGCCGAACAGCTTCCTCAGCTCTCCGGGATAGCCGCCCAATGCGATCAAGTCGGACTCGCCCGCGATGCCGCTGAAATACGTCGCGACGAGCGTGCCGCCTCCTTCGACGTACCGTTCCAGCTTGTCGGCATAGCCCGGCTTCACCATGTACAGCATCGGGGCGACGACCAGCGCGTAGCGGTCGAGGTCGCCGTCGGTGTTGACGATGTCGACGGGGATGTTTTGCGCGAAGAACGCGTCGTAATATTTCTGCACCTCGTCGACGTACTTCAGATAGACGCTCGGTCCGCTGCACAGCTCGGCCGCCCACCAAACCTCCCAATCGAACACGATCGCGACGCGGGCTTCAATGCGCGAGCCGAGCAGCGCGTCGCCGACCGCCTTCAGTTCGGAGCCGAGCGAGGAGACCTCCTCGAATACTCTCGTATGCTCGTGGCCGACATGCTCGATGACGGCGCCGTGAAATTTCTCGCAGGCGCCGAACGAGCGGCGCAGTTGGAAGAACATGACGGTGTCCGCGCCGCGCGCGACCGCCTGCCAGCTCCAGAGCCGCATGACGCCCGGGCGCTTAAGCGAGTTGTAGGGCTGCCAGTTCTGCTGGCTGGGCGTCTGCTCCATCAGCAGGAACGGATCCCCGTTTTTCAAGCCGCGCATCAGGTCGAGGCGGAAGGCGGTCACGCCGGTCGGCGTATCGAACGCCGGATAGTTATCCCAGGCGACGATGTCGCAATGCTTGCCCCATTGAAAATAATCGAGCGGCTTGTACGTGCCGTGCCCGTGCAGGTTGCTCGTAATCGGAACGTTCGGCGACAACTCCCGGATGGCGTCGCGTTCGAGCAAATACGTCTCGAGCACGCTCTCCGAGTTGAAGCGGTAGTAGTCCAAGGAAATCGCCTGGAAGGCGGTTTTGTCGGGGTCCTTCGGATCGAGATGCTCGCTGAGCAGGTTCGGCAGCACAATCTCGTTCCAGTCGTAGAACGTATGACCCCAGAATCGGGTGTACCAGGCTTGGTTCAAGGCGTCCAGCGTGCCGTATCTTTTCTTCAGCCACTCCCGGAAAGCCCGCTCGCAATTGTCGCAATAGCACTGGCAGCCCATCTCGTTGTTGACGTGCCAGACGAGCAGCGCCGGATGGCTTCCGTACCGTTCCGCGAGCTTGCGGCTCAGGCGCTCCGCGTACAGCCGCCAGGTCGGGCTGGTCGGGCAGTTGTTGTGGCGCATGCCGTACTTGCGCTTCCTGCCGGCGAAATCGACCGACAGCACGTCGGGATGACGCGTCGCCATCCAGGCCGGATACATGGCCGTTCCCGTGCCGAGCACGATGCGGATGCCGTTGCGGTGCAGCAGATCGACGATCTCGTCCAACTGCTCGAAACGGTACGTCTCCTCGTCCGGCTGCAACGACGCCCAGGAGAAGACATTGATCGTCGCGACGTCGATGCCCGCCAGCTTGAACAGGCGCATGTCCTCGTCCCAGACTTCCTTCGGCCATTGCTCGGGGTTGTAATCCCCGCCGTAATAGATTTTGTTCCACCCTGTGGTGATCATATCGCTTCGCTCCTTGTGAACGTGAACGTACCCGGCCCGGTCCGGTAGACCGCGCAGCCTTCCTCGTACCCGACGAAACGCGCGCCTTCGCCCTCAACGGCGACGGAATCCGTATCCTTCGCGGGAAGATGAACCGTGCCTTCGGCGTTGGGAGGAATGACGACGGCGACTTGCAACTTGCGGTCCTCCCCGCGATCCCAACGGATCGAGGCGACGCCGGCCCGCAGCTCGAAGCGGGCTTCCGCCCATTGCACGTCTCCGACGACGCCGGGTTTCGCTTGGACGGAGAAGCGTCCGGTATCCGGCACATAGCGGTAATCCAGTCCCGCCAGGCCGGTGTACAGCCATTCTTCCAGATGGCCGAGCATGAAATGGTTTTGCGATTTGCCGACGGTCGGCCCGTCCCAAGCTTCGGTCAGCGTCGTCGCCCCGTTGGCGATCTGATAGCCGTAGCCCGGCGTATCGGAGCGCCGCGTCATCCGGTAGACGAGATCGGAGCGGCCTCCCCGGGCAAGCGTCAGCAGCACGTACCGGTGTCCGACGTCGCCCGACGTCGTCCGGTCGCCGCGCTCCTCGATGTTGCGAACGAGCCGCGCGAACAGCGCTTCCCGGTGCGCTTCGGGCGCGAGCCCGATCGCCAGCGGCATGGCCAGGGCGGCATCGCTCCCCTCGGCGTACGAGGACGCCGCTTCGTCGAAAAATTCCCGGTTAAAGGCGACTTTAATCTCTTCGGCCAGCCGCCCGTAAGCGGCCGCGTCGTCTTCGCGGCCCAGACGCCGCGCGATGACGCGCATGACGACGGCCAATCCGTAGTAGATGGCGGTTTCGGCCAGCGCGACCGGCGTGTTCTGCGAGAAGCCGGGCCCCTTCGGGCCGACGTCGTACCAATCTCCGAGTCCGGCGCGCAGGATGCGGCCGTCGGCGGTCGCCGTCAAATAGTCGAGATAGCGGCCCAGCGTTCCGTAGTGCCGGCTCATCGCCCCGGCATTGCCGTAGCGCTGAAGCAGCTCCCACGAAGCCAGCACGCAGGCGCCTCCCCAGGCGGCCGCATCGCGGAAAACTTCCCACGGCTCGGGGAAGACGACGTATTCCGGCGCGGTCGTCGGAATGAGCCCATTGGGCTGCTGGGCGTCGGCGATATCGGACAGCACCTTCATCAGCAGCGCCTCGACGTCGTAATTGAACATCATCGAAGGGCCCATCAGATGGACCTGCTCCAGCCAGCCGAGCTTCTCACGGTGCGGACAATCCGTCAGCACGCTCTTCATGTTGCTGAGCATGGCGCGGCCGATGATGTCGTGGATCCGGTTCAGCAGCTCGTCGGAGCAGCGGAAGCTTCCCGTCGTCCGCACGTCCGGGTAGATCATCTGGCCTTCGACACGGTGGAGGACGGGCAATCCGTCGGCTCCCGCGGCATCGCTCTCGCTGCGGATGGCCCCGACGCCTTCCACCTGAACGTAGCGGAACCCGTAATACGTGAATTTCGGCCGCCAGCGCTCCTCGCCGTCGCCCTTTAGCACGTAGTTCCATTCATAAGGGGAGCCCGACCATTTCTGATTGGCCAGTCCATCCCCAGTCAGCAGCTCGGCGGGCGTCAGCTTGATTGCGGCGCCTCGCGGTCCGGAAACGGCAATCTCCGTCCAGCCGGAGAAGTTCCGGCCCAGATCGACGACGAACACGCCGGGCTTTGGCTCCGTCACGGAAACCGGAGACAGCTGCTCCATCACCTTGAGCGCGGGAGCCGACTGCGCGGCCATTTTTCCCGAAGGCGCTTTCACCTCCGCGGCTGAGTTCCATTCGCTGCCTTCTTCGTAGCCGGGCCGATCCCAGTCGTTCAGCTCACGTTGCGCGTCGTAATCCTCCCCGCCGTAGATGCAGGAGAATACGAGCGGACTTGCAGCCGTTCGCCAGGATCGGTCCGTGCCGATCGTCTCGGTCGTTCCATCGGCATAGTCGATGATCAGCTCGGCCAGGCATTTAGGGGCGCCGTAGGAATCTTTGAATTTCGTATAACGGCCGCCCATGACATGATAGAAGCCATTGCCGAGCGTGATCCCGGCGACGTTCTCTCCTTGTGACAGCGCATCGGTAATGTCGTAGACGGTGTACAGCACCGTTTTGTCGTATTCCGTCCAGCCGGGGTCCAGCTCGTAGTCGCCGACCTTGGCTCCGTTCAGGCGGAGCTCGTAGTGCCCCAGGCCGCTAATGTACGCCCGCGCCCGACGGATGGGCTTTCCGATCCGGAAGCTGCGCCGGAATCGGGGAAGCGGCCCGTCGTCCGCCTTGCCTTGCGCCGCTCCGATCCACTGTCCGCTCCAGTTTTCGGCGCGAAGCAAGCCCGTCTCCCACCAGGAGACGGGACTCATCGTTTGCCGGCCCTGTTCGTCCCATACTGTCACTTGCCAATAGTAGCGTCGCCGTGCCTCCAGCCCTGCGCCTTCGCAGGGGATCGCGGCATGGTTTCCGCCGATTCGCCGGCCGCTATCCCAGACGTCGGGCTGATCGCTGGCCAGCAGTTCCTCGGTTGTGGCGACCGCGATCCGATAAGCGGTTTGCAGACGTGAGTGCGTCTTGGACTGCGAGAAAGACCAGCCCAGCATGGGAGCGGTTGCATCCAACCCCAACGGACAGTTCCGTCCTTCCGTCCACATCGACTCGATTTGCAGCGCGTTCATTGTTGTTTTCCTCCCGAGGGATCGTATTCGGTCATTCCGCCGGCGGCGGAGGCAGCGGCTCGGACGTCGCGACCGTAATCGTGCGGAACTCTGGGAAAATATTGCACGTCCGATCCCCGTCCTGCGGCCGTCTGCTGGCTGTATAGAAGTGATACAGGATGCCGTTATGGCAGATCACGGAAGGTTTATGCGCGAAGATGGCGTCCAGTTCGCCTTCCGTGCCCGTCTCGATGATCGGTTCAGGATGTTTGTCCCAGTGAAGCAGATCGTCCGACAGGGCGATGCCTTCCTGCGCTTTCTTGTAATCGTAACCGAAAAAGTACATGACCCACCGGTCGCCGTCGCGGAGCACGCACGGGTCGCTGACGAAGCCGCTGTCCCATGCTCCGGGCGTCACTTGGAGAACGGGATTATGCTCGTAACGCTTCCAGCTTCGCAAATCGGTCGACAGGGCAACTCCCGTCTGTTCGATCCAGCGGCCGTGATCCTGATTTTTGGCGTTGTAGAACAGATAGAACGTGCCTTCGTGCTCGACCAGACACTCCTTGTACAGCCCTCCGCGCTCCCATTCCGCGCCTTCTTCCGGCACGAGAATCGGCTCCTCGAGCCGATGCCATGTCAGCAGGTTCTCGTCCTCCGTCCAGGCCAGCCCGATCTTCGCCGGACCGGCTTCGTAACCGTCGCCCGGATAGGAATGATACGTGAGCCAGTATTTACCCTGCCACTTTTTCAGCGTCGGAGCCCCATGCAAGTTGTTTTCCCGCAACATCCACGTTCCGGCGATGTTCCGTGAATCCCAGCGCGAACCGTCTTCCCTGTCCAGAATCGTCGCCAGTGGCTCCCAATGAAGCAGGTCGCCACTCGTCGCCAGCGCGGTCTGATAGCCCAGGCCGTCGAAGCCGACGTACATCATATAGAAGCGGTCGAGATGCCGGAAGACGAATGGACAATCGACCGCGTGACGGTCGAAGCTGCCGGGCTCTCCCGAGCCGACCAGCACGGGACGGCCGTATTTGCAAGGCGTTAAATAAGAGCGAATATTCAAGCGGATGTTCCCTCCTTGTCCTTCAGGCGTATGAAGTTTGCACCATCATAACATGGAAGGTTATCCGGATATTTAAGGCTTTTGATTAAGAATGATCGCTATACACCGCTTCGGACGGACTTCTAAGATAAGGGGTATGGGATGTGAATTCGAGAGGCAAGCGAGGGTGAACGATGAGCATAGAACGATTGAAAAGCCGGTTCCGCGACGCCGATCCGCGTTACGGACCTTTGCCTTTCTGGTGGTGGAGCGCGGAGGAAATCACGGAGGAGCGCATTCGCTGGCAGCTGCGGAAGTTCCGCGCCGGCGGCTTACGCAACATCGGCATAATCAACATCGCGCCGACCGGCCCCCAATACGGCAGCGTCGGCGATAATCCCGTCTACTTCAGCGAGCGCTGGTGGGAGATGTTCGAGGCGGCGCTGCGGGAAGCGGAGCGGCTCGGCATGTTCTTGTACTTCTACGATCAGATCGGCTTCTCCGGTTCGAACTTTCCGGCGCGTCTGGTGGCGGAGAATTCGGAGTTCGGCGGTTATCTGCTGCGCAGATTTTCCCCGGACGAACGGATGCCCGAAGGCGCGACGCCGCTGCTGCAAACCGAGGATTATCATTACGTCTCGGTACGGCAAGGCTTTAACTGGCTGGACCCCGCGGCTTGTGCCGCTCTGCTCGACAAAGTTCACGGCGAATTCGAGCGTCGGTTTCCGCACGATCTGGGAAGGACGATTGCAGGCAGCTTCCAGGACGAACTGCCGCCTCTGCCCTTATGGACGCCGCAGATCGCGGAGCTGTACGAAGCCCGTCACGGCGAGAGCCTGCTGCCGAAGCTTCCGGCGTTGTTCGACGATCTCCCGGAATCGGGGCAGGTGCGAAGGCAAGTGTACGAACTGGCGGCGGAATTGGCGGAGCGGGCCTTCTTCGTTCCGATCGCACAATGGCATGAGAAGCACGGCATGCTGCTGTGCTGCGATCAGGCGGGTTCGGCGAGAAAGGTGGATGTGCACGGCGCGCAGCGCCTTTATTTGGACTACCTCCGGACGCACCGCTGGTACAACGCTGCGGGCTGCGACATGGACGGAGAGATCAAGCCGCATTCGTCGATGGTTCATCTGCACGGCGGTAAGCGCGTCTTCCTGGAAGCGTTCCATACGAGCGGCTGGGGAGGAACGCTGGAAGAGACGCTGCATTGGCTCATTCCGTGGTTCCAGGCCGGAGTCACCTTGTACAGTCCGCATTCGGTTTATTACAGCACGCGGGGCGGCTGGTGGGAATGGGCGCCGCCCGACACCGGCTGGCGTCAGCCTTACTTCGAGCATTATTCGGTATTCGCCGATACGATCAGCCGTGTCTGTGCTCTGCTGAGCGAAGGCGCACATGTCGCGCCGGTCGCGGTGCATTACCCGTCTTATGCCGCCACCGGCTATATGTCGCTGGATGACGGGGCAAGCTCCGACCATCCGATGCTGGTCGCCAATAGAGTGCCCAACTCCGAGATGGAGCATCTTCGCCGGGTGTATGCCGACGTCGTCGGTTACAACGCCCGCAGGGATCAGCATAAGCTTGGGGCGCTCAGGGAAGCCCGATTCGATTTCGACGTCGTCGACGATTCGGCACTGGAAAAAAGCACGGCGGCAGACGGCAAGCTGCGCATCGCGGACGAGACGTTCGAAGTGCTGCTGCTGTGCGGGACGACGAGAATGGACGAGGCGGCCCGCGGCAAGGTAGAACGCTGGATTCGCGAGGGCGGATGGGTGATCGGCATCGAAGTGCCGGAAGACGATCCGGCGTTCGAGGGAGTCGTGCGGGTCGGGTCCGCTGCCGAAGCCGTTCGGCTTCTGAAGGAGCGTATTCTCCGCGTCGCGGAAGGGCCGGGAATGTCGCTTCACCGCCGGACGGAGGAGGCCGATATTTTCCTGCTGCTGCCGGGAGAAGGCGGGCTGTTGGAGATGCATCGACCGGCCGACGAGCGGTCGGCGCTGCCCGAGAGCGCCGTTTATCGGTTGCGTACGCCCGGCCGTCCCCAGCTCTGGGACCCGGTCAGCGGAGATATCGTTCCCGCTGCATATACGCGCGACGGCGAATGGGCGGAACTGGCCGTGAGCTTCGTTTCCTGGCCGGCCGCGCTGGTCGTCTGCCCGCGGGAGGAGGACGGGAACGGCGAGCCGTTCGTCGGGGTTACCGCTCCGGCGGTTTTGCCCTCCAACGCTGCGGCGATTCCCTCGAGAGCCGAAAGTCGTGAATTGTCCTCGAATGATTGGCGTATTATGGCGGTCCCGACGATGGACAATCGTTACGGCGATTTCGACCTTCACGGGGAACGGACGCAGGAGGCGCCGATCGAGCGCCGTCAGGTTCGGGTGATGCGGGAGACGGACGAATCCGAAGGAGAACGGGCCGGCTGGCAGCTTCCGGATCATGACGACGCTTCCTGGAACGTTCGTCTATGGAGCGAGGCCGATTACTGGGAGGCCTCCCCGGATGAGCGCTTCGAACCCGGAAAATGCACGCCTGTCGTCTACAGCCGCACCTTCGGAGACCACAAATTCAGATCGTGGGCCGGCCGGATGGGCCGCGTGCCGAGACGGTTTCTGAACCTGGGTGAAATCGAGAGAGGCTGGGACGTATGGGCCCGCACCTTCGTGCTTGCGCCTGCGGCCGGCCGCTATTGGATACGCGTCGAGAGCAACGCCGAGATCGCGGGCTGGCTAGGGGGCGAACCGATCCGCTGGCGGGGCGGCCCGGAGGAGCAGACCGCCTGGATCGATCTGGCCGCCGGCCCCAACGAATTGAAGCTGCGGGCGAAGGCCATCGTTACGGGACTGATTCGGGCCGGCGTGGAAGTGAACGCCGAGGCGCGGCCATCGCTGCCTAAATGGATTAAGACGACGACTCCCAATGCCGGCTCGCGTCTGACCAAGACGATCGAGCAGGAAAAGGGCGCAGGCGTGGAACGCGTCAGACTCGTTTTTGCCGCTCGAGGCCGGGCTGCGCTGTACGTGAACGGGACCAAGGTGACGGAGCACGGCGACTTTAATCCGTATATTCGGCAAGGCCAGGAAGAGGTCGATATCACATCCCTATGGCGGGAAGGAGCCAATGAAATTCGGTTCCAACTGCCCGAAGGCGTCGGCGAGGTGCTGGCGGACGGCGTTGTCGAGCTTGCCGACGGGAGGAACATGGAGTTCTGGACCGAGGAAGACTGGACGGACGAGAACGGCCAAGCCGCGGCGATTCTGCATGAGGCGGTGCTTCAGTTCGCCGAGACCGAGACGCTGTGGCTGTCTCCCCGTCCGCATCCGCTGCCGGATGTCGGCTGGCTCATGCCGGACTCCGTTCCTGCCGCCAAGCCGCTGCCATTCCAGCGGAATCCAGCGATAATCGGCCGCCCCGTATGGGTGCGGTTCCCGCTGCCCGTCGGCGCGACCGTCATGACCGTGGCGGCAGCCGGCTCGCTGAGAGTCTGGATTGCCGGCCGGGAGCGCGTCGTCCGCGATGGACAGATCGTCTTCCCGCCTCAGGAGGCGGGAACGATGGCCGCGATTCGGATCGAGCCGGCCGGACCGTGCTCCGACGCGGACGTCTTGCTCGCGCCGATCCGATTCCGTCTCTCGCCCACGCCGGGCAAGCTGGGCGATTGGCGGACGTCGCTTGCCCTGCCGCATCATAGTGGTGCGGTGGAATACGAACGGATCGTGGAACTTCGGGGAGACGGACGCGCGACGTTGGATTTGGGACATGTCCGGGGAACCGCCGAGGCGTGGCTGGACGGACGCCCGCTTGGGGTTCGGGCATGGCGGCCTTACCGCTTCGAACTGGGCGAGGCTCTGGAGGAAGGTGTGCATCGGCTGCGTATCCGCGTTACGAATACGCTGGGCGCGCACTACGAGATTGGAAGGCCGTCGCATAACGTGGGAGGCAGCACCGATCCGAAAGTTTCGTACTGGAACGGCAGCATCGATCCGGGCTGGCAGCCGCAGTTTGCCGCAGGGGGACTGTACGGGCCTGTCCGGATTTACGAAGAAACATCTTAAAATCGATCATCAGAGTTGTAAAATGAACAATTGAGCCGTTCGGGCGCGTATTGTAACCTCGAATTAAGGTAGCAATACGCGCCGATAAGGAGTGAATCGATTGAAACTGCAAACGGTAAAGGAACATGCTGCGACGAACAAATCGGGTCATTCGGTCAGCCTCCTGTGGAAGCGCTTTAGACAGCAAAAATACATGCAGCTTTTTGTATGGATGGGCTTGATTTCCCTATTCGTTTTTCACTACCTTCCGATGTTCGGCATTCTGATCGCATTCAAGAACTACAAGATCGCTTCCGGTATCTCCGGAATATTCACCAGCGAATGGGTCGGACTGAAATATTTCAAAGAGTTCGTAAACAGCTACAACTTCGAAACGATCGTCGCCAACACGCTCGGTATCAGCTTTCTGAAACTCATTTTCGCATTCCCGGTTCCGATTCTGCTGGCGCTTATGCTGAACGAGGTCAAGGACGGATTGTTCAAACGGGCGGTGCAGACGGCCAGCTATTTGCCCCACTTCATTTCCTGGGTCGTCGTGGCCGGGCTCGCTTCGGTGTTCCTGTCCGAGAATCGCGGTATTTTCAACAACCTGCTCTTGGGGCTGGGGCTGATCAGCGAACCGATCGCTTTCCTGTCCGACCCCGGCAGCTTCTGGGGAATGGCGGTAGGAACCGCAGTGTGGAAGGAATCTGGATGGTGGACGATCATCTTCCTGGCCGCCGTCAGCGGCATCTCTCCCTCATTGTACGAGGCGGCGCATATCGACGGAGCCGGCCGCTTACGCCGCATCTGGCATATTACGCTTCCCGGCATCAGGGGAACAACCATCGTTGTGCTTATTTTAGCGATCGGAAGCTTGCTCGGCGGCGGACTGGTCGGCTCTAATTTCGAACAAGCCTTCCTGCTCGGGAACGCGGTGAACGCGGACAAATCGGAAATTTTGCAGACGTATGCGTTTAAGGTGGGGCTGTCCCAGGGCCGTTACTCCTTCGCCACCGCCATCGATCTGCTGCAGGCCGTCATCTCCGTTATTCTGATTTTCGGCAGTAACTGGATTTCCAAGAAAACGACCAAGTCGGGCTTGTTCTAGACAGCGCGAAGAAGAAAGGAGGGGCTCGCTTGAGAAAAAGAACGTTCGAAGATTACTCCATAGATACGATCGTTTATGCTCTGCTGATCGTCATCTTTATCGTAACCGCTTATCCTTTCTATTATCTGTTCGTCATCTCTTTCAATAACGGATTGGATACCGGGCTGGGGGGAATCTACTTCTGGCCGAGGGATTTTACGCTGGCGAACTACGAGAAGATCATGGGCGATGCGAAATGGACGCTGGCCTTCTTCGTCACAGTGGCAAGGACGGGAGTCGGGACGCTGCTCGGAGTCGTCTTCACTTGCCTCGTGTCTTACGGATTGGCGCATAAAGGACTTGTTTTCAAAAAAGTCTACTTCTCCTTGTTCGTCATTGGCATGTACGTATCCGGAGGATTGATTCCTTTCTATATTATTCTGCGGCATTTGCATTTGCTGAACACGTTCTGGGTTTACGTAATTCCTTCGATGCTCAATATTTTCTTCTTGTTCATCGCCGTTTCCTTCTTCCGGGAAATTCCTTCGGAGCTGAGAGAAGCCGCGACGATCGACGGAGCGAACGACTTGAAAATTTTCCGTTCCGTTATTCTGCCGATCTCCAAGCCCCTAATGGCGACGATGGCGTTGTTCCTCGGCGTCGGACAATGGAATGCTTGGCTGGACTCGGCGTATTACGTGCAAAATGAGAACTTGAGAACGTTGACCTATCGTATGATCGAGGTAATCAACCGGGGCAACATTCCGACAGATGCGGTCAGTATCGAATACGCGGCCAACGCAGTAAGAGTGACGACCTACTCCCTGCAGGTGACGTCAATGGTGGTGGCCGTCGTGCCGATCATGCTCGTCTATCCTTTCCTGCAGAAGTACTTCGTCAAAGGCGCGATGATCGGTGCGGTAAAAGGTTGATTGACTGTCGGGTATCGGCTTGCGCGATAGCGGGAAAAGATTCTCTTATCGCCGCATGTTCATATACATCAATTTTACCAACAGGAGGGTTTACGCAATGAAAAAGAAAACCGGCAAAAGCTTGAAAACGCTGGGGTTACTCATGCTTATCGCTTCTCTACTCGCGGCCTGTTCTTCGGGCGGAAACAACAATGCCCAATCCTCGCCGAGTGCAAGCCCGTCGGCTCCCGCCGCGACGCAGACAGAGACCGGAAGCGAGGGGACGGTCCAAGACCTCGGGGAAATCACCTTGTTCGTCGATCACCCCTGGTGGCCGATGACCGAATGGAAGGGCAAGATTCCGGAGGAAATCTCCAAGAGGACCGGCGTCAAAGTCAACGTGCAGATCGCGGCCGACGCGCAGCAACTGCCGCTTATGATCGCGTCCGGAGCCGAAATGCCCGACATCGTCTACACGTATAACAACCATCAACCGATGTCCACGCCAGACATTTCGTATACCTGGGATGAACTGATCGAGAAGTATCAGTTGAAGGACTTCGACATATCTCCGACCGCCAGAGCCGTTAACGCGACGAAGGACGGCAGCTTATATACGATTCGCAACGGATTCATGACGTCGGAAGAACTCGCGGCTTGCGACAAGTGTCTGAATCCGGGCCAGGGATTGTCGGTGCGCGCCGATATTATGGAAGCGCTCGGCAATCCGAAGCTGGAAACGCTGGACGATTACCTGGCGATTCTCGGACAGGTCAAGGAAAAGTACCCGGATCTCATACCGGCGGTCATTACTCCGGGGGAAGCGGGAAGCTATCTGCGCATTCAATACGGGGTGCCTCGCTTCGGCTTCTACAACGCCGGCGGCGACCAAGCAAAATATTATATTAATCATCCGGAACAGGAAGCGTTCTATCTGTACGTGAACAAGCTCTATCGCGAAGGCTATATCGTTGCGGAAAACTTCACCTGGCAGGAACGTACGGAAGCGGAAAGTCAGATCCTGAACGGAAAGGCGTTCTCTCTGATCAACGCGTCGGGAGATTCGGAGACGCTTAACCCCCGTCTGGAGACGGACGGCAAAAATTTCCGAATGGCGCAAGTAATCAAAAATCTCGGTGCGAATCCGAAAGTTTACGCGAACAGCATCGGCTGGTCGGGCATGTACGTGCCGAAAACGGCTAAAAATACGGAAGCGGCGATCAAATTCATTCAATATATGTACAGCACCGAAGGGCAGCGCTTGGCTTCTTGGGGCATCGAAGGCGAGGACTGGACGATGCATGCGGACGGCTATCCGGTATTCAACTTCGATTCCAAGGATCAGGATAAACAAGTCCAGATGGGCGTCGTATGGTGGGGCATTCTGGCGGACAAGGGCGAAACCTCCAGTCTGCAGCGGTACGTTCCTGATTCCGCTTCGACCGAGGTTATGATGGAGTTGAAGAAAGTGACGGAAGTCGACTCTCTGTTCGGTAAAGTCGTGCCTTCCGCTGACTCGGAAGAGCAGGTCATTCAGGTCAATATCGACAACATGATCAAGAACGAAGAGATGAAAATTTATTTGGCTAAATCGGAGGAAGATGCCAAAGCCGCGTTCAAAGCGATGCTGGACAAAACGAAGAACATCGGAATCGAACGTTTGGAAGAATGGGCGACCAAAGAGTATAATGAAGCCAAAGCACTCATGAAATAATAGGAATTGATGAGCTTAGGACACACAGGGTAAGATTCTTCGGAGTCTTACCCGAATTGTCATTTTACACCGGGGAGCGATGAGTTCGTTTTGATTCGACACTTGAAGAGCGTCAGAATTGTTCATAAGATGATATTCGGCTATGTGCTGCTTGTGCTGCTGCCTGTCGTCCTGTCGGGCGCGTATTTGTATCATCAGTTCAATTCGAACGTCGTTAACGATTTCTCCCAGGCCAAGCAGCAATTGATCGTTCAGGCTTCGAACAGCTTGAAGGTCAGCTTGACCCAGGTGGAATCCATCCATTCCCTGTTTCAGCACAATTCTCAGATGTTAGAATATTTGAAAGGGCTTTATCAGACGCCCGGAGACTATGTCTATTATTTTCTGAAGGACATCCGGCCGATCTTTACGTTCGCCAACAATTCCAATCCGTTGATCAAATCCGTTCGGCTGTACAAGACAAAACCCGCCGCAATGGCCGTCGATAAGGAGATCAGCGACATTCGGGAGGAGGAGTCCCAGGCGGCAAGAGACGTTTCCCAGGCGCTGAAGATCAATCAGAAGCGGTGGATGACGCAATCGTCGGATTCGTCGGGCCTTCCGGAATTGGTGTTTTATCAAAATCTCTACAACGAAAATTACGCGGATCGTCTGGGTGTTCTAGAAATACGGGCCAACGACCGCATTATCGGCGATTTTCTGGAGGCTGTCGTTAGCGGCGACGGCATGGGAGCGATCGTCTTAAGGGAAAATGAAAGCGTATACGAAAAGCGGGGCGAAAATCTTGATGACGAGGCCTACCGTTGGATTTCGGAAAAAATCCGGGATCGGGCGGGGACGGAGCAGACGATATGGAGCGAGCGGGGTATTCTGGTGAATGCGATCGCCATTCCGGATTTGCAGTTGATGTTTTATTTTATGTCCTCTACGGATGAATTGTTCTCGGATCTGTCGAAGCAGACGAAAAATCTGGCCTGGATTATGGGAGGCTTGCTCCTGCTGCTCTCGGCCGTCTATTATGCGATCGCTTCGCTGCTGACCAGGCGGATTTTGAACTTGACGAAACATATGCGAAGGGTGAACGAGAACAACCTGGCACCGTTCGAGGATAAGGGCAACAAGGACGAGATCGGCTTTCTGATTCTCTCCTACAACTCCTTGATCCATAGAATCGACGAACTGCTCAATACCGTTCACAAAGCGGAATTGATGAAAAAAGAGGCCGACTACCTGGTGCTTCAGGCGCAAGTGAAGCCCCATTTTCTCTATAACACATTGGAATCCATTCGTATGCTGGCGGAGATCAACGACGATAACGAGGTCGTGGACGCGATCTATTCCTTGGGCAAGCTGCTGCGTTACAGTCTGTCTTCGCAGGAGAATGAGTCGACGCTTAAGAAGGAACTGGCTAACGTGACGCACTATCTGGACGTTCATAAGCCGCGCATGATGGATCTGCTGCAATACGACATTCAAGTTCGCACGGAGATCGGCGACATGCGCTGCCCCAGATTTATTCTGCAGCCCCTGCTGGAAAACTGCATCAACCACGGTATAGCGAAGAGGAGGGGCAAAGGCGAGATCCGCATCACGGTAGACCGGGAAGACGAATGGATTCGCATCGAAATCTCGGACAACGGAGCGGGGATTCCCGAAGAGAGACTCAAGATCATTCGGGACGTGCTGGATAACAAAGTCGATCGCGGGGTATTGCAGACCGAAGACTCGGGACTTGGACTCTATAACGTAAGCGAGAGAATAAAGGCATTTTACGGAGAGCGTTCCGGCCTGGAAATCGACAGCGCCGTCGGGCTGGGTACGACCTACATTCTGAGATTGGGAGTGAAAGGATGCTGAACCTGATGATCGTGGATGACGAACCGATTATCCATAAAGGACTCATCAATATTATTGAAAAAGGCAGTACCCCTTGCTCGGAAATCGTCTGCGCGTACGACGGTGTCGAGGCGCTGGAGAAAATGCGGGACTATAAGCCGGATCTGGTCATTACCGACATTCAAATGCCGGAGATGAACGGGCTCGAGCTGATTGCCGAAGCTAAAAACCGTGAATTGTGCAACCGCTTCATTCTGCTGACGGGCTTTGACCATACGGAGTATTTGAGGAAAGCGATTCGCTGCCAGGTCATCGATTACTTGCTGAAGCCGATCAACAAGGTCGAGCTGTACGATGTCCTGGCCAACGTTTCGATAGAGATCATGGGCACGGCTTCGACGCGTCCGTCCGCAAGGGAGAAGGATGCGGCGTTCGTCCGGCTTGAGAACAGCAGCCCATTGTCGCGAAACGTGGAGAAAATTATTCAATATATTCACAAAAATTACGCGCTGGAGCTGTCCTTGGATCAGATTGCCGAGCATGTTTACCTGCACCCGAACTATATCAGCTCCCTGTTTCGGAAGGAGACGGGGATCACGTTCATCCACTACGTACACCTATATCGGATTCAGAAGGCCAAGCAACTGATGGCGACCAAACAAGAGATGTCCTTCCACCAAATCGCGGAGAAGGTCGGTTACGAGAACGTGCGGCATTTCTTCAGCATCTTCAAGAAATATTGCGGCTTGACACCGGGGGAATATCGGTCCCGGCAGCATTAATATTCGTTCCTCGTGCAATGTCGCAGTCCCTGACCGTAAAACTGCTTGAGCCTGCGATCGATGTTGCGCAGACCGACTCCCGAGCCGGGCTGCACCGGCCCCTCACTTGCCCCGTATGAATGTCGTCTAACTCAGTCCCCTGTCTAGATAGGCAAGGTTTGCGATCAAGCCCCGAATCGAGTAAGCTAAGTGGCGTAAGCTCTTAGAAGAGGAAGGTGCGAAGCGTGAGCGCGGAAGAGGAGCTCATCCTGCAACCCGGAGAACGTCTGGACGATCTCTTGACTCATCAACTTAAAATTATCCAAAGCTCAGAAGTGTTCAGCTTCTCACTCGATGCGGTGCTGCTTGCCCGATTTGCCGGAGTGCCTCCGAGGGGGCGCATACTTGATCTGTGCACGGGGAACGGCGTTATTCCGATGCTGCTGACGACGAGGACGGCTGCGACGATCGACGGCGTCGAGATCCAGCCCCGCCTTGCAGACATGGCGAGCAGGAGCGTGAGGTTTAATCGCTTGAACGATCGGATACATATTATAGAAGGCGATCTGCGCGAGTGGAAGCCGGAGGGCGAACTGTACGATGCGGTCACGGTGAATCCGCCGTATTTGCCGGTGGCCAGCGGAGACCGCAAAGAAAATATTCATCAGGCGATGGCCCGGCATGAGATCGGATGCAAGCTGGAGGACGTCGTCGCGGCGTGCGCCAGGAGCGTAAAGGCCGGAGGAAAAGTTGCGATGGTCCACCGTCCGAGCCGGATGGCCGATATTATCGACCTGATGCGCCGTTACCGGATCGAGCCGAAGAGAATTCGTTTCGTACACCCCCGCAAGGATGCGGAGGCGAATATGATATTAATAGAAGGAACGCGCGACGGAAGGCCCGAAGTCCGTCTGCTGCCGCCGCTGATCGTCTATGAAGAGGACGGGGAGTATACGCAGGAGCTGTTGGCCGTATTTTACGGTCAAGCGGCAGAGCTGCCCGACTTCAAGCGAACGAACGGACGCACGCCGGCGGTCAAAAGAAATCGGGAGGGGGAGGAGAAACGGTCGTGAACAAAACAAAGGACAAGCGCGGAGAAAGTCCGGCAACGAGCCCAGTCTCTTCGGAGACGGCAACGGTTCAAAAAAGCTTCGCCGCGCGCGAGAAGCCGGGAACGCTGTATCTGGTAGCGACGCCGATCGGCAATCTGGAGGACATGACATTTCGCGCGATTCGCACGCTCAAGGAAGTACAGTTGATCGCGGCCGAGGATACGAGGCAGACGCGCAAGCTGCTGACGCACTTCGACATTCAGAATCGGCTTGTCAGCTACCATGAGCATAACCGGGAGGCCAGCGGGCCTGAGTTGATTCGGCTGCTTCTGGATGGGCAGCATGTCGCGCTTGTCAGCGACGCCGGAATTCCCGCAATCTCCGACCCGGGTGCGGATCTGGCGAGAGACGCCGCCGCTGCCGGCATTCCCGTCGTGCCGATTCCAGGCGCGAACGCCGCGTTGTCGGCGCTGATCGTCTCCGGTCTGCCGACCGATCGCTTCCTGTTCGTCGGTTTTCCGCCGCGCGATCGCAAGGGCGTGCACAAGCTGCTTGAAGGTTTGGAAGGCGAGAGCGGAACGCTGATCTTATACGAATCCCCTCATCGGCTGAAGAAAACCGTAGCGGCGATCGGCGAGAGATGGAGCAACCGAAAGATGGCCATCGTTCGCGAGCTGACGAAGAAGCACGAAGAGGTCGTCAGAGGCACTGTCGAGGCTTGTCTGGCGCACATCGAGCAGAACGCTCCGCTCGGGGAGTGTTGTATATTAATAGAAGGAACGCGTTCGGAAAACGGAAATCGGGAGACCAGCGGCGCCGAGCAAGCGGACGCATGGTGGACTTCCGTATCGCTCACGCAGCATGTCGCGCATTATGAGACGGCCGGACAAGCCCGCAAGGATGCGATGAAATCAGCGGCGGCGGATCGGGGAATATCGAAGCGGGACGTCTATCGGGCGCTGCTCGAAGAGAACGGAGACGAGTAGTGCCGCAAAGCAAAAAAAATTCCCTCCCGAGATCGACATCGGGAGGGGGCAAGGAGTATAAAAAGGTTGGAATTAACAATTATTAGAATACAAATTTTATTATAAACTATTTTCTCTAATTTGTCACAGGGGAAGGTAAATCCTTCAAACATTCTCTGCAAACAATTTTTCCTTTGAAGTAGGTGACGTTCTCCGCGTTGCCGCAGAAGATGCACGCCGGCTCATACTTTTTAAGCATGATGCGCTCGCCGTCCACATAAATTTCCAGCGCGTCTTTCTCTCCGATGCCAAGCGTGCGGCGCAGCTCGATCGGAATAACCACCCGTCCCAATTCATCGACTTTACGTACGATACCGGTAGATTTCATCATTTGGTAATACCCCTCTCGTAAGATTAAATAAGTACAAAACGAACGTGTAAATCTAGTTATGTCCGTTATCGCCAGTTTTCGACAAAGTTCTCTGTTTTCCGTACTCTATCGTACCAACCATTCCCAAAAAAGTCAACCTGAAAGCACTGAGGAATTGCTTAAAATCCTGAAATAAAGTCTGAGAATCCTCTCAGTTATGGCGATCTCTCAAAAATAGCGGAATTAGGCGAAGAGAAAATTAAAGGGAAACGATATTCGACAAAATTCGACTTTAATCGATTTTTTGACAAACACTTTGTCGAAAGCTGACAAATATGAGGTGATGTCCATGTTGACGAAATTACATGAGGAGAAGGTTTTCAAGGACCCTGTGCATCATTCCATCTACGTGCAGGATCTGACCGTCTGGAAGCTCATCAATACGCCGGAGTTCCAGCGACTCCGAAGAATCCGCCAACTAGGCACCTCCTATCTTACGTTTCATGGGGCGGAGCACAGCCGGTTTTCCCATTCGTTGGGTGTATATGAAATTACAAGAAAAGTAATTTCTCAGTTTGAGCGTAATGGATACGGCGACTGGCCGCAAGAGGAAAAATTACTCAGTCTTTGTGCTTCTTTGTTGCATGATGTCGGACATGGTCCGTTCTCCCACTCTTTGGAGCAAATATTCGGTACAGATCATGAAGAATGGACCTGCAACGTCGTCTTGGGAGACACGGAGATCAACCGCGTGCTGCGCGAGGTCGATCCCGAATTTCCGAACAAAGTCGCCGCGGTCATCCGCAAGAAGTACGAAAAGCCGATCGTCGTCAGTCTCGTATCGAGTCAGCTGGATGCCGACCGGATGGACTATCTGCTGCGCGATGCTTATTTTACGGGAGTGAACTACGGCACGTTCGATCTGGACCGTATTCTGCGCATGCTGCGTCCGTTCCAGGGAAAAATCGTCGTGAAGGACAGCGGAATGCATGCCGTCGAAGACTACCTGATGTCCAGATACCAGATGTATTGGCAGGTTTACTTCCATCCCGTCACCCGCAGCTCCGAAATTCTGCTGAGACAGATTTTCCGCAGGGCGAGCGAGCTCCTGTCGTCGGGATACGAGTTCTCTTTTATGCTGGCTCCGATTCGGTCTTTGCTGTCGGGCTCCGTTACGCTGGAACAATATATGAAGCTCGACGAAGCGATGGTGCAGACGGCGTTCGGCCAGTGGTCGGAAGAGAGGGACGAATTGCTGTCGGATCTGTGCCGGCGTTTCCTGAACCGTCAGCTGTACAAGTACGCTCCGCTGAACGGAGAATACAGGGAATGGCTCGAAGACGTCCGCAGCCAGTGGCGGAGCATCGGTCTCGATCCTTCCTATCATATGGAAGTCGATACCCCCGAAGATTCCCCCTATGACGTCTACAAGCCGGGAGCGCTTCCGGACGGCAAAGAGAAGCCTCCGATCCTGCTGCTGGACAAGCGCGACCAGCTGACGGAAATCTCGGTCCAATCCGATATTATTCGCTCCATTGCGGGCTTGCACCGGGGCAACTATTACATCTATTACCCAGAGGAGCGGCTATTGCCACACGCTCATCTGCTCAGTTCCGAAACGCGCGCCAGATTGTCTATATAATAGAAGAAAAGAGGATACGAATCGACATGCTTATCGACACCCATGCCCACCTCGACTCACGCAAGTTCGACAACGATCGAGAAGAAATGATTCAACGCGCGCTGGAAGCCGGCGTGGATACAATCGTCAACATCGGATTTAATCGGGAAACGATCCCGACGACGCTCGAGCTGGCGGAGAAATATCCGTTTATTTACGCCGTTGTAGGCTGGCATCCGACCGATGCGATCGACATGAAGCTGGAAGAAGATCTGGCCTGGATCGAACGGCTGTGCACCACCCATCCGAAAGTCGTCGCGATCGGCGAGATCGGGCTTGATTATTACTGGGACACTTCGCCGAAGGACGTTCAGCACACGGTGTTCCGGGAACAGATTCGGTTGGCTCGACGGATCGGCAAGCCGATCGTCATTCACAATCGGGACGCGCACGAGGATATTGTAAAATTGCTGAAAGAAGAGAAGGCTGCGGAGGTCGGAGGGATTATGCACTGCTTCTCCGGAAGCTGGGAGACGGCCAAAATGTGCCTGGATATGAATTTCCATATTTCCTTCGGCGGACCGGTCACTTTCAAGAACGCTCGCGTTCCGAAAGAGGTGTTGGAGAGGGTTCCGATGGATCGTTTGCTGATCGAAACCGATGCTCCATATTTGACGCCTCACCCCCATCGAGGGAAGAGAAATGAGTCCGCTTACGTGCGTCTGGTCGCTGAGACGGCGGCAGAGATTAAAGGCATTTCTTTGGAGGAACTTGCAGAAATTACAAGCGAAAATGCCTGCCGCTGTTTTGGGATAACGAGATAAACGGAAGAAACGGAAGAAAAACGGACTACTTCGAAGAAAAAACTGACTTTTGTTGCGATTATCGCGCAGGTTCCGATCGTTTTTCCTTAAAAATGGGCAAATTCGTCCAATCGGTCGTCTTTACACCGTTATCGCGCAGAGGTTATGATCTTCATCAGAAAGTTTGAATATGACATTCCTTTTCCAGTGCGCTTAATCTCCCGAACGGGAGAGTGGGGGACCCAACGCGGCGACGATCATGATGTGAGCGTCCAATGCGGTCCGAGCAATCTTGGGGTGAATACGGCAAGTGCCGGGACGGCGGCTCTATCTGAGTGACGCGTCGGGCATGCAGCCGTTAGGGCGACTCTCTTTGCCCGAATCCGACAGCTAACCCCGCAAGCGTGATAGAGAGAGGTCACCCTCGTGCCGCTACTTTACTTAGCTTAATTCCAATCATGCGGAAGCCACGAACAGATCCTCTGTCTCGATGGCTTTTTGTGTTGCCAGCACAACTGCCTGGGGTAACATGCTCTCATGTGAGTATTCTGAACTGGGGAAGGCGGCGCTTGATCGATCCGGCTGAAATCCGCGAAAATTTCGAGTCCGATCGCCAAGAGTCGTTAACCATTTTGGATTAGTCGCGTCTGACAATATTCATGCATTACAGTCGACGGCGGGGCTATGAAGGAGGAACGAGATATGGGCGCAATTCCTGTACAGGAAACCCATGATCCACGACCGACCGGCAAGCTTTTCGCACTGCGTTGGAAGCATGAGCATTTGCGTGCAGCGCTATTGGCCGCAATTCTCGTTTTTGCCATCACCGTCATGTTCGTATCGTTGCTGCAGAAGGCGGCGACCAAGAGCATCACGATTATCGACAACGGCGTTTCGAAGGTGATTTCCACGAAAACGTCGAACGTGCTCGGATTGCTTGAAGAACAGGACATCTATATCGGACCTAACGACCATCTCTCCTTGGCGGCCACGGATCTCTTGAAAGAGGGAAGCCGGCTCGTCATTGACCGGGCGGTAGGCGTCATGATCAAAGCGGATGGCAAACAGCAAGTCGCTTATTCGAGCGAAGATACGGTTAGGGGAGTCATTGAGTCGTTAAACATCAAGCTGGCCGAGCACGACCGCGTCGTTCCGGAGCTTGGCAGTCCCTTGCGGGAAGGAATGACCGTGTCGGTCGTCCGCGTGCGCAAAGAGGTTACAGAGACCCAGCGCCCGATCGCCTTCAAGGTTGTGGAGCAGAAGAGCGCGGAGCTTGAAGAAGGCAAGACGAAGGTCGTTACCGAAGGTCAAAAAGGCGTAGTCGTCTACAAAACCGAGAAGGTGTACGAGGACGGCAAGCTGATCAGCCAGGAAATGATCGAGAAGACGATTGCCAAGCCGGCCGTGCAGCAGGTCGTCGCGATCGGAACGAAGAAGAAGGCCGAAGTGGCTCTGGCGTCGTACAACGGACCGCCGACAGCCGCGGAAGCGAAGGTCGTCAAGCTGAACGGCAAGAGCGTCAAAGTGAAACGGATGCTGAGCAACGTAACGTTGACCGCGTATTCTGCGGACTTCGCCTCCACGGGCAAGAGCAAGGGGGACGAAGGCTACGGAGTTACCCGTTCGGGAACGACCGTGAAGGAAGGCCGTACGATCGCCGTCGACCCGAGAGTCATTCCTCTGGGCTGGTGGGTCTATATCGAAGGCATCGGCTTCCGCCGGGCGGAAGATACGGGCAGCGCCGTCAAGGGCAAGAAGATCGATATCTATTACGACAGCGAATCGTATGCCAACAAGTTCGGATTGAAGCGCGGGTATACGGTATACGTGATCGGGCCGGTCAAACCGTCCTCGGATTAGTCGCGCCGGTCGGCTGCGATGCAATAGAGCTTTACGTCGGGAAGAGCCCCTTGGGGTTTCTTCCCGATTTTTGCGTTGCGCGGGATGGAGAGGGCCGGCCATCCGGACTTGCCCTCTACCGAGATCTCGTATACGCTTGAAGGAATGCGCGAAGTAAAGGCGGAATGAAAACGAATGATTCGAGAAATGATTGTCGTGGAGGGCAAGGACGATACGACGGCGGTTAAGCGGGCCGTAGGCGCCGACACGATCGAGACCGGAGGCTCGGCGATCGGGGAAGACGTGCTCGTGCGGATCGAGCTTGCGCAAGCCCGCAGAGGGGTGATCGTGCTGACCGATCCGGACTCTCCGGGGGAACGCATCCGCAAGATCGTCTCCGAGCGCGTGCCGGGGTGCAAGCATGCCTTCCTGACGAAGGACGAGGCGCGGGGGCGCAGGGGCATCGGCGTGGAGCATGCGTCCGATGAGGCGATCCGCCGCGCGTTGGACCGGGTTCGCGGGCCGGAGACGGATACGGACGAGCCTGCGGAGATCGAATGGAACGACTTGCTCGAAGCCGGACTCATCGTTCATGCCGCGTCCGCAAGCCGCAGGGAGCGGATGGGAGAGATTCTGGGCATCGGCTACGCGAACGGCAAACAATTTTACAAGAGATGTCTCATGTTCCGGATTACGAAAGCCGAGTTTCAGGCGGCGCTGGAACAGTTGGAGCGGGAAGGACGATAATCAGCATGCACGACATCGCCACATCGAACCGGACGCGCGAAATTATTCGCAAGCACGGGTTTACATTCAAAAAGAGTCTCGGACAGAACTTCCTGATCGACGGGAATGTGCTCGACCGGATCATCGCCGCGGCGGAATTGGACGGAACCCGCGGAGCGCTGGAGGTCGGCCCGGGAATCGGCTCGCTGACGGAGAGGCTGGCCAAGGCCGCGGGCAAGGTCGCCGCGGTGGAGATCGACCGGCGTCTCATTCCGATCCTGAAGGACGTCATGGCTCCTTACGAGCACGTGAGCATCGTCCAGAGCGATATTCTGAAGACCGACTTGCACGCGCTCTGGCAGGAGCAATTCGCGGGCCTGGCCGGCGTCAGCGTCGTCGCCAACCTTCCGTATTACGTGACGACGCCGATTATCATGAAGCTGCTGGAGGACAAGCTGCCGATCGAGAACATCGTCGTTATGGTGCAGAAGGAAGTTGCCTTAAGAATGTCCGCCAAGCCGGGAGGCAAGGATTACGGCAGCTTGAGCATCGCCGTCCAATACTATTGCGAGCCCGAGCTGGTCTGCGTTGTGCCAGGCAAGGCATTCATCCCCGAGCCGAACGTGGACTCGGCGGTCATCAAGCTGAAGCGCCGTCCGGAGCCTGCCGTTCGCGTTGCGGACGAAGAGAAGTTCTTCCGCGTCGTTCAGACTTCGTTCGCGCAGCGGCGCAAGACGTTGGCGAACAATCTGTCCGCCTTCTCGGGCAAGGACCGCAAAGCCGAGCTGGGAGATCTGCTTCGGGGGATCGGCATTCAGCCGGAGCGGCGTGCGGAGACGCTGTCTCTGGAGGAGTTCGCCTCCGTGTGCGAAGCGCTGACCCGCAGCGACATGCTCGGATAAAAACGTCCCGTCGGCGCGAATCCCGTTCCCCCGGACGCGCACCCATCGTCTCATGACTCCATAGGATAGACGGAGAGGTGAGTGGCCCATGAAGCAGGGGGATCTAGTCGTACGGAAATCCTATGGCGGAGACGTGTTGTTCCGGGTCGCGGCGTTCGCCGCTCAGCAAGCCGTGCTCAGAGGGACGGATTATCGCTTGCTGGCGGATGCGCCGATCGAGGATCTTCAAACGGTACGAAACCCGGACGAGCTCGGAGGGACGCGCCAAGCGCGTATTAAAGCGAACGAATCGCTGCGCAAGATCAGCGAGGAACGAAGCCGCCAGTTCGGCCGCATCGGATTTATGGGAGCGCTGGACGACCGGAGACAGCCGTTCTTCGAAATGCCGGGCAAAGTGCTTCATCTGGACGGCGACCCGAATTATCTTAAGAAGAGCATGCAGGTATACGCGCAGCTGAAGGTGCCCGCGGAAGGCGTTCATTGCCATGAGTCGCAGATGCCGCACATGCTGCTGCGCATGCTTCCCCAAGTCCATCCGGATATCGTCGTCATCACAGGCCATGACGGCGTCCTGAAGCAGCGACAGGACCTGCAGCAGCTCAGCAGCTACAAGAACTCCTTGAACTTCGTGCACGCCGTGAACGTCGCCAGGGATTACGAGCGCAGTCGGGACTCTCTGGTCGTCGTCGCGGGCGCATGCCAATCCCACTTCGAGGCGCTGCTTCAGGCGGGAGCGAATTTCGCCAGCTCTCCCGGCCGCATCATGATCCATGCGCTCGATCCCGTCTATGTGGCCGTACGCGCGGCGTTCACGCCGTTCCGCGACACGATCAATATTACGGACGTCATCGCGCATACGATCAGCGGCAGGCAGGGCGTAGGGGGCATCGAGACGATGGGGCGTTACCGGATAGGCGTCCCGAATTTGAAAGCAGCCAATTCTGAACATAATGTGAACATTTTGTGACGAAAATTAAGGATCTTTTAAAAAAACCGGATAATCTCAAGGAAAATGACCGTTGACAGTAAATCCGCATCGTTGATATAATATTTTGATTCATTTGACACCTCCCCTGTTTTTAGATATAATTTACAGGGAAAGAGGTGGTAGTGGATCATGGCTAAAAACACGCTTCTCGATATCAAGCGAAGCCTGGAGCCTCACGTCGGTTCCAAAATCATGCTCCGCGCCAACGGTGGACGACGCAAAACCATCGAACGCACGGGGGTTCTGGAAGAAATCTACCCATCGGTTTTCATTGTCAAGCTGGACCAGGAGCAGCACACGTTCAAGCGGGTGTCGTACAGCTACGCCGATATTTTGACCGAATCCGTTGAAGTGATGCTGTGCAATGACGACGGTCAGGTTCGCATCAATTATTTGTCGCATTAGACGGTTGAATAGTACGGGCAGCACCGCGCCGATCCGAAGGCGCCGTGCTGCCCGTTTTGCATGCCTGCGGAACATCCGAGGCATTCTAATCGTGAACGTCCCAAGACATCGAGAGCAGGAGGCGTACGATGAGCAGAAGAAGAAGCGTCATGTCGGAGCAGTTCAAAGCGGAGTTGGCGAAGGACCTGGGCATCTACGACAAGGTTCAGCGAGAAGGATGGGGCGGCATCAGCACGAAGGACGCCGGCAATATGGTGAAACGCGCCATTCAGATCGCCGAGCAGGCGGCGTCCAGAGCGCCGAGATCCTGACGGCGGACAGGAACCAAGAGGGCGGATTCCCGCGGGTCGCGAGAATTCGACCTCTTTTCGCATTTGCGGGCATCCTTTGTTATAATGATGTAAAAGTTTTCGTGGTTGGGAGCAAGCCTACATACAGGTATCGTCCGGAAGTTGGTGAAGAACGTTGTCTAAAATTTATGAGAAAGCGCCGGCCAAAATCAACCTCGTGCTGGACGTGCTGCGCAAGCGGGAAGACGGCTTCCACGAAGTGGAGATGATCATGACGATGGTCGATCTGGCCGATCGTCTGGAGATGGAGGAGCTTCACCGCGATCAGATCGTGCTGTCGAGCCAGGCGGGGTTTATTCCCCTCGACGAGAAGAACCTGGCCTTCCAGGCGGCGAGGCTGATCAAGGAGCGGTACGGGGTCAGGCGCGGCGTATACATTCATCTGGACAAGCAGATTCCGGTGGCGGCCGGGCTGGCGGGCGGCAGCAGCGACGCGGCGGCGACGCTGAAAGGGCTGAACCGGCTGTGGAATCTGGAGCTGCCGACGGAGGAGCTCGAGGAGCTGGGCGCCGAGCTCGGCTCGGACGTCCCCTTCTGCATTCGCGGAGGCACCGCGCTGGCCAGAGGAAGAGGAGAGAAGCTGGAGACGGTGTCTCCCCCTCCGCAATGCTGGGTCATTCTGGCGAAGCCTCCGATCAACGTGTCCACGGCCGACGTGTACGGCAAGTTCCGCGTGAACGAGGTGAAGGAGCATCCTTCGATTCCGCGCATGCTGGACGCTCTGTCGCGGCAGTCGTTCCAGGATATGTGCGCCTCGCTGGGCAACGTGCTGGAGAACGTCACGCTGAATCGTTATCCGGAGGTCAGGCAGATCAAGGACTGCATGGTCAAATCGGGAGCCGACGGGGTGCTCATGTCCGGAAGCGGGCCGACCGTCTTCGGTCTCGTGTCCAAGGAAGTGAAGGTCGCACGCGTCTATAATGCGCTGCGCGGGTTCTGCAAAGAGGTATATGTGGTAAGAATGTTGACATAGTGAGAGACCGTTAGGCTCCATCTTTCGTTTCTGTTGAACAAAACCGTATAAAGGTGTTATGATACTGGTAAAATATTCGGATCTGGACGGGAGAGGGGAACGTGAAGAAATTGAAACGCAGCGCCAGGCTCGTAGAGATGACGCAGTATTTATTGGCCCGTCCCCATACGTTAATTTCCCTGACAGCATTCGCCGAACGGTATCAGTCGGCTAAATCCTCGATCAGCGAGGATCTGGCCATCATCAAAGAAGTGTTCGAGGACGAAGGAATCGGGGAACTGAACACGTTGGCCGGCGCGGCCGGCGGCGTCCGGTTCGTGCCGAAGTGCCGCAAGGACCAAGCGCTCGAGAGAATCGGATCGATCTGCCGCGAGCTCGAACAGCCGGATCGGCTGCTGCCGGGCGGTTATTTGTATATGACCGATTTGCTGGGTCAACCGGCGATGATGCAAGAGGTAGGCCGAATGTTCGCGACGGCGTTCGCGGACCGGAATATCGACGTGATTATGACCGTCGAGACGAAGGGGATTCCGCTGGCTCATGCCACCGCGCAGTACCTGAATCTGCCCGTCGTTATCGTGCGGCGGGATCATAAGGTGACGGAAGGCTCCGCGGTCAGCATCAACTACGTCTCGGGCTCGACGAAGCGCATTCAGACGATGTCGCTGGCGCGCCGGGCGCTTAAGGAAGAATCCAGGGTTCTCATTATAGACGACTTCATGAAAGCGGGCGGAACGATCCAGGGCATGGTCGATCTGCTGTTCGAATTCCGCGCGGTCGTCGCCGGAGTCGGCGTATTCGTGGAATCCGGAGAGGTCGACAGCGAGGAACGGCTGCTGCATGACTACGTATCGTTGGCGAGTCTGTCCGAGGTAGATCTGAAGACTCGGCAAATCAAAGTCCAACCGGGCAACTTTTTTCTAGGAGGATGAGATCATGACTTTGAAAATCGTCTCCACATCCGAAGCTCCAGCGGCAATCGGCCCTTACGCGCAAGCGGTTCGGACGGGCAACTTGCTGTATACGTCGGGTCAAATTCCGCTCACTCCCGCGGGCGAGCTCGTCGTCGGAACCATTCAAGAGCAGACCCACCAGGTGCTGACCAACTTGAAAGCGGTTCTAGCCGCCGAGGGCGCCGATCTCCGGAATGTGATCAAAACGACCGTGTTTCTGAAGGACATGAATCAATTCGCGGAGTTCAACGAAGTGTACGCTTCGTACTTCGGAACGCACACTCCGGCCCGTTCGACCGTTGAAGTGGCGCGGCTGCCGAAGGATGTTCTTGTCGAAATAGAATTGATCGCGGCGATATCTGTCGAAACTGTCAGGAATTAAAAAATTATTTGATTTTTAGCAGGAGTTTTTCCATATTTAAGAAGGAATTTGCGTTGCTTTGTGGAATATTACACCAAGTCTTTCTGAGGGACAAAGGTGGTGAACACAAGTGCAAATTACAGACGTGAGACTCCGCCGTGTCAATTCGGAGGGGCGCATGAAAGCCATTGCTTCGATCACGATCGATAACGAATTCGTCGTCCACGACATTCGCGTTATTGACGGCAACAATGGCATGTTCGTCGCTATGCCGAGTAAACGGACACCGGATGGAGAGTTTCGGGATATTGCCCATCCCATTTCTTCCGGAACGCGCGAGAAGATCCAAGCCGCAGTACTGGCGGAATACGAACGGGCAGCGCAAGACGAAGAAGTCATGGTAGAAGGGGCATAATGATGAAATATTGAGGAGAGAGCCTGGACAGGCTCTCTTTTCATTTACACTTGAATAAGCTATGATTCTGATGAAAGATAAGGTTTACCGGAGCGACAGAAAGGGGTCTGTGCATTGATGAACAAAATGGCGATCATCCTTGCCGCGGGGCAAGGCAAGAGAATGAAATCCAAACTATATAAAGTACTGCATCCCGTATGCGGCAAGCCGATGGTCGGTCATGTGCTCGACGCGGTTCGGAACGCGGAGTGCGACAGAGCGGTCGTCGTCGTCGGGCATGGCGCGGAGGACGTGAAGTCGGCATTGGGGGAATCGGTCGAGTACGCTTTGCAGGCGCAACAGCTTGGCACGGGCCACGCGGTACAGCAGGCGGAAGCGCTGCTCGGACAGGAAGACGGCGTTACCGTCGTCACCTACGGCGATACGCCGCTCGTGACGGCGGATACGATCAAGGAATTGATTGCGCATCACGTTCGGGAAGGCGCGGCGGCGACGGTGCTGACGGCGGATGTCGCCGAACCCTTCGGGCTGGGCCGGATCATTCGCGGCGAAGACGGAAGCGTCCTTGGAATCGTCGAGCAGAAGGATTGTTCTCCGGAGCAGGCGGCGATCCGGGAGATCAACACCGGAACGTATTGCTTCGATAACCGCAAGCTGTTCTCGGCTCTCTCGGACGTGACGAACGATAATTCCCAGGGTGAATACTATGCGACGGACGTCATCGGCATTCTGCGGGGCCGCGGCGAAAGGATTTCGGCCAGCAAGTGCAAGGATCCGGCGGAGGCGACGGGAGTTAACGACCGGATCGCTCTCGGAGAAGCCGAACGTCTGATGAGACAAAGAATTAATGAGGCCCATCAGGCGAATGGCGTGACTATAATCGACGCGGCGAATACGTATATTGAAGCGGGCGTTACGATCGGGGCGGATACGGTTATTTATCCCGGAACGTTTCTTCGCGGCGCGACTTCGATCGGCTCCGATTGCGCAATCGGGCCGTCGGCAGACCTGACGGATACGACCGTCGGAGACGGCGCGACGATTCGCCAGACGGTGGCCGAAGACGCGGAAGTGGCCGAAGGCTGCAACGTCGGTCCGTTCGCTTATTTGCGGCCGGGAACGAAGCTGGGACGTCGCGTGAAGGTCGGGGATTTCGTCGAGATCAAGAACGCCACGATCGGGGACGAGAGCAAGGTGCCGCATCTGAGCTACGTCGGCGACGCGATCGTCGGCTCCGGCGTAAATATCGGCTGCGGGGCGATTACGGCGAATTACGACGGGTATAATAAATCAATGACCGAGATCGGAGACAACGCGTTCATCGGCAGCAATGCCAATCTGATCGCCCCGGTCAAGATCGGCAGCGGCGCTTACGTGGTTGCCGGTTCCACGATTACGAACAACGTGGCGGACAATGATCTGGCCATTGCCCGCGAGCGTCAAGTCAACAAGCCGGGCTACGCGGACAAGATTCGCGCCCGCGCACGTGCCAAGAAGAATCAAGAAACCGAATAACGAAGGCGGTAATACGATGGCCTATTCGGATCCAACGTTAAAGCTCTTCTCATGCAGCTCGAATCCCGAGCTGGCGCGCTCGATCGCCCGCTACATCGGCGTCGAGCTGGGGAATGTGACGATGAGCCGGTTCAGCGACGGGGAGATCCACATCCAGCTGGACGACAGCGTGAGAGGGAGCGACGTATACGTCGTGCAATCGACTTCGGCGCCGGTCAACGATCACTTGATCGAGCTGCTCGTCACGGTCGATGCGCTTAAGCGGGCGTCGGCCAAGACGATCAATGTCGTCATGCCGTATTACGGGTACGCCCGTCAAGACCGGAAGGCCCGTTCCCGCGATCCGATTACCGCCAAGCTGGTGGCCAATCTGATCGAGACGGCGGGGGCTCACCGGGTCATTGCCATGGACCTGCACGCGATGCAGATCCAAGGTTTCTTCGATATCCCCGTCGATCATCTGCTCGGAGTGCCGATTCTGGGGGATTATTTTCACGAGAAGAAGCTTGAATCGCCTGTCGTGGTCTCTCCGGACCACGGAGGGGTCGTTCGCGCTCGTCGTCTGGCGGATTCCCTCCAGGCGCCCCTGGCGATTATCGACAAGCGCAGGCCGGAACCCGGCGTCGTAGAGGTGATGAACATCATCGGAGACGTCGAGGGAAGGACGGCGATTCTGATCGACGACATTATCGACACGGCGGGTACGATCGCTCTGGCCGCCAACGCGCTGAAGAAAGCCGGCGCAGGGGACATCTACGCGTGCTGCACGCATCCCGTCCTGTCAGGACCGGCGATAGAGCGGCTGGACGCTTCTCCGCTCGTCGAGATCGTGGTGACGGATACGATACCGCTCAGACAGCCTTGCGGCACCGAGAAGGTCAAGGTGCTGTCCGTAGCTCCGCTGATCGCGGAAGCCATCGTCCGGGTGCACGAGCAGCAGTCGCTCAGCTCGTTGTTCGAGCCGCATGTTTAACGAGCGCCTCCCTGGGGTACAACAAGGATATACCTAGCAGGGGAGGAATCCGATATGAGTGCCGCGCTTCAAGTTCAACTGCGCGAAGCTTCGACCAAAGGCGAGTTAAGGCGCATACGCGCTTCAGGAGGAGTTCCCGGAGTGGTGTACGGCAAAGGGCTGACGACTCCCTCCAAGATCGCGGTTGACGCGAAAGCCTTGGCGGACATGCTGAAGGGCAATCCGTACGCGGTCATCGACATGGATATTCCGGGAGCGGGCAAGCAGCCGGTGATGCTGTCGGAGCTGCAGAGAGACCCGATCTCCAGACAAGTGATGCATATCGATTTCCGCCGCATCGACATGAACGAGAAGATTACGACGTCGGCGCGCCTGGACTTCACCGGAGTATCGCCCGGAGAGAAGGAAGGCGGCATGCTGCAGCTCGTCCTTCACGAGATCGACATCGAATGTTATCCGAAGGATATTCCCGATGCTATCGCGGCGGATGTCGGCGGGCTTGGAATGGGCGAGCATCTGACGATCGGAGACTTGTCGCTGCCGTCCGGCGTGACGGCGACGCAGGACCCGGAGACGATTATCGTCGCCGTTCTGGCGCCGCAGAAGGAGCGTTCCGAGGAGGAAGTCGAGGCGCTTAACGACGAGGCCGAGGAAGATCGCAAGCATGCGGAAGCCGCGTTGGCGGTGGAGAAGGATTAAGTTCGGAGCGCACGCAAAAAAAGGCCTCGCTCTCGCGTCGCGGGAGCGGGGCCTTTTTGACGATCAAGGAAAGAATAGCCGACGGAACCGCGGCCGATCAATATCCGGGACGAGATACGAAGGTAAATTGCTTGCGGTTGTAGAAAATATTGTTGACCTGAACGAATTCTTTGCCATAATATTCGATGAAACCGATGTCGCTGTGCCGCCGTCCGCAATAGATCTGAACCGGAACCTGAGAAGACATGTGATCCAGGAAATGCTGATCGTCATAGATCATCTGCCCGTTCATGTACACGTCAATTCACCCCTCTCTCTGGAATCTGTAATGAATAGGACACGCGAGAAATTGCAATCGTTGCATCGGCTGTCGATTTTTTTGACGAAATTGTTCGGACTTGGAGGATGAATATCGTTATGCGTTGGATTGTCGGATTAGGAAATCCCGGAGCCGCTTACGCGAATACGCGGCATAATGCCGGATTTATGGTCGTCGACGAGCTGGCCCGGAGACTGAACGCGGACGTCGGCACGCAGAAGTTCAGGGCTCTGGTGGGCGAGACGAGAGTCGGCGACGTGAAGGTCGCGCTCATCAAGCCGATGACCTATATGAATCTGTCGGGAGAGTCGTTAAGAGCCTTCATGGACTTCTACAAGGCGAAGCTGGAAGATCTGATCGTCGTCTACGACGACCTGGACACCGAAGTGGGCCGAATCCGGCTCAGGTATCAAGGCAGCCCCGGCGGACACAACGGGATCAAGTCGATCATTCAGCATGTGGGCACGCAGACGTTCAACCGGGTTCGAGTCGGCATTTCCAGACCGGAGCCGGGAATGGTCATCTCCGACTATGTGCTGTCGGGCTTCGCGAAGTCGGAGAAAGAAGCGCTGCAGCGTTCGGTTGAAGAGGCTTGCGACGCGATCGAATACGCTCTGGCGCATACGTTCGAACAGACGATGGCGAAATTCAACTCGAAAGGCTAAAGCGGATTTTATCTTGCCGAATCGTTAAAAATGGCTGCTTGCGGGAATACTGGATAGAGATGCGGAGGATGCCGCATATGCTCACTCCAGGAGGCATAGCTATGACTGTGAACTATATTTGCCGCCATTGCGGCATGTCGCTAGGAAGCTTCAATCATTCGGAGGTGGGCGAATACCGGCTGGGCCTGCAATTCTTGACCCCCGAAGAGCGAAAGCGTATAATAGCGTATAATTCCAACGGGGACGTGACCGTACGGGTAATCTGCGATTATTGCAGCCAGACGCTGGATGCGAATCCCGAGCTTGCGCTGCTGTCCAATCCGTTGCAATAAGCGCCGAAAGCATCACGTTCCGACATCCTCTAGGAGTCCTTGGCATGTGCCGGGGCTTTTTTCTTGATTTCCTAGGCGCGATTTGAGGCAGGCAGTATATTATTCATTTGGCTTCGACGATCGAGCGCAGTTAACCGGGGCGCGCAGCAGCGCTTCGGAGAGACGGGGGCGCGTCGGTCGTGGAAGGTTGGTTTCGGAGAGGGGAAATGCCATGAAGCCGTTAATCCAATCGCTCGTTAAGGATCCCGATCTCATCAGCGTCATTCAAGGACTGAAAAGCGGAATGCGGGAGCAGCTCGTCGCGGGCTTATCCGGTTCCGCCAGGCAGGCGGCGATCGCCGGCATGTATCGGGAGTTGGAGCGGCCGATTCTTATCGTTACGCACAATATGTTCTCGGCGCAGAAAATCGCGGACGACCTGCAGGAGTGTCTATCGTCGGACGAGGTGCTGCTGTATCCCGCCAACGAGCTGATCGCCGCGGAGACCGCAATCTCAAGCCCGGAGACGTCCGCGCGGCGGCTGGACGCCGTACTCAAGCTCGCGGATGGCTTCCGCGGCGTTATTGTCGTGCCGTTCGCGGGGGTTCGGAGATTCCTCCCGGACCGCCAGACGATGTCGGAGGCGCACATCGTGCTGCGCGTTGGAGAGAATCTGCCGATGGAGCAGTTTCTGCGCAGAATGGTCGAGCTCGGCTATGAGAGAGTCGACCGGGTCGAACAGAAAGGCCATATGAGCGTGCGCGGAGGCATCGTCGACTTCTTCCCGCTCGCTTCCGCGCTCGCTTATCGCGTCGAATGGTTCGACGACGAGATCGATTCCATCCGTACGTTCGATCCGGCCGATCAGCGTTCGATCGACAAGGTGGAGACGTATACCGTGCAGCCGAGCCGGGAATGGATCGCCGTAGAGAGGAGATTCCAGAACGCGGCCCAGCATGCCCGGGACCTTCTCGACAAGCAATTGGAGAGAATGACCGACCGGCAGGCCAAGGAGCGGCTGAGCTCCGAGATTTCCCGGGAAATTGAGCTTTTGCGACAAAATGTGTATTTTCCCGAGATTTACAAATATATTTCTCTGCTCTATCCGGAACGCCAGACGCTGCTAGACTATATGCCGAAAGATACGATCCTGCTGATGGACGAACCGAACAGGCTCGGAGAAACGGCGCGCCAACTGGAACGCGACGAGTCGGAGTGGACGACCCATCTTCTCCAGCAGGGCAAGTCGCTTCCGGGTTACGTGCTGGCCGTATCGGCGGAGCAGGCGCTCTATCCGAAAGGGTTCCAGACCGTCTACCTGTCGCTCTTCGTCCGGCAAATTCCGCATACGCAGCCGCAAAATATTATCAACTTCGTCTGCCGCTCGATGCAGAACTTCCACGGTCAGATGAACGTGTTGAAGGCCGAGACCGAGCGCTGGCGCAAGAGCGGCATCCGAATTTTGATGCTCGCGGGCAACGCGGAGCGGGCCGATCGGATGAGGCGGGTGCTTGAAGACTATCAGATCGAGCCTCCGGAGATTTTGCAGGGCAACTTGCAAAGCGGCTTCGAGCTGCCTTCAATCAAGCTGGTCGTCATTACCGAAGGCGAAATGTTCACGCAGAAGCAGCGCAAGGCCAGAAGAGTCGACCGTCATCTGGACAACGCCGAGCGTCTTAAGAGCTACACCGAGCTGAGGGTGGGCGACTATGTCGTGCACCAGAATCACGGCATCGGCAAGTATCTCGGCATCGGAACGCTTGAGGTCGCCGGCATTCACAAAGATTATCTTCACATCGTATACGCGGGAGGGGATCGTCTCTCCGTACCGGTAGAGCAATTCGATCTGATCCAGAAATACGTCGGCAACGAGGAGAAGGAGCCGAAGATCAGCAAGCTCGGCGGCGCGGAGTGGAACCGGGCCAAGTCGAAGGTCCGCTCTTCCGTGCAGGATATCGCGGACGATCTGATCAAGCTCTATGCGGAGCGGCAGGCGACGACCGGCTTCGGCTTCGGCGACGATACGCCGTATCAGCAGGAATTCGAAGAGATGTTCCCGTACGAAGAGACGACGGACCAGCTGAGGGCGATCCAGGAGATCAAGAAGGATATGCAGACCCCGCGCCCGATGGACCGCCTGCTGTGCGGAGACGTCGGCTACGGCAAGACCGAGGTGGCGATCCGGGCCGCGTTCAAGGCTGCGATCGAGGGCAAGCAGGTAGCCGTGCTCGTGCCGACGACGATTCTGGCGCAGCAGCACTTCGAGACTTTCCGGGAGAGGTTCTCCGGCTATCCGTTCAACATCAAGGTGCTGAGCCGGTTCCGGAGCCGCAAGGAGCAGACGGAGACGATCAAAGGGTTGAAGGCAGGCACCGTCGACGTCGTCATCGGAACGCACCGGATTTTGTCCCAGGACATCGTGTTCAAGGATCTCGGACTGCTCATCGTCGACGAAGAGCAGCGCTTCGGCGTGACGCATAAGGAGAAGCTCAAGAAGCTCAAGACGAACGTGGACGTGCTGACGCTGACGGCAACGCCGATTCCCCGCACGCTCCATATGTCGATGCTGGGCGTGCGAGACCTGTCGGTCATCGAGACGCCGCCGGAGAACCGGTTCCCCGTGCAGACTTACGTCGTCGAATACAGCGCGACGCTCGTTCGCGAGGCGATCGAACGCGAGTTGGCCCGCGACGGACAGGTTTATTATCTGTTCAACCGGGTGCAGGGAATTTACCAGACGGCGGAGCAGATCAGCGCGCTCGTGCCCGACGCCAGAATCGCCGTGGCGCACGGCCAGATGTCGGAGCAAGAGCTGGAGAGGACGATTCTGGACTTCCTGGACGGAGAATACGACGTGCTCGTCAGCACGAGCATTATCGAGACCGGAGTCGACATTCCGAACGTCAATACGCTGATCGTGCACGATGCGGACAAAATGGGCCTGTCGCAGCTCTACCAGCTGCGCGGACGCGTGGGACGCTCGAATCGGATCGCTTACGCCTACTTCACCTATCAACGGGACAAAGTGTTGACCGAAGTGGCGGAGAAGCGTCTGCAATCGATCAAGGAATTCACGGAATTGGGATCGGGCTTCAAGATCGCCATGCGGGATCTGTCCATCCGCGGAGCGGGCAATCTGCTCGGCGCGGAGCAGCACGGATTTATCGCGTCGGTCGGCTTCGACCTGTATTCCCAGATGCTGGCGGAAGAGATTCAGAGCCGCAAGCTGCAATTGGGCGGGGACGTCGCCCCTCCGCTGCCGGTGAACACGCAGCTCGACTTGGGCGTAGACGCTTATCTGCCTCCGGAATACATTTACGACAGCATTCAGAAAATCGAAATCTACAAGAAGGTGGCCGCTGCCGCCTCGTTGGACGACGTCGAAGATTTGTTCGAGGAACTCATCGACCGTTTCGGAGAGCCGCCTAAAGCGGTGCTTAATCTGATGGCGGTCGCCAGGCTGAAGGTATATGGGCGCAAATACGGCATCGAGTCGATCGTTCGCAGGGCCGACGACGTGACGTTGAAGCTGGAACAGCGCCGTCGCGCGGATATCGACGAGAAGAAGCTGAAGGCGCTGGAGGCGAAATTCCAAGGCCGGATGGCGTCCGCTCTGGGCGATCAACAGCCGCTGATCCGCTTCAAGGCACGAGGGTTGGATGAGAACGCTTTATTGGCGCTCTTGGAGGATTTTCTGGTACAATACAAAGAAGCGACAAAATCGAAGGGGGAACTACAGGATGTTGCACCATAGAAGCATGCCGTATCGTCGGCTCGCTTTGTTAACGCTGGCGGCGGTCATGCTGGTCGCACTGATGTCCGCGTGCGGCAAGAAGGAGAAAGATACCGTAATTGCTACCTACAATAACGGGGGACAGGTAACGGATAAAGAGTTCGAGAAGTATATCGCTTACCAGATCTTGAGCGGCAACAGCCAGATCGCCATGTACGCGTCCATCCCGCAAATCAAGGAGCAGCTGGTGAAGCAGTACATCGCGGCCAAGGTGCTCGGCGACCAAATCTCCGCTGAGGAGAAGGACAAGGTCAAGAAGGACTCCAAGACGTTCAAGGAGAACGTGGAGAAGGCGCGCAACACGCAGCCGGATTTCAAGCAGCAGCTGAAGGATAACGACCTTAGCGTGGCCGACATGGTCGCTTTCTACGAAGAGACGCTTAAATTCCAATCTTACTATTCCTCCAAGGGCGAGGAATTCAAAACTCAGGTAACGGACGAAGAGATCAAGGCGGAGTTCGACAAAGCTCCGTCCGACTATAACGTCGTCACGGTCCGCCATATTCTGATCGGAACGAACGATCCCAACACGGGAGCCGAGCTGAAGTCGGAAGAAGAGGCGCTCAAGATGGCTGAAGAAGTGAAGGCGAAGCTCGAAGCCGGAGGAGACTGGGAAGCTCTGGCCAAGGAGTATTCCACGGATGACGGATCGAAGAACAACGGAGGCTTGTACGAGAAGCAAGTCGCCGGAGGCTGGGTCGCGGAGTTCAAGGAAGCGGCCAACACGCAGCCGGTCGGCGAGATCGGCGAGCCGGTCCTGACACAATTCGGCTATCACGTCATCAAGGTCGAGAGCCGCGAGGAAGCGACTTCCGCGGACAAGCTGTCCGAGGAGTCGAAGGAATCGATCAGCATGCAATTGGCTTCGACCAAGCTGAACGAATATATCGTCAGCGAACAGGACAAGCTGGGCATCGTCGTTACGCTGCCTCAGGAGCCTTCCGAATCGCCCAGCGCGTCGGAATCCCCGGCAGAATCGCCGGCTGAGTCTCCAAGCGAATCCCCGAGCGCGTCGCCGTCGGCGTCCGCTCAATAATCGACCGAAACATAAGGCGTTCGAATCGCCTGCCTGAGCGGCAGGAAGTTCGAACGTCTTTTTTTTCCAATAATTACAGTTGACAACTCGCGGTTTTTCTAATAAATTAAATAAAAACCAATTGATTTACTTGGAATTAAAGGGTTGACCAGTCAACTGGAAACCAAGCGATGCGGCGGAATCTCGTGATTCCGCGTGCGTTGGCTTGGTTTTTTTGTCGAGGAGTGAGGAGCATGATCGCGATAAGCAATCTCAGCAAGTCCTACAAAACCGCAAGCGGCGTGTTCAAAGCGTTGAACAAACTGGATCTGACGATCGAGAAGGGGGATATCTACGGGATTATCGGCTTCAGCGGCGCCGGTAAATCCACGTTGGTGCGCTGCATGAACCGTTTGGAGGAACCCGACGAAGGGGCGGTTGCGATCGGCGATACGGTCATTACGGAGCTGGAGGGCAAGCGCCTTCGCGAAGCCAGGCAGAAGATCGGCATGATCTTCCAGCAGTTCAACCTGCTCGACGGCAAAACGGTATTTCAGAACGTCGCTTTCCCCTTGAAGGTGGCCGGTCGGGATAAGGCGTTCATCCGCAAACGGGTGACAGAAGTGCTGGAGATGGTGCAGCTCTCCGACAAAGCCGGACACTATCCGTCTCAGCTCAGCGGAGGTCAGAAGCAGCGGGTGGGAATCGCCCGCGCGCTGGTGAACGAGCCGGATGTGCTGCTCTGCGACGAAGCTACCTCGGCTTTGGACCCGCAGACGACCTATTCGATTCTGGAGCTGCTCCAGTCGATCAACCAGCAGCTGGGTCTAACGGTCGTGCTGATTACGCACGAGCTCGAAGTGCTCCAGCACATTTGCAATAACGTCGCCGTCATCGAGCAGGGGGAGATCGTCGAGACCGGAACGGTCGATCAATTCTTTCTCAATCCTCAGAGCGACACAGCCCGCCGATTCGTTAACATTGTCGAACGCTATCGGCAGAAGCGGCAGCTCGCGGTGGAAGGGGTCGGAGCCGGCATATGAGAGACGACTTGTTCGAATTGCTGTGGGAGGGCTTGCGAGAAACGCTGTACATGCTCGTCTGGTCGTCGTTTTTCGCCATTCTGCTCGGGATGCTGCTGGGGATTACGCTGGTGGCGACCGAGAAGGGCGGCGTTCTGGAAAATCGTCCGATCCACAAGGTCGTCAGCCTGGCGATCAATGGCGTCCGTTCTCTGCCGTTTATTATTCTGATCGTTCTGCTGATCCCGGTGGCGAGATGGGTTGTCGGAACGTCTCTGGGACCGACGGCCGCGGTCGTGTCGCTGTCGATCGGAGCCGCGCCGTTCCTGGGAAGGATCGTGGAGAGCGCGCTCAAGGAAGTGGCGCCTGGTAAAGTGGAAGCGGCCAAGTCGTTCGGCGCCTCGCCGCTGGACATCCTCTTCCGCGTGCTGATTCCCGAAGCGCTGCCGGCTCTGGTGCGGAGCTTGACGATCGCGGTCATTGCGATCACCGAGCTGACGGCCGTCGCCGGAGCGATCGGAGCGGGAGGGCTCGGCAGCTTGGCCATTCGGTTCGGTTACCAGAGGTTCCGGGAAGATATTTTATTCGCTACCGTCATCGTCATTATTTTGCTCGTTCAGGTCCTTCAGTGGACCGGAGATTCGATCGCCCGATCGATCAACAGAAGGCGATACAAGCCGGAGTAACAAGGTCAATACAAATATAAATCAGGAGTGAAGGGTTATGTCTAAGAAGAAAAATTGGGTCGTTCTTATTTCGATGTTAGTGCTGGCAAGCGCGGTTCTGGCGGGCTGCGGCTCGAAAAACAACAACGGGGGCAGCGCATCTCCATCCGCTTCGCAGTCTTCGTCCGGGGCGTCCGAATTGACGCTGAAGGTCGGAGCTGCAGCCGTTCCCCACGCCGTCATTTTGAACTTCGTCAAGCCCGCTCTGAAGGAGCAAGGCGTTAACCTGGACGTCGTCGTATTCGACGACGAAGGACAGCTGAATCCGGCGCTGCACGACAAGCAGATCGACGCCAACTACTTCCAGCACGTTCCTTACCTGGATTCCATAAAAGGCGAGAAGGGCTACGACTTTGCCGTGACGACGAAGGTTCACGTAGAACCGATCGGGTTCTACTCTAACAAGCTGAAGTCTAAGGACGAGATCGGCGAAGGGGCGACAATCGGAATTCCGAACAATCCGTCGAACGAATATCGTGCGCTCGTGCTGCTTGAGCGCCAGGGTCTCATCAAGCTGAAGGAAGGAATCACGACTTACGAAGCGACTCCGAAGGATATCGTCGACAACCCGAAAAACCTGAAGTTCATCGAAGCCGATTCCGCGACGCTTCCGCGCTCCTTGCCGGATCTGGACGGAGCGATCATCAATACGAATCTGGTGTTGGAGGCGAAGATCGATCCGAACTCCGCTCTGTTCCGCGAGGACGCCAACTCTCCGTACGCGAACATCATCGTCGTTCGCTCGGGCGACGAGAACAACGAAGCGGTGAAGAAGCTCGACGCTGCGCTGACCACGCCGGAAGTGAAAAAATTCATTGAAGATACTTACGGGGTTGCGGTCGTTCCGGCATTCTAAACCTATCAAATGATCCCTTCATTAACATGGGAATATATCTCCTTACGCTGCTGATACGATCATGAAATCACGATTTGATTAATCCGTAACAGGGTAATTTCATGACCGTATGAGGCAGGCGCTTCGCTCTACAGGAGATATGTTCCCATTCTTTTTATGGATCATCTTTGTTGACCAGACTTATGGGACAGCTCTTACACCACCCCTTCGCCGCCCCGCCATTTGCACGCTTGAGTCCGACCAGCTCGGGTTGCAGCCTCCCCAGCCTCCGTTCGCGCGCTCTAACCCGACGTACACGGGTTGCAGCTTCTCCAGCCTCCGTTCGAACGCTCTAACCCGACGCAAGCGGGTAGCAGCCTCCCCAGCCTCCGTTCACGCGCTCTAACCCGCCGCAAACGGGTTGCAGCCTCCCCAGCCTCCGTTCACGCGCTCTAACCCGACGTACACGGGTTGCAGCCTCCCCATCCTCCGTTCACACACTCTAACCCGACGCAAGCGGGTAGCAGCACCGCCATCCTCCGTTCACACGCTCTAACCCGACGTACACGGGTTGCAGCTTCTCCATCCTCCGTTCACACACTCTAACCTGACGCGCCCGGGTAGCAGCACCGCCGGCCTCCGTTCACACACTCTAACCTGACGCGCCCGGGTAGCAGCACCGCCGGCCTCTGTTCACACGCTCTAACCCGACGCATGGGGGGAGCAGCTTCGCCATCCTCCGTTCGCGCGCTCTAACCCGACGTACACGGGTTGCAGCTTCTCCAGCCTCCGTTTGAACGCTCTAACCCGACGCGCACGGGTTGCAGCTTCTCCAGCCTCCGTTCGAACGCTCTAACCCGACGCAAGCGGGTTGCAGCCTCCCCAGCCTCCGTTCGAACGCTCTAACCCGACGCATGGGGGTAGCAGCACCGCCAGCCTCCGTTCATGCGCTCTAACCCGACGTACACGGGTTGCAGCTTCTCCAGCCTCCGTTTGAACGCTCTAACCCGACGTACACGGGTAGCAGCACCGCCGGCCTCCGTTCGCGCGCTCTAACCCGACGTACACGGGTTACAGCTTCTCCAGCCTCCGTTTGAACGCTCTAACCCGACGTACACGGGTTGCAGCTTCTCCAGCCTCCGTTCGAACGCTCTAACCCGACGCAAGCGGGTTGCAGCCTCCCCAGCCTCCCGCTGCCCTTTGCGTGATATTTAGGTAATAATACATAACATTAATATAGCAAAAACACATCTAAAGATTCGAATTTCAGTAATTTATGTAAGTTATATTGACATAAAAACTAACATAACCATATAATGTCACTAACGAACGACCGGGTCGTAACAAGACCTGAACGTTCGTAAATAGAGAGAAACCAAAAACAAAGGATTGGGGAGTGGAAGGATGAGGAAAGTCGGCTGGTTAAAAGGTTTTGCAATGGTGTTGGCGGCAAGCTTGGTGTTGGCGGGCTGCGGGGGCGACAAGAACAACGAAGCGGGAGGCGCCTCTGCCACAGGTTCGCCGTCCGCATCGGCGTCCGGAGCGGCGGCGAGCGGAGACAAAATCAAGGTAGGCATCCTGCATTCCTTGAGCGGAACGATGTCCATCTCCGAAGTAACCGTGAAAAACTCGGAGCTGATGGCGATCAAGGAGATCAACGCCAAAGGCGGCGTGCTCGGCAAGCAGATCGAAGCGGTCGTGGAAGACGGCGCATCGGACTGGCCGACGTTCGCCGAGAAAGCCCGCAAGCTGCTGTCGGAAGACAAAGTCGCAACCGTGTTCGGCGGCTGGACGTCCGCGAGCCGGAAAGCGATGCTTCCCGTATTCGAAGAGCTGAACGGCCTGTTATGGTATCCCGTTCAGTACGAAGGCATGGAATCTTCCCCCAACATTTTCTACACGGGCGCAACCACGAACCAGCAGATCGTTCCTTCCATCGATTTCTTGCTTGAGCAAGGCAAGAAGAAAGTGTTTCTGCTCGGCTCCGACTACGTATTCCCGCGGACCGCCAACAAGATCATCAAGGCGCAGCTCGCCGCAAACGGCGGAGAGACCGTCGCCGAAGAATATACGCCGCTCGGACATACGGACTACACGACGATTATCGCCAAGATCAAGGAAGCGAATCCGGATGTCGTCTACAACACGCTGAACGGAGACAGCAACGTCGCGTTCTTCAAGCAGCTGAAGGATGCGGGCATTACTTCCGCCGACCTGATGACGGTCTCGGTATCCATCGCGGAAGAAGAAGTGAAAGGGATCGGAGCGGAATACTTAACCGGACATCTGGTCGCTTGGGACTACTTCCAGACGACGGATACGCCGGAGAACAAAGTGTTCGTCGAAAGCTTCAAGAAGGAATACGGCGAGGACAGCGTGACCAGCGATCCGATGGAAGCCGGTTACGTCGCAGTCTATCTGTGGGCGGCCGCGGTCGAGAAGGCGGGCTCGTTCGAAGTCGACAAGGTGAAGGAAGCGGCCAAGGGCATCGAGTTCAACGCTCCCGAGGGCAAGGTCACGATCGACGGCGACAACCAGCATATTTACAAAACCGTTCGCATCGGGGAGATCAAGGAAGACGGCCAGATCGTGGAGCTGTGGAATTCCGGCGGTCCCGTCAAGCCGGACCCGTATCTGACCACTTACGAATGGGCGAAGGGCTTGAGCGAATAACGACGCTGCAGTCGCGGTCTCAGCTGGGGAAGTGTCCGGTGCAAGCCGGAGCTTCCCCTCGCTTGTCCATGCGGCTAGTGGGAGACGGGGGTTACGAGGATGGAAATCTGGATTTCGCAGCTGTTTAACGGGCTTAGCGTCAGCTCGATTCTGCTGCTCATCGCTCTCGGTCTGGCCGTTACGTTCGGTTTGATGAGAGTCATCAACATGGCGCATGGGGAATTCATCATGATCGGCGCCTACGGGGCGTATATGACGCAGCAAATTTTCAAATCGGCATTGCCCAAAAGTCTGTTCGACGCTTATTTCCCGGTGGCTCTTCTCGCCAGCTTCGTCTTGGCTTTCGCGATCGGCTATCTGCTCGAAGTGACGCTGATCCGTTTCCTGTACGGTCGGCCGCTCGACAGTCTGCTCGCCACCTGGGGCGTCGGATTGATGCTGCAGCAGCTGGCGCGGACGATCTTCGGCGCGCCCAACGTGGCGGTGTCGAGTCCGACTTGGCTGGACGGAGGCTGGGCGCTTATGCCGGGCGTCGTACTGCCCTACAAGCGATTGTTCATCATCGCGCTGGTCGCGTTCTGCTTGTTCGCGATGTACTTGTATATTTACCGCAGCAACGCCGGGCGGCGGATGCGGGCAGTCATGCAGAACCGCGACATGGCAGCCTGCCTCGGCATCTCGACGAGGCGAGTAGACGCGTTCACGTTCGCGATCGGCTCCGGCATTGCCGGCATTGCCGGCTGCGCGCTGACGCTGATCGGGCCGATCGGCCCTTCGATCGGCACGTACTATATCGTCGACGCGTTCATGGTCGTCGTGCTCGGCGGAGTCGGCAAGCTGGTCGGCACGGTCGCGGGAGCGCTCGGCATCGGAGTGTTCAATACGCTGTTCGAATGGTGGACGGACGCTTCTCTGGGCAAGGTGCTCGTGTTCCTCTGCATCGTCGCATTCCTGCAATGGAAGCCGATGGGGATGTTCGCGGTCCGATCCCGCTCGTTGGACGGTTGAGCCGTTCCGCCGTCCCGCAACAACGAACTCGCGCAATGGAGGTGATCGCGGTGCAATGGATGTCCCGCCTGCCGCGCCGGGCTTGGCTGCTGATCGGCTATGCGGCCGCTGCCGCCGCCCTGTTCTCGGCGCCGCTTTATTTGAACGATTTTCGATTGAATCTGCTTGCGAAATGTCTGGCGTTCGCGATCGTCGCGCTCGGACTCGATCTGCTGTGGGGCTACACGGGTATTCTGAGCTTGGGCCACGGCGTGTTCTTCGGACTGGGAGCCTACGCGATGGCGATGCACTTGAAGCTGGCCGCTGGAGGATCGCGCATCCCCGACTTCATGGGCTGGATGGGGCTGACGAAGCTTCCCTGGTTCTGGGAGCCGTTCAAGAGCTTCGCCTTCGCCGCCGCCATGGGTCTGATTCTTCCTTCGGCGCTGGCGCTGCTGCTCGGTTTCTTCACGTTCCGGAATCGGATTCGCGGCGTTTATTTTACGATTCTGACTCAGGCGCTCGTTATCATTACGGTTACATTGTTCGTCGGACAGCAGGCTTATACGGGAGGAACGAACGGTCTGACCGGGTATACGAAGCTGTTCGGCTACAGTCTGACGTCGGGCACGGCGAAAACGATGGCGTATCTGGCGACGGCGGCGGCGCTTCTCGCGGCGTTCGCGGTCTGCAGGCACTTGGTCAACAGCCGGTTCGGCAAAGTGCTTAGGGCGATCCGGGACGGGGAGAACCGGACGCGGTTTCTCGGTTACGATCCGGCTTACTACCAGATGGCGGTGTTTGCCGTGTCAGCGGGTCTCGCGGGACTGGCGGGCATGCTGTTCGTGCTCCACGTCGGCATTATCTCCCCGACGATGATGGCGATCGTGCCGTCGATCGAGCTCGTGCTGCTGGTGGCGATCGGGGGCCGGGGAACGCTGATCGGCGCCGTCATCGGAGCCATTCTCCTGACCCAGGCGAAAAGCCAGCTCAGCGCTTCTTATCCGGATTTCTGGCTGTTTCTGCTCGGGGCGTTGTTTATCGTCGTGACCGTGTTTATGCCCGGGGGCATTGTCGGATTGATCCGGCAAGCGCGCCAGGCCATTCTGAGGAGGCGGAGCGAAAATGAAATCACCCTCGATTCTATCGTGTCAAAAAGTAACGGTGTCGTTTGACGGGTTCAAGGCGGTGCAGGAGATGAGTCTGGAGCTGGCTTCGGGCGAGCTGAGATTCCTGATCGGTCCCAACGGGGCGGGCAAGACGACGATGCTGGACGCGATCTGCGGCAAGGTAAAGCCGGCCGGAGGCGTCGTGGAGTTCCACGGCCGCAAAGGCACGGTCGACGTCACAAGGCGCAAGGAGCACGAGATCGCGCAGCTCGGCATCGGACGGAAGTTCCAGACCCCTTCGATCTTCTCCGGCCTGACGGTCGAGGAGAACCTGGAAATCGCGATGGCGCAAAATCGCGGCGTATGGGCGACGCTGAGAGCGGCGATGACGAAGGCGGACCGTGAACGGGTGGATGCGGAATTGGAGCTGATCGGCCTCGAAGACAAGAAACGGCTGCGCGCCGGATTGCTGTCCCACGGAGAGAAGCAGTGGCTGGAGATCGGCATGATGCTGCTGCAAGAGCCGGAAATTTTGCTGCTCGACGAGCCGGTGGCGGGGATGACGGACAAGGAGACGGACAAAACCGGAGAGCTGCTGCGGGAAATCGTGCGCAAGCGCACGGTCGTCGTCGTGGAGCACGACATGGAGTTCGTGCGGAACTTCGCGAGCAAGGTGACCGTCATGCACGAGGGCAAGCTGCTGAAGGAGGGCTCGATGGACGAGGTGCAAAGAGACGACCGGGTCGCGGAAGTGTACCTGGGCAGGAAAAGGCGGGATTACGATGCTGTCGGTTCAACGGCTTGAAGCGGGTTACGGGGAAAGCGTCATTTTGCGGGACGTGTCGCTGAGGGTGGAGCCGGGCCAGGTCGTCTGTCTCATGGGGCGCAACGGTGTGGGCAAGTCGACGCTGGTGAAGAGCATTATGGGGCTGCTTAAAGCGAGAAAAGGCGAAATTTCGTTCAAGGGAGAGGTCGTGACGAAGCGTGCTCCCGGAGAACGGGCGAAGCGGGGCATCGGTTACGTTCCGCAGGGGCGCGAAATTTTTTCTCAGCTGACGGTGTACGAGAACTTGCGAATTGGCCTTGAAGCCCACCGGAGCTCCGCCAAGCGGCGCAGCAAGGATATTCCGACGGAGGCCGTCGAGAAGTTCCCGATCCTGCCGACGTTCTACAAGCGCCGAGGAGGGGACTTGAGCGGCGGTCAGCAGCAGCAGCTCGCGTTCGCGCGGGCGCTCATCGCGGAGCCGGACCTGCTCGTGCTCGATGAGCCGACGGAAGGCATTCAGCCGTCGATTGTGGACGACATCCAGGACGTTATCCGCTCGATCCGGGACGAAGGCAAGACCGCGATCCTGCTCGTGGAACAAAGTCTCGACTTCGTTCGCAGCGTGGGAGATTACTTTTACATTATGGAGAAAGGGTCGATCGTGTGGCAGGGCGGTCGCGAGGACCTGGACGATCCTGCCGTGATGAAGCACTTGACGATCTAGGGCGTGTACGCATACACGACCTAGCAGGAAAAAGGCAGGTCCCTGACAAATAATAACAACATACGAAATCGCAGAGGGGATAGAGAAAATGCACATACCGGACGGATTTCTGGACGCGAAAGCTTGCATTGCGACCGGCGCGCTCGGCGCGGGGGCGATCGCTTACGGGCTGAAGAAGACGAAAATGACGCTGGCACGGCCGGAGGTGCCGAAGATCGCGTTGATCGGGGCTTTCATCTTCGCGGCGCAGATGCTGAACTTCCCGGTGTCCGGAGCGACTTCGGGACACTTTCTCGGCGGGGCGCTCGCGTCGATTCTATTCGGGCCGGCGGTAGGCGTCGTCATTATGTCGGCGGTGCTGATCGTGCAGGCTCTGGTGTTCCAGGACGGGGGGTTAACCGTGCTGGGCGCGAATATTTTCTGTACCGGGGTCATCGGCTCTTACGTCGGATACGGCGTCTATCGGCTGGGCTTGACGCTGCTTCGCGGCAAGGCGACTAAGGTGGTCACGTTCCTGGCAGCCTGGTGCTCGATCGTAGCGGCTTCCTGCGCCGTCGCGGTGCTGCTGGCGTGGTCGGGTACGTTCCCGCTCAACGTCGCGCTGACGGCGATGGCCGGCTGGCATAGTTTGATCGGCATCGGAGAAGGTCTGGTCACCGCTCTGGTCGTCGCTTATTTGGCGGAGCGGAACGTGACGTTCGACTCGGCTTCTGCAAGCAAGGAGGCGTCGGCGGTATGAGCATGAGAGATCCCGTGAACGAAACAAAGGAAAGGTCGGCGGAGCGGGCCGATACGGGCGACGTGCGAGTGGAGGTGACCGGCAAGAAGCGCAAATGGCTGGTGATGGCCATCGTGACGCTGCTGGCTGCCGGAATCGTGTCTTACTTCGCATCTCCTCATCCGGACGGACTGGAGCGGGTCGCGGAGGATCACGGTTTTCTGGAGAAGGCGAACGAGCCTTCCTGGACGGCCTGGATTCCGGATTACGAGATCCCGGGCATCTCGTCGCCTATGCTGAAGGTCGGCTTGGCAGGCGTTATAGGAGCGGCGATCCTGTTCGGCGTGCTCTACGCGATCAGCAGGCCGTTGTCGGCGAAGCCAAGAGAAGAAGGCCGCCGCGAATGAGCAAGGCGATCGTTACGCTGCATGAACAGGAAGGGATTCATCCGCTGATCGCCAAGCCGTCCCATCGGCTGTGGACGGTCGCCGCGCTGCTGTGCGCGACGGTGGCGACAGGGAATCCCTATGTACTGGCGGCGGCCGGAGGCGTTCTTCTGCTCCTGCTGCTCTGGTGCGGAGTATCCATAAGATTGATTGTCGGTCGCATGCTGCTTCTGCTGCCTTTTGGCGCGGGGGCGGCGCTTTTTATTCCCTTTCATACCGAAGGGACCGCGGTTTGGACAGGGCTTGGATTCGTCGCTACGGAAGAAGGCGCGCTTAAGGCGGCCGTCATCCTTCTGAAGCTGGCCGTCGCCAATCTGCTGCTCACGTATTTGCTGGCCGTAACGCCTTTGTTCACGCTTCTGCGCAGCTTGCGCTCCGTCGGGGTGCCGGCCGTGCTGCTGGAGTTGATTTTGCTGATGGTGAGATACTTCTTTCTGCTTAAGGAAGAGGCGGCAAGCATGCTTAAGGCGCAGCGGGCGCGGGGAATGAGCTTCCGGGGCTGGCGCTGGGGGCCGCGAACTTACAAGCGGTTCGGCGAGCTGGCGGGCGTGCTGTTCCTGCGGGCGTACGAGCGGAGCAAAAGAATCTACATCGCCATGTCGGCCAGAGGCGGGCTGGAGGGGGAGAAGACGACGAATAAGGTGCGTTCCGGGAAAAGGACCGGGGGAGAAAGCGGAGAAATGCGCATAGAGGAGCGGTCCCGGAAAGAAGGAGAAAGGGCGCGCGCAGGGGAGCGATCCGGGGGAGAAAACGGGGAAGCGCGTACAGAGGAACGCCCGCGGGAAGAAGGAGAAAAGGTGCGCGCAGCAGAGACGGGAGAGGCGGCTGTCAGTGGGAGTAGGCGAGACGAAGGGGAATTGGCCGTAGAAGTCCGAGGCGTCAGCTTCTCTTATGGCAAGGTGAAGGCGCTCGGCGGCGTTTCCTTCGAGATTCCCGTCGGCTCCAAGGTTGCTCTGATGGGGCCGAACGGAGCGGGCAAGTCAACGCTGATCTCTCTGCTGAACGGCTTGGAGCTGTCCCAGGCAGGAGAGGTTCGGTTGTTCGGGGAGACGGTGAAGCGGGACAACGGAGAGCGGCTGCGGCGCAGAGTCGGCGTCGTGTATCAGGACCCGGACGATCAGATTTTCTCCTCGACGGTGGAGGAGGACATCGCGTTCGGCCCCCGCAACATGGGAGTGTCCGAAGAGGAGGCGGAGGAACGGGTCGAGACGGCGCTGGCCAGCGTCGGCATGGACGGCATGCGCAAGCGGTCTCCCTTCGAACTCAGCTACGGCCAGAAGAGACGGGTTGCCATTGCCGGCGTGCTGGCCATGAAGCCGGACCTGATCATTCTCGACGAGCCGATGTCCTTCCTCGATCCGAAAGGCCGGGACGAGCTTCAGGCGCTGCTGGAGAAGATGGTCTCGGCCGGAATGACGGTGATCGTGGCGACGCACGACGTCGATTTCGCGGCGGAATGGGCGGATCGCGTGCTGCTGCTCAAGGACGGCAGGCTGCTCGCTTCGGGCACGGTCGAGCTGCTGTTCGACGACGGGCTGATCGAGCAGGCGTCGCTGCATCTGCCGCGGCTAGCCAGGCCATTCCGCCTGTTGGACGGGGCGACCGACGCCAAGCCGCGCACGGTGAAGCAGGCCGCGCAGTCGATCTGGAAGCTGATCGCGAGAAGCTCTTCCGGCGGTTCCGGCGGCGGGGCGGTTGACCTGGAGGACTCGGTCGCCAAGTCGAGGCCGGGCGGCGGCTGAGCGCGCATGCTGAGTCGCAGATAAGTGGTGTGCCGGATCAAGACAGGATCAGGCGTCGGGACAAGACAAGGGCAAGTCGAGTGCCGGACAAGAACATGTCAATTGTCGAAAACAGAAAAGGGAGCTATGCGGCGGAAAACGGGGTTACAACGGGAGAAACTAGAAAAAGTTGGCATTTCGGCTGGGTAGAACGCTCTACAAACGCCATTAACGTCCAAAACCGCGTTGGAGAAAAGAGGAAACCGGGCGGTCGTTCATGCTAAAATAGCCAATGGACGGATGAAGGGCCAAGCCCCGTCCCCCATGCACCCCCGACGGAACGAGACGAAAGCCGTCTCGACTGGAGGAATACGTCAGCCGAGGGCGAACGCATAAGAAAATGGGAGAGGTTGAATACTACCCTTACGATTCGAGATCTCTTTTTCCGACTGTACAAGGTTCGTCATAAAGGCTGGCAAGCCATCCGCGCCGGCGGCAGCAGCAGAGCGAATACATCAACGAAAGTGGGGCAACACGAGCATGAAAGCAACCGGAATTGTACGCCGTATCGATGACCTCGGAAGAGTCGTCATTCCCAAAGAAATTCGTCGCACCCTCCGCATTCGGGAAGGAGATCCGCTGGAAATTTTCGTGGATCGCGACGGTGAAGTTATCCTCAAAAAATACTCTCCGATCGGCGAGTTGGGCGATTTCGCCAAGGAGTACGCCGAATCGTTGTCCGAGAGCACGGGGCATATCGCCATGATCTCCGACCGGGATACGTTCATCGCGGTGGCAGGCGCCTCCAAGAAGGAATATCTCGACAAGGCGATCGGCAACCTGCTCGAAAGCTGTATGGAGAATCGCAAAATCATTCTCGAGTCCTCTCCAGGCAGCCATGAGGTGCTCAGGGACATATCCGAGACGATCAGCTCGTTCGCAGCGGCGCCGATCGTGGCGGGAGGAGATCCGATCGGCACGGTCGTGCTGCTCAGCAAGGACGACTCGGTGAAGATGGGCGCGATGGAGAGCAAGATGGTCGAGACGGCCGCGGGCTTCCTGGCGAAGCAGATGGAGCAGTAAGACAGGGCGCAATGGACGAAAAAGTTTCCCCGGACGGATGGCTTCACTCCCGTTCTTAGGGAAGCTTTTTTGCTTTGCGGCTTTCGATTATAATCAAGTCACGGGATCAGGACGGAGAAATACGGAAGCGGTTCGACCAAGGAATGGGGAATGGGCGGCATGCGAATCGAATACGAAACCGGGAGTCCGGGGAAAAAGGCGCTCTGGCAAGGGGCCGCCTTGCTCGGAGGAGCGGCTCTGCTGACGAAGCTGATCGGCACCTTGCAGAAAATTCCGCTGCAAAATCTGGCCGGAGACGAAGTGTTCGGACTGTATACGGCGGTGTACGCGCTGGCGATCATGTGGATGACGCTGGCCTCGGCGGGCATCCCGGTGGCGGTCAGCGCTCTGGTCGCGGAGAAGGCGGCGCAGGGCGACGAAGAGGGCGCGAAGCGCGTGCTGCGCTGGGCCGGCGGCCTTATCGGGCTGATCGGGCTGGCGATGTTCCTCGCGCTGTGGCTGGGAGCGGACGCGTTCGCCCGGTGGATGGGGCTGGAAGCGGCGGCTCCTGCCATTCGAATGTCCTCGCTCGCGCTGTTGTTCGCTCCCGCGACGGCCGTGCTCAGAGGCTATCACCAGGGCCGGATGCGGATGCTCGGGCCGGCGGTGTCCCAGCTCGTCGAGCAGATGGCGAGAGTGGCGTTTATGCTCGTGGCGCTGGCGATCGCTCTGGGCGGGGCATGGTCGGCTTCTGCTACGGCAGCGGCCGTGCACGGCGGTTTGGCGGCGGGAGCGATTGCCGGGCTGCTCGTTATGGCCTGGTTCTCCGCGCGTGATCGGCGGCGAAGGGCCGAGCCGGTCGTTCTTCGGGCTTCCGGAGCCAGGAAGCGCTTCGGAGCGGCGGGAGAGAATGTTGTAGAGACGGTGGCAGCCGGGAAGGCGGGCGACCCTGCTGAACGGTCGGCCGGTGTCAGGAAGCGTTCCGGAGAGGGCTGGACGGCGACAGAGGCGGTCTTGGCTGGCGGAGAGGGGAACGTCGCTGCGGCTCGACCTGCCGGGCGGGTCGTCATCTGGGGCGAGACTCGAACCGAGCTCGTAAAGCGGATTATTCGGGTTGCCGTGCCGGTAGCGATCGCCTCGGTCGTCGCGCCGATGTTCGCGCTGATCGACGCGTTCTCCATCCCTCGTCTGCTCGACGAGGGCGGCTCGTGGGCGCTCGCCCAGTTCGGCATCTACAGCCGCGGAATCGCGCTGCTGCAATTGGTCATTCTGGGCGCGTCCGGAGCCGCCGCCGCGCTTGTGCCCGCGTTGACGGCCGCTCGGGCGCGCGGAGACGAGGGAGAGCTCGTCGGGCGGGCGACGTTCGCGCTGCGGATGGCGTGGTGGTTCGGCTGCGCGGCAGCGCTGGGCCTGGCGCTGCTTGCGGCGCCGATCAATACGGCGCTGTTCGGCGACGACAGCGGCTCCGGCACGATGGCGCTCGTCGGGCTGGCCGCCGCCGGAGGCACGCTGCAGGCGGTCAGCGCCGCCCTGCTGCAGGGCATGGGCGAGCTGCGGGCGCCCGCCGTCAACCTTGCCGCAGCCGCGCTGCTCAAGCTGTCGCTGAACGTCGCCCTCGTGCCGCAGCACGGCATCGCGGGCGCCGCCGCAGCCATCGCGATCGCCTACGCGATCGCCGCAACCCTTAACGCGCTGTCCCTGCGCCAGCGCGTCCAACTGCCTGCCCCGCGCGCGCAGCTCGCGTGGCGCTCCATCGCTGCGCTGGCCGCCATGGCGGCCGCGGTCGCTCTGCTCGCGCACGGCGCCGGCGGGCTGATCGCCGCTGCCTTGCCCGCGCGCGCGGCGGCCTTGCTCGTCGCCCTGCCGGGCGTCGCGCTCGGGGCCGCCGTCTTCGCCGCGGCGCTCGTCGCCTTGGGCGCCGTCGCTCCGCGCGAATGGCGCGAGCTGCCGGGAATGTCCGGCACCCGCCTCGACCGCTGGCTGCTTCGCATCAGAATCCTGACTCATCGGGATAACCAGGAAGGATGATCATAGATGGATAACAAATCTTCGATTACCGTCGTCGGACTCGGCTCCGGAGGAGAGGACCAACTGACGCTTGGCACGCTGAAGGCGCTGGAGAAGGCGTCGAAACGTTACGTCCGCACCGCGGACCATCCGGCCGTCGCCGAACTGAAGCTTCGGGATATCGGCTTCGACTCGTTCGACCGGCTGTACGAGAAGCATGAAGAGTTTGGCCGGGTATATGAGGCGATCGCCGACGAATTGCTGGCCGCGGCGGCGGGCAATCCGGGAGAGACGATTGTCTACGCGGTTCCCGGACACCCGATGGTCGCGGAGCGGACGGTCCAGCTGCTTCGGCAGCGCGCCCCAGAGCAAGGAATCGAGCTGCGGCTGCTGGGCGGGGAGAGCTTCCTCGATCAGGCGTTCACGCGCCTCGGCTTCGATCCGATCGAGGGCTTTCAATTGCTGGATGCATCGGAGCTGACGCGCGAGCAGCTGCGGCCGCGCCTGCATACCGTAATCGGACAAGTGTACGACGCGTACACCGCCTCCGAAGCGAAGCTGGCGCTTATGAACGTCTACCCGGACGATCATCCGATCGTCGTCGGACAAGCGCTGGGCGTGGAGGGGCAAGAACGGATTATGCACATTCCTCTCTATGAGCTCGATCGCCTGGACAGCTACGGCAACTTGATGCTTGTCTACATTCCGGCCAGCTCCGACGACCGGCTTCGCCGTCGCTCCTTCGAGCGTCTGCACGAGATTGTCGCCATTTTGCGCAGCCCAGAAGGCTGTCCGTGGGACCGGGAGCAGACGCATCAGTCGATCCGGCGGAATTTCATCGAGGAAACGTACGAGGCGATTGAGGCGCTCGACCTGGACGATCCGGACGGCATGAGAGAGGAGTTCGGCGACGTTATCTTGCAGGTGCTGCTGCACAGCCAGATGGAAGAGGAGACGGGAGCGTTCGACGTGTACGACGTTCTGGCCGAGCTTAACGACAAGCTCATCTTCCGTCATCCCCACGTTTTCGGCGGGGAGAATGCGGAAGACGCCGAGGCCGCGCTGCGCAACTGGGAGCAGATGAAAGCCGAGGAGAAGAAGCGCAAGGGACAAGCCGAACGCCAGTCCATACTCGACGGCATCCCGAAGGATCTTCCGGCGCTGCCTCGCGCGCACAAAGTACAGAAGAAAGCCGCTTCCGTCGGTTTCGACTGGCCGAACCTGGACGGCGTCTTCGACAAGATCGAGGAGGAGCTTCGCGAGCTGCGGCAGGCCGTCCGCGAGGAGTCCGAGGAACGGCAGCGGGACGAGCTCGGCGATCTGCTGTTCGCGGTCGTCAATGCGTCGCGCTTCATCAAGGCCGATCCCGAGGAGGCGCTGGCGGGAACGAACCGGCGGTTCTCGGAGCGGTTCAAGTACATCGAAGAGCAGCTGCGTATAAGCGGACGCACTTTTGGGGACACTGATTTGATAGAGATGGAAGAATGGTGGCAAGAGGCGAAATCCCGATAGAAAGGAGGCTGCGAGGACTCTTTGAAACGGACTAGCAGTCTAGCAGACCGTTAACCAGCCGAATTGGCGCTGTCAGCACGAAGTAATGGTCTACCGGACCGTTAACCGGCCGAATCGACACCGCCAGCGAGAAGTAACGGTCTACCGGACCGTTAACCGACCCGACCGGAGCCGCAAGCGCATGCGTCGTTCAACATCGTCGCAACAGGACTTACTGCATACGAACTAAACCTAAAAATAACCTAAAATTCGCCGATTTCCCCGTACTTTCTACCTATTTCGAGAATTTTTTTTAGAGACTGGCAGGATTTTTTTAACAAGGGACAGAATAGTATCCATCGTGCATCAAAAAAATCAACGTTTCCAGCGCCCCAAGAGCGGCGCACGGAAACGAATAAAGGTTCAACCATAGGAGGAATTCCGTACCATGAACAAAACAGATCTGATCAACAACATCGCAGACAAAAGCGGCTTGACTAAGAAAGACGTAGAATCCGTACTGAACAGCTTCCTGGGCGAAGTAACCGACGCTCTGTCCAAAGGCGACAAAGTACAACTGATCGGCTTCGGCACATTCGAAACTCGCAGCCGTTCCGGCCGCGTAGGCCGCAACCCGCAAACGGGCAACTCCATCACGATTCCAGCTTCCAAGGTTCCTGCTTTCAAAGCGGGCAACAAACTGAAAGACGCTGTAAAATAATTCATGCGTCTTGATAAATTCCTGAAGGTGTCGCGCCTCATCAAGCGCCGCACCGTCGCGAAGGACGTGTCCGATCAAGGGCGCGTCCTTCTCAATGGCAGGGAAGCCAAGCCTAGCGCGACCGTCAAAGTCGGGGATGAGCTGGACATCCAATTCGGTCAGCGCACGCTAACCGTGCGGATCGAACGTTTGACGGAGTCTACCCGCAAGGAAGACGTCGCCGGGCTGTACACCGTTCTGAAAGAAGAGGTTCGCAAGCGCGAGGACGATCCTTTCGGACTTCCATAACACGTAATAGACGGCGCATGCCGCATCCATCACATGGAGAGCGGCATGCGCCGTCTTTATTTAGGCAATAAATCCATTGGAATTTTATTTTATTGATTTTAATAAATTTATTAAAAACTATATTTACTAAAATTAATAATGAGCTATAATAAAATCAGCCAGTTACTATTAGGAGGCTGAACGAGATGGCGAAGAAAGCCTACAACGCCGCGTACACGGGAGAGAGCAACTCCCGAGTGGCGTTCCCGCTTGGAGGAATCGGCGCCGGCATGTTTTGCCTGGAGGGAACCGGCGCGTTATCGCAGTTTTCGCTGCGCCATGCGCCGGATACGGGGAACGAACCCGCCGTATTCTCGACCGTCTGCATAAAAGGCGAGAATGGAAACGTCGCTCGCGTGCTTGAGGGTCAAGTTCCGTTATGGAAAGTGATGGGCATTCGCACGACGTCGACGCCGGGTTCGGGAGTCGGCTTAATGGGCAGAACGTACGGACTGCCGCGTTTTGCGAACAGTTCTTTTCAAAGCCGGTTCCCGTTCGGGACCGTCGAGCTTACGGATCCGAAGCTGCCGATCGAAGTCGCGATCACGGGCTGGAGCCCGTTCATTCCGCTGAACGCCGATGATTCCAGTCTCCCCGTCGCCGGGTTGGAGTTCGCTTTTACGAATACGTCGGATCGGCCTCTGGAGCTCGTGTATTCCTTCCATGCCGTCCATTTCATGCAGGTCGAGGGGGAGGGAGATCACTGCGTCCATCGAATGGACAAAGGTTTTGTTCTTCATCAGTCTCCGACAAAGGATAAACCGTGGGCGCAGGGTTCCTTCTCCGCCGTAACGGATCAGGCCGACGTCAAAGTCGATTGCGCCTGGTTCAGGGGAAGCTGGTTCGATCCGATCACCATGGTATGGAAATCGGTGGAAGAGGGGAGCGCGGTCGATAAGCCGGCATTCGAGGAAGGCCGGGCAAGCCCCGGCGGGAGCCTCTACGTGCCGATCGAGCTGCAGCCTGGCGAGAGCCGGACGATCAAGCTGATGCTGTCGTGGTACGTTCCGGAATCAAACCTGGCGCAGGGAGACGTAGACGATCCGCTATCGAACGAGGATACGCCAAACCGCCAATCGAAAGCGTTTCACAAGCCCTGGTACGCAGGGAAATTCGACGGTATCGCGTCCGTCTCGGAGTACTGGACAAGCCAATACGATAGATTAAGAGAAGAGAGCGAAAGCTTTTACCATGCCGTTAACGATACGACGCTTCCGGACGAGGTGAAGGAGGCGGTAACCGCCAACTTATCGATCCTGAGGTCGCCGACCGTACTCAGACAATCCGACGGCAAGCTGTGGGCGTTCGAAGGCTGCGACGATTCGTGGGGCAGCTGTCACGGCACTTGCACCCACGTCTGGAACTATGCCCAGGCGATCCCGCACCTTTTTCCCGAATTGGAGCGCGGTCTTCGCCTGACGGAATTCAACGAAGGCCAGAATGGCGAAGGGCATCAGAACTTCCGCATCCCGCTGCCTATACAGCCTGCGACTCACTTGTTCCACGCAGCCAGCGACGGCCAGCTCGGCGGAATCATGAAGGTTTACCGGGAGTGGAGGATCGTCGGGGATACGCAGTGGCTGGAGGCCCTGTGGCCCAAAGTCAAGGGGAGCCTGGACTACTGCATCAGAACCTGGGATCCCGATGAAGCGGGCGCGTTGACCGAGCCGCATCATAACACGTACGATATCGAGTTTTGGGGTCCCGACGGCATGTGTTCCTCCATCTATCTGGGAGCGCTGAAGGCGGCATCCCTCATGGCCGAAGCGCTTGGAGACGACAAGGGGCGGTATGAGGAAATCTATCGCAAGGGCAGAGATTACTTGGAGACGGAACTGTTCAATGGGGAATATTTCGAACAGAAAGTCGTTTGGGAGGGGCTCCGGGCTCCAGCCCCCGTTCATGCCGACACCGATTCCGACAGGAATCTGGATTACTCCCCCGAAGCGATGGAACTGCTCCGCAAGGAAGGCCCTAAATACCAGTATGGCAAAGGGTGTCTGTCCGACGGGATTATCGGAGCGTGGCTGGCGGAAATGTGCGGACTGGGAGACATTCTGGACCGGGAAAAAGTAAAGAGTCACCTGCTGAGCGTGCATAAGTACAATCTGAAGGGGGATCTCTCCGAGCATGCCAATCCTCAGCGTCCAGGATACGCGCTGGGCCGGGAAGGAGGACTGCTCCTGTGCACCTGGCCTAAGGGCGGGCGGCTCTCGCTGCCGTTCGTCTACAGCAACGAAGTGTGGACGGGAATCGAGTACCAGGTCGCCTCGCATCTGATCGCCTTGGGCTGCGTCGAAGAGGGGCTGGAGATCGTGCGGATCTGCCGCGACAGATACGACGGGATCGTTCGCAATCCGTTCGATGAATACGAATGCGGACACTGGTATGCCCGCGCGCTGGCTTCCTACGGACTGATTCAAGCCTGGAGCGGAATCCGCTACGATGCGGTCGACGAAACGCTGTACGTGGCCGCAAGAGGGGATGGGGACTATCGCAGCTTCTTGTGCACGAACGAAGGATATGGTATAGCTGGTATAAGGGGAGGACAGCCCTACGTCGAGGTTCGATCCGGGCGGATTCCCGTCAAACAGATCAAGTTGAACTAGTCGGTCCGAAAGGTGAAAACATGAACGAGAAGAACGAGAACAGAAAGAAGCCCAGCATCAAGGAGATCGCCGACCGGACGGGATTCTCGCCGGCGACGGTATCGCTTGTGCTCAATCGGAAAGGCTCCTTCTCCGACGAAACGAAGCATCTGATTCGCCAAGCTTACGCGGAGCTCAGCCATGACCGGGCGCTCGCGGAGGGGAGACTGTTCATTCGAGTGCTGATCGAACAGTATGCTTCCTTCGAGAACGATCCGTACTACAGCGAGATCATTCAAGGTATCGAGAAGGAATGCAGCCTGCTCGGTTACGAGATGGTGCTCACCTTCGTTCGGGAAGGCTATGACTCCCGGGCTTGGCTGAACCAGGTCGGCGGGCTGATCGCGCTGGGAGGGGGTCTGATTACCGACGCGCTTGTCGGAGAACTGCGGCAGTCGGAGATTCCTCTCGTTCTCGTCGATAACTATACGTACAAAGGGGATGTTCTGTCCGTTCATTCCGATCATTACGGAGCAGGGTTTCTGGCGACGGAATATTTAATCGGACGCGGGCATCGGCGGATCGGATTCATCAGCGGCCCCGTGAAGTACAAGTCGCTGGTCGATCGGTATGCCGGCTACTGCGCCGCGCTGATGGCGCACGGAATGCCGCTCGATCCGCGGTATGTCACTCCGAATTTCGACGATAGCTATATTAAAGGCTATAAAGAGATGAACTATCTGCTCGAGCTTCCGGAGAGGCCGACCGCGGTATTCGCGGTCAGCGACCGAGCGGCATTCGGCGCCCTGCAAGCGATGAACGAAGCGGGCTTAACGAACGAAGAGCCGATCGAACTGATCGGATGCGACAATATCGGGGGAAGCCAGGGAATGGCCGAGAAGATCGCCACCGTGAATATTCCCCGCTTCGAGGTCGGCCAGATGTCCGTCCGGTTTCTCGTCGAGGCGGTCAAGGGAAACACTCTGGTCGGCAAAGTGGTCATTCCCGGAACGTTGGCGCTGCCGGTCGAAGAATAAGCCGTTGAAGAGGACTGCAGAATCCCGCAAGGGATTTTGCGGCTCAACAATTAAAGCGCTTGCAACCCGAGGCGCAACGCATTATACTTGAGAACAAGAAGCAAAGACCGTTTCCATTCTTTTATGGAATCGGTACCAGAAAGTTATTGAGGTCTTTTGTTGGATAATGCCGAAATTAAAGGGTTTAACTGATGTCATTAGAGGGGATTACGCACGAATTTATGGTATCGGTACCATAAAGGTTGATTACGAAAAGGTGGTGATCGCCCTTAAATCGACAGCGCCAAGTAAGCGGAAGAGCATCTGAGCAATGCGATTAACAAAATCCAAGTAGGGGGAACGTGTCGGTGAAAACAAAATCTTATCTCGGGTTCATTCTGGTTCTCTGCGTCATTTTGGTGGTCAGCGCTTGCAGTTCGTCCAACAACAAAAATAACGCCAGCTCCGCTCCCAGTCCTTCCAGTCCGTCGAATGCGGCGGGATCCAACGAGAAAGTTTCCCTTAAACTGTGGTACTGGAACGGCGCGATCTCGGATTCCGTCATCGAGGCGGCGAGGCAGAAATTCCCCAATGTCGAGCTGAATGCGGAGAAGCTTCCTTCGGGCGGCGATTATCTGACTAAGCTGAAGACGACGATTTCCGGCGGAGGCAGCGGTCCGGACATTGTCGCAATGGACAGCTGGGTCGCATCGATGCTGGAGTACAAAGAAAAGTTCGTCAATCTGTACGATCACGGGGCCAGAGACATTCAAAGCCAGTATTTGGACTGGAAGTGGAAGATGGCCGCCGACGCCAAGGACGAATACTTGATCGGCCTGCCGATCGACGTCGCGCCGGTCGTGCTGTATTATCGCGGCGACGTTTACGAGCAAGCCGGCCTTTCCAGTGCGCCCGAGGACGTCAAAGGTCAAATCGCGACCTGGGAAGACTTCTTCGAGCTCCTGAAGAAGGTGAAGGATTCGACCGGCACCCAGACGATGACGCTGGTGGATGTGTTCCGCAGCATTATCGGCCAGAACAGCGAAGGCTTCTTTGATCTCGAAGGCAACTATATCGGCGATCAGGAGCACATCAAGAGAGCTTGGGATCTCTCCGTGAAGGCTTACCAGGAAGGCTTGACCTTCCCGGCGTCCAACGACAGCGAGATCAACGCGTCCCTGAACAACGGCGCTATCACATCTATGATCGGCGCGAGCTGGGTCGTGGGCGACCTGCTGGGTGCGGCTCCGGATACGAACGGGAAGTGGAAAATCGCGTACCCTCCAGGCGGAGTTGGCAACCAGGGCGGCTCCTTCTTCGGAGTGCTGAAATCGACCAAGTACCCGCAGGAAGCGTACGACGTACTTAAATTCCTGCTCGGACCGGACAATCAGATTGCGAGCTACAAGGAATTCGGCAACTATCCGTCCACGCCGGAAATTTACGATTCGCCGGATATGGTGAACGAGCATGAGTTTTTCGGAGGTCAGGACTTGAGCGCGGTATTCGCCGACGCGGCCAAGGACGTCCAAATTCCGCACACGAACGCCAACGACGATATGGTCGGCAATTCGCTCGTCGAATCGTTGAAGCTGGTCGACGTGCAGAAGCAGGACTCGGAGAAGGCTTGGACGAGCGCCCAGGACAAAATCAAGCGACAGCTTTCTCGGTAATTCGATTCTTATCCTAGGAACGAAATAGGAGACGGGGGCGGGGACCGGCAAGTCGGACCCTGCCTCGTCAAATTCACGGGGGAATGAGCATGGGAGCTCTATTCAAGGAGATTATCAAAAACCGAATACTGTATTTGTTTATTTCTCCATTCTATATTTTGTTTTTGATCTTTTCGGTATTTCCGATTTTCTTCTCCATGTATCTCTCCACGCAGAAGTGGGACGGCATAGGCGAGATGAAGAGCGTCGGTTTGAACAATTTCAAGTATATGCTGACCGATCCGTCCTTCTGGCAAGCGCTGGTCAATAACTTGGCGTTATGGGTGATGGGCAACGCTCCTCAGTTGTTCTGCGCCCTGGTCGTGGCTTTCGTCATCAACCTGTCCATTGTCCGCTTCAAAGGTTTTTTCAAGATCGCCTTTTTTCTTCCGAATATTACGGCTATGGTCGCAGTCGTTATTATATTTCAATCCCTGTTCGGCAATGAATACGGCCTGATCAATTTTGTGCTGGAGAAGCTGGGCCTGGGCAAAATTCCGTGGTTCAACACCGAATTCGGAGTTCGCACCATCATTGCCGCGATGATCGGCTGGAGGTACATGGGCTACAACGCGATCATTTTCCTCGCCGGATTGCAGCGAATACCGAAGGATCTTTACGAAGCGGCCGAGCTGGACGGCGCCAGAACGCATCAGGTTTTCTGGAGAATTACGCTGCCGATGCTCAGGCCGATCATCCTGTTCGCCGTCATGATGTCGACGATCGGCGGCTTCCAGATCTTCACCGAACCGCAGGTGCTGGCCGGCAACAACAGTTCGCCGTATCCGGGCTCGGACACGATCGTGCTGTATATGTTCCGCGAAGGCTTTATTTACCAGAATTACGGGTATGCGGCCGCGGTATCGTGGGTGCTGTTCGTTATTATCGGCATCATATCGATCATTAATTGGAAGCTATTCAATAAGTCCGATGATTGAGACAAGGGGTGAACAAATTCATGCGTCATAACCTGCTGATCAGCAAAACATTTGCTCATGCCTTTTTGGTCATCGGCGTGTTGCTGTCCATATTCCCGTTCTATTGGCTGGTGGTCATGTCCACCAATGAAACGGCCGCGATCTTTGCTGTCCCGCCCAGGTTTACCTTCGGCGATTCGTTCGCGACCAACTTCGGGAAAGTCATGGACAGCATCGACTTCTGGCGAGCGCTGCTGAATACGCTGTTCGTCGCGTCGGTCAGTACCGCGCTGCAGCTCTTCTTTAATTCCTTAACGGGCTTTACCTTCTCCAAATTCAAGTTTCCGGGACGGCACCTTCTGTTTTTCCTGATGATGGCCACGATGATGATCCCGGGCCAGATGCTGCTCGTTCCGCAGTTTATCATCATGAAGGAGATCGGCTGGATCGGCAGCTATTACGCATTAATCGTACCGGGCATCGCCACAGCCTTCGGCATTTTCTGGATCCGGCAGTACGCAATGGCCATTCACGACGAGCTGCTGGAGGCGGCCACGATCGACGGGTGCAGCAAGTTCGGGCTGTATTGGCGCATCGCGCTGCCGATTCTGAAGCCGGCTCTGGCTTTCTTGGCGATTACGACGTTCATGGGCGTGTGGGAGGATTACTTATGGCCGCTCATCATCCTTAACGATTCCTCCAAGTTCACGCTGATGCTCGTGCTGCAGCAATTAAAATCGGTGCATACGGCCGATTACTCGATGGTGATGACGGGGACGCTGTTGGCGACGATTCCACTCATTGTTTTCTTCTTGATCATCAGTCGTCAATTCATCGCGGGCATTATGGAAGGGGCAGTAAAAAGTTGAAAAAGTTTGATGTCATTGTGATCGGGGACGCCAACATCGATCTGATCGTGGTGGGCGGCAATCAAGTTCCGGCCAAAGGGCAGGAAATCTTCGTGGACAATATGCTGATGAACGTCGGAGGCGGCGCGGCCCTGTTCGCGATCTCGCTGGCCAAGCTTGGCCTTCGCGTCGCCTTTAACGGCATTCTCGGCGACGATCATTTGGGAAGATTCATTCGCGAGGAGTTCGCCCTGCACGGGATAGATACCTCTTTTATCAAGACGAGCGCGATCCACCATACCGGCATCTCCATTGCTTTCAACACGGATTCGGACCGCTCCTTCATTTCCTATGCCGGCTCCAACCAGGAACTGCGCATGGACCATATCGATCTGGAGGAAATGGCGCTAGGCGGCCATGTCCACATTACCGGATACAAGGGAAGAAGCAATCACGAGCGCTACTTGACTGCGGTCAAGCGGTTGAAGGAACGAGGACTGACGCTGTCCTGCGATGTAGGCTGGGACGATACGGAGGAATGGTACGAGGGCGTGTTCGAGCTGATGAGCCATATGGACGTCTTCTTCATGAACGAAACGGAGGCGCGTCATTACACCCGGCTTGAGAAAGTAGAGGATTGCCTGCGCTATATGGGCGAGTACGGCAAGCAAGTCGTCATTAAGCTGGGCGCCAGAGGCGCAGCCGCCGTGATGGACGGCGTGCAATACTCGTGCACGGCTTATCCTGTGCGGCTCGTGGATACGACGGGAGCAGGCGACTCGTTCAACTCCGGCTATTTGTACGGCTTCTTGTCCGGGTTGGATATCGCCGCCTGCTTGAAGTACGGTAATGCCAGCGGCGCCCTGTCCGTCGGGGCTTACGGAGGAAGCACGGGCGCGAAGGATTTGGCCGGCCTGGAAGATTTCATTCGGGAACACGATTCCGAGCTGTCCCAGTCGCAGACGGTGGCGCATGGAAGCCAGCTTTGAATACAACTCGCGATACTTAAGGAGAATGCGGCATGCAAACCATTGAAATTCCGGGCGCGGGCAAAAAAATGTCGCGGCTGATTATGGGCACGGGAGATTTGAGGGTGATGGACGAACCCAAGCGGCAGATGTTCGATGCGTATATCGCCGCCGGGGGCAACGCGTTCGATACCGCCCATCAATATCGCGGCAAAGAAAAAATACTCGGAGACTGGATCGCGGAGAAGAAGATTCGCGACCGGGTCGTCATTCTGTGCAAGGGCGCCCATCACGACGACGGAAGTCCGGGGCCCCGCGTCAATCCGGGAGCCATTCGCAAGGATTTGTCCGAAAGCCTGGAGAGATTAGGCACCGACTATATCGATCTCTACATGCTCCATCGCGACGATCCGACCGTGGAGGTCGGACCGATCGTCGAAGAGCTGAACGAGCAGCTCGCCGCCGGGAAAATCCGGGCGATCGGCGCATCCAACTGGGCGTACCGGCGAGTTCAGGAGGCGAACGAATATGCCGAGGCGCGCGGACTGACGGGATTTGCGTTCAGCAGCACGAACTTGAGCCTGGCCAAGGCCAACGAACCCAGGTGGGAAGGCTGCATCTCCGCCGATCGGCCGACGGTCGACTGGCATGCGCGCACGCGGATTCCGCTGCTGTCCTGGTCGGCGCAGGCGGGCGGTTTTTTCTCGGGCCACTTTACGCCGGATAATCGGTCGGACTCCGAGATGGTCCGCGTCTATTACAGCGAAGAGAACTGGGAACGGTACCGGCGGGCGATGGAGTTGGCGGAGCGCATGGGTGTTCCGCCTATTCGAATCTCGCTGGCCTATGTGCTCTACCAGGCTTTTCCCACAGGAGCCATTATCGGCCCCCGCAATCCGGCGGAGCTTGAGGATTCCGTTAAGGCCATGAATTTGCGGCTCACCCAACAAGAGGTCGACTGGCTCGATCTGAGAACGGAGGAGATTGGACGATGATCAGACATAAGCTGGCCGCGCAACTGTACACGCTCAGGAACGAAGCGAAGAAGGATTTCCCCGGCGTCTTGAGGCGATTGAAGGAGATGGGCTGGGCGGCCGTCCAGATCGACGGGCTGCACGGTTATCCCGCGCGCGATATTGCCGCCGTCATGAAGGAGTTGGGGCTGAGAGCGGCGGGAATGCACGTCGGGCTGGAGCGGATGAAGAACGACTTGAAGGCCGTGCTGGAGGAAGCCGATCTCTTCGAAACTCCGGATTTCATCTGCCACTCGCTTCCTGACGGACTCCAAAACGTGGAGGGTTACATCAGCGTTAAGAAGGATTTGCTGGAGGTCGCCTCCAACATCAAGGGGACGCGCTATCGCGCAGGCTATCATAACCATGATTTCGAATTCCATACGACAATCGAGAACAAATTCGCCCTCGAATATTTGCTGGACGATCCGTCCGTCTATGCGGAGATCGATACGTATTGGGTGCGCAAAGCCGGACACGACCCGCTATCTTTCATTCGCCAATACGCGAACCGCATGCCGATTCTGCATCTCAAGGATATGACGGCGGACGACAGGCAGACGTTCGCCGAGATCGGAGCGGGGGTCATCGATTTTGCGCCTATCCTCCAATGGGGACTGCAGAATGGCGTCGAATGGTTCGCGGTGGAGCAGGACTACTGCTCGGGAAGTCCGTTCGACAGCTTGGCGATGAGCCTGGAACATTTGTTGAAGCTGGAAAAAACGTTGGGATGAAATCGGATAGAAAGCGGGGAGCGTCGCGATGTTTTTCACCGAATCGAAATTAAACGCCCGATTAAAGCAGCTGAGCGAAGCGCGCTATCGCGATGCCATTCCGCTGACGGCATTCGGAGCCGTTGAGGACAGGCATGGAGAGATCGGAGAAGCGCCTCCTGCGGGAGAGCCCGAATTCGAGCTTAGGCTCGGGGAAACCTGGAAAGGCCGCGACCGCTATGTCTGGCTGACGCGTTCGGTCGAGATTCCGTCGGAATGGGCGGGTAAGACCGCGCTCGGGCGCTTCGACTTCGGAGAGACGGGCGGGGGCAACAACGAAGGCTTCGAAGCGCTGCTCTATTGGAACGGAGCGCCGTACCAGGGCGTGGACAGCAATCACCAAGAGGTGTTCCTGCCGACCGGCTCGGCCGGTTCGACGGGAAGGCTGGATATTCGGCTATGGTCGGGGCTGGAAGGCGGAGGCCCGCCCCGGGAGAGGGCGCACACGATTCGCCGCGCCGAGCTCTGTTGGCTGGACGAGCAAACGGACGATCTGTATTACACGGGGACAGCGGTGCTGGATACGATTCGGGTACTGGAGAACGGTTGCTCCGACCGCATCGCTCTGACCAAGGCGCTGGATCGTGCGCTGCTGGCGATCGACTGGTCCTATCCGGAATCGGAAGCTTTCTATGCTTCCGTCTGCGAGGCGAGGGAGCGCCTGCACGAAGAGCTGTCCAAGCTCGACAAGCATTCCGCGGTTACGGTAACGGCAGTCGGGCATACGCATATCGACGTCGCCTGGCTGTGGCGGCTTAAGCATACGAGGGAGAAGAGCGCCCGCTCGTTCTCTACGGTGCTGCGCCTGATGGAGCGGTTCCCGGAATACGTATTTTTGCAGACGCAGCCTCAGCTCTACGCGTACCTCAAGCAGGATTATCCGCAAATCTACGAGCAGATCCGCGAGCGGATTCGCGAAGGACGTTGGGAGATCGGCGGAGGCATGTGGCTGGAAGCGGACTGTAACCTGACCTCCGGGGAATCGCTTGTCCGGCAGTTTCTGTTCGGCACGCGCTTCATGCGCGAGGAGTTCGGAGCGGAGAGCAAGTACCTGTGGCTGCCGGACGTGTTCGGCTACAGTTGGGCGCTGCCGCAAATTCTGCGCAAATCCGGCTTCGATACGTTCATGACGACGAAGATCAGCTGGAACCAATACAACCGGATGCCGCACGATACGTTCCGCTGGCGCGGACTCGACGGCTCGGAGGTGCTGACGCATTTCATTACGACGCCGGACGATTGGGAAGAGGCCAACGCCTTCTTCTATACGTATAACGGCCTTCTGACCGCGGAGACGGTGCAAGGGGCCTGGAACGCCTACAGCGACAAGGAGATCAACCAGGAGCTTCTGCTGTCCTACGGCTACGGGGACGGAGGGGGCGGCGTCAACCGGGAGATGCTGGAGATGTGCCGCAGGCTCGACAAGCTTCCCGGTCTGCCGCACGTGAAGCCGGGCCGCGCGGACGATTATTTCGAGCGGCTTCAGAAGACGGTCGAAGAGTCTGATCGATACGTGCATACGTGGGACGGCGAGCTGTATTTGGAATATCACCGCGGAACGTACACCAGCCAGGCTTACAACAAGAAGATGAACCGCAAGCTCGAATTGCTGTACCGCGAGACCGAATGGCTGAGCGCGGTCGCCGCGACCGTGCAAGGGGACTGGAACGGCTATCGGCAGCGTCAGCTGAACGAGGGCTGGACGATCCTTCTGCGCAACCAGTTCCATGACATTATTCCGGGCTCCTCGATCGCGGAGGTCTATCAGGACAGCCGGGAAGAGTACGCCGAGGCCGAGGCCATCGCGGCGAAGGTCTGGGAAGAAGCCGCGCAGTCCGTCGGCGGCGCGGCGACGGAAAGAACGTTCGTCGTCTTCAACAGTTCTTCGTGGGCCAGACGGGATGTGCTGGAGCTGGACGGGAGCGCCGCGGCCTCCGGCAGCGCTTGGACGGATGCCGAGGGCCGCCCGCTGCGGGCGCAGTTGGCCGAGGGAACATGGCGCATCGAGACGCCGGTCATCCCCTCGCTGGGTCTGGCCCACATTCATTGCGCGCCGAAGTCGGCGGGGGCTGGCGATGGAGACGGAGAGCGCATTCCCTTTCGATTGGACGGCCGTTCGCTGCAGACGCCGTATTACGAGCTGGCGTGGAACGAAGCGGGCCAACTGACCCGAATCTACGACAAGGATCACGGACGCGACGTGCTGGCGAGCGGGCAGCGGGGCAACGTGCTGCAAGTGTTCGAGGATAAGCCGCTCCATTTCGATGCCTGGGACATCGACATCTTCTACCGGGAGAAGATGAAGGAGGTGTCCGATCTGGTTTCCGCCGAGCTGGTGGGGACGGGGCCGCTGGCGGCCGCGGTCGAATTCGAATGGCGCTGCGGGCAATCCGTCGTCATCCAGAGGATGACCGTCTACGCCGATAGCCGGCGCATCGACTTCAAGACGCGCGTCGACTGGCGGGAGCGTCAGCGGCTGCTCAAGGTCGCTTTCCCTGTGGACGTGCGCGCGACGGAGGCGACCTACGACATTCAGTTCGGCAACGTCAAGCGCCCTACGCACTGGAATACGAGCTGGGACTGGGCGCGCTTCGAGACGGTCGGACATCAATGGGCCGACCTGTCCGAGCGCGGCTACGGCGTCAGCCTGTTGAACGATTGCAAATACGGCTACGACATCAAGGACAACGTGATGCGGCTGTCCCTGATCAAATCGGCCGTTCATCCCGATCCGGACGCGGACATCGGCGAGCACTCGTTTGTCTATGCCCTTTACCCGCACGAGGGAGACTGGTATTCGGCAGGCACGGTTCGGGAAGCGTGGAGCCTCAACAATCCGCTTACCGCCCGGAAGGGCTCCGGCGCGAAGCCAGGCGGCTTCTCCTTGCTGACGCTGTCGGCTCCGAACGTGATGGTCGACGCCGTGAAGAAGTCGGAGGACGGCGAACGGCTCGTCGTGCGCGTTCATGAATACGCGGGCCTGCGCAGCCGGGTGGAGATGACCGGAGACTGCCGGATCGTGTCCTTGCGGGAGTGTACCTTGATGGAGCAGCCCATGTCCGGCGCGGCCGAATCCGAGTCCGCAAGCTTCGAGATCAAGCCTTACGAGATCAAGACGTTCATCGTGAAGCTGGCGTAGGACGCAGCCCGCGAAGCACGTTCAAACCATACAAATCGAGGGACGGCAATGAACAAAATTCGATTGACCATGGCGCAAGCGCTGTTGAAATTTCTGGATCGGCAATACGTATCCGTGGACGGCGAGGAAACGAAATTCGTCGCCGGGGTGATGGGCATATTCGGTCACGGCAACGTTACGGGCATCGGCGAGGCGCTGGAGCGGGGTGCCGCCGGCAGCCTGGCCTTCATTCAGGGGAAGAACGAGCAAGGGATGGTGCACGCGGCGACGGCCTATGCGAAACAAAAGAACCGCAGGCAAATCTTCGCGTGCACGTCCTCCATCGGACCGGGCGCGCTCAATATGGTAACGGGAGCCGCTACGGCGACGGTGAACCGGATTCCCGTCCTGCTGCTGCCCGGAGACAACTTCGCTTCCCGGCAGCCCGACCCGGTGCTTCAGCAACTGGAGGTTCCCGGAGACTACACGGTATCGGCCAACGATTCGTTCAAGGCGGTCAGCCGCTTCTGGGATCGTATCGTCCGTCCCGAGCAGCTGATGCAGTCGCTGCTGCACGCCATGCGCGTGCTGACCGATCCGGCCGATACGGGGGCCGTGACGCTCGCGTTGCCGCAGGACGTCCAGGCGGAAGCTTACGATTATCCGGAGAGCTTCTTCGCGAAGCGCGTCCACTGCCTGGAGCGCCGTCCGCCGGCTCCGGACGCCTTACAGCGGGCGGTCGAGCTGGTCGCGAGCAAGCGGAGGCCGCTGCTGGTTGCGGGCGGAGGCGTTCACTACGCGGACGCGACCAAGGAGCTGCTGGCTTTCGCCGAGGATTTCGGCATTCCGGTCGCGGAGACGCAGGCGGGCAAGAGCGCGATGGCCTGGAATCATCCGCTGAGCCTCGGAGGAGTCGGCACGACCGGCACTCTGGCGGCGAACCGATTCGCCGCTGAAGCCGATCTGATCATTGGGGTCGGCACGCGGTTTACCGATTTTACGACGGCCTCCAAATCGGCGTTCCGGAACCCGGAAGCGGCCTTCCTGAGTCTGAACGTCAGCTCGTTCGACACGGCGAAGCTGGACGCGGCGGCCGTGACGGCGGATGCCAAGCTTACGCTCGTTGCGCTCCGGGAGCGGTTATCGGAACGCGGCTATCGGTCCGGCTATGAGGCGGAATCCATTAGAGAGAGCAAGGCGGAGTGGGATCGGGAGGTCGATCGGCTATACGGCCTGGAGTCGCCGGAGGGGCTGACGCAGACGAGGGCGCTGGGCATCGTCAACGAATTCGCCGGTCCGAGGGCCGTCGCGGTCGGCGCGGCCGGGAGCCTTCCGGGCGATCTGCATCGGCTCTGGCGCTGCAGCGAGCCGAAAACCTATCACCTGGAATACGGCTTCTCTTGCATGGGCTACGAGATTTCCGGCGCGTTCGGAGCCGCGCTCGCGGAGCCGGAGCGTGACGTCTACGCGATCGTCGGCGACGGCAGCTTCCTGATGCTGCATTCGGAGCTGGTGACCGCCATTCAGGAAGGGGTCAAGCTGACCGTTCTGCTCTTCGACAACAGCGGCTTCCAGTGCATTCACAATCTGCAGAGAGAGCATGGCAGCGACGGCTTCGGCAACGAGTTCCGCTTCCGCTCCAAGGAGAGCGGAAAGCTGGACGGCGCTCGTCTGCCCATCGATTTCGCGACGATCGCGCGCGGTCTCGGGGCGGCGGCTTACACGGCGCGCGACGCCGAGCAGCTGAAGCGGGCGTTGAACGACGCGAAGGCGGAGCGAGGTCCGGCGCTGATCGAGATCAAGGTGCTCGCGGGAACGAATACGGGCGGTTACGAATCGTGGTGGCACGTGGGCGTGCCCGCAGCGTCAGCCAGCGGCAAGGTGCTGGAGGCACACGGGAGAATGCGGCAGCGAGTCGAGGCCGCTCGCCCTTATTAACGGGAGGGGAAGACATGAACGCGGTACGATTCAATTCCGACAGAGAGCTCGATTTCGTGGCGATAGGACGACTGTGCATCGACCTGAACGCGAACGAAATCCATCGTCCGATGGAGGAGACAGTCACCTTCACCAAGTACGTCGGCGGCTCGCCGGCCAACATCTGCATCGGAATGTCCCGTCTGGGCATGAAATCCGGGTTTATCGGCAAAGTGGCGGACGATCAGATGGGCCGGTTCATCGCGCAATATTTGCGCGATTGCGGCATCGACCTGTCAGGCGTCGTCACGGATCGGACCGGGGCGGTTACAGGACTGGCCTTCACAGAAATCAAGAGCCCCGAGGACTGCAGCATTCTGATGTACCGGGATAACGCTGCCGACCTGCTGCTCGCGCCGGACGAGGTCGACGAGGCGCTGATCGCGCGCAGCAAGACGCTGCTGGTCTCGGGTACGGCGCTCGCGAAGAGCCCGTCTCGCGAGGCGGTGCTGCTGGCGCTTCGCTATGCCCGCAAGCACGGCGTCAAAGTCGTTTTCGACATTGACTATCGGCCCTATACATGGAAATCCCCGGAGGAGACGGCGGTTTATTATCAGCTCGCAGCGGAGAAGAGCGACATTATCATCGGCACGCGCGAGGAGTTCGATAGGCTGGAGCGGTTTGACGGCGATCGCGAGCGCAGCGACGATGCGACGGCGAAAGCGTGGTTCGATCATTGCGCGGAGATCGTCGTCATCAAGCACGGCAAGGACGGTTCGATCGCCTACGGCAAGGATGGGAGCGCGGAGCGGGGCTCGATCTTCCCGGCGAAGGTCGTCAAGACGTTCGGCGCGGGCGACTCCTATGCCGCCGGATTCATCTATGGTTTGATGCAGGGCTGGGAAGTCGGCCGCAGCATGGCCTTCGGCAGCGCGTGCGCTTCGATCGTCATCTCCAGCCACAGCTGTTCCGACGCCATGCCGAGGCTTCGGCAGGTCGAGGATTTCATGCGGTCGGCGCAACGTCAATAATGCGAGAGGTGGTATCCGAAATGATTCAAACAGCCGCAATCTTGAAAAACTTCATCGGGGGCGAGTGGGTCGCCTCCGATTCGACCGTAACCGAACCCGTATACAATCCGGCGACCGAGGAGGTTCTGGCTCATGTTCCGATCTCCTCAAAGACGGATCTGGATCGCGCCGTCGCGGCGGCGAAGGAGCAGTTCAAAACCTGGAGCAAAACTCCCGTCCCTCGCAGAGCCCGAATCTTGTTCAAGTACCAGCAGCTGCTGACGGAGCATTGGGAAGAGCTGGCCGAGATCATTACGAAGGAAAACGGGAAGAGCTACCACGAAGCGCACGGGGAGGTGCTGCGCGGCATCGAATGCGTGGAATTCGCGGCCGGAGCGCCTTCGCTGATGATGGGCAAGCAGCTTCCGGACATCGCGACGAACGTGGAGTCGGGGATGTATCGTTACCCGATTGGCGTCATTGGCGGCATTACCCCGTTCAACTTCCCCATGATGGTCCCCTGTTGGATGTTCCCTCTTGCGATCGCCTGCGGCAACGCCTTCGTATTGAAGCCGTCCGAACGCACACCGCTGCTTGCCAATCGTCTGGCCGAGCTCATCCGGGAGGCCGGTCTGCCGGACGGAGTACTAAACGTCGTTCACGGCTCGCATGACATCGTGAACGGCCTGTTGGAGCATCCGGACGTAATCGCGATCTCTTTCGTCGGCTCCCAGCCGGTCGCCGAACACGTCTACAAGACGGCCTCGGCGCGGGGCAAGAGAGTGCAAGCGCTGGCCGGCGCCAAAAATCATACCATCGTCATGCCGGACGCGGACATGGACGGGGCGGTCTCGCAAATTATGAACGCCGCATTCGGCTCCGCCGGAGAGCGATGCATGGCTTGCGCGGTCGTCGTTCCCGTTGCGGAGGCCTACGATTTGCTGGTCGGGAAGCTCGTGGCTGCGGCCGACCGACTGGTCGTCGGCAACGGAATGGACAAGGAGGTTTTCCTTGGACCGGTCATTCGCGGCCCGCATAAGGATCGTACGCTGGGCTACATCGAATCGGGCGAGAGCGAAGGGGCGGTTCTCCTCAGAGACGGGCGTCGGGACGCGACAAGCGGCGGCGAGGGCTATTTCGTCGGACCGACGATCTTCGATCAAGTGACCTGCGAGATGAAAATATGGCAGGAAGAGATTTTCGCGCCGGTGCTGTCGATCGTTCGCGCCGATTCGCTGGAGCAGGCGATCGAGATCGCCAACCGTTCCGAGCTGGCCAACGGGGCTTGCATTTTCACGCAGGACGGCTCCAACGTGCGGCAATTCCGCGAGACGATCGATGCCGGCATGCTGGGCGTCAATCTGGGCGTTCCGGCTCCCATGGCCTTCTTCCCGTTCTCCGGGTGGAAAAAATCGTTTTACGGAGACCTGCATGCCAACGGCACGGACGGAGTGGAATTTTATACGAGAAAGAAAATGGTCACCTCCCGCTGGTAGAACCGGCCCCAACCTCTACGGGAAAGAAGGCTGCTAGGATGAGCAAACTAATCGTAAAACCCCGCCCGGCTCCGGACGACGAAGGCAATGTGCTTCGCATTACCCCGGAATCGGCCGGCTGGGCGCACGTCGGATTCGAGGTGTACCGGCTGGAGCCCGGGGCGACGCTGCGGCGAGCCACCGAAGAGCGCGAAGCTTGCCTCGTTCTCCTGGGAGGCGTGGCGGACGTGACGACCTCCTCCGGATCGCAATGGCAGCGGATCGGACGCCGGATGAGCGTCTTCGAGAAAATTCCCCCGTTCTCCGTCTACGTTCCCTCCGGAGACGAGTTTACGCTGACCGCACGTTCGGAGCTGCGGCTTGCGGTTTGCTGGGCGCCCGGCATGGGAAGCGCGGAAGCTCGGTTGATCTCCCCCGAGCAAACGGCGGTCGAGCATCGAGGCGAAGGCGTCACCGCTCGGCTCATCCATCATATTCTGCCGGAGACGGAAGCCGCGGACAGCTTGCTCGTGGTGGAGGTATTCACGCCGGCCGGCCACTGGTCGAGCTTTCCTCCGCACAAGCATGATCGCGACGCGCTGCCGGACGAATCCCTGCTAGAGGAGACCTATTACTATGAGGTCAGCCCGAAGCAAGGGTTTGCCGTTCAGAGAGTCTATACCGACGATCGCTCGTTGGACGAGACGCTGGCCGTGAACGACGGAGAGGTCGTTCTCGTACCGGAAGGGTACCACCCGGTGTCGGCTCCACCCGGCTACGAAGTCTATTATTTGAACGTGATGGCCGGACCTAGACGGACTTGGAGAATCGCCAACGATCCCGCTCACGCCTGGCTCGTACCCGGGGCCCCTGTCGGAGAGGGAGCCATCGACGAGGCAACGAAGAGGAATTCCGGAGGAATTCGTCGAAACTAACCATGACCATGTTTACTGACGAGAATTAAAGGGTGAGTCTATTGCAAGCGAAAATCAAAGACGTGGCCCGAGTGGCCGGAGTCTCTGTGACCACGGTATCGAGAGTGTTGAACGGCGAGAAATACGTCAAGGACGAGATGCGAAGGAAGGTCAATAAGGCGATCGAACAGCTGGGGTACGCGCCGAGCCATATCGCGCGCAGCCTGGTGCTCAAGAAGACGAACCTGATCGGCGTCATCGTGCCCGATTTGACCTCCAGCTTCTATTCGACCATCCTGAGCAGTGTCGAGGAAGCCGCGAGCTCGAACGGCTATAATCTGCTGGTGTGCAACATTATAGAGGACATCGACAAGGAGCTGAAGTACCTTAACGTCTTTACGGAAATGCGCGTGGAAGGCATCATTATCATGCACGAGAAAATCAACGAAGACATTCGCGCGCAAATCCACAAGACGAACATCCCGGTCGTATTTTCCAGTGTCAAGCCGATGGATCAGGACTTCACTTCCATTATCATCGACGACTATCAGGCGGCTTACGACGCCACGAAATATTTAATCGAGCTGGGCCACGACAGCATCGGGTTTATCGGCGGCGACCTGCGCGACGTGACCTCCGGACAGAACCGCTACAGCGGTTACCGCAATGCGCTCGCCGACCATTCGGTCAAGATCGTCTATGAGAACATTCGGTTCGGCGACTACAAGGTCAAGAGCGGTTACGAGCTCATGAAGGAGCTGCTGAACAACAAGCAGCGGCCCGGCGCGGTGTTCGTCGTGAGCGACGATATGGCGATCGGTGCGATGAATTGCATCTGGGACCACGGCCTGCGCATTCCCGAGGACATCTCCGTCATGGGGTTCGACGGCAGCCAGATGACGGAGCTCGTCCGCCCCCGTCTGACCTCGATGGAGCAGCCCATCCATCACATGGGCAAAATCACCATGGAAACCTTGCTGAAACAGATTTCGGACCCCGAAGCCGCGAAGGGAGACATTATTCTTCCGCACGAGCTGGTTGTTCGCGAGAGCTGCCGAAAGGTTCCGTAAGCGCCCTAAATTGAAGTCCCCCGGTCCGGGAGAGTCATTCTCCGGTCCGGGGGACTTTTGAAGTTTCTGCAAGAGGTCAGAAACGATTCCAGACCGCCGTCCGTTCGGCCTTGAACCTGGGAGAAGGACGAGCCGGAGCGGCCGCCTTGCCGATCGCGACTAGCATGACCGGCACATAGCGCGAAGGAACGCCGAACGCTTCCGTGAATTGATCAGGGTCGAAACCGCCAAGCGGGCACGAATCGAGCCCCGCCGCCTTTGCCGCGAGCATGAGCTGCATCGCGGCAAGCGATGCGTTGCGGATCGCCTCGTCGCGCGGGAAGGCTGAAGCGTCCGCGTAGGCCTCTTCAATTTGGCTGACCAGACCCGACTTGATCTCCTCCGACAGCTTTCCGGCTTTCACATCAGGTCCGTAGACCTCTTCGGCGTTCAGATGGGCTTCGAGGTCGCCCAATACGGCGATGACGACGGAAGCTTCCGCTACTTGCCGTTGGTCGTAGGCGATAGGCAGCAGCTTCGCTTGGGCCTTCTTGTCGTTGAGCACGAGGAATTTCCAGTGCTGAAGATTCCAGGCGGAAGGCGCGCTTCCGGCAATCTCCAGCAGCTCTTTAATCTCTTGTTCGCTTAGACGGTGCGAGACGTCATATTGTTTAACGGAACGACGTTCCCGAACGATGGCGAAAAAATCAGTTTGCGCAGCAGATAACATATACTCCACACTCCTCGATCTTCTTTGGTTAATTTTTAATAGCAGAAGCTTTCATGCCCTTGTTCGCACGGCTTTCATCCGAGGGAATCCCGGCCGCTCTTTTACGACCCAAACGGTTCGTTCCGATGACCCCGGCGATAATCAGTACCGACCCGATCAGATGATACATTGTCAATTCCTCTCCGAGGAACATCGCTCCGGCCCCCATGGAGACGATTGTGGAGAGATTGGCGAATACGCTCATCTTCGACGCTTCCATTTTGGACAGGATGTAGTTGGCCAACAATGACGTGACCAGCGAGGACACCACGCCCAGGAAGAGGATGGACAGGACGAAGGGGGTGCTGGAGAGCGGCGCGAAAAAGCGATCAAGCGTTCCGCCCGCCGCATGGCTGGAGAACGATACGATCATAAAGACGACGAACCCGACTCCGAGCGTCAAATAAGTGAGTTCCGCCGGACTGAATTGCTTCGAGAGCGAACGGACCAGCACGGTATACCCGGCGAAAGCGAAGCACGTCAACAGTAACAAGGAGATCCCCGTCAGATTCGACCAATCGATGCCGCTGCCTTTCATCACGAAGATGAACACGACGCCGAACACCGATAGGAAGATCGACAGCTTCTGCAGGACGGAAGTCGATTCCTTCAAAAACACGGCGGCGATGATCATCGTGACAATCGGGGTGAACGCGTACAGAATGCCTCCCTCCGCCGAGGTCGCATGCTGCAGGCCGTACGCCTGAAGCGTGAAAAAGCCAAGCGGGTACATCGAGGCCAGCAGCAGCACTTTGTACAACGGCTTGCCCCGGTACGACAGCTTAAACCAGCCGAGCGCCACCGGCACGGACATGACCAAGAACGAAGCGGCAAACCGGAACGCCAGCGTGTCGAGCGGATCGGCATGTTCGAGCGCGACCTTGGCAAATAAGAAGGACAGCCCAATAATGACGGCGTTCAGCACGGCGAAGGAATATGCGAGCCTTAATTCTTTGCGATTCATGGGGACATCATCCTCTCCAACAAACGGCAGGTGTTCGCGAACGTTTCAACCGTTGTATTGAAGATAAGCCAGAACCAAGGTCGGAACAACGCCTTTTTGCTCCAACTGTATCGATACAGTTAGGGTGAGCGTACTGCTGGACGTATAGTATAATGAGTAGAAAGAGCGGAGAGGACGAATGAGAAAATGGGAGTATACAGGCAATTGAAGATGTCTTCCTTGTTGGTGTCGCCAGCCCATCTGGGCGGCGGATGGCGGTATCCGGGAGCGGCGGCGGACGGACTGCTGGGATTGGAGTTCCACAGCCGGACCGCGAAGAAGGCGGAAGAGGGATTATTCGACATGCTGTTCCTGTCCGACAAGTACGCGATGTCCAACGTGCAGGAGGAAGATGCGTTAGGCCGCGGCGTGAACGCCTGGCCGGAGCCTATTACGCTGTTATCGTCGATGATCGGGATCACCAGGCGCATCGGCTTGGCGGCGACCGTCTCGACCACTTACCAAGAGCCTTACCATCTGGCGAGAATGCTTGCTTCCATGGACCATTTGAGCGGCGGCCGAGCCGCGTGGAACATCGTAACTTCGCGCGGAGACGCCTATGCGCACAACTTTACATACGGCAACCGGATTCCGCTCGACAAGCGTCACGAATATATTCGGAGGAGTTCGTCTCGGTGGTGAAGGCGCTGTGGGATAGCTGGGAAGACGATGCGTTCAGACAAGATCGATCGGACGGACGTTATATGACGCCGTCGAAGGTGCATCCGATCAATCATGACGGACACGAGGTCCGCTTACGCTGGCCCGACCGCCGCAGGGTCATCCGGTGATGATTCAGGCCGGGGAATCGGACACCTTCAAAGAAAGAGCGGCGCGTAATGCGGATATGATTTTTACGGCGCAGCCTTCGTTCCAGGACGCCAAGCAATTTTATCAGGACGTGAAATCGCGTATGGGCAAGTATGGCCGTTCCCCTAACGATCTGGTCATCATGCCCGGACTTCAGGTGACCGTCGGCCGGACGGAAGCCGAGGTGCGCGAGAAGGAACAGCTCTGGCAGCGCGCTATGGGGGATACCATTCGGAAGGACCATGTCTCTCTGGCGATCGGTCTGGATGTTCGAGATTACCCGCTGGACGCTCTCCTGCCCGATGCAGACTCGAACGGCGCGCCTCCGGGAGCGCGGTATAGGGAGCTTAAAGCGCAGGCGGCAGCTCTGGGCTTGCGGACTATCGCCGAGCTCTACCGGCACGTCATGAGCGATGCGGGCCATTTGACCTTGAAAGGGACGCCGTCGCAGATCGCCGATGAGTTGACAAGGTGGCTCATGGAATACGGTGCGGATGGGTTTAATCTTCTCCCCCGGCATTTGCCGGGCGAGCTTGACGACTTCGTCGAGCTGGTCGTTCCGGAATTGCAAAATCGGGGCGTCTACCGTTCCGCTTATATGGGAAACACCTTGCGCGACCATCTGGGACTTGCTCGTCCCCTCCGTCGGGAATAGGGCGAAATCGGCAACCGCAGTCGGGAGAAAGGAGGGGCGCGCGTGAAAAAGTACTTTTCGATTCTGTCCGATATGGAGAACAAGATTCGGGAGAAGCAGTACGTTCCCGGGCAGAAGCTGCCTTCCGTCCGCAGCGCCGCGGAATCGTACGGGTGCAGCGTCAGCACGATCGCGCGCGCCTACGCGGAGCTGGAGAAGCGCCACGTCGTGTATTCCGTCCCCCAAAGCGGCTTCTACGTCGTCGAGAAACCCGGGGACTGGCGCGACGAGAGGGACGGGACGGAGATCAATTTTGCCACGGTGCTGCCGGACTTGGACGTGTTTCCGTATTTGGATTTTCAACACTGTCTGAACAGAGCGATCGATATCTATAAGTACGATTTATTTACTTACGGCGATCCCAAAGGGCTGGAGTCCTTCCGACGGACGCTGGCGACTCATCTGGCCGAGGATCAAGTATTCGCCAAGCCGGAGCGAATCATCGTCACCCCGGGCGCGTATCAGGCGCTGGAGATTATGGCGAGAATGCCGTTTCCCAGCGGCAAAAAGACGGTTCTGGTCGAGCAGCCGAGCTATGACGGCTACTTGCGGCTGCTGGAGACGGAAGGCATACCGGTATCCGGCATCGCGCGTACGGGCGCGGGGATCGATTTGGCGGAATTGGAGCGGAAATTCCGAAGCGAAGACATTAAATTTTTCTACACGATGTGCAGATTCCACAATCCGCTCGGCACTACCTACAGCGCGGAGGAGAGGAAAGCGATCGCCAGATTGGCGGGCAAATACGACGTGTACGTCCTGGAGGACGACTATATGGCGGACCTCGGCGCGGATCGCAAATTCGACCCGATCTATGCTTACGATACGAGCTCGCACGTCGTTTACGTGAAAAGCTTCTCCAAAATCATTTTCCCCGGCCTAAGGTTGGGAGCTATCGTGCTGCCGGAGCGGCTGCTCAAGACGTTCCACGCGTATAAAGTCTACCCCGACACGTCGCTGCTGTCCCAGGCGGCGCTCGAGGTGTATATCAAGAACGGCATGTACGAGCGGCACAAGCACAAAATATGCAGCTTGTACGCATCGAGGATGCAGGCGTTGAACGAGGCGGTAGAACGGTACAACGAAGCGGGTCTGATCGAAGTGCCGGACATTCGTTCGGGCATCTATATGCAATTTAAACTGCAGCCGACGGTGAATGTGGACCGTCTGATCAAGCGTCTTGCAGCCAGGAATGTCAACGTTGTTTCGGACAAAGCGTACTACCTGTCGGACTATCTGGAGCGGGAGAAATTTCTGCGCATCAGCATCTCGCAGACGCAGCCGGAGCAGATCGACGCAGGGGTTAAGGCGATCATCGAGGAAATCAAGCGCGGAGGCAACTGGTAGTCGGAGTTGCACAAGTTTACGGAAGTGATTATGCTCGGCATGTTCTTGCTGGCGTTGCTCACTTATCTGAAAAAGCGAAAATAACCCGCCCAGGTTGACGCCAGGGGAACGGGTTATTTTCGGGTTTGCTCGGAGGTTTCCCATCCAAGATGTTGTACAGGGGAGTCGGATGGCGTCCGGCTCCTTATTTCTATTCTTATAGATAGCACGAGGCAATTATACGTGCAACTGATGAGTAGCATTGCGCCAATCAGGTAGTTTCGGGAACATCGTGCTCGGGTCAAATCGCCTCCGATCACTATGGAATTATTTCTAAATGTTGTATGATAATAGGGGCTTTTCCCTTCGCGGGCGGAACTCTATTTTCATCTAAGGAGCCATTTTACCATGACCAAAACCTACGAAATATGGATCGGCGCCTACGGCGCGAAAAATGAAGTCGGCATTACGAGGGCGGAACTGTTGACGGAGACGGGGGAACTGGTGAAGACGGCGGAGTATGGGAATATCGAGAATCCGTCGTTTCTGCGCGTGAACAAGAGCGGGACTCGCCTCTATGCGGTCAGCGAGGTGGAAGAGCATATCGACGTGGACGGAGACAAGGCGGAGGGCGGTCAGCTTGCTTCGTTCCCGATCGACGCGGACACTCGCAAGCTGGGACCGGGCCAATACCATCCGACCCATGGCGCCCATCCGTGCCATCTGTCGCTCACGCCTTCGGAAGATTGGCTGGCCGTCTCCAACTACAGCGGGGAGTCCGTCATGCTGTATCCGGTCCGTTCGGACGAGCGTCCGGGACCTCCGTCGATCCGCTTCCGTCACACTGGTTCGGGACCGAATCAGGATCGGCAGCTAGGGCCGCACCCGCATTCCGTCACGTTCAGCCCGGACGGGCAATATTTGCTCGTCGCCGACTTGGGCATGGACAAGATCATGACGTATGCCCGCGACACGGAAGGCAGCCAGTGGGTCGCTCACGACGCAGCTTCGCTGGAGCCGGGCGCAGGCCCGCGCCATCTCGCTTTCCATCCGTCGGGCAGCGCCGTCTATGCCGTTAACGAGCTGGACAGCACCGTTACCCGGTTCGCATATGAGGCGGGCAAGCTGACACGCCAAGAGACGCTGTCCACGCTGCCGCCTTCCTTCACGGGAGAGAGCTGGTGCGCCGAGATCGCCGCATCGAAGGACGGACGTTTCCTGTACGTCTCCAACCGCGGCCACGACAGCATCGGCGTCCTTGCGATCGACGAGCAGACGGGCAAGCTGAGCCCCGCCGGTTACGTCTCCACGCGCGGCAAATTTCCGCGGCACTTCGCCCTCTCCCCGGACGGGAAGTGGCTGGTCGCGGCGAATCAGAACTCGGATTCGGTCGTCCTGTTCCGCATCGAGCCGCAGTCCGGCCTTCCTGTATACGCAGGCGCCGAGCTGACCGTTACGAAGCCGGTGAGCGTCGTTATCCGATAGAGCGCAAGCCGGTTCTAATTTAACTCCCATGCCCATAGGCTAGTCTTAAATATGTGTTCAAAAAGTTCGCTTCGTGATCAAAACCGGACTTTTTGAACTACCGCTAGCAGGGGAGGGGAACTCCATGGAACATGCGAAAGGCACCAAGCATCAGGAAATCCGGATGCTGAACCGCAAGACGCTGGATATTACCGGCATCAGCAACGTGGACAGCTTCGACAACGAAGAGTTTCTGCTGGAGACGGAATGCGGCTACTTGACCGTTCGCGGACAGAACCTGCATATGAAGAACTTAAGCCTGGATCAAGGACTCGTCTCGATCGAGGGCACGATCCATTCCCTGGTTTACCTGGACGGCAGCACGGCGGGAACGAAATCCAAAGGCCTGTTCGGGAAGTTGTTCAAGTGAACGCGGCGGCGCAAGGCATGACGATTGCCACCATGATGCTGTGCGGCCTGGCCATGGGACTGGCATTCGACGTCTACCGGGTGGCTTCCCATCGGTTTCACGTCGCCAGATGGCTCTTGCCCGCATTGGACGTGGCTTATTGGGCGGCAGCTACATTGGGCGTATTCTCGGTGCTGCTCGCCAGCAATCAGGGAGAGGTCCGGATGTACGTCTTTCTCGGCCTCGGGATCGGCGTGACCGGCTACTTCGGACTGCTAAGCCCATGGATGGTTCGATTCACGGGGAAGCTGATCGACATCGTGAAGTCGCTGTCCCTGTTCGTATGGAGGCTTGTTCGCGCGCTGCTGATCGTTCCCGTGCTTTGGGTTGTCCGATTGTTGGCCAAGCTGTTGGATATTCTGTTCGTCGTGACGGCCGCAACGCTGCTGTGGACGGGCAAGCTGCTGTTCAAACCGTTCGGCGCGCTTGGCCGCTGGCTGTGGATCAAGCTCCTTCCCGCAAGAAGAAGACTGGCTCCCGTCGCGGACGCATACCGGCGGTTTCGCGATCGATTAAGGCAAATTCGGGACATTTTCCGGAAAAAAAGTTAGCGTTCGCATGACGTTCGTGTTGCTTTGGTTCGACAACGTTCTTGCCGGAATTGAATCCGAAGAAGGATATTTCTCCGTATGTCCAGTATGCTATAATGATCGCGTCGCTCCCTAACTCTCGGAGCGCAAGCTTGCTTGGGAAGGAGGCATCGGGATTGACTTCGCGTACAAAGGCCGCGACCCCCGCGGCGACGGGCGCGCGCAGAAGGTTGAAATTACTGCTGTTTGTCGTCATTTTATTTCTAAGCTGGGCCGGTTACGTATGGATCACCCAATCCGGACAGATCAACGATCGTTCGGCTCAATTGGAAGAAGCCAATCGCAAGCTCGCCGATGCCCAAGCGAAGAACGAAGAGTTAAAGCTGCAGATCGCACGCCTGAACGACGACGAATACATAGGGCAGCTTGCCCGCAAAGAACATGGACTCGGCCTTCCGGGCGAAGTGCCGATCAAGACGAAATAACTTCCCGATTAGCCTCCCGGGTAGTCTAACGTCTGTTGACCTTGCTTCCGCTTGTCGTTTATAATTTGCATAACCGGACGTGTAAAGTCCGGGCATACTCAGGTTCAGGGAGGAACATCCGTTTTTATGGCCATCGAAGTGGGAACCAAACTGGAGGGCAAGGTTACCGGCATTACGCATTTCGGAGCGTTCGTGGATTTAACGGGCGGCGTTACGGGGCTCGTCCACATTTCCGAGATTGCAGACAGCTACGTGAAAGACGTTCACGAGCACTTGAAGATTAATGACATGGTTAAGGTCAAGGTCATTAATGTGGACAAGGACGGCAAGATCGGACTGTCCATTCGTCAAGCCGTGGACAAACCGCCGGAACAGCAATACTCGCAACAAACGCAACAACGCGGACCCCGCGAGCGCGGCGGTCGTCCCTCCAAGCCGGGCGGTTTCGGAAGGTCTCCCTCTTTTGATGACAAATTGTCTCGCTTCCTCAAGGACAGCGAAGAACGAATTTCTACTCTTAAGAAAAGCACCGAATCCAAACGTGGCGGACGCGGCGGACGTCGTTCGTAAGATATAAGCTATGCTACAACTTATTATAGCCGGACCTATGGGTCCGGCTTTGCTGTGTTGTTCGAAAGTTTGGGAGGAGGCCCAGGCCTCGTTTAAGAGGGGGGCGATCTCGTTCGAGAGGAGGCCGCGGTGCGCCGATCAGCGGCTTGCCCGCAAGTTAGCGGAAGCGGGAGGCCGAACGCGGCGTTTCGTGCCCGCATCCTTCGCGTCCATCCGGCAAGCCCGCGCGGATCGCGTCTGAAGCGGATCGCGCGTAGCGCCATTCTCCGTCGGATGAGCGCGTTTTTTCGCTGTCGCAATTCAAGGGAATACCGGGACGGCGGCGCGTGGAAATCGCGGGCGGGCTTATGGGCGCCGAAGGTTTCGCCGATTCGCGCAAGCCGTCGCCACAGCGCCTCCGATCCTGTCGGAAAAAACTTTTCCCCCGCCAACCGTTTCTGACAAACTTCATGAAAACCCCCGCCTATAATTAAGAGCACAATTCAATCTGGTGAATGGGGTGTGCATCATGGACAAGCCGTCCGTCGTTCCTTTCGTTCCTCGCATGGGGACCGGACCTGCTGTTGCTCCGGACAAAGGTCGCAAGAGTTGGTTCAAGAAGCGGAAACGTTCCGCGCAAGCTTCCGGAGGAGTAACCCGAGAATCTTCCTTGCTGCTCCGCTGGGGGGCTGCCGTCAAAGAACAGCAGTGGGTGCTTCTCATTATCGCGGCGGGATTTCTGCTTGGGAGGGCGGCCATGCTGGAGGGGATCGCGCCGTTCGCGGCGGCGTTCTTCGGGGTCGTGCTTTACTTGAGGAGAGATATGGCCTTCTGGGCGATGTTATCCTTGACGGCGGGCAGCTTCTGGGCGATCGATCCGATGCCGGCGGTCATCTGCGCGGAGATCGGAGTCATCTATCTTCTCTATCGAGCCTTGGTGCTCTATGAGAAAGCCGAGCTGTCCCAGGCGCCCGTCGTCGTCTTCGCCGCAACGCTAATCGTCAAAGTGTTCGCGGTGCTGCTCGCCGAGAGCGCGGGATGGATGCCGTATTTGTTAACGCTGGTGGAAGCTTCCCTTGCCTTCGTGCTCACGCTGCTGTTCGTTCATGCGCTGCCTGTTCTGACGCGGACGAAGAGACCGTCCGAGATGCGGCACGAGGAATGGGTCGGGGTGGCGATCTTGCTCGCTTGCCTGCTCACGGGGCTGACCGGATGGGAGATCTACGGCGTAGCCTTGGCCGGCGTGCTGTCCAGATATTTCGTGGCGGTAAGCGCCTACGTCGGCGGGGCCGCTCTGGGCACGTCCGCGGGCGTCATCGCCGGCATGATCCTGAGCTTGTCCAATTTGGGGGCGACGGCGGAGATTGGTCTGCTCGCCTTCGGCGGACTGATGGCAGGGCTGCTGCGCGAAGGGGGCAAAGCGGCGTCGGTGTTCGGCCTGCTGCTCGGCACTTCGGTCTTCGCTTTGTTCGGAGCGACCGCGGCCGACACGATGGCTTCGACGTGGGCGACGGTGGCGGCATCCGTTATGCTGCTGTTCACGCCCCGATCGGTCACGGAATCTTTGTCCCGATTCGTTCCCGGTACTACAAACTATGCTCAGCACCAGCAGGAATATGCTCAGAAAGTCCGGGATTTGACGGCCGAGCGGGTGGAGAAATTTTCCGAAGTGTTCCGCCAGCTGTCCCGAAGCTTTCGTCAGATGACCCAGACGGGCGACGCTCCCGCGCAAAACCGCGATTTCGATCATTTCGTCAACGAGGTGCACGAGCGGGCTTGCGCCGGCTGCCACCGGCGCAACCTGTGCTGGGACAGCCAATTTATTCAGACGTACAAGCTGATGACCGACATGATGACCGCCGTGGAGCACAATCCGGACTTGATGGCTTCGCAGCTCCCGAAGTCCTGGGGCCGGGTGTGCGTGAAGACGCCGCTCGTGCTGGACGTGATGAAGCGGCAGTACGAGATCTACCGCCACGACCTTCATTGGCGGCAGCAGCTGCAGGACAGCCGGTTCCTCGTCGCCGATCAGCTGTCCGGAGTGTCGCAGGTCATGGACGACCTGGTCAAGGAAATCCGTCGCGAAGCCAAGCAGATGGAAGCGCAGGAGAGGCAAATCCGGGATGCCCTCGACCATCTGGGGCTGGCGATTCAGAGCATAGATATTTTGAGTCTGGAGGAGGGACATATCGAGATCGAGATGGTGCACGCTTTTCGCACCGGGTACGACGAATGCCGCAAAATGATTGCGCCGATCCTGACGGAAATTCTCGGGGAGACGGTCACGGTCAGCAGCGAGAGAACCGGGGAGCCGGCCGCGCATCTGAGCACGGTGACGTTTGCCTCAGCAAAAATTTACGAAGTGGAGACGGGGGTGGCGGGAGCGGCCAAGGACGGCGATCTGCTGTCGGGAGACAGCTTCAGTATGGTGGAGCTCGGCAACGGCAAGTTCGCGGTAGCGCTGAGCGACGGAATGGGCAACGGCGTCCGGGCGCGAGCGGAGAGCAGCGCGGCGCTGTCGATGCTGGAGCAGCTGCTCCAATCGGGCATCGACGAGCGGCTGGCGGTGAAGTCGGTCAACTCGATTCTGCTGCTCCGATCGCCGGACGAGATGTTCGCGACGGTCGACCTCGCGTTGATCGATCTGTACACCGCGCACGCGACGATGCTCAAGATCGGCTCGACGCCGAGCTTTATCAAGAGGGGGAGGGAGATTATTCCGATTGCGGCCAACAACCTGCCGATCGGCATTCTGCACGATATCGAGATCGACCTGCTGCGGGTGCAGCTGCAGCCGGGGGATACGCTGATCATGATGACGGATGGCATTCTCGACGCGCCGGGCCATGCGATCAACAAGGAACAGTGGATGAAAAGGGTGCTGCAGGAGCTGGACGAGGACGATCCTCAGGAGATCGCGGATTCGCTGCTCGACACGGCGCTGCGTCAATACCCCGGCGGCATCAAGGACGACATGACCGTCATCGTCACGCGCATCTCGCGCCATCGTCCGGAGTGGGCCGCCTTCCGCTGGCCGGGTCTCGCCCGGATGGAACGGCCGAGGACGGTGAGCTGAGGTTGGGAGCGGGTGCTTACTATTCCGGCGCTGACGCCTGATGGGATAAGGGGGAAGGGGGTGACAATTACAAAGCTCCGGAAGCTTCTGGAACATTCAGAGGCTTTCGGAGCTTTTTAATCTTGTATACTTAGCAATCGTCAGCACCCGCCTTTCGGCGTCGTATTTCACTTCTCCGCTCCTCATAGCGGTCAATAGCTTGCGGCGGGCCAAGGCGTTAAGCGCCTTGATCTCGTCGGAATCCCTCGGAGGCGCGATTGCGGGAAGATCCTGCTGCGGATTCGCGAGAGCGCGAAACAGATTGACGGAGTGGTCGATAGAGAAGCGCACCGAGGCATCGCTTCCGCGCTTCTGATCTTGAATATCGGACAAGCTCATTTTCCTCAAGACTCCTCACACCCTTCTCTAGCTGCATTATCGCCGGATTGCAGCCCTTGTTATTCCGTTCGACGGTCTCTTCTTTAAATATTATATCAACTCGCTCGCGATCAGTCCCGGAAAGATTAAATCTCGCATTTTTGGGCGACACTTCTACTAGATGCTGTTTCAACTTGTATAGTAGAGCAATTCAGAAGCAATGTAACCAACGGGTCGGAGATTTGCAAGCTGATAGCGTCGGGTTAGAGTGAGCAAATGTCGGTGTGACTGAGCTGCAACCCGATTTCACCGGGCTGCAGCAGGAGAAATCGCTTCGGCGAGGCTGCAACCCTACCGAATCGGGCTACAGCGGCGGCGCATCGAATTGCAGAGCTGCAACCCGATTTCACCGGGCTGCAGCAGGAGAAATCGCTTCGGCGAGGCTGCAACCCGACCGAATCGGGCTATAGCGGCGGCGCATCGAATTGCAGAGCTGCAACCCGATTTCACCGGGCTGCAGCAGGAGAAATCGCTTCGGCGAGGCTGCAACCCTACCGAATCGGGCTACAGCGGCGGCGCATCGAATTGCAGAGCTGCAACCCGATTTCACCGGGCTGCAGCAGGAGAAATCGCTTCGGCGAGGCTGCAACCCGACCGAATCGGGCTATAGCGCCGGCGCATCGAATTGCAGAGCTGCAACCCGGCTGTATCGGCTTCGACCGAAGCCTATTCTGAATCGCTCTACCAGATGCTAGATCTGATAGGAGGAGTGTCAGGAATGATGAAGCAAATTTTACTGATTACGGATGGAGGCTCGAACGTCGGGGAAAGCCCGGTGACCGCTGCGGCGCAGGCGTATGCGGAAGGCATTACGGTGAACGTGGCGGGCGTGGTGGACGAAGGGACGATCGGGGAGTACGGCGTGACGGAGATCGCCGACATTGCGCGGGCCGGCGGAGGCATCAGCCAGATTGTGACGAGCCGGCAGTTGTCCAAGACGGTGCAGATGATGACGAGGCAGACGGTGGCGGGTACGATACGGCAGGCGGTCAATCAGGAGCTCCGCCAACTGTTCGGGGTGAACGACGTCGGGTCGCTGCCTCCTCCCAAGCGGGGCGAGGTCGTTAAAGTCATGGAAGAGATGGAGGAGACGATGTCTCTCTCGGTCGCGCTGCTCATCGACGCCAGCGCCAGCATGAAGCCGAAGCTGCACGCCGTGGAGGAAGCGATTCGGGATTTGACGCTGAGCCTGCAAGCCCGCACGGGCAGAAGCCAGGTGTCCGTATTCCATTTTCCCGGGGACTCCCAGTATTCCTATTGCGTAATGGACGCCGGCTGGCACTCGAACGCTTCCAATCTCGGCTCCCTGTTCGGCAAGATCCGCATGCGCGGCACGACTCCGACGGGGCCCGCTTTGCTTCAGGTGGTTGATTACATCCGCGAGACTTGTGGTAAAATAGGCAAAATAGAGCTTATGGACGAGCCGCATGCTTCGGGCGGCGGGTCGAGCGAGGTGCGGAGTGACAACGTCGTCTGAGAAAGAGACATTGCCCAGAGGCACGGAGATTCGCGGCAAGTGGAACGGGAAAGTCTATCGTCTGGAACGGCTGCTCGGGCTGGGGTCCAACGGTCAGGTTTATTTGGCTTCGGCGGGTCCCAGGGTAATCTGCGCCATCAAGATCGGCCATGAGGCGGCGGAGCTCCAAGGCGAAGTCAACATTCTGGCTTCGCTGGATCATTCCGAGAAAGGGAGACAGCCGTTCCTGCTCGATGTCGACGATGCGGTCATTGACGGGAGGAAAATTCCTTTCTACGTCATGAGGTATGTTCCCGGAGTGCCGTTGAAAGCCTACTTGAAGGAACACGGTTCCCACTGGATGGGCGTCATCGGCTACCGTCTGCTGGAGAGGCTCTCCCATCTGCACGAGGCGGGCTGGGTGTTCGGGGATATTAAAAGCGATAATATACTGGTCGGAGAATACGGAAGAGTGGAACTGGTCGATTACGGCGGCGCTTCGGCGATCGGGCGCAGCGTGCGGCAGTTCACGGAAATCTACGATCGGGGATACTGGTCCGCCGGGAGCCGCGTTGCGGACCCGGCTTACGATCTGTTCGCGGTCGGTCTGCTCTGGCTGCACGCCCTGGACGGGAAGAGGCTCGTCCAGCTTACCCGGACGCTGATTCCGCAAAACCGGCATCCCCGCGAGCTGATGAAGCTGGTAAAAAGCAATCCCAAGCTCCAGCCGGTGGAAGGCTGGATCGAGAAGGCGCTCACGGGCCAGTTCGCCAGCACTCGGGAATCGACCAAGGAATGGCGCGAGGCCGTGCGAATCTCGCAGCGGCCGAAGCCGGCCGACGACCGGGTGCCGGGCTGGATGGCCGGATTGCTCGGAGCCGCGATCGTGCTCAGCACGACGCTGGCGGCAGTCTGGCTGCTGGACTAGGACAGAGCGGGGCCGGCGATGGCGCAGCAATTGAGATGTACGGATCTCGGCCGCCATCGAACAGGGAGCGTCAGCCTGTCGGACGAATAAAGGAGCTGCGAAGATGCGACGGCATGAACACTGGACGGAGGACGTCAAAGCGCAGGCGAAGGAAGAAGGCTGGTGGCGCGCGGGAGGCGCGGTCGTTGCCGCGGTATCCGGAGGACCGGATTCGATGGCGCTGCTGCGCCTGCTGAAGGAGATGGCGGAGTCGGAGCCGATGCGCGTCGTGGTCGCTCACGCGAACCACCAATTCCGCGGCGCCGAATCCGACGCCGAAGCGGAGCTGGTGCGCAAGGTGGCGGAAGAATGGGGCATGGCTTTCGAGACTGCGTCGCTCGGCATGCCGGATTACATAGAAGAAACGGGCCAGAACGCACAGAGCGCTTCAAGGGAGAAGCGTTACGCATTCCTCGGCGAGGTGGCGGACAAGCACGGCAGTCCTTATCTGCTGACCGCCCATCATGCCGGCGATCAGGCCGAGACGGTGCTGATGAGAGTGCTGCGCGGGACCGGAATTGGCGGCTTGGCCGGAATCCCTTATCGCAGGAGGGAAGATCGGTTGGAACTGATTCGCCCTCTGCTGCGTATAACCAAATGTGAGCTTCTGGAGTATTGTAAGCGAAACGGGGTGCCTTACGCGGTTGACAGCAGCAATGCCGACCGGCATTATTTTCGCAATGTCGTCCGGCTCGACGTCCTGCCGGCGCTGGAGCAGTACAATCCGCGTCTGAAGGATTCGCTGGCCCGGCTGGCCGATCTGGCGGCGGCGGATGACGATTATATGGAAGAGCAGGCCGTTCGCGTCTTCCGCGAGGCGGTAACCCCGTCCGGGGACGGCTTCCGGTTGGAGCGACGACGGTTCCGCGGCCTCCACGTCGCTTTACAACGCAGATTGATTAAATTAATATTAAACTGTTCCGCGAACCCGCGCCAAATGCTGGATTTCCGCCTTGTGGAGGAAATTTCGGAGGCGCTGTCGCAAGAACGCCCGGCAACGGTCCGGGTGGACATCGGGGACGGTTGGGTGCTGAGAAGGGAATACGAAGAGACTTATATCGGACCGGAGCAGCCGGAGACGATGCGCTTCGCGTATCGCGCCGACGAGCTTGCGACCGAGGTCGCCATCCCGGAAGCGGGAGGCCGCATTCGCTTGGAACGGCTCGAAGGGGCCGTGCAAGGCCGACCCGGCAATCGCGGCGAAGCCTGCTTCGACGCGGAGGAGCTTCGCTATCCGCTCCTTGTGCGCAATCGGCTGGCGGGCGATACCATGCGGCCATACGGACTAAACGGCACCAAAAAAGTGCAAGATATGTTCGTCGATGCCAAAGTGCCGCGATCGCGGCGCGACAAGCTGCCGCTGCTGGCGGACGGCGACGGCCGCATCCTCTGGATTCCCGGATTGCGGAGATCGGGTCACGCCCTTGTCCGCGAGCACACCCGAACGACGCTTCGGGCGACGTACGAAGCGGAAAACTAGGGCATGATCGGAGTAAAGCAATCATACCGTGTAATAAATCTCACTGGGAGGCACCTTCTTTGCAAAACGACATTCAAGAAGTTCTCTACTCGCAAGAAACGATTCAGCAGAAGGTACAGGAGCTTGGCGCGGCGATCAGCCGCGATTACGAAGGACGCAATCCGCTCGTTATCTGCGTGTTGAAAGGCGCTTTTATTTTTATGGCGGACTTGTCCAAGAGCATCGCGATCCCGATCGAACTGGATTTTATGGCGGTGTCGAGCTACGGCAACTCCACGCGTTCGTCCGGGGAAGTGAAGATTATTAAAGATTTGGACGCTTCCGTGGAAGGTCGCGACGTGCTCATCGTCGAAGACATTATCGACAGCGGATTGACGCTGAGTTACTTGATCGACGTGCTGGAACGCCGGAACGCGCTGTCCGTCAACGTCGTCGCCCTGTTCGACAAACCGGGACGGCGGACGGTCGACTTGAACGCGGACTACACCGGCTTTACCATACCGGATGCCTTCGTCGTCGGTTACGGGCTCGATTACGCGGAGAAATACCGCAACCTGCCCTACGTCGGAGTGCTGAAGCCGGAAGTTTATTCGAGCTGACCCATAGCCGGCGCGCCGTCTTACTTGGATTGGCGAGACAGGCTATGGTAAAATGATGTGAGCGTGTCGAGAGGAGGTCGGGGATGAATCGGTTCATCCGGAACACAGGCTTTTACTTACTTATCTTTTTGGTGACTGTCGGGATCGTTCAATTTTTTATCGGAAAGCAAGACACGACTAAGGAACTGAGCTACAACGAACTCGTCGCGGCAGCGCAGCAAGGCAACGTGCAGACGATGACTTTGCAGGTTCAGAACGGAACCTACCTCATCGCCGGCGAATTCAAACCGAAACCGGGACAAGAGAAGGGCGAAGTCTTCACAGGACGGGCGCCTCTGGCCGACTACGTGCCGGAGCTGTTCACGAACCTCGGGATCGAGAAGAACTTCGAAGTGTTATCCAAGAAAATGCCGGGACAAAGCTTCTGGCTGACTTTCCTAACTTCCATCATTCCGTTCATCATCATGTTCGTTCTGTTCTTCTTCCTGATCAATCAGGCGCAGGGCGGCGGCGGCAAGGTGATGAACTTCGGCAAGAGCCGCGCCCGTCTTTATAATGAAGAGAAAAAGCGGGTCACGTTCGAGGACGTCGCCGGAGCGGACGAGGAGAAGCAGGAGCTCGTCGAGGTCGTCGAATTCCTGAAGGATCCCCGCAAGTTCGCCGCGGTCGGCGCGCGCATTCCGAAAGGCGTGCTTCTCGTAGGGCCTCCGGGTACCGGTAAAACGTTGCTGGCCCGCGCGGTTGCCGGGGAAGCCGGCGTGCCGTTCTTCACGATCTCCGGTTCGGACTTCGTGGAGATGTTCGTCGGCGTCGGCGCATCCCGCGTACGGGACTTGTTCGAGAACGCGAAGAAGAACTCGCCGTGCATCATCTTCATCGACGAGATTGACGCCGTCGGCCGTCAGCGGGGCGCAGGCCTCGGCGGCGGACACGACGAGCGCGAGCAGACGCTGAACCAATTGCTCGTCGAGATGGACGGCTTCGGCGCCAACGAAGGCATCATCATCGTTGCGGCGACCAACCGTCCGGACATTCTTGACCCTGCTTTGCTCCGTCCGGGACGTTTCGACCGTCAGATTACGGTAGACCGTCCGGACGTCAAGGGCCGCGAAGCGGTGCTGAAAGTTCATGCCCGCAACAAGCCTCTGAACAAAGACGTCAAGCTCGGCACGATCGCCAAGCGGACGACCGGTTTTACCGGCGCCGATCTGGAGAACCTGCTGAACGAAGCGGCGCTGCTGGCCGCTCGCCGCAACAAGAAGGACATCGCCATGATCGAGGTCGACGAAGCGATCGACCGCGTTATCGTCGGTACCGAGAAGAAGAGCCGCATCATCAGCGACCGCGAGAAGCGCATCGTCGCTTATCACGAAGCGGGTCACACGATCGCAGGCTACTTCCTGGAGCATGCCGACACGGTGCACAAGGTTACGATTATTCCACGGGGCAAAGCGGGCGGATACGTCATCATGCTTCCTAAGGAAGATCGGATGCTCGTCACCAAGCAGGAGCTGCTCGACAAGGTCACGGGCTTGCTCGCGGGACGCGCGGCTGAGGAAATCTTCATCGGAGAGATCGGCACCGGCGCTTACAGCGACTTCAAGCAAGCGACGAGCATCGTTCGCGCGATGATCATGGAATACGGAATGAGCGAGAAGCTCGGCACGATGCAGTTCGGCAACTCGCAAGGACAGGTATTCCTTGGCCGCGACATCGGACACGAGCAGAACTATTCCGACAAGATCGCGTACGAGATCGACCAGGAGATGCAGAGCATCACTCGCGACTGCTACGACCGGGCCAAGAAGCTTCTTACCGAGAAGAGCGCAGAGATGCATCTGATCGCGAAGACGCTGCTCGAGGAAGAGACGCTCGATCTGGATCAGATCAAGTCTCTGATGGAGAAGGGCGCCATCGTAGTCGACAGCGGGGAAGGCGGATCGAGCTCGGAGGAATCCCATGCGGAGCCGGTTGTGGATACGCTGGGCAACGTCAAGGTTCGGATTCAAACTCGCGAGGACGGAGACCCGTACCCGTCGGGCTTGGATTTGCGCAAGGGAGACGGCGACTCCGAAGAACCGAAATAATCGGATAAGAAGAAGGGATGCACCGCGCTGCAGCAGCGCGCGGGAGCATCCCTTTTTTTGTGTGCGATCCATAAAGTATACAATTCGCTAAACTTTTCTGGATCACCTCCGACAAAAACTGAATTCTGCGTCTAGAGGAAGCCAGAGGCCGTTTTTGCTTGGAAAAATCCGCTACAGATCAATTGACAGTCCTATCCCGCAAGTGTAAATTAAGTGTTAATGAACGAAGTGCTTTTCGTCCACAATAAAGACAGCATTCCCGCCATGTTTGTGCATTGATTCACAAACAACGGTAGTCAAGGGAGGAGATTTCGCATGGAGGCCCTGGCCTTGGAGCGTAAAGCCGAGCAGAACCGCGAACTGCGCGAACGGCTGATGCAGCTCAAGAAGGAACGCAACGCCATTATCCTCGCCCATTATTATCAGCGAGATGAAATACAGGAAGTCGCGGACTTCCGGGGGGACTCGTTCCTCCTCGCTCAGAAAGCCGCGTCTACGGATGCCGACGTTATCGTCTTTTGCGGGGTTCATTTCATGGGCGAGAGCGCCAAGATCCTCGCTCCGCACAAGACCGTGCTCGTCCCTGACGAACGCGCGGGCTGCCCGATGGCCGACATGGTCAACCCCATTGGCTTGAGGGAGCTCAAAGCGAAGCACCCGAACGCGAAGGTGGTCACGTACATCAACTCGTCCGCCGACGTGAAGGCCGAGACCGACATCTGCTGCACGTCGGCCAATGCCGTGAAGGTCGTCAATTCGGTCGATGCGGAGGAAGTAATCTGGTGTCCGGATAAGAACCTCGGTCACTACGTCTCCCAGCATACCGACAAGAAGATGATCATCTGGGAAGGCTACTGCAACACTCATGACATGCTCACGATCAAGGACGTCGTGGAGATGCGCGCGAAATATCCGAACGCTCAATTCGTCGTACACCCTGAATGCCGCCCGGAAGTGGTGGAGATGGCCGATTTCGTAGGCAGCACGACCGGCATTCTGAAATATTGCCGCGAATCGAGCCATGACGAATTCATCGTCGGAACGGAAGACGGCACGGGATACCAGCTTCGGCTCGACAGCCCGAACAAGAAGTTCCACTTCGCCTCGAAGTTCCTGGTGTGCCCGAATATGAAGGTCAACAACCTCAAGAAGGTCGTCAAAGCGTTGGAGACGATGCAACCGGAAATCTACGTGCCGCAGGACGTTGCGGACAAAGCCCGTTTATCGCTGGAGCGCATGCTGCTGGTCAAGTAATCGACCAGCCGCCTGCGCTACTCTATTGTCGGAGTGGGAGACGAATACCATTATGATTCCACGATACGTTGTCGATTTTGATCTGGACAAGCTTCCTCGCATAGAGACGGACGTCATCGTGATCGGGGCCGGCATCGCCGGCCTTTTTACGGCGCTTAAATCGAGCGAGACGCAGCGGGTGCTCATGATCACGAAGAAGTCGCTGTTCGACAGCAACACCCGGTACGCCCAGGGAGGCATCGCCGCCGTCATGTCGGACGACGATTCTCCCGAATTTCTCGCGCAGGATACGTTGATCGCCGGAGCCGGTCTATGCGAGACCGCGGCGGTGGACGTTCTCGTCCACGAAGGTCCTCAGGGCGTTCAGGAGCTGATTCGCTACGGGACGATGTTCGACGAGGAAGACGGGCATTACGCCTTGACCAAGGAAGGCGCGCACAGTCAGCGGCGAATTCTGCACGCGAACGGGGACGCGACCGGCTACGAGATCGTTCGAGCTCTGGCAGAGAAAGTGAAGGTCAGTCCCGGCATCGAGCTGTGGGACGATCATTTCGTGCTGGACCTGCTCACGGAAGACGGCGAATGCCGCGGCGCTCTCGTACAGAAGCCGGACGGATCGCGGGTCGCGGTGTTCGGCAAAGCGACCATACTGTGCACGGGCGGAACGGGCCAGCTCTATCGCTACACGACGAATCCCGAGGTGGCGACCGGCGACGGCGTCGCTATGGCTTATCGCGCGGGCGCGGACATTCGGGACATGGAGTTCAACCAGTTTCATCCGACGTCCCTCTGCTACCCGGGCGCTCCGAGATTTCTCATCTCGGAAGCCGTAAGAGGCGAAGGCGCTTATCTGAGAAATATCCGCGGAGATCGGTTTATGGAAAATTACCATCCCCAGCTCGAGCTGGCTCCGAGAGACGTCGTGGCCAGAGCGATCGTCAGCGAGATGGAAGCAACCAAATCGACCTACGTCTATATCGATATTACGCACGAGTCTCCGGACTTGATCCGGCATCGGTTCCCGACCATTCACGAATACTGCTTGAAATTCGGTCTCGATATGACGACGGATTGGATTCCGGTCGCGCCTGCCGCACATTATATGATGGGCGGAGTCAAGACGGATCTGCACGGGGAGACGAGCATCCGCCGTCTGTACGCTTGCGGCGAAGCTTCGTCGACGGGCGTGCACGGCGCCAACCGGTTGGCGAGCAACTCCCTGTCAGAGGCGATCGTCTTCGGCCAACGAATCGTGGATGCGATCAACAAGCTGCCGGAGCAATCTGCCGTTGCGGATAACGGCCCGGGTTCGGATCGGCATGCCGTGCTGACGGGAACGCTGATTGAGAGAAGGCTGAAGCTGCAGAAGACGATGGTTCGTTACGTAGGACTGCGCAGAGACCGGACGGGCCTGCTGAAAGGGCTCGAAGATTTGAAGAAGCAGCTGCCTCTATTCCAGATGAACCTGACGAAGAGAGAGGAACTGGAATACGCGAACTTGCTGACTTGCGCGCTGCTTGTCGCCGAGGGAGCTTTGAATCGGGAAGAGAGTCGCGGCGGACACTATCGCGAGGACTATCCGGGCAGAGACGATATGAATTGGCGGGTGCATACGATATTGCATCGGGAAAAAGGCATCCGCATAGAAAGGGTCGACGACAATGTTTGAACGGGAAAGCGATTGGGCGATCGGAGGTCCGGCCGTCGAAGCGGTGAAGGCGCAGCTTCGGGCCTGGCTGGCGGAGGATATCGGCTCGGGCGACGTGACGACGATGTCGACGATACCGGCCGGCCATCAATCCAAGGGCATCATCCACGCCAAGCAATCGGGCGTATTGGCGGGCATTCCTCTGGCTCGTCTCGTATTCGAGACGGTCGATCCGGCTCTGAAGTTCGAAGCGCTGGCGTCGGACGGAGACCGCGTAGAAAAAGGAACGGTGCTTGCCGTCGTCGAAGGCTCCTCGCACAGCGTACTGACGGGGGAGAGATTGGCTCTCAACCTGCTTCAGCGGCTGTCCGGCATCGCGACGAAGACGAGCGAGTACGCGGCAGGAGCGCAGGGGACGCCGGTCCGCGTGACCGATACGCGCAAGACGACGCCCGGGCACCGCACGCTGGAGAAGTACGCGGTGCGGATTGGCGGCGGAGCGAATCATCGCTTCGGGCTCTATGATGCGGTCATGATCAAGGATAATCATATTAAGGCGGCCGGCGGAATTACGGCAGCCGTGCAGGGGGCCAAAGCCCGCATTCCCCACACGATGATGATCGAGGTGGAAGCCGAGTCGCTGACTCAGGCGGAAGAAGCGGTTCGGGCGGGCGCCCATATCGTCATGCTCGACAATATGAGCACGGCGGCCATGACCGAGACGGTTAAGGCGATCAGGGACATTGCGCCACATATCGTGATCGAGGCTTCGGGCGGCATTACGCCGGAGCGAGTAAGCGAAATCGCGCGCTGCGGCGTCGACGTCATCTCGGTCGGCAGCTTGACGCATTCCTTTCAAGCGCTTGATATCAGTCTCGATCTGAATGAGAAGAAGACGGGAGGTGCGCCATGATTCTCGTCGTCGATGTCGGCAATACGAATATCGTGCTGGGGCTGTACAAGGGACGCACGCTGACGCATCACTGGCGGCTTGGCACGAATCGCTCCGCTACGGTGGACGAATACGGCGTGCTGATCCACAACCTGTTTCAAATCGCGGGAGTGAAGGCGGAGCAGATCGAAGGCGTTATTCTGTCTTGCGTCGTTCCTCCCATTATGAACACGCTGGAGCGGCTGTTCGAAGCTTATGTAGGCAAGCAAGCGCTTGTCGTCGGTCCCGGCATCAAGACGGGCCTTAACATCCGGTACGAGAATCCCCGGGAAGTCGGGGCGGACCGGATCGTCAACGCGGTCGCGGGTATCGAACAATACGGTACGCCGCTGGTCGTCGTGGATTTCGGCACGGCAACGACCTTCGATTATATCGATGGCACCGGCGCTTATCTGGGAGGCGCGATCGTGCCGGGCATCGGCATCTCCGCCGAAGCGCTCTATCAGCGGGCGGCGAAGCTGCCGCGGATCGAGCTGTCCAAGCCGAAGACGGTCATCGGGCGCAATACGGTGGCGGCGATGCAGTCCGGCATCATTTACGGTTATGCCGGGCAAGTGGACGGCATCGTCAAGCGTATTCGCCAAGAGTTCGGCGTGCAGCCGAGAGTGATCGCGACCGGGGGGCTGGCCGAGCTGATCGCCGGAGAATCGGAGACGATCGAGACGGTAGATCCGCTGCTTACGCTGGAAGGCTTGCGGATAGTATACGAACGCAATAGGTAACAATAGATTGTCGGCCGGATTGGATTTTCCGCCGAGGGAGGTTGACGGAATATGGCTTTGAAGGATGAAATCATACGCGGTACCGCATGGGACGGCGGCTTGCGGGTGTTCGCCGCGCGCACGACGGTGCTCGTATCGGAGCTTCAGCGCAGACAGGATACGTTTCCGACGGCGACGGCTGCCCTTGGGCGTACGGCGACGGCTGCCGCGATGCTGGGCATTATGCTGAAAGGGCAGGAGAAGCTGACGGTGCAGGTGAAGGGCGACGGACCGATCGGCCAGATCGTCGTGGACGCCAACGCGGCGGGCGAAGTCAGAGGATACGTCGATCATCCGCACGTCCATCTGCCGAGCAACGGCCAGGGCAAGCTGGATGTTGCCGGAGTCGTCGGTCGCACGGGACAGCTTCATGTCACGAAGGACTTGGGGCTTAAAGATCCTTACAGGGGCAGCGTGCCGATCATCTCCGGCGAGATTGCCGAAGATTTTACTTTGTATTTCGCGGAATCGGAGCAGACTCCTTCCGCGGTAGGGCTCGGCGTGCTTGTAGAGACCGACAACTCCGTTCTCCATGCGGGCGGGTTCGTCGTTCAGGTCATGCCCGGCCTTCCGGAGGCAAGGCTCGTTCGTCTGGAGCAGGCGATTGGGGCGATGCCGCATGTGACGGCTTTGATGGATCAGGGAGAGAGCCCGGAAGGGCTGCTTCGGTTTCTCGTAGGAGACGACCTGACGATTCACCAGACGATCGAACCGGTTTTTCAATGCCACTGTTCGCGGGAACGATTCGAGCGTGCGCTGCTTACGATCGGCAAGAGCGAGCTGAGGAATCTGATCGACGAGGACGGCCAGGCGGAGACGCATTGCCACTTCTGCAATGAGAAATACTTGTTCGACGGCGAAGAGCTGGAAGCTCTCTACCGCCTCGCCGACCGGGATTAAAGAAGGGATGATCTCCAATGAGGGAGACGATACGGCGTATGCCGCCGCTCGTACTGCTGGCCCTCTTAGCGACGCTGATGCTTGCATCAGGCTGCACCAAGGATGACAATGCGCTTGCGCCCGACGATCATGAGCCGTCGGAGTCGGCATCCGGAGGAGACGACGTCGTGGCCTCGGTAGGAACAACATCCATTACCCGCCAACAGTTGATGGATCGACTGTTGGCTTCTTATGGTTCCCAGACGCTCAGAAGCATGATGCTGGCGGAAGCCGTAAACGAAGAAGCCAGAGCGCTGAGCATTGAAGTGACGGGCGAGGAACTGGAGCAGGAATTAAGATGGATGAGCCAGGGCTACGAGAATGAAGACGACTTCTATCGCTCCATGAGGGAGCAGCTCGGCATGAGCCGCGACGAAGTCCGGGAAGACGCGCGCTACCGGCTTCTGCTGGAGAAGCTGACCACGTACAACGTTGAAGTGTCCTCAGACGAAATCGAACGTTATCTGGGCGAGCATTGGGCGGAATTCCAACCGGTCAGGCAATACCGCTTATCCAAAATCATCGTGCAGACGGACGAATTGGCAAGGGGACTTCTGGACAAGCTGGGTCAGGGAGACGACTTCGCGGAGCTGGCCAGAACGCATTCCATTGACGAATTCACCGCGGATCAGGGCGGGGATGCGGGGTGGATCGAGTCGAACGATCCGTTCGAGGCTGCAGCGGTGTTGGAGCAGGCTGCGCGGATGCAGGTCGGAGACATTACCGGTCCGGTCCGGACAGAGCAAGGCTTCGCGATCGTTCGGCTGGACGGGGTCAGCGAAGTGCAGACTCGCACCGAAGAGGACATCCGTCTTGAAGCGAAGAAGCTGATCGCGCTGGGCAAGGCCGTGCCGGTCGGCGATATGGAGCAGGCGCTGCTCGATAAGTACGGCGCGGTCATCGTGGATCAAGCGTTACGGCCGTAACGAATTTGCGTCCATTGTTAACCAGCTATTGACAATCCTCTCCGAGGTTTGATAAGATGAAATCAGACTGAAAACCGACTGTTTTAGTCGGAATAACGAACAAGGCGCATAGCCGCTATATTGTAGGAGGGAACAACTCTAATGGCCAAGATTGTTCAGAACGTGACCCAGCTTATCGGCGATACGCCGCTTGTACGCTTGAACCGTGTCGTACCGGAAGGCAGCGCGGAAATCTACGTGAAACTCGAGTATCAGAACCCGGGCTCCAGCGTTAAGGACCGCATCGCGATCAGCATGATCGAAGAAGCGGAGAAGCAAGGGCTGATCAAGCCGGGCGTCAACACGATCGTCGAGCCGACGAGCGGCAACACCGGTATTGGTCTGGCGCTGGTCGCCGCTGCGAAAGGATATCGCGCGGTTCTCGTTATGCCTGAGACGATGAGCTTGGAGCGCCGCAATCTGCTTCGCGCTTACGGGGCTGAGCTGGTGCTGACTCCGGGATCGGAAGGCATGAACGGCGCCGTCAAGAAGGCGGAAGAGATCGCCAAGGAGAACCCGGACTACTTCATTCCTCAACAATTCAAGAACCAAGCGAACGTGAAAATTCACCGCGAGACGACGGGTCCGGAAATCGTTGAAGCGATCAACTCCTACGACGGCAAGATCGACGCGTTCGTAGCCGGTATCGGCACGGGCGGCACGATCTCCGGCGCGGGCGAAGTGCTGAAGCAGAACTTTCCGAACATCAAAATCTATGCGGTAGAGCCTGCGGCATCCCCGCTCTTGTCCGGCGGCGGCCCTGGCCCTCACAAGATCCAAGGGATCGGAGCGAACTTTATCCCTGAGATTCTGAACCGCGAAGTTTACGACGGCGTTATTACGATCGAGAACGAAGAAGCGTTCGAGACGGCTCGCACCGTCGCCAAGAAGGAAGGTCTTCTGGTCGGCATCTCTTCCGGCGCCGCTATCTTCGCCGCGCTTAAAGTGGCGAAAGAACTCGGCGAAGGCAAGCGCGTCGTAGCGGTCGTTCCGTCCAACGGCGAACGTTACCTGAGCACGCCTCTGTTCAACTTCGAGAACTAATTTTTATACGCAACAAGACAGACGACTCCTTATCCGTACACCGGATGAGGGGTCGTTTTTTTATTGCGGGACGGGAGAAGTCCGCATTTGTATATGGAATGTAAACACAAGTATATCGAAGCGCGAATGCCCCCTACTTATAATGAAGGTGCCGTTGCAAATGAGCATGGGGAGGGAAAGCAATACCGCTTGTGAATGCTGTGCGAGATGATTACAAGGAGGTATCTTAATGCGTGTTCGCCAGAGGGTTATTTTTTTCGCGCTTCTTGTTACCGCTTTCATAATGATTGCTCTGCCCCCGGAGAAGTCCGGCGCCTCGGCAGGGAATCTGGCTTTAGGGAAGGACGCTTATTCCTCGTCGAACGAGGTAGATTTTTTCGGACCCGAGAAAGCGGTGGACGGCGGCGCCGAAGGGCTAAGCCGCTGGTCTTCGGAAAGAACGGATGATCAGTGGTTCTACGTAGATCTGGGCGAGTCCGCAGAGATCGGAAGAGTGGTCATCCATTGGCAGACTCCGGCGGACCAATATCAAATTCTCGTGTCCGACGATGCGTTGTCCTGGCGGAACGTATTCTCGGACAATCGCACGCTCGTCGCCCCTGGGCCGGTTGAAGATACGATCGAGTTTGAGCCGACAATGGCGCGATACGTCAAGTTCCAGGGAGTAACGCGCCGTCCGGTTGAAGGCATTTATTACGGGTACTCCTTCTGGGAGTTCGAAGTGTACAAAGGCAGGCCGCTGCTGCCGCCGATGATGGAGGCGGTCAAAAGCGGCATCGTCGTTAACGAAGGAGATACCCAACTGAATCTGCCTCCCGTACCGGCCGACTACACGCTGACGTTGGTGAACACGGACAGCTTGCCGGTCATCGATGCGCAGGGCAATATCCATGCGCCGCTGGTTGATACGCAGATTCAGCTGCTGCTGAAAATCGAAAGCGACAGCGATCCGACTTATTTCCTTACGGATAATGTGCTGGTCACTGTACCCGGCCTATTCAAGCAGACAAGCGACCGCAATCCGGAGCCGCGCGTCATTCCTTCTCTGCGCGAGTGGCTGGGCGCAACCGGCGAGTTCCGTTTGACGGATCATTCGAGAATCGTCATTCGGGCAGAGGATGAGGCCGCTCTGCGGCGGACGGCCGACATTTTGCAGCAAGACCTGCTGGATTTAACCAAGCAGTCGCTGGAGGTGACGACCGGCGCTCCGCAGGCGGGGGATATCTATTTGACGCTGGATGTCGCCCAAGCGGGATTGGGGACGGAAGGGTATGAGCTGAATATCGGCGAGTATGCCTCTATTGCTTCCTCCAATCAAACGGGAGTCATGTTCGGCACGAGGACGGTATTGCAGCTGCTCGGTCATGCTCCCGATCATAAGGCAATGCCCAAAGGGCAAACGCGCGATTATCCGAAATACCCCGATCGGGGCTTCATGCTGGATGTGGCCCGCAAGTTTTATACGATCGAGTTTTTGCAGGACTATGTCAAGCTGATGTCCTACTACAAGATGAACCGATTCCAGATTCACTTGAACGACGATGTCGGCGATGTCGGAAAGTTTCGCTTGGAGAGCGAGACGTTCCCCGGAATGACGAGCACGGACGGCTTCTATACGAAGCAGCAATTCAGGGATTTGCAGCTGCTCGGGATGGAGTACGGCGTAAACGTCGTGCCGGAGATCGATACGCCGGGCCACTCCGGCGCGTTCATCGCTTACGATCCGCGGCTGGGCAGCCGCAATCAGCTGGATATTGCGCGTCCCGAGACGATCGACTTCGTCAAGGCGCTCTTTGACGAGTATTTGGACGGCGGCAATCCGACTTTCGTCGGCCCGGACGTGCATATCGGCACGGATGAATATTTCGGCAGCGACAAGGAAGCTTTCCGCAGCTACACGGACACGCTCCTCCATCATATTGACGGAAAAGGAAAACGCGCCCGTCTGTGGGGCAGTCTGTCCGCCTACGACGGCACGACGCCGGTCAGCAGCAATGCGACGATGGACATCTGGTACGAGCCGTACGGCAGCGCGAGGCAGGCGGTCGAACTCGGCTACGACATTATCAACACCAATACCAATTTGCTTTATATCGTTCCGCAGCTGTACCGCAGCTACTTGAATTACGATTTCATCTACAACGAATGGGAGCCTAACGATTGGCTGGAGACGAAGCTTCCCTATGCGCATCCGCAGGTCAAAGGCGGCATGTTCGCGCTCTGGAACGATGTATCCGTGGAAAAGGGCGTCTCGATGGCGGATTCGCATCAACGAATTCTGCCTTCCATGCAAGCGTTGGCGGAGAAGCTGTGGAGAGGCAATCGCATCGATCGGAACTTCGCGAGCTTCCAGGCGGACGCCGCCCGCTACGCGGACCCGCCCAACGTGCATCTCTCGCACAAGCTGCAAGTGGAAAACGAGCGCCATATCGTGGTGGATTACACATTTGACGAAGGCTTCGCGGATCGTTCGGGCAACGGCTTTGACGGCCATGCGGTGAATGCGAGCGCGGATAAGGGGATGTTCGGACAGGCGGTGAGGCTGAACGGCGGCGCCAGCTATGTGGAAACCCCGCTGCGTACGCTCGGGTTCGGATGGACGCTGTCCATGTGGATCAAGCCGGACGCCGACAGTCCGCAAGGGACCGTGTTGCTGGAATCCCCGGACGGGCAGTTGAAATACAACATCGGGGGCAGCGGCAAAATCGCCATCGCGAAGGAAAACTACGTCAGCGAATTCAATTACAAGCTGCCGACCGACCGCTGGACGCAAGTCGTCATGACCGGGGACGACACCGGCACCTCGATTTTCATTAACGGCAGCGAGTATACGGCTACGTTGAAAGACGGCTCCAAGCTGGAAACGTTCGTGCTGCCGGTCGCGAAAATCGGCAGCGCCACGAATGCCTTCAAAGGCCTGATTGACGAACTCGTCATATGGAATACCTACATGGACTTGCATGGAAACCTGGCTTTGCACAAGCAAGCGGAATCGTCGCAGCCGGAATCCGCTTCCTACACGGCGGACAAGGCGGTGGACGGCAGGGGAGATACCCGATGGTCCAGCGATTGGGTGGACGATACGTGGTTCATGGTGGATCTGGGCGAAGTGAAGAACATCGACACGGTGTCCATCCTGTGGCAGACGGCTTACGGTTCGAAATACCGCATTTACGTGTCCGAGGACAAGGTGAACTGGACGAATGTCGTGAAGGACAACAACGGCGAGATTAACGGCAAGCAGGGGCGGGTCGTCACGACTTTCCAGAGCGCGCCGGCCAGATACGTGAAGTTCGCAGGCGTGACGAGAGCGACCATGTTCGGCTATTCCTTCGAGGAATTCGAAGTGTACGGCGAGCAGTACAAGCTCGGCAACATTCGGCCGATTATCGACCTGCTGACGGCTATCGAAGCCGATCGGCTTGTGGAAGCCAATTATTCTCCGGAAGGCTGGTCGCAGCTTCAGCAGGCGATGAGCCATGCGATTGCGGCGATTCAAAATTCGCAGCTGTCCCGTCCTGACGCCGAGCAGGCGTATGCCGGATTAAGCGCTGCGCGCGATCGTCTGACGATCGAAGACGTAATGGACCTGATCGAGCTTAACGTGAACGGCAGCCTTGCTTCCAATATCTATCTCCCGCAAAAAGGACAGCAGGGCACGCGTATCGTCTGGAGCAGCTCGAAGCCCGACTACTTGAATGCCAACGGCCAGCTGCTGAAGCGTCCGTCCGGCGGTTCAAGCGACATCGAGGTTGTGCTGACCGCGACGATCAGCAAGGGAGCCGCTTCGGCGGACAAAACGTTTAAGGTGATGATCAGAGCGCTGCCCGGCTCCGGCGGAGGCGGATGGTCTCCGAGTCCCGTCACTCCAGGCCCGGACGGCGGACAAAGCGGCGGTTCAAATCCGAGCGGCGGAGATCAGGGCAATGGCGGCGGGAGTGGCTCGGACAACGGCGCTGAGAATGGCTCCGGATCGGACGGCGGCGGATCGTCGACGATTCGGTTGCACGATATTGCCAGCCACTGGGCCGAGGCGTCGATCAAGCGAGCCGTCGAGCTTGGATTCGTGGCCGGTTACACCGACGGGTCGTTCAAGCCCAATAAGACGGTCAGCAGGGACGAATTCGTCGCCATGCTGGTCAAAGCGTTGAAGCTGCAAGGAGCGAACGGCTCGCTGGACTTCGCCGACGCAGGCTCGATTCAAGCCTGGGCGAAGCCGTATATTGCGCAAGCGCTGGAATCCGGCCTGATCAGCGGTTATGCGGATCGGACCTTCCGTCCGAAGGCTTCGATCAGCCGCGCGGAGCTGGCAGCGATGATCGTTCGCGGCTTGGGCTTGAAGCCTGCGGAAGGATCTGATCTCTCTTACGCGGACGCAGATCAAATTCCGGCTTGGGCGAAGCCGTACGTAGCGGCAGCCCAAGAGGCGGGAGTCATGAGCGGACGCGGGGACAACCGGTTCGCGCCGGAGGTTTCAGCCACGCGAGCAGAGGCGGCAGTCGTCATTCTGAACATGCTCGATGCGCTTGCGAAGATGAAGGCGCAGGAATAGATCCCATTTTACCTGGAAAGAGAGCGTGAGCTTACGATGAGAACAAGAAGAGGTTTGACCGCTTTGCTGCTTGTCCCGGTCATGCTGCTGTCGTTGCTGTCGTCCGTATATGCGGAGGATCCGGGCGGAGGAGGCGCAGTTTTCTACAATTTGGCCCAAGGGAAAACGTATACCTGGTCGGAACAGCCGGAAGACGCTTTCCCGGATGACGGGACGAAGCTGACGGACGGGAATAGCGCCGACCCGTCACGCGCCAGCGGCAATTGGGTGGGCCACCGCAACAAGAAATCCCGTTCGGTCGTGTTCGATCTGGGCGAGCCGAAGACGATCAAGGAGGTCAGCGCGCGCTTCCTGCACGATTGGCCGAACAACGAGACGCTCGTACCGCTCACCGTTTCTTTTTACGCGTCCGACGATCAGGTGAACTGGGGCGTATTGTCTCATAATGCGACTCAATTGTTGTGGGGCGATCAGACCGCCATCGAGACCTATTCATGGGATGGCAGCGAGGAGACCGGAGTCGTGAAACGGGGCGATTACGCCGAGGGGCTCGTGTACGCACGGTATGTGAAGGTTGTGTTCTCCATGCATTCGAGGGCATGGAGCATGATCGACGAGGTGACGATTACCGGTGCGGACGGTCTTCTCGCAGAAGCCCAGCCGGTGCAGCCCGTCCCTTATGCCCTGCAGCAACCGGGGGTGGCAACCGGCGGTATTCAAAACCTGGGTTTGCTGTATAACGGGCATTACGGAGATGGCACGGGAACTTGGACGAAGGAGCGGGTTATCCCGAATATCAGCTACGTGAACCAGCAGGGCGAACCGGTCGACTGGCTGTTCGACGGCGTGCTGTATCTGGGCTTGACGTCGGAGAACGGCAGAGGCTTCGGAGCGACGGACGCGGCCGGCAAAGCCAGAAAAGAGGAATGGGACTGGTATTTGAATAAAACGTTCGCCATTGGCGGCGATATGAGCGCGTTGAACGAAGCGACGATCGAGGCGGGCGCCAAGCTCGGGCAGCCCGACCGCAAGACGAAGGTCGTTCTGATGATTCCGGAACCGGGCGAGTATCAGTCCGACTTCGGCAGCCTTAACGGCGAAAATCTGGATTTCAATGTCGGCACGGTCGGCAGCGCCGCATCGCTGAACAATCGGGAGAAAGCGATTCGGTGGTGGGTCGATGAAGTGCAAGCCAGATGGGCGGCGGCCAACTACTCGAACCTGGAACTCGTCGGCATGTATTGGCTGGAGGAGCAGATCAGCACGCATGCGACCGGCCCGGAGATGGTCAAGAGGACGAGCGACATCGTGCATGCCGCCGGCTTGAAGATGTTCTGGATTCCTCATTTTCTGGCCTACAAGGCATTCATGTGGAAGGATGTCGGCATTGATGCGATATCGCTGCAGCCGAATTACTTCTTCGAGCAGTTGGACCCTTCGCGTCTGGAAGATACGGCGGATATGGCGAAACGGTACGGCATGTCGCTGGAATTGGAGTTCGACGACAGGATGATCAACGACGCCGTCTTCCGCGAGCGGTTCATCGAGTATTTGAACAGCGGCGTGGATACAGGACTGATGCAGCAAGGGTATAAAGCATACTATCAAGGCAACAACGCCGTTTACAACGCGGCTAACAGCGCAGACCCCGCTACTCGCGTGCTCTACGATTGGCTGTATCAATTCGCGAAAGGCACTTACCAGAAGCAGGACGCCGTTCCGCCGGATGTTGTAACGCTTATGAACGGGCAGCCGATCTCGGAGCATAAGATCGTGCCGGACACGACCCAGGCCGCTTTCACCTGGACCGTTCCGGGAGATGACGGCAGCGGGATTATCAAAGTAACGGCCAAGTATGACGGCAAGCCGTACACGCAAGGAACTGTAGTGGATCTGACGGGCAAGCCGGGCAAGCATGTGCTGGAGTTGACGGTGGCCGCCGCCAAATCGAAGACGGTTAAGTTCGTCATAGAGGCTCGCTTGGGCGCGGACGGCCTTCTGGCGCTCGTGGATAAGTATGCGGAAAACAATCAGCTGAGCCATGCCGAGACGAACCGCGCTATGCGCAATGCCTTGATCATGATGGGGCGTACGCAAGCCAGCGATCCCGAGCAGGCCCAGCGCTATCTGAAGGCCTTCAATGCCAAGCTGGAAGAGGCCAAGGATCGCGGCTACGCGGCGGAGAGCGCTTATACGGCGCTGAAGGAAGGCGTGTATTACGAGATTGGAAGCGTCGCGCAGGACAAACAAGCGGAGGCGTCCACGACGGAAGCGGCGGGGTTGGAGCCCGAGAAGGCGCTGGACGGCGCTCCGGCCACACGATGGGCGAGCGAAGTGCGCGAGACGGCCTGGTTCCAGGTCGATCTGGGCAGCCCGCAAACCTTCGACACGATCCGCATCGATTGGGAGTATGCTCGCGCGGACCAATACCTGCTGACCGTCTCGGACGACAAGCAGAATTGGCGTCCCTTGAACGTCGGCACCAACGGCGTGGTTAAAGCGGCGGACGGCAAGAACACGCTGGTGTTCCCGGCCACGACGGCAAGATATATCAAGTTCGACGGACTGAACCGGGCAACGTTCTACGGATATTCCTTCTATGAATTCGGCGTGTACGATCTTGCCCTGCAGCAGGAGATGAAGACATTGGACGGCATACGGGCCGGTGTGGACGTCCCGACCAAGAACGTCGCGATCGACGGTCTGGTCATGAATGGCAAGCTGGAGCAAGTGTACGTCAAAGTGCTCGATCCTAGCGGCAACATTCAATATACCGGTCAGGGGACCGCCAAGGACGACGGCAGCTTCGGGTTCGCCTTCACGCTGACCGGCGAAGCGCAAGGAAGTTATACGGTCGAGCTGGAGACGGACGACATGACGACTCCCGAGCTGGCCGCCTTCGAATATCGCAAACCGCCTACCAATGGAGGCGGAGGCAATAGTGGAGGCGGCAACGGAGGCAGAGGTGGCGGCGGCTCGACGCCGGACCCGTATACCTCGCAAGCGGACGGTTCGGTCAAAGCCGTGCTCGTCCCGATGTTGAACGGCAAACAGGCTTCGGCCTCGGTCGGAGCGTCGGATCTGAATGCCGCCATTCGCAAGGCGACGGCCGACAGCAACGGCGACAAGCACGTCCACATTGAATTGAAACCGGCGAACGGAGCCGGCAGCTATGCATTGGAGCTTCCGGCGGCTAATCTGACGGGTCAATCCCATCTGCTGCTGCATATCGACACTCCGTACGGCCAGCTTGTGCTCAACGGCGACATGCTGGCGGGCGCCAATACGGCGAATGCAGGGAAGCTGCTCGTCACGGTAAGCGATCGTGCGGGCGATTATCGCGGCAACGAAGCGGCTGGCAGGATCGGCAGCAGGCCGATTGTGCAAGTGGCGCTGCAGTTGGACGGAGAGGCTCTGGCTTGGAGCAATTCGAAGGGGGCGATTCGGATCGCAATCCCGTATGCGCTGCAGGCGGGCGAGCAAGCGGCATGGCTGCGCGTATACGAGCTGACGGCGGGCGACCGCGCGGCAGAGGTCAAGGATGCAGTTTACGATAAGGGGATTCTGCGGTTCTCCGTGGATCATGCCGGCGTATATGCCGTCGGCATTGCGGCCCCGGCGGCTGCGTTCATCGACCTTGGCAAGCATGAATGGGCGCGCGAGGCAATCGAGGAGTTGGCCAAGAGAGGCATCGTCAAAGGCACTTCGATCGAGAAGGCCGCCTTCAGTCCAGCCAGTCCGGTGACGCGGGCGGATTTCATCCTGATGCTGGTGAACCTGCTTGATTTGCGCGCCGAGTTTGCATCGACTTTTGCGGACGTGCGGTCGCAGGACTATTATTATGATGCGGTTTCCATTGCCAAACAATTGGGCATCGTCTCCGGAGTGAACGGCGTCAACTTCGCTCCGCGAGATCCGATCAGCCGTCAGGACGTCATGGTCATGCTGACTCGCGCGCTGCAGTCGACGGGTGTCGTCAAACCGGCCGCATCCGGCTCGGCGCTCGACAGCTATCGCGATGCGAGCCAGATCGCGCCGTATGCTGCGGAAAGCGCAGCGACCATGCTTGAACACGGGCTGGTTACGGGCTCCAACGGCAATATGATGCCGAAGAGCATGACCAGCAGAGCGGAAGCGGCGACGTTCCTGTATCGCGCTCTTCAATTAATCGAGAAGTAAGCCGGAAGCGGCGGAGCGGGGGATCATTCCTCCGTCCCGCCGCTTTTTGCCGTCCTTCGCATTTCTTTTAAGCAAGGAGGAGGCATTTATGGTATTCTTTCTAAAAAAGACAGACAGCCGCGACCGGCTGAAGGGGCGGAAAGAGTGCGCAGTGTGGAATGGATGGCGTTGGATCAGTGGGAGCTTTGGCATAATTCGGGCGAGGGTTACACTTTGCTGCCCTATATAAGGAAAATAAAGATGGAGTCGGACATCGGCGTTCTGCCGGCTTTCTGGGAAGGCGCATGGGCGCAGGCATCGGCGCATGCGAGCGTGCTCGAGAGCGGCAAGGGAGGCCGATACACGATCGTCGGCCTGCGGCCGGTCGCCGCAATCGCGGGCAAGGGAGACGAGGCGAGCGTATGGTCGCCCGTCCATGGGTCCGGCGAGGAATGGACGGAAACCGGACGCATGAACGGCCGCCCGCTCGACGTGGTGCGGGAATGGCTGAGGCCGTGGCGGGGACCCCGCCCGGAAGGCGTGCCAGACTGTATCGGCGGCGTCATCGGATTCTGGAGCTACGACGTCGTGCGAAGCCTGGAGAAGCTACCTGTTATCGCACAGGACGATCTTGGGCTGCCGGACTACGTGTTCCAGCGTTTCGAGGAGCTGTGGATTGCCGACCATGCGGAAGGGGAAGTATACGTTGCGGTGCATGCTGGCGTCGGATCGGATACGGATCGCGAGGGCTTGGAGCGGTTGCACCGCTCGGCCCGGGAACGCGCCGAGGAGATGGAACGGCAGTGGCTCAGTTGGCTGGCCGAGGGAGAGAGCCCGACAAGTCGGGAACGCGCGGCGAGGATGCGGGAGAGGATGGCCGATGACCGCCTGGAGATCGACATCGAACGGCTGCCGGGACTGATCACGTCGATGAGCAAGGCGCAGTACGAGGAGGCGGTCAGGCAGGTTCAGCGCTACATCGGGCAGGGAGATGTGTTTCAGGTCAATCTGGCGCTGCGGCAGAGCCGCCGCACCGACGTCGCGCCCGAGACGCTGTACGAATGGCTGCGCGTCGTAAATCCGTCTCCTTACATGGGAATGCTGAGGACGCCGTCTTTCTCGCTGGTCAGCGCCTCTCCCGAACTGCTCGTGAAGGTGGACGGGCGGAGGTTGTCCACGAGGCCGATCGCCGGCACGCGCCGTCGGGGCAGAACGCCCGAGGAGGATCGCGCGCTGGAGGACGAGCTTCTCGGCAACGAGAAGGAGCGGGCCGAGCACGTCATGCTCGTCGATCTGGAGCGCAACGACCTGGGGCGGGTCGCGAAGTATGGGACAGTCAGGGTGCCGGAGCTGCTGACGGTGGAGAGGTATTCCCACGTGATGCATCTCGTCTCCCAGGTGGAGGCGACGCTGGCGGACGGGAAGGACGCGCTGGACGTGCTGGCGGCGACGTTCCCCGGGGGCACGATTACCGGAGCGCCCAAAATCCGCACGATGGAAATCATCGAAGAACTGGAACCGACCCGCAGAGGTTCGTACACGGGCTCGATCGGATGGATTGACTACAGCGGAAATATGGAATTTAATATAATTATTCGTACGATCGCCGTACAGGACGGGGTTTGTCATATTCAAGCGGGGGCCGGCATCGTCATCGATTCCGTGCCGGAGCGGGAATTCCATGAATCCCTGAACAAGGCCAAGGCGCTTTGGAAAGCGGTGCAGTACAGCGAAGGGCAGGTTGAACCGACATGATCCTGGTGATCGACAACTACGATTCTTTCACGTATAACCTGGTGCAGTATTTAGGAGAGCTCGGCGAAGAGATCGTCGTTCATCGCAACGACGAGATCGATCTGGACGGCATCGCCAAGCTTGCGCCCGACCATATTTTGATTTCTCCGGGACCGTGCACGCCTAACGAAGCGGGCATCAGCCTCGCGCTGCTGGAGCGGTTCAAGGGAGAGATCCCGATTTTCGGCGTATGCCTGGGGCATCAATCGATCGGACAAGCGTTCGGCGGAGACGTCATTCGCGCGGATCAGCTTATGCACGGCAAGACGTCCGAGATCAAGCACGACGGCAAGACGATCTTCGCGGGTCTGCCCTCTCCGTTCACGGCGACTCGCTACCATTCCTTGATCGTGAAGCGCGAGACGCTTCCGGACTGTCTGGAGATCAGCGCGGAGACGGAAGAAGGCCTGATCATGGGGCTGCGGCACAAGGAGTACGTCGTGGAGGGCGTACAGTTCCACCCGGAGTCGATCATGACCGATTACGGGCTGAAAATTCTGCGCAATTTCCTCGATCAGAAATCGGGCGTAAGGGCATGAAGTTTTTATTCGACGGACAACTGACTAGCCAGAGCGAAGCCGTGATCTCCGCATTCGATCACGGTTTTTTGTACGGGATGGGCTTGTTCGAGACGTTCCGCACGTACGGAGGGCGGCCGTGGCTGTTGCGGGAGCATGCCGCGCGGTTGCAACGGGGCTGCGAGCTGCTGGGCATCCGCTATGAGCCGGACGCGGGCCGGATGGAGCGGGGCGTTGCGGAGCTGCTCGCGGCTAACGGACTGAGCGACGGGTATATCCGGTGGTCGGTGTCGGCGGGAGAAGGCGAAATCGGTCTTCCTGCCGGAGACTACGAACGACCGCATGAGATCGTCTACGCCAAGGCGCTCGCTCCGGACGAGCCGGCGACGCGGCAAGGCAAGACGCTGCGCCTGCTGAAGCTGCGGAGAAGCACGCCGGAAGGCGCGTTCCGACTAAAATCGTTTCATTATATGAATAATATCGTAGCCAAGAGAGAGTTGCAGGCGGCAGGGGCGGCTCCGGGAACGGAAGGGCTGTTTCTCGATGGGAACGGCGATGTCGCGGAAGGGATGGTCAGCAACGTGTTCTGGGTGAAGGCGGGCAAGCTGTACACGCCTTCTTCAGACACCGGTCTGCTCGAAGGCGTAACGCGGGAGTACGTCATACGGCTGGCGCGCGCGGAAGACCTTCCCGTGGAGGAAGGGCTTTACGGCTGGGAGGCGCTGCTCGAAGCGGACGAAATCTTCGTCACGAATTCCGTGCAGGAGATCGTGCCCGTCGTGCGGCTGGAGAACGATCAAGGACAACGGACGAATTGGAGCGGCGAAGAGGCCGGGGAGATGACCGCCTGCCTAATGAAGCTGTATCGCAATGCGGCGGAGAGGAATGACAACGAATGAATCCGACTTTTTATCAACGCAGCTACAAGTTCCGGGACGGGATCGAGCTGGAGCTTGGACGAAGAACCCTGATTATGGGAATACTGAATGCAACGCCCGACTCGTTCTCCGACGGGGGCCGCTACAATGAAGCGGAAGCGGCGGCCGCGAGAGCCGAGCAGATGGCGGCGGAAGGCGCGGATATCATCGATATCGGCGGGGAATCGACGCGTCCCGGCCATGATCCGATCTCCGCGGAAGAGGAGCTGGCCCGCATTCTTCCGGTGATCCGGGCGGTCAAGGCTCGGGTCAAGCTGCCGATCAGCGTCGACACGTACAAGGCGGAGACGGCGCGGCGGGCGCTGGAGGCGGGAGCCCACATCATCAACGACGTATGGGGCTTCAAGCGCGACCCGGAGATGGCGCGCGTGGCGGCGGAATTCGGCTGCCCGGTCATCCTGACGCATAATCGCGACAAACGCGACTACGGAGATTTTATGGAAGATGCCTTGAACGATCTGCGCGAGAGCGTGCGGATTGCCCGTGAGGGCGGCGTTGCCGAGGAGAACGTCTGGCTGGACCCCGGAATGGGCTTCGCCAAGGAATACGAGGAAAATCTGGAGATGATGGGCCGTTTGGAAGAGGTGGTCGCTCTGGGGTATCCCGTGCTGCTGGCCGCTTCCCGCAAGCGGTTCATCCAGCGGGCGCTCGGCGTGACGGCTGCGGAAGCGGCGGAAGGCACCGGCGCGACGACGGCGCTGGGCATCGTTCAAGGCTGTCAGATCGTGCGGGTGCACGACGTGCTGCTGTCGAAACGCGTGGCCGCGATGACGGATGCGGTCGCGTACCGGGACAAATCGGGAAAGGCGGTGGCCGCGAATGGATAGAATGCAGCTGAAGCGCATGGTGTTTTATGGATATCACGGCGTATACCCGGAAGAAAACAAGCTCGGGCAAAAATACTGCGTGGATCTCGACTTGCGGCTGGATCTCGCCCGCGCCGCGCTTAGCGACGACGTCGAGGATACGGTGAATTACGCGGAGATCCATGCCTTGGTCAAGCGGATTGTGGAAGGACCTCCGGTCAAGCTGATCGAGACGCTGGCCGCAAATATTGCTTCGGCCGTTCTCGGAACGTATACTAGTATCCATAAAGCGACGGTATCGGTGACGAAGCCGAACCCGCCGTTCGACATTACCTTCGACGGAGTGACCGTGGAGCTGTCCAGACGGAGAGGACCGGACGGGAGCATCGTCCCTGCGGAGGATTGAACTGAGTTGCATGAAGCATACGTGGCGCTGGGCGCCAACCTGGGAGACCGGGAAGCCTCGCTGAAGGAAGCGATACGAAGGCTGCGGGCGGAACCGGATCTCGAGCTGCATCGGATTTCTCCGATTTACGAGACGGCTCCGGTAGGGTATACCGACCAGCCTTCTTTTCTCAATATGACGATCGGGTTGAAAACGGCCATCGGCCCCGTAGACCTGCTTCGCCGCCTGCTCGCGATCGAGCGGGACATGGGACGGATAAGGGACATCCGCTGGGGTCCCCGGAATATCGACCTGGATTTGCTGGCGTACGACGCGGTTGCGATGGATACGCCGGAATTGACGATCCCGCATCCCCGTATGGGGGAGCGGGCGTTCGTATTGGTGCCGCTGAAGGACATCTGGCCGGAGGAGTCCCCTTTTCCATGGGAGAAGCAGTTGTCGGCTATGTCTCTGCGGGATGAGGGCATTTCGCGCTTCGAGGCGCAGGATCAAGAGGGGTTAGGAAAGGAGTAAGGAATCATGCTGAAGATCGGCAATGTGACGATGAACAATAACGTCGTGCTGGCTCCGATGGCGGGCGTCTGCAACCCGGCGTTCCGGCTGATCGCCAAGGAATTCGGCTGCGGACTCGTCTGCGCGGAGATGGTGAGCGACAAGGCGATTCTGCACGGCAACCAGCGCACGCTGGAAATGCTGTTCGTGGACGAGCGCGAGAAGCCGCTGAGCCTGCAAATTTTCGGAGGGGACAAAGAGTCTCTCGTCGAAGCTGTGAAGTTCGTCGACCAGAACACGAATGCGGACATTATCGACATTAACATGGGCTGTCCCGTGCCGAAGGTGACGAAATGCGACGCGGGCGCCAGGTGGCTGCTCGATCCGAAAAAAATTTACGAGATGGTGTCCTACGCCGCGGACGCGGCCAAGAAGCCTGTGACAGTCAAGATGCGCATCGGGTGGGACGACGAGCATATCTACGCGGTGGAGAACGCCCAGGCGGTGGAGCGGGCCGGAGGCGCGGCCGTCAGCGTGCACGGAAGAACGCGTGAGCAGCTGTATACGGGCAAGGCCAACTGGGATATTTTGCGCGACGTGAAGCAGGCGGTGAACATTCCGGTGATCGGCAACGGGGACGTGTTCTCGCCCGAGGACGCGAAGCGCCTGCTGGAGCACACAAATTGCGACGGTGTCATGATCGGACGGGGGGCGCTGGGCAATCCGTGGATGCTGTATCGTACCGTTCATTTCCTGACAACGGGTGAGCTGCTGGGCGATCCGGCTCCAAGCGAGAAAATCCGCATCGCGATGCTGCACATGGACCGTCTGGCCGAGCTCAGGGGAGAGCGGGTCGCCGTTCGCGAAATGCGCAAGCACCTCGCCTGGTACCTCAAGGGACTTCCGGACTCCGCAGCCGCGAAAAATTCGGTCATGGAGTTGCAATCCCGGGCGGAAGTGGTGGCCGTGCTGGACGAGTATGTGAACCGGGTAGAGGAAATGTTGGCTCGCGAAGCGGCCGGAGCTTCTGAATCCGGCGAAATCCTCGTACACTAGGGTGTGTATGCAACCTCCGAAGATAGCAGATGTTGCCGAATTTTCATTCCATGCAAGGAACTTTTGTGAAGGCGTACCGGGGTGCGTCAAGCAAAAGTGACGAAGCAGGGGGCGAAAGGCGGTGCTAGATGCCTCTGAGCGGGTTTGCATACACGCCCTGAGAGGAAGCGGTTTCATTCATGTCCCTTCCGCGAATTGACATTTTCAAGGGGTTGCAATATAATCGTACCAATATTCGCCCAAGCATCAGGAAAATCGCAGGCTAACATCGGATAAAGATGTCATGTCGGCGATGACCGACCATATATTGGTTAGCAACCTCGAAAATCTTTTCCATGACAGGAGATCGGTGAGATGAGCGACAAGGAAGTGCTTCTGACCCAAGACGGGCTTAAGAGGCTTGAAGACGAACTCGAGAACCTTAAATCCGTCAAACGCCGCGAAGTCGCGGAACGAATTAAAGTAGCCATCGGATACGGCGACATTAGCGAAAACTCGGAATACGAGGACGCTAAGAACGAGCAAGCCTTCATCGAAGGCCGGATCATTACGCTGGAGAAGATGCTCCGCAACGCGCGGATCATTAACAGCGAAGAAATCGATCTGGAGACGGTGAGCATCGGCTCGACGGTCGTCGTGGAAGATTTGGAATATGGCGATACGATGGAATATACGATCGTCGGCACCGCCGAGTCTGACCCGCTGAACAACAAAATCTCCAACGAAAGTCCGGTAGGTAAAGCCATCATCGGCAAGAAGAAGGGCACAACCGTTGAAGTGAGCGTTCCTGCGGGCATCATTCAATACAAAATTGTCGATATCAAGATGTAGCAACGAGGCCAGCCGCAATTCAGACGTTAGTCGCCGCCCATAAGGACGGAGAAGCCGATTGACTGGGATAGAAAAAAGCTTCCTTAGGAAGCTTTTTTGCCTGTTAGCGGACATTCGCTTGAAGCGCGCCGGGCCGAGCCGAATAAATCCAGATACGAATGAAGGAGCAGAACAATGGAACATAACGGTCAGTCGGAAGAGTTGGAATTAGGCGAACTGCTGCGAATCCGGCGCGGCAAGCTGGACGACCTGCGGGCGCTGGACGTCGATCCGTTCGGCGTCAAGTTTGACCGCACGCATCACGCGGGCGAACTTCTCGCGCAATACTCGGAATTATCGAAAGAGGAATTGGACGAGAAGGCGGTCGAAGTGAATGTCGCGGGACGGATCATGACGAAACGCTCGATGGGCAAGGCGGCTTTCGCGCACATCCAGGATCTGAGCGGGAAGATTCAGATCTACGTTCGTCAGGATACGGTGCCCGAGCATAAGTTCAAGGCGTTCGATCTGCTCGACATCGGCGACATCATCGGCGTTAAAGGCGTCGTGTTCAAGACGAAGACAGGCGAAACCTCGATCAAGGTGGACGACCTGGAGGTTCTGACCAAGTCGCTTCTTCCGCTGCCGGACAAGTTCCATGGGCTGAAGGACGTGGAGACGCGTTACCGCCAGCGCTATGTGGACCTGATCGTCAACCCGGACGTTCAGAAGACGTTCATTACGCGCTCGCGCATCATTCAATCGATGCGTCGCTATTTGGACGATCGCGGTTATTTGGAAGTCGAGACTCCGACGCTGCATTCCATTGCGGGCGGCGCTGCGGCTCGTCCTTTCATTACGCATCACAACGCGCTGGACATGCAGCTCTATATGCGGATCGCGATCGAGCTGCATCTGAAGCGGCTCATCGTCGGCGGCCTGGAGAAGGTGTACGAGATCGGACGCGTCTATCGCAACGAAGGCATCTCGACGCGCCATAACCCCGAGTTCACGATGATCGAGCTGTACGAGGCTTATGCCGACTATGAGGACATTATGCGACTGACCGAGTCGCTGATTGCCCATATCGCGCAGGAAGTTCTCGGCACGACGAAGATTGCGTACCAAGGCCAGGAAGTGGACCTGACTCCGTCGTGGCGCAGAGTGTCCATGACCGAGCTGATCCGCGAGACGGTTGGCGTGGACTTTACCGCCCAGATGACGGACGAGGAAGCCCATGCGCTGGCCAAGGAGCACAAGGTGCCGGTCGAGAAGCATATGTCGTTCGGTCATATCGTCAACGCGTTCTTCGAGACGTTCTGCGAGCACACCTTAATTCAGCCTACTTTCGTAACCGGCCATCCGGTGGCGATCTCTCCTCTGGCGAAGAAGAACGAAGCCGATCCGCGGTTCACGGACCGGTTCGAGCTGTTCATCGTCGCCCGCGAGCACGCCAATGCGTTCACGGAGCTGAACGATCCGATCGATCAGCGCGAGCGGTTCGAATCGCAGCTGGAAGAGAAGGAAGCGGGTAACGACGAAGCGCACGAGATGGACGACGACTTCATCCGCGCGCTGGAGCACGGCATGCCGCCGACGGGCGGACTCGGCATCGGCGTCGACCGTCTGGTCATGCTGTTGACCGACGCGCCGTCGATCCGCGACGTTCTGTTGTTCCCTCATATGCGGGAGCGTTCCGACGGGTAATGAGTGGTTAAGGGGATGTAACGCGTGCCGGCGACATTAGGAGTCGTTGCAGTCGTTATCTTAATAGAGGCCGGTTGTTCGCCTGGTGGGCGGGCGACCGGCTGTTCTTCTTTTTTTGAGCTTGGCTTGGGCTCGGCAGGCAGGGTAGTAAAGGGGGGGGGCGGAGCAATGTTGTCAGGTTAACCTGAATTCCCGAGGGTTTATGTGCGATGGCTTGCCGTTGAGCGACATGGAATGGCATAGGACGATGGGGTAGCGTTATTGGTTGCGGGCCTGGAGGTTGAACGTGGGTTAGCGTTACGGCATCACGTTATTTCATGGGTTCTGGGCGATGTTGGGGGGCAAATGGGGAAATAACATTATGCCATCGCTCTATTGTCCGTTAGCCGGACCCGTGTCGGTCATTTAGCATTACACCGTAACGTTATGCCATTACCGTTATCACCGCATCGCCGTGGTCACCACAACCATAGACCACAACCATCACCATCACAACCGTTACCACGATCGCGCCAACATTATCACAACCACTACCCAACGGTAGCTGTTCCTAGGATAACCATGTTCCCGCCTCTCAACTTTGTGCAAAAAGATGGGGTGTCGTGAGCGATGTTCTGTTCCTGGCTAAATGCGTTGCTCCCTCGCTGGAGCTTGACCTGACAACATGGGGGAGCGGGGGAGAAAATCGGATGCGGTACAGATGTAGGGGTTGTTGAGTGTTGTCGACCCATTATATAGAGGTAAACAACTTCAATAAAATTCCATGCATAAAGGGGGTTGCAAAGGCCTAGCGTGCTGTGCTATATTATTTAAGTCGCCTCGGGCGGCACTGAAAAAGAAACACAGATTGCACCTTGAAAACTGAACATTGAGCGTAAGAAACAAAAGCAATACCAGCAGTGAATGAGCTAATCAACTTTCATGGAGAGTTTGATCCTGGCTCAGGACGAACGCTGGCGGCGTGCCTAATACATGCAAGTCGAGCGGAGTTAGGAGGGGGCTTGCTCCCAA
>NZ_PVYW01000018.1 GCF_003001675.1 Cohnella sp. SGD-V74 | reverse complement strand
TGAACGATGGTCTCTCGATTTGCCACGAGAACGCGCAGTTCCATGAACACTTCGCTGGTTTCTTTAATAAAAGAGTAGTAGCCGTTTTTCACCATGTCGGCGATAACAAAGGCATCTTTGATGTCGCTTTTGGATGGTGTATTGTCGCGGTTTTCCTTGTTCTTTTTGACGAGATGAGGATTCACCAGCACGACCTCGAGGCTACGATCTTTAAGCCAGGCAGCGAGGCTGAGCCAGTAATGGCCTGTGGGTTCCATGCCGTTGATGGCGTCGATTAGTTGATGCGTTTCCTGCAGTTCTTTCATCCACTGAAGCAGTAGGTTGAAGCCAGCGTCATCGTTGGAGAAGTGAAGGGGAGAGCCAAGCAGGACCCCACGGAAGTTGAAACGTGGAACTGCTGTGCGATGTCGATACCGACGACCAGATGCTGGGTTGAAATGTGTTCGAGCAATTGATTATGTTTGGCTTGAGCTTTAAACTTCAAGTAGAGCGACCTCCTTAAGATGGCAAAAGGGCTATGACCCGTGACTACCCCATCGTACCGGAGGCGCTCGTTTTTGTGCAAAGCGCAAAATTAACGCTCTACAGGAATCCTAATGGGGAACGATAGTAGAGGAGCTTGCCATACGGCAGCTCCTATTAATTTGTTGAAGTAACGGGCAGCAGTAGCAACAGAGGCTGCGGTACTGTTAGACCGCATGGTGAAAAAGAACTGCGTCAGCCAGAACACAACTTGTATATCGTTGGCGCAAAGAGCTATGGCCGAGCACCAACGTTCTTGATGGCTACCGGTTATGAGCAAGTCAGATCCATTGTCGCGGCACTCACCGGTGATTGGGAGGCTGCTACGAAAGTAGAGCTGGATTTACCTGAAACAGGTGTTTGTAGTGCTGGGAACTTGTTGAATTCAAATAATGTTATTACTGGAACAACGGCCGAATGTTGTGGTAGTGCATAAAGTTCCAGTAAGTACGACTATAAACTCATCTTGCTGTTCGTAAGAACAAAATGGGTTTACATTTTCTAAGTTGTGCGGGTGTATAAAACCAAAATCCGGAAGCACCGGTATATGAGGGCCTTGGCTAAATGCCTTGGCTTTTTATTTTGGAAAATTGCCAATTGCGGCGAGAACCATGGGCAAGGGACTCATAATAATCAGTACAGATTCTTGACATCGTTGTTTGCAACCAGAGGAAGTTTTGTTATTTAAGCTCGAAGACATATGTATAAAATACGGCTTTTATGCAATAGTCGAGCAGCTGAAGCTTTGCGCTGCGCTGTCGGTTTGTCTAATGACACAAAACCACCATCTATGGTGACACAACAATCCCTCATTAAAGAAGTCAGTCATTATTGGCCGAGCAAGCCCCACTTTCCATAGCAACAGCCTTCTGAATTTGCCGAATTTGCGGGTAGCGTTGCGGCAATTCCTGTTGACACAAAACTACCCTCATTCAATTGCGAAGCCCTTTACCGCTTGAATGTTATTGGGGGTACATTTGTGACATTGGACACGGTTCGTATGGCCACGTGTCCAGTTCCAGTTAAATCCGAACTTCTATAACCTTCATTACGAAAAAGTCCATTTAGTTCGTATTTATTTGAATGAACTCCTTTCCAGTATCTCCACTTATACCCTGGTTCTTCAACAGCGACTCTCGTTAAAGTCTGGAGTATCGTGTTATAGAACTAAACAGTTCGTAAAAGCGTGTTATCTGCCGTTTCATCACAATACGAACTATTTGCGATAAACGTCCTTCTGTTGATGGCTTCGAGGACATTGCATAGTTCGGACTATTCTGTTACTGGACACCACGCTTCGCCGACGCTCCGATCCAACGTCCGGCTTTCCCTCCCTGCTTCTTAGTTCGAAAATCAGCAATTAGCAACAGCCTTGTTGTCCGTGTACCTGTTCGAGCTGGCTACTTTGAATTTCTTTTCACTTATTGGGAATAATAATATTAATCAGTACAAAAATTAACTTAAGGGGTTTTCACAATTGCGAAGAATATCTAAACTAATTTTATTTTCAATTTTGTTATTTGTAGCTGCACAATCAACAACGGCCGCACCTTTTGCAACCTCATCAAGTGAAGAAGAACAAAATAAATTAATAATAGCTCTACTGAATCCAGCAATTGAAAATTCAATCGTCGGGTACTATGGCGAGCCAAAGTTATATGATTCAGCAAAAATTATAGAAATAAAGACACTGCAACCGGGAAGTTCCATATTTACAGTTAAGGTTGTATTAACGACTTTTACGGGTCCACATAACCCGCCTTACGGTAGAGATACAATTAAATTAAAAGTGGACACTACATCCACAAAAGTAGAAAGTTTTGAGCACGAAAAAATGTAAGGGAAAGCTATCAATGAAAATTATAAGCTTGGCATCACGTCCGGATGTGGCATATTAAAGCAAAATGAGGTTAACCAAAATTAACTGGTTAACCTCATTTTAAGAAGATTTGAAAACACAACTTTAGTTGAGTAAATTCCTGTTTAATTTCTTTTGATATTAGTAAGTGACCGAATAATCGGTTTTTTGTTTACCGAAGCTTAGTGCGTCTGATGTGTTCGTTGCATTATTAACACCAAAGTAAACATCGAACCACCATAATGTTAATCCTCTGGTGTAATTTACATCCCCCATATCTTCTACTCTAAAAGTGGTCCGTGAATGCCCAGGGGCAAGAGTAAGAGCACTTGTAGTAGTTATGATTGCTCCAAAAGGAAAAATAGTCCCACTATTTGCGTCACCGGATACTTTAGGATGAACTGCGGCTGTGTAATACCGAGTTGGAGTTGTGCCATGATAAGTAGTTGCGCCAGTTGCAGCCACATAACCTGTAACATCCTGATTAGTAACAGACAATGTTGTGGCATTTGCAATAGGAGCAATTGTCAACAAGAATAATAGAAGTAGCGCACTAATTTTAATTTTCATATTAGTTTCCTCCCAATATTAACTTGATTTGTGGCTTGCCTGTCCGATAAGCCGTCTTTGGATTGAAATATAATCTCGTAAATTTTTGATCCTTATTTAACCCAACCACAGAGAAGAAAAAGCCATTTTCATCTTTTTCAATTGTAAAATGATAGCCTTTAGCCCATTCCACCCCCGGTTTTAATTTATTTTTTTTTGCCAACTCCACCATTTCCGTTGAATCTAGAATGAGATCATTTTGTTCAATAAGTTGAATTTCTTGAATTGAATCCGAAGAAACTTGTTTGTGATCAACACCTCCATTTTTTACATTAAGGATTAGTACGTTCTGTTTTTGAATGTCTCCAAAGATCATGTTCCAACTATATCTTTTTCCATTACTACCCTGGGATCCTTTAAAAGTATTAGCATCATCAACACTGGTCAGATAAATTAATTTAGCGTTATTATTCCACTTTTTTGCTTCCACTAATCCAATACTGTATGCTTCTTTTAACGATATTTCATGAGGTTTTGATCTTTTGTTTGTAATGAAAGTAATTACTCCGATGCAAGCTACAATGACAATAATGCCCAGAAGGAATTTTTTCCTCACTTCTTTCTCCTTTAGCAAATCTATTAATCTATTTACACATAAACTATAACATCGAACAATTTTATGGTACAGATTACTACATTACTAATTTAACGACAAAAATAGACTATTTTCATAATTAATTGGTCGAGTAGGCGGGGCCTCTCCGTCGCGGATTGTGCCCCTACCCCTCACAGATCCGTACGGGCGCAATTTACGCAAACGGCTCTTCACATCATCATTAACAGATTTGGCTTGTCATCATGTAAATACGAGTTTTGGGTAATTTAAAGTGTTTGGGACTTTGAAGTACTACGCAGACGCAGGCGATTTGGGAGCGCGATGCCGATGCGGCAGCATCTGCGGAGAGGCATCGGGTTGAGCTGGAGATTAACGTTTTTGAAGCATTAGCAGTAGACAACTTTGATAGTCTACTTTGTCATCTTCACATTGCAACATCCTTTGAGAATTATGTTTGACTGTTTACTTATTGGAAAGAAAAAACCACTTAAACTTTTTCGGATTCTGCATTTCCGGGAAAGTTTATGTGGTTTCTACCTTATAGTAAGTTCATACGGGAATGCTTACGATATTTACCGTAGGCTCAGTTTCGTCAATGAATACTGATCATTTTAATATCGATTAATTGTCTATTTTTACAATTAGCCAATATTTTTCTTTACCATTATGTCCACGCTCAGAAAACTCACGAAATGAAAGTGTATATGTGTTTGGTTTATCCGTATTCAATTTAGTTGAAACAGTTACTTTTTGATAATAGCCGTCCCACTTACTTTTAGATATTCTTAATGATTTTAACTCATTGGGATTGAAGAGTTTGATATAACTAATGAATGCATCTTGTGGACTCAATTCTTTATGGAATGAAATATAGTCCATTAAAACATTTGGTTCAATAAAGCCAGATGCAGTATCGTAATCGCCAATGTTAATGAACTGAAAAAATTGTTCTGCAACAACTTCTGGAGGAAGAGTCTCCTCAAATTCGTCTCCCCATTCAGCAGCAGATCCGTCATCAATCGAAATACTCTCAGGCAGAACATTTGGCACTACAGGTACCTCAGATCCTTCATTTTTTGTTCGACTCATAATAATTACAATGCAAATTGCAATGACCCATAAAGAGATCCCTATGATAATTAATTTCTTCATGGTTCCCTCCTTAAGTACCCAGCAGGATTAACTGCTTTCCCGTTCACATATACCTCCAAGTGGAGATGAACACCAGTTACAAGGCCTGTTTGCCCCATAATCCCTAATGCAGCACCCTTTTTAACTTCATCATCTTTTGTTACTTGTAACGATCCCGCGACCATATGTGCATACCGCACTACCACTCCATCTCGATGTGTGATCATGACACTGTAGCCATAGCCGTCATTTTTAAACCCGGCCCAGGTTACTGTTCCCGCCTCGACAGCATAAATTGGGTAATCCTTACTTCTGTCGGATCTTGCAATATCAATTCCTTTATGCAATTTTCGTATTTTCTTAACTGGATGAATCCTCCAGCCATAAGGGCTTGTGACCACTGCGTTCGTGAGAGTGGGGTATGCCCACTCTTTACTGCCAGGAATGTTTGGAGACTCGGCAATTGTACCACCAGTATAACCCCCACCTCCGTTTCCACCATCTGAACCTCCGAATCCATCCTCATTGGGAAGCAGATACTGCGGATCATACCCTTCAATTGAGTTTAAACTAGGGTCATTGACTTCAATCGCATCATGTAGATAATCAAAATCGCCAACCGTATATCCGTAAGCAATGAGCGCATCATTAAATTTTGTGAAGTCAACTATTTCTTCATCTTTCTTGATCTTCCAAGTGTTAATTTTTTCAATAGTTGTAGAACTGCTTTCAGATTCTCCGGTAAATTCATTCAAAGTTACAGTACTATTTGAGGAGTCGCTCTTGGTGCTCATCGCATAACTGTAGGTAAATGTTTCAACGTAGGAATCTTCATCTAACCACTCAACATCTTTAATTATCTCAGGGCTTTTCTTCCAAGTTGATGTTGTCACGCTTCTACTAGACGTACCAGTTTCATCACCAGCATCCTTGGCTTTAAGTGGTCGAGAAGAACTGCGGTAATCTGTATCAATATAGGGTTCGTAGAAATATTCAATCGTAATAGCTTCTGGCGAGTACGTGTGAACTTCGGATTGAAGTTCAAAATGAGTGAAAGTTATTGTAGTATCATCGTAAGATGTACCACCGGATTCTTCAGACCCAGTTGTACGTGATTTGCTCACAGTCTTTCGCTCATCAGTAATCAAATCATATGTATATTTATAGTCTCGATTCCAAGCAATTGCTCTTTCCATAACTTTAATCGTAGTAGATGAAGTCACACTTCCGTTAATTGTAATTGTATTCTTCAATTCTTTGGGGAACAGTTCAGCAGTTAATTTCTCAGCAATTCCCTCCGGATCGATTTGATCAGGCTCACGGTCTTCTTTTAATATGCGAATATTATCGATTGCCTGAAGAATCCATATAGGAACACGATACTTTGGAAATTCGCTTGATGTATCAATTACTGACTGTTCATATCGTGCTTTTAATGCTTCTACGTCGACATTGCTATCGTCATCGAACCATCCGAATAGACTACCGATAAAGACAGCTGCACCAGCAAAAAAGCATACTGCTACAATGGCGATCGTTACAGGTAAACCAATCGTAGCAGCAAACCAAATCACTGCTTTCAAGATAGCTTTTGCAATTAGTTTAAAAAGGACTTTTACTATCTTTTTGATTATTTTTTTTGCAACTTCTTTAATGGCACGCTTGGCAAAAGCTTTAGCAACATCCATCCCTTTTTGACCTATTCGTCGAACTGTTGAATCCTGGCCATCTTGGTTCTGATCCAAATCTTTCACTCCTTAAAAGAGCCCTACTTGACAGTAGGGCTCTCAAACTACGTGTCAGTATTTGTCTACGAATTTTTTCCGTAACAAATCTACATGTTGGGACTTCTGCTCATTTCCACTCCCAATAAATTGATGAGGGTCGGCAGTTTTTCCGTTATATGCACTCTTGCCACCATTGTTATAAAGATATGAAACTGGAGCAAACTCTGGTTTTGAGGAACCGCCGCCTTCTACTTTAACGTCGACCTGTTCTTTAACAGGAGCCAAACGAACTGAATTCCCCTCCCCTTCAATTGAATACTGTGTAACGACGGTTTGGCCGGATTGAAGTGAGGAATTTCCTCGACTATAGTTTGAAATTGGAACGAAGGAATTGTCGTTAGGGTTTTTATAGGCTAGAACGCTTGAATTGTTGTTTTCAACAGTGTAAACAGACTTAACTCCGGACTGCTTCATATCATTTAGTCGACCTGCGCTTAATTTACGGCCGGGTACGTTTCTTCTAGCAAACGCATCTCCCTGCTCATACCCGCCCCTTCCCATGACAACTTCTCCAGCAGCCCCCCAGCGTTCAGCTGATTGTTCACGATTTAAGGCTAATGAGTGAGCTTCATCTTGCGGACTCAATGGTTGCTTCCCTTGACCGCGGATTGCGCTGCCTAGAGCGCGGATTTTTCTTGTTGGAACATCCCCGTCTCTTGGTGTTAGAGCTGAGTATGCAGATTGGTAAGTGCCCGGCATTTGCTTTACATGTGCAGCCACTTTCTTTGCGCCGTTAACGGCTCCTTGGGAAGCAATTTTAGAGCCAACAAAACTTGCTGCGCCTGCACTGTAACCTGCCCTGTCTCCCATTTTCGCCCCTACTTCTCCTCCGATGAAAGCTCCAGCTGGGCCTAGTCCAGAGCCAGCAAAGCCAAGACCCAAACGCAGAGCTGCTGACCCAATGCCGGCGCCAAACTCTCCTGCTGCACGCAGTCGCCTTGTAAAAGGCGTGTTCGTCCTCGCGACAGAAGGGTTTATTCCTCCGCCTCCTCGTTCTGCAGATGATGATCCACTTAGCATACTTTGCCCGAATTGAGCAGGACCAAAACCGCCACCAGAAGAGGCTCCGCGTCCAGTCTGTGATCCTCCGGATTTTTGACCAGCAAGTGCACCACCTGCATTAAGAGCTCCTTTCCCGAGGCTTGTTACTGCTTTAGTCATGTTCATCAATCCTGCAGCTCCGGTAAGGGTACCGATCATCGCAAGTTTTCCACCAGTTCCGGAAGTTGCACCGAAAATAAATCGAACGCTTTCGCTAATCGGAATAAAGAGACACATTGCAACTACAGCTTGGAACCAGCCCATTTGATCATCCATGATGTGAAAGTAGAACCAAAATAGAGAAGCATGTAGAGCTTGAGCGATAATCTGTGACCAAAGTTCTTTCATGGCGGTAAAGGTTATCGAATGAAGATTGGGGTAAAACAAACAACAAATCCAAAGTGGTGCGAGAACGAGAAGCAACCCGATCATTAATTTTCGCTGCAAATAAAATACTTCCCACCATATTGAAACGCCTTTGGCTACGAGAGAAACGGCAGCTTCAGATATCGGTGACTCCATTTGGCTCATCCCAGTATTGAGATCACTCATGACAATACGTTCATTTGTTAGAACGAGACCATCACCTTCGATGACGTTGTTATTAAAATCTTTAACAATTATTCCGCCCGTCAAATCTCTTTTCACAAGATCAACTATGAGGTTGTTCGCCTTAAAAAGAGCGCCGGTTAGAGTAAAGAACTGAAACAATAGGACAACTGCAATGATAGATTTTATTAGGGCGTCATTTACCTCAAATTTCATCGTCGATGATAGACTTTTTAGGGATAGAAGCACGCCAGACTTGATAATAGAAGCAGTAATCATAAAAAATGCAAAGGCGGAAAAAAGCATAAATCCACGATAAATAACATGCTTGAATTGTCCTTCGGTCCACATACCCATGACGGAGTAATCTGGACAACCCCGAAAGTAGTTATCTGCAGGCGCACATCCTCCATTAAACACGTGGTCCATTGGATCATGTATACCGCCAAGTAAGCCGAGCAAAAAATCGAGAATCCAGGTAATCGGTTTGATGTACCAAGGATCGCCGGCAAATGCGACAGGTATGAAAAAACCACAAATGCATGCCAACAGAATGACTGAAACCATGTATTTCTTGATAGATAAGAAATGAAAAGGTTTCCTAGCAATTGTGCTGAAGCTCTTCATACTGCTTCCTCCACTTCAGGCAGGAGTCCGTGTTGATATAGCCAATCAGGGTCTGTATCGATAAAGTGGCGCATTTCTTCACTAACGGTAACTTTGATGTAAGCGGTGCTTCCTCCAACTCGAAGAATACACATGCCTCTGCTATCGTCGTTTTCATCTTCAGGCGGACGTTGGCAGATGATATTTAGTTCACCATCGCTCAAGTTAAAGATGCTTTTGAGCTGTAGCCGCTCATCCATTTCGATCTGCCCAATTCTGAAGAAAGCTGCAGAGGTTGCGTTCTTAACCAATGCTTTCCCATTGTCGTCATCAATGAATGGGTTTAAGTCCTGCGTAATTACATCAATTCCAGCATTGTATTTTCTGCTTCGACGGGAAGAATCTTCGACAAATTCCATGCCGCCGGGCACCCGTTTCATACGCCATCCTTCCTCAAGTTTTATGCGTTTATGATACTTTCTTAGGGAAGGACGTTTTACAAAATACTCCCATCCTAGAACAAAGAGTATGTGCATGACGATATCGTAGATGTCGCTGCCTTCAATCGCTTTAATATTGAAGTTTATCCAGCTAATATTATCAAGTAAGCTATCGACCGAATGGCCGTCGCCAAAACTGGTTTGTCCATCAAGCAATTTACCATCGGGAAAGTCACGGAGATAACCACGACATACCCGAAGTAGACGATCAGCTAGAGGATCTTTGAGCTGCTCGTATGCGAATGTGTTTTTGTCAGGATTGATCGTTGTAGCCAGAAGCATTTGCCAGTAAATATCACTTAATGTTATTTCTCTTTTTCGAACATGAATATAAGTGATCTCTCCATTAATATTCTGTGGCGTTTTGTCAGGCTCATATAAGGATTTCGGATCTTCAGTGATACCAAACTGATTAAATGTATTTTTAATTGCTACCTTAACAATTGCCTTTTCCTCCGGAGTAAGGCCTTCCATGATTTTGTCATAAAACTTAACGAGTTGTCCGGTCTTTGGTCCAACTGGAACAACTACACGATTAACCTTTCTACCAGTCGGAAGTGTGATTTCTACTTCCTCTTCAGTAATCGCGCAGACATTTAAGCAGACGTCGGCGTTTTCCCGCACTTCTACTTCTCTTCCTCCTAATAGTCTACAAATTGGCCCGTTTTCCCCATCCGGATCGATCGAAAAAATTCTATAACCCAATTGGATTTGGGAGCTGGAAACAAATTTATTAAAGAAGCTTTTTCCTGATCCACTCGCGCCAACAATTAAAGAAGAGTAATTGGGTAAGTATTTTGCACAAACATTCAAGAACTCCATAGTACCGGTGTGCTGATTTACTCCTGCTGGAACGCCCCCACTATATGGAATTTCGGAACTGTAGAAGGGTGATGCTGCAACAATAGCTGTTCGATCCATAAAGCGACGGTCGTTTTTATCGGTAAATCTGTTATTTCCAATGGGAAGTGTAGAAATCCATCCACTTTTTTGCCTGTTGTATGCAATACGCAGATGGTGGTCATTCCCAATCAGATTATCTTGCATAATCATTCCAAGTTGATCCAGGACCTTCTCGTCACGAGCAAAAATGGTAACAAGACAAGTACTTAAAAAACCATCGTTGAAACCGTCACTGATTTCTTCTAATAAGCGGTTCGCAGCATCGAGAGATTTCTGAGCTTCGCGAGCTTCAATGTCATTCCCTGATTTGATCATGTTGAGCAATCTTGAGCCTTCATCAGTAGCTGCCTGCTTGTACAAACGTACAGCTTGGCTCTTTGTCAATTTCGTCAGATAATGTGTGACATTCACTGCTCCTGCTCTATATAGTGCATCAAGAGTCCCGGTTGATAATGTAGTTGGACCAAAATCTAGAATAAAGGTTCTAAATGGGTAGTCCCCAGACGTCCCCTCATTTTGATAGCCACGGTCTCTAATATTTGACGGAATTTCAAGTCCATTTAGTCCAACCAAATCAAAATAGGATAGCGTAGGAACGAGAGAATCATCTTCACCTTTATGCGTTGAAAGCTTACTTAAATCGATTTTCTCCGTTTTTTTGCCTCGGAATCTTTGAAACAGATTCTTAATTTTAAGCAATTTCATCCCCCAATTCTTCCATGTCGTCGATTACTCGGAAAGGCTCTCGCTCATAATTTGATGTCACGACATTGGACAGACGTCCTGGTCGATTTAGGATCGATCGAATAGTTTCGATGGAAGCATTACGTTTATGTGTAGCAAAATAGAGCGATTCGAGCTGACCTTCTGCGTCACACACATCTGATGCTCCCCCCATTAAACTGTAAGAACTAATCACATTTCCGGAGAGTCGCAGAAATTCATTTTGGGCTTTTGCTAGGATACTATCTTCGTCAAGTCCCTCCAACATCTTTGGAGAATAATCAAGGATGAGAAAGAAGTACCTTGAGTAACTAAATTCATCAACGGAGTTCTGCCATTGTTCCAAAAAGGGATAGAACATACTTTGCGCATAACGCTGCGCGATTTCATTTAAGTCTTTGAAATTTTCGTGATACTGTTTTAATTGGTCGATTAACTCGATTGGTCTGGACTGTACGTGGATTGCGAACTTTACCTCGCGCCCTGGTCCAAGAGACAGTTTCGCTAATAGTTCTTCATAACGGTTGTCTGTCTCAATTTGTTCTTGAAGCGATCTGAGATCATAATTAATCGGTCTGCATTTAATAGCACCTACAAAAGTCCGGATGTTATTCTCCGGTATTAACTCCAGGAGATTTCCATGTATGTCCTTTAAGCCGATAAGCTCTTTAAAATCACCTTTCAGTTCTTTGATTTTTTTAACAGACCGTTGATCGGTATCTTTTTTCTTCCTGTTGGCCAGAAAGGGCAGCATTGGCTTTCCAGTAATGCCGCGGTACATGATATAACCAATGCAGCCAAGCAAAAAAAACATTAATAAATCATCCACGTAATTATCGCCTCCACAATCCGCTCTCTCTTTTCTCATGACGTAAATAATAGGTTAAGTATCGATCTAAGAATAAAGCTGTAGCTTCATTCTTGATAAATCCAAAAACGATAGCGGGAACGAAAATAAGCAAATCCAAAACAATAATGATGATATTCATAACAAGAGGAAATGAATCGACATAGGTATACTGTATCAACTGAATACAAGCCAGCAGGCTAACAGACAAGTAAGCCACCTGTCTCCAAGAGAAGCTCATTTCCAATACCTTGAGAGGCTTTCTTTCCTTTTCCGTGTCGAAGGGCATCCGAGTTCTCAATTGATTTCCCCTTTCTAAAAATAGCCCTGCTTTTGCAGGGCTAGGTTTTCTAGGTCTGATTGATGAAGTAGCCGGCGAGCTGAGGAGCTTTTATGATAATTACTATCGATATGGCTGCACAAAGCATTGCAGAAATACCAAGTCCCCTTCGTTGAGAGTTCCCGAGAGACATTGAAAAAATGATCGCGCCGAGTACAATCGCTAGGATTGCAAGAATGACGCCCACAATCCGGAGGTTCAAGACCCATTTATCGAGCGTATCCGTAATTGCGGTCTCAGTTCCAGTACCAGACTGAACGCTTTCAATTTTGCTGAAGTCTAGATCATTCTTTGCAAACGTAGGTGCAGCTACGGCAAGGCTTAACCCGAATGTCAATAGGAGAACCGCAATAAGCCTTCTAATTTTCACGAACAACATACCTCCTAATGAATAAAAAGTGTTTTACGTTTGGTGCTCCTTTCTGGTCAGAATGGACAGACAACTTATTCTTGTCTGTGCAATATTTATCTGATAATATAAATTATATTAGATAAATATTGCACAAATAAGAATGTGAGGTGTCTTGCATGTTTGATTATTTTCTTTACGCAATCAATCAATTCATATTTGGACACGGAACGGATCGTACGTTCATACTAGTTTTTTCGCTTGTTTTCTTATTAATGGTTTTCGTTTGGCTATGCTTCACTTTCATTCATGTAATGCAAGCTGCAGTTTTGTTTGTAACACTTAGCTTTCTTTCGTTTTTTCCTGTCTTCTGCTTTCCGGATCAGTTCGATGCCGTTTTAATCAAGCTCGGGATTATTTCAGAGTGGTTCATATATCACTCTCCTCAGTACATCCGTGTTTGGACGGTATGGATGTTTTTAATATCCCTGATAACGACTCTGTTTTTTTGCTGGAATCTAACCTTGGATATTTTTAGCGGTCGTCCATCAACCTGGAAGCGTAAGTGGATGAATCTTCAAAAACGAGCTGATGAACTGGATAGAATGCCTTTCAAAATCGTTCATTGAAGTTGTAGATAGACAAAAGACTTCGGAAACAACAAAAAAGCCCTATCGATCGTGCAGGCATCTAATGTGTTTGTTGAAATCAAACACATTGAAATACTGCACCCGATAGGGCTGTTATTGCGAAAAATGTCCTTCTATTGGACAGAACTTTGAACTAATTGTAGTATAGCATATTGCACTTAAAATTGAACACTGGATAATTTGCAAAATTCGTATTTCTGCATATAAATGCACCAGAGGTGCTCCCTCCTTTTGATGGTAGTCTATAAGTTTCCTTGGTTACAAAGAAACCCGTTCATAAGTTGCTGCTGAGCAGCTCTTATGAACGGGTACCATGTAAAAAATGGATCTAGCTATACATTGTATGAAGGAGAACGATATGGACGGCCGCCGTTAGCTGGAATTGGTCCAGTTCGTCTTGTTCTGGAATCGCCTTGTTCTGAGGATAGATCGCGAGAAACAGCATATTCAAATCGCGGGTTTTCAGTTCGAGTCTGACTTTTGTTAAGTCGGCTAACTCCCTGTGGAGGTTCATCCAGCATGCGTATAAATTCTGCATGTATCTCAATCTGTGGGCCGATACCGTCTTTGGAACCTCTAACCGAAATTCTTCCTTCAACATAAATAAGACGTCCTTTTTTTATCAGCCTTGAGGCTTGCTTGGCCAAATCCCATTTTGCGACTACTGGAATGAAGTCAGCGTCCAATCCATCATCACCATCATAAGGACGATCGCAGGCGATACGAAAGGAAGCCCAGGGCGATCCGTCACCCATATTTCCAGTCTGAGGATCTGTTGCTACGTTTCCGATTCCGCTCCAGCGATTCAATAAATAAGTCATTTCAAAACTCCTTTACATGAGATAATTATGCAGAAATTTTCTTGAAGCCCTGCATAACCGTTATTTCTCCGTGCGGAGAATGTACGCGGCGTGCAGAAACTGCAAGTCTTTCCTCGATTCGAAAAGCTGCCCGATCAAACTCCTCGATCATATGTTCAGGGACCCGTACTTCGAAAATCTGGTTCCCAAGCTGTAGATCAAGACGGTAGTAGGGCTTCTTTGCACCGACGACGACGTCTACATCCTTTAATATGAAAATGTTATCTTCGGTCGCCGAAACATCGATCCGTTCAGAAGGATCCTGTCGCACCGGTGGTTCTTCCGGAAGGGGTTCAACAACAACTGTTTCATTTACTGGTTCGTCACCTTGTACAAAGGACCAAAACTGATGGTGCAATCCATGTAATCCAACGCAGATGAGGAAACAATCCTGTATTGCGGTTTGGATTTCATGAGCGGTCGCTCCCTCGAAGATCACGGCACCGTTTTCGTCGAGAACAGCCTGCAGGTGACTCCTGCGGATCTGATTGACAATTACAGTGACTTCGACGAAATAACCGACATCTGTTTGTAAATACGGATTGATCAGTCTTCCCTTTTTGTCCGGATAACGAGTTACTTCCCAGGTTGCATCAGGGTAACTTTGGATCAAAAAGCGCATGGCTTTAGCATACAAATCATCACCAACACGTTCAAGAAATGCAAGTGGATTGAATAAACCTTCAGTCATCGTAATTTCCTCCTTGTAAATAAAATGTAAACCTTAGAAAATGCAAAAAAGCCCTAGAGCTTCGTTCTCCTTCGTTTGCATAGGCAAACGGTAAAGAACGTCCTCTAGGGCGTCAAACTCTTGCATAAATGCTCATGGCGAAATAATATCTATCTGTATCCTATCAATAATATGAGCCGGAATCAATTGTTTTTATCGATCTAGGTGACTTGGAATGCAATGTCGGTGATAGTCATTTTTAATATGAGGACGTTCTCGCAAATAGTTTACATCTTCCGTCGTCAATGAGGATTGACATTTAATGCAATTCCTATGCGAAGCTGATAAAGGTATGTTCAATTTTTGATACTTCCCAAGGTTATGCCATCCCATCTGAAATTTATCAAACGCTGCGCGAAAAGCTTCAGCTTCGGCAAGATCCACTAATGTCGAAAGTGAGGTGTTACTTTTTTTCGTAAGATCCTCGAACCCTCTGCCATCATGATAGACTTCTCCGATCCAAACTCTGCAGATGACGACAATATATTGACCAGGTTCGATTGTAACTGATCGAACTTCACTTTTGTAAAGGCTGCCTGCAACCGTGCTTGCCCACCACTCATACCAATCATTCTTGATGAATGCTTTCGTTTGATTGTTTTCATGATAACTGACAGCTTCAAAAGGTAGTGACTTCTTAAGATCTTCGAGTATCAGATCGATTGATTTATCCATGATTAAGTCTCCCCCCTCTGGATTACTGGGTAACATCCCATTTCGCATATCGCTTAGCGGTGTATTCGCTTATGCTTTGATAGAACGATAGACCGTTCTCTATCTTCCCGGGAAGGTCGCGGAGCATCATCATAAAGTATTCGCGGCCGGCATCAGTGATTCTGCAATAATGTTTCACACGATTTACCGGATCATCCCACTGCTGCACCAGATAGCCTTTCTCGCGCATAAAGGCAATGCGTCTGCTCATGTAGGAGAGATTAACACCAACTCCCCTAAAAAATAGCACCATGCGAGAATCTAGTTCCTGAAGGTATCTCGGGGTTTCCATAATTTCTGAGAGTACAAAAAAATCAATTATTTCCTGTACCTGAAGAATACGGCCAACTTTTGAATCTTTAATAACAGGTGAATTTTGCTTCAACGATATGACCCCCTTATTCTTTCGTGGTGATCGATTCAGGATCGATCACCTATAATATCATGGCCCATTATGAGTTCTGAACGGCCAGATGTCTGACAAACTGCCAACTATGCTTGAAAAATAGCTTGTTGTTAATCAGAACGACCACATCGTCAAACTCATCTACGATCCCACCTTCATAGATGCAATCACCGTCGCTGAATACAGAAATTGGCCATTGAAACCATATGGCATGTTGAAAATCTGAATCGTGAGTAAGAACATACGGAATTGGCGTTTTCAATGGAGTTCCCCCGTTCGCATAGTTAAGAACATCTGTTTCCATTATAGCGTGCTCTTATTATCTTATCAACGTATATCTTATCACATAATACTATTATCCGTTTTTTCTTCTCCCTCCATCCTGGCGTTCGTCTGCCTGCTGGTCTGTTCGGGTCTCTCTTTTTGATGCTTTATATGTCACCGTCACATCAATTACTTTTGTGACTTCGCAATAATGCGGTTCGACCTTTTCCTTCAACTCTTCAGCTAGCCGTAAATACTTGAATCGTAGACCTCCTTTTTAAACCCATTTCGAAATATAGCGCGCGGACGGCCGCCCTCACATTCTTAGTCGTATCTAGATCCGTTTCACGTAACCTGATATAACCGAATGGTCTAGAAAAAAACGAAACCTCTAGGATGGAAAAAAGGGAGAAGAATTAAACCAAAGTTTCAAAGGGGAGAAGAATATGCAAACGTAACTGTAGGTAGGTAGTGCCACAATACGCGAGAATCGATGTTTAAGGATATATTATGTGATAAGATATACGATCATAAGATACACATTGTAGGCTTTACGTTATCAGCCTGACTAAATAGCGAGAAATCTGGATTGTGGATCCGCAGCGGAAGGCGGGAAAAAGCGGTCGCCTGCCGGCCTAAGACGTCTACTTCTCCCCGATCGGATTCATGCGACACCAGCACCCATGCTTATCGCCCATCTACGTTCGGACAACCAGGAATGTTATTCGAGTGCTCATAGAAATGCTTGAAGTTTGCAGTAGAATGGCCGACAAAATTGATGAGTAGTTGTACTCGCTCTTATAGCCACGTATGAGACGCTCCAGTGTGCCGCCGGGCTTCGCCTTGGCCAGAGCAGCACAAGTTCGTCAGGTCACCGTCATGCCCAGTTCGCAGGCACGCAGGCCGGCAGCAATGGCCCAGTGCGTCTTGCCGGTACCGACCGGCCCGTACAGGACGAGATTCCGCCCCCAATAAATGTACCTTCCGTCAGATCGCTCCACTGCAGGGAGCTTGGTAGCTTGACGCCATGGCGCTCGTAACCGTCCAGTGTCTTGTAGACCGAAAAACCGGCACGGCTAAGCAGAGCTTGGCTCGGCGGCTACGCTCCCGGCTTCCATTTCTTCCGCGAGCACTCTTCCTGCCGCGGTGTCGCCTCCGTCTCGCATAGCTGGACGGCGCGCTGGCTGAGCACAAACTTCTTGCAGAAGGCTGAGATTTCGGCGTGTAACGCCTCACGCTCCCCGTGCCATGTTCATGGTCTCACCCCGCCGCAGGCCCCAGCGTTCGGTCATACACGCTCAGATCAACGCTTGGGCTTTCCCCCGGATCAAACGAGGCCAGTCCTGAAGCAAGCACGACGCTTGTTTGCGCTGGTGAGCAGTCCGAGCTTCGTCGCTTCCTCCATCGCTTGCAAGGCGGTATCGAATCCATAGCGACCGGAGAGTTGCTCCATCGTAGCCAGCGTTTCCTTGAGCTCGGTGCGTACCAACTTGTCCAGCTACTCACGAAGCGCATCTGGAATCGCTTATCTCGGCTGGCTGTTTCTCCAGGTGCCGGGGGTTCTGCAGCAGGCGGCTGAGCGTGGTTCGGACATCGACGCTGTCGGTTCGTTGATTGCCGATTAGACGAAGGTTCACAGTAATCGGTTCGCCGCTTGGTAGCAGCGGTTCTACCGTATGGGCGCCGATTCGCACCGTCACTTCACGCCCGGCTCACTCCGGCGACGAGGAGTAGAAGTACTTACCATCAATGGAGAATTTGCCGTAGCCTTCCGTCTTCACTCTCGCGTAACGGCAGGCGGTGAACGGGTGACGCAGAAGGTAAAGCAACGCCTTCTTATCGTCCTCAAAGAGCAACTGGATGGGGACGTTTTTCTTGTAGTGCTCGCGCTGCCAGTCGGCTTCACAGCCTCCAAGTAGCTCCTCGTTCCTGCATGTGTCCCCTGCGACTGGTAGTGGCACGAAGACGTTGCGTCGAAAGTAGCCGACCTTGTTCTCGACATTGCCTTTCTCATGTCCGGCGTATGGATTGCAAAATGTCACCTCGAAGCCGTAGTGGGCCTTGAAGCGGAGGAACAGGTCCGTCATCTGGACGTGCTCGTTCACCCGGCGGCCGACGTCGCTGGCATTGTCAAAGACGAGGCGCCCCGGCAGCCGCCCATCCGGTGGAATAGGTCCCGGAGACCGTGAACCACGCACTCCGCCGTCTCACCGCCGAAGAGCTGCGTGTAGCCGGCGTTGCTGTAGGGAAAGGTGACGCACAGGAACTTACATTACAAGCCTTCTTCTCGCCGCTTCGCCCGGCGTTCCTTCCTGGTGCCGCGCTTCCCGCAGACTGCGCACGTACCGCTGAACCAGCGGATAGGAGGCGTCATACTTCGGACATTCCCCCACAAGTTGGTTATGGATGCGCTTGGCGGTATGCCGTTGCTTGTACCGGCTCTTGCGGTCTTCCTGGATGAGCGGCTTATACGGATCCAGCTTGGACGGCTCCGACACCGTCGCTTTCGGAATGTGTCGGACTCCAAGACCTTCCTCACCGTCTTTCGGTCGATCTGCAGCCGTTCCGTGATCGTTCTCGGCCCCAGGCCTTTGCTCTGCATATTCTTGATCGTCTCGATCTGACTCATCTTTAGTATCTCTCCGCCCCCTCGTCATCGTCTACGAACAGGTAGCGGAGTTGCTAGATTCGGTCCATTTCCGCACGATTAAAGTGGGGAATTTGCACATTTTTTTTGGGAAACCCATTTGATCATTTTGGGTACTTTTATCTTACCGTTCACATGCAGCTGGTCGAGTCGGCCGTCGGAGAACCCGGATTCCAGCTGTAACTCATGCCGGCCGTTGGCGGTGAGCCAATCGCGTTAGCTGGATTTCATCTGGAGAACCCAGCTCAAGCCACACTGATCGTACTGGCTTTCGACGTCGCCACAGAGAACCAGGAGCGTGAGAAACAACTGCTCGCGTTGGCCGCCGACGCCCGTACGTTGATCAAAGCCAGGATTCAATCGGCGAACCTGGACAAGTACTGCAGTTGATCATGTCGGCCGTGTCGCCGGCGCGCATAACGCGATCGGTCGTCTCCGCACCAAACGCGAATCTGTCTTTCATGAAAAGAACCAAGACGCGAACTGCAGCTGATCGTGCAGGCCATCGATACCCGTAAGACAAAAAAAGCTCCTATAATAAAAGGAGCTTACCGTTTATTCGTATTTCCAAACTACTTTATACTTATGAGGTTTACCACTAGGAAAAGCAATATCGATAATATCTCCTGGCTTTAGGTCTTTCCTTTTCATTTCATTATTTGAAAGCAAAAATGTCTCTTTCTTATTATTCAGGATAATTTCCTGCCCATTTTCGTAAAATTCTACAACATTGTTGGTACTAATCCTGCATTTTGATAATAATTCTCTTTGGAATGGTTGTTTACATTTTCGTTTTTCAACTAAATTAAATTCATATCTAAAACCTATTCCTTCTTGAAGTGGAATCCTTTTTATCGGCCGTACAATGTCTCCATCTTCTAGCCCCATTGCACGGACCCATCTTTCGCTAATGTAGCCTATTCCATCAGCTACATCAACATTACCACCTTCAATCTTCCGTTGGAATACATAGAGCTTGCCTTGCCAATCGTCACTAGTTGTTTGGTAGTCGTAAGATATCTCTTTAGTTCCGTTTTCATTTTCTAATTCTGACAATCTGTTTTTTGCCTGCAGATATATTTTTATTCTTGCTATTGTTTCTGCGTATTCTAACATTTCTGTGTGAACATCATGAATTTTATGTAGAATGTCCAGTTGAACTGTATTCGTTTTCAAATCTTCTGTGAGCGCCTTCTGCTCAACTAAAGCAATTCTATACTGGTCAAGCAGAGTAGACAACTTTACATGCAATATTTGTACGATCCTATTCTCAAGTCCGTCTTCGACCATTTTTTTAATAGTCCTAAATGTATCCTGCTTTGACATCTCAAAATGAGAAGAAAGTGGCCAGTTTCTTTCAAAATGTTCCTGGATGAAAGTATAACCTTCTACTGAACTAATGTATGTATCTAAGTTTACCTGCCCAAGCAAGAATGGGCTAAATATTTTATCGACAAGTGAAGATGTTATCCTTCCTGCAACATTCCTTAGGGATGCACTAAACTTTTCATTATCTGATCCGTTTATCATTCTTTTGTAGCATCCTCCTAATCAATTTTGGCTATGTTTTTTCTATCGATTACAAGATTCATTAATGCAGAAATGTACTTTTTGTTCAGATATCCCAATTGTCCATTTTCCATCATTTCTATTACATCCATCGGTTTTACTGCTTTTCTGTATGCTCGAACTTCTGTCATTGCGTCAAAGACATCACACACAGCCAATAACTTCGATGACTCTGTCTGATCTAATCTCCCATCCGGATATCCTGATCCGTCCTCTCTCTCATGATGCCCAATAACTGCTTGAACAATCTCGACATTTACTCTATATCTTTTTAGAAGTTCGGCCCCTAAAGTAACATGGTTTTTTACGCGTTCATACTGTTCCGGTTCTAATGGTCCTGGGAATGATAAAAGCTGATGTGGGACATAAATCTTCCCTATATCGTGTAACTGTCCCGACCGCCAAACTAGAAAAGAGTCTCTGTATTGCCAGCCTAAAAACCTCGAAATTTGTAAGCAAAGATTTGATACCCGAAGTGAATGATAATATGTTTCAGAATGATGAGCTCGTAATTTCTCTAATAAGAAATAGTCCGCACTTATCCTCAACTTATCTACTCCTATCGAAATCTTATATTTGAGACACTACTTTTCACAATTGGTTCAGATCTACTGAATCCCAAAAGCGGTTGCTTGATTTCTACTATGGCCACAACCGATGGACCGTATATGGTTACCGCAATATTTCTTGTTACTTCATGGTCTGTCCCAGAGTTAACCGAAATGCTTTTTTGATAGAAAAAGGGATAAGAGTTTGCAGTAACAGCCTCCAGTACATGTACAATTGGTTTGCTAGTCAAAAAGCTATCGTTTTGGGGTTGATCGTCATTGTCCAACCTCAGATTTAGTCTAAGGTATTTGTAAAAATTTTTTGTTCCTGCACTACTGTCCCAAACCAGGCGTCCCCTTGCTTTCTCTATCTCGTTGACATCTGCAGCTGCTGCTTTTGTCGCCTGGTCTAATGCAGGCTTAAGTTTATGGCTACTGGAAACTTGAAGAATCCAGTTGATAGAAACGGCCCAGATTAGAGTGATAAGAATTGCAGAGAACAACACAAAAACAAGAACGTGTGTTCCGCCCCTGTTATCTTTTAACGTATACCAACAGAGACTAAAAAACTTATTCCGGAGTTTACTCATAAGCTTCACTCCTTGCAAAGACCGTGATCTGATAGAATCCTTCATTTTCCTCGCTTGAACCATTACCTCCGATCGCCCTTATTATTTTGGTAATGTTTGGAGCAGGGTATTTTAATACGACAGAAACGGTCGGATCTGGATCATCCTTTAACACTTTATTAAAAGTGCTGCCAGAGTAAGAAGGATATCCGTTCCCGTTAATGCTAATGCTTCCCATTCCTATTTCTGAGAGCCTATCATTTGTGTTTTGGATAATGGTGGAGCTCATTAATCCGACATCCTGAACTTCCTCCAATGCATGATTCACGATGGAAATAAGTTTGTCATGTTTCATACTATAAACAAAGAACGGAATAATACTAAAACACAATACCATCAGAATGGGCATTATCCAGATGGTAGTAATCAAAGTTGCGACACCTTGATTACATTTCATGGTTTGTTTTATTCTGGTAATCATTGGATTGTATCACCTCTATATTTACACAATAGTGTTGTAGTCGTTTTTTAATGAAGCCTGCAGTTGCGTGGACCGCAGGCTTCAGAGTTAATTTGTAACATAGTCGTACTTGCGTATTTTTTCAGATAGGTTTCCATGCCCATCAATGACCTTCTGGTTCAATCCGTTGCCGTTGCCAAGAAAAATTGCAATGACTACACCTAACATCAAGACCCCGAGTGATAAACTAGCAAGTAATTTACTCATAGGTCATGGAAGCGTCGCCGTTACAGCACCAGTTGCTGGATCGACTCTCAGTGTTTCAATCCCCGTCCCGATACTTTCGCCTTTCGGCGTAACTCCCGGAAGGATCTTATAGCCTATTGCAAAAAATGTTATAGAGAGAACCAATACGGACACAGCAACAGTTGTCAACAATTTTCCCATTTACTCAATCTCTCCTTTTATGGTTAATAAATAAATGCTGTTTCTATCCTACTGCCGGTTGCCCCCCCAGCTGTAACCAGCGGAGGAATGATCTCAACTCCGAATATGTAAAATAAACATCCGAGCGTGAGAACACAAACCGCAACTGTTACAAGCAACTTGCTCAAAAAATCACCTCCTTAAAAGGTAGACGTATTCAAATACTTGTTGAAATTAGCTTACTCGCTTGTGTTACCCACGGATACAATAGTAGTATTAGCGTAATAAGGAATGGGATCAGAACTAAGAAGCTTATGACGATCGGAGCATTTTCGATTTGTTTTTTAACATCCGCCTCCAATGCAGCCTCAATACTTGCTGTCTGGTCCTTTAAGACATGAACGATATCAGTTGACTTAGCCTTGCTAATATTGTCCAATGCATTCACAAGTGGAAAAATTTCCGTAATTCCAACAGAAGCCTGAAATCCCCATATCGCCTTCTTCTGATCTACTTGCCACTTTTCAACTAGTTCTGTGATGTGAGGCTTTAGCAGATTTAAGGGTCTGCTTGCCCTACTAATCATTTCGCGAATGTCTGCTTTATCTGAAACACACAGAGATAACCTCTCTGCAAATAAAGCAATTTCCATTAACCATTTTGCCTTCTGACTTTTAGCAGCTGCCATAATGATCCACATTGGCAACCAATAACCAATTGAAGCAATTATGATTGTCCTTATCCCTACAATCACCCAGTCTGTCGGTGAAATTAATTTAATCATAATCGGATCAGTAATGGTCATCATGATTGAAACAACTGCCAGTGGTATTGAGATTGTCAACTGAATAACGATAAACTTATTTCTTGTCCAATCTGGAGATAGGCCGGATAATCGCGCTCTTTCTAGATACAACCTTTCCTTGTAAGGTACAGTTTTTGTCACACTATTTAAAATTGAATCTTCAGGTTTAGGTCTTTTTATTTTTCTTTCTGCTCTTTCGAGAAAAAGAGCCAGTCGGTTAGTTCGATTGAATTTGAATTGGGAAAAGAATGTCCTCCAGAATAAGAATGCCCCAACAATAAACAGAATTGCGGTTAGCCATGGTAGTACGTTTATACTGATTGACATTTCCTTGGCCTCCTAAAACTGTTTCTTCCCTGAACGAATGACTAAGATCATTGACACGAACATCACAATTATCGATAGTACAATTAGCAGCTTTCCTGTTGGATCAATAAAATATGCATGATAATTTGCTCCATCCAACCAAATGTTCACAAAAATTACGATAAAGTTTGAAATTACAAGAATGGTTGTTCCGATTCGAAAAACTGTGATCATTGCCAAGCGCGAATCTTCATTCGTTTTCTCAGTTTGCATTCGCTGAACAAGCCTTTTTAATGAATCTGTTATGTCGGAACCGTGCTCGGATGCAATTAGCAGCATATCTGCTAAATCTTCCGCCCATTTATTCCCTATTCTATCTGCAAACTCATAAAGAGCTTCGTCAATTTTTTTTATACTTAATGACAGCGATAATCGAGACCATTCACCCCTTACGTCTTCTGGCATTGTTTCCTCCGACTGCCGGATAACCTCTAGCATCGTTAGTCGGTGATTATAATTTCCGATTATATTTTGGACCAAAGCTATCATTCGAACCGAAATTCGATGGCGTTTTCTTTGTACTTTGAAGTGAACATAGAAATAGGGTATTGAGCCGAATAGAATACTTGTACAAAGACTGATGATCCAAACACCGGAATCACTCAACCGATCAGAACCAGTTGCGAATTGTACTTTCAGTAGATAGATAGCTCCTTCTATTCCCCAGAATGCAGAAATAGTCATGATGACCATTAATGCAAATATAAAACCTGGCTGAAATTTTATCTCAGCAAAGTCAATCTCCTTTACGAACTTCTTAAGAATAGGCGATTCCTTAAGAGAAAATGATGTGCTTATCCGGGGTGAATTTCCTTCAAACGTTCTCCACCGATTCTTGCCTTTGAATCGATTCCCAATCGTTTGGTTGATTTGAAGGATTAACATAGCTGATCCAACGATCCATAATGAGTGGAAAATGCCTTTGATTATTCCAGAAAGTACTGTATTACCAAGGATATTTATCAAATTACCACACTCCAAACTCAGCAAAATCTGCTGCCGTTGCACCATTTCCAATCAATCGTTCCTTGAACGACTGATGAAACTTGTTTCCAGTAGTTACCCAATCAAGTTTCTCATAGTCCCATAAGACAAGCGGTTTCACGTAAACCTTACCATCCTCAACGTACAAATGCGTTATTTCTGTAGCTACTCGATAGTTGACGTTTTTTATTTTTATGATCCGTTTATAGACGAGAATTGGAAAAGCTCGTGCAATCCGATTCATAATATCTGCTACATCATGATTTCGATTATCTTGTTTAATCATGTCGTATATATCCGATGTGATACTATCCCGATTGTTTGTATGAACGGTAACGATCACATTGTGACCACGTAGTGAACCTTGGATTGCTTGGTTGATTTCGCTTCCTTTTGCTTCTCCTTCTATGATCCAGGTCGGGGACATAACCAATAGCGGTTTAAAAGCTTCTTCCATTGTTAGTCCCAGTTCCTCTACTTCCCTGACTGCAAGTATATTACGCTTTCCGGATAGACGACGTCTTAAAGAAATTTCAAACTCCTTTTCCAATGTACGTATTCTATCTTGCTCTGACATTGCTTCGCAGAGGCCATACAAGTATGTAGTTTTCCCTGTATTAGTTCCTCCGCCGATCAAAAAGCTTGACTTAAACTTAATGAGTTTTTTTTGAAGCCCCGCCATTTGTGTATTAATCGTCCGAAATTGACTCGTAGCAAGCAAATCTAGCGATACATCTTTTACCAGGAAGTTTCTGATGTGAATTGCCGGCACATCAGAATACCTGGGTCTACTCATTACTAATCTAGATCCACTCCAAAGATAAGTTTGAAGAAATGGGTTTGCATCATTTATTGGCTTCTTACCACAAAGCGCGAGCCGGTCTTGAAGAAGTTCAACATGCTTTAATGAAGAAAATTTCCGATGGTGCATAGTTTGCTCGGCATTTCTGATTAGAAAAATATCTTGACCAATTGCTTGAACCTCTTCTACATCCGGCAGCCTCAGCAGATCATCCAATAAACTTGCACCACAAGTTTCTGCAAATACTGACTCTGCGGGGCTCAGATTATCAATTAATGTGCTCTCATCAATATCGATTTTGTATTCCAGAATCAGGTTTTCAACAACCGCCTTCAATCGTTCCTGGGCATTTGGTTCTCCTAAACCTGCACTCATAATATCCTCATGGAGCTGGGTATCGTTTTTCGATCGATCCATTAGATGCTTGTATATTATTTCTGAAGCTTCACTAAGGGACATTTTTGTTCTTACTCGACGTTTAGCAATCGGGATTAACTTCTCAGGCTTATTATCAAGTGAATTCAAATGTTTTAAATCCTTTATATAGCTTGTCAGATGAAATTTCTTCCTAATCCTCATAGTGGGTTCGCTCACAAATCAGTCTCCCCTTTCCTAGAACAAAGATGATAACTTTTTGAAAATCCCCTGCTTCTTTTCCGGATTGTCATTGCTGGAAACGTGTTTACCAGCTGCACTTCGAACAAGTTCATTTATTTTTTCATTAAACTCCTCACTTACACCAAGCTGGTAAGCAGGAATTCCCTCATTCACTGCTCGAAGTCCTTCTCCCCCCATAATGTTAGGAACTTCGGCCAATAGCTGCATCCCCAAATGATTTGAGATACTTTTTCCTTCCCCGCTCTTTGTAGATCTATTAACTATTAAGGCGATATCTTTAGGTTCAATTCCACAGTATTTCCAAACGCAATCAAACCACTCACCCCAACTTAATTTGAAAGAAGAGAAGTAATTCTGTGTGACCAACCATTTATGGTCCGCCAACCTTACTGCACTTATTGTCCCAGCATTATCAGGCTGCGCCCCAGCATCTACGATCGTAATATCAAAAGTAGCTTTTGCTGTATTCAGCAGATGGTGAATCATTTCTGGTGTGACATCAAATGCAGTATCTCTCCTGGATGATCCAGTTAGAATATGTAAGTTTTTAAGCCTTCCATAAACCAGACATGCTGCTAATAAATCATCTGAGCTTAGAGTACCGGTCTGCATTTTTGGACGAATTTTAAGATTGTTTCTTCCGCGATCTGTCAAATTGAAGTTTGTCCGGATTTCTGGATTTTTTAAGTTGAGGTCAATTAAGCCCACTCTAAGTTCTGGGAATTTTTGCGCTATTGCTAATGCCGTATTTCCAGCGATGGTGCTGGCACCATCCTTGTTTGATGTAGACCAAATGGAAATAACTTCTCCAAGATCAGTACTTGTTGTATTTCGAACATTAGGTTTAAATAATTCGTTTGATACCGCGGTTCCTATTTCTTCAGGGGACTGTCCAGATGGTACTATCAGGTACCCAAAATCATTTGACAATCGAGTTACGACTTCTTGAAGACTTGCATCGTATACTTCATGGTCTAAAATAATTATTACTTTTGCTGCCGGCGATTTTTCCTTGATGGTAAGCATCCATTCCCAGGGGTATACGTCTTCAAAAAGATTACAATTTGCAACGACAATATCGAATTGGGACCTCATTTTGTTCATAAAAACATATTTGTCTTGGGCAATTTCGATATTGATTTCAAACTTCTTATTTTCGAGAATTTTTTCTAAACTTGCATCTTGTTTCAAAGCGAATAATGCATTCATTTCGCCAATCTCCTATTCGTTCGAATTTTCAACATTGGAGGAACTCGAATTATCCTGAGTATCAGTGAATGAGGACTTTTCATCTTCTTTCTCTACTTGACTCCCCCTCACATTTTGGGTGCTAACTTCACCTGTGAAGTTGATTACTTGATCTTCATCCATTCCTTTAATGAAGATGGAGGAACCATTTACATTCTGAAAAACATCGGTTACTTTAGCCTCCGCGCTGTCGGTTTCAGCTAGATTGGGGAGTGCAAGTTTCACTTTTCCACCAATGGATCCAAGAACATAGGCTGTATATATATCATCATTCATAATGTACGTGTTCTGTTCGGCTTTTCCAGTTGCCTTTCCACGGTCGTTTCTAAGTTGCTCTGCCTCCGATTGTGAAAAGACCGAAATTGTTTTCTCGTCAGTGATCTCAATGCCCTCAGCATTCTTTACACTGGAAACCATGAGTCCCTCAATTATTTTGATTGCGCCTATGTGCCAGTATTGACCATTAAGAACTGCACGCTTTGGAGTGTCAAACTCAACCCAGACGTCTACTCGATCTCCTTTTCTAACCATATTGTTGACATTGGCAATTTGATCAGTCTTAAAGCTGAAGTACCTTTCCCCCTCCTTTGGGACAATCTCTTTTTTAGAGAGTTTCCATGGGAGAAATTCCTCTTGTTCACTTATTGGAACTACGACTGTTAAACCGATAAGTTGATCGATATCAAGAATTGCATTTGCTGAATGCGCTTCGTTAGCGATTACGACCTCTTGCAACATAGACCGCTCAATTACTTCACTGCTTTTTAGAAATCTTGTTGGTTTTATGGTAGTTCTCATCTCGACGTTCGATTTAGTTGCCTGTATAAACTGGTAGTATCCAAAAATTGAAACCCCCATCATTACTAGCGATGCGATCCATAGAAGTGCTTTCCTCCTCAATCTTCTCAGTCCCCTTGTATTAGTTTTTTGAAATAAAAAAGGACCCTATTGACACACCTATTCCTAAGAATAGAAGCTCAATAGAGTCCTTAATTTGCTTAAAATGAGTGAATTCACTCGAACTGTTTTAATTATAAGTCTAATTTTCCATATCCGCAATAGATTAAGTTTCTAGTGGATGGTTCTTCTGATGTTCAACAATCTCATCTATTTTTTTTCCTATCCATTTTGGAATCGAACTGTCATCTAGATTCGATTTAAGAATATTTTCAATTTCAAGCATTGAGCTATATTTTAATGGCACTGTAAGTCGGATTTCGTACTCTCCTAGAACAATGTTGCCAATTCCGTCTACCCACACGAAACCATCTATGACATATTGGCTTAATGCAGCATACAATGCTTCGTTATAAGGAATTATGCAATTCCTACAAACTACTAAATAGTAATTACTATTTTCATAGATTATGACATTGTGTATACCGCAATAATATACGAGTCTTTCTAGAACAAAAAACTCCACAGAGTAAATGTCATTTGACTTTGGTATCTGAAACTCTGTTCGACCCTCATATCCAATGTAAGGTCGATTCATACATTCTGCCGACTGCCACTTAAGATTCGCTAAGGTTTTCCTTTGTCCAAGCTCATCAATGACTTCCAATAGATCAAGATTCGTAATGCGGTATTTTGAACCATCGATATCAACAGAATCAAATAATCTTAGTGCATCTTTGAATAAAGACAATTTTTTCCCAGTACGATCTTTTTCGTTAGTCTTTTTTTGCTTTGATCGATACTCTTCAAGTATTTGGTCCTTTGATTGACTGAGCCACATTTTATCAACAAAATACTTTTTAGTGTTGCTTGCAAAGGGAGCTGAAAGCAACCTCTTTTTCTTCTCGACCCATTGAATTAAGAATTTTAAAGGTACATCTATTTCGATTGCAGCCTTTCTTAGGCTTATACTTGTTTCATAAAAATGGAAATCAGATTTCCTAAACCGTAGATTCTTACCTTCCTGAAACCCTACGACTAAACCTTTCTTGTTCCAGTCATAAACAGTTCTTACAGTGACATCACATAATCGAGCAACCTCTTCTGGTGAATAGGTACGTTCCAATGCCATCCGTCCCCTTTATTGATAACCAGTTACCTTGTTCTTACCAGTTGACTTACTATGGTACATGGCTTCATCAGCTCTCTTTATTAGCTCGCTCACCGAAACTCCACTTACCCACTTCGAAAAACCAATGCTTGCAGTGATTTGAGGCGTCGATTCTTTTTCTATTCTATACCTTACATTCTCACAGAACTCGGCAATCTGAATATCCTTTGTAATTAGCATAACCATCTCTTCCCCACCAAATCTAGCAGCGAAGCCTTTGCTATCTACTTCCTCTTTAATAATATCAGCTATGCTTTTTAAAGCAGCATCTCCCGCTTCATGTCCTTGAGAATCATTAAGTTTCTTAAAATTATCCAAATCGAGTATCACCAAGGTTACTTGCAATTCCCTTTCCACGTATCTTGCTATCATTCCAGTGAAGTATCTGCGATTAAACAAGCCAGTTAACATATCAATGACGGAGTCTTGATATGACTTCTCCAACACATCAGATATTCGCTCAACAATTATGACCATAAACATACAGATGGTCAATCCATTTAGTATAGAACCAAGAAGATCCACCTGAAAGTATTTATCAATACTTAGAAATTGTTTAAGCAGCTGTGTTAATTCCGAAGCTAGCATTAGCCCTAGTACAACACTCACCTGAGTTGCGGGAATCCATTTCCCCTTGTTACAGCAAGCTAAACACAGAATTAAGGCAAATAGAATGCTTTCCCATCCATCAAGTATTAATCCGGCGCCAAAAATAATAACAGAAAATCCATATAACGTTACTCTGGCACGCCATGGAATTACTTTATACAGTTGCAGAATTCCTAAAAATGAGATGTAGAACCCAGAATACTGAATAGAATCTCTTAACGTTTGTATCCAATCGTTTTGTTCTAGGGAAATCGAAAGCAATAAGAGTATTTCAGAACTTAATAATAGGGCTGTGCCATATCCGTAAACCCTATACCCTCTCTTTTTTCTTTTTTTAAAAATTCTAACTGATAATATTAATGATACCAATAAAAACGGAATAAAGCATAGATTTAAAATGATTACTGACAGATTATCTGTCATTTATGCAACCACTCCTCTGAACCAACTGGATGGTTCACATTGATATGTGTTTGAAGTTCTGTAGCATACTCTTCCTACAACAATTTCCTTTATGTTCTCGTTAATCATATAGAAAATTCTTACCCGGCCGGCTTTTAATTTTTTCACGACTGAGTTGCACAAGAGTTGCTCATATTGATACTTTGCAGGACGGGGTTCCTTCATCAATTCTTCAAATACAGCTTCAGCTATTACTCGATCTTTTTTTTCCAAACATTTCACTTCTTTTTCTACTCTTTTTGATGAAAAACGAACTGTGTACATGCGCTACCCCCTATTCCTATGCCTTTCTTTCCTGTTTCCATTCTAAGAACCAAGTTGCATTATTAATTGCAGAGTTTTTCTTTACATTATCTTCTCTGTTAATTGCATCAACCAAATCAAATAGTAAACAAGTTGCGATCGTATCATCACCTGTGAGCAGGGCATCAATGAATTTTTGAACACCGCCATGGTTTCTCATTACTTGAACGAGATAGTCCGGTATTCTAATCCCTTGGTGTATTTTCTTTAAGCCCTTATCCTTTTTGGGTCTCAAGTGTCAGCCCCTGCCCTTCACAATCATTCTTAGCTCAGTTTTTCCAACAAAGGTTACTGGGAACGGAAGTCCATTTTTTATTAATGTTCCATCAATTCCTTTAAGATTTCTGAATGCCTCGCACGCTTCTGATTCTCCAATAAACATATTATTTTTATATGAATATTCACTCAGTAATCCCGACGGTAATCTCATCAACACTAACAAGTTCCAGCCCGCAGGTTGACCAGGATTGATTGATCCATAAACCAAACCACCAAGACCAGCTCTGAACTGACTTTCCCATCTCTTTTTATAAAGCTCATTATGTTTAGCTCGTTCTGATTCTAGAATTTTTTGATATTTTTCCCCATAACTTGATGGGATGAGCATTACATCGTCAGATCCAAAACTAGAGGCTATTTCTGAATTTGGTCTTGTAAAAAATCCGTTTTCGACAGGTTTTACGAATTCAGAATAAGAATTAGTTTCGAGACGCACGTACTGCGTTTCAACTTCTCTGCATATATTCACAGTGAAAATCTGACCTCTATATAGGAAAGTATCTCTAATAGATGTAATATGAATCACCCTGCTCCCCATCCCATTTTATTTATTTCTATTTTATCACGTCATATTTTTAATGCAATATTTATCCTGAAATATAAATTATATATTTTAAAATTGCAAAAAAAGACTACTGATATAAAATCAGCAGTCACCTTGAGGGTAAAGATACTATTCTTTTACGAGCAATACAACCATAAGGTCTAAATTTGCGGAAATGGCATTAAGCCTAAAAGTATCTACTCATATTTTACACATTTAATGCTGAAAGGTGCAAGAGATAAGAAGTTACTGTTCAACATTTTCAATTTCTTTCTTCTTTAATATTGTAATGTACTCTGAAGTTTTAATGATTATTTCGGTTTTTTTCTTCCCCCCATAATCGTTTTTCCTAAGCTGACCATAAACAAGTACTTTTTTGTTCATGTACAAGTTAAATTTATCATCATCAAAGTGCTTATAGTAATCTTTGAAGATGACAAGTGTGACAGGAGCTTCTTTCCCTTCGAGTTCAAGGTAAGTTACCTTTTCGAGCTGCCTAACGGCTATGACTCTCCCGTAGACGAAATAATTTATTCTGAGCGCCTCATCTGCCCAAACTGTTTCATGCGCTTTCTGTGGACCCATTACAACCATAGACATTGGGATTTTTCGTCCAGCAACACTAAAGTAAATCGATGCTAATACATCGGGCTCTACAGAAGTTAATAGTTTAACAATGCTGGTTAATGATCCTATTACATCGGGTGTCTCCCTTTTATCCTTCAACCCTAAATTCTCAGTATCCGGTTTTTCTTTAGTTTCTCTTGGTGCCCGTTCAACTGATTCATATTCTGGATCAAGTCGTGATAGACTTAGTCGTATTATTTTTTTAGGAACACCTTCTGCTTCAAGGACTGCACTTTGATACTCACCAATTTTTTCCACAGCACCAGCCACATCTAACGGCTGATAAAATCCGCAATTAGTAGTATGCTTAGTTCCTTTATCTCGACCAACAGTTTTAAAATAGGCTTTTGTCCGTTCATTTCTTCCTACAAACACAACCGGAGCTTTGCAATTCACATCAATACAATACAGCTCATAACCATGTTTCTGCTCATCGTATTCAATTGCACTAATGATCTTCCCACTTGGTAATATCGCTGTCAGCATTGACATCCCTCTCCTTAGTTTATATTCCAGTTCTTTGGTCTTGGATAAGGCACCCAAACCGTTCCGTCTTCAAAAACTTTGCCGTACTGGCCATAGCCCTCCTTATCGACTATCCACGCTAGATTATGGCGCTCTACTGCAGATGAGACATTTAAAGGTTCATATGCCGGAGTGGATGACCATCTCACAAATGGGTTCCAACCTTGGATTTTTGCATAATTGCTTTCAGCATTGTAAGGATTATAAATCCACACACCAAACCGAGCGCCTAACGGAAGTGCACACCAGCTCATCCCGTTAAGTGGAGGATCGTTTGGAGGAAGATTGGGGTAACCCTCATATAATGATTGCATAAAACCATTGTTCAACCAGTCTACAGAACTAACCAAGTATTCCGAATAGAAATTTTCTGGTTTCCTGCCCCTCAAACCAATGTGAATTAGCTCTCCCACAAAATAGTGCTCCTTTCATTGTAGATTATAAAGAACAAAGTAAGGCAAAAAGATGAAAATTAAGCACAAAATCGAAATACCAATGGACATCATTAAAAATACAGACATTAGCCTAGTGTTTTTTCGTATTTTAGCAAGGTATCTCAAAATCATACAAATTAAAACGGTACAAACTCCGATTAGAACTCCGTACTTTTGCAATATAGACAGAGTAATCAGGATATATGTTTCGCCCTGTTCTTCAATAGGAGTTGATTTTGCTGCACCAAAATAAAAAATCATAATTATCCTCCTCAATAATATATCATTTATGGTTTCTGGTATAGTATCTATATGGGAGACTATACAAAACAGTAACTGAGAGTACTCATTTATCGATTTATGATAAATCCAAAAAAGGAGATTTTTCGTGTTTAGAAACGGGAGGTTAACTCGCTCCCGCTTCTGTTAAATCAGCATCATTAATACCTGGCCAAACCTGTATTACCTCTTTCCACTGCTTTTCTTTGCCTAAGACATCGATCTGAGCAGTAAAAAGATCACCAATGCCCATATGTTCAAATTCCGCATGTTGTAAAACAAATGAGAATCCAGTTGATATTTCTTCGCAGACAACTAAATCGATCTGGTCACTGTCGATAATGCGGCAATGAACGACATGTTGTCCATCTTCCCAAACTTTCCGCTTACTTGAAATTGATTTACCAAAAGTAATTATTGATTCTTCATCAAGAATTTCCTCATTTCCTTTTTCTATTTTTAGTAGTTTTAAGAAATCCTCTGATGGTAAATTTGCCAGTTTTAGCGTTGACATCTTGGAAGGGCTTCTAGTAATAACTACTGGCTCTTCAATGAAATTATTGCTATCGAGCACACCTTTCATAAATCTATTCGCAACCATATTTTCCTTTTGCAATTGAACCGAATCCCAGCGTTCTTGGTTGCTGTTCTCATGCTCGACGTCACACTGTTCAACGTTTGTCCAGTTTTCCGGTTCCTTACATACAGTTCTTGAAGCTGACTGATATGTTTGGCCCTGATCCATTGCTTCCTGTTTTATCTTTTCCTTTCTGTGCTGCAGAATGGCCCTTCTTTCGTTTACTTCAATGTGTTCTCCGCTTTCAGACAGTACCTCCCATTTTCGAACATGCCACCTATGAAGGCAAAATACAAAAAATGCAATCAGCACTATCACAAGTAGACAAATTGAGAGAACTAACTTTAATCCGATCATGTTTATCAGCCTCCAAATAGAAAAACCCTACGTTGGCTCTTTCTAGACGAATCTAGAATAATGCCACCCGTAGGGTTTAAATTTTGCAGAGAATGCTCAAATGAGCGTTTAAATTTATTATTCATCATATCATATTTCTTACTTGTTGAGTACCTATCCTTATTAATTATTAATGAGTTCTGTTGGAGAATGTACCTGATACCGCAATGTTCCAAGGATCTAAGTTCGTTACAACAAATGCAATTCTATCAAATAGTTAGACTTCAAAATATCCAATTTCTCGCATATTGTAGTTAATCAGCATGGAAACTGAGTAAACGTTGCTCCCCTTCTTGTTTGTAACTTCAAATCTCGTCTGAATATTGTCTCGCCCTGGGTCAACGCCTTTGAACAAGTATTTATATTCAGCTTCTTCGGAAGGATCTTTTCGCATAGTGCCATTTCCCTCAAGCTTATAATCTTCTTCTAAAAATGTAGCAAGATGGTTCATTGCTGAGTCATGAGCGTGTGCGTGTTCTTTCATAAATACTGTTAGTCCCCTTTGGAATAGTGTGTCTGTTTAGTAACTTGTGCTTTTCTTCGATTTTTTGTCTGAATGCAACTCTATTTATCATTCAAATGTGTAATTTCGTGAAGCACCTAGTTTAGAAATAATTCGGTTTCATTCGGAGATCCAGAGAGCGAGCTGCAGTTGTTCGAATTGGTCCCTAACGCCGGCGCACCGATCACGAAGGATGCAGTTCCCGCTTCCCCGATACTTCTTACAGCTTCCGAACGATTGTGAGTACCATTCAATTTTAAATAATGAGTTCTGTTGGAGAATGTGTCTGATACCAATGCTCCAGGGATCTAAGTTCCTTTACTCCAAATGCAATTCTATCAAATAGACTCCATGACTTGGGACATTCTTTCTGACCGTGAATAGTTTGGACCTTCAAATACTTTCTTGGTGCAATTAACCATGATGTAGTATCACAACTAAACCAGTTAAATGCTACCAAATTTGAATCAGCTACGCCCAGTCCATGGAAATTTGTATTTGGAAATGCAGTAAAGATTTCTTTGAGCCGTGCTCTTCGTGCAGTCCTATTCTTTATCCCTAATATTCCACCGATGCCTACAACCGCCGGATCGTATTGCTCGATCACGTATTGATACTCGGACAGCGGACTATCAATTCCAATAATCGGCATAGGCTCAACTTCTGATGCAATCATTGTTTCATAGTTTTCTCTTGATTCATTATCATTCCCGATCTTGTCAAACGACGCCCACATGCAAAAGTATTCCCGATTTTCTTTGACGAATTCGATGTACTCATGGATTGTAGGTTCGTCTTTAATCTCTTTAAACTTCGACAAATTAAAGAGACTATATTCCCCACTATCCAATAAAATCTTTCCTCTAAAACCATATTGATCGGCAAGTCTCCTCCAAGCGTTAGTCTTATCTTGCCGAATATAATAATAACTAAGTAATATATATTCAGCCTGTGTTTCTTGTGCAAGTTTGAAATCTGAGGGTGCACGATGCGAAAATCCGCTAAAGAAAACACGAGTTCCAAGTAAGGATAGCCTTAATTCGCGCATTTTGGAAATGCGTGCAACGCCTTCAAATATTGCCTCAAGTAACCCAAATAATGCAGATGTGTAATTCGTAAACGCTTCTAATTCCTTCTTTGTGATTGTTCTCACTCGAAAAACAAACAGTGCAGATCGCTCAATTGCTCGTTTCGCGATTTTGTAGCTACCTCTTTCCGATCTCTTTGTCTGAATAATGATCGAATCATTGTCTATATCTAGAACAGAATTTTTCATTCCTCGCGCAGTTTGAAAGACATTTATTTTTTTAAGTCGATTGATGTATTTACGAACTCTTCTTTGGACTTCCTTTTCTGATCTCATCGTGCCCTCCTTAATTGAAAAGAACGAAGATCGCGGCAATCCCGCTTCCCCGTTCTTTTCGTGGTTATTTGCAATTAAGAATTAAGAGTTAGCTTTTTGAAGGTCAAAGCTATATAAATCAGCATCCTTTACACGTTCATCCCTATGGCCCTTAAATCCGATCATAGAGGTCCTAAACTTTTCTCCATGGTATTTAATGTCGATACAGCCACCAGATTCCCCGGTGCCGTATGGAATGATCGATAGTGTTACGATCCCGAAAACGGTATTTAGCACAACAGTACCCTTTGTCTCAACGTCGACCTGCAGATGATCATAACTAGGCGCATTAAATGTGGCCATCAGTTCCGCAGGCTTTCCATTTTGTAATTGCTCGTTCGAATAGAATTTTGTGTTCATTTAGTATATCCTCCTGAAAATAGGTTATTAGTGAGGGCGGTCTGTATCAGCTTGTCGCTAGGCTTAGATGACCATAAGCGGCAGAGAAGCTGAAGCTGCCCGATCTGTCCATTACCGGTTAAGTGTCGTTTGATTTCCTTTGAATTAAGAAAGAACGAGAATCGCGACAATTCCGCTCCCTCGTTCTTTCTCTTTATCTCGTAATTCTTGCAATAAAATCCTCACTTACCCTTATTTACTCAGCAGCTTCCCAACAACTGTGTGTTTCTTCAAGGCTTGGAGTTGCTGCATTTTATAAATTGCTTTCATCAATTGTACTTTGCTCATAATTTCGCCCATGCCATAGATATGCCGGGATCACCCCCCCAGCGCCAAAATGGCAGAGGGGCTCCCTCCTCATATTATGGTTGTTGATAAATGCTACAAAGTTTACTTTGTAATTAATCAGATCAGATAGGATAATCTTCTTTTAAACTCTAAGGATTATTTCCGTTACATCGCCATCATGGTTGATACGGTCAGTTTGGAATGCTGTAGCAAGATTTATTACATCCATGCTGTTTCCCATTTTTTTCAATACCAATGTCCCGTCTTTCCTTATGACATTAATTGTTTTCATATCGTTAACCTCCTGATTAAATCAAGACTTTACGTTACTTATGCTTCACCTAAGCCTGTCACGGTAAATCCAAGCTCCCATAAAAGTGGTAAAGAACACTATAAATGTTTCACTCCTTCCATAATCTACTGAACCGAACGCAAAAAAAGCCCTAGCGAACCGGAATCATAGGAAGGAGTATCCTTCGAAATAATTCCGCCACTAGGGCTTCTATCTTGCGTTAAGGTGTGATTGATGATTAAGCTGATTATAGCACAATTCTTTCACTTTGGGGAGTTACTATCTTTGCCATGAGATTGCCGGCTATTTTCCCTCTTTACTATTTTCAGCAAAATTTCTTCTCTCTGCTTTCTTCTTTCCTCCATCCCAAATTTTATCGATTTCTCGACTATCGAATTCGGTTTGCGTAGGAACCGGTACAGATTTGAATGATCATGATCAGTCATTGAACATCCCCCTATCAGATTTAATACTGATAGTTTCCCCCGTATCTTGAATAGCTAACCCTTATTCTTGTCGACGAAAAAGCAATTTTTGTCTATGTCAAATCGGATATCTCGATCGAATCAGCTTTTTCAGTTGACTGATACGGCTTTGAGAAAACTTTAGACGGTTTGCCAGCTCCTTCTGAGTCATCTTCGGGTTCTCCTGGAGGATTGCCATCATTTTTAAAATTGAATCATCAGTCTTACTTTTTCTTGTACTTCTCTCGTTGATATTGTTGGATCGATTCTTGCTTAATAATGTGGCAAATTCAGAAGACTCCTGCCCCTCTTGGGAATCACCCAAAACTTTTTGAATCTGCTTTCCCGTCTGGTCCCAATTTGCGTTTATTCCACTCAGTTCGCCTAAGCAACTTTCGCAAATGATCTTATTTTTATAGACATGAATATGGTCAATAGATAGACAAAACATACAACCTGAACCCGTATAGTGTTTTAATACAATCTCTTTCGAAACTTCATCGTAAAAAATCTCTACAGAATCCTCATTTGGCTTTATCCCTGTGTATCGGTATATTTCGATCGGTATGACGATTCTGCCTAACTGATCTAGCTTTCTGATCATGCCATAGCCAGATATACTTCCCTCTGGAGAAAACATTATGTCCACCCTTTCACTCGTTCTTCGAATTGTGACAAACGATAAATCCAATCTATATTAATTAAAAATAGACCGTCCCCAAACAAGGAGTCGGCCTATTTATTTTTTCTGATTGTATTAACGTGGAGTCATTAATCTACTCCAAATGAGAGAATGTATTATTCATTGCTGTTCGAAATAACGACCAAGCGCTTCGTTTCATTCTCAGAAACCTTCCTAAGAACTTCATCACGATGCTTTCGACGAGCGTCATTCAAGTCCTTTTGTGAAGCAAATGCGACAGCGTGGACCTTTTTCGTTTTACGTTCAAGCAAGCTCATGATGAGCGCCTCCTTCTTCTGTCCTCTCTTGTGCTTCATTTTGCTGCAGAATCAAGCAGAGTACATGAAACATTCGATAGATTTCTCTTATCTCAATCATATCAGACGGTAGAAGTAGCGACAATGCTTTTTCATTGCGTTTCTCATCGAAGTGGAAATTCAGTAGCCATACTTCCCCTTCCATCATTCTCATCCGGTTGGAAACGACATAGTGTCCCGGATACGGATTCACCCAATGGGGCTTGTCTACCTCAGCTCTGACCGCAGCGATCATTGAGTAGTTCTCGTATACCGAATCGTTGATATCCACAATATCAGGGCTGACGCCAGTGGTGCGTTCGTCTGCGATTTTATAGAGCCGGTCATCTTTCTGTCTATAGATCGTAATCCCCGAAATGAAGGTAAGGTCGCTGAAAGACATACGTTTGTTTACGAATCGATACAACGTGATATTCAATTCCTTAAGCACCTCAGATACATAGGCAAGCGCAGCATCCGCTTTTTCTTGCTGCTGAGCAAACAGTTTTATTTCCTGCTCGTACTCAACAAGATTGGCCTCAAACGATTTATTTTGGAGATCCTTTTCCGCAATCTCAGCTTCAAGGCGTTGAATTAACCTGCTCAGCTCAATCGTTTGAACACCAAACACAGAACCCACGAAATCTTGAAGGCCCTCGAAGTTGAAATCGCTCAGTGACATGATTCTCTCCCAGTATCGTTCGTACTCTTCCCTTCTTTTCTTTTTGAATAAACCCAAGTGGAACTCAGGGTTGCCAGGGATAATCATCTTGTTGATATGAGGAATCATCAACAAGTAGTAAACCCCCGCTCCTGTAACGGTAACAATGACGATCGTTGCCCAAACTGGCAGGTGATTCTCGGCACTTATTACTCCTACGCCTGCAACACCAGCGACTGGAATTGAGATGCCACTGACTGCTTTGAGGAGTGCAGCAATGTTCAGACGTTTCATCAGTCGGCCAAGTGCCTTAATAGGTGCAACTACTGCAATCCAAAACCAGTGCCCCTCTTCCTTATTCCGTGTTAACACCTTTAATAAAGGGTCTAGATCCTTCAAAGTTGTCAGTGCTGCGTGGTAATTCTTTTTTACTTGTGGAGTTGTCAAAAAAAGTGCAGTTTGAAAACACCCACATACAGAAATCCCTGCTAAGCTGCTTGTGACAGCATTCTTTCGCGATAAATAGCTGGGGGCCAGCCCCCTGGATTAGAGGTGTAGATCCGCCGTCTGTTGTAGTAGACCATGATGTATCTGAAGATGATCGATTGAATATATGTCATCGGATAGCGCTCCGTGTTGATCTTGTACAGCTTTTCTTTCTTTAGCGTAGCAAAAAAGCTTTCCATCCTTGCGTTGTCATAGCAACGCCCTGAGCCGCTCATGCTTTGAATGGCATCTCGTTTAGCCAGACTCTTTCGGAATGCATGGCTCGTGAATTGGCTGCCCCGATCGCTGTGATAAATCATTCCGCGAGCATTTCTCGCTCTACAAGCGTTCTCAAAAGCTTTGATGCAGAGTTCCTTGCGCATATTGTCGTCCATGGCGAGACCTACGATCTCTCCGTTAAAACAATCCAGTACGGCGGACAGATATAGCTTGCCATCTGAACAAGGGACTTCGGTGATATCCGATAACCACTTTTGGTTAGGTGCTGAGGATCTGAAGTCTCTCTGAATCAGGTTCTCGCTCTTTTGAGCTGCGGCATCCTCGCGCGTAATGCCGTTCGGATGACGCTTCGCTTTCTTCAGCAGCCCATGCTTCTTCATGATGCGATAGACGGTGCTGTAGCTGGTCGTAATCTCTATCTGTGACAGCGCCAGCAGGATACGTTGGACGCCGTAATTACTGTTGTCTTCATGTTCTCCAATGATGTCTTTGATTTTGACCAGAAGGCGTTGTTGCCGCTCCTGTTTGGGCGTAGGCTTCAAGCTACGGTAATAGCCCGATTCGCTGACAGCAAGTACCTCGCACATCTCCTTGACGGGCCATCTATCCCGTCGTTCACGGATGTACGCATAGAGCTGACGTGCTTTTACCGCTTCCGGTCTTTTGCAAATAACCGAGTGCGTCCTTGAGAATGTCATTGGCACGGCGCAACTCGCCTATTTCTTTTTCTAATTCAATTTCTCGCACAGTCTTATCGGCAGAAGTGAGTCCGCTCCCGGTATGCGCCCCGTCGCCGTGCAGGATTCTTTGCTTTCTCCATCCCTGCAAAGTGTAGTAGGCTACGCCTAACTGCTCGGCGGCTTTCCTGGGGCCTATCTCATCGCTCAATCTGACTGCTTCTTCTTTAAATGCCTTGTCGTATCTGTTCATTGTCACTCGTCCCCTCGTTTGCTTTCATTTTATTTCATACGAGGGTGTATTTCGACTGCATTTTTATCGTAGCACTCCATTGCTCCATCTTAACCCACCTTCCCTTGTATTACTCTGGCACGCAAAAAAAGCCCTACATGCCGTCTCCTTAACGATTTCTCGTTAAAAAATCGGCCCATAGGGCTTATATCTTGCGAAAAGGATTTATACCAGAATTTGAAATAATTATATCACATAACGATGTTGTTTCAACACCTGCTTTCCACTGTAACTTCTTGCTACCTTATTATTCCCTACGCTATGTATCTACTTCGTTTGATCGGGCATACTGATGCTAATAGTTGTTATGAAAGGAGTCGTATTATGAGGATCTTCCGGAAGAAGATACAAAGTAAAAAAACTGATAGGAACCAACCCAGAATTACAGGAAAACAGACGACAAAAGCTCCTTCTGGTCGTGTTCTTTATGTTACAACGTTTCAGAGGCCAAGTAGTAAAGAATAAATGAAAGGATACTATGCAGATCTCCCAATATATTCTATGATATTCAGTATGGGTAAAAAGGGAGGCGCAATTGTGACGGGTTTTCTAAAGTGGGCGTTAAGGGGGTTCCTATCCTTTCTCGGGATTTTGTTCACCTTCATTATCATAAAGGTGATAAGAGATCGCTTGGTTGCATCGATTACCGGGAGTGTACTCGATAGTGTGGTCGATTTTATGGCTTGGCCATTTAAGTGGATCGTTAAGATGATACCTGATTCCTCTGCTACCCCGCCTCCGGGTGACTTTCCAAAGTGGACTTTTTTTAGTCTGAGCTTTTCTGTTGAATTCGTTTGGCTTGCGGGTCTATCTTCCATTCTGGTTTTCTTATATTTTCTGATTTACAAAGGATTTAAGGGATATTATCCATTTACCGACAACCGTATTAAATGGATTGCATCTTCAGAAATGGCTGCTGCAGTTGCCGCTGTCGATGAGCGGCCCGGATCCGATAGTGCATTGGCAGCCGTTGATACCTTTCTCGATGCATTTAATAGCGGAGTCGCCTCCCTGCTCAACCTGAAGGAACACGAGTTCCGATCCTATTGGCTTGTTGAAGGGAATAATGATAGAGCATTTACTTCTGTAAGCACCTCCCAGCATTTAAACGAAAACGATATTCATATCATTGAAGCTGCCCTACGACATCCCGGTAAGAAGACTTTCGCTGATCGGCCAAACATCGTGCCGGGCAAGTATGAAAACTACCCAGTGGACTATGTTCTCTTTCAACGGAACAGTGGAAATTTTCGATTAGCTTACATCGTATTTGTCATGAAGAAGGATGCGATCACGATAAAACAACAGGAAGCCTTCTTTACAGCAACGGCTAATCTACTCTATTTAGGCCACGTGGACAAATTTCCTGAAACTGTGCTAAAATTAAATAGAACCTAGTAAATTCTTCTGGAAAGGAGCGCGATTATATGGCAAAAGCGCTGTGGATAGGCCCTAAAAAGGGTAGAACGGTAAATGTAAATTCTCGATCCAAGTATTCTGGCCAGCGTGTATCCTTGGACTTCCAGATTCCTCCCGCCACTAGCGACGTAATCAAGGAATTAAACCTAGCGAAACTCCAGGTGGCTACTACAAAATCGAATACAAAGAAATAAATAAAAAACACTCCAGAATGAAGAATCATCTGGAGTGTTTTTCGCTTTACTACTGCATAAGTATGGCATATGTCCGCTCATCATCATCATGCGGATGTACCCAAACCTCTTCAAAACCCATCGTGAATTCTCCAACGCTGCTTATCATTAAAGCATCTAGAAAAACGTTACCCACCTCTTCTGCAGCATCTGGAGGAATTGCGTTTCCGATATATTCTCTCGCTTTTGCCTCCGAACAATCTACCAAGTCAAATGGAGTTCCATCTGGCAGTGTCATTGGAAGCGTCTGGATCGCACCGAGTTCCATTGTTGTTAAAGGTCTGTGCCAGGTCCCGTCTTTTGAAAGAATGATAAATACTCCCCTATCGTCATCTGCAGGAATCTCTGAATCTGGTTCACCCGTTCCCGATAGATCCTCAAACGAGAACCAATCGTCCGCCACAGCACTGGTTGCAGCGTGAATATCAGCTGAGCCAATTATGGTTTTTGCAGGCTCATCTGCGGGCATGACACCCATAGTGCCTGCACGAGGATTGCACGTAAGTCGCGGGTCATTGATACTAGGAGCTCCACTTTGAATGTCAGGAGCTCCAGTTATCGTTGCAGCTACCCCCATCCAATCTTCCATCTGCCATTTATTCGTGTACCGCCCACCACACGACGGCAACGGCAATCGAACATCAGCAATCGAGACTGGCGCATTCATTACACGTCCTTGGCTCCGGATCGTATCCGAAACTCCATGCCAATCATTTACCCCATATCCACCAGGATACATATCTTTGACTTTTCCGGGATCAGCGATCGCAAACTGACCGCTACCAAGCCTCGTTCCCGTGACACAGGGAGCAGGGTCATCAACAGATACAATTTTGTAGACGGCTGGGTGTCTGCTTGCTCTCTCCTTTAGCGTCGGATCCGCAATGCACGCTGCACCATTGGTTGGCCCCGCGCTGCCCGTGATGCATGCTGCCGGTTCGTCGACCTGCATAATGCGCATCAAGTTTGCTTTTCCGTTACCTTCATTGATTTGAAAACGAGGATCCGAGATGGCCGAACATCCATTGCTTGTTCCTACACCCTGAGCACCCGTCACCGTTCGAGATGGCTTCTCCCAATCTCCAACTTCATATGCACCTGCACGCGGTAAGTGGCCAATACGGACATCCGCAACGGCTGAGGCATTGCTTCCTCCGACTCTTGATTTCCCAATCACTGCAGTTGATGGCTCGTCCCAATCCTGGACGCCCCAAGCTCCTCCACCACGCGGGACATGTGTTAATCGGTAATTCCACCAATCTATTTTATTGAGATCTCTCCAATCTCCCTTTTTAGGAATCAAAGCAAGCCGCAGCCACGTCTTGAACGAAAGGTTGGGAAGCCGATTAAGCCTACCACCGTGAATCACATCACCAGGCAGGGGCAAATTACCCAGAACATCTCCAATCGTTCTGTGCTTTTTCTGTTCCGGCTTAAAGATAAAGCTCGTCATCACTCTTTCTAAACGCGCGACAAGCAAATACCTTTTCCGGATTTGGCCAAGACCGCCGGTTAACCCTAAGTCATGGTCATAACCGGTGACTGCGTATCCCTTCCTTTTTAGTAAATCTACAATCTCCTTTAATATTTCTTTCCCGCGAGTTTTGATCCGCGGTACATTTTCAAGGGCAATGATTTTAGGAAGTGCATCACCGTACTGTTCGCATGCCTCTAGCGTGAGAGTCAGTCCACGAATGGTAAGCTGATTCAGTGCTTGATATTTCGCAGTCTTGCTGCTTTTCTCCGGCAACAATCCGCTGAACCCTTTACATGGCGGACTGGTCAAAATTAGATCCGGAACAATGTACCCGAATGCCTCCCAAAGATCCCAAGGTGTGCATTCTTTCCAATCTGCCGGCGGTCGCTTGCCATGAAAAGCAACGTACTGTTTATAACTGAAGAGGTCTATGACTTTGCCTGTACCTTTATTACCAGTCAGTCTTTCGTAGTTCTTGCTCGCGATCGGATCCGCGTCAATACTACAGAGCGATCTAAATCGCCCCACTGTTCCTTTGTAGTGGCCTCGTGAGCGCTGAACGCCAATCGCTCCGCCACCTACACCTCCGAATAGGTATGCCACCGTGAATTCCGTTTGGACTTGTTCAGAGGGTGCATTCCCACCATTACCCCAGTAGGAACCCGCGAAGTCAGCTTTACACACTGGAATGACGTTAAATTTTGAAATAGGTTGAGCTCCCATTTTTTTCTCCTTTTATCAAGACAGAGGGCCGAAAAAAACAGCCCTCTCCCGTCTAGTAATTTTAGAAGTTCAGTTCCAATTGAAATAAGTTTCTCTTCTCTTTTAAAAGCTGCTTCAACAGGGAGACATACGGGACGCGGTTCTTCAGCAGCGCCCTGACAATGACACCGTATCTTGGAGAGCGCGGCGGAACTTTGTGCTGCAGGAAGATCCCTGCAAGCTCCTCGATCAGTCTAGCCTCATCATCCAAAATGATGTCACATCGAGCGATTGTCGTGGTTTCCCCTTCAAGCGACAGGCATTTGAACGAATAATCCCCATAACGATTCGGAGGATTCACTTTGATAATTTGAATACGTTCAGCTGATGGCCATTTGCACGCATTGGTCTCCATAGTTATCCCCCAATCAGGTGATCAAAGGCGGAAGCTTGTGCTTGACTCACATAGGTGGCGCGTGAGCCGCAAAGTCTCGCGTCAAAATGCACTTGATGGATGAGAATAGCGCGTTCAGAAAGCAAGCTGGTTACCAGGTTGTTAGAGATCTGGGCGGCAAATTTGTTAGACATAAGTCTTTGAGGTTGTGATTCCACAACTGCGCCGCATCCAGGAACCCTTGAATCTGTATCGGTCAGGATCTCGGGGTAAACCCCAGTAACGGGTTCCATGATAATTTCGCCCCGATACTTGAAGCCCACGACCACTTGTCCGTTGTTCCCAGTATCGGCTCGACCGACCATCCCTCCTGGTCCCCGCTCCATTTGGATCGCGTGGACGCCAGCATCGATGTAGATTAACGTCTGGACGCTTGAGTCACGAAAATACGTGTCTACGATCTGCCGGGTAGCATTGTTGTCGACCATGGCAACGATTACGGGTATGAACTCTCCGCGGTTCGACGTATTCACCGGCATGAGTTCAGCGAGCTGCTGAGCATCCTGGATATAACCGGCATGCCTAAAGACCTCTAGGTCGTAGTGGCTGCCATATCGTTCCGCAAGACAAGTCACCTTGTACTCTCCAATCTCCTCCGGTTCGAAGAGTTGGTTCCCCAAGTTTTTCTCTTCCACCTTGTCCCCATCAATCAACATGATGTGATCCAAGATGTACCTTTTTTCAGAATGATTCTGATTAGCATTGCTGTGCGTACGAAGGTCTTGACACAACCCCCGGAAAAAGTGGCTACCATTTGCGCCGGCACCGACGATCGTGAATTGGTATATTGGCGTTGTGGGGAATTTAATTTCGCTTGGCATGAATACAACCTCCTTTGTAGACAAAAGAGGTCCAATAATGGACCCCTTTTTCCTCTATTCCCGCTCAACGCAAGCCAGCCACTCGAGTGGAAATTGATCTGAGTAAGTTACATCCGAAAAATCGAACAATTCTTTTGCCGACACTTCGTAATGCTGGCCGTTAAAACCTGCCCTAAAGCGCATATCAATCATCGGTAAGTTTAACCTACCAATGACGCCATATACGGCAAAAGCTTTATCATTAGCATCATCCTGTCCCGAAAAGTCCGCTGGCCAGAGATGGTGTGAATGAATGTAGACAACAATCCTCGTGTCCGGATCGTCCAAAAAATGAGGGAAATCAGCCCTGACTTCCGCCAAAGAAACCCTTTGTCTTGGACAATGGAGTGCATACGAATGCTTTTCCTTGTTCCAAGTAATGTAGACCGCCGCTTCAACTGGAGGTTCCTGCTGTGCAAAGTGTTTGAAAAACGCTACCGTCTGGACTAGAAATTCCCCTGGAATTTTGTCCAAGTTCAAATGGAATCCTTCTGGTGGTATATCGAGCTCCCTAATTAACTGCGAAGGCGCTACGATACGCATGAAGTCATCCTCACGGACGTCAAATAACCTACCTTGCCTACCAGCAACAACCCCAATTGGAGGTTTGTCGGTATCTTTGAGATAATCTTGCCATTTCCAATACAATCGCCTGGTTCCTGTCGAATATGCGCCCCACTTTCCGTTTGTTACAGCCGGAAACAGACGCTTATTTTCTCGGTCAACCCTCCATGAAATGGCTTCTGACGATGCGAATTCGAAATAGTCGTAGGCGAAAGCTTGTTCGATCATTGCGATCGTCATATCTCCATCGTAAAGGTCTTCAGGTTTCTTTTCCTTTTTCGCAATATTCTTCTCCCTAACTTCACCGGAATCCTCATCAATATCAAGATTGTCTTCCTCTTCCACAGTTTCACTTTGAACCTTGTCGTTAGAGTTCTCTTGTTTCTCTCTCGCCTTCAGAATGTCAGCTCGAACGTCTTCTGGCACTTTTGTCCACAAAGCATCTTTAACCTTTTCCAAAGGAGTTTCATCCCCCATATCCACCAGCTGCCTCGCATAATGTTCAACTTCAAACGTGTGGGTAGCGTAGTGGATCGTCCAACCCTGAACTGGAATCGGCATTTTCCGAATACCTTCGCGCGTGGAGTACTTTTGCTTTGCAGTTTCTGACTTTCGAGCTTGTGCTGTGGTTGCCTTCGAAGCGGTTGACTTCACATCAACATTCTTCTTATCCTTTGATTTTGTGGACGACTGTGTTGTCTCCACTTCAATTCCAAGCAATGCAAATAGATCAGATTGGCTCATTATTAGGCACCCCAAATAAAGAGGGGTTTCCCTCCCTTATTGTGTAATTTTCTATTCCTTAGTCCTCAATTTTTAAGAGTTCCCCGATGTTTACGTCTAGGGAGACGAGCAATTGATCTTCGAACTCCCGACCACTCATCAAGGTGAGGATTGCACGGTAATCCATATCTCCGGTTTTTGGGTAAAGATGAAAGTTTCGTTCTCCATTCATAAAAATGTCCGGAAATGATTCTAGCTGCCGAACCTTATCAATGTTGGGAAAAGTACTCCAACAACACTTCCCGTTTCCATAAACATTGGAATAAGGATATCGGTAAAGGAGCGTTTTCTCAGTAATCACGGTATCTTTTACTGCAAAAAGGAATGCCTCTATGCCAGGTTTCTCCTTCTTCAATTTGAACACATAAATTAATGCTGGGTGCCCAACAGAAGGATACTCCGTGCCAATAAGATTTACATCTATCATTTGCTTGTGTACTCGTATGGCGATGATCTCCTCTTGCCGTCGTTTCGAGTAAAATATGCAATTGCTCGGTAGAATGGGCGTGTTGATTACCAGTTCGTCCAAATGAGCCAAAGCATAATTCATAACCGATTCTTGCGAAACTCTCTCCGCAAGAAACGTCCACATTTCATTAATGCTCTCATGTGTGCGAACATACTTAAAAATCGTATCCAATATCGATTGCACCAGCCCTATGTTTGGTGAATCAAAAAATTGAACAGATTCCAGCAGGTGCTTCGCCAACTTTGCAACAGCCTCTGGATCCAATACGTTTTCCGCCTTAGCAAGAATCCCTTGAAATAGACGTCGATATGCGTCTGAATCCAATTCTGTATTAGTTAGATTTTTACACATCACACGAAGTAGCTCAGAGAAATCATAAGCATACGTTCTCTTGGTGTGGGAATAAGCAGAATCTCTCATATGCTTGAGAAGTTCATTGAACCAAATTTCTCCATAGTTCTTATCGCTTTGCTCATCAAGGAAGGAAAAAAGACTGTCGAATATGTTATAAGGCCCTTCACTTCTGGCTGTAAATGCTTCGAAAATCATCCAATCATCTGCATTTTTAATCATCAAACGCATGAGATCGGCTGGGTTAACGGAATATTTATTGATGATGTTACCGTTTAATTCCCGTTCAACAATCGGGAAAGTACGCCCGGATTCATCCAATATTAACCTTGTTCTTTTTTCGTTCATCTCTTGCATACCTCTTCACCTTCCTTGTCATTATCGACTCATTCCAGAGTTTAGCTAGTTCCACAAAATCCTCGAACATCAAATGAAGTTTAGGATAATGGGTTGAAAATTCAAATTGAACCCCTAGCTTATTCACCTTAAATTCAGTCTCTGTCCACTCATCCGAAAAGGCATGACTCTTTAGCAGTGCTCTCAGGTCATGTATATCTTTTCTAGAAAGTGGCCCAGTTAACACGAATTTATCCATGTTTTCCTGTATGGACTCTCCAAATAAGGCTTTGAGAAAGTAAGATTGGATTGGATCCCCTACTTTCCAGCTCGGATCAACCGAAAACCCAAACTCCATCATCTTTTTGACCATGATGACGTTTGACAACATACATAAATAGTCATCTAGTTCATTGTAAGAAAGGCTAAAAAAGCTACTCATTAAATAAGTCTCCTTTTCCGGATGCCATGCGGCTTAGAATCCGAAACAATCTTTGACATTCCGTGTGTTCGGTTTAGGTCCATAATCGGGCAATAAGCATTAAACAGTTCGTAAAAATCCTCATCGTTGTCAATTGTGTAAAAGTACCGCAGTTCTTCGTACAGCTCTTCCATGTGTTCCAAAGAAACTGTGTGAAATGCAGATAGCTCTTGGATAACCGGCTTTCTTAGAAATAGGAGATCATCAAGAAGAGCTAACCCTTGCTCAATTCGGATGAGATTTTTAGGGCTATCGATCTTTACGGACTCCAATTCTTCCACAAATGCAAGTACGTTCATGCCGCTTAGCTCCTTTTCATGAAATAAAAAAACGACAATCCTTCCGCTTCATTGCGGAAAAAGTGCCGTCTTTTATAGATATCTCTATATGTAAAACGCCCATGATTGAGCGATGCTTTCGATCACCAATAAAGGTTTTCGAGATAAGCAGCCGCAATCATAGGCGTGTGATTTTTGCTTAAATGCCAGAGGCAGTCGGTTTCTAATGTGATTGTAACATATCTAAAGCTGAAGATAAAAGCCTTACCTTTACATCATTGTAATTGGCCTTTAGAAAAAATTTGAACCACTTTGGCTAGTAGGTTTTGGGGATTGATAAGACGTAGCAGATTATAAGAATCATTTACGTTTCTGTCAGGCTGCAAGTTGACGATCCTGCTTATTGTGACTTCGTCTGCAGTTGCTGAAGATGACTGCTTTTGTGGCAAGGGGATCGCACGGAGACGTAGGTTTCATTCAAAGGAACCAGTATGCGAGCTGCAGCTCCTCGCTTCCTGCCGCTTTCTGCAACTCGGATGTGCCCGGCTTCATCCAGATTAGGAAGTGACCAGCCAGTTGAGCCCCTGTTGGCTGTTGCCGCTCAGCTGCGCAGCCCGGACGAGACGTCATGAATTTCAATCTATTATGCCTTCTTTGGAGCTATCTCTTAACCTATGCAATTGTGTTTCGACTTCTTTGATTTCTTGATCAAGATTGCGAATTAGCGATTTATTGTATAACAGATGTGTCGTCGGCTTTACGAAAGCCCCTCCCCTTAAGACACCGTCGATACCAATTACATCCCCTTCCAGTGTCACAACCTTGCATCGTTGTTTCGTCTTGTTGGAGACTTCATTTGCAGCTTTTAGATCTTCAACGATAAGAACATCACCGAGTAAGTGGTTGAATACCGGCAGATACGCCTCATCTACTGTAACAAGTTCAATTGCTTTCCCCAAATATCCTTTTGTCCGCATAGCCTTTTGAAGAACTGTATCATCAATGGTTTTTCCAACAACTCGATCCAATGACAGAAACGCAGCACTTCCAGACTGGCGCTTCTTTAGATATGCAATTGCATTTGCAGCACTTTCAAAATTCTTAATCAGAACATAATCGGATACATCACCTAAAATAGTAATCATAGCAATTAAATATTTCTCTGGAAAATCGATATAATCGGCAACTATACCACATACTCCATCAAGAAGCCTGCAACGTCCTGCTAGTAGAACGTCGCGTGCTCCTTTTGATACACGATCGTAGGATTCACATAACTCCAGTAGTGTATTTTTTCTTGAGATGATCGCTTCTAATTTTCTTTGCAACTGAATTATTTGATTATTCATTTCTTCTTTAGAAACAGGCTGATTCATCTCTGCTTCAACTCCTGCTATCTACTTTATTAATTTCGAACTCCACTATAACCAGCAATCATCCCGATCAGGACAAATTATCGAGAAATCGCGGTTTCCTCCAACTCATCACTACTCCAGAATTAGAAAAGTATTTCGAGCATTAACTTCAACATTATGTCATTGGGAGCATTACTGGTATTGGTTGAGATCCGTTCTGGTAGTCAAAAGCCCGATTAATATTCGTCCTAACCGTGTATGCGACCCGCATGAAATCATACATTAGTGCCTTAATATGCAATTCAGGAGGAAGAAGATATCCTTCGATTTTCGATGAAGAGTCATTTTGGTATCGGGCTGCAACTCTATGGTTTCCGTCGACTGCCCATTGTTCGATAGTATGAGCTATATTGTATTCAATCACGTAAATTGGGTTAGTATTTGATCGTGCATATATTAGTTTTTTTGTTTAAGAGCCGAAGAATTAACAAACTTATTTAAATCCGCAACATAAAAATTTTGTGTTTGTAGGTTATTTACTTCAATCAGATGCTCAACTGCTGGAATGCTCCAGGCGAAAACGATCTTCCCCAATCTCCCGAGATGTTCACGATTATAAATTTGCTTGCCTGGTATGTGACTGGGGTTCCTTACTATATCTACCTGCGCTGCCGCTTTAACTGCACTTCTTAATTCTCGAATAAGTGTTTGGTGATTTGGAAAATGGTTTAACATTCCCTCATTGTCGTATATTTCGATTTGAGCTAGTAGGTTTTCCAAAGTGGTGTCCCTCATAAGTTGAATCTCTTGTAATGAAGGTTCCGTATGAACTGATTCACCGATATGACAGTGCTTGAATTTCTTGCCGCTTCCACACGGGCAGGGATCATTCCTACCAATATTCGTCATGCCTGCTCCTCCGTTCATTGTCTATTTTGAGAGTACGATACCAAATCCTAATATCGTAAAGAATTAAATCAAATTATACCTCAAATACTAGATTAGTTGGAGAAATCTACTCATTTCAAACAAAGAAGAACCATGAGCCAACCTAGGCTCATGGTCCAACTTCTTACCCAAAATCCCACATCAGCTGATTTTCGTGAGTAGGAATTTGTTTTTTTAATATCTTTCTTGGCTCATCCATAATCAGCTCCGCGAAAGTCAATATTCTGATTTCTTCCTCTAGGTTGATGACATTGTTCGACAAAATTCGCGTTGTTGCTGAAGTTTCTGCTTGTACTTCTTGCCTGATGAGAAGATCATTCATTAGGTCGATTGTTCTCGTTTCGCCAATTTCCTTAATGATTGGTTTTTTAGATCTTTCTTGATGCCATTGAGCAGGGTCAATGCCACACAGTTTTAGCGTTTCGTCAGCCAATCGTTGCATCCGTTCGGAAAGCACGTCCTTAAAATTCGCTTCTGCGATCATTTCAATGCCGGCCATTTCCTTCGCGGCGAGTGTAGTCCACGCTTTTGCGACATCTGCACCGGCGAAACAAGATGCTAGGTCTCTAGCCAACGAAGACTGGGAATCGATAGAAAAAGAGGCTAGTTCTGATTTATCAAGCCTACCCTCTACCATCAATGCATGGCCGCGGGCGCTCATGATATGCATGAATTGTTTCATTTGCTGCGAACGATTGTAGATCGGGTAGTAGACCCGACATTCGCGATCTTGTCCGATTCTCCATGCTCGCCTAGACGATTGCCGGACTGTACTCACTTCATAACTTAATTGATTATAAATGATGGTTGGCCAATACATCATGTCAAGACCAACTTCAACAAGCTTCATGGCGCAGATTATTACCGGATATTCTTCTGCTTCATATTCAGCCAATCGCTGTGTCCGAAGCTCAGTATTAGGCTCATTCAATATTTTACATCGAACACCCATCCGCTGAAGAATTTCTTCAACGCGTTCGTTCATGTTATACGAACCGGTGAACTGATTAAAAATGATGCAGCGCCTACCTTCGGACAGTTCACTCTGGACAGTTTCGACAAGCCATCTTTCTTTGGCATGGAGCATCGAGCCATCTCCAAGTGCAGGTGCTGTATACGCTGACTGTCCGAGTCTTACGATCATTTCTTGGTCAGGACGAGCAGAATACATGAGCGTGGCCGGATTAAACTTTGACCGAGCTCCCGGCGTACCCGAAGCACCACTCGCTTTTTTGCATGCTTCATGTAGTGTGTTATGAAATTTGGTATAATGCTCACCGTGCCCCTCATCCATGTCGAGGAATACGGGGTACTCTTTCAATTCTACAAGTGGTAACCCGAGATCCGGAAGTTCAAGAAAAGCCGACTTGTGTAGCAGAAATTGCGCTGTGAGCTGCGGCGCTATTCCTGGGGCCTCCTTGGTCTGAACACTTCTTTTATTTCTTCGCGTTATAACACCTTCGTCTCCACCCTCCTCTTTGATAACCTGCTCCAGCTTACCGAATCTCGACGCCCACTCAACTGAGCCAGTTTGATAATCCACGCCTGCTTCAAGCAAAGAACGCGGATCCGTCCGCCAAAGCAACTCCTTTATAGACGTCGACTTGCCATTGGTAATCGTTCCAGTTAACATAAGTGTTCGTTTTGCCGACTTTACCATTTGTGCAAAGGCGTCGCCTCGACCACTGTCTTCTGACTTACACATATGCGCTTCATCGCAGATGTAAAGAGCAAAATATCCTTTCAATCGCTTTAGTACCTGACTGATATTTACACGCGATCGATTCCTGGATTCACCTAAAGAGTGGATCGCTGGTCGCCACAGTCTTTCTCCGCATATGCGATCCGGATTTTCCTCTTTCCCTTCCCTGGTTGCATCTACACCTGTTAAGGGAAAGGAATGCTCGCAGAATTTTGGGAGTTTAGAGTGACGCTTCCACTTGATTTTTATTCCTTTTGGAAGCCCATTTGGTAGTAGCTCTCCTTGTCGCCGCGCAATTTCAAGCTCTTGTGCTGAAACCATTGGAACATCGGCGAATGTGTCCCACGGGGCTGGTACTAATTCGGATTTATCGTCACCTTCATCCAGTGGGACCAGTATGGGCTTTCCGCATCCTGGACAATGCCAAGCATATTCAAAAGTACCCAATTCATCTTCGAGAGGTACATTGTACATACGCTTCCAGATGCCTCCGAAATAAATCTCAGAACCCAATTTTGCTTTATCTATGCCCACCAGGGTAAACTCAAGTTTTTTAGGCTTATACCCCTGCCGAACACGCTTTAGCAAAGCTAAAGCATCATTCCCGCTCCGGATGATGTTGACTTCAATGTCTGGAACGGTTTTTAGTAGCTCCTTACTCTTCCATTTTGGCAGCGTGATTGCGGGAGCAGACAACAAGACCGCCATTCCTGACTTTCCCGTTCGCCTCTTTTTCCGTTGGTGCATAACATGCGCAGCGCCCCCAGCCATAATTGATTTCCCCGAACCCATATCGCCACCAAGGATGGGTGACTCACTGTCCGCACAATCTACTGTGTTTACGATGGCTTGGATCACATGGGCCTGTGTTGGAAATGGAATTCGTAGCATATCTGCGATAGCCGGATCAATGGGCTGGTCAAATGAATGACGAGGTTTAAGATCCGCCAACTTCTCGGCCAGATGGGTTGCGTTGTTCAGCATATACTCCGACATGGACCACTCCGGATTGAACTCGCCCACCACATCACTTTCTGGTATAAGCAGTTTCTTTGTCTTCAACGCCTCGGTTAATCTTTCTATGGCTTGCTTTTCGTCGGCTTTGAACAGAAGGGCTTGAACCTTATTCCACTTCATAAAATTCGGATTAACCTCAACAAATAATGGTTGGCAGTAGTCTTGGAACATATTATAGTAGGCGGATTCCCATTCACGCGGAAATCCGAATCTACAAATCACATGTTCTGCAACGACTTTTTCCATATTCCCTTCAGGTGCAATGAGAAGCGCGCGATTATGCTTCTCAGGGTCATTCACCTGTTCAATAGAAGAAAGCTCGAAGAATTGGTTATAGATGCAGCCATGTGCGACATCTCCAAGTCCAATCGGTTTCATTAACCGTTTGTATGGTTCACCGTTGCATCTCGAATACGCAATACGATTCATTTGAGCTTCATATGACTCCAACAGGCTAGCCGACACCGCCTTCACAGATTCTGGCAGACCTGCAAAAGATGCAAAATACAAATTCCGTGTTCCTTTGCCGCCCCAGTCCCAAATCAGGAAGTGAACCGTTACCTCAATGACTTTCCCTACTAACGTAATCTTCAGCTCAAAATCCTTCTCGGTGTTCATATGATAATGTCTCCTTTGATGATGATGAAAAAACAAAAGCAGGATAAGATTTTTTCTTATCCTGCCTGCGCAGTTACTTTAAGTCGGTTACACCGTACTCGTTGGTAAATACCCGAATGACGGAAGAAAAAAAATCAGTCTTTTTCGTACCGACGAACTTACCCTCATCATCGGTCATTTTCTCCGTTTCGGTTCTTCTTTTCGTTACACCGCTAATTAATAGCGATAGGTAATGATCATCCTTCCTCATTGAGAGGTTAGGAGTCATTTTCCCCCGCTTCGCACCGTACGTGCGGCTTTTACCGCATACGGCGCTCCATCGTGATTAGAGCGTTGCAGCTCCACCGCGAAAAGACCCTTAACTTTCTCACGAAAATGAAGAACTTTGCTTCTTATCTTTGGTCCAAGCTGGCTGAGCTCGACTTCATTATGAATGTACTCATGACAGGAATTATGAAGCGTAGCAAGATTGCTTACCTTATTGACCAGATCAATGGGCAGATTTGGGTCAATATGATGGATGTCAATGTCTGGAGGATGAACCTCTCGGCCACAGACCCTACATCGTCCCTTATCCCTGTTGAAAGCATATGCTCTGTTTAAGTAGAATTCGAAGTTGTAGATTCCACCGCGTCCACGTTTTCTGCCGCTTCTGATCACGAGCGAGTAATGAAGGCTCATCAATTCATCTGCTCTGGCTAACGTAGATTTGTTTCCCGTTCGCTCGGTGTAGAGTTTACGTCCTTCCGAGGTGAATGGGGTTTCTAATGGATTTTTAAGCTTCGAATTCTTCCATTTGCAGAACTTGAGTGAAGTGACCCCAACTTTACGGTCAAGGTATTCGATAGCCGGGATGCCAGAGATGTATTCAGAATGGACAGAAAGCAAATTTTGCGTTTCGTTTGCAGGTGTCCATCGAACAGCATGGTTTCGTTTTAAGGAAAGGTACGCAGCCCATGCTAGATTTCTCTCGAACTTCCTTAGATCGATATTCACCCAAGTGGCGGGTTCATAGTATTGAATGACCCCGCGTATTTTGCTGTTCAACACATTGATGTGGTGAACTAGAGCATCCTTGTTGGGGATGTGCCTCATTTTTCTAGTGAACCGGTGAATTTCATCAATCTTACTTTGGAGACGTGCCGGGTTTGGTCTGATCCTCGAAATAAACCCCTTTTTGGATTTACCCTTCACTACTTTGAAGTTGAAGCCCACAAATTTAATAGGCTTCTTCTCAACATTCGTGATTAGGGTTTTCTCCTCGGAGAGCTTCAATCGAAGATTAGTATTGAGATACTTAGCCACCCTAGACTTCCACATTTCAGCAGACTTCTTGGATTGTGTGACGAGTATCCAATCATCGGCATAACGAATGAGAAATGCTGGTTTAAGCTTGCATCTTCCCTTCGTAATGTCTCGAAGCATCATTTCCTTGCCTCTGGAGAACCCTCGTTTGTATTGCGAACGAGTTTTCTTTCTGTCCCACTCTCTGATAATCCATTCATCCATGATATTCAGGTATACATTTGCAAGCAACGGGGAGATGATACCGCCTTGGGCTGTGCCAAGTTCATTGGATTCCATTTCGCCCATGATGCCTGATTTTAGGATCGCTTTGATTATCATTAGCACTCTTTGGTCTCGAATCCCCATGTTCCATAGCTTGTTAATCAGTATGGAATGGTTTACGTTATCAAAGAAGTTACTAATGTCACCTTCAACAACCCAGTGGTACCCTGTTTTATGGATAACGTCAGCGACTCTCCCGATTGCCATATGTGCGTCTCGCATTGGTCTGAAACCATATGAGTGGTTAAAGAACTGAGCTTCTAAGATCGGCTCGATGACCATTCTGATACATTCCTGTGCGATCCGATCAATGATAGCAGGTATACCTAAGGGTCGTTTTTCAACCTTACCCGGTTTATCAATGTAAACTCTTCGGATAGGTTGGGGTTGATAGCATTGAAGTAAACTTTTAACCCTCGGAAGGACTTGTTCGGCGTCCATCTGAAGGATGTCCCTCTTCATTGTTTGACCGTCAGTACCGGGAGTGTTTCCACCTTGATTAGCCTTCACTCTGTGAATTGCTGTCAGGATGGTAGCGTCAGCTGTGATTATTTCGAGCAGCCCTTTTACCCTTGGTCGGGTACCAGCGGCCCATGATGTTGAAGCGTGCTCATACAGTTGGTCAAGGATTGAACGTAATTCTGCTTCATTGTTCGGATTGTTGAATTTTTGTTCCATTGGCACCACCTCCTTTCGGAGATTGCCTTTGGCTTTAGTCAGGTATGCACAACGGCTTCCTCAACAGTTAAGGAATCTTTTGCTGTTAATCACGACTATGCCCCTTCGCCATGTACTAGGCTTTCCCTAGCTCGGACTACTACGGGCTGATGCCCCCTGATTTGGTCGGTCATTTCCTACCGACTAGAAACATCTGGCTCTGCCGCCATTAGCAGTTTCTATCAAGGTTCCACTGTTCCATGTATCCTAGCTTTTCATCTTCACCTTAGCCCTCCACTTTGACCCGCCAGTCATTCAGTTGTCCTCGATCGGTGGACGCAGAACATCATGACTTAATGTCGTGATACAGAGTTGCAGACCACAAACAACAACTCCGCGGCTGGACTCCCTGAGGAGCATACACCTTCTGGTTCGGTGTACTTGGGCTTACGAGCCGTACAAACGTGGATTCATATGGTGATTAGGCATAGTGAATTTATAGCCCCCCGCATTTCCCTATCCATCACAGGAAGGAAAATTCCGCCTTTACCGGGCTCCATACAGGTATCTGACAGAGATATCTGCATGCCGGAGTCTCAAGGTAGAGTCGCCGATCTTCAGCTCTAAGTAGGTACTTCCCCTACCAACTCGGATACATAGTTAGATTCATAAGAATCCCCTAGTCTTTGTTACTCATTTCTGAGTAGTTTGTGCACTAGGAACAGTGCGCACTGTGACTTCCCATGTTCCCGCCAACTGCTCCTGCAGCGAGGGCAATGCCCATGTGAGCAGGCTTCAACGGCAGCATAGGGCGTTTGAGCTTAGTTTCATTTGATGTTGGTACCAAGCTCTTCCTCATCTCCTGAAATAGCGAAGAACTCTCCAGATCTTTGTTCAATTCCTCGACATCCAGCGCATCTCGCCGAAAGTAGGGAGGCTCCGTTGAAAGAGCGCTAGGTACAATAAATGGAGCGACCTCTTCAAGCGTGGGTAATAAAGTTCGATCCCCATTTCCGAGCGTCTGCAGCGCTCTGTACATTCGTGTTTGCTCCCCGCGAGGCGCTCGCTCATACCGTGCGACAACAATCACTTGCTTGAAGTTGTCGTAGTGTTCATCAGTAAAGCGATAGACCGAAATATCCCGAAATCTGCCGCTCAATAGACCTGCTGTATCCGTCAGCACATACTGAGGAATACAGAAGAGCAGCAATCCGCCCTTTTGAAGTACACCTTTCTTGAAATCCGTAAGCGCACGCAAAAAAGACAACTCTGCTCGCTCACCGTCTACATTTGTTTGGTATGGCGGGTTCAGCCAGAGGAGACTAAATTTTGCCTCCGCGCGAACGCGCTGGTAGCCGTCATGAATCACATGATCCAAAACTCGGCTCGCCTCCTCTGCCCTACCTGCTTCAATTTCACTGCCATACGTGATGACATTGCGATTGGGTCCTTGTAAGGCTTGTGCGATCATGAGAAGGGCTTCGCCGCTAGGTAGGAGACGGACGAGTTATTGCCTTTCGACAACACTTTTCCCGACTCCCCCATACGAACCGTGCTTGCAAGTTTCCCCGCACACGGCTCTCTCAGCTAATTTTCTGAACACAAAACCTTTCAGAGCCTGTTGGCATGAAGGTTTACATGGCATCCTTTACATAAGACAAGGGTTTTCCTATTACGAGTAGACATGAGCCATACCCATTTGGGAATCTCCTTAGATCCTCGATACTTCTTTTTAAGATCCTTTAGTTTCCTAACATGGTGGACTTCAAGCGTTAGTCCGGAATCTTCCTTACCACATAGTTCGCACTTGTGAGCTAGTAGTCTCTTGATAATACCACTTCGGACAGTTTGAACTTTTGTGGAGCGGGGAAACACGTCTACGTCTGAATTGGCGTTCGCGACAAAGTCATTTTTGGCAAAACCCTCATTGTAGTACTTGAAAGTCAGTTGCTTACCAGAGGATTTGTTGTCAACAATGATGCCGATTGTGCCATCCACTTTGTATTTCTTCCATACTGATCTAACGGAAATTTTCATTTTTGCTGCGATGGTCTTTGCGAGACTGTACACATGAAAGAACTTAAACTTACCAAGTTGATAAGCCACGTTGTCAGCAAGTCGATAGTAATTATACAGCCCTCTGACTTCTGAAGCGTATTTGACGATTATCTCTGCTAAGTCCAAGCCCATCAGTTCAGCACGATGAATTGATTTCCCTTTAGTGGCGAAACGAGACAGCTTCTCATGAACAGCCTTGGCAGGAACCTTCAACCGGACAATGCCATTGATATTTCGGGCGACGATGCCATTTTTCTTGGTTGTCACCGCTGTGTCATCGTCACCAGTGTAGAGTTCATATCCAAGAAAGTTCACTGGATTTCGCTTATCGTTAAAATGGGTGATTAGGGTCTTTTCGGCAGACAAGTCGAGCTTAAGCTGTTCTTTGAGAAAGGAGGAAACTTCGTCACGGATTGTGACGGTCAGTTCCTTATTCCCAATAACACCAATAACAAAGTCGTCAGCGTATCTAACATACTTGATCCGTACGAACTCCCGATCCATCGGGTCGACCGAACTCATTTTACGTCTGGCCGATGCTAGGGACTTATACTTCACAATGAATTGGCGGCGATCTATGTTATCCTTGTCCAGCGAATCGATCTTGATTGACAACTGCTTCATTTTATGAAGCGAGTTCACATATTTAAGATTAGGTTTTCTTCTTGCTCTATCCGTCTGATACTTGGGGATAATCACCTGTTCGATGAATTTATCTAGTTTGTCTAGGTATATGTTTGCGAGGATAGGACTAATCACTCCACCTTGCGGTGTACCCGAGTAGGTATTGTGAAAGTTCCAGTCCTCTATATAACCAGCCTTAAGCATACGACGAATAAGTTCGATGAAACGCCCATCTTTAATTTTCTCCTTTAAAGTGTCGAGGAGAAGGTCATGCGAGATGTTGTCAAAGAAACCTTTGATATCCCCTTCTATTACCCACTTAACCCCAGTCCATTCCCGCTTGATTTGTTTAAGGGCGGTATGGCAGCTGCAGTTAGGGCGGAATCCGTGAGAATTGTTACTGAATTGGGGCTCATACATGGCTTCGAGGAATGATCTTGCGATTTCCTGAACTATTTTATCCATGAAAGCCGGAATCCCAAGAGGTCTAAGTTTCCCATTTTTTTTCGGGATGTTGACCCGTCTGACGGGATGGAAATGGTACTTTTCCGACTTCAGAGCTTCGATAGCGTTAGAGATACGATCAAGTCCGAAGCCATCTATTGTAGACCCATCAGTACCACTTGTCATGTTTCCTTCTTTGGCATACTTATTTGAGTATGCCTTCAGGAAGAAATCAGGATTAAAGAAGTTACGGTAAATTCGGTCGAATGTATAAGACACATCCGTCCTTGCCTTGTGTTCAGTGATACTGAGCACCATTTCAGCATTCTGCATTTCGCATACCTCCAATTGGCTCATATCACAATTAACCTGCCGTCCTTCGCCAGCACCCATAGGTGATCTCTCGATCGGGTGTCACGCATGCTACCATACGTGTGTGGGCAGTTTTCCTGCATCCATTTACGGCTTTACCTGTCATTTCAGGTTCCTCAGACTACTACGACAGCTCCGTACACCGCGACAGATATTCAAAGGACTCAGAGGTAGAGGTTTAGTCCTCTACATGACCCTAATAGCCAACAATGGCGTTCTTTGCGATGTATCCTAGGTTCCTCCAAATTCCACTGGCATCGTTTAGGTCTCCCGTTTGAACCATGACGCGCTTATTGCGCCTGCACACCTTGAGGGGATTTGCGAATACGGAGAGGGAATACTCGCAATCATGGTGTGAACCTCATTTCAACCGTGGTATGAGGCTCCCTGCTGTTTCGGGCCGATTCTAGGATTCAGGCAATCAAGCTTTGACCATGCGATGCTTAGGCTCGCGGAACGTACCATGCTCACGGTTATTTGGAACTTCCGCTTTACTACCATGCTATTGTCCCCAGTGACCTTTCAGCCATCTAAGTAAGGTAGTCGCCTATGCTAACGATTCCCCAGTTAGCAACCTCTTCAGGCGATGGAATAAGGCATACCTAGCGCAACTCACCACAGCAAGGATCATACAGGAAATAGGACAGGCAGTCTCCGTTCTTATTTCCCTCTTCAGGCAGAATTCTTTGCAGCAAAAGTTCCAGTTCATAAGGCGGCGTCGCGTAGAACCCAGCCTTTGACTCCGATCCAAGCCTGGCCATTACACCCGCCTCCTACGCAGTCCTGTAGAGCGCGCCGATTCCGGATAATGAATGTGCATCGGACGCTTAAGCAGATCTGCTGTCCGATCCTCCTTCGGGCGAATACGCCTAAATAACGTATACGCAGTCAGTGTAATTGCCGCGATCATGATCCCGCCAATGAATACGCCGAGCCTACCACCTGGTATACTTGCATACCAAGCTGACAACTCTCCATCCAACAACTTATCCCACATATTGACTCCTTCACCACAAGCGCACGTATGCCAGATGGCACATACGTACGACTTGTGCCACCGGTTTTGTACGCCCAGGTGAAAGGGCAGAATATAAAAAACACCATGCTGTAAAAGCGAATGGTGTTTTTTCGAGGGGAATATGGCGAACAACGCAAAAAAGCCGTTTCCGCAATCGGTCATCCTTCAGGAGAAAAATCAACCCTTAAGGTGATCGATCTTGCGGAAACGGCATAGCGCCATAAATAATATATTTTCAGTATAGCAAAGGAAAAAAAATGATCAAGCGTTTTATGATACAATCCCTGTGCCTTCAATTTTCACGAAGGTCCGCTAGTCTGTAACTCATTTACGGGGAACCCCCTTCACAACCACGAAAAGCCCCTGCTGGCATGATAAAATCTTCCATCACCAGGTCATCGACGCTAAAGGATCGACTTAGTGCCAAAGAAACCCACCTGGGCAGCAGCGGATCACCGATAGGGAGTACCTTGGATACCGAACCGTTCGCAACCTTTTCGAGAACAGAAAGTTTGACATCGATCGTATGATCAATTTCTTTTTCGACCTCAGCAAACCGTGCGACCCGCTCCGGCGCTATGTACTGATAGGCTGCCCATTGATGCGCAGTTGAGAAAATACAGCCCATGCAGGACACTCTGCCAAATCCTAAATAGTAAGCAGGATGAGGCATGATCTTAAACTCGCGGAATAGCGCGAAAATGTCCGCTTGCTTCATGTCGATTACTGGGCGCCAATGATGCACCAAGCGTCGCCGGCTCGTCGATCCGTGCAGCTCCTTCTCCAAATAGTTTGCACGGTTGCCTCCTTCAGCACGTCTTTCGCCTGTCACCCAAAGAATCTTTTTACGGTGCTCCAAAGTACCGCTCATCCTCGGATTGTTACCCAATGTCCGTTTAGCAGAATCCACCTTGTATGAGCTGCACCACCTTATTCTAAGGTCTGCGCTCTGAGCTGGAAACTTCCTTCGCGTTGAAAGCTTCCCTTTAGTTGTCGGCAGACAGATAGTCTGATCTCCTTCTTTGTAAAACACATCTCCAGTGTAGCTATTTTCACGCATAAGTTCCCCATAAAGCCCTCCACGCCTCCATTGATAATATACCGGCACGCCGAATTTTTTCCCGACCGCTTCGATGTAAGGTTCAGTGCATGGCCAGTCCCAAAATTCTTGATGTTCTTCTCCATGGCCGTCAACTGCTTGATGCCACAATTCAACTTTTGACAAGTCTACTCCGTTTTTAATGAGCTGGAAAAAGCTCCCCATAGAATCCTTTCCCGCGGAGATATGCACGACTACGACATCATATTCATGTAAGGGTAGCAATTCAATGGGTTCGCCTTCTTGGACATTTTGGGGCTGATCCAGTCCGAAAGTAAACATCATTTGCTCGTATTGTATTGCCAATATTTCTTTCCCCCTATATGCATGGAAAGCCGGCGCCAGCGCATGAGCGCTGATGACCGGCTTCCATTGATGTTTTATTTTTTATGCTCTCTTTGCTGCGCGGATCTGCATGTTCTGCCTGATCAATTTGCGAATCTCAAACTGGTTGGCACGATAAAATGCGGTACCCGCTTCAGTCAGAAAATATCGCTCCTTCTCTGCTTTATAAAGCTCATGATTGGGAGGCAGAAACGATGTCTCCCATTTGCCTTGTTGGAGTATAGAAGCGAGCAGCGCGATGCACTGATCGTGCTGCCAGCTCACTTGTTCTTCACCACTACTCGGAAGTAAAGTCTGATGATAAAAGGAGGACCACTCTTCTCGATCAAAAGCAATCAGCACCTTGTACAACGTCTCAGGCATATTGTCAGGTCTGCTTTTGCCCATCATGAATTCCACAAATCCGAGTATGTGAGCATATAGATCCGCAAACACGACATCATTTACACTCACCTTGTATACCCCTATATGACTTTCGCCATTCGAAAATAGGACTTCGAAGGAAATAGGAAACGTCTGTTCCTTTTGTAGTTGAATGGCTTCCTTCCGGAGTATGTCATTGGCATCACGCCAGCTCGTCGCCTCTTCAACAATCTGATTATGAAAGAAGCGAATTCGTTCAACTGATACCATTTGCTCTCCTCCTGATCACATCCCAGTTAAGTTCAAAGTAGGGCTCAATTAATTCCAAATAGTAATCGCCATTGTTATGCAGCATGATGAGGTAATATACATTGAAATACCGGCATATTTTCTCGACGGCATCCAAGTAGAAATCTTCTAATTCGAACCCGAAAAAACAAATGGCGGAGTATCCCTCGTAATAAGCCCACATAAAAGTATTGAGGATATTCGCCACATGCTCTTGAACTGGCTCTATACCTATTTGTTGTGCTTCATTCAAAGCAAAGAGATCCTCCAACTCCTGTAAATACTCAGGAATAAACTTCTTCGTTACTCCATTTTCACTTTGGCTTATTAACATGAGTAAACCCTCCCCACCTTCTCGATTTCCGGATAAAAATACAATTGCTCGATGAACGGCGCGTTATCATAGCAAAGGATAATATCCGCCCCCGGCATGCCGTGATACAACGATTCAAGGAGCTCCTTCAGTTCATAGTGCTGCTCTTCGTCGTAATAACATCGATAGAGATTCTTCCCTTGCTCGTAGAAAGGCGGATCAATGAACAACGTGCAGTTATCACGCCAGTATTCCTCTTCAATGAATTCGCACGCGTCCAGGTTGCTGACCGTATACCGATCACCCAGCGCGTGAATCGTATTGATTCTTTTGATGAGGGCCTTCGGATTCCATCGCGATGTGAGGTCCTGAACAGTCCCCTGCCGGCCGCCCAACGGATTAGCCTTATAGATCCCCGAGAATGCTAGACGGTTGACTATCAGCGTATTCCACGCAGCATCCATAATCGTGCAACCGTTGTAGTCCGATTTCACGATGGATTGCGCCTGGAAAAACGATTTGTGCGTCGGTTGGTAGTGCCGAATTCGATAAACCATCTCATCCGGCATGTGTTGTACGACCCACCAAAGGGCATAGATGCCGAAATCCAAATCGTTTAGCCTGAGATGCTTTATGACGCCGGCCTGGAGAAATGCAAATTCAGCGCTTGCGCCTCCGCAGTAGGAACTGCTCATCGTTTCGGTTTTATTTCTTTGCAACTTCAAGTAAAGGTGAGGAATAAACTTAGACTTTCCACCTGGATAGCGGAGCAGCGAGAGCTGTTTCTGAAATTTCAGATTTACCCGCGGTGCCGGCGTACTTGTCCGTTGCTTATCCTCTAAAAGCAATGTAAATCGGTGAATCCCTTCTCCTTCGTCGATGTATGTAAAGCCATCGCATTGGCACCAAAATCCACGGCCATATTGATCGATCTCTGCCTCGTGAAACTCAAATTCTTCAAAGCAAAAACGACACACCAGGTTATCCATATCGATAACTCCTTCGATTGGTATTTATTCTCTTTTCAAGACCTCTTGGTTTTCTTTATAGGCAATCTTGCAAACAGTCCTCTGGAATCCACCCGTACAAACGGTTGAGAAATTCTTCTGTTGGAACAGGGGGTTCATGTTCCGTCCAGCTTTGTCTGCGTTGGGCCTTCATGATCCGCTTTACTTCCTGCAGACGGTCTTCAATGGATAACGCGTCTTGCTGGAAATCATAAGCTTCTATGTGTTCTCCGCTGATGAGTGCGACCTTCATCCATCGCTTTACCTCTTTGAGTTGATAAATCAGGCTCAGCTCCTGCAGGATAAGATCACAACCCTCTGGCGTTAGCCGCAGCGCTGTTAACCCCTTTCCTTTGCTCTTACCGGCTGAAACGAAACCAGCCTGTTTGTAGCAATATCCTTTGTTCGATGACTTTACGGATTCATCTCTTACATAGGTGATGATGCCGTCAGGCGGCAGCTTTCCTCCCCAGTGCATCAGCGTGGCATATACTGCCCATTTGATGAGAAAGGAGCTGGTCCTGAAGCTTTCGTTCCGGAAAATGGTGCTTTCAATGGCGTCGAAGCCATCTTTTCGGAACTTACTCTTCCAGGAGCACCAAACAGCATCGCCGCGAGCGGTCCGTAAGACTAGGTTCTCGCCTGGCCTTGTAAATTGAACTGAGCCTATTTTTTCCTTCTTCCGCGTATAGTGCCGATCGGCAAGCGCCGCGCAATCAGGATCAGCCTTATACGTCCGAATCCACGGGCCATAATGCTCAATGGGTAGAACAAGCTGGACTGCTCTCATGGATACACCTCCAGAAATAAGAAAAACCGAAAACAGAGCTTCATTATGAAGCGCTGCATTCGGTCCCTTGTCTAAGTTTTATTTTATCTTTCTTGATTAATTTAACTCCAAAAAATTCGGCCTAAAGCCGAGGTTAAGTAAATCATCGAGTCCTTTCGACTGCTCGATAGACCATGTTGCGAAAATGAGCTTTACACCACGTGCCGTAAAATACTCCCTTGCCGCCTCAACTAAATTGATCACAGTCTTCCCAACGTTTTCGAGCTTGGTTTGCGCGTCAGCGTCCGGAGCCAAAATGACCGTTTTTGCACCCAGTTGCATGGCCGGTTCAAAAAGGGATTGCATCGCACTCACACTTGCAGTTTGTAAATGGATCTGGTCAGTGAAATCCGCTGCGATGTCTCCTTTTAAGGGGCCTTCGCCTAACCACACCGTTTCCGTATCATAGACCTCTGCTAAGTGCTCTCCGGCTTCCCAACATTCGAGCAGCCGAGATGGAACTGCTACATGATAGGGTGCCGGCGTAGGCATGCTAATGGTTGCTCCTCTTAGAACGCCACGTTTGAGATCTTTGGTTTTGCTGAACCAACGATACCGATTGCCCACGATCAGTTCCGCGCTTCCCCCGCTCACACTTACTGGCAGTTGGCTGCGCTTTCCACTCCAAAGAAACTGACCGCCATAATCGTAAAGTTCAACCAGATCGCCTTTCTTTTCAGCCCTTATACTCCCTGTTGTAACGATCGTATCCGGGTCATCTAGACGAAGTTGAAGCCCCCAGATTTGATTAAAGAGATTTCGAAAAGGTACGATTATTCCTTCTCTCCCAAGCATCGTCCAATAGGGTCCGTACTCGCCTTGCGCTAAATAGAATCCCGGAATGCCTTCAGGCTTTTTACCCAGCTTTTTGATGACGTCGCGGGCAAGTTTGTACCGGTCCTGTGGGTTATCCGACATCGAAGCATAGCTGCGAATCTTGACCGTTTCGATCGGGATCCTTCGTTCTTCTTCAAAGTGTTTGCGGTGCACATCAGTGAGATGCATTAGACTTAAAAGCCCGCGATAATAATCATTTAAGACTTCCGGGCTTTGCTTATGCTCTGACCCATCGTCTTCGACAAGTACTACTTCACCGACACAGCGATCAGTCGTCGGTTGGATGACAGTTCCATCATCATACTTCAGTGGAATGCCGGCCAATGCGCAGACCTGATGCACGGCTGTCGTGAACCGCTCTCCTTTCAGTTCAACAGTGTCCCACATCCTGTAGGCAAAATAACTAAGAACCTCAATACCGCCAATGTCATCTCGGGTAAAATCCTTCCAATAGTGTTTCGATGGCACAATTGCAACGGATGGATTGTTCTCTCCTCCATTGCGATAAGCCATATAAGCGGTCCCTTCTCTCTTCAACTTTTCGCCAAGTGCATTCTCAGCGAATTCTTTAATATCCAATTTTCGAATCATTTCCATTGTTTCATCACTGATTCTTTTTTTTGGCGCATCCGTCATAAGATCGTCCCCCTTGTTATCAATTTTTGAAGCACAAAAAAACGCCCTATAGAGTGTTTGCGTGCTTGATCCTTGCACACAATACAACCTATAAGGCGTTTCTCTTGCGATGAATGCCACAATGGCGTTAGTTAATTAGTTTTATCTTAGCACTTCGACACCTTATTCGCAATCTGCCTTTTTCCCTAAACGTGGACAATCAACCAATTGACGACTGGCTCTCCAAATACATATGCGATGAGCGCACCTACTGCCGTAAACGGTCCGAGTGCCATTTTCGCATGAATATCTTTCGTCGCCAAAATCCGAATGATCGCATAAACCATGCCGATTACCGCGAATAGGAGAAGAGCCATTACTGTATATGGAATACCGAGCGAAAATCCAACGAACATCCAGAGCTTGAAGTCCCCGCCCCCAATTTGATTTTTCGTGATCAAGGAGGCAAGGAAAAAGAGCGCGCCTACCACTACTCCTGCAATGACATAGCTTTCGAATGGGAAAGTATGTTCAAAAAATCTTAAAACCAGCATTGCCGGCAGTCCGAATATGATCAAGCCATTGGGGATGATCATTTTCTTGAAGTCCATGTAGGCAGCGGCAATGACGACTGCGAGAAAAACGGCATCAATAATTATGGTTAGCGTGGAAATTTCCTCCGGCAAGTTCATTCCTCCTTGCTGTCGCTGTCAGAATTCTCTACTGAACTTTTCTTGGATTTTGCCTTCTTTTCCTCTCCTGGCTGTTTCTCATACTCTCGACGGATTTGTTCTGCTCGCTCATACAACTCTCGGATTTGTTCCGTCGCTTTCTCACTCGCTTCCGATAACTTGTTTTGCATCTCTGTCCGAAGCTGGAGCATCTCCCGCTCCTTCTCTAAATCCTTTCTTTCTGCAAGACGCTCCAGCTCATCCTTTTGTCTGCTCTCTTGAAGTCTTAATTGTTCCTCCAACTCTCTAATCTTATCTTCCTGTCGCTGCAGAAGCTTCGTATTTTCATCATTTAATGCTCTGAGCTCCTTGTTTTCGTCGGCGGCGCCCTTATATTCCTTTACGATTCCAGCAAGCGATTCAACCTTTTCCCGATACTCCTCTACGAGTAAGTTGTCTTTTCTCGAAATCTCCTGAAGTTGCTCCCCCTGCTTCAATTGGGCCTCAACTTCTTTCGCTAGCCGCAGGTTCTCTTCTGATTTCTCCTTTAACTGATTCTGCAATTCTGAAATTTCTCGTTCCTGAATGCCGATCACTTCAGCTCTTTCGAGCATGGTTTGATCATGCGATTGCGTTAAACTAATTCGTTCTGCAATTTCTGTTTGGATCATTCCGAGGAATAACTCAACGTTTCGTCTCGAGTGATATTCGAGTTCATCAAGCTGCTTACGATAGCCTGCCCCTACTTCCCCCTGTTTTAAAAGGTTCATTTCATAGAGCGCGGCAATATGTTCGATAAATGCTTCTTGTGTCTCCAACTTCGACTCTTCAAACAAAGTTTCGAGCTTTTCTTTTAATTCAGAACTCACTTTGTATGCTTTAACAATTTTCGCTTCGCTCACATTTACCACTCCAATAATTAGAGTTAACTATATATTGTATATTTTATCAAAGGTTAACCAGGTTTACTAGGTTAACTTTCTTATGAAGCAATAGCTTTAGTGCCCATCGGCCCGTTAGATCCAAAACGGACAATGAATAGTTAACTGTTAAACCCTTATATAGCAATGGTTAACTAGGTTTACCCGGTTAACCCTTAAAAATAGCGATTTAACATCACAGTTTTCGCCGGTGGCGGAAGTGTGTAGAGAAAATAATGTAATGCCTTTGTATGGTTCGTACTGCGCGGTTTAGCCACTACATATCACCACCCCTGATACTAAAAAGAACAACGCCTATTCGCGCTGTTCTTTTGGATTTTCTATACTTGAATCATTATCTTTATCCAACCGTTCTTGTTCTTCGTTTTTTCGCAACAAAGCTGATCCATGGAGTTCTTCAAGAGTTTTTAATTGTGATTTATAGAATTCAAGTTGCTCCCTCAAATCCTTATTACTAATCATTATGATTACTAATCCTAAGCCGAATAACACTATGAAATCATTTATTTCTTGCATTTTATTAATTCCATCAAGAAATGAAAAGTGAGGTAAAACAATTATAGATAGAACTGCTGCATACAGTGAAAAATAAGCTAACCGATCGAACATCTTTTGTTTCTTTATAGTTTTATAGCTGTCTTTTGCTTCAAAAGACAGAAAATCAAAAATAATAAATAAGAAGCCTGCTATAGACAAAGAGAATACATATTTATGATCTAGCTGTATTCCAGACGTTAACCTCATTGAGGAAAGAATCAGGAAGGCGCCGCCAATCATTGTAGTTAATCTAACATTTGTATTCATGCCATGACTCCCTTGGATTCCAAATCCTTCAAATCAATGATACAGTACAATAGATTTTTCAACAATAAGGATCATCTTCCGCGATGTTATTGCGCCGGAACTCACCCAGAGATAAGCCAAGATCGAGCAGTCGTCTCGTCTGCCCAGAAAGTGGAGCGGTATCCCTAGTTGTAAAGCCACGATCACGGCGATCAACGTCGTTGGACGATCTGTTCAGGGGAGATACGAGTCATGTCGATCACAAATGAAGCGTACCTGGGATTGAGCCTGGAAGCTCTTGCGCTAATGCTGAATCGTTCACGCTCGTCGATTGCCAAGTAGCTGGAGAAAAGAAGGATGGACGGATCATACCGTTATATCTGAAATTCCTGAATTCAAGCGCTACGCTTCAGTGTCATATCAAAAAAGAAACAGCAAAGAGCCACGACTTGAAAAATAAAGTCTTAGACCATTGCCTTCTGATTAAATTCTTAATAACGGTAGCTTTAATCTTGTGGCTAGTTCTTCTGCCTGACCTACCGACCATTCCCTTGTATCTTCTGTTTCTAATAGAAAGACTGCAATTGGATTTGTAGAAGGATCATTAAGAAGCACAATTTCGTTATATAACTCGTGTCCGGAGATATTCTCAATGCCGGAATTTTGGTATTCTTTAGAATCATTCTCGATTTCTTCGATGTGCATAGTTTTGCATGTTTTAATACTGTTATATTCTAAGTATTTATTTGGGCCTAGCGGTATAGAAGTAAGCGAGAAAAATTCAGCATTGATTCTGTCTTCGCAGAAATAAAAATCATTCACATAGCAATCAGAGCTACAAATGAGCAAAACATTCTTTAAATTTGGCTGATAAACAAACCCAAATTCCGATTTTCGATACGTCCCTTGAAATTCGTCTGTAATTAGACTTGTAGAAATTATAGGTCTGCTCTTGGCTTGCTTAAGCGCATCATTAGCATCAGTGCCTATAGCATGTACAAGAAATTTAAACTTACATCCGCGTCGATAATCACTGGGTTTTGTAAGTTGATTCTCCCACTTCCTTAATGTAATCGCTGCGAGAGGCTCTTCAATATCATATTTAAAATTTATATATGTTTTATATCGTGATATAAAATCCTGATCATCCCAATTTAAATGATTAATTATTTTCCTTGCGAGATCATGTTTGGATGAAAATTTGTTTTTTAGATCTCTCTCTCTTTCCGCTCTATCTTTTTTATAATCAGGAAACCGCTTCTTAAAATACTGGAAACTTTCCTTAATTTTTTGAACAGCATTCACATCATCATTAGTGAAGCCCCTAAATGTTCCGTCTAAAATCAGATTTATATTGGTCTCTGTCTGCTCTAACAGTGTGTCCAAAGGTAGATCATCTAATTGAATGGAATTAATACAATTAGTTATAGCGTCGATGAAATTGTCGATGTCATTAGGTTGAATATTATTAGAACAAGCTGCTATCATATCGATTTTTTTGCGTCTCTCGTATAATAAGCTATCAATTACTGTCCGTTGAAACATAGTATTAAAATACATTATATTCCCCCATTAATTACATCTAATTGTCCTTAGTTGGGGATTCCCAACTCCCGTCCCAGCCACCAAAAAGCTCTAGGAACACATCTTCGGGATCACAAGCGACTACCGTATGTTTTTCAATAGCCACCGCCACCTTACCAGCCTTACTTTTGTGCCATTCAACATTTAGTACGTTCCTCCATTCACCCTGGAAGGAATGAGGAATACTGAGGAAGCGCGAGTAACGATGAGACCTAGCTAACATATCGCGCACCCGAATTGGACGAACGATATTCGTATCGACTCCTCCTTTCGTACTTGATTTCATACGAATGTACAATGGACTTTCGCATGTCTTGCAGAACATTTCCGTTGGAATTTCAGGAACGGACACTTTTTTGCATTCATAACAGTACGTGCTGTAAATTTTGGGAAACCAACCATGGACTTTGGACACTACATTCATTACTCCTTTATTTAAGTTTGAGATTGATTTCCAACTAGCGCCGTCTTAGATAGAATAGCTTTCACTCCATTCCGATATTTGCACCACTTAATTTATAGGCCTCTTTTATTAGTTCCCATATTAAATTTGGAACATCTTTCTCACCCATACGCCTAACAGCTTCACTGATAAATTTGACTTTATCCAGTTTTGAATTCCCTCTTTGCCATACTAAATGATTTATATCATGCAAAACGCCTTTCTCCGATTTGAAATCCGATTCCTCATAACCCTTCTCCGCTGGATAAAGCTCATTCAGGCTGGCCACAACAATTGGGAGAGGAACCAAGTCTTCGAATGTCCCCTTCGGTATGAAAGTTAAACTGAATTTGTCCCGCTTCCCCTCCATCATTTTTTCAAGTTCACGCTTCTCTTTTTCTGCATCACTATCAAGTAGCACACAGATTTTCAGTTCCGGAAAGTTGCTTCGAATAATCCTAAATTGTTCAAGCACCTTCTCTTTTGATTTACAATTAAGAACTAGGATGTTCTTGAGGGAAAGCGGCATCCCTATCCGGAGCGCCATTTGCGGAAGCGCCAACTCCTCCGTTGCACCTTCAACCAAGATGACGCATGTCGGATCTTTTACAATGTTGATGTTAGTTGATGGATCTCGTATCAGTTTTTCAATCTCATTTCTTACCTTTAGACGGAATTCTTCATACCAGTTAAACCCTATTTCAATTTGAACATTTGGGTCATCTTCCAAGAGATGTGCATATAGGATGTCATCGTGATGTATAGTTGGCTGGTCGTGATAATCACCGCATGTTGGGCATATTACCCTTTTTTGAACTTGCTTGCTTTTCGGTATAATGTTCTTCAGTTGTTTTAATTTCTCTATTGTATTGCTCGAAAGACCAGGATTAGAGATTAACCCTTCCACTCCGCCAATCGAGCGATATGTCTCCTGAGAGATAAACCGATCAGTGAATTGAAGCGCGAAATTATTCTCATATGATGGAAACCTTACATCCTTGCTAACGACCATGCTCAATAAGTGTTCGGCGTTTTGTACATTCCAGTGATAGGCTTTTCTATAAAACGTCGACAACGCCATTAAAGGTGGGAAGCATGTAATCTTTAATGCAAAGTCCAGTTGCTCTGATGGGGCAGGCAGCTTCCAACCTGCTTCTGCCCATGATAGGAGAAGTAAGTCAATGTAGTTCAAGTCCATTTCCGTTAACTCAAACAAATTGTTTAACTCAAGAGAATACTCTGTTGCCAACATATATGAAAACGGTGTCATCTCGAAGCCGATGGACAAGCTATCCGGATCTGAGTGAGGTAGAAACCGTTCAAATAAAAAGTGGAAGGTATCCCTCCAAAGTCCCTGATAATATTGTATCCTTTCTTCTAACGTGGAGTTACCCTCCAAAGTAAACTGTTTTTGATCCAGTACCAGTGCTGCAAGGCCAGAAAGTTCGCTATCCTTGTGAAACAATGGCAAAATAGGGAAGATTGCAATCTCATCTATGATGGCTTTAATTATTCTCGGTTTAATAATCGTTAATCCCTCTTTCATCACAAATCATCTCCTATCTTTTATTCTAGTATGGGATAGGATCTCCATGATTGCAATAATTGCCATTTCGGTAAGAAGTGCTGGGCGTCTCACTCGACTATTTGACCCGAAGGAGGGACGGTCCACCCATCCTGAGCGCAATACCGGAAGGCACAACCTTATCGCCGTCGCCGCGCCAAAGGCGAAGTCGGATTTCATCCGGTGAACCAAGCGAGTTACTGCAGATCGTGCCGGTCTTCGACAGCGCCGCGAAGAACCAGGAGCACGAGCTACCTCTGCTCGCGCTGATCGCAAAGCCGGGCTTCAATCGGTCGAACTGAAGTTGAACATGTCGGTCGTCGTCGCCGCAGCGTCCAACGGTAAGTCGGCTTCACCTGGTGAACCATTCCAAGTTGCAGCTAATCGTGTAGGCCGTCGCCGACCGTGCGTCAATCGTAAAGCCGAGAGCCACCCGGAGAAACCGGAAATGCGAGTTGCAGCTGATAGTGAGGCGCTGACGCCCGTACGCTGATCGAAAAGGTGGGCTTCAACGGTGAACCCGACGTGAACTGCAGTTGATCACGCCGTTCATCGTCGCCGGCGCGCCAAATGCGAAGCCGGGCTTCACACGGAAACCAGGAGCGCGACCTGCATCGCCGGCGGCGCGGGCTCAGTTGCTCTGATCGCTCCTGAGAAATGAGAAACAGGAGTCCGAAGCTGCAGATATTGGATCCGGCTGTGATCGCTGAGGACCAAACCCGAAGCCGGGATATTTGTGTCATTTTTTGAATATTAGAAGAATCATTTATTTGTTGATGATCTTTTAAATACTTAAATACTTAATTATTCGGGTCTAGAATTTAGACCCTCCCCCTCTAGATTTTAGACCCCCCATCGCCCTCTAAAATTTAGACTACGAAAAATTGTGGATAACTCCGCCCTCTAAAATTTAGACTACGCGCCATCTAGAATTTAGACCCCCCCCTCCAAATTCTAGACGGGGGACTCTAAATTCTAGACCCCAACTTATCCACAAAAAAAACCGCCATTTCCGGCGGATTACTGCTCTAATGAATCGTATTTAACCTGGATATAGTCCTTCAGAATAAACTGTGCCGCATTTTTTATGTTGCTTTGATATCGGGTTTCAAGCCATTCCTTGTGAAAACGAGTGGGCGCGTATACCCAGAGTACATTCTCTCTTCGAATACAAAATGTATTTGAAAACCACGTATTATAGGAGGGCTTCGAAAATTGATCTTTAAGCACTTCAAGGACTTGTTCCCAAAATGCCAGATCATCTTCATTTCGTTCAGCTTGAAGAGCCTCCCTCTTAAGCTGATTAATCTTTTGTTCCTCATAGTACGGCCTGCGGATTGGAACTACTTCACCTGTAGTAAGAGCCTCATTAAAGACCGATTCGTAGTCAACCTTCTCCATCACTTGTAGAGAAACAGATATTTTCTGGTTCAAATCTGCCATGAACCGATGATGCTCAGTTTGTAGCTTCGCCGGCAATTGTTCAATCAATTCTTCAGTAAGAAAAGGGAACTCTTTCCTCACTTTTGTAATCGGTGATTCTTGCATGTTGTTACGAGCGGTGTTTTCGCACTGGAATTGATAGATAAAACCATAGCGCTCTAACAGATCTAGATACTTCCGAATCGTTTCTTTCGAACGATCAGTGAAATTACAAAGTGATTGAAGTTCAAGCCAGCAATAATCCTTATTGTAACAGTGCATTCGCAGCAACAGGTAAATGTTCAAGCCTTCCGGTTTGATGAATCTGTTCCAAAATTTTAGAAGATAGTGGTGAACAAACACCACATTCCCTTCCATCAGAGGCAAGTTCAGCCCGAATCGATCAAGCGAAAACTGAACCACCTCGGACTCTTGGAAGTACACCTTTTCCTGCTCTTCTTCAAAATAATGAATGCTCTTTTTATGCCTCATGCCTGTTCGGGGGACTTGCCTTCCCGTTGACCTGTATCTAAAGTACTTGAGTTTCTCTTCTCTTCCTTTTAAGTTCATTGATCTGTGGCACGCTAAAATGTTGACTTCAATAAGTCAGACATGATATGATTTTATCAATAAAACCATATCTTAGTAATCAAGAGCTCAAGGGTCCCAATCCAAAGCTCTTTTTTTATTTTAGCTGATCCACTTCCCTCCCATCAGGAATATGTGTCCATCTCGCGACATCACTCTTCATCCCTCCCTCATCAAATTTCGACATACACAAAAAAGCCCGATTTGAACAGGCATAAATACACCTGAACCCATAGGGCTTTTGCTTGCTGGAATGTCGATAATACATATCGACGAGATTAAAGCCATTTTATCATCGATCTATACGACTCGCAATCAAATATATTTGCTTGATTGGACTATTTTTTCAATAATAGCATTAGTGAGCGGATCCTGATGCCCGGTTTCGTCTGTAAACCCCCGGACGGACTGCAGCTGCTCGATCTGGCCGATGCCTTCGCCGCGCGGATCCCGATGCCGGCACGCTTTCGGTTGTTTTGCCGATAAGGCGACCTTCATTCAAAAATGCAATAAGTCCAGTTTACAACTCTAATTCCCTAATAGAGTTGTGCTGAACAAAGCGTACTTGGTTGATTGGCCAAATTACTAAGTCAGCACGTCCAATGACTTCGTTCAAAGAAATTGCGCCAAGAGCTCTACTATCCTGACTGTGTAAACGATTATCCCCCAGCACAAATAGTTTATTATCCGGTACCAGATACTGAGAATAGTCTCGGTTCATTTTGATACCATTCTCTGCTTTATCATACAAACTACTCTGCAGATAAGGCTCTACTAACACTTCGCCGTTTATGTAAACTAAGTTGTTTTTCAGTTGAATCCGGTCCCCAGGCAGTCCGATTATTCTCTTGATTAGGGTTCTGCCCTCCGGAGAACGAAGTACAACGATTTCCCCCCGCTTTGGGCTCCGTAAGTCAAAGATCAGTTTATTCACAACGATCCTCTCTCCTGTTTTGAAGGTCGGAAACATCGAAGGCCCCTCGATCGCATACGGCATAAATAAAAATTTTTGAATTAAAAATAAAACGATTGCAGCAGTGAGCAGAGCCTTAATCCATTCTTTGGCTTCATTTTTCTTTCCTGAACTATTCAGTATTTCTTGCTCTGTTTCTCTCACAATTGTATCCATAACTTGTTTCACCTCAGTTTTTCAAACCAGTAAACAAAAAGCCCTTATGAGCAGACGAAAATACGCCTGAACCCATAGGGCTAATGTTTGCGAGAATGTTAATTGAATCGACAATTATATCCATTTTATCATCGATTTATAGAACTCGCAAATGAACAGAATTGCTTGTTAGGTTTTATTCATTAGTTTACGAATACGATTTTGTCAACAAACCTTCTAAAGTTGCTGATAAAATTAAACAAAGGTATATCATAATAGAATTTTCGCACATCCTTTTCCAAGATGCTATTGAGCACCTCATTAGTAGCACCCCAAAGGTCTAATCCTTCCCAGTTGACTAGCCATCTCCAGACGTCTCCCTCACAGTCAAAACGTACAGTCCGTTGTTCTTTGTCAACGATCATTGTTACTGTATCTGTCTTCTCATTCGTGTTAGTCATAATTTTCGACCCTTTCGGTTTTTATAAAGATTTCCCCAATTGGCTCGCTTAGCGAAAGCCAACCAATTGAGGAAATCATAATTCAATTGATCCCAAAGGTAAGCAATGGCTGCTCTATTACCGAAGCAATTGCATCACGCAAATAGCCTTGATGAAAGGGACGATATCTCCCCTGCCGCACGATCAAACCTGAATCCACTTGGACCGGCTCACCATACAATTCGGTCTTAGGAGAAACGTGGCCTTTCCAAATCACAAACTCTTCATGTTGAGCATAGAAACGAACACTCAACACTTTACGACCGCGCGGCCGTTTGAATCGGATAAGCAAGCTCTCTTTGTACTGTGCGTACGGGGTTACGGACACTTCCAAAATGGTCATATGCTGACGGTATGGAAATCCGAAATCCGTGAGTGCAGTAAGTGTATACTTTTCGCCGGGAACCAGTATCGATGCTATCTTTTTGTAATCCAATTAAATTACTCCCTTCATCTTTTCGATTGGGAGTTCCTGTATTCGGCCGTCGCACCAATCGATAATGGCTTGCTTTTGAGTACCAGCTGCCCAAATGAGATACGGTTCAATTAATGTGCCTTCTTCTGTTGTCTGCTGCAAGAAGATCCCTCGAAGTACAAGAAGCAGATGTTTGACTTGCAATCTCCTCATATCCTCCCAGGTAACCGCCACTTGCTTTTGTACTTTCTCTTTACATTCGATACACAGCGCTGAGGGGCAATGCCCATCCAACACATGAATCGCGCCACATTCGCAAATATAAAGTCCGATTTTCACAAGGCCACCTCCAAATCTTCAACAACCATCGATCGGGCAATTTCCCAATCGAAGGTTTCGTAAACAAGTCGCGCTCGTCTGAAGTCTCCCTGCCTGCTAGATGCTGTAAAGAAATAAGGTATTCGCCTACCTAACCGGTTGAGAACAACCATAAACACCCTGAAGATAGGTCGGTCGGTTACGATTACAAACTCTTCAATACTCTCATTTTTGCAAACTGGACAACTGAGCTTTCCTTTCGTGTGATGGGTATGCGCCCTCCCACATTTACATTGCAACAAGAGCACTTTATTGTTCTCCAATTGATTACCCTCCTAAGATAATAAAAATAGAGTGCCCTTTAGCACTCTTTGCGTTCATTTGAATTCGGCAGCATGGTATTCTGGAATCATGTCCAGAATCCAATTTTGCGGACGAATTAACAGTGATTGGATGAACATCCATTCCTTTTTCGGCAACGGCGGCTGCATCGAAAATTCCTCTACGATAGCCGTAATTACTTTTAATAACTCGAAGCGATTTAGATCCGTCTCGGGCCGTACGTAACTAGGCTCGTCGATCAATCGCATGCCTCTGGTATCTCTAATCTGATTCATCCGTTTCCGGATGCTTTCAAAATCCTTGATCATGTATTGGCTGCAGTCGTCCCAATAGATTCCTGAGAACTCCCAATATGCAGAACTGCATATTGAAGAAATTATTGCTGGGAAGCTGCCTTCATGGATATCTGATAAAGCGACCCGGTATTCCGGAAACTGCTCAATCAAGATGTACTTTAACCTCCAGATCAATGACTCTATCAAACTAAGATCTTCATCGCATGGAACTGTTTCCGTCAACTGATAGTGGATGAATTGGAGTGATGTTAACAGTTGAGCGGTTGAATCCTCGTAGCGCTCCCGCTTAAAACGGATGCGATAGAACGCAATGGATTGGCCATAAACGCGATTGTAGCAATCTATGATCTCGTATTTATAACCGTTGAACAGTCCAAGCAGTTCGCTTAGTGATCTTGTACCTAGTAGATCAAGGACCTTATCGTCTTTGCAATCACATAACCCATTAATCACATTTGTGAAGGTAACATCTGTAGGAATAAAGATGCTCATCTTAGCCCTCCGCTGCACGTAATGGAAGCACTAATGCAAACTTGGTGTAATCCTCATACTCCAAGGCATCCGGATAGAAAATAATTGGACTCAGCAAACCGATGAATTGAATACGCACTTTTTCATGCGAGCTCAGCGACTTTAGGGCATTCTTAGCCCTCGCTGGATCGATCAAAAAGCTAGCATCGCCATCCGTCTCTACTTCCAAACAATCTTCTGCCTTCCCAAGTTGACCCTTTGCGCTAAGCGCGAGGACGCCATTACCGAAGCGCACAGAAACCGAACAACTACTGTTTTCTTTCTCTCCGGCCACCATCAGTAGACACCTTTCAAAGGCTCCAAGCAAATCTTTTTGCAACACAATGCACTCTGCTTTTATCCCATTTGGAACCATCTTAGACAAGTCAGGGTATTTACCTTCGACAACCCGAGAGATGAGCGTCGAGCCAAAACCATTTACTGTAATGGTTGCCGTTCCGAACTGTACAACGATCCTACCTTCGTGCTTCCCAAAGACCTCGTATATACGGTCTACGGTATCGTGGGATATGATCATGTCAAGCTCACGCAAAGTCGTGGCTTCCAGTGTTTCAACTGAAGCCTGCCTTCGATTTGTCGTTTCTACAATGATTTTACCTTCTTCCCTGCATATCAGATGTATGCCGGCGATCGGTGAATCCATTGTTTTCTTTTCAGATGCATATTTACTGTTATGCAATGCGGAACAGAATTCCTTGCTCGAAAACGCTAGAGGGGGTACGGACTCTGGTCGAGTCTGAGGATACTCCGAAACATTCAGTAGTTGAAGCACATACTCCGATTTTCCACACCTTATGTTGAGGAATCCATAGTCTTCTTCCCCATTTCCGGCATTGAATTCGAAGATCCATTCAGCCTTTTGGGGTAACTTTTTTAGCAGCTCCGCAAACCTACCTGCAGGAACCAACGCTTCGATAGCTGCATCTGCTTCGAACATAGTATCTTGCCCAAATTCGGCAGCGTACCCTTTAATAAGGGTCTGATTGCTGTTGCTACCAGTGGTGAACAATGCGACTCCGTCCACCTCTTCCATTCCATTTGCGGTTCGCTTGGGTACCTTGGTTTTAACTTGCAGAAGCATCCCTTTTAATACCGGAATTGATTCCACTTCTGCGCAAAAGCCCGCAGTTTCATCGATCATCCGAATAAAAGCTGGCTTGTCCCTAACTTTTAACCGAACCGTCATCTCTTCTGCAGCTTTCTCTTGCATCATTTCAAGTAAGTTGCTCATATGTGCCCTTCAAAAGTCCTCGGGCATTCACCTCCAGGTAGAAAATCATGTCCTCTCGGAACATGAGCCTTTTAATTGAACGGTGCGCTACGTCCGCCAATAGAGTCTAGAAAACGCAAAAAAGCCCTAGACAGACAGATACCTTCGATTGCCTCATGTTTCTGAAGCAATTGAGATATTCTGCCGCTAGGGCTTCTAATCTTGCGTATAATGTTCTTCCTAGATTCTAAGTCCACTATATCACATATTTTAACGAGAAAACAATCGTTTCTAGATGCAAGAAAGGACGCCACAAGGCGCCCTTTCTTGTATTAATGCCGGTTATGAACTAGAATAACATCGTTTATATTGCCCCTGATAATGATCGGAACATCAACTGAATCGACGACGCCGTTGCTCCAATTAACAGTAAATCGCATGGTGTATGGCCCATCCTTTAAGGTTTTGGCAAACCCTACATCCAGCATTTCTCCATTAAAACGAATGCGATCTGTCGTTGTCATCACCACGGAGTTTGTTCTCGTCAGCAGCTGTGCGACGACCTGCAGCGGCTTCGTCGTACTTGTTGGCCCCGTATCCGTCACAATCGAAGCTAATACGAACGCTTCTCCGGCCCAAAATACATTCTGATCTCTTTTCCTGGTTGGATTACTTGCATTCCATTTTAATCGATACTCTTCCCAATCATCCGTGTGAAGAACCTGGCCTTCAATGGTCAAGTCTCCTACAACGATTGGCTTAGTAATCGTGTCCGATGCGCCGATCGGATCACGAACCGTCAACTGCACCGAATATACCCCTGGACGATTGGCCGTATCCGAGAAGCTTGGATTTGTCTCTGAGCTGGTTCGGTAGTAGCCGTTTGGACCAGTAATCACCCAAGCCGAACTTAGTGTATCCTCGTCAGCGTCTGTTGATTGGTTGATGAGGTGAACTGTATCCCCCTCCCATGCCGGCTTCGGCGTCCAGTCGAAGTTAGCCACCGGAGGGGTATTGACTACTTGGACACGCTTGATCAGTTGCGCTGTCTGACCAACAGAGTCACGCACGACTTGCCGGATCTCAAATTCACCGAGCGAGCTGAAGCTCTTCGTCCAGGTTCCGCGATCCGTACTCTGCAGCGACTCGGCCGTGCCGGTTGTCAGGTTCCGAATGAAGTATTGATGCGGTAGAAATTCTGCCGGGCCGTCTTCCTTGTCCCATGCAGTCGATGTGATCGTAAGCGTCTCCGACGCACTGAGCGTCGTTTTGCTCAGTGTAAAGCCTGGAATTGGCGGCTCGTCGATGATTGGCTGCGTAATGTTGATTGCTTGGATATACCACTCGGACCATGCATTGTACTCGTCTCGCACAGCTTCTCCCACCGTATATACGCCAGCTTCCCGCGGTGAGATGAGCTGCATATCGGATACCTCTCCGGATGGAGATATACTGTAGTACACCCTTTTAGTTATACCTCGACTATTTTTGTAGTCAATGCCAGTTGCCTCCGAGCTATAGTTGGTCGGGCTTAACCAACGATCGGGATCGTAAGACGTATCATTCCAAACGACTTTTTTGGTTACTGGATCGATACTGAGGGTGAACTGTGCAATCGGCCGGCGATGCACGGCAATATTTTGCCAGTAGTCGTCCGAAAATTGCCGATACGCATCAAAGGTCATCGATGGAAATAGATAGTCCGGATGCGGGTCATCCGATCCGCGATACGTTATTTTGTACAATCCTACTCTGTCGAAGCTTAGAATCGGTGAATCCACCGTCTTGCCATGTACGGACGATAATCCCGATTTTCCGTCACCGGCATTAAGGAACTTATTAGGGTCGATGTGCTCGAAATCCCAAGTTGTTCGTTCCTTGAGTTGTGGATCATTTTCCGGATCACTCCAGGATGTCTCGTATTCAACAGATTCATCCACCAACGCGACATTGTCCATCATATCGACTTCATACGGCAACACTGACATATCCTTGAAAGACACATACTCACGGTTTGCGTAAGGACCGTAATAGCCAAATATTGGCGGAGAGTCCTCGATTACTTCTACTAATGGGACTCCGTTGATGTAAACTTTTATCCTCTTCCCGACGACCCTCACCTTATAATTTGTCCATACATCTGGCGGTGAATCCCGATTAATTTCCTTCAGGATAGTTCGATTCCCATCGACCACTTTTACAATTCGGACGTGATAGTTTGTTGTTTCTACCCGATACATGTTTCTATTGTCTGTCATTCTAAATGAGAGTCCGGCAGACTCCCGCGTCTTATAAAATGTTTTTGGGAGCTTCAGCGCATATTGAAACTCAGCGTTGATAATTTCTTTACTGGTAGAATAATATTGTCCGAGGTTGGATGAATATTCCGGTATTGTTCCAGGTCCATCGACAACTTTATTTGTAACTTGGTGCCTCCTACACCCATAGCAGTCGTAACTGTCCGTATAAGCGCCGTAAGTTAAGAAGACCTTACCGTCATCCATAAATCTCGGAGGGTATGCCACTGGACCGCGGTAATAATAATGTCCAACATCATAACTTCCCAATTCCACCGACTGATCGATCGTCCCGGTCAGCAGATTAAGCGACTTGTAATAGAGCTTAAAATTGCTGTCCGAACCGGTCTGGTCAATCCATAGTACTTTACCATCCTTCGAGGCAATTGCGGAATTCGAAAATCGTGTTATGTTCCCTATTCCAATTGCTGATAATGTTTTTCCCCAAACTTTGTTACCGTTGAAATCATACACTTCAATGGTTGATCCGTAGTTTATGACGATACGATTACGTGCGTAGTGTAGAACTTTTACACTTGATGGATCACTATCAGCATCACTATAAACCAAGTGTTCGCTAATTTTTCCACCTGTTGTATTGTTTCGAATTATTAAATAAGTGTTTCCCCCACTTTTGAATTCGAGATGAGCCATCCGATTTCCGTCTGTAGAGACCGGAAATACTTTGGGTAAAACCTGTGCTGTGGAGTACCCAACTCGATACTCAACCGCATCCCTTGGCAACGATACAGAATAGGCTTCAGTGGGGCCAATCATTCGAGCAATATAATATACATTGCCACTACCTTCAACATAAGAGGTCTTTACCTTGAATTCCGGATCACCTGTAACATAGCTTAGATTATTGTACTTTCCGTCGCTGTCGCATAGCTGACCATTCCAAATAACTACTTTATTCGTGCTAGGGTTGTAATAAAAGTAATTATAATTAGTACCGCCATAAGTTCCAGTCGTTCCATCTGAGCTGTTCCAGCTACATAGCTGGCCAGAATAATTATAGATGGCCAATCTACCGTCTGTAATAAACGAATAAGAACCGAGCCCTCTAACATATTCATCGGACCAAGGTGAATTTAGCTCGGCCTCAATGACCCCATTCTTGCGCATCTGATGGGTATAGCGACTGTTATATGGCGCATTGACGCCATTATCCTTAATAGTCAATGTATATTCTTCCCCGAACGCAGCTCGAAGGAGTTCATCAAAATCGACCCCTCTTATCTCAGCGCCAGCAGTTGGTGCAAAGTATCTAGATTCTTTATTTAGGTATTCATGAGGGTAAACCGGCCAAACTGGTTCCACTTGCGTATGCGTAATTCCGCTCACCAGTTCGTTCCCATTTCGGTAAAACCTTTTAACTAAGTCACCATTAAAATTGGAGGTCTTCCATGTGCTCCCTAAGAGCTGATTAGGCAAGAGCGCATCTGGCAGAGCCCCTGGAGGCTGCTCGATTTCTCCGGAAACCGTAAACGAAGCTTGTGGATTATCATTTACAATCTTCAGATCAAAATCCTTCTGGGCCTCTTTCCCCCAATCCTCCTTCACATACACATGAAAACGATAGTTACCAATTCTAGGCGGATTGAAAATGAATATATCGTTTTCGTCGAAATCCACAGGGATAGAAGTCTCATCCTCAAAGGAGCCATCATTATTGCTGTCATATCGATACGTGGTGAGATTTTCGACGATGATATCATTATCCGGTGAATAACTGTTATTGGTCATTACAACCGGAGTTGTGCGAAGCGCCGTATTATCAAAATCTAGTTTAGGGACTGGCGGCAGATCCTCTTTAACGGTTAGCGTATGCGATGCCGGCGCCTCCGACTTTAGCCCGCCGCTGTCCGTGACCTCAAGCGTGATGATCTCTTGGCCAGGCGTATAGTACCGCTCATGGACGTTGGTCCAATCATACTTAACGATACTCCGCTTGATCGGCGAGAAGCTGCGCGAGCCATCAAAAGGCTTAGGCAACGGCCGACCCTCTACCACTTCATAGGGCCCGTCTATAATCGGAATTGGGTTCTCCGGAATGACTTGTACGCAGACGTTTCTTGTGGACGCAGCTCCGAATGGATCTCGGGCAGTGACGCGGGCGCAATGTTGACCCAGCTCGTCGGCCAAGATATTCGTATGCATCTCATCGTTAAGCCACAATCCATACTTTTCCGGAAGCGACTGCACCCAGGAACTCTTTGAGTTTGCAAAATCCCAGGTGTAGGTGATCGGATCGCCGTCCGGATCATAAGGCTCAGCTGGGTCTGCCACCGGAAAAGGTTTATTGATAATCCGCAGGTTAACACGCTTGTTGATTACAACATACCACGGAGCATCCCAGCTAAAACGGTCATATTCTTCAAACCAACCGGCGTTAAAATATGGCGGACTATTGGAGACCGGGCCATTTACGATCAGGTCTTTTGTGGCCAGCCAGCCAGTCTCGACTTCTTTGCCATCGCACTTAGCAAAGATTTTTAAGGATACCTGATGCACACCGATACCGATAATGTCCGGATAGCTCGAGTATGGATAAACTGTATTTGCTGTCTGACTGGTGACATTATTACTGCGAGACCAGTTGCCATCACGCTCGATTAGATAGTTATGCTTCTGATATGTACATTGTGCCGAAATTTTGAAGTCGCGCGGCTTTAATGTAAACGTATCTCTCCACTCAATTGTCTGGTCAGGCAAAATATCAAAATTACCAGTGATTTCGTACGGCTGCGGCTCTGGCGTCGGCTCCGGATCGGGCGGCGTCGTTCCGGCAACAACCGTAACCGTTGCAGATGCTTTAAGGTGATAGAGACCCGATTTCCACTCAGCACTAACAACAGTAGTGCCAGCTTTTACTCCGGTAACTTTGCCTTTACTATCTACCGTTGCGACCGCTTTATTACTGGATTCCCATTTTTCCGCCCTAGCTGAAACACCCGTCCAGTTAACGGCACCGTACCCCGTCGTTTCCACCTCAGCTACCATGTTCTTACTTTGGTTTACGCCAACTGAATTTGGCATCATACGCATGGTTTTAGACTGCTTGACCTCGCCTGTCCACCATAAATCCATAGGTGTCGCATAGTTGACAATCCACTTGTAGTTCCCGAGCTCGCCGTATCGTTTGTTGTCCGTCCAGTCGGGTCCGCCCGTTTTCGTAAAGTGTTCAACTACTAACTTATCTTCTGACCAGACGCGCGGTGCATCTCTGGTCGGTGCGGAAGGTTCGTATGTATCACTTATCACCCATGTCATTTTGGACTGATTAAGGGCTGATTTTTCTACATACTTTTTGGCGTAAATGTTTCCTGCCTTGTCTTTCCAGCTTCCAGGTTGATATTTTCTGGTATCAACCAGTTGTCTAAAGTACGCCCCAGAAACGGGATATTCTTTTTGCATGCCACCTTCGAGGAGCTTCCCTCCATAATCAACGGTAGCCGAATCATTAGTAAGCTCCGATGTTGCGCGAAACTTCCCGTTATCCATTTGCGTCCACATGACACCTGGATTTGTAAGTCCGGAGGCTTCGACCGGAATGGTGAGTGTTTGCGAGGTTGCAGGCCCACTCGGGCCAATAGTTGGATTTCCTAATGATGGTGCAGCCGCTTCCGCCACACTTTCATTGTTTGGGAATACCGGGATCAAAGAAATAGACAGCGCAAGCAACACTAGCAATGATAGATTCTTCTTCATACTCGACCCCTCACTCCTAAGTGTAATTATTTTTTTCACGAATGTGCCTCCCATTTAATAGTAATTTGCTGCAATCGTCCCCTATGGATATCCTAAAAAGAGAATAAAAAAACCCGACGAGAGGCAGCTACGTAAGAATCCAAAAATGGAGTTCTTAAATAGCCGATCCACCCATAGGGTTTACTACTTGCGAGCAATGTTGGTAATACGAACTAGGGATAATATACCATAGGCCGAAAACACCGACAAGCAGTTATGCACCTGTACTCTCTCACTAGGCTCACTAATATCTTGTAATAGCTTGCTTCAATGGCTTCTTTGCGGAGCCTTTTTGACGACGATCCGGGAATATTCAAGCTATGCGGAGGGTGGCTTGCTTGCCTACCTCCCACAATCGGACTTTCGAAGTTCCGTGCTTTGCTGGACACACTCGTTCAACAAAATAAAGAGGACGCTTTGTAGCGCCCTCTCTGAGTAAACTACATTAGTCGAAAAGATGAAAACGATCCGTCCTTAGCATTAATATCGATCCAAATGTAGTCTTTCATGACGTACTGCTTAACCCAGAACCTTTTCTCTTTTGCCTTGTCAAACGTAGGAATAGTTTGATACCCATAGTGTTCAATTAATTTCCCCCTTAGAGAGTCACTCGTGATATACGGGACTTCACTTAAAAAGATCAACTTGTCCATCGTATCGGTGGCAGGCGTGAAGGAGATTTCTATGAAAACAGCATAGGCGTTTGGATGACTTTTCATTTCGTCATCAATGAACATCGGCGCATAAACACCAACTGGTGTGCTTGAAATCGAATTATCCGTCACGATAAAGCGATGTACTTTCACGTTGCCACCAGTTTTCGTTTTAATGTCCTTGCCGACAATATTTTCAAAGAATTGAGGTTTGGTATTAAGAAGTGCCACTTTCGCCCCGAAAGTCATCATGTTTGTCCCCGTCTTCCCGACTTCTCGTAGTTCGCTCAATTCCTTAAAGTCGTCTGCCTGTTTGCTAAGCAGTTTGAGATAACGGTTAATGATGACGGCTACTTCAGCCCTTGTCGTAGGATTATCAAACCCAAACGATCCATCTGGGAGCCCAACGGTTAACTGCGTGCCTCTTGCAACAGCCACATAAGGTATTCTGTCTGCAGGTATGCCGCTCTTATAGTATTCGGTAAAGGGGACGAGCGTTCCCTTTGTTTCATCCAAGGCCTGCTTATAGGTCGGCTCAGCAATCGTTAACCCAGTGACCATCCACTTCACCATCTCATATCGAGAGATAGCTTCTGTAGCCTTAGGCTTTTTCTTGTAGTCGTTCCGATCGATATATCCCGCTTCCACAAGATTATCGACAGCTTCCTTGGCCCAAGATGGTACATCTGAAAACACTTCCTTGCTCTGATGCGGCTCTCCAACAAGACCCGATATCTTGGCCAGTAGAGATGCAAACTCTGCGCGAGTGATATTGTTGCTTGGCTTGAAGGTACCATCAGGGTAACCTTTGATAAATCCTTTCTGAGCTGCCTCGTTGATTGCATTGCTTGCCCAGTGGTTTGCCATAACATCCTTAAATTTGGATGTCGCTGCAGCTACGGAACTAGCAGCCGTCAGTACCAATGAAATTGAAATAATAAGCATAAGTAATTTTTTCATGACTGATCCTCCTATTTAAAATAATTTTTTGATCTTTCCTCTAGTGTTCCATCCATTTTGCATGCATGAAACCTTTGTTCTTCTTTCCATAAGACAGTAAGGGTAATTAAAAAAACCCAATGGGAGGTAACCACTTCATAACTCCACAGGAGCTACTCATATGGCAAACCACCCATAGGGTTTATTACTTGTGAGAAATGTTGGAAAGAATATGAACTAGGATTAATATACCATAGAGGGAAATTGCCGGCAAGCATTAGCAGAGTGTCATAACAGATCTATAGAGTACTAAAAGTCGGTCTGCTTTTCTAGCCACAACTCGTACACTTTCTTTAAGTATGGATCGTGAGCGAGATCCTCCATCAGAAGCGGCGGCCGTTTCGTTTTTTTTCTGTTCTTCTGAATAACCTCCAAGTTCTGGAGCAACATTTGATCCCTAGATTCAGCAAGTTCAGTTAATTCTTCGACCTTACTGTAAACCCCGCGGTTTATCAAATCTTTATAGTTCTCAATAATCTCTTTGAATTGGCTGAGTTCCTCACGAGTCTGATCTGCCAAATTTTCTTCGACGTTTCGGAGCTCCATCCCAAAGAGCGCATCATCCAGCGGCATATCGTGTACTGAGTTAGCATAATTATCTTCGATGCCCTTAATGATGTACCCGGCCAAGTTTAGAATAGATTGCCCTTTGTTCAGTTGCAGTGCATGCCTAACATTCTCCTCGATATAAAAGGGATGGTACAGTTTCGCAAGCGAAATCGCCTTTTTCCGGTGAACGCCGTTTTGGACAAGAAGATTAAATACATTCTCTGCGTCGTAATTGGCCATGTCTTGCTCAGATTGAATATTTTTTCCGTTCCGGCTGATCTGGAAAATGAACGATTCTACCGATCGACCAACACGCTTATGTACATCGTACGAAAATGTGATATCAGTCTTTTCCTCCAACTCTTTCTGAACGCTATCTAGCAACTCGCGTAAATGCTTAAGCATTTTGTACTTGTCGTCCGGAATATTTAACAAGTAACGCAGCTCCGCTATTTTGATCACGCGTTCCTTCCGGAACTCCCGTTCCTTTAGAATCTCATAGAGCCGCCAGGAGTATTCTGAGCGAAGCTTTAGCACATTCTTGATGCGATACTTCGTGTATGCGCGCTTCAAGTTCCGGAAAAACGGGGCGAGATCTTCGGATAGTTTTATTTTAACCCTGCCTTCGCCCTTAACATAAGTCGCGCTCTGTACCCAGGTTATCTTCTGTTTAATCGAGTTGTTCTCAATCACGAGCTGCTTACTCTGCAGCTGGTCGATCGTCTTCTCAACGCGCTCATAAAATGACTTTTCGACTACCCCTAGCAGATTGGCCAAATCTTTGATTTGGACTGTATACGTTTTAAATTCTTCATCGTCAGGCTGGACCAACGAAACCAACGAGTATATCAGTCGGCGTTCCATTAGCGATAGATCCTGTTGCGAGTTTATGATCTCTTTGGACTGATTGATCCAATAGTAGTCTTTGATTTGTGCTTCGTATTCTGGCACGACAAGCGCCATTTGACCATCATCCTCAAATTCGGTTTCGTAAGGTATGTTATCTTGCATACGCAACACCTCTTTCCCTACTATACCTCAATCTTTCCAAGCTTGTAATAGAGAAAAATCGGGCCACAGACACATACGACTATATGTCCTGATAAACGGGGCTGATATCCTCTTTTCTTAGATCTGGACTCCTGATAAACATAAGGCAAATGGCAGAAGTGGAATTAATGACATTCCGATATGTCCGGAAAAACAGGGCAAAAATTTTTTTCGTGTTCTAATGAACATCTCATATGTCCGGTCAATGGGGGTTGAAGGGAGCATAACGAACGGCTACCACTCATATGTCCGGATAAACAGGGCTGCATACGAAGGTTGGACTTTGAATATAATCTTACAACCCAATGAGGGAAGCAGAATGAAGTAATTTCAACCCCTTTTACCCGGACATTCGATTATTAATCCCGCTTCCGTGTACATTTTTTCAGTCACTCTGATGCATACAAGCCCTAATGACCCCTATTTTCCGGACATGTCACCCTTTCTTTCAGGACATGACCCCGTTTATGCGGACAATAGGCCATCATTGATCGGACATCTCGCCCCAAATGATCGGACTTTCCACCCTTATCTACCGGACATCTCGCCCCGTTTTTCCGGCTATTTGACCCCATTATACCGGACATCAGGCCATATCTCACTTACTCTCGTCTACGATCAGCCATCGCTTAACAAGGTATATAACATTTAAAACAGATTTAAAAAAGAAACAATAAGATAAACAAGTTCCCGTCTTGAATGATACCAACCCGGTTTTCCCGGACATAAAAAGGACGCAGCTTAGTACGCCCCTGAATCAATCCGGTATTCGTTTGATAATCTCTTCGAGCAGCTCTGGGTGTTCAATGAACACTTGATGAAAGTCTGTGGGGATCCGCCCAGATGCCAACACCAAATGATATTTATTGACTCCAAGCGCAGAAGCTAACTTAATAATCATTTCTTCAGTTGGAACAGAATCCTTATCCGCCTCAAGCCGACTGATGTAAGCATCAGTCACCCCGAGGAGCTCCGCGAGTTTCTTTTGCGTCAAACCGTCGATCCCTCTCCGTATTCGTTTGACCATCTTCCCGAAGGACAATCCAGGGTCAAACCAAACTTGCATATTGTCCACCCTTCCATCCGCACAGCTGCTACTAACGAAAGTGTATCATTCTCAGTAGTCCTACTCAACAAAGTCTTCGTTATGTGCAATTACCAAAATCATTTGACAGTTTAGGTTACATGAACCTCCCCTACTTACGCTTCGCTTAGAAGTAGAAGTTTCTTACCAGTCACACCGTTACTTTCTGCAAACAAATAGGTTGACTACTTGCTTTCGCTGCCAGCAGCGGAAATCTAACAGTGTGGTTCAGTAAGCAACACTTTTGCAAGTGGGTGGGAACTCACCATCTACTACTTTTCGCTATACTAAGCGATCCGTAGATACTTGATCGATTTCGTTTCGCCCAAATATCGGATATCTCCATGCAGATATTTGGACAAAATCCCTTTGCTCCCGTGAATATCCCGATGTTCTTTGTAGCTGCAGGAACATTTGTAATTTCTTGTAGAAGTCTTTTTTCTTCTACCACAACAAGGACATTGTTGACTCGTATAGCTTTCATCAATCGTCTTTACGCTTGTTCCATGTTCTTCAAGTTTGTAGCCCAGCTGTTTCTCGATTTTGCCGAAACTCCAATTGGATAATTTTTGCGTTACGTTCTTTCTTTTCTTCTTTTTCGTGTTGCGTTGTACGCCTTCCACTTTGCCAATAACAACTTCTTTTACGTCATTTTGCGTGCACCATTGAACAAATTGCTTGGTCGTTTTATGAATGATATCTTTCAGTTGGCGCTCGCTTTTGCTGAGCATGTAAGTTTTGGCTCTGTTGTACTTTTTCCATTGCCGGCTGCCCTTTTTGCATTTGCTCATGAGCTTCTGGAGCTCGGCCAGCTTCTTGTTTCGGAACCGGTGAATACTTCTTGCTTTTCTTCCCGTGATGATGATCGACTTGTTTGCGGTGGTCGTTGCCGCGATGGAGTGGATTTCACCCAGATCAACTCCTGCAACCTCGCTGCCATCGTTTAACGCAGCAATTTTCCCGTCATCATAGATCATGGAAACCATCAGTTTTCGGTCATATACAAGTTCTATTTCTTTGATTTCTGCATCGGGCAAGTCGGCAACAATGATCTGAATCGGTTGCTGGCGCTTGCCATTTTGGATACCTAGACTTAATTGTATCGTGTTCCCCTCAATTTTGAACGACTTGTCTACCCATTTCGTGTTGAAGTGCTTCTTGTTTTTATGGGGGTATTTCGTATTCACGCCTTGGTTTTTAGCTTGTTTTGCGCTGTCTCTGGCAAATAAATATTTATGACAAACAGCCTGTACAGACTGCGAGTGCAACGGGAATTGATTTTTCAATGCGGTTTGAAGTTCTGTTTTTCCAATCCAGCTTCCATTGTGCTGCAGGGAATAGTTCTTTGCAATAGATAGATATTGGTTCCAAATTTCTGCGGATACCCGGTTGCACGCAAACAGTCTATCCAGATCGGCTTTAGAAGTTCGAAACGCTGCTTTGACACATCGGATCATTGGGATTTCGCCTCCTTCCCTTGATTCTCAATATAGGTTTTCAATACTTCCAGAGGCGCTCAGCCCACGGTAATCAGGCAGTAGCTTTGCGAGCAGAAATGTTCTTTCCACAAATTCTTTTTTACAACGGGAAAGTCTTTCTTAATAAGACGAGAACTGGCACTCTTATAGGCGTTGATAAATCTGGAAAGTTCCGTGTTTGGATGCGCCTTGAAAAGCACATGGATATGATCATGATCGTGATTTCCGTGACCCGTCACGGCTCCTCTTTACTCTTCACCCCGAAGTTTCCGTTGGAAAATACAATAATGAATATAACTAGGACAGCGAGTAGGTAACTAAAGCCTCTATCCATTAACAATGAAATTCCAACAATGAGTATTACCATGATGACTTTTAGAACATTACGTTCGAGCCTTTTCTTCACTAAGGCTTTTGAATGCTTCAGTATAGCCAGGAAAGCAGCCCCCACAAAAATAGCACCTAAATGTGAATGAAACGAATCGTCGGTAACCCAATTTATGACATGTTCCATTTTGAACTTTCACCTACCCCCGCTCGTTCTGCTATGATCTACACAGTATTATACCTCTTCCATTCTTCTGGAAACACAAACATTCCTTCGATCACTTGGACAACGATAGCGTCGTCCGTTGGTTCAACAATTCTAATCTCATAATGGAAATGTTTCTGCAACTGGCAGTAGTCGTAAATCTCCTTCGCTTCTTTGAGAGTAACAGGACTATAATATCGCCCGTACTTGTCCATATACCCTTTGTACATCCTGACACATCCCCACATTTGAATGATAGACCTTATTTTGATCGGTCGAAACCGTTATCTGTGACATATCCCGTAATGCTCCAAATGCCAATTTGTTCATCCTCAGCTTCTGCTTCGGCCTTCTGGTAGTCTTCGGCATATTTTGTGTCCGGCTCGAAAACGTAGGCAACGCGCGCTAGGCCATTTCTAACGATCTGCTCGTTGATGCTGTTGCCATTAACAAAGAAATATCCAAGCAATCGCCCATATTTGTCGCGTCCAGTTCGATCCTTACCCAGACCGAACTCAATCATCACTTTCTTTTTTACCACTTGCTTCCTTAGATACGCTCGCGCCTCCGCTGCGAAACGATCCTTTGATTTGATCTCAGGCGCGTCGATGTTCAGCAGGCGGACCGCTTCACGTCTTTTACCATTCTGAATCGTACATGTGTCTCCGTCATAACAAGACAATACCATGTAGGTTCCATCAGCAGGGATAGTCGGCGTATCTCCTTTAACTTTCGTTGCAATTTCCTCGATCAATTCCTGGGACGACTTCTCCGACTTTTCACCCTTAAATGCTGCTAGCGTCTCTTCGTATGATTCCAGCAGCATCCCTTTGACTTCGTAAACTTCCTGGCTGGTTATCCCTTCTTCATGGTACAACGGTTCAACCGGCACAACATAACAACCCGTCAGGATAAGGAATACAACCATGACACCAATCGACCATTTTTTCAAAACAAATGCCTCCCATCTCTACAGTTTATTGTTCATAAAAAAGGAAATTGTCAGCGCACCGCAAAGGAATGATAGTAAAAGCCATTTCATGGGTTTTAGCCTATTCTTTTTAGAACGAGCTCGGGAAAATGAAAGAAGTCCCAAAGCGATCAAGCATAAGAAGGACTTTTTATAAGGATTTAAGAAAGACCCAACAAGACCCAGTGCGGAAATATTTAAAAAGTAAAATAGAAAAAACTGGTGCGGAATCTTTCGGAAGAAGTTCATGATATACATGTTCCTCTCATACTTGATCGTATCTATCCAACGCTTTACTGCTTAAGTGTACCAAGAAGCTTACATTGGTTCTGTACACCCGCTCCCGTTTTTTCCTCAAACTTGAGCCTGATCATACTACAACTCTAATAGAGTCTCTTTTCTCAAGCCGATCGAGCGCATAGTCGATGTGTTCCAATGCAACTAGTGAGGCCCACAGTTCTTGTTTTGAATCCTTGGCGTCAAGGTTTATTGCCAAGCATTTGGCTGCATCGCGAGCCGCTTTAAGTGATTTCTCCAATTCCTTAATCTTCTTGTTAACATCATTCTTTTTCATCGATTTCCCTCCTAGTTTTAATACATGTGATCAACTGACCACAGTCATGCAGTGAAGCACCGCGAGCAGTTCCCAGCGCGCGGTGCGAAAAAGGGATGGATCCTAAGTCTCTACATCTTCCTCCTGCACAGAATCTTCGTGCTATGTACAACTTAATCAAAAAGTTCAGGCTCCAGCAGACGAAGGAGGCGCTCAGCATCAATGGCGTCGCCTTCTCCGTCAATTACGCGATTACGTAGTTCATCATCAACCGGGCCGAACAAATACAATTTCTCGCCCCGGTTATAGTCTGCAATTTCTAGGTCAGCTGCGATACTGAAAATACAGAATATTTCGTCGTCGCCATGTTTTTTTATCGTTTCAACTGAAATACCAACGCTATTAAGTGCCGCGACATTTTCAGGGGTATTCCTCACAAATGCATTCGCCATTTCACCATCCTGATGTGAAATCACTTCCAGGCTGTTAAGTACATCCAATATAGCTTGTTTTGCTTGTCTATCCACCGGAATCACTCCTTCTCCTTTTTTTGGTAAATCGATACTTACTGTACGTATTATAACAATAATAAAGTAATTACTCAATAAACTTAAGTATACACTTTATTTATGACTGCAAAAAAACACTCTCTCGGCACCAGGCTGTAAAAAGCCGGCAGCACTCGATAGAGTGTTTCCCTTGTTAGTAATCGCTAATAGCGGTAATTTCCATCAGTTTAACATAATCTCATCTAATAAGGAACTTGACCTTAATACAACTTCTTTTTCAACGTGCTAAACGGCTTGAACAAAATCTATATGATTAGGGCTGTTTTTTATTCCACTTGAATAGAACACTTGTTCGTGTTATATAAATAGTAAGAACGTACGTTCTATGGAGGCGATTAAGATGTACATTTCCAAGTACATTGGTCGGACGGTTGAGATCGTATATATGGACAAGAAGGATCGGATCAGCAAACGGACGATACGGGTATTCCGCATCGATGCGGGGATGGTATATGCTTTCGATACGTCCTGCATTGGGCCGAGAAGATTCACTGTCGAGCGGATTCTGGCGGCGCAGCCGGTGATCGTGCATGCCTCCTGAACGCACAATCTTCCTTGTGGACTGCCAGTCGTTTTACGCTTCAGTCGAGAAATCCGCTCATCCAGAATACCGCAATCTCCCTGTCGCCGTTGGCGATCCCGTCCGCCGGTCCGGAATAATCCTGGCCGCATGCCCACTTGCCAAGTCCTTTGGTGTCAAAACTGCTGATCGTAACTTTTCAGCATTGGCCAAGTGTCCTCAACTCACAATTATTCGACCTCGGATGATGGGATACATCACAATATCCTTGGAGATTACTCGTATTTTAGAGACTTACACGGATCTTGTTGAGGTATTTAGTATCGATGAGAGCTTTATGGATGTTACTGGGATTTTAAAACGTTATGATTCTGTTGAGGATCTTGCACAGCAAATTCGATCGGAAATACTTCTGTCCACCGGCGTTTGGACTCGAATTGGCATTGGACCTACGAAAATCCTTGCAAAAATGGTCAACAATTACGCAAAAAAAACAGATTCGGGTTTATTTCGGTTGGGGTTCGATAACTTGGAGCAAGAACTTTGGCCTCGACAGGTACAAGAGCTATTCATGGTAGCAGATAAGATGTCGGCACATTTTCAAGCGATGGGAATGTATAGAATCGAGGATATTGCGAAGTTGTCACTAGACGAGTTCAAGAAAAGAATGCGTCTGAGGATGGGCCGTAAGGCAGATGTGCAGGCCCGTTATTATTGGGAAATGACTTGGGGAATTGATGATTCTCCAGTCGTTTCGTCGATTCGAGACGAGATCAAATCAATATCACACGGTAAGACACTTCGGGCGAGTTTATATTATAGGCGACTTGACATCGAGCTTGTCCTCCATGAGCTCGCTGCTGGGGTTTGTCGCCGGGCACGGCAAAAGGGAAAGCAAGGGCAAACTGTTTCCGTTGAACTCGGAGAAACGGATGGCTCATGGGCAGCCCGCTTCGGTCGTCAAACTACGTTGCCACATGCCACAAACCTGACTCGTGAGCTCGCAAAAGCCGCACTAAGGCTCTTCAGGACGCATTGGCAAGGAATGCCTGTCTGTTATCTATACGTTTCTCTTACGCAGCTTAGAGAGGCCGACGCAACGCAACTCACCTTATTTGAAGATCGGGCTAAGATGCAAGACTTGGAACATGTAACAGATGTAATCAAAGATCGCTTCGGTACTGCCGCGATAATACCCGCTTCCTCTCTGCAGGAGGCAAGTATTGTACGAGAACGTGCCGGACAAATTGGGGGGCATTACAAGTGAGCAAAAAACTTGAAGGTAATGGTCGATGGGGTGTTAAGATGCTCCTAACTGATCATACAGCAAAGTACGAGCAGCGTGATCTGACTAAGAGATCAGGTAAGCCAAATTCGGAAGAGCTGCTCTGGATCAGGGACACAATTCTATTGCCGCACTTAATGACAATGCTTCAGCGCGCCCATGACGAGGTAGAACGTTCTGAAATGACACTGCACAAGGTGATGGCACAATTTCTTCGAGTAGTGATGGATCATGTCACGCTTGAGATGTTCAATTTGCGGCGCCAGTTGCGCCAGCAAAACATTAGGCTACTGACAGAGGAGACCCAAGATGACATCTTTTATCATAAGTATGTCTGCCGGGGTTACGAGGATCGTTTTGGGATGACCAGAGAGGTAATGCGGGGGGAAATAGGAAATCACATTAAGCGATTTGTCAATCAGGTTTTGCGGCCCGCATCAAAGTGAAGCTGTCATAAATCGGATCCAAGAAGTCCCCATGATACGCGCTCTTAAAATAACCTTGTCTACTCCGACCAGCCGACAGCGTGTCATTCGTAAAACCGGGATTCAGTCGAACAAACCAGGGTGCGTAACTGAAGATGCTTGGCCGGTTGCCGGCCCCGGCACCTGCTGTTCGTGCCGACAATCTAGATTTACACCTACAGACCGTGATTGAGGTAGTTCTTTGTTCGGTAATCTTCTTCGACTGTGCCGTAGATTTCTAGTTTATGTAGATCCAACAACTTAGAGATTTTTCTAACGGACTGTTTCTCGTTGAATTCATCAACGACTTGATTTCCAATTGCCTCTGCTTTCTCTGATGAATCAGACTTAATAAGTAAAACTGAATCCCCCCGATACTTTAGGAAGTCCCAGAATAAAACTCGTTTGCGGTCATAAACCTTCATGACAAGAATGTATTTCCTCGAACCTTCCATCATTTCTTGATTGGTTTGCATCGTTATCTCCTCGTTTGTTCATATTGAAGGCTTCAATTCCACTTTCGCACGTTTGTCGTCTCCGGTGGCGTGCGATTGAACTGTGCTGACAGCGGGGTAGAACCAGGAGTGAAAAACAACAGCTGGTCGGCTGTCTTCATCGCCTGCGCGGGTTCGGTTTGCGCCGATCGTGCCAGACGTCGACGGCGCCGAGCGAACCAGGAGCGCGACCTACATCTGCTAGCGATGCCGCCATCGCTAGCACTGCTGATCGCAAAGCCGGGCTTCACCCGGAGCACCATGCGAGTTGCAGTTGCTCGTTATTTTCTTTCCTTTTAGATGAACAAAATGGGTCGTTCTGCGGAACAACGTATATTCAATCATTCGATTCTCGAATAAAAACATGCGGAAAATCAAGTATGTGCTCTCTAGAGACATCGCTGCTATATAAAAAATTGTAATTATTGAGACGGGGGACAACTTCGATCGTTTCATAAGAAAGGACATCACGGTCTTCTACATGGACCCAGGAATAACCCTCATGAATCCATTCATTAATGAGAGACTGATTAACGGTATACTTTCTTTTCCCCTCTGTCATATATGCTTCGGGGTATTTATGAAATGTGATATAATACACATCCCCATATCCATCGACTTTTACCAAGAAAAAAGGGAAAGGTGCAAGCGGTGTTCCACCTGTACCGTATTCACTCAATTCTATCTCAATCAACTTTTCCGGTATCTTCAATATTTCAATGAAGATCTGCATCCTGCCCGAATCACACACAGATTTTTTATTCATTTCACGTGTGTGACGAATTGTTTCACGTAATTGATCTAAGGCTCTCCCCCCTAATTTCCCTCGGGATTGTAGAATCGATTAAAATTTCTTCTGTTTCCTTTATAAACGCCCTCACCTTGTGCATATTTGCTCACTCCTTCGCAAAATGAGTCTTCAGGACGATTCTAGAAGTGATTATCCCGCTTCCGTTGATCAACCATGGTTTCTCGTAAGCTGTGCTCCAGGGCACTTACGTGTAAATGGTACTTTTCTCTGTAAAACTGGCCCAACCACAGTACAAAGGCACTGGCCAGTGAATAGAAAACGAGTAATGTCTTTTCTTCAAAGCTAGTAATCGCACTTCCGATCACCCAGAGAGTCAAAAAACCAAAAGCAAGAAAGAGATAGTAATCCCGATCCGCTGCCTTCAACTTTTGTTGTATGATATCGGGGTATAAAGATTCTGGTTTTGATGTCTCTCTTAGCTCGCCGATAAGCGAGCAAATGAAACGAAATGAACGAAGCTGCCTTGCCGTATACATAACGATCATCAGTGTGAGCAGCGACAAAATGAGCATCTGGAGCAACGGTGGAAACTCAAACAAAAACAGAAAATCAACGATTAAATATAGCACGGGAATTCCACAAAGTGGAATTGCTATTTTAAGCACCATGCTGGAAACGAAGATTGACTTATCGTTATCAGGATGCAATTTGTTTCCTCCTAGTGGTTTGCCTGATTGGATGTATTGCCTGTTCGTTTTTTTATCCATACTAATGAGGCCGGGAAAGGCGTATTCCTATTCAGGAAACGGACGATGATGTGAATTTCAGCCCAAAGGCTATTGTTCTTCATCTTCCCCACTAAAAATAATCACTAGATACTATCTTCTTGAGCAATATCCTAGTTTGCTTCTCAGCTTCAGGGGGTGTTAATGGGCCTGACACCTCAATATTTTTCCATTTTCCTATAACAAGCAGGATTACTTTTTCCACTTTTCAATTGCAAACAGGATTATCAAGAAACCTCCTAACATGACATAGGTTAAAAATAAAGGTAGAATTGCTTCTTTAGGAATGAACTTCATCTCTAACCCTCTCGTTTCCATAATACGCTTGGAGTGAGTTGCACCACAATTAAGTTTATTCAGATCCCGTTGTCAGCCCGACTACCGCATCGGATTGCTCCGGATGCTTTGAATCTTAAACAGCCGGAGAATCCTAACTCTGGTCATACTGTGACGCCCCCTTTCCACTCAATTCGAGTAGAATAACGAATACTGGAAAAAGAATAATGCTCATCCATAATGGTTTGAGGACAAGTAAGGCTACTAGACTATAATGCGAAAACATGACCCAGATACCTCCGAAGATAAAAATGGAGGCAGCTGAGGCACATAAAGCTAAGAAGTTCATTACGTAAGTCACTTCGGCAATCATCGGGTGTGTTTCAAAGAATCTACATAAGTGCTTATATACAGGTACAGTTTTAATGGTTATGACATCCACCCCCTGGAATGCAACCTCTATGAAATGATCCGATCCGAAGCGGGATTCAACGCGACAATGCCAAAATGTGAAATAAGAGCGTATTGAAATATTTCATCTCGCGCTGAGGCAATCCGTAATGGAAGCGGCCCATTTGATCTCGCTGCTCTTGGGTTTTTCGTCTAAATCCTCTAAAATAGGGTTTTCCATTGCGTAGTATATGTAAGGGTTCCTTAGGATCGACTTTTGAGAACCCTATGCAGCAAACTGCCCCACATGCATCGGATTGTTAATGTTCATCGTTGATCTCCCCATTTCATTTATTCCTGGCATCGATGCACGGTATTATTTGCCGTTAGACATGTGCTATGCCGTTCCCTCGTCGGCTTCGATATCCGAATCTGAATCCTTGAAGTACCGCATAATGCGGTCTATCAGACCGCCGCGCCGGCGAGCTTTCAGTTTTTTCAAGACTTCATCACCTAAAATCGCCCGAAGCATCTCATGTGCCCTCTCCCGCATTTCCTGACGCGTCTCATCCCTCACATAACCGCTCGTCCAAAATGATTCGCCGTCCATATAGGTCTCCAAAAATACATTCATTACCGGAATATGAAATAGCTTGCGATGAGCGTATTTATTTCTTATCACGGGGCTGTGTGCCCGCTCCAACCGCGGCGTACTCTTATTCATAACCAATAGGGTCTTCTCCCCATATTTGCTCAAAAAGGATTCGTACTTCTGGCGGCCGCGCGCGAGCCGCATCGCGTCATAGTTCCCGACGGCAAGAATGATATCTGCACTTTTCAATATAATTTGTTCTCTGGGGTCATGATAGGCCGTGCTGATATCCGAGAACAGGAGCGAGACGTTTTTACTGTACGTCAGGAGCTCCGCTGTTTCTGTCTCAGTCCAATTGTGCAGTTCTACGTCCGGATCTCGCAGAATATAGCGTACGCCCTGTATCCTGAGCGCGTCTTCCCAAGCAGGGACAGCATCCATATCTAACAAGGCGGAATGCCAACTTTGCCATCGCTTACCTTTGCTCTGATTGCGGATCTGCTCGACTAAATCATAAGCATTCATTATTTGCATCCAAGCGGCCGGCGGTGAAGCTGCTTCCATCACACCGACTTCCACGTCTAGCGCAGCTGCTTCTTCGGCCAGTAAGCGTGTGAGCGTAGAGGATCCAGCTCCCTCGAACAAGGAAACGACGGCAACACTTTTTGGGCTAATCTTTATTTGCTCGTAGATGTATTCCGTTTCTTTCTTTATCCGAACTTCCGTTCTCACTTCCGTGCGAACCTCAGTGATAACCTGAGGTTCCGCTGCAGGCGTGGATTCTGCGCCAGGAGGTGCCTGCTTTGCTGCTTGCGGTATAAGCGGCTGCTGAAGGATCTCTTCAGGGGTTCCCTTCTGTTTGGCTTTTCGCTTTCGTAAATCGTCCGCGATTGCGTCTGATTTATTCCGAAACAACTCGGTGTTTTCGTATTTCGGAGCTTGCCTGAGCTGGGTGGTCCACCCTTTCGGGAGCTTCCCCTCATGGAATATATCCGTTACGTTGGAAAGCACCAGTTTACTGAGAAAGAGATCATCCACGGAGCGGGTGCAGAGGAACACGATTCGGATATGAAAATCATACCGCCTAAGCTCCTCGATCAAATCCAGCCATTCGTCGTCGGTTTCCGTGTCCCCAATGAGCTCGTCAGCGACAATGATCATGTTGGCGCCATGCTCCATAACGCGCGGAACGATGTTCTTGCGCGTGAGCGCGATCCCGACGACTTGTCCTACTAGATCTTCTTCCAAGGCCGTCTTAGTAATGGCGTTAAGTCTCTCATCCTGTAATCCAAGTACAATACGGTAATGATCATTCAAGCTACTTACCGCCTTTCTTTATTTCTCTTCTCCTGGTGCCTGTTCAACAACTCAATTTTTTCATCAATTGTAACTATCAATTTTACGTTCTTCATGTCTCCACCTTCGGAATATAGTGCTAGTTTGTCTTGCTAGATACTTCCTTTCCTATAGACCCTTAATTAAAAGCCCCTGTTGGGCCTAGAGCAGATCCATTTGCAGGGGCTGGAGGTTTACTTCGCCGACTCGTCTTCCCTTCTGAGCTAGGAAAAAGGCATGGGGGAAATTTTCTAAGCATTCGTCTACCAAGAAGGCTTGAAAGAACGATTCCGGAATGTAGTCCATACTCCCGACAATCTCTTCAATTGCCTGCAGACTCCCCACACTCCAAACAACCATGGCCGCGCCGCCGTCTTCAGACGGTAGCTTGCCGTCGTTCTGCGCTAGCATAGCCTCGTACATTTCAATCTTTTTGCGCATAAAGCTGAGTGGTTTGCCTTTTTGCGATAACCGCTCCACGTAAAGCGTCAGTGGCCCCTGCTCTGATTGTACCTTCATAACCATATATGGCCGGGGTTCATCTCCCTTTCGCCATACCGGAGCATAGGAAGCAGCCGGTAATCGGCCCCGCTCCTCCAACTGCAATCGGAACTCGTTGACTGCGGACATCGCTATAGGGTTATCTTTGTAGCGCATTAAGGAAATGGGATCCTGAAGTCCCTCGATACCCTCAATCAAATCGTAATATTGGAAGGCAGCCAGACCGAGCATCCAAATGTATTCCCGCTTCCCTTCTGGCGTCTCGATGTAAAACCCGTCAAACCAACCAACCTTCTGCAGCAGCCGAAGCCGGGAAGCAATTTCATGGCCTTTTGCGAAGTAATGCCGTGCCAAGTAACGGAGCTGTCTCTCGGTGAGGCAGCGCCAGGAAAGCAGAATGCGCGTAAGTGTAAGATCGGGAGGGCCGATCTCCCCATTTTGAAGCCTACGCATAGTCATATCGATGTTGATCATAGGAGGGCGCTCCCATTTATGCGCGGAATAAATCAGCGCTGGATGATCAAGCAGAGGGATGTTGCCATCCCTCGCCCGCCAAATACGGGATTCATCCAGCACTGGGGCTGCCGTCTCCCCAGTGGAAAGTTTAGAAGCTTCCATATCGTCCGCCAGCTTGATTTGCAGTTGGGTTAAGTCGGAAAATCCGCGCTTTTCCTCTTTGATTCTCTTTATCCAAACTCTGAATAACGGCTTGAACAGTCAGTCCTTGCGGCAGATTGGAATACCGGTACTGTTCGCTGAGCGGCTTTTGCAGATTTCCGATGATCACAATCCCGCTGGATACGACTTGAATCAGATAGCTGTTCTTGCCAGGCGCCTTGGCTACGATCTTGGCTACGACACGTTCATCCGGCGTGTGAATGGTGTCAATAATTTGCCACTTCAGATCCCTTTCCTCTTTCAGCAGCGCTCGACGGGATACCCGCAGCTTGATATCCCACTCCCAGTCCTCATCATCTTTGTCCCCGGATGGGGACGTCGGTCCCCTACTGGTAAATCGTTCCCTTTTGGGGTGTGCCCCCCAAGTGGAATATCGTCGATCCCAAATGGGGATTTTCCCCCGGAGCGGGAAGCGGTTCCGTTATGGATCATGAACGTATTTGCCGACCGCGCATCTTTCATTTCTGGATACGAGAGAGCATGGTCCGCTTTAGGTAATTTGGACTTCGAATCAGAAAAACTACTTGGGGACAATGATTCATTTTCGTTTGAGCCTAACGCTTCATCTTTTGACAAACCTGTACACCACCCTCCTCAATTAGACATGGTTAATATTACCTACAGCCTAAAATAGCAAATAATTGTCGGATTGTGTATATTGCTCCTAGCCGCTCCCTTCTTTGTCTTAGTTTTGGTTCAACCGAAACTATTTTCTTTATTAACCTTATCCCTTTGGGGATTCCTAATTAGTTGCGCTTTACAGATAGAAAAACAGGTAAGGAAAATTAAAGCAGAAAAGTATCGGCATATTGTAAGTTCAATTAAAGCTATCAGCCCTTGATATATATGGGATTGACAGTGGTTTTAGGGAAGGGAAAAACAAGCAATAAGAAAGGCAATAAAAATAATAAATATTTTTTTCAAATATAAGTGTTCAACAGTATTGCTTGATCTGTTTAACTTCTGAATTGAGCGTCAAGATGGTTTCTTGAATTGTTAGCTATTAGAGTGCCAGAGTCTTTGAGAATAGAGGTGTTGAAATGGGTCAACAATAACTCACGCAAGTTCAGATGCTGGACATACGAATATGTGAACTAAGAATTCATACTGTTCTGTAAACGAGCGATTTTATTTGCACTTATTGAAATCCCAGTTTGTCATTTTGTCATAACACTAGTTTTCCTCTAAATTCCGGATGAATGTAAAATTACGGATATTACATTGGTAGAGAGGTCTGTCTTCTCTATTAACAGCGAATTGGGGAGCGAGTTGAGTTTCGTAAGAGATCTATTATTTTGATAATGAACACTTGGATATAGAGGTCTAATTATGATCAGACTGATCGGCACAACCCCATTGCCTTTCATTCTGACTTCATATGTTTCTTGAATCACAATGAAAGTTTCAAAACTGAATATCATATTTATTACATTTTTCTTCCCTGATAACTTCAAATAAGTATCTTGATTAGAAACTATGCACATCAAAGTGCAATTAACTCAATAAAATTAAGGGATAATTAATAGTAACTATTGATTCTGAAATACATGAGTATCACTATCAAACTTAACAAAAATTCTGATGGATTATAGGGAATGGTTATAACTGGATGACGTTTGTGTGAAAATAATGAAAAATTGTTCAAAATAATATATAGTATCTATTCAGAATAAAAAACGTAGTAACTATAAAAAATCCCTAGAACAAAAGGGGATTTATTGCTATTCCGATACAATTTCGATTATAATTTATATTGTAGAAACTTAATGAGAAACTAGAATTGATAAGGGGGTGGTATCCATCGATGCGTATCTCAATCAGAAATACAGTGATGTTGATTTAAGCGAACAACAAGTAGCTATGTTAACTGACATCGTAGAAACTGACCTCCCTTTAAAACGTGTTCTATTACATATCGCTAAACACGCTGATATTAATAAGGACGAAGAGGTCATGTCTGGTATCTCGATTAAAGGACTTGCTGATTCAATTGTTTTAGAAAGACGTGTCCAGCAAAAAAAGAATAAATCCAAAAAGTTCAATATTGAAAAAACGAATATCGATCGAAAGCACGTTGAACGAATAACGGATACATTACTTAAGATGTCCCTTTGTTATTTTGTTAGCGTTCCCCCTTCTAAGCTTATATATATTTCACGTAGAGGTCGGCAAATCGCAAAAGAAATTGTTCGTAGAAAGAAAGAGCAATAAACAATGAAAAGGAGATGTTTCAATGGATTTCAGAAGAGCCCTCCCTTCTATCGCTACCACGGTAGTAGGTTTTGGCCAGGCAGGATCGAGGATTGCTGATAAGTTTGCCGGATTTAAGACTGCTGACGGAAAAACAGTTTATGTAACTCATGCTCTAAATTCAAATGATGGAGATTTGGCGGAACTAAAACATATCCCGTTGGAAAATCGTGTTTCATTGAAACTAGGCGGGATGGGCAAAGATCCGGAGAAAGGGTTACGCGTGCTTGAGGAGAATGAAAACGCTCGTGCCATTTTGCGAGACTTCATACGTAATAAAGTAAAACCGACTGATGAATTGACTTTGTTTATTGCAGGTCTTGGTGGTGGTTCCGGAACCTCAACAATTATTAAAGCAATAGAAGAGTTTCATGATCATCATAACAATAGTTTGCTGAAAGCCAAGTTGCTTGAGATTAAAGAGAATGTTGGACACGAGGAATTCTCTCGCAATGTAAGAAAGTACCAGGTAGAGGCATTTCAACAAGTAAGACACAAGTATAAGAAAGTAGGCGTAATTGTCACGATTCCAACGCGCAGTGACGGACCTGATGTTTTAAGGCAGGTAAGCTCATTTGCGTCAAAAATATGGGAAATAACTAAGAACAAAACTAAGGGTATAGCATTTACTATTTTTGCAGATAATCAAATGTTTTATGATCGGTTTCAAAGCATTTCAAGTGATGGAAGATATAACAATTACCGCGATTTTGCCAATGCCGAACTTTCAAGCATCTTCCATGAAATCAACGTTGGATCAAATATTGGCGGGACCTCGGTTACGATAGATTCAAATGATTTCAGACGTGTTATTATGGAGCACAATGGCTGCCTTATTCTTAATAGAGTCGAGCAAAACGCAAAGACTGTAACAAATGCTACTGAATTAAAGCAATTATTCTTGTCCTCTCTGGAATCGAACAATTTCCACGATCCGATTAGACTTGAAGAAGAAACTGAAAACGAGGAAACCAAATCCTATGCAAAAGTATTTCATGTTGGACTGTTAGCCATTATTCCTCCTGAGTTAAATCATATCGGCAGTTCTTTTATTGATGATGCCAAGGAGGAGATTAGCAGCAGATTGCCACTCCAAGGGACAATTTTCTCTGGTTTCTTGAATGAACATAATCAATATAACGCAACAATTTATACCTTCTATAAAGCAGAAGCTCTTCCTACAAGGCTTTCAATCGGTCTTGTAGAAGAATACGAAGAGTTTATGAAGAAGCAACAAAAAATTCGTTTCAAGACGGAGGGTATCTCTCAGATTGCAGTGGCAGCTGAAGAATTTGATTTCGATGATATTGATATGCTCTCAGAGATGGGCATTGAGATAAAGGATAGCGATATTACGGATACTTCAGATACTCCAGAAGTTGACGAAGATTTCGACTTCTCCGATATAACTCCAGAAGATCTTTAATTCAAGCTCTTCCCCCTCCCTTCATATCAGGGAGGTTTTCTTTTTTATGGCATAGTATGACGTTTTTTATTAAATACGTCCGATCCGGACGCTGTCACTGGAGCATCGATATCTTAGCCCGGCTACGCCTGTATGAAGTAAGACGCGAGTGCAACTGTGCGAGTCGTAAGACGTCGCTGTCGCGATGGAGAAACGGGACGAGGCGACGCCGGACGAAGAACGAACTTATTCACGCGGAGAATGCGGGTGGATCTGGCCCAGTATCGCGACTACAAACGGTTCAATGTCTCTCCGGAAGAACAGAAGGTGTTGACTGCAGCCGAGTAGTTTATCGGCCAGATGGCCAACGGTCAAAGCCGTTCGGGAACGGGAACACAGCTGCAGGAGCGTGAGAAGCGCTTGAAGGCCGAGATGAAGCCGTTTGAAGCGGCGGACTACCATTACCGCACTCTGGATCATTAGTAAGGACGCTATGAAAGGCTCTACGCCCTTGAATCGCGTGTTCAGCAAATCGGAGAGGGAAAAAGTGCCGGAAGCTCGAACAGCGGGCAGAGGAAGCCCATAGCAGGCTTCAGTCGCTCGGTTTCTGAGATCGCGAGAAGTACGGAGAGTCGAAAGGCGAACGTAATCGACTTCCACGAAAAAAAAGGATTATCCGGATTCGAGGTGCAGCTCCCCGATCAGCGGCATGTGCTTGCGCAGGCCGATCGCATTTTTACAGCGAATCGAGGTTAGACAAACTGGCCACGCAATAGGCTTCGGAAGAGCTACAGAAGCTGCATTTGAATCTATCGCAGGAGATCGGGGGCAGCGCGAGAGAACAACTCCGGGAAGACATGGCGCAATCCTGTCACATGATGGCGCCCGTTCACGAAGTCGGGCTTCGCCCCTTGGCGCACCAAGTTGTGAACTGGATCTGCGCGATCTGGCCGTTGTCATAGGCGCGCTGATCGCGGAGTCGGGCTTCGCCACTGGCGAATCAAGTCGCGAACTGCTGCTGCACGAACGATCTAAATGCTGTCACCTAAGAGCATCGATTACCGGGTTTTGCCCTACTGGCGAACGAAAGTCGTGAATTGTAGTTGCGCGAGTTGAATGCTATCGTCGGTGCTCTGATCGAGGATCCGGGCTTCCCTAGACGAACAAAGTCCCGAGCAGCCAGTTACGGGGAGCTGGAAGCTATCACCGGCGCAGATCGCGAAGCCAGTATTCTCCGAAGATCCGAGGCCGTCTAATAATAGCCATTTAGGTAAAACTTAATACCCGGGCCCCCATTTCTCCAGGCGATCACCCGTGCAGTTCATGGCATGTTCGGTAAACTTGTGAGTGATTACCGGGCGTCATATTTGGCTCAAATCCTCTAAATGTCCTTCACGTGGGCCGCTGCAATTTTAGCCCTCCCTCCTGACTCTTTTCTGGCTCCCTTCTCGCACGTCGCGACCTCATTTACACCCCCGGACCGCTAGTCTGCAGGAACCCATTCCCTCCTTGGCCTAGTTTATCGCGCATCCCCCTCTCCCATCTGCTACTCAATTCACTGAGAAAAAAAGACACAGGTATCAAAACCTGTGCCTTTCCTTTAAACCTTATGTTATTTCCTTTTTGTACTCTTCCTCAATTCTGTTGGCTATGAATTCCTCTATAAATAGAGTTTTAGCTGATAGATCTTCTTTTTTTTTGAAGAGGCCTGTTTTAACTGGATTCTTGTTCCAAGCCTCAATTGCTTCCATTCTAAGTCGTTGATGAACTCTTCTGGATAGCGCGAGTTCATTGTGAAGGGCCTGTCTTAATTCGATTGATCTCTCTTCATCTGATTTTTGATTTTCACTTTTAGTAAGGGAATTCTTTATCATGGCAGTGTTCTCTTCAAGCAATGATCTCATTGTTTCTTCTTGTGCTTTTGTTACTGTTGTCAGCTTCTTTTCAATGTTTTCTATCTGATCATTGTTCTCGTTCCTTATCCGACTCAGTTCTTCTTTTAGGAATTCCCTATTTTCTTGGTTAAATTTATAAAGAAGGTCTTCCATGTGTGACACAACAAGCTTGATTTTGTCATCAAAATTTCTAGAAAGATCAGCTAGTTGATTATTCTGATGCAGTCCACCCTGCTGTCCCATGATAGCCAACTCATTAGCATTCGTTTCAAATTGAGGATTATCTCTCTCCAGACTTTGCATTTCTAGGAGTAGTTCTTTAATTAAAGGCAATCCAAGGTCCTTTTCATCGCGCCATTTATTAATTTTAGCGACCCATAATTCATGTTTTTTTGTGTAAAATCTTTGATTTTGTGCGTCTCGTGGCACTCGAAAGGCTTCTCCTAGCACTTCCTCCCATTTTCTAAGTGTTGTTTGTGGCACACCAACTAGCTCTGAGAAATCTTTAATTGAATAAGCGCGTAGTTGATCAAGTGCCTCTGGACCAAGAGAATATTCATTTTCATACATAGAGAAAACACTCTCCTTTATCTCAATATGTAGAGGGTCTACATATCCAATGTGCAGATGTATCCACCTCTATTATACACAAATACAACAGTTCATGTAATTCCTCTACAAAATAAGGGTATGTGGATACATAGAAACGGGTATATGTATATATACATTAGTGAAGGTGTATTCAATCAGAAATGTAAGTAGATACATTAAAGAGTGTAGATGTATTCTGTTGATGGTGTAGGTATATACCTGTGATGTGTAGAGGGTCTACATATCGGAATATTTGTGTTTTTGGCACATTTTTTGAAGGTGTAGCTATCTACATGCTGAAAGGGAGGGTGGACACATGCAAGAATAAAAGAGGTGCTCATGATGGTTTTATAGATACTAATATAGAAACTATAATGGTATCTATAAAGAAATGTAATGTCACCAGTCGGGGTATCATCATATATAATAAGGTTATAATAATAGTTTCCTATTTAGATACTATAAATACAAATCAGACCGATTACCTGTGGCAGAATATCAAAATGGTCCATAAAGAGTAGGGTATTGTCATGAAATCAGGCTATGAAGAATAATAGCCAGTCAATTTTCTCAATTAAAATATGGTCTAAAGTATGGTTTCTAATATAGTAACTAATAGAGAAACTACTCCGAGAGAATTAAACAAACCAGTTTTGTATGTTTCATGAAGATGAATCATTTGGTCAATTGAGAACAAAGTGTGCAAACATTCTCTTAAAACCAAGGGGGGGCTTAAAGTGAAAATACCAGTAGAAAGGAGGAAAATCATAAACGACAAATCAGTTGTAGGGATCTACATATGCGTCGGGAGGCCACTATCATAGAATGAGAGGGGCTGGAAACGAAGATTGGTATAACTGAAGTCCTGGTTACGAGGATGAGGGTTTGGGGGGCAAGAGAGGGAGACGGCTACAGGAAAGTAGGAGGGAGAAAAAAGCTAGAAGCCACGATTTGACCATTGCTCTCTGTAAGTACTCAACTGACTTTCGAGATCAAAACTAAGACGAATATTTGGCTGGCATCTGTTGTGCATCCGCACATAACCGTTCAGCATTGGTTTGATCTTTCAAGATCTCCTGACTTAGCTGTGACCAGAGAGGACCGAACTTTGATCCTCTGCGGTGAAGCTATTTGCTATCTGTGACGCCCGTTAGAGAAGGGCAGCTGGTAGACCGTAAAGTAAAGTAGGTGACGACGAGGGGGCTGCTGGCAAATGGGCATGGATGAATGGATCTTGCAAAGCAATAGCTGCAGCATCTCCGACAGCGACGGTAAGAAGCGAATCTCTTCGGAAGCATAAGACACATCGGCCAGAAGCAAACGTTACAAAGTTCAGTCTCAGAATGAAGTGGGGTGCGGCTAGGAGATTGATTCTTAGCTGTACGACAGAACATAATGACTGCCGCGGTACATCCTGTTTTTTGAAAGTACTGAAAGAAGAAGAATAGACGATCGCAACCAAAAAAACTGTAGGACGATAGCGCGAATAAAGAAGAGGCCAGGCGTTATTTCTAAATGTCATAAATTGATAATAAACCCATCACCCACCAATATACTGATTCTCACGTAAATGTTACTCTTATTATGGTGATTACTATGTTCTATCCTCCAATGTTAATGCAATATGCAATAGACAATGTTCCATTTGATGACAAAAATTATAGGACACAACTCAAATTGGATGGAATCCGGCTACTTGTATCTAACGGGAATAAAATAAAATTGTACAGTAAAAATCAAGATGTAACCAACCGTTTTCCGGAACTTCATAATCCACCGATCAGTAAAGGTACAATAATCGATTCTGAGCTAATATCTACAGATGAAAGAGGGCACCCTGATTTCGAAGCATGTCTTGCTAGATTTAATTCTCTGAAAGATAAGAATAAAATCCATGTTTGTGCATTCGATATTTTATTTTACCGCGGTGATAATGTAATGCACTTACCACTTGAACGACGTTTAGAACTATTGGAGAAAGAGTTAAGGGATACAGAGTATTACTCAAGAGCACGATGTTTTGAAGGGAGCGCCATCCAATTATTTGGAATCGTGAAGTCATCTGGACTAGAAGGTATTGTCTTAAAACGGTCCGATAGTAGATACTTAAGTAGCAGAAGTCCTTGTGAGCCAGGAACTAAAGGAAAACGCAGTTGGAATTGGCAAAAAGTCATTAATTACAGCGTTACTCATGACGTCCTCATTACGGGATTTTCAAAGCGGGATTTCCAGTGGCTAATTGGCAAGGTAGAACGGGGAATTATTCGGCCACTTGGAACGATTGAACTTGGAGTTACAGCCAAAGCTCGTAAAATGGTTTGGCCTAAACTTCAGAGCTCAATAATAAAAGAGAATAAAGACTTCGTGTATGTTGAACCAAGAATTAGTTGTACCATAAAGCACCGGGGATACTATAAGTCTGGACTTATGCGGTTACCTGTTCTTGAAGAGATTCATCTTTAACTTATTTACTTAAGAAAAGGTGAAGTGCTCTTTTACAAACTTAGGGTTTGACTTCGTTGGATTTTGATTATAAAATAAATCTAATTTAATACTCCAACAGGAGAAGCACTCCTTTGATTGCCATTTTGGCTTTCATTGGAGTGCTTTTTTATTGGGAATTATATATAAGGAGGATTACTATGTTCTATTATCTTTATTTGAAAGTGGACCCGAATGAAGCAATGTATTGTACACTCAAAGGCATTAACTATGATGGTGAAGTTCGAACAAACATGAAGATTACGTTCGATCAATCTGAGATCCAAGAGTTTACACTTGAGTATCCTGAACTTCTCGGTATGCATGACACATATCGAGTTGTTGACGTATATCAATGTGGCGGGATGGGGGGGATCATATTAGAGTGATTTTATAGAATCACTGTAGCAGATAAGATAGAGGAGGGGGGCATGAAGTAGCCTGGACCAGCTATTTGTAGAAACACTCAGTCCGTTGTGGCGATCCATACGTATGATGGTAGGGGAATTGCCGCGCCTTCATTCCGGCTGTAGTCGAAGTTGCCAAAAGCATATGACAGCTGATCAGTTTATATTATCAATGAGCCAGGGATGACCCACTGTGAGGGGTAGGATTTTCAACTAGAAGCGTTAAAGGTGGTCCGTATGCCGAAGTAGCAGAACGGACTCCTTTCTTTTGTAGAGGTAGGGAATAAGTCATAGAAAAAAATCTATCCAAATATTGACTTCTATTATCAACGCGGGGTATGTTTGTCTTATTATACCAAGGGGCGGGGAGGCAATCGTATGACGGCAAATTTGGGGCGAATTAACTCTTAATAAGCAACCCGTACCAGGAGGAGAAGAAAGTACAAGCAGTCCACATTGAAGAACAACGGAAGACTCCGTTTTTCTCAAATTTACAATGTTACAGGGGGCGTTGCGTTAGAATCGACTCGATTTGTCGTTCATCAACCTCTAAGAACGCGGCCACCCGATCGGAGTCCGGATGAACTTAGGAGTGAGGAACTGCAACTAGCCGAGTTTCGCCGCCGGCAGCGCGAGGAACGGCTCGTCCGATCGTGTCCGGAGAAATCAGGAGTGTGGAGCTGCAGCTGGTCGGCCGTCTCCGCCGGCAAGGAGTGTAGATTGAGTGTTAAATGCATGTTGACATAGAAGCGAAGCAAGGATGGATAAGAACGTGATGAAGAATGTGATAAAAAGTTTCATTTCTACTATACTCGAATGGTTTAAAGAAAAGCGTCGACAAAAGCTAAGAATTATTGAAGAATACCGGGATCTATTAGAAAGAGCTGAGTACATTTCCGAACGAATAAATAGTTTGAAAATTAATCCGATGTACATAAATCACGATATAAAGACACGATGGAAAGAGGAGACTGTTACTCTACAAAGACAGCTTTCGGAGAAGTCACCAAAGAAATACAAACATACAGAAAAAGAAGTAATGTATCTAAGGCTTCTCGCCTTTAATATTGAAAATTTTGATAACATTTGTAAATCAAACAACGAAACATTTATCGCAAATGAGTTGGTGGAGTATGAATATTTTTTCAATAATATAGAGGGAAGCTCTTTAGATATTCAACAGAGAACTTGCATTTTAAAAGATGAGATCAATAATCTTGTTATTGCCGGTGCAGGAAGCGGCAAAACTAAAACCATTATTGGAAAAGTGAAATACGTCTTATCTCGATATCGGATCAGTGCTGATGAAATATTGGTACTTTCTTTTACAACAGCGACTGCAGAAGAGATGAAGGAAAGATTACATAAAGAAACAAATGAAAAAATTGAAGTCAGAACATTCCACAGTTTGGGTAAAGATATCATTTCAAAAGCTGAAGGAAAGGCGATTGCAAAAACAAATATTGAATTGGAAAAAGTAATTAACAGTGTAATAGATGACGTTAGCTTGGAACCAAAATTTAAGAAGTTGGTTAACGTTTATTTTCTAGAGTATTTTAAGGAGCAAAAAGAAGATTCGGAATTTGAAACCTTAGCCGACTACTATGATTATCTTCGTGATAAAAACATAAAGACATTTAAAAATGAAAGTGTGAAAAGCTACGAGGAGATGGAGATTGCTAACTTCCTTTATAGGAATAACATCAGCTATATATACGAGGAAAAATATAAATATCCTACAGAAAATATTGACTATGGACCTTATCGTCCTGATTTTTATTTGCCGGACCTTGATATATATATTGAGCATTTTGGTATTGATCGAAATGGAAATGTACCTAATTTCTTTTCCGGAGGTGAGGGAGAGACCGCAACAGAAAAATATAATAAAGGAATAACGTGGAAACGGAAAACTCATAAAGAACGCGGAACAACAATGGTTGAAACGTATTCCTTTGAGAAAAAAGAAGGGGTACTTTTCGTTAACCTGCAGAAGAAATTAGAAAATTTAGGAGTACAATTCTTTCCGATGTCAGATCATGAACTTTTTGAAAAGATTAAATCCAATTACATCTGTAATTTTGATGGGTTCAAAAAGCTGATCGGGACATTTTTAAACTATGCTAAAGCAAATGATATCTCCTTTGATGAGATCAGGAAAAAGAATGAGAAAAACCTTAATACTTTTCACAGGGCAAGAAATCAGTATTTCATTCAGATCGTTGAACCTATTTTTCTTAAATATGAAAATATGTTAAAGGCCGAAAAAGAGATTGATTTTAATGACATGATCAATATAGCCACAAGGAAGATTAAAAAAGGTGATTATAGAAGTCCGTATCGATATATTATCGTAGATGAATACCAAGATATTTCATTTGCACGTTTTTCACTTATAAAATCACTAAAAGACCAAACTAATGCGAAATTGTTTTGTGTGGGCGATGATTGGCAGTCCATATATCGATTTACAGGGAGTGCCATTCAGTTGTTTTCGAAATTGGAGAAGTATGTTGGTTATACGGAGAAATCATATATTGAAACAACCTACAGGTTTAATAAAAACATTATAAGAATCGGGGAAGATTTTATCACGAAAAATCCTTCCCAACTGTCCAAAAAGCTGAAGCCTAAAGATCCAAATGATAATACCCCGGCCTGCACGATACTAATGGGAGACACTAAAGAGGCGCTTCAACAACATCTTATTAATGCCTTAATAAAATTACCTGTTGGTGCGAAAGTTTTATTTTTAGGGCGATATATAAGGGATTATCAGTCATTTGTTACGGATGAATTGAAGTTTACTCCTGTTAAGAATAAAAGTAACAATGTTGACAGATATATCATCACATTATCACTTAGGTCAGATTTATTTATTGAGTTTATGACGATCCATAAAAGTAAAGGGCTTGAATCAGAATTTGTTTTTGTTTTAAATAATACGAACTTAAAATTAGGCTTCCCTAGCCAGATCGAGGATGACCCTGTCATGCAATTATTGCATGACAACGAGGAGAAATTTGAGTATGGGGAAGAACGTCGATTGTTTTATGTCGCTTTGACACGAGCCAAAAAACATATTTACTTAGTCGCTGACAATAAAAATAAATCGACGTTCTTGAGGGAAATAGAGGCTAGATATAAGCAATCTGCGCATAAAAAAGATTCAGAAAATAAATACTGCCCTGTTTGCAAGAAAGGGATCGTGACACTAAAAATTGGGCGAACGGTGAATGGACGAAAAAGGTCTGATTACTATTCGTGCTCAAATATTAAATATTGTAAGTATATTATTTATGAAAAATGATGGGGAAGTATGAGAAATTTATTTAAGGCGGTGGAAATACTGAAAAAAGTGTTCGTTTTATTTATTTTACTTTCATTTATTCTTGGTTGCGCAGGTCCGGAGAGGATAACCTTTCAAACAAATGATGTAGAATTCTCTGATCCTGTTGTTATGAACTTGGGGGATGGGTATTTTCAAATTAAAACCAATGTCAACCTTCCTGAGAATACGCGCAGAGAGTTTCAGATAATTAGCGGTAATTTCCTCGAGTATGGCGATATATACGTTGAAGATAGCCACTTTACCACACCAAAGATCTTGGGTCTTCCTGGTGAGGAAACCTACAGCTTTAAATTGATCACGCTTGGTGAACAAGAAATCAATAACTCCGACGCAATTTACAAAGTTCCGGAATTCAAGCTAAATACAAGAATAAAAATTGACTTAGGAAAATACATACCCAGCAGCAGTGAAGTATATGATTACATGGCGGAGCTATATAATGTTATAACAGAGGATGGCTCCAAATTTGTTGACTCCCAGGCCCTCGATGAGTTTGCTCTGAAGGAGGCAAGCCAAAGGTTTGGCATACCCACTAAAGAAGTTGATCGGTTATTTCGCCAAGAGGCACTCATAAAATGAACCACTAGACTAATTTATTTCAGACACCGAGGTTGCTGCAGCTGCAAGTGGCCGAGTCGATCCGATTGTTTGCATTTTAAAAAGGGAGGAGAGGGGGGCGCCTGAGAATCTCATCGCCTGGATGCCATTCCGGATGAGCGCCCCCGATCTGGCCGCCTGACGTTGCCGGCGACGGCATCTCGATGCAATCCTGCAGCTGTGCTCCTGGTTACTCTTTTCGATGAACAACGTCCAATCCGGAGGAATTTACCACATATGTATAAAATACAATGTAAAGTGTATTGTCAGAATGTCGCTCTGAACATATAAAATTCAAGGATCTTTATATAGAGTGTCAACATATTAATATTAACTGGGTGAAAATCCTGGTTATTTGTTGTATTATTTTGGAAGGAAATATGTGTCTAAAGTCGAACTACAAGGGATTATCGAATAGGGAACTTCTCAATGGAGATGAACTTTGATGACAGAGTTTTTGTTTGATCCAAGGGCCTTTATAACGCCTCCGTTCATATCTTGCCCCAAGTGCGGGAAAGAAGAGTTTGGGGTATTGCTAATCACAGATAATTCCTATAGCAGAAGATGCAGAAATTGTATGTTTCCTAGTCGCAATGAAAGCTCACAGAGCTATTCCTTGCCCATTCTTAATAAGAAAGTTATATATCTTGACCAATTTGCAATAAGCAACATGATGAAGGCACTGAATCCAAAGATGAGGTCTAACCAGGGAAGAAAAGTGGATGAATATTGGTTAAGATTGTTTGAAAGACTAGACAGCCTGTGCAAGCTTCAATTAATAGTGTGTCCGGATTCAGAAATTCATAATAACGAGTCCTTGTTATCTGGTTTTTTCGAACCATTAAAACGCATGTATGAACTATTAAGTGATGGGAGAACATTCTTTGAAAAAGGAATGATTAAGAGAAAGCAAATTGTTGAACATTTTTCAAATTGGTTAAATGGCAGACAAGAAACTTCATTAAACCTTGATCCTCAGTCTGTTATTCATGGGAAAATTAATGCTTGGGCTAGTCGATTAATAATCTCTGTGAACATGGGAAACGATAATGATATAGTTGAGGCTATCAAAGAATACCGTGATCAATCATTTATAGGACTTGAGGAAGTGTTTAATTATTGGATATCTTCTAAAAATCTAGATTTGAAATTCTGGTATAAACATGAAATACAGTCTTTCGGTAATGCAACAATGAAGAGCTATATTAATTATCTAAGTAAGTTAAAGAGCGCACATGAATACAGTGCTAGACCTGAGGAATTACTACCAAATGACTCGGTGCAACTTATTTCAGATATGAAAAGCATCTTGGATCAATTTGAGTTTCATAATCTCGAACAAATGTGGGCAAAAATAATAGAATATTTTAACGAAGCAGATTTTAGCCAATTACCTACTTTACACATTTCAGCTTTACTTTTTGCAGCTATTGCAAGACAAGCAGCTATTGGAAGGAAGAGGCCACCTAATAGGGGAACTATGAATGATGTTAATATGATTTCTTCGTATATGCCCTATTGCGACGCTATGTTTATCGATAAAGAATTTTCAAACATCCTAGGAGAAATTCCAGAAGGGGATCTTAACTACAAGGCAAGGATATTTTCTCTATCCACAAGAGAAGAGTTTATGGAATACTTAAACACAATTGAAAAAAGTGCTACTGCTGAACACATTGCTAAAGTCAACGAAGTCTACGGTGAGTCGTGGAAAAAGCCTTATGTGACGCTATATCAAAGCTAATTGTTAATGGGCTGTAGAGTAATCTGCAGCCCGTTATATCTAGATTTTATCTTCGATCAAGTCCAAAAGCATTCCAAAGTGCACGCAATAAAGGCTTCAGTATATCGGCAGGATCTATTGAACTTGAACCTAACGGATCCAACCTAATTTCTGGTAGTTGAATAAAATCATCGTCGATAGGACGTGGGTCAAGATAGAAGCCATTACGAAGCGAAGGAACAACTCCTTGCATACCGATCATGGTTACTATTAAGTAAAAGGGGTCTTGCATTTCAAATTCCTTAAAGTTTTTAAATTGCATGCGAAGATTATCTGCCACGTCTGCAAATGACTCAATAAACATTTCTACTACAGACGTGTTATATTCGTCTCTTTTACGGAAGAAACGTGCACTAGCTGATTCAATTATGCCGTTTTTGAAAGAAGAAGCGAAATGCCGTAATGAGAAAGGGAATGCCACTGGGCATTCCCTTTCTCATTACGGATATAATCTTTGTAACGCTTCACGTTGGATAGGCTTGAGATCAATTTTCGGACGAATGCCTTTGGCGATTTCTATAGCTTCATCAACACTGTCCGCAAGTCCAAGGGCGATTAGTGTACCTGCAGCAACCGTCCCCGTTCTTCCTTTGCCTCCACCGCAATGAAAGGCCACTTTCTTACCAACTTGATACGCGTTTACGATTTCGTCTATTGCTTGCTTGTATAAGACATGTTCGCTTTCCGTAGCATTATCCCCTAATGGAATTTGAACCCACTTGGCTTTGGAATCCGAATATGCACATTCCGTTGCTTCGGCACGCAAGTCGACAACAACATCAATGCCTTCATGATTTTCAATGGCTTCAATATCCGTGGCCCCGCCCATGAAAATGCGGTTCTCATGAAGCGAGTGATAGCTATTGGACATATTGTTCATTCCCCGTCACTAGGATTTGTTCTTATGGAAACTAGTAAACGAAACGGAAACCGGCGCAGACGGTGGGGCACAGCAGAGGGATAAGTCCCTAGCATCGCCAGCAGATTCAAATTCGGAATCCTCTTTGGTATAGAAGATTTCCCACGCATTATCATCCGGATCGTAAACCCAAACCTTATCCTGGACTGCGTAGCAGCAAGTCGTATTCATTTCATCGATGAGTAGAAGATTGGCCTGCCGTAATCGCTCGCCCATGGCCAGAACGTCTTCTGTGTTGTCTACCTGAAAACCTAAGTGATTGAGCACGCCTTTTTTCTCAAATGGGCGAACATTTAAGGAGAAATGCAGAGCTGGATTATCTAATTCAAACTTCGCATAATTCTCTTTCACTTTTGTCGGTTCGGCCCCGAAGAAACTGCGATAGAAAGAAAGAGATTTATCTAAATCGGAGCAGTTAACGGCAACATGCATTCTTTTAATTGCTGCCATACCTATTTACCCTCTTGAACGAACTGCTCAACACGCGATTTGATGGCATTGCGTACGGCACGGAACTGATCCATGATTTCTTCTTCCGTCCCAGTCGCTTTAGCGGGGTCATCAAAGCCCCAGTGCCATTTGATAACGTTCGGATTGGAGATGACAGGGCAATGCTCATCGGCATGTCCGCACAGCGTGATCACGTATGTCGCCCGATTCAAAGTCTCCGGATCAATAACATTGGAGGTATTAGAAGAGATATCAACGCCGGCTTCTGCCATGATTTTAACTGCCCGTGGGTTCAGACCATGGGCTTCAAGACCCGCGCTTTTCACTTCATAGAGATGGCCGCCGATCGTATTTAAGAATCCGTCCGCCATTTGGCTCCGACAAGAGTTGCCCGTACAAAGAAAGTACACGAGTGGTTTTTCCATTTTGTCATTCTCCTTAAGGTTTATGAATTAGTTGATGATCATGAGCCAGAGATAAAGGCTCGCCAGCGTGATAAAGAGGACAGGGAGGGTCAGAATGATGCCGACCTTGAAATAATACCCCCAACCGATTTTGACACCCTTAGACGAAAGCACATGAAGCCACAACAAGGTAGCTAAGGAACCGATAGGCGTAATTTTTGGACCCAAATCGGATCCTATGACATTCGCATAGATAAAGGCTTCACGTACAAGACCTGTTGCATCGGTACCTTGAATGGCAAGCGCGTCAATCATGACGGTCGGCATGTTATTCATGATCGAAGAGAGGATGGCCGCGATAAATCCGGATCCGACCGTGGCTACGAACAACCCCTGGTCTCCGACCCAATCAAAAAGTTTGCCAAGCTCATCGGTAAGACCGACATTTCGTAATCCGTACACCACGACGTACATCCCGATCGAGAAGACGACAACCGCCCATGGAGCACCTTTTACGAGGTTCCAGGTATGAATCCCTTTACTTTGCCTAGCCAGTAAGAGAAAGAGGATTGCGACGATGCCAGCGATAATGGATACAGGGACGTTAATAAATTCACTCGTCAGGTACGCGATTAATAAAACGGCCAGAATAACCCATGAAATCCGGAACAACCGCATGTCCTTAATAGCTTCCCTAGGCTGTTTCAACTGAGTAAGATCATACTGCTTAGGAATGCTCTTCCTAAACATCAGGTACAGCACCAATAAGCTAGAGGCAATCGCAAAGATCGTTGGGACGATCATACGACTGGCATATTCGACAAATCCGATTCCGAAGAAGTCCGACGATACGATATTCACCAGATTACTGACAACAAGCGGAAGGGAGGCCGTATCCGAGATAAACCCGCTTGCCATAATAAAGGGGAGAATCATTCGTTCATCGAATTTCAAAGCCCGAACCATTGCTAATACGATCGGCGTAAGGATCAGCGCAGCTCCATCATTGGCAAAAAATGCGGCTACAGCTGCGCCGAGCAAAATGACGTAAATGAACATTAGATTGCCATTGCCTTTGGCAAACCGGGCCATGTGCAGAGCAGCCCATTCGAAGAAGCCAATCTCGTCCAAGATGAGTGAAATGAGAATTACCGCAACGAATGCGAGCGTTGCATTCCAAACAATCTGTGTAACATCCCAAACATCATTAAAGTTGACGACACCGAAAATTAAAGCGATGATTGCGCCGCCGCAAGCTGACCATCCAATGTTGAGCCCTTTAGGCTGCCAGATGACGAAAACAAGCGTGATAAGAAAGATAAGAGAAGCGATCGTTAACATAATTCCTCCATATTAGTCGCAGCTTTGGCCTTTTAATGAATCTATTCGATCTTTCATCGAAGGCAACTGATCCAGTATTTCTTTGATATACGGCTTATCCTCTAAATTCAGGGAATAGTATACCCACTGACGACGTTTGGTTTCGTTGATGAGACCACCGGTTTTTAACTTCTTCAGATGCTGACTCACATTCGGTTGTGTGGTCTCCAGAAGTTCGACGATATCGCAAACACACAGTTCACTTTCTTTAAGAAGGGCAAGAATCGTGAGTCTGCTTTTGTCCGAAAGAAGTTTTAGGGAATCCAACATATCCTCAACATTAGTCATTAGAATTTCACTCCCTTCCTTGCAAGTTCAACTATTTCGTATTATACACAGCCAGCAATATAAGTAAACAATAATATTAGTGACGACTTATTTTAAGTTGGGCTGTTATAGGCTTGGTACTGTTGAAGCAAGTGAATTACTTTGTGCTTGATTTCATCTCTTGCTTTTCGAACATCCTGAATGGATGGAACCTCTTGAGCTAATGGGTCCTGTATATTCCATTGCTCATTACGAATTCCAAAGGGAACGATGGGGCATTTTTCCTGAATATCTTCACATAACTTAACGATCACAGTAGCCGATAAAAACACTTTCATATCGATCCGTTTGGAGGTCTGTACGGAAACATCAATTCCGATTTCCTTCATTGCTTCGACCGTCAAAAAATGAAGTGGACTCGGATCTAGCCCGGCACTATCCACGATGATGCCTGGATCTCCATAATGTTTCGCAAATGCTTCAGCCATTTGACTACGACAGCGATTTTGACCGCATAAAAAGTAAACCTGCAAGGCTCTTTCCTTGGACACTGTTATTCCCCCTTAACGTAGCTTCACTCCCTGATTATATAATCCATTTGTTATATTAGTGTTAAATGATATTCAGGCACGAGAATTAATTTTAGTTGCAAAATGCAAATAATATTGTTATAAAGAATACAGAGGTGATTGAACATGGAAGACGTAAGAGCGGTTCTTCAACAAATGACGAAACGATTCGGCTTACTTAATAAAACCTGCTGTTCTGTTGGGGCGGTAGAGGTCACGCTTATCCAGAGTCACATTCTGTATGAAGTGGATCGCCAACATCAGCCCTCTATACAGCAGATTGCCGAAACATTAGGTACTGAGATTACGACGTTTAGCCGGCAAGTCCAAACATTGGTTGATAAGAACCTGCTGACACGAACGCCATATGCTGAAGATCGTAGAATTCAAATTCTTTCGCTAACAACTGAAGGAAAGTTCGTAGCGACAGCAATTGATGAACGGATGAACATGTATTTGGATCAGGTTTTTTCTCAGATGAATGATTTCGAAAAAGAAACTGTCATCCGCTCTCTAAAATTACTCAATGAAAGCATGTCCAAGGTAAGCTCATCATGTTGTTAGGCCAGTTATGAATTTGCTTTTCCACCCTAAAGGGTGATCTCTTCTATGAAATACTTGCATTATGCAAATAATATTGGAGGCTACTGATATGAATGATTTTTTTGATACGATCGTCATTGGTGGGGGTCAGGCTGGACTTGCAGCCGGTTATCACTTACAGAAGAAAGGTCTGCGTTTTCTAATATTAGAAGCCAGCGATGATGTAGGCGGTTCCTGGCCACGCTATTACGATAGCCTCAAACTGTTTTCTCCAGCACTTTTTTCATCGTTGCCAGGCATGAAGTTCCCAGGTGAGGCAAATAAGTATCCGAGAAGGGATGAAGTCGTTCGATATTTACATGATTATCGGACGAAGTTCCAACTACCTGTTACGGAAAATCAGCGGGTAGCGTCTGTCGAAAAGGGAGCTGAAGGATTCACCATTCATACGATGTCAGGAGAAACATTTCGAGCAAAAACCATCATCAATGCAACTGGTTCATTTCACAATCCCTACACGCCAGTTATTCCGGGTCAAGATACTTTTCGGGGTCGACTTCTGCATTCTTCTCAATATCGGAATCCAGAACCTTTTCGCAATCAGCGCGTGATTATTGTGGGCCGCGGTAATTCAGCAGTACAAATCGGCGTTGAGTTGTCGGAGTTTAGCAAAACAACCTTAGCTGTGCTCCAACCCATTCAATTCGTGAATCAAAAGCTATGGGGTCAGGATCTACACTTTTGGATTAAATTAATTGGCTTTGATACATTTCCATTCTGGCGACTCGGAAAAACTGCACCAAGTTCAAGCGCGGTGAACGACCCGGGCCAATACAAAATGCGAATAGCGGAAGGGAAACCGAATCAGCAATCCATGTTTACTTCATTTTATCCAGATGGAGTCATTTGGCCGGATGGAACAAAGGAGGCGGTAGATAAAATCATCTTTGCTACAGGCTATCGTCCAAATCTTCCCTATCTACAAGGCATTCATGCACTTGATGCAGAAGGTAGACCTTTGCATCAAGCTGGCATTAGCACCGTTCCAGGCCTTTATTATGTCGGGTTGGAAGGGCAGCGTTCATTTGCTTCGGCAACCTTAAGGGGAGTAGGGCCAGATGCAAAGTTTATTGTCAAACGGCTATTTTCTTATTTGAAACTTTAATATCCACAGCATGATCCTGACAACCCGTCCATCGCTTCAGAATCGCTCCTTAATGGGGAGTAGCAAAGTTGATTCGGGTTATACTAATGACTAACTTTTCGGTAGCCATCTTATTTATAAATCAAAATAATTTGATTTAATGTTGCGATTAAATACTAAATCATGTTAAGATCACTACATCAAATAATTTTGATTTATGGGGTGTATCCGGATGTTCAATGTTTATGCGCTCGAGTACCTGATGTCTCATCACCAGCAAACAGTTGAAAAACAAGCACGACATGCTTGGAAGTGGATAAATCGGTCTGAGGAAGAAACTGTGTTAGAAGTTAAGGATATTCAACCAAGCGTCATGTGCTGCCAACCTGTTTGTTGCTGAGGAGGCATGAGCAATGATTAAACAACTTCCTGTTTTTGAAAAGAAGAATGATTCGATTGACTTTACTCCATATGAGAGTAAGTTCAAAGCGTTGGCTGACCAGAAACGTTTGCAAATCATGTACGAACTTACGCAACGGGGAAACACATGCGTATGTGACCTTGTCGATATCTTGGATATGTCTCAGTCGAAATTGTCTTACCACCTCAAGATCTTATTGGATGCTGGCTTAATCCTTCGCGAGACAAGAGGGACTTGGAGTTACTATGAACTCAATCATACTGAGGTGAACCGAATCTTGTCCCCGGAGCTCTGTTGCATCTTTCGAAAATGAAATGTTCCTTGAGTTATGCATTAAATTTGATTTTATATCAAAAAGTATTGATTAATGGAGGGGTTACAAATGAGCGATTGTTGTTCTACAAATGTGAATCAAGTGACTTTTATGAGAAGAGATGAAATTAAAGCGCGGCAACTGCCCAATGAGCTTAATCAGTTACCCGTAGCCGTAATTGGCGGAGGACCGGTTGGCATGGCAGCTGCAGCACACCTTGTCGTCAAGGGAGAACCGTTTATCCTCTTTGAAGCCGGAAATGAAATTGCCGGAAATATCGCGAATTGGAGCCATGTACGCTTATTCTCTCCTTGGCAATATAACATCGATAAGGCTGCAAAAAGTCTTCTGGAAGCTAGTGGGTGGACGGCGCCCAATGATGACGTGCTCCCCACCGGAGGAGAACTAATCGAGCAGTATCTCAGGCCAGTATCACAGCTTGTACAGATACAGCCCCATATTCACTATAACGCCAAAGTCATTGCGATTAGCCGTAAAGGGTTGAGCAAAGTAAAGACATTAGGTCGAGACAAACTTCCATTCGTTATACACGTTGAAGTTAATGGCGATCGCAAAACGTTCGAAGCTAAAGCGATCATCGATGCATCCGGAACCTGGTCTCAACCCAATCCGGCTAACTCGGAAGGCGTATGGACAAGTGACGAGTTGGCGTTGAGCGATCAGATTACTTACGGCATTCCGGATGTTACCGGTAAACACAAAGATCAATTTAAAGGGAAACGAGTGCTTGTCGTGGGGAGTGGGCACTCTGCGATTAATTCATTGCTTGATCTAGAGCGACTTAAAGAGGAGGCGCCGGAGACGGAAATCGTTTGGATTATTCGCAAGGCGAATCTTAGGGATGTATATGGCGGACAAGAAAACGATAGCCTGCAGGAACGTGGAACATTAGGCATACGGATCGAAAAGATGGTCGAGAACGGTAATGTCGAGGTATACACTTCCTTCAACATCGATACATTCAGCAAAAACGAAAACACGATTTCCGTTGAAGGGCATCAGTACGGAAAAATCGCCCGCATTGATGGTATTCAGGAGATCATTAGCAATACAGGATCGCGGCCGGATCTGGACTTCCTTCGCGAAGTTAGAACGGACATCGAATCAAGTATTGAAAGTGTGCATTCACTAGCACCTTTGATTGACCCAAACATTCACAGTTGCGGTACAGTAAGACCGCATGGGGAAAAAGAATTGCGTCAGCCAGAACACAACTTGTACATCGTTGGTGCCAAAAGCTATGGCCGAGCACCAACGTCCTTGATGGCCACCGGTTATGAGCAAGTCAGATCCGTTGTCGCCGCACTCACTGGTGATTGGGAAGCTGCAACGAAAGTAGAGCTTGATTTACCTGAAACAGGTGTTTGCAGCACTGGGAACTTGTTAAATTCGAGTAATGTTGTTGTTGGAAAGACGGCTGAATGTTGTGGTGGTGCAGTACTTAATGAGAAGAGGGTTTCAGTAAGTGCGCCTACTAACTCATCTTGCTGTTCGTAAAAACAATTATTTACATTTAATGAGTCATGCTGTATGATAAATCCACAAATCCGGAAACACCGGTATAAGAAACTGCTGTAGGTTCTGGCTATAGCGCAACGTATTCTGGTACGTTGTATTCTAACCCACTTTAATTTTTCTTATCATTGCAATACTTTAAATCGATTTGTAAGCACCTTCCTATGAAATTACGGGGAATTCTAGATATCAAAGGACTGTGATTAGTATCGTAAGTGCGCTCCTTATAGTGACATTGGAAAACACCCTTGTGTTTAATCCGATGAATACTATAGGGGGTGCTTTTCGTTATGGAAAAAAGGACAGAAGTTTCTTGCGTACATTTTGGAACGAAAGAAGAATATTGTAATTATTACACTTGAATCGTTAGGTATGAGAGTGACGGCTAAATTCCGAATCTACCACAAGTACGATCGATGTTGGAAAAAGCAGGACTAGGTGAATATTGGGAGATATTAAACAGCATGTTAGACCCGGATTCTATATGGTTCCAACGATGATTGACGAGGAGAAAATTGAGGTTGGAACTAGCAAAATTGGCGGACGTCCTGATGTACCTTCCACATTTAATTGGCCTGACTATGTTCTTGTCAACCGACAATTGTCGGATGTCAAGAATGTGTACCGATTGCCGCTTGAGGCCAAGAATATGTACCGATTCCCGATTAGCTTAACTAATGTTGCAGCACCACAAGGTAGCCCCCGGTTTGAGCAGCTTACTTGGGCTAGCCCGGGCAGGCTAGAGAAGACCTCCAACCATAACTGTTGGCAATAAGCATAATGTTCACAAACAATTTCAAGTTCAATTCTGTATGATTAGCCGTCACATGGCTGTTAACGAAACGGCGTTTGGATAGACCGGCGGATTAATTTAATTAAGGTGGAGTTGAATTATTTAAGGAAGGTGCAAAGTCATGTTCCATTACACAATTAAAACAGCAAAATCTTCACAACAAGTCATAACCGATCTCTCAAGCAATCTCCTAAACGAAAATATCGGAGTGCTCTGGAAAGTGGATCTGAAAGAGAAGGTCATTGAGAAGGCGTGGATTTCGAAAGAGAATATCATATTCTTGAGGTCTGCAATCCGGAAGAAGCAAAGCGTGTTTTAACTGAATCGCCTTACGTTGGTTATTTTCTTCCCTGTAAGATCGTCATTTACGAAGACAATGGCAACACATTAATTGGATTGCCCAAGCCCACAGTTTTAATGGAACTTCTCGGTAATGAGAAGCTTAAAGCAATTGCTGTTGATATCGAAAATCGATTAATCAAATGTATTGATCAAAGCAAATAAACACGAAAGTAGTTCTATGGGACATTCCGTGCGGAATATGCACAAATGTCCCTTTATTTTTTGTCGATTCGAGTCAACCCATCTGGAAAATGAATGAATTCTAATCTATCCCAAGAAGGGATTCGGCATAATAAACCGAAATACTACAGAGTGTATTATTAAAACTATATTTTGCCGAATTCTCGATTAAGAGAAACGGGGGAACCGTTTTGGGTGAATTAACCTTGATCATAAAGGTTATAGGGAACCTTCAACCGAACCCTCAGCTAACCTCGTAGGCACCGAAGGGAGAAGCAGCTTTGAAGAAGGTTGGTTTAACGTTGTTTAGTATGATCCTATTTTTTGCTTTCAGTGGAGGTAGTGTATTCGCATCCCAGATTGAATTGAAAAAAGCCGTTGACGAAGTCGTAGGTACTCCTTACCAATGGGGAGGCACGACGACGAGTGGTTTTGATTGTTCGGGATTTATCTTGTACATATTTAATCAATACGAGACCAAGTTACCGAGAACTTCCAGTTCTCAATCAAAAATTGGGACGAAAGTTGAAAAAGATGATCTCCGGCCTGGAGACCTTGTTTTCTTTAATACCAATGGCAAAGGGGTTTCGCATGCTGGAATCTACGTTGGCGATGGACAATTCGCACACTCGTCCAGCAGTAAAGGCGTTAGAATTAGCGATTTGTCGGAAAAATATTATGCGAAAAGATATGTAACTGCAAGAAGGGTCGTAACGGGTGAAAACTATGAAGATATGATTAAAGATGATCATGCGAGCGAGGACGATTCTCAGGCCTTAGAAGAGTAATTATATCTATGATACAAGGCAAGAATCGTCCGGCATATAGGGGATTCTTGCCTTTACTCTGTTTAACATTCGTCCCGGCGATAGTACGGTCATGTATGGGGTATTTCAGTTGAAGTGACTTCACCCCACTTCAATGCTTTAATGTAAAAGCACGACAATCTCTTGCACAGTTCAAACACATTTGCCCACACATTTGGGATTCCCGTTCGTTATGCTTCAGACATTCTTTTGCACAGTACTCGCAAACAAAAGCACAGTAATCACATAGCGATTTAATAAGGACACTATTTTCTGCGATAAACTTGGCGCAAAGTTCGCATACGGAAGCACAATCCGACAATAATTTGATTTGGAACTTTCTCATCGTCACATCCGAACGATTCAAAAGAATATCCCAGGTTTCGCAGCACATTGCCGCACAGTCCTGAAGCATTCGAATTATTCCAGTTGACATTGAAATCTGCCCTTGCATGTTCGGGCCTCGCCTTCAATTAGAAAATCACCGCTCCGTTATGCTATTCGCTGTGCAGATGTCCTGTTACTTTGTATAGTTGCATTTAAGTTATTAGTAAGGTGGGGTAAGCATTAGACCATGAGAAGAAAGTTCTTCTTTCTCACGCTTTATGTAGGATCCGCGGTTGCGATTTTCACATTTCGTGAACCTTTAACTCGTTGGATGGAAACGGAATCCACTTGGTATATGGATGTTCTCATCTGCCTTTTTGCTTTACTCGTAGCGATCGTACCCGCTTTTCCATACGGGGTAGTCGCTGTGATACTCGGCGCTAAATATGGATCCGCATTAGGCACAGGAATAAATATCATCGTCTCTGTGTTAGCAGCGATCATCTTATTTGGATTAATTAGAGGGACCTTTACCGCCGAAGGAAGACACAAAATTGCCCATTTTAAAGGCGTAACCTTCTTAACCGAATTTACTGAACGCAACGCATTTATGACGATCCTATTCGCACGTTTGCTTCCCATCGTTCCGGCCCAAGTGATTAATGCATATGCTGCGTTAACAAAGATGCCATGGAAGCCTTACTTTTATGCCACTTTGCTCGGGAAAATCCCATTTATTCTATTGGTTACTCTTATTGGCGATCAATTCTTCAATGAGGCAAATTACAGGGGAATTGCTTACATTGTAGCGGTTTATGTCTTATTTCTAAGTTTTGTATATGGCTTATTTCGCTTTTATACACGAAAACCATAAATAGGGCTTTTCGTTTTTCGCTGGCGAATAAGAAATGAAGGAGAGTGGGTATAACTATCCAACGTAGTTACAAAACAGAAGGAGGGATACGTTATGTCGCATGAACATTTTCAACATTGCATTGATGAATGCTTGAAGTGTATGCAAGAATGTTACCATTGTTACAATGCTTGCCTGAATGAAAACGATGTCGCCATGATGAGGGAATGCATTCGGTTGGATCAAGAATGCGCAACCCTTTGTTCCTTAGCAGCAGAGGCAATGGCGAGAAACAGCTCATTCGTAAACGAAATTTGCGAACTTTGCGCTAAAGTTTGTGAAGCTTGCGGGAATGAGTGCAAAAAACATTCGGTCGACCATTGTCAAAAGTGTGCCCAAGCATGTTTTTCTTGTGCAGAGGCTTGCAGGAATATGACGGTGGCAGCATAATCGCAACCGAAATAGAACTTACCGATTCATCGGTAAGTTCTATTTCCATAAAACGGAATTGAGGGTGCCATGAAAACCATATTGGTTATTGAAGACGAGACAAAAATACGCGAAGTCATCACTTCTTATCTGGAGCATGCCGGCTACCGAGTGATTGGTGCTGAATCCGGCGAGACAGGCTATAACATCATTCAACAATTTCCGCTGGATTTGATTTTATTAGATTTGATGCTTCCGGACATTTCGGGCGAAGAGTTATGCAAACGTATACGGGCTAATCATTCCATTCCGATTATCATGCTAACGGCAAAATCCTCCAAGACCCAGCAAATCAATGGATTAGAAATCGGTGCGGATGATTATATCGTTAAACCGTTCGATCCAAGGGAATTGATTGTTCGAATTCGTACGGTAATGCGTCGTGCTCATGATGATGGACTGCTTGCCGATCGAATCGAAAGCGCGAATGGGGAAATGACGATTGACTCCTTAAAACAACAAGTTCTTTTGAATGGTGAACCAATTAACCTTACTCCTGTCGAAATCAAATTACTGTTCGTTCTCGCGAAGCACCCCAATCGTATTTTTGACCGTGAACAACTAATCGAAAAAGTACATAGCCTGGATTTTGAAGGAGACTCCCGAACCATCGATCAACATATTAAGAATATACGTCAAAAAATCGAAGAGGATCCGAAAAACCCTATATACATCCAAACGGTATACGGAAAAGGATATCGTTTCACGGGGGGACAAATCAAATGACCCGCAGATTATCGTTCCGATTGAGCTTATTATTAATGGCATGGTCGGGCCTGATTTTAATCATAGCCAGTGTGGTGATTGTCAATGCCACGCATTACCATTTTCAGCTATACGGAAAAGAAGCGTCCGTACTCCAACCAAGCGACAGCATGTTAAATTCTCATTTGGAACAAGCCATTATACAATCCGTCATACTAACCGTAACTCTGGCGTTGATCTTAGCATCATTAATGAGTATTTATTTAGCTCGCCGGATATCCAAACCGCTTGTTCAAATGAAACAAGCCGCATTAACGATGTCGGAGGGCGAATGGAGTGTAAGATCACCGACAAACACCCAGGATGAGATGGCCGATCTTGGAAAGGCGCTGAATACTCTTGCTGAACAATTGCAGAAACAACAAGAGCTTCGCCAGTCCATGACTGAGAATATCGCGCATGAGCTACGTACCCCCTTAGCGACCTTGAAAAGTATGATGATCGCGATCGGAGACGGGATATGGGAACCAACCAAAGAAAGAATCGAATCCTGTCAAGACGAGATCGACCGACTAATCTACTTGGTTAGTGACTTAGAACAACTCAACGAAATGGCTTCCCCCGATTTTAAATTGGAAAAATCCGAATTTGAATTCATTGAACTGTTAGAGAAAATCGTTCGTCTGAATGAAGCTGCATTTACCGAAAAGAAAGTTGAGCTGCGTTTGCGCATGTATACAAAGATTCGCGTTTATTGGGACGAAAACCGGATGACGCAGGTGATCAATAATCTGTTGTCAAATGCGCTAAAGTTTACCCCCTCGGGTGGAACCGTTCATATAGCGGCACAGGAAGATACACATAGGGTCATCCTAAGCATTCAAGATACGGGCATTGGCATTCCGGAAAAAGACCGTAGCCTTATTTTCGAACGATTTTATCGCGTGGATAAATCACGGAGTCGGAAGACTGGAGGGAAGGGATTAGGATTAGCAATCGCCAAGTCTATTGTAGAGGCGCACGGGGGCCGGATCTGGGTTAAAAAAGTTAATGAAGACAAAGGAATGACGATCATCATGAACATTCCTCGAAAGAAAAACCACGATGCGGAACTTAAAGAAGTAGAAGACGGCTCGGCAATACCTTCATAAACACACCCCCGATGAGAGTTATCGGGGGGTGTTGGATCTGGGTCTTTATTTTATTCCGGCTTATTGCCGGCATTCGGATCCGCAACAAAGTCCGTTTTATAATCGGAATATTTCACTTCGGTAACCATTCCCGCTGATGCATGATGCAAATCATGACAGTGGAACATCCAGTTTCCTTCATTGTCCGCAATGAACGCAATGACGTACTCTTCGCCAGGCTTCACGTTTATCGTGTCTTTGATGATCGGCGAACCTTCAAGTGGTTTGCCGTTCTTGCTTAACACCTGGAAGAAATGCCCGTGCAGATGCATGGGATGGTCATCAGATTTGGATTGATTGACAAGTCGAACTTTAACGGTATCCCCTTTTTTTACAGGGAGTGGTTCGGTTTCCGGAAAGGTTTTGCCGTTGATCGTGTAGACGGTTTCGCCTTTTTTTGATTCCGTGTTCAAATTCATCGTATATTCCATCGTATAGGATTGATCTAAAGATAAACTTGCTTTGCCAAGTTGACCATAGCTAGTTAAATCCACAGAGCCAAGCATTTCCTTCTCGTTGGCTTTATCAGTCTGTTCAGTCGATCCTTCGTAGGCAATCCACGCCTTCATCCCTTTAACGGCGTTGTTGTCGCCATGGTCTTCGATCAGCCATTTTCCAGGGTTAGTCGCTTCAAATTCGAGATCATAACGTTCACCCGGAGCTAGCGTGACGACATTATCTGTCACTACCCCTGGGTTATTGAGGGGTTGGCCATCTGTGGCCGTTATCTTGAAGTCATGACCATGCAGATGGATCTGATGGGACAGGTATCCGGCATTTACGAGACGAATACGAACCTTTTCGCCTTCTTTAACGACCAAGGGTTTCACCAGGTCACCGGATTTCCCATTAATCGTATACAGGTCATACATGCTCATATCGTGTGCCATGTCCATTTCCATTCCGCCCATGTCCATATTGGAATCCTCCATGTCCATGTTGGAGTCTCCCATGTCCATCCCGCTATGGTCCATGCCGGACATATCCATATCCATATCCGAAGAAGCGCCTTGAGACATATCCATTCCGCTGCTCATCCATTCATCTAGCAATAGCGTATAATCGCGATCCACTTTCTGCACATCATCACCCTCAACGATAAAGGAGCCATAAAGCCCGCGATCCAGTTGATTTACGCCATCTTGATGCGAGTGGTACCAGTAAGTCCCAGGTACAGTGGCTTGGAATTGGTAAGTGAAAGATTCACCCGGTTGCACTGCATTTTGCGTGACGCCGGGAATTCCGTCCATCTCATTGGGGACCGGCACGCCATGCCAATGTATGGTTACCGGATCCGGAAGTTCATTTCTCAAATTGATCTTTACCGTATCCCCTTGCTTTACCCGAAGTTCCGGCCCGGGTACGGAATTATTGAAGGTCCATACCGGCAAGGTCTTACCGGGCGCAATCTCTTGATTGCTTGCAACCGCCGTTAAATTAAATTCCTTTCCAGTTAAAATGTTCCATTCCGCGGTCTGCGCAATTCCCGTTTGCTTTTCCGTAGATTGTGATGGCTTTTCTTCCTCGTTCCCCATATTCATTTTCGAATGGTCCATTCCGCCTATAGCGCTTGAACAACCCGCTAAAATCAAGGAGATCGCCCCTACGAGTCCAACGGTTTTCAGTTTCCAATTCAATCTCATCTTTAATCCTTCCTTTCCATTCAATCAATCGCACAAGTCCATCTTACCTTACAATTATGTAGAACTTGTGAGGAAGGAGACGCGCAGAAGAGACACAGGAATATCATATCTTGGATGTTGACGGACGATTCTTTAGGAACTACAATTCGTAGTATATAACCTGCAAGGAGACATCCATGAGAAAAGAAAGAGCGCTTGGCATCAAACTGATTTTGCTGATTTTTGTAATCGTTCTTGTTGGTATTTTTCTCTGGGGGAATTATCAAGAAAAATCCGATACGGTTTCAATACTTTGGCTGAGTTAAGCTCAGTTAGGACATGATGCCGATCTTATGTTAAAATGGGGCGGAAAGGAGCGTGGATCATTTGAAAGTGCCTCGGATGAGAATGAACGAAGAAGGTTTAAATCGTTTTTTTGGCCCGCTTGAAGCACAGATTATGCAGATTATATGGAATCATAAAGAAACCACGATTCGGCAAGTACAGGAATATTTAGACGAGGAGCTTTCCTATACTGCGATTATGACGGTGATGAACCGACTTCATGAAAAAGGCCATCTTAAGAAAAAAACAACAGGAGCCGGAAGAAATCGACTGAGCGTTTTTCAATCTGTCCAGAGTAAAGAAGAATTTCTTCAAGAACAGACGAAGGCTGTTACAGAAGGATTAGTCCAAGAATACGGCGAATTAGTCGTCAATCATTTATTTGATGCCGTGCAGAAAGCCGACCCCGAATTATTGAAGTTGCTTGAAGAGCGGTTAAACGAATGGAAGCGTGATCCCTCATGAGGATAAGACACCATCTCACCTTTGGATTTTATCTTCTTATAAGCGGTTTTGCCTGGGCGCAGATGATCCTTTTTTGGGTACATGAAGCTACTGGATTTAATCCAGAGTGGGGCATATTGCAATATTGTTTGACTATCTTAAAGGAGCAAACCGCGATTCATCAGGTTGTTCTCGTGGGGTTAAACATCCTGATTGCCTACAGCGTCTTAAAGCTAGTTGGGTTCGCCATCCAACAGATAAAGTTAGGAAGCCATTGGAGAAAACACGTAAATTCCCGATATAATCACGTAAAAACGACTCAACTGAGACAACAATTTAATGAAATCGGCATAAAAATGACGGTTATTGATCATGAAGGCATCATTGCAGTGACCTATGGCTTCTTTCGGCCGCGGATTGTCCTTTCGTCTAAAGTAATCGATTATTTTTCAGATCGCGAAATCGCAGCCATCGTATGGCATGAGAACTTTCATTGTCGGAACTTTGACCCGCTCAGATCGTATTTTCTTCAAATAATGAAGACAAGTCTACCTTTTCTTCCGATCCTAGAAAAGCTGTCTCATTATATTCAGGTATGGATGGAGCTACTAGCGGATCAGTATGCAATACAAAAGCTCAATAATGCAAAAGATTTGGCCTGTGTATTACTGAAGTGTACGCAACAGGTTCAAGTAGTACCTGTAGGAAGCGTAGGTTTTGCCGATGCAGCTATCAATTATCGTCTTCAGCAACTCATCGATCCCAAACAACGGATCAAAGTGCCTGTAATGAATTCGATTCCCACGATGAACTCCATTTTGATGCTAACCCTGTTAACAGGAGTTATTGTAAGCGGCTGTTCGTAAGCCGCTTCTTTTATCGCTTTATAAACTACTTTATGTAGTATTTAATGGGGGCATAGGATTGGGCCAATATGGGGGGCGGCTAATGAAAATCGGCGGAGCAATAACGGTTGTAACAGGCGTTCTTTTATATACGGATCAACTCAGTCTGATTACAAGAAAATTAATCGGGTTATACGGAGGTTTTATAGGTTTCTAGAAGGAGGGAGTATCTTGCGAAATTCGATTATTGTGATGATCGTTGTAGGCGTTCTGATCGTACTCGCGTTCTTGCAACCGGATGGATTCAATAAGGAGGAAACCGCCAAAGTCGGTTTTCAGTCCCCGCGCTTTGAGTTACAGGGACTGAGCGGAGAATCTTATACTTTGGCCGATCTTAAAGGAAAACCAGCACTGATTAATTTCTGGGCCTCCTGGTGCGGCCCCTGTCGCAAAGAAGCTCCGGAACTGGTCCGTCTCTACGAACAATATAAAGGACAGATTGCATTTTATGCGATCAATATGACCGCAGATGATTCTATTGCTGGCGCCAAAGCGTTCGTCGAAGAATTTAAGCTGCCTTTCCCTATCCTGATGGACGAAAATGGAGCAGTTACGGAGCAATATCGGGTCAAATCCATCCCCACGACCTTTTTTGTCGACGGCAGAGGAACGATCCAAAGTATTACAACAGGCCTAGTTACAAGCGAGTCGTTAGAAAAGCAGATTCTGCAAGCCATCAATGCCCCGAGAGGAGCAACCTGACATGGAAGTGTTCCAGCTTGGTTCCTTTCAGATCCGCTTAGATTGGGTGTATTTGATTATCACGATCGCCTTGGGAATGACTGCAACGAAGTTATATTTGAAGAAGAAAGCACCGAGTGATTTGCAGTACTTGGATTTCTTTGGAAACGCAATATTTCTTGCCTTTATCCTATGGAAGCTGAGTCCGATCTTTACACAGCTTGATTTGTTGATCAATCCCTTCGTTCTCCTTGTCACACCGGGAACACCGAACGGATTAAGCATCGGAATACTCGGTGCAGTGATTTATGGCGCATGGACGATCAAGAAGAAGCAGTTGCCATGGCGAAGGGTGATGGATGCGCTTTTGTTTGGATCCGTGTGTGCGATCTTCCTCTATTCGATCACGCACTGGCGGTATGGTACGCAGACAGCGATGCCATGGGGCATTTCGTTATCTGATTCCGCATACCGGTATCACCCTGTTAACGTCTATCAAGCCCTCTTGATGGGGATCGTGATCGGACGAGCCTATTCGAAACCGTATGGGATGGGTAAAGTCGCGTATACCGGGTTTCTGGGAATCGGAATCTCTACGCTTGCGATTACGCTTTATATGCCAAAGCTTGCGTCGTGGTACGGACTAACTGCTCCGCAATGGTATGCCATTATTTCCCTAGGCATCGGATTATTTATCTATTTCATCGTAAACCTTAAAGGAGGGCAAGTCCATGAGAGTAGAGCTGTTTAGCATTGGAGATTTTGCCATTCGTTCATACGGGGTTATAGTTGCGTTAGCCATTCTAATGGCTGCATCTCTGGCTTATTATCTGGCGAGAGATACGCCTTATCAAAAACACATCCCGAATATTCTTGTATTTGTCGTTCTGGGTGCGATTATCGGTGCGCGAATATGGCATGTATTCTTTTTTCAGTGGGGCTATTACGCAAAAAATCTTGTCCAAATCTTCGCTATCTGGGAAGGGGGACTTGCCATACAAGGCGCATTGGTTGGCGGTTTTGTCGTGGGAATTATCTATGCAAAAATTCATAAATTTTCATTTTGGGAATTTGCGGATACGCTTGCACCCGCCATTATTTTTGGACAAGGAATCGGCAGAATCGCATGTTTCTTAAATGGAGACGCTTACGGGTCGCCTACTGGCTCTTCGTTTGGGCTGGTTTATCCGGAAGGGACTCAAGCCTTTGATCGATATGGCTCGCAGCCGCTCTGGCCGGCAGAGGTATGGGAGGGGCAATGGGATTTTATCGTGTTCGCGATCTTGATCGGGTTGAAAAACAAAACGCTGCCACGCGGATTTCTCTTTCTGATTTATCATATTTTATACGCTTTGGGTCGTTTCAGCCTTGAATACCTTCGCGGAGATTCGCCTCGTTATGCTTTCGAATGGACGGCAGGTCAATGGACCAGTGCGGTGATCATAGTAACAAGTATCCTAATCATGCTCGTCATGACTTACCGCAAAAACAAAGCCCAAACAAGCAAAGAAGTTACCGAAGGGTTGATCCATTAGGGGATGGGGTCATAGGAAATGGCTTGATTCCCTAATGCATTCCAACCGGAGAGAAACGTGCTTTTTTCGATTTTCACTTGTTTTTTTCCGCTTAGCGGATCATTCAGGTAAACATGGTCTTTGTCATAACCGGTTAGAAGCACGCTATGCTCTTTGAACGTTGCTTGAATGGAACCGTTCTGCGAATCCCAAGTGATCCACGCCTGCTTGGGAGGCGCAATGTAATTCACGGTTGTCCATACGACGACCGGGACGCCTTTTGACAATTGGATTTCAAGCGACTCCAAAGAGCTGCCTGTTAAATCGACTGCGGAATCGATGTATTTTTCTAATAGCGCGAACAACGGCCCGTGATAAACGCCGTAGCCGATCGTTTTTCCGGTAATATCGCCTACAAAACCTTGATTGGGATCTCCCCAGCTTTGAATTTTTCGGTTTTTGCCATAAGTAATGGGGGTAGAGTCTCTCGGAAGTTCTGGTACCAGATCCATTTTATCAACCTTTTCTCCGTAGAATCTGAGTAGCATGGCAAGCGAAGTTATCTCACAGCCGTTTCTCAGTTCCGGAAGTTGTTTGACTAAAGGGGCGCTTAATAATACTTTGGCTTGGTGGACGGGCTTCTCAGGCTCATCCGTCTTGATCTCATTCTCTGCCACTTCCATCTTGACTTCCGCTAATGGTACGGACTTGGGCACATTCACTTGAATCGGGTAGTTGACTTTTTGGATGGGGTCTTTCTTTTCAGCATTGTAGATAATAAACACTAACACCGCGATTAGAGCAATCAGCAAAGCATTAAAGAGGATGAGAAATCTCAGCATGTGATGGATCAGTCCTTTTATGTACTACGTTATGTAGTAATTATGATACTATAGAAATGGACTTTGAAACAACGTCTACTTCGGAGGAATACAACCATAATGATTTTTATCTTTCAGCATGTATTTCGTATCCTGCTTGTCATCGGGTTCGTTTCCGGATTGGTTGGATACCCCACTAATATGCAGGCTGCGCAAAATCGGCAGGATCCCCAAGAGCTCGATATTCACTCCGAATCCGCGATCTTGATCGATGGGTTAACGGGAACCATCTTATACGCCAAAAATGAAAATAAAACTTATTATCCAGCAAGCATCACGAAGATCGTAACCGGTATCGTGGCATTGGAAGCGTCTAGTCCCGATGAAATCGTGACCGTGTCCAAAGAAGCTCGCTACGAGGACGGGACGAGAGTGTTTCTTGCCGAAGGGGAGCAAGTCCCCATGATGAAACTGATCGAAGGACTTTTGATGAACTCTGGGAATGATGCCGCTACGGCGATCGCAGAACACATTGATGGGTCGAAAGAAGTTTTTGCCCAGCGAATGAATCAATTTGTTACCGAAAAGATCGGCATTAAAAACACGCAATTCCGGAATCCTCATGGACTATTTGATTCCGAGCATTATACGACCGCGAAGGATATGGCCTTAATCGCTCAATATGCCATGAAAAATTCCACTTTTCGCCGCATCGTCTCAACCAAAACGAAGCCCTGGAATGGGGAAGAGTGGAAGTCGAATCTCGTGAATCATAACAAATTATTAAGGACTTACGACGGAGCCACGGGGATTAAGAACGGTTTTACCGACGAGTCCAGATTTACCTTAGTCGGCTCGGCGATGCGAAATGGAATGGAGTTGATCGGCGTCGTCATGAAATCGGCAACGAGTAACGAATCTTATTCGGATATGACCCAATTGTTGGATTATGGATTTGGAAATTATGAACGCAAGCAGATTATGGCGGCTAATGAAACTAAAGCTTATTCTGCAGGCGGAACAACTAACGCATTTGTAACGAACTATCCAATTGTTGTCACAGTTCGTAAAGATGAGGAACTGCAAGTCACCCTAGACGAAGTTGGCAATTTAAGCGTCAAGGAGGGGATAAACCCTTCGCGGATCATCACCCGATTATCTCCGATAGAAGTTGCAGATCCGAAACCAACTCCAACTCCTGAATTGGAAATCAAGAATGAAACCAACATTTGGCGCATTTTCATTACAGTTCTCTGGTTTTTGATGAATTTGTTTTTAGGCATGATTGCATGGACCATAAAAGAAAAGCGAAAAACGAGTTAGGCCGGCCGAAGCTACACAATTCCAACACAATGTCATGATACAGTAAGGTAAAATCAAAAAAATAGGGGAGTTCATTTGCATATGAAAAATTTGAAGCTGCTTAGAAAAAGGATGGCCACATGGGGAACCATTGTCGTATTGACGGCCGTCCTTTCTGCTTGTACCTCATCGGCTGCGCCCGATTCGATTGAACATATGCACGGACTGGCCTTCTCCAATTATGGAAAAGAAGTTTGGATTCCCGCTCATGAAGGAATCGTTGTTTATCGGGAAGGCAAATGGTCGAATGCTCCGGGCGAGCAACATGATTATATGGGATTTTCCAACACGAGTAACGGATTCTATAGTAGTGGACATCCAGCCAGCGGTTCGGATTTACCCAATCCATTAGGCTTAATTAAAAGTACGGACGGTGGAAAAACGATTGAGACGCTTGCGCTCAGTGGAGAAGTCGATTTCCATGGCTTAACCGCAGGATATCGTTCGCATACGTTGTATGTCTTTAACAGCAGCCCTAACGCCCTGATGCCGACACCAGGTTTCTATTCTTCGACTGATGAGGCAGAAACATGGAAGCAGAGTGCCTTTAAGGGAGTAACGGGCCAACCCGTTGCTTTCGCTGCGGATCCGGACGATGCTGGCACCGTTAGCGTAGCCACGGACCAGGGTTTATTTCAGTCCCGGGATTTCGGGAATACGTTCGAGAAATTAACCTTTGATCTTCGTATAGCCGCAATAAACTATGCAGTAAGCGGAGAACTCCTTGTAAGTTCTCTAGACGGAAAGTTGATGATGCAATCGGAAGAAGGATGGACGGAAATCGTCCTTTCCAACAAACGTCCGGAGGAGATCATTACCTATATGGCACAAAACCCGATGGATTCAAAGGTGTGGGTAGTGGCTACTGAACAACTGAATCTTTGGTTAAGCCGCGATCAAGGTCGATCTTGGACGGCTCTGGCTAGCCAAGGTAAATTGCAATGAAGTTGCTGTTTGTGTTGAAAAAACATTCTCCTTTGGGCTTAATGTTGGTTTTTCCGATTTTGGGCGCCATCTATGCTGCTGTAAATCAACCGGGCGAAAAAGTTTATTCCTTGGTTACGCCGTTCGATCAAATGGTCCCCTTTATCAAATGGTTCATCATTCCTTATGCGTTCTGGATCTTTTACATTTATATTTGCTTGTTATTCTTTTATAAAAGGGATCGCCATGCTTATTATTTAACCCTTGTAACCTACGTGGTAAGTGCATTAATAAGCTATGGAATTTATTCTGTTTTTCAAACGACTGTTCCACGACCTTATATTCAGGATAACGATATCGTATCCGAGCTGGTTCGTTATATGTATCAGCGCGATCAGCCGTTTAATTGCTTCCCAAGCATCCATGTTTTTTCGAGCTATTTAATGATGAAATCGTTGTATAAAAGCACCTTTAAGACGAAAATCAATCAAATGCTCATCTATGGCATGTCAACCTTAATTATTGTTTCCACAATGTTTGTCAAACAACATGTGTTATTGGATGTGGTAGGCGGGATCCTGTTAGCCGAAGTGGTGTACCGCTTCGTATCCCGACTTCAAATCGTCGTGGCGGCTAGAAAGAAACGGCAATCGAATATCGGAGTCGGGCTGTAAGATCAAGGGGGAGCGAAAGGGGAGGGAGACCTTGTATTCATTTTTTAGTGAAATTAGCCGATGGCTAAGCTCTCCATTTGCAGATATTGCGATCAATTCCAAAATTGCTTTACTGGCTGCGCTTTTTTTCGGGTTCGCGGGCTCTGTCGCCCCCTGCCAGCTCACCGCAAACTTGGGGAGTATCACTTATTTCGGAAATAAATATATGAACGAAAAGCTTGCAGGCATCGAATTTTTGCTCTACCTGTTAGGTAAAATCGCAGTCTATTCGATTTTTGGTTTCTTGTTTTGGCTTATTGGTCAGAACGTTTCCGTTGAGGCAATCCCCATTTTTGTCTATGCTCGAAAACTAATCGGCCCGTTATTTATCCTTATGGGTTTATTTTTTCTTGGTCTCGTAAAAATAAAGCGTATTTCGTTTGGATTTAAGCTCGCCGCTTTCGTTCGGAAGATTTCCGATCGGGCAGGGAACAAGGGTGGAGCTTTTCTTATGGGAGTCGCTTTCTCACTTGGGTTCTGCCCCACGATGGTTTTGCTGTTTTTCGGCTGGTTGATGCCCGTTGCGATTCAGTCCTCCTATGGGATGATCTTGCCTTCGGTTTTTGCGATTGGCACTGCTTTCCCGCTTTTGCTCTTTTTCGCGATTGTGATTGGTTTAGGATTAGACCGATCACTGTTTAAGCATGCGAAGAAATGGGGTAATGTGATTTACAAGCTTTCCGGGCTTCTTCTCATCGTTCTTGGCATCAGCGATACGGTCACGTATTGGGAATTATAAATCGTTCATTAGATTGCGCTTCGTGGAGTAGATGCATAAATTTCTTTTGAATGAGAAAGCTTCCTACAAAGAGCCGAAGGAGAGTTGAGTTCGTGATAAAACATGACCATCAGGAACATCAAAAACAGCAAAACCTATTCGTTCATTCCTCTTCAAAACCAATGGGCCACCACGATCACCATAAAACGAGCGCACACGAAGGGCATGAATCCCATGGAGTAGACAAACATGCCGGTCATCATGTGGAAGATTTTCGTAACCGTTTTATTATTTGCGTAGTATTCACCGTTCCCATCCTCTTGCTCTCGCCGATGATCCAGATGTTTATGGGCGTGAACTGGCGGTTCCCTTATGATTCTGTGATCCTGTTCCTGCTCTCTTCTTTCGTCTTTTTTTACGGGGGAGTCCCGTTTCTTACGGGGGCTTACCGTGAACTCAAACAAAAATTGCCGGGCATGATGACCCTGATTGCACTTGCGATCGTTGTTGCTTACGGCTATAGTTCGCTGATAGTGCTCGGTATCACGGAAGTCGATTTTTTCTGGGAGCTGGCGACGCTCATCGATATTATGCTTCTGGGCCATTGGCTAGAAATGAGATCGATTATGGGCGCCTCAAATGCGCTCGAGAAGTTGGTCCAATTAATCCCCTCCGAGGCTCATCTGATCACCGCAAGCGGCGATACGAAGGACGTTGCGGTGAGCACGTTGAAACCGGAACATATGATCTTGATCAAGCCGGGCGAGCGGATTCCGGTCGATGGCCTCATCCAATCCGGTCAATCCTCGGTGGACGAGGCTATGTTAACCGGAGAATCGGTTCCCGTGGTCAAACAACCCGGGGATCGTGTAATCGGCGGTGCGATGAATGGAGAAGGCGCACTCCGCGTAACCGTCCAGAACGCCGGAGAAACCGGTTACTTGTCCCAAGTTATCCAACTGGTCAAGGAAGCCCAAGAATCAAAATCCAAAGCGCAGAACCTTTCCGATAAGGCAGCGAAATGGCTGTTCTATGTTGCCCTGGCAGCGGGGTTAGTCACACTGGCGACGTGGTTGATTTTGGGTTATAGCTTCGATTTCGCCATGCAACGAATGGTTACCGTCATGATTATCGCATGCCCGCACGCCTTAGGTCTTGCTGTGCCGTTGGTGGTCTCCACATCCACTGCCATTGCTGCCGAAAAGGGCTTATTGATTCGCAACCGTACCCCTTTTGAAGAAGCACGACAATTAAACGCGGTTGTATTTGATAAAACGGGAACGTTAACGAAAGGGAAATTTGGCATCACCGATATTATGCTTGAGAAAAGTCAATACGATGAAGCATCCTTACTTTCACTTGTAGGCGCGTTGGAATCCCAATCCGAACACCCTATCTCCAAGGGGATCATGGATGAAGTAAAAAAGCGTGGACTCAATATCGAGCAACCAGAATCTTTTCAGGCACTCACGGGAAAAGGGCTTCAGGGAACGGTTGATGGAAAAAACATTCAAGTGGTGAGCCCTGGATATATGAAAGAAAACGATATCGGCTACCCGCATGAAGCGTATCAGCAGCTTACAGAACAAGGGAAGACGGTTGTTTTTGCCGTCGTAGACGGGCGATATGCCGGGATGCTAGCTCTGGCGGACCAGGTTAGAGAAAGCGGTAAGGTGGCGATTGAGAAATTAAGAGCACTTGGGGTCGAATCTATGATGCTGACCGGAGATAACCATCAAGTAGCCAAACTAGTCGGAGGCAAGCTAGGGTTAAATGAAATTTATGCCGAAGTGCTTCCGCACGAGAAAGCAAGTAAAATCGCCGAAATTCAGAATAAAGGTTATCGAGTAGCGATGACGGGGGATGGAGTGAACGATGCGCCGGCTTTGGCTAAAGCCGATCTTGGAGTCGCCGTGGGTGCCGGAACGGATGTGGCGATCGAGACTGCGGATGTCGTTCTCGTCCGAAGCGATCCGGAAGATGTTGTTTCCATTCTTGCACTATCACGCAGAACCTATGCCAAGATGGTTCAAAATTTATGGTGGGCAACCGGATATAATATCGTGGCCATTCCGTTAGCGGCAGGTGTGTTGTACGGGATGGGCATCTTGCTAAGTCCTGCATTAGGAGCAGTTCTGATGTCGTTAAGCACAATCGTAGTGGCTGTGAATGCAAAATTGTTAAAGATATAGGGTTGTACTGCGAGGTAAATAACCCTCAAGGAGCCTCCTGCTTGGGAAATGTAACCGCGTATTCGCGAAGTTTGAACTAATGAAAAGTGAAAGAATTTTTTTCTGATCACTTCACGTCACTGATAACTTTTCGCATTCGAAAATATTCATCATCATTAATTTCACCTCTGACGTACCGTTCTCTCAGCATAATCAAGGGACGATCCACTACACGACACTTCTTCATCAGTAATCGAACAACAACGTAAATGGTTGCTCCAACAAGCAGAATAACGATGATCGCACCGATGAACATCATGGTGCACATCATGACCATCATCGAACGATCCATAATCATGCCATCCATCATTTATGGACACCTCCCTAGCTTAGGATTCTAAAATCTTGAACGTTTATTCGTTCTTATGTCATTTGCGAATCCATTGAGATAGACAAGGAGACATGATTATAAAAATTGAAGTCGTTGAATAACCCAAAGGACAAGTAAATGCGCAGGGTAGAATGTACGGTAAATCCATTTATTTAGGGTCTTCCGAGGCCGAACCGACATCGTCATCCAGATAAGGATCGTACCGAAAATACTGAACAGTTGAACCCAATAGCCTAAGCCGTAAATCAAAAAAAATAGTCCATTGAGCAGTAGATGGAAGCCGATCATTTCCCACCTACCTTCCACATAGCGGAAAATGAATATTATCAAGACGCCATAAATCCCGTAATCCATCGGTATGATAAGGGAGGTGCTCAACACAACAACGGTAGTCAGAACTTTAAGATCTTCAGAAACTAAGTCAACTGCCCATAAAGCTAAAAGCGAGTAAAGTAATGTAAAAATAACGTTTAATTCGAACTTCTCCAGAGCCAGGGTAAAGGGGGCCTGAGAGATAAGGGCAAGCACGAACAACCTTAGCATATAGGTTCGCCGGTTCCTCGTAAGCAAGTAACCTTTTACCAGGAAACAAGCGTATAGGGGAAAAGCGATGCGTCCAATGAGGCGAAAGATCGTTTGATCTTGGAAAAACATCAGGCCTATATGGTCGATCAGCATCGTCATCATGGCCAGCCCTTGTAACATTGTTGCCACCCCGGTATCACTCGAAATTCTTTGTAATCTTATCATCATTCTACTACAATGTGTAGTCATAAAGCGAGGTGAACCAATGTGGAGTGGACATGGCTGATTGTATTAATCTGTCCGATCATGATGCTATTTATGATGAAAGGCATGCACGGGAAACATCAAAAGAACACAAAATCGGAGGACAATGAACTTAAAGAACTGCGTCAGCAAGTAAAAGAACTAAATCTAAAAGTAGACGAGCGAAAAGGGTAAATCCAAGTAATACAGAGAAGGGAGTTTGCGAAGATTGCGCAAACTCCTCTTTGATTTTAAGGTTTAGATGACACGACGTGCAGTTACGAAGTTCCTTTCCCAAGAGCTACCCTTAAAGTTGGAAATGGTGACGCCGACCCCTACTTTGTAGGTGTGAATGACCTTTCCATTCCCCATGTAGATACCAACGTGATTAATGATTCCATCTCTGTTCGTATCCGAGAAAACCAAATCGCCAGCTCGAATCTGACTTTTCGGCACATAAGAACCTACTTTTGCTTGCTGTCTAGAAGTACGTGGGAGCTTGATGCCATTTTTCTTGAACACGTATTGTGTAAAGGAAGAACAATCAAACACGTCTGTTCGCCCTGCAGGTGCGCCAAATTGATAGCGAACGCCCATATATTTTTTCCCTGTTGAAATCACGTTATCTGCAACCGACGACTTGCTTACTGTAGCCGCTGAAACGGGCTGAGCAGACGTCAGCAAAACTGCCGAAAATGCGATAGATAGACTGAGCGTAATGCCGACAAACGATTTAACGATTCTGTTTTTCATGTTGTTCATCTTGAACCTCCAGTTTAATTGAGTTAATGGGGTGGTGGTGTATGGCCTGCTAACAACATAACAGATTTAAAAATTCCATGATTTATCAATGATAGAGAAAACCCAGTAGCCATGCGCAATTTTCGCAATCATTTAAAATTGGTGAGAGTTTGTTCATTTTATAACTACGATTCGTAGTAGTTTCTAATCCATCGTGAAGAATCCGTGAAGAAAAGCAAGTAGAGTTGTCATATTTCCATCACAAAACTTATTGAAAGCCTCATTAGAATGGTAGAAGAGATAAAAGGAGAGGTAGGAGAAATCTAGGATGTGTGGTTTAGTTGCCGTGTATAATTACAATCGTGTTCCCGTAAATGCGGAAATGCTTCAGAACATGACGAATATGATTTCTCATCGAGGGCCGGATGATGAAGGTTTGCAAATTGATGGACATGTTGGTTTGGGATTTCGGAGATTGAGCATTCTGGATTTGAATAAGGGCGCTCAACCCATGGTCAATGACAATGGAAGCATCCGCCTTGTTTTTAACGGGGAAATCTACAACTACCGCGAGCTTCGTTCCTGGCTAAGAGGAAAGGGACATGAATTTCGTACCGATTCGGATACGGAAGTCCTCTTACGCTTGTATGAAGAAACTGGGCAAGAATGTGTGAAACATTTGAGGGGCATGTTTGGATTTGTCGTCTGGGACAATAGATTAGAAGAAGTTTTTGCTGCCCGGGATCCGTTTGGGATTAAACCGATCTATTACTGTGAAACGCCTTATGGGTATATGGTCGCTTCAGAGATCAAGTCCTTACTGGCTTCAGGCAAAGTCGACCGGGAAGTGGACGGGCAATCGTTTTATGACTATCTTACTTTTCAATACGTACCGGAGCCGGCGACCATGTTTAGGTCCATTTGCAAGCTAATGGCTGGGCATACGTTAACCATTAAACGCGGGATATTGACGACGAGATCTTACTACGAGGTGAAGTTTATTCCCGAACAAACCCGATCATTTGACGACATGGCTGAAGAAGCGCGAGCCGTGCTTGAAGGTTCCGTCTACTTGCACCGCAACAGCGATGTAGCCAGAGGCGCCTTTCTTTCCGGGGGGATCGATTCGAGCAGTTTGGTGGGCATGCTCCAACGATGGGAACCGACAAAAACATTTTCCGTTGGCTTTGAATCGGAAGGATACAGCGAATTAGCATTGGCGAGAAAAACCGCTTCCTACCTCGGGACTGACCATCATGAAATCATGGTCAATGCCCACTCTTATCTCAGTTCGCTGCCTAAAATCATTTGGCACATGGACGAACCCGTCGCAGACCCTTCAACCGCAGGCATCTTTTTTGTTTCACAATTGGCGAGTCGACACGTGAAAGTCGTGTTCTCAGGTGAGGGGGCGGATGAGTTTTTTGGCGGATACAACATTTACCGGGAGCCTCTTTCGTTACGGTTGTTCGAGCAAATGCCAATGGGCATGCGAAATTTGATGGGGAAAGTAGCGCGGTTCATGCCAACCGGCATGAAAGGCAAAAGTTATTTCGAACGGGGGAGTCGGCCGCTGCAAGAGCGGTTTTATGGAAATGCCAAAATCTTCGAAGAAGCGGAGAAAGGAAATGTATTGAACTTACTTGCGCATCAAGTTGTAGATTATTCCGCTGCACAGGATATCACTTACCCTTTATACGAGAAAGCCAAGTCTTATGACGATGTTTCGAAAATGCAATACATCGACATTCACACTTGGCTGAGGGGAAATATTCTGATGAAAGCGGATAAAATGTCCATGGCGCATTCATTGGAGTTGAGGGTACCTTTTGTGGATCCCGTTGTGTTTAAATTCGCAAGCACCATTCCGACTAAATTCAAAGTTTCTCATTATGGAACAACCAAACGGTTATTGCGCGAAGCGATGAAAGACTTCATCCCGCCTGAAGTCAAAACACGCAAAAAACTGGGCTTTCCCGTTCCGATACGCGTTTGGCTTAAAAACGAGTGGTACGGTTGGGCCAGAGAGGTGCTGCACGCTTCCCCGGATGTCCCTTGGATCAATAAAAAATATGCACTGCAACTGTTGAGTGATCATCGAGAGGGTAAAGTGGATGCGAGCCGAAAGCTGTGGACGATACTTATCTTTATCCTTTGGCACCAGATGTACATCGAACAGTTCATCTCCTCCCCGTCATTAAAAGGCGGCTATTTACAGTCGGCATCCGTTTGAATCTCTTCTGTGGTGTCTTGGAATATTGGAATGCGGATAAAGAAGGTTGTCCCTTTGCCTTCCGTACTCTCTACCTGTATGATTCCCTGATGCAACGTGACGATTTCCTTGCAGATAGACAGGCCGATCCCTGTTCCGCCCGTTGCGCGGGAGCGTGACCGATCAACACGATAAAGCCTGTCCCATATATGAGGGAGATCTTCAGCGGGTATGCCGATCCCGGTATCCGAGATGATTAAGACACCGAAAGTTTCTTCCTTTAAGGTGGAAACGGTGATGGAGCCGCCTATTAGCGTATATTTACGTGCATTATCCAGCACATTGATGACGACCTGCTGCAACCGCTTGGCATCGCCATGAACATAAAGCGGGGTCAAGGAAGGGTTATAGTTTAATGCAATGCCGGATTTCTCGATGGAATCCGCCATCATGCCTAAGGCATTTTGCATCACCTTGTCCAACGATGTCTTACTCAATTCAAAGGAATAAGTTCCTTCTTCAAGTTTGGCAAGCTCGAATAAATCCTCGATCAGATGCTGAAGTTGATTGCTTTGATCATAAATGAGCGTTAAGTATTTCTTTCGGCTTTCCTCCGACCCTTCAAGATTATGGATGAGAACTTCCGAGTAGCCTTTCATATACGTGATCGGTGTCCGTAGTTCATGGGAAATATCAGCCAAAAATTGTTTGCGTTGCTGTTTATAAAATTCGATGTTTTGCGACATGCGATTGATGGCATGTGATAGTTGGGCAATTTCGTCGTTTCCAACGGCCGAAATCGCCGTTACTTGCTTCCCCTGAGAGATTTGTTGCGTGATTTTGATCATCCGAAGAAGCGGTTGCACAACCTGACGTGTAACCAGCAAAATCATCGCGGCCCCTAGAAATAAAACAATGAAAGCAACGCCAAAAAATGTGTTTTTCAAGGTTTGAGCTGCAGATCTGATCGGATCGGTCGGGCTAAACATCAATACTCTGCCTAAGGGTTGTCCTATTGCTGCAATAGAGGCTTCGGTCACAAAAAAAGGTTCGCTCTTCCAATTTGACTTTAAGACAGGACCCCCATGATCCAGCGAACCATGTTCCTTGATTTGTTGAAGTTCTTGAGGAGGCAGATCCGTGAAGCCTTCGGATTGGCCTCGAATGTTTCCGGTTTGATCCAAGATGAGCAAAAGATGATCCGTTCCGCTCTCGACAAGAAGAAGATGCTGAATAGTCGGTTGATCGAAGTGATCGCTTAATACTTCGGCATAACGCTGGGTACGTTGAATTTGCTCGTTGAGGACATCATCTGTATAAAAGCGAATAAAAAGCATGTAAAGTACGGCTTGGATCGAAATAATAAGCACCATGAACAACAAGATAAAAATCACACCGAGCTTGACGGCAATACTGTTGGGTCTAAGTATCTTCATGACAAATAAATCCCGTTCCCCATATGGTTTTGATGACTTGTTGGCCGGGGATGCCGGCTTGAGTCAACTTATCTCTTAAATTTTTGATATGCGTATCAACGGTTCGGTCATCGTTAATCGAACGGTTTTTCCATAACAGTTCAAGAATATCTTCGCGTTGAAAGATTCTCCCTTTATTCGATAAGAACAGCTTAAGAATGGCATATTCTTTTGGCGTGAGAAGGAGTTCGCGATCCCGATAAAAAACTTGATGGTTTTGCATATTGAGGTGCAGCGCCTCATACGACAACACCGCTTTGCGATTTGGATACTCCGGCGTCTCATTCCTTAGTTTGAGATTCCCTCTTCTAAAGAGGGAATGAATACGTGCCATCAATTCCGCTCGGTCGAAAGGTTTAGTCAAATAATCATCGGCCCCAATCTTGAGTCCGACAACTTTGTCAATGGTTTCATCTCGGGCGGTTAACATGATGATCGGGACGGTCGACACTTGGCGAATCCATTTGCACACGTCTAATCCATCCATTTTCGGCATCATGAGATCAAGCAGTACTAAGTCATAGGAGTTCGCTTCTAAACGTCTAATGGCTTCTTCACCATCAATTGCCGAATCCGTCGCAAAACCTTCTGCAGTCAAATAGAGCTGCAACAATTCACGCATCGGCTCCTCGTCGTCTACGATCAAGATCTTCTTGTTTGTAGGATAAGAAAAAAAATCTACGGTCATTTCGAAGAACCTCCTCTAATACGTATTGTAACCGAAGATTTCAAAGAAACGGTGAAGAAAAGCAGTCGCAAATTTAACTAGGAGTGAATACATGATGTTGCAGAAAAGATGGAGTTATCTCTTCCTCGCGTGGTGTACCGTATTTACGTTATTCCCTCTCGCGGCGATGGCAGAAGAAAACGAACAAGTTGGAAAAGTACCCCTGGAACTTATGCTGGAAGCCAAGTCGGCTATTTTGCTTGATGTGAGCACGGGTCAGATTCTCTATCAATCCAATGCCGATATCGCTTATCCACCCGCCAGTATGTCCAAAATGATGACAGAATTTATCGTGATGGAAGAAATAAAAAGCGGAAGATTAAGCTGGGAAGATACCGTCGTCGTGTCTCAAAATGCACAGGATACGGTGGGGTCTAAAGTGTTTTTAGCCGCCGGAGACATTCATACCGTTAAAGAACTTTTTATCGCCATGGCAGTAGGTTCGGCAAATGATGCAACGGTAGCGTTGGCTGAACAAATCGCCGGAACGGAAGAAGCGTTTGCGATCAGAATGAATGAAACGGCTAAAAAACTCCAACTGGATAAAGCCCACTTTATTAACGCAACGGGTTTAGGCCGAGTCGATATGAAGGAAGGGCCGCAATCGATTGAAGGCGAAACGGTCATGTCCGCTCGCGACGCAGCTTTATTGGCCCTTGCCATACAAAGGGAACATCCCGACTTTTTGGACATCTCCAGCTTGTCTTCGTATCAATTCAGGGAACGGGATGAAAAACCGATCATTAATTACAATTGGATGCTTGAAGGCAATAAAGAAGTTCCGGCGTTAAAGAGCTTTGCGTATGAAGGGTTGGATGGCATGAAGACAGGGTTCACCGATGAAGCCGGCTATTGTTTTACCGGAACGGCCGAACGTGAAGGTACTCGGCTGATCAGCGTCGTGATGGGCACAGCCTCGGAATCCCAACGTTTTACGGAAACGAAAAAATTGTTGGATTACGGGTTCGGACGCTTTGAATCAAAAATGGTGCTGCCGGCAAAATCCAAGCTTAAAGGTTTCGAGACGGCGAAAGTCTATAAGGGAAAACAAAAAACAATCGATATCGTGACGAATACGGATATGCGGTTTATGGTGGCAAAAGGTGAAGAACTGCAATTGGAGATTCAAGCGGAGATCGTGGATAAGAGCCAGCTCGTCGCGCCGATCAAACAAGGGACCGTTTTGGGTACTGCGACGATCACCTATTCGTTGAACGGTCAACCGTATATCCGTACCGTGGATTTAATCGCCAACGAAGACGTCGAAAAGTCAGGTTGGTTTCGCTTACTCCTGCAAGCGATCGGCAACTTTTTCTCATCCCTGTTCAAGTCCATTGTGGGTTTATTCTCCTGATTTCATGCAAGCTGTAGGGTGGGCACGGAAATGAAATGGATTTTGTTGGCATAACTTCATCAGTATCTATCCATACTACCGTCCATACGACAGTAGAAGGAGGATATAGCGATGAAGCCTGTCTGGATTACAATTTCAACGTTTTTTGCTTTATTGATCTTGGTTAGCTGCAGCTCCGTAAACCAAGGCTCTGCAATTGAATCATCAAAAGTCAAACAACAACAATTCCATGATCGGGAATATGTGAGGCCGTTGGCCGAGTCGGAAAGCAAAGACAGCTCTGATTCGATTTTGACAACCAAGAAATTAAGAAGCTTATCTGCTTTATCTGAAACCGACTCGATCCAACCTACAGGGCAACTACGGGAATTTAAGCTCGAAGCCAAAATTTCGAAATGGGAGCTCGTTTCAGGCGTGAAGGCAGATGCCTATACGTTTAACGCCACCGTACCAGGTCCAATCATTCGAGCGAAAGAGGGAGACACGATTCGGGTCATCCTTAAAAACAGTCTGCCGGAAGAGACCTCAATTCACTGGCATGGGCTGCATGTACCGAACAAGATGGATGGCGTGCCTTCCTTCACGCAACACGCGATTAAGCCCGGAGAAACATTTGCGTATGAGTTTGTCGCCAATCATGCAGGGACGTACATGTATCATTCACACTTTAACAGCATCCAACAAATCGACAAAGGGTTGTACGGACTGCTGATAATCGATCCACAGAATGAAAAGCTAAAACACGATCGAGAATACACCTTTATGTTTGGCGGATGGAATGTTGCGAAAGAAGCAGGCGGGCAAGGGAAAGAGGAAATGCCAAACATGAGCGATGACGACATGGCTGGAATGTCCAAAGGACAAAATATGCCTTTTAAGAAAAAAGGGAACATCAAAACCATGATGGACAAAGGGCTTCAAACCAAAAGCAGCCCAAATCATCCGCATGCCCAAATGGAAATGCCCTCTAAACCTACTGACGATAAGACTGGAAGTACGGTAATGGGCATGGATTATAATTATTGGACCATTAACGGAAAATCGTTTCCGGATACGCAGCCCATTGAAGTCAAAAATGGCGAGCTTGTTCGTTTTCGTCTAGCCAATATCAGCAATGGCGTACATCCCATGCATTTGCACGGTCACGATTTTCGGGTTATTGCAAAAGACGGACATCCCTTGACTAACCCTCAGATTATGAATACCGTCACCGTCAATCCGGGAGAAACGTACGACATTGATTTCATTGCCGACAATCCTGGCGAATGGGTATTTCATTGTCATGAATTACATCACACGACCAATGCGGATGTAGAGCCAGGCGGCTTGATGGCGCTCGTGAAGTACTTAAAATAAGCATTATCCCTAACCGAAGCCTCTTGGGCTTCGGTTAGTTGGAATGAGCATGAAAGAAGGGATGGATGAGATGGGAGCCTCCATTCGGAAAGATATGAGCTTAACCTTTGGAGCAGCATACGCCCTCATCGTATATGAGGTTTGTTTATCCCGCTTTTTTTCAGCGTTATTTGAAAATCATGCGGTATTTATAGCAATTACCTTAGCGACGCTCGGTATTGGGATAGGCGGCTATTTGTCGAGCCGAACACCAGGAGACTTGTATAGACTGCGCAGCGAATGGCTGGGAGGCTTTTCGCTCGTGCTGGTCGTAGTCGTTTTGATCATGTATGGTATGCCGTATTTCGGTATTTGGTATTATTCGGCTATGGCCATTCTGCCTTTTCTTGTTGGCGGGATGCTTATTTCCTGTGTGATGCAGAATCGACATCTGGAAGTCAGCGTACTTTATTTTTCGGATTTGGCAGGTGCAGGTCTTGGCGCTGTGAGTGCCATCCCACTGATGAACTTAACCAGCCCTTTACAAACCATCTTTCTATTGTCCGCGAGCTTATTTGCCATGAGCTTATTTACACGTGCAAATAAATCGTCATTCCGTAAAAGCGCGGTTTATTTCTTGCTCCTGTTTTTCCTCCTGTATAACGCAATTCTTCCAATAACCGAACAGTTGCCCTTTCGATCTTATCGAACGAGTCCGAGCAACGTCTTTATGGCAGAGAAAAATATCCGAATCGTATTCTCCGATTGGAATGCCTTCTCAAAGACGGACGTATATGATGCCGGAGATGGCCAATTGCTATACATCACGATTGACGGCGGAGCGATGTCTCCCATTTCGAAATACTCAGGCGACTTGAATCTCGTTGATTATTTAAAAAATACGACAAGCTATTTAGCTTTTCAGCTCTTTTCCAAAGAACGGGCCTTGATTATTGGCGCAGGCGGAGGACAAGAAGTGCTGGCTGCCCAATTGGCTGGATTTCAAAAGATTGAAGCCGTCGACATTAATTCCGGGAGTTTTAATGCAGTTAAGGAGTTGTCCGCTTTTTCCGGAGATGTATTTCATCAACCTAACGTACGTGCAGTCATTTCTGATGGTCGAAGTTATATTCGACAATCGAGGCAACAATACGATGTCATTTACTTATCTCTTGTGAAGAAGAAGTCCGAAAATGGATTTGGCATTGCGTTATCAGAAAATTATTTGTTTACCCAGGAAGCCATCACTGCTTATTTGGCGAAATTAAACCCGGGCGGAAAGCTTGCTTTTCTGCTTCACAATGAGAAAGAGTTAGCAAAAGTAAAGAAGGCAACCGAAAACGCGCTTCTTTCTCAAGGAATACCATCAACGCAAATGCAAAACCATTTGGCCGTCATTGGCACTTATCAACATTTGGGGCATGTCGTATGGGGGATGGGAGGAAGTCTGATTACGCGTCCGCTGGTACTGATTGGTACAGAGCCATTTACGACATCAGATGCGCATCGATTAAAGGATGAGGCAAAACACATTCAGCAAATCCCGGTTCATATCCCGTATGTTCAGGACCGCTATCGTTTACTGACAAATACGTTGGAAGAACACCAATTGAATAAAATCTCAAGCCGAGACGATAAACCATATTTCTATCTCATGTCATCCGGAGTTCCGCAAGCTTTTGTATGGCTTCTCCTTGCAATCCTCTCGATGGTTACGATGATCGTACGGAAAACAAACTACGCCCATGGTCGTGCCGTTTATTTTTCAGGAATTGCGATCGGGTTTATCCTCATCGAAACGACGCTAATACAACGATTGATTTTGACTTTAGGCCACCCTACTTATGCTTTTGTACTGGTATTGGGCATTTTGCTGGTTTCTGGCGGAATCGGCAGCTTCGTTTCTGGAAAATGGCGAAAGGGGACCACTCGAAGATTTCATTCGCTCATCTGCATAGCGATTTATGCCCTTGGCGTAAATTCGGCAATCACCTGGTACAATGATCAATTGATTAGTTTGCCCATGCCAGTTCGACTTATTGTTGTAGGGATCCTTTTAGTGCCATTAGGTTTCTTTATGGGCATGCCTTTTCCTATTGGATTAAGCCGAATTCCACCTCGTATCATTGCCATAAGCTGGGCGATTAATGGACTCATGACCGTAGTCGGTTCATTGTTGACGGTCATGATTTCAATGACGATCGGTTTTTCTGCAACGTTGGCGATCGGTGCGGCTATTTATGGGCTGTTGTATGGGATTCAACCTCAACTAGGCATGCAAAATCCTGAAACAGGGTGACCAACCCGTATTCTTGAGAAAGACATCCTTTCCCTTAAACAGAAAAAGACTCGAATACCTATTTCGTATTCAAGTCCCATCATAACCTTTATTCTTGGATTATTGTTCCATATCCATTGTACTGTGATCCATTGTACTCATGCTGCCGTCGGAATTGCTCGGAGTGGGGGGAGTGTTACTCTTACTGCATCCAGCCGCCACCACTAAGGATAAACATAAAACAATAAGCACAATGAATCGATTTGATCTCATGAATAATTACACCTCCAGTGATTGTAAGATGACTCGATAAAATACTACATCACGTAGTTAATAATGGCAAGCTCTCAATTTCTTAAAATGTGAGACAGAGTCCGATAAGCCCTTGGCCATATTATTTAGTGTCTCAGCAGAGTTCAGCATGTCTTTCAAAGAGGCAAGTTGATGTTCCGAAGCTTGCATGACGATTCTGCAGTGCGTATTGAAATGGGCTGCAGATTGAGCCAGATCCTCCATGGTAAACGTAATCTGGTCGACAGCGGTAGAAAGCTGTTCCGATATGGCCGAGACTTCATGGATTTGCTCAGCTACTTGCCCAATAGATTGTAAAATGCGATGCTTCAGTGACCATATGCTTGCCGGATTGCACCTCTGTCGTGTTCTTATCTATGGCTTGCTTAGCTAAAAACGTATTTGCTTGTATGCTTTGAACGATGATATGAATTTGTCGGGCAGAGTCCTCTGATTCTGCAGCTAATTTTCTTACTTCCTTGGCAACAACCGTGAACCCTTGTCCCGATTCACCTGCATGAGGCTTCAATTGCAGCGTTGATCGCTAAGAGTTTCGTTTGAGACGTGATTTGCGTAATCAAGTTCAAGATCCTTTGAATATCATTGGAATGCTGTATTGATACATAGAGGCAATTGACATTAAGACAATTAAAAAAATCCTAATCCCATTTTCAACCGTATACTCATCTTGAATGAATCCCTCTCCCTAAATACGTATTATTGTTTGTGGACTTGATTGTGAGGAAACATTGTGTGGATATTGTGAAGACCACTTGTGTAAAGTCACTATCCTGTTGACCCAACTCCTCATTAACACTACAATACGTAGTAGTAAGGTGTGACATTTTCATGTTGGAGGTCGGGGAACATGATGAAAAAATATGTATTGGGTATTTTATTAGGTCTTAATATTGTCATTGTAGCAATTATCTTGGTATGGAGTTTGAAAGATATGAAAGAAGAAAAATCGTTGCAATTGGTCGATACCCTAAAACTGACAGCCATGATAAAGTCGCAAGAAAATATGGTTATTATCGATTTGCGGGAACCTGATCTATATGGAACGGGTAGAGTACCAGGTTCGATTAACATTCCGTTTGAACAGATTGAAAACCGATTTCAAGAACTTCCGAAAAACAAAAAAATCGTTTTTGTGTGTCATACCGGTCGAATGGGAACGGAGAGCGGTAATCTTTTGTTAAGCAACGATTATTCTCAAGTTTTTAATTTGGAAGGCGGAATGGCGAAATGGTCAGGGGAATTAGAAAATAATCGTTCACTTGAAACAGCTCTCATCGGAGAATAAAACCTGAAAGAGTCCTTCAAGATCAAATCCTTCCGGAAAAAGATAATGAAACCCCTCCATAAAAGTTAGGGGATGCTCAAGTCGTGGCCGATCCCGAAAGCATTACTGTACTCATGAACAAGACATTAATTTTGCCGAAGAATTATAGACCGAAGGAATTGGATTATCCGAATATTCCAAGCAAGATGAAATTTATTTGGCAGGGGTTTCTACGTGTCGTTTTTAAGCAACCCAATCAGCCGTTTTTATATCATTTCGTCAAGCAGGATGGAATAGAAAAGGTGCCAACCTTTAGTGCACTTCCAGGTTCAAGTGCGCATGAGACAGGTTTAGCGATTGATATCTCTGGAATTGATGGAAAGAGCGCCGCTTTGGATTGCTTTGCAGGGAATAAAGCAGCGAAATCGCTTGATCTGCATGCAAACGAATACGTATTTATTATCCGATACCCGTGGGAGCCGACGTCTCCGAGGAAATGGCTTTAAGTGAGAATACTTTTGAAGAATATTTACTGGGCATCTGATATATCTCGAATTAAATGTATTGAATGTGGTCTTGCTTACTAATGTAACCTTAGTTTTCTATGAATATTCTATGTGCACCTAGGGAAGGTAGAACTACATGACGTTCGGAGGTAGTCTTGTTGGCCAAAAAAAGATTTTTCATCGCGCTATTTTTCACTCTCTTCATTGTGACAGGATCAATCAGCTATGCCGTTGTAGGAAATGCGGATACGGAATTAGAACGGATTAATAACGAGCTTCGTAAGCTTGAGCAGCAGATCGAGCGGGAGAAGATGGAGACCCAGGAATCCGAACAAGAACTGAAAGCGGTTAATCAGGAAATTAAAACGACGGAACAAGAACTGAAACAAGTCATGAACAAAATGGAGAAGACAGGGAAGGAAATAGAAAAATTCGAACGAGAAAAAGAGAACTTGACGCTTCAACTTGAGCAGCTTTCTGTCAAGTTAGAAGCCACGCAATTTCGAATTAATCAACGGAGGGAGTTTATAGACGCACGCATCAGATCTATGTATACAGAGGGTCAAGTCTCGTATTTGAACGTTCTTCTGAGCTCAAATAGCATTTCCGATTTTCTCGGTCGAATGGATAACTTGGTTATGCTTGTAAAACAGGATCAAAGAATCGTTGAACAAAACAAGTCTGATCAAGATCAGGTGGGGCAACAAAAAGCGGAAATCGATAGTAAGTTAGCTCAGGCTATAACTTTGATTCGAAATACAGAACAATTGAAGTCGGATCTTAAGAAACAGGAGAACGAGAAGTCTATCATGATCTCGAGTTTAAGCGAGAGAAGCGAGGCGATCGCCGATATTTCCGAAGAGCAAGAAGAGACGCTCATTCGTTTGGCCAGCCAGCAGGCGAAACTGTTAAAACAAAGAGAAGAGGCATCCCAATCTAAGAAAGCGTTCGGAACGGGAGGGAATTTCGTCTGGCCGTTCGATAGAAAATACCCGATTACCTCCAATTACGGCTACCGAACACATCCTATCACTGGGGAAAAGGAATCGTTCCATAAGGGTATCGACATTGGCGCGCCTGGAGGTACCTCTATTCTTGCTGCCGGTTCAGGAAGTGTCATCATTGCCCAATGGATGAGCGGGTATGGCAATACCGTCATCATCGATCACGGGAAGGGGATATGGACGTTGTACGCTCATATTCGGATGAATGGAATCAAAGTCGAGAAGGGCGAACAGGTCAAGCAAGGACAAAAGATCGCTGAAGTTGGATCCACAGGGAATTCCACCGGAAACCATCTTCATTTCGAAGTACGTGAAAATGAAGAAGCTCAAGATCCTGTTAGTTATTTGTAGGTTGTCGGTCTCGCGAATTCGAGCATGCTTCTAGGCACGAATAGGCAACTTCCGGCATAAAATAGGCGGGAAAACAAGGAAAGGGTGAGAATTTTGCCAGCAATTGTAGGAACCTTCAAAATAGTAAGCATGGGCGGAAGTTCAATATTAATTAATGGTGACTCCATACAACTTGCACCGCAAAGTACAACCAAAACATTTGCTGGATCAGGATCTTTTTTAACAGGTGATCTAGCAAGAGCAAACAATGCGATTAGTGCAACAAATACAAATGATCCTGATTTCAGTGATTCTGATCAAAATACGGCGGGGAATGCAGGAGTAATCTAAACACAACGAATGAGATAGCATATCATGGAGGCGTTTTATTTGACGAATGTAGAAACTCTTTGTAAAAGAGGAGGAGAATGGTCAGTGAAACGCGGGGTATGTATGGTTGAAAAATCTCGACCTCAATTACAAGTGAAGATTGCCGGCAGACCTAGCCACTCAGAATTAGCGGGTCATTCTATGTGGTCTTTTGAAAACTTAGACGAACATGCCCAAGCATTAAATCTTGGAGAGACAACCTTGCTTGAAGATGAGGTTTATCCCTTTACGTGGAATTTACAAAAAGATGGGATTGTAATTAGTGCACTTCATAACCACTGGATAATGGATAGACCACGGCTCATGTATGCACATTATATGTCAATTGAAAACCCGATTGCATTTGCCAATAAAGTCGCAAATGCTTAATCAACTACTCAAATGATAATAAGATTTCATAAAGTTCATTTCAGTATGCAAGCTCAGAAAACGATGCTTGCATACTGAACATAATTACTTAACGGAAAGTTCACTTTCAGTTATCCATTTATGATTTTTCACAACTTCGCCACCTGTAGTTGGCGTGTAATCAACCATATAGACTGTTGTTTTTTCCGCCGAATCGATTGTTGCTTTGGCTCCCATCATTCCCTTCATGTGTTCCGCATTTAAGACGACTTCACTACCTGCTTCAAATGGCTTGTCACCCGCATCTTTGATATCCTTCTGGATTACCCATTTATGGTTAGTAACTTTGGGTCCACCCGTCGTTGGTGTATACGACACCGCATATACGGTCGTATCATACGCTCCGACAATTTTAGCTGTGGCACCGTTCATCCCTTCCATGTGATCAGCATGGATGATGGCTTGAGTTCCAACCTTAAACGTCGGGTTTGAAGCTTCTTTTAACCCCTTAGGAACTTCGCCTGAAGCGGAATGATCCATGTCTGCATGATTTGCCGGTTGGCTAGAAGTCGGCGTGTTATCTGGCGCCGATTGATTTGCACATCCGCTTAAAACAATCATTAACACGACGAACCCAGTCATCACAAATTGTTTTCTCATTACAAATTCTCCTTTATTTCGTTATTCAAGCTTCATCAAGAGTATACCCATTCTGACAATCAGAGACACAAAAGCAATTAGACAGCCCATAACGGCTGTCTTTCATATTAAACAGGAGCAGAACAATTCACGGCCGTTATAGGGAAAGGGGATAAATTTAAAAATTGTATTGACACAATATAGGTTAGGGGGGTATAGTAATGATCAAGGAGGTGATGACATTGTGCTTTATTGAAACGAACATCTATGATGCGTGCTGCTCGTCCAATGACGGCCGAAGAAGTCACCATTCATTCGCCTGTAAAGTCGGATTTGACCATTCGCTTAAATCGAATTGAAGGACAAGTTCGCGGTGTGAAAGGCCTGATTGATAAAGATACTTACTGCGATCAGGTGTTAAACCAAATCGCCGCCATCCAAGCTGCACTAAACAGCCTGCGGAAAGTTCTTCTAAGTGGACATATTAAAGAGTGTGTGGTGGATCGCATCCGAAGTTGTAGATGAGCTGCTGCAGACTATTCAAAAGCTGATGAAATAATTACCAATAAACAGTCAAAGGAGAAATAAATCCATGAAAAATGTAACGTTGAAAGTTGAAGGTATGTCTTGCGGACACTGCGTCAATTCGATTGAAGGGGCTTTGAAAACAATCGGGGCAAGCGGAAAAGTCGATCTCTCGGGAGGAACGGTAGTTGTTGCTTACGATGAAAGCCAATTGACGCTCTCTGCCATTAAGGAAGCTATTGAAGAACAAGGATACGACGTGGTGTAACGAAATCGGAAATGAAACGAGGTATTCGTGATGGAAACAGCTAGGCTGGAAAAGGAGCAAACGTCCCTGCAATTAACCGGTATGACATGCGCCGCTTGCGCAAACCGGATTGAGAAAGGACTGAGTAAACTCGAAGGCGTGACGGAAGCGAACGTGAACTTTGCCCTGGAACGGGCGACGGTTACGTACGATCCGAAAAAAGTAAATATCACGCAAATGGAACAAAGCATTCAGAAACTTGGCTACGGTACGGCCAAAGAAGTCGTCGATTTCAAACTGGAAGGCATGACCTGCGCGGCATGCGCGAATAAGATTGAGAAAGGCCTTGGCAAATTATCCGGCGTCACGAATGCTTCCGTTAACTTCGCGATGGAAACCGCACGGGTCGAATATAACGCAGCCGACGTATCTATCGCCGATATGCAACAGCGCGTGGAAAAGCTGGGCTATAAGGCCATACCGAAAAAAGACGAAGCCAATCCTTCGGAGCATCGAGAGAAAGCCATTTCAGAGCAAAAGCGAAAATTGCTCATCTCCGTCGTTCTTTCGCTGCCGCTTCTTTGGTCTATGGTCAGCCACTTTTCGTTTTTATCCTGGATCTGGATGCCGGAACTCTTCATGAATCCATGGTTCCAGTTGGCGCTGGCAACACCGGTTCAATTTTACATTGGAAAACAGTTCTATGTGGGTGCGTTCAAAGCTTTGCGCAATAAAAGCGCCAATATGGACGTACTCGTCTCGCTCGGAACGTCGGCCGCATATTTCTACAGCTTGTACTTAACCATTGAATGGGCCTCGATGGGCAGTATGGCTCACCACGGTCCTGCCATGTATTACGAGACGAGTGCAGTCCTTATTACACTCGTTATTCTCGGGAAGCTGTTCGAATCGCTGGCAAAAGGCCGAACATCCGAAGCGATCAAATCGTTGATGGGGCTGCAAGCGAAAACGGCACTGGTGGTTCGCGATGGGCAGGAAATGACGATCCCGGTCGAAGACGTTCTGGCGGGTGATATCGTATTGGTTAAACCCGGCGAAAAGATTCCGGTAGATGGGGAGGTACTGGACGGAAGCTCGTCAGTTGATGAGTCGATGCTAACGGGAGAAAGCCTCCCGGTTGAGAAAAAAGCTGGTGACCATGTTATTGGCGCAACGATCAACAAGAATGGCAAATTAAAAGTGAAAGCGACAAAAGTCGGCAAGGAAACTGCCCTTGCTCAAATTATCAAAGTCGTGGAGGAAGCACAAGGCTCGAAAGCGCCAATCCAACGGGTAGCAGATGTCATTTCCGGGATTTTCGTGCCGATAGTCGTTGGTATCGCGGTTGCAGCGTTTCTTGTGTGGTATTTCTGGGTTACGCCCGGAGATTTCGCGAATGCGTTGGAAAAGGGAATTGCGATTCTCGTTATCGCTTGCCCTTGTGCACTCGGGCTCGCAACGCCAACCTCCATTATGGCGGGATCGGGCCGTGCCGCTGAGCTTGGCGTGCTTTTCAAGGGCGGCGAGCATCTCGAAGCCACGCATAAGATCGATGCCATTATTCTTGATAAAACTGGTACCATAACGAAAGGTAAGCCGGAACTTACGGATGTTGTCGCACAACAAATGGCTGAAGGTGCATTTCTTCGCTTGGTTGGTGCAGCTGAGAAGGGCTCCGAGCATCCGCTTGCGGAAGCGATTGTTACCGGAATTATAGCTAAGGGTATCGATCTTCCGGCAACTGAACAATTCGAGGCGATTCCAGGGTTCGGAATTCGGGCGGTTGTTGAAGGAAGAGAAGTCCTAGCCGGAACGCGCAAGTTAATGGCGAAATATGAGGTTTCTACCGAGCAGGCTTTTGACCGCATGACTCGGTTGGAGGAAGATGGGAAAACAGCAATGCTGATCGCAATCGACCGCAAGTATGCAGGTCTAATCGCGGTGGCCGATACGATTAAAGAAACGTCGAAAGAAGCTGTAGCCCGGCTTAAACAGATGGGTATCGAAGTCATTATGATTACGGGGGATAACGAACGTACTGCTCAAGCGATTGCCAAACAAGTCGGCATCGATCATGTCCGTGCCGAAGTACTTCCGGAAGGCAAAGCCGATGAAGTGAAGAAACTGCAAGCACAAGGCAAAAAAGTGGCAATGGTCGGGGATGGCATTAATGACGCTCCAGCGTTAGCCATGGCGGATATCGGTATGGCCATCGGGACCGGAACTGATGTCGCGATGGAAGCAGCCGACGTAACACTAATGCGAGGCGATTTGAACAGTATCCCGGATTCGATCTACATGAGCCGTAAAACCATGAGCAATATCCGGCAAAACCTGTTTTGGGCGCTCGGCTACAATACGCTCGGCATCCCGATTGCAGCTATTGGATTGTTAGCTCCATGGGTCGCCGGGGCTGCGATGGCCTTAAGTTCGGTTTCGGTCGTACTGAACGCACTCCGTCTTCAGCGGATGAAAGTATAACGATACAAACAAATACAATCGGGAGAGTGGGAAGAGTGTCTGTGCAGAAGTTTGCCATTACACCTGGTTTTGAAGTTGGGGGAACCGTATTTCGCTCGGAACAACTGGAGATTTTAGGCCGAATAGTGGGCGAAGATGCAAAAATCGAATTGACAACGTTCAAACAATTGTATGTCGCAATGGATGAAACTCGATTGGAAGAAGTACAGAATGAACTACGAGGCGTTGGTTTGCAGATTCATCCTGCCGGATTTTACACGAAGAGCCTGATTGCTTGCAATTTTTGCAAAGGTGCCGTGGAAGCCGGACTGGATATCGCGAAAGAACTCGATGCGGCTATCGCCGGTCATGAGGTACCCAACCCCCTAAAAATTGGTTATGCAGGTTGCGCGCTTGGGACAAGCGAACCGTTACTCAAAGATATTGGTGTAGTTAAAATGAGGGATACATTCGATATTTACGTCGGAGGGGAAGCCAAAGGCTTAAAGGCTGGATTAGCTCAACTGTTAGTATCTGGTATAACAGCAGAACAACTGATTCCGATCATTAAACGACTTATTACGCTCTTTCAGGAGCAAGGCAAGAAGAAAGAAAACTACCGTAGATTTGTTGAAAGAATGACAATAGAAACATTTCGGGATAGCATTGCCTAACATTAGTTTAGATTAAACGGGATTGCACGAAAATTAATATATATAAAAACAGCCTACCTTAAAAAGGATTGGCTGTTTTCATTGTGGTCGACCTTTTGCCAGATACATGACTTAACATTAAATGACTTGTCATTTATATTGCTGATGTAGCCTGTCATTTCATTTACTTTGAAATTCAAAGATGTAGTCATGAAAATTCATGCGATTGAAGTTGGGCGTGTGCATGTTTGTAATGAACATATAGAAGGTTCCAATAACCGTTTATGGGTATTTAAATCGAAATCTTGGGCAAGGACAATACCCATTTATGCGTATCTTATCGAACATCCAAATGGATTAATTTTATTTGATACGGGGGAAAACCCCCGCTGCAACGAACCTACTTATTTTCCATGGTGGGCACTAAAAACAGTGAAATTTGAGGTGCATCAGGAGGATGCAGTTGATAAAAAGTTGCATGCAATCGGATTCCGAGCAGAAGAAATAAAGTACGTTATTCTAAGCCATCTACATAGCGATCACATTGGCGGAGTGCATTTTTTTCAAGAATGCTAGGTTCTTCGTTACAAATCGGGAATGGAAAGACGCTCATCGATTCGGAGCTTCCTTTTTCGGAGGCTATCATAAAAAGCATTTTGAATATCCAAACTTTTCATACGAACTGATTGATTTTACCCTAATGAGAGAAGCTGGAGCATTCCAAATCGGATACGACCTTTTTCGGGATCGAACTTTGATTTTGGTTCCGACTCCCGGTCATACAAGAGGCCATCAATCGCTTCTTATTTATGGCAATCAGCCGGTCTGTATCGCAGGGGATGCGGTGTTTAGTCAACATCATTTAACCGAAGGTATTGTAGACGGTATTGCCTCGCATCATAAATTGTCGATACAATCGATAAATAAATTGCGGGAATGGTCCAGAATGCACGACGCCCCTGTTTTGGGAGCACACGATCCGCATGCAAAATTAATTTTGGAAGAAAGGAAATTTATATGAAAGAGATCGAAGCCATTCGATATATGATATTTGCTATGGAGAGAGAAGGGGCTCGACAATTTCAAGACATTATTAAGACGACTGGAGTCACAGGATCACAAGCTGAGGCAATCCGCGTCATAGATGATTATGGCCCTCTTTCGCTTAAAGAGCTAGGGTCTCTATTATTATGTGAAGGCGGGGCCCTTCGAGACTGGTCGATAACCTTGTGAGAGAAGGGCTAATCCTTCGTTCAGCCTCTGAGGCCGATCGCAGAGCCGTTATTCTTTCATTAAGTGCAATAGGAAAGCATAAAGCAGTAGAAATTAAACATGCCGAAGAACTCATGTATCAAAACCTATCTAAGCAAATCCCGAACCAATTTATACATGAGCTTTATGAGTTATTTAAGCTGATTCTGGAACGGCATCCTATTGGCGAAAGATTAAAGAAACGCAACTTGTTGTAATCGGAGCTAAAAATATGATAAAGAATCGGGACTAGCGAATGCTACTCCCGATCTTAAAATATCCTCTTTGGTGCTGTCAGCAACACAAGTACATAACCAAGTGTCATTATATCGCCATATAGTACTACATATTGTAGTTATAAAAGAGTGTAGAATTATTGGTGAGAATATGAATCTAAATTCGTAAATAGATATTTCATTCCGGGAATTATTCTGAGTGACTCCCAAGTGGAGGTTCTCAAATGAACAAACAAGGGTTCGCATTTTAGTTGTTGAGGATAATGAATATATCCGTCGGCTTTGCGCCTCTATTTGACATATGAAGGATACACAGTCGAGGAAGCAGAAGATGGAGAGATCGCTAGCCGCTTCGATTATAACTGTATGGGGAATCGGATAAAAGCTTGAAGTTTTAGATTAAACTCGGTTTTGGAAGGAGACATGAATTTGAGCAAAAGGTCAACGAAAAAAATATGGCAGTATTTGATTCTACTAAGTGTGCTGATTATTGGCGGAATAGCTATTTTTAAATCATTTGAGCCAACGAGTGTCGTTCTTAAGAAAGGTGATACGCCTCCTGATTTTTCACTTCTAGGATTAGACGATAAAGTGTATAAATTGTCTGACTACAAAGGGAAGGCCGTTGTTATTAATTTTTGGGGAACATTTTGTCCGCCTTGCGTAAAGGAAATGCCTGAGTTCCAGCGTCAATCGGATAAATGGAAAGATGAACAATTTAAGATATTGGCAATTAATTTAAGCGAAGATAGTATTTCAGTCAGCAATTTTGTTGACCGATTAAATCTAGACTTTACGATTTTGAGAGATCAAAATCGTAAAGTTGAACGTCTATATAAACTTAAATCCTATCCAACGACTTTGTTTGTAAAACCTAATGGCAAGATTATGGATATATTTGTTGGCGGTATGACCGAAGAAGACATAGATGAACGCATACGAGAGCTATTAGGTAAATAATAAAATAATCTTTTGATGTTCAATTATTTTTTCTGGTGTTGTTCGTGCTGGAATCAACTTCAACTCGCGTTTCAATAGCGGGTTTTTCTGTTTTTGCGGAATAACACTTGTTAAAGATAAATAACCGATTGCCGCTTGTTGAATGATGGCTTGGATTAAGTTTGACACATTCATTAGTCGATGCTAATATGATGACACATTAACATCGACTAATGTATATGCAAGGGGGATAACCACATGCAACCTGTCAATAAAGAGGTCAAAGCCAAATTTCTACGTGGTTTTAGCGATAAAACAAGGCTGCAAATCCTTGAATGTATCAAAGGTAAAGAAAAAACGGTATCGCAAATCGTCGATGATCTTAAAGGCAATCAATCTAACATCTCACAGCATTTAGCTTGTCTTAAGGGCTGCGGCATCATCATCGGCAGACAAGAAGGGAAATATATGTATTACAGCTTAAGAAACGAACAAATCGTCGAATTGTTAAACGTCATGGATACCGTCTTTAATCAGGTCGAACTAGAAGTGGCGGCTTGCGAGAAAAACGACGAATTAGATTGTTGCTTCAAAAATGGGGAGAACGCCGAATGAACGAAAAAGAAGCGAATCCATCCTCTTGTTGTTCGGAAAATAAAGATGTCCCGGCGAAAAAACCGTCATTCAAGAAGAACCTAACCTTACTTAACCAAACGACATCTACCTGCGAAGACGACTGTTGCAAAAATGAGTCGACTTCCGAGATCAAACATGAAGTCGTCACAAAGGATCACGAGCAAAAAGGCGAGTATCTCGTTCACGGGATGGACTGTTCCGCTTGCGCCGTTACGCTTGAGAGAGCGTTAAGCCAACTAAACGGCGTATCCCGCGTTCAAGTCAATTACAGCACCGGCAAAATGCAAGTCGCGATAGCGGAAGCTTCGGCCTTTGATCTCCTGCCGGATACCGCCCAAAAATTAGGTTACTCCTTACAAGCGATTGATCGAGGGAATAAAGCGCGTACCTATCGGATCGAGGGCATGGATTGCGGCTCTTGCGCGTTAACGATCGAGAACCATTTCAAGAATCGGTCCGACGTCTCTAGCGTGAGCGTTAATTTTGCCTCTGGAAAGATGACCATCGAACACGATACCCCTGTCGACGAAATTATAAAAGAAGTTTCCAAAGCAGGATACAAAGCTACGTTGATCTCAAATAGGCGCCAGGCCGAAGAGAAGAAAAAAGACAAATCTACGAACTCCGTTGTCTTGTCCGGCGCGTTGCTGCTGCTGGGTTTTCTCGGATCTTTTTCCGATGTTTCGGACTGGATCATCACTTCGCTCTACGCGCTATCCATCGTAATCGGGGGATATAAGCCCGCGAGAAGCGCCTACTACGCGATCAAAAGCCGATCTTTGGATATGAACGTGCTCATGACGGCAGCCGTTATCGGCGCAGCGGCCATCGGCGAATGGTTCGAAGGGGCGACAGTAGTCTGGCTCTTTGCGTTAGGCAACGCGCTACAAACGAGGTCCATCGAGAAAACACGCAATTCGATTCGCGGTTTAATCGACCTTGCGCCTCCGGAAGCGAACGTGAAGCAGGGCAATTCGTTGATCCGAAAGCCAGTTGGAGAGATTTCCGTTGGAGAGTTCATCGTCGTCAAACCGGGAGACAAAATCCCCCTTGACGGCCGGGTCGTTCAAGGACATTCAAGCGTGAATCAGGCCCCGATTACCGGCGAATCCGTTCCGGTAGACAAGGAAGTCGGAGATGACGTTTATGCGGGCACGATTAATGAGCATGGCGTTCTAGAAATCTCCGTGACCAAGCTGTCCGAGGATACGACGCTTTCCAAAATCATTCACCTAGTGGAAGAAGCACAAGAGAAAAAAGCACCGACGGAAGCTTTCGTAGATCGATTTGCAAGGATTTATACGCCAATTGTATTCGTTCTAGCGCTTGCCGTCATGGTGATCCCGCCGATCTTCGGCGCCGGAACGTGGGCGGAATGGTTTTACAAAGGGCTGGAATTGCTTGTCGTCGCCTGCCCGTGCGCGTTAGTCATCTCCACGCCCGTCGCGATCGTATCGGCTATCGGAAACGCGGCTAAGAATGGAATCCTCATTAAAGGAGGAGCCTTCCTTGAAGTTGCTGGAACCATTTCCGCCATTGCGTTTGACAAAACAGGTACGTTAACGGAAGGGAAACCGAGAGTTTCCCGGATGATGGCGCTTGAGAATGAAGAAGGAGATTTACTCTCCATTGCATGCGCGCTGGAAAAATACTCGACTCATCCGATCGCAAAAGCCATCGTCGAATATGCCGAAGAAAGAGGGGTTACCTCTCTTCCCGCCGATCGGTTCAAAAATCTGGTCGGCCAGGGTGTAGCGGGATGGATCGGCGACAAGGAATACATCGCCGGTAATCTGAAGCTGTTTCAAGAACTAAAAGTTCCGTATGAAACCTTGGAACCGCAAATTCGAACTCTTCAGCAAGAAGGAAATACGGTCGTTATCGTCGGGACCAGAGATCGAATATTGGGAGTCATCGCAGTCGCGGATTCGATCCGCAAGGTTTCGGTCAATGCCGTTCGTGAGCTCCATGAAGTCGGATTGAAGCAAATCGTTATGTTAACCGGCGACAACGAAGGAACGGCGAAAAAAATCGCTTTGCACACCGGCGTGGACCGTTATTTTGCCGAATTGATGCCGGAGGACAAAGCATCCGCGATCAAGCAGCTTCAGGAGGAAGGACATAAGGTGGCGATGGTCGGCGACGGAATCAATGATGCGCCCGCTCTGGCCACGGCCGATCTTGGGATCGCCATGGGAGGCGCAGGTACGGATACCGCCATGGAGACGGCAGACATCGTGCTCATGGCCGACAACCTGGAAAAGCTGCCGCATACCGTTGAATTAAGCCGGAAAGCCCTTAAAATCATCAAGCAAAACATTTGGTTCTCCCTGATCGTGAAAGCGGCCGCTCTGATCTTGATTTTCCCAGACGTACTTACGTTATGGATCGCCGTCATGAGCGACACGGGGGCTGCCTTGATTGTGATTTTGAACAGTATGAGGCTCATGTCAAAGTAGACTAGCACAAGGATAGGAGAGCTTCGAATGCCTCAATATGACGTCATTGTGATCGGCGCAGGACAAGCAGGACTTGCCGTGGGATACTATTTATTGAAAACGGGGAAATCTTTCGTTCTACTAGACAAAGGTTCGGAAGTAGGGCACATATGGAAGAGCCGATATGACAGTTTGGTGCTCTTTACTCCCCGATTCTATAGTTCTTTGCCTGGAATGCCATTAGATGGAGATCCGAACGGATATGCGTCGAAAGACGAAATCGCGCGTTATTTGAAAGCTTACGCGAACCATTTCGAACTTCCGATACAGTTGGATGTTGAGGTGACCGCGCTTAAGAAATCGGGGAATGACTTTGAGCTTGAAACGAACCAAGGGCTATATAAGGCGACCAACGTAATCGTAGCGATTGGTCCGTTTCAAAAACCTTTGATTCCTCGACTGGCGGAGCAAGCGAATCCGAACATCGTTCAAGTTCACACCGCTTTTTATCGTAATCCGTCTTCGCTGCAGGATGGCCCTGTTTTAGTCGTCGGTGCCGGGAACTCCGGGGCGCAAATTGCCGTTGAGCTCGCCAAAGAAAGGGAAGTCTATCTTTCGGTCGGCCATCGAATGAAGTTTATGCCGCTGCATTTGATGAAAAAAAGCATTTTCTGGTGGTTTGCGAAGATCGGAATTCTTAAAGCCGATAATTTATCCGCAATTGGCAAGCGGTTGAGCAGACAACCTGATCCGATATTTGGATTTGAATTAAAAGAAGCCATAAGCAATGGGACAGTTCGATTAAAACCGCGAACGGTGCGAATTGTTCGCGATGTCATACTCTTTTCAGACCAAACATCATTAAAAGTCGATAATATCGTTTGGGCCACTGGTTTTTATCCGGATTACGGGTGGATACAAATCCCTCATAGTCTGAACGAGGAGGGGAAACCCCTTCATCAAAGAGGAGTAAGTACGATTGCCGGACTATATTTTGTCGGAATGCCCTGGCAGCATCGGCGTGGCTCCGCCTTGATCGGCGGAGTCGGTCAAGATGCCGAATATGTTGTACAGCAAATGCAATCCATTCAAATCACTTCTTCTTCGCCCGCGTAAATCGCGGGTTTTCTTTATTTTTCCTCTGCAAAAGCCCAAACCTCCGCCTCAATCAAACCTCCAGCGAAATAAAAATTTCTTATTTACAATTTCTTAAGAAAATCATATATTAGGCATGAAGATATTTTGCGTGTGGCAAACATTTTGTCTTAAAACCATAAATATTTGATTTAAACACTTTTTTTTCATGATAGAAATATAATTTCCTTTGGGAAAGAAAAATCGGAGGGTGATGGGATGGTATTCGATCCGAAAAGACCGGTATCACGGAGAGAAGTACTGAAGTGGGGAGCGATTGGAACGTTAAGCGTGATTGGGGGATCCTTGTTAAACCCGAGTTCATGGTTTGGCAAAACCGTTAAAGCCATGGATAAACATGAACTTCATTCCGCGCTGCAGAATCAGAAGCACCAGACCATGACCCATGGTTACGATCCCGGAACGAAGATGACCAACGGGCTGCAAGCGGCGATTAAGTCGCTGACCGAATTCAATTACGGCAAAACCAGTACCGGATCCGACGGACGTACGGTCAGGGAATACGAGCTTGTGGCCATGGACACCGAATTAGAAATCGCGGAAGGAATCAAATTCCCGGGATGGGCCTACAACGATTCGATTCCCGGCCCCACGATTCGATGCATGGAGGGTGATATTGTCCGAATAAAATTTTGGAACGGTTCGACGCATCCGCATTCCATTCATTTTCACGGCATTCATCCGACGGGAATGGATGGAATCGAGCCCGTACAATCCGGCACGGAGTTTATATACGAGTTCGAGGCCAAACCGGCAGGCATGCACGTCTACCATTGCCATATTCCGCCGCTTGCCAAGCACATTCACAAAGGTTTGTACGGAAATTTCATCGTTGACCCTAAGAAAGCAAGAAAACCCGCTCGCGAATTCAATATGGTGATGAACGGATTCGATTTGGACCTTGACGGAGCAAACGAAGTTTACACCGTTAACGGCTATGCATTCGCCTTTCAAGCCTGGCCAATCGAAGTTAAGGTGGGGGAGTTGGTTCGAATATATCTAAGCAATTTGACCGAATTCGATCTCCTCAATTCTTTTCATCTCCATGCGAACTTCTTTCATTATTACGAGGTCGGGGCGGATCCTGAAGCAAGGCCCGTGTATACGGATACGATCATGCAATGCCAAGGCCAAAGGGGAATATTGGAAGTGGTGTTCCCCGGACCTGGGAAGTATATGTTCCACGCACATCAGAGCGAATTCGCGGAGCTCGGGTGGATGGGCTTTTTTGAAGCCAAAGCATAGGGAGGGTAAACAAGATGCAGAGCGAAGTCGAAACTCTTCAATCGAAACCTCATAAAACAATGTGGATCTGGGGAATCTTGCCGCTAATCTTACTTGCTATGATCATTTACGCCCTATTCCACTTCGGGACTGGGGTCAAGGATGAGCCTGTTGCTCCGCTGGAAGTATTGGATATCGAGAAAATTACGCTCACGGACGAAGGCTTTACGGTTAAAGTTCTAAATACAGGTCCCGATTCCGTATCCATTGCGCAAGTCGTCATAAACGACGCCTTCTGGAACGCGACCTTTCGGCCGAGCGAGACGCTAAACCGACTTGATCAAACCGTGATAGACATTCCGTACGGTTGGGTAGAAGGCGATCCGTATACGATCAACCTGATTACGACAAATGGCCTGATCTTTTCGGGAGAGGTACCTATTGCCGCTAAAACACCCGTCGCCGATGCTAGCCGTTTCGCTCAATACGCCCTCATCGGCTTTTATGTCGGCGTAGTCCCCGTGGGACTGGGATTACTATGGTTTCCCTTTTTGCGGAGGTTTTCGGACAAAGGCGTGCAGGGGATACTGGCTTTGACGATAGGCTTATTGTTTTTTCTCGTTATCGATACCTTTAATGAAGGATTGGAAATCGGCGCAAAAGCACCAAGCCTATTTCAAGGAACGGGACTTGTTTGGTTCGGAGCTCTCTTGAGCTTTTTGTTCTTATTGGCGCTTGATCAAGGGAATCAACTAAAAGGCAAAACATCCGGGAAACAAATCGCTTATAAAATCGCTGGCGGCATCGGTCTTCACAATCTCGGGGAAGGGCTGGCGATCGGGGCTGCATTCGCTGCCGGTGAAGCCGCGCTCGGTACGTTCCTGATCATCGGATTCACGCTTCACAACGTCACGGAGGGAATGGGCATTGCTTCGCCTATGTTGAAAGAGCAACCTTCTTGGAAAACCTTCTTGGCGTTAGCAATCGTGGGAGGAGCCCCAGCGATTATCGGCACTTGGATAGGCGGATTTATGTATAATCCCACGTTCGCTTCTCTGTTCTTCGGAATAGGCGCCGGCGCAATCGCTCAAGTGATCTATTCGATCGGCCGAATGATTCTTAAAGAAGCCGCAAAGAAAAACATAGCTGCCGTCTCATGGACGAATTTAGCCGGATTGACGCTTGGCCTATTAATAATGTATGTTACAGCTCTATTCGTAAGCTCGTAAATAGGAAGAGAGGAGGAGAGACTATTGCCATTAAATATAGGTTGGACGGGAATATTATTATTAGTTCTTATTGCCTTGCTCATATTCGGACCTTCAAAACTGCCTCAACTCGGCAAAGCGATCGGTACCACCATCAGGGAGTTTAGATTGGGAACAAAGGAATTAATGGATGGAGAAGAAGATGAATCTATAAAGGGAAATATTAAATAAATGCAAAACCTATGAATAAGAACTGTCATAAGGGGTTCAGTTCTTGTCTTAAATCGATCAATAGCAGGAATTTGCATGAATTGCACGAATTATACTACGCTATGTAAATTAATGATGGAAGTTGTCGGATTTATGTATCTAGATATGATCATCGGTAGGTGGAGAACCATGATTAAGAAAACTAACAGTATTGTTTGCAGCAGTACTATTGACCAAGTCTTACCAAGGGCTAAGCAAATCATCGCAAGTGACAAAATTAACAGTGAAATCAGAGAGTTACAAGTCGAAATGAACAGAAAAGCAAAAGACAAGAAGGGGAAGCGAAAGGAATTGCTCTAGAGTTGACCGTAAGAAAGCAAGCAACAAAACAAGAAATTCAGATTTTAACTTCTCAGATCGAAACAGTAAGGCAAGAAATTCATTCAGACGGCAACGCAAATTCAAAGCATAGAAGAAAAGCTTATAGCAATTAGTCTCGAGCTTGACAATGCGATCGAACTGCAAAAAAATTAATGAAGTTTTGGATTCTCAAGTTAGACTCATGTATACAAACCGAAAGCGGAGTTAGAAAAAAAGGAAAGTGCGAAAGAAGTTATATTGGCCACCTTCGATGGACAAACATTAGTGAAGAATCCGAAAAGGAATTTATGGAATTAGCCTAGAAAATGACAAAACTCCAGGCAGAAAAAAACAATATTAAGGAGTATTACAAAGGCAGAAAGTTAGATCTCCCATTGAGATCAAGTTATCGTCTGACTTCTCCATTCGGATATCGAATTCACCCGGAACGGAAACTTCATGCTGGCTTAGATATGGCAGCTCCATCTGGAACCCCGATTTATGCAGCCGAATCAGGCGTAATTATTGTTTCGCGTGGAAAGGTTATGGAAATACTGTTATTATCGATCACGGTGGCGGATTATGGACGCTATATCCACATGTTAAACATGGTGTCTTCTTGTCAATAAAGGAGATGTAGTCGATAGAGTGGAGAAGATCGCGCTTATCGGTTCGGCGGGGCAATTCAACTTCATTTTGAGGTTCGCAAAAATTCAGAGCCCGTTGATCCTGCACCATATTTAAATTAAATGCTGTTTTCAAAAGGTGAAGGATTCATCGCCGCATTATATACTATGTCACATAGTTTTATTAATGTATAGGTAGAGTAGTGGAGGGATTTATTGTGCTAAAGCGTATACTTCTTTTGATTATTATTCTAATGCCAATCATTCCAATACTTTCGGTTAATGCACATTCGCCAATCGAAAGCAGAAGCCCGAATGTAAATGAGATTATGGAGTTTGTTCCGAATAAAATAGACTTGTATTTTAAGGACCCTGTACAGATTCATCGTAGCTCAGTTATTGTTCGCAATGAAAAACAAGATGAAGTTCAATATGGAAAGCCGCAAATTGATCCTAATGACAATCGACACTTATTTATTGCACTACAAGAAAATTTACCGTCAGGAAAGTATTCAGTAGATATCGATGTAGTTTCCTTGGATGGTCATGCGCTTAGAGAAAAATATCAGTTTGAAATTAAGCTTGCGCTTACCACGCCGGAAGAGAGATTTAAGGGATTATTATTAGAACGAACTTACCCAGAAGACGGAAGTATCGTTATGAAATCTCCTGATAGTATTGAATTATGGTATAACGAAACGGTTGAACTTGATTTGGCATTACTAAATGATAATGACCGTATGGTCGAAACCGCCTTGCCTACCTTGGATCAGACAACCCCCGGACACTATGTTCTCGAACTAAATGATGAATTGCCTCCGGGTACTTATACAATTTTGGCTTACCCACGAATAGGTAATAACGTTAAAGTGGATACAATTTATTTTGCTGTTGAAAAAATGACAGAAGTAACCTCAAAAAATACTTACTCTCGAGATACGTTGTGGAATCAAATTGGCAATTTGCAATTCACTCATTGGATTGTATATGCAGGACTCCTATCGCTACTAGGAGGAAATTGGTTCTTCAGAGTGATTGCCAAAAACAGAGGAGATCATAAACGTTGGAGCCTTGTGTCGGGTATTCTATATGTCATTAGTATAATCGGCATTATTTTAGAATTACTGCTTGCCCGACTAGAATATGCTGATGTCGTACTTCGTGATTTTCTTCGTTTCAATTTTGTAGAGGTAACGTTACTTCAAGTTGGCTTTGTGATTTTAAGTCTGATCGTAAGACCTTTACGATTGTATGGATTGTTATTTGCGGTTCTTTGCCTTGCATTCAATGGGCATTCAGTTGATCCAAGTTATGGGGGAGTTTGGTCAACAGTCTTGGATAGTATCCACCTGCTTGGTGCAACGATTTGGATTGGCGGGTTAATTGGATTAATTCTTATGATGCCGAAAGAAGAACCAATATCTTGGCTCGAAAAAGCAGGAAAATCATTTTCTAAATGGGCTTTAATCAGCTTCTTTATCCTTGCGCTTTCTGGAGTGGTTATGACTCTAATTTATGTTCCTTCTTTTAATTTATCTAGCTTAATAACGAGCTTTTGGGGACAGATGTTACTCGTTAAAATCATTTTATCTATCTTTATTTTGTTCCTAGCGAGCTGGCAAAGAGCGATATTAAAGAGAAGGCTAGAGAAAGTAGTATTATTCTTCCAAAGAAATTTAAGAATTGAATTATTGATTGGAATGATCATTCTATTGGCAGCAGGGATACTCGTTGATTTTGCTCCGAGAGAAGCTGTTCGCGGTATTTCCCCGAAAACACAAACAAGTAGTGGTTTGACAGCAAATTTAGAAGTGAAACCAATTATAGCCGGCGGTAATGTCATCACGATTCGAATAAACGAGGATAGCCAAATTCAAAAGGTTAGAGCTCGTATTGTTACTTCTCTTGGCGGGGCAGAGGCGAATACTGCATTTAAAATCGAGAAGGGAGTCTACAAGTTAACCGGGAACCTGTTCCATACCGCTGGCGAGTATAAAATAGAAGTTCAAGCCATAATGAAGAATGGAAGTGAAATAACCTTTGCTCCATTCACAATTAAAGTTCCAGGAATCATGCCAAATGAAATAGAGTTTGAAAAAGAAGGCTGAAACGAAGAACGTTTTATCATTCTATGTAGAAAATAATTCCACTACTCAACTTCGGGGTGCATAGCACCTCATTTTTTTGAACAAAAATGATAGCCCAAACGTTGTCATGAGAACGCGAAGGAAGTGCTTCTTAAGTAAATTTGGAATTATGAGTTCTTTGGGGATTTACGAACTGCCGATACTCATATAAAACGTCTAAGACAGAAGGGCTCAGTAAATCGAAATCGGGTCTAAAGTTGTTGATGTAAAGTATAGATTATCGGTTACTGGGAAGAAAAGTATCATAGGTAGTGAATCAATTGTTAAGGATGATGACTTTTGAGCTTGGGACATGATCACAACAAATCGACACATGCTCATACCCGCTCTACCAATCGAAAAAACTTAACCATTGCACTCTTCATCACGACAGGATTCATGATTGCGGAAATCATCGGCGGCATTTGGGCGAATAGCCTTGCTCTTTTGTCGGATGCCGGTCATATGTTTAGCGATGCTTTCTCGCAAGGGCTCAGTTTAATTGCGTTTTCTCTCGCCGCCAAGCCAGTCACGCCCCAACGAACTTACGGTTTTTATCGAGTAGAAATCATTGCTGCTTTTATAAACGGATTAACATTGGCTGTCATCGCTGCGTATATTTTTTACGAGGGATACAAGCGTATTATTAACCCGCCTGAAGTGCAAAGCAATATCATGTTAGTCATCGCTTTTTTGGGTCTAGTGGTAAATATCGTTGCTGCATGGGTGCTTTCCAGAGGTGAAGGATCTAAAAGCAACTTAAACATGAGAAGCGCATTTCTTCATGTCCTAGGCGATTTGCTGGGATCTGCGGGCGCAATCGTGGCGGGATTACTTATCCTGTTTTTTGGATGGTACTTAGCCGATCCCCTAATCAGCATTTTTATTGCAGTACTTGTTCTGTTCAGCGGTTGGCGAGTAACCAGAGAATCCATAAATATTTTAATTGGTTCAACGCCCAAGCACATAGATGTTAGTGAAATAAGTAAAATGATGCTCGAAGTCGAAGGAGTAATCAGTATCCATGATCTGCATATATGGACCCTAACGTCCGGCATGGAGCTGCTGACTTGCCATATAGTCGTTGAAACGGAAAAAAATATGCAACAAACCCTTCTTAAGATACGTAAAGTCGTTTATGAAAAGTTTGGGATAGAACATGTCACTCTGCAAATGGAAACCGAGGATTTAAAGGAAAGTGAACCGGATATTTAAGTTGCGTGAACCCGAACACAAAAATAACCCTTGGTTATCCCGAATTGAATATAACCAAGGGCTATTATTAATGAATAATGCAAATATCTGGTCTGACTAAACTGACTTTTTATCGGCGTGTTCAGGAGTATGAAGCTGCAGAAAAAATATAGGAACCGATTATACATCTTTTTTGAGTCTCCGTTAGTAAGTGCAACATACTGTGTAATATCGGATGTAAGAGAGCGTTAGATTTGTCAATCAAACGCAAGCGCTGTCCTATTTCCGAGTTCGTTTCGTCGGTGCTTCCTGTTTCCATGAATCGGATCAACCTCGTTGGGGTAAACCATTTAAGGTACATCATTTGGAATAGGAGGTATAACTGTGTCACATGAACAATTTCAACATTGTATCGATGAATGTCTAAAGTGTATGCTGGAATGCAATCACTGTTATGACGCTTGTTTGAATGAAGAGAACCTTACGATGATGAAACAATGTATCCGACTGGATCGAGAGTGCGCCGACATTTGTGCATTTGCTGCGCAAGCGATGTCCCATAACAGTTCCTACGCAAAGGAACTTTGCCGGATTTGCGCCGATGTTTGCGAAGCATGCGGGAATGAGTGCAAAAAGCATGAACATGAGCACTGTCAGCGTTGTGCCGAAGCTTGTTTTTCTTGCGCGAAGGCTTGCAGGGCTATGGCGAGCTAATTACATCGATACGAAATCAGCCTATCCGCCAACTTCCGGGGGATAGGCTGATTTTACATATATTTCTTCACTTTCATTATTTCAAATTTCGTAAATACGCGGTAACATTACCCAAGCAGCAGATAAATGAAGCTTTTAGCAAAGACTTTAGAGTAATGAGAAGTACGCTTTTACCTTTCTCGCGCATGAAGGACAATTGATTTTGGCAGGTTCCACAATGCTGGATTGTGCGCAGCAATCCATATAAAATGCACTCCTAAACCTGATTCAGGGAGGTTCCAGAAACCTTTTCCTCTTTTTACTTGATACCCAGATACCTTACCTTTACCAAATGAAGGCCAATAAGGTTGGCCCGGCCATTTGGCTATGAGTTTAACCATGCCATTTTACGAAGTAAGATTTTTCGATACATACCATTAAATTAGGCTGGTACATCTTCCTCCACTCGAATATGGCTCTCATAGGGTTTTATGATTTGTTCAAAATGACGGCCAATGTCCGTTCCCATCATTGATAAGACGGGACGAAGGATTTTCTTAATTGCGGACATTCCTGAGAGGAAGGGGCAAATTTATCAAAGATTATTATACGTCCCCCAGTTCGAGTTACCCGAATCATTTCTTGAAAACATTGGTCCGGATCGTGAACGACGGATAGAATCTGATACCCAATGACCATATCGAACGATTCCGGTGAATAGGTCAAAGTTTGCGCATCCATTTCCATGAACGTAAAGTTCGGTGAATCATTTTTTTTCTTGGCTTTGTCAAGCATTTCGGGTGATAAGTCGATTGCAGTAACAGAAACATCTTCCCCTATCATAAACCGTAAGTCTGCGCAAGTCCCGACGCCCACAAAAAGGATTTGGCTGTAAGCCTTAATGTCGAGGTTCGAAAAAATCTTTTTCCGGGCCTGGAGAAAAGGCCCGGAATTAAAGAGAGCATCATAGAAGGGTGCCCAGAATCGATAAACCTTTATTCCAAGAGTTATTCATAGCCGATTTTTTTGCCTTTGATTTTAAGCAAACGAAGGCTGTTCAACGTAACAATCAGGGTCGCTCCCATGTCTGCGAAAATTGCCATCCATAACGTGAGCCATCCAGGGACAATCAAAGCCAAAGCGACCAGTTTAATCCCGAGTGAGAACGTAATGTTTTGCTTAATAATCGCAAGGGTTTTTCGGCTTAAACGAATGGTATAGGGCAGTTTCCTTAAATCGTCCGCCATCAAAGCAATGTCTGCGGTTTCGAGAGCTGTATCCGTTCCGGCACCGCCCATTGCGATACCAACGGTTGAGGCCGCGAGGGCAGGGGCATCGTTCACACCATCGCCGATCATAGCTACCTTACCGTAATCTTGCCGAAGCTGCTTAATGTAATCTAATTTATCTTGTGGCAACAATTCGGCTTTTACTTCTGCGACATTTAGTTGTTTTCCAATTGCGTTCGCCGTAGCTTGGTTGTCGCCTGTAAGCATGATGGTTTTCTTAATACCGATCCCGTGAAGTTCTTTAATAACGTTTTTGCTTGAATCCCGGACATCATCCGCGACGGCAATAAGTGCAAGGATTTGTTGGTCTGTGCCTAAGACCATTACGGTTTTCCCTTGCTTTTGTAATTCCTCGATTTTACTCGCAGTATCTTGATTGACGCTGCCATGCAGTTCGTTAAAAAGTTTCGGATTCCCAATGTAGTACAACTCACCTTTTACTTTCGCTTTTACGCCTTTTCCTGTAATGGATTGGAATTCTGTAACATCGAGCGACAAATTCGCACCATCTTGCTCTGCTTTCCGGATAATCGCTGACGCAAGCGGATGCTGGGAACCTTTTTCGATGACCGCCGCGATGGATAGCAGTTCGTTTTCATTTTTGCCGAAAGAAATGAAATTTGTAACCTCTGGAAACCCTTTTGTTAGCGTGCCTGTTTTATCAAACGCAATGGCCGCTAATCTGCCGGCTTCTTCAAGGTGAATGCCCCCTTTGATGAGAACACCGTTTTTCGCCGCATTGCCGATAGCCGTAACAATGGAAACCGGTGTTGAAATAACCAATGCGCACGGGCAGCCGACAACGAGTAATGCCAGCCCTCTATAAATCCAATCGCCCCAATCGGCTCCTGCAAAAAGAGGAGGGACAACAGCGATCCCTAGCGCCAAGATCATGATGGCAGGCGTATAATATTTCGCAAACCGATCAACAAAAGCTTGAGACGGTGCGCGTTCCGCTTGTGCTTCTTCCACAAGGTGAATGATCTTGGAAATCGTCGTATCTTCGACTCGCTTCGTTACTTTAACTTCAAGCAATCCTTCTTCGTTCAATGTACCGGCAAATACTTCATCGTCAATCGTTTTCGTTACAGGAACCGATTCGCCCGTAATTGCAGCCTGGTTAATCGTTGATGTCCCTTTCAGGACAACGCCGTCCATCGCAAGCTTCTGCCCTGGCTTTACAATCATGACATCGCCAACTTGTATATCATCAACATTTACCATTATTTCTTCAGAACCACGCCGGATCAGCGCTTCCTTCGGCGCAATATCCATAAGGGAGCGAATGGATTGCCGTGCTTTTTCCATAGAGTAACGTTCCAGAACTTCGCTGATCGCAAACAAAATAACTACAGTTGCGCCTTCGCCCCATTCGCCGATCGCCGCAGCACCGATAATGGCAACCGTCATAAGGGTGTTCATATCGAACTGAAGCCGGAAAAGATTTTTAAGCCCTTTTTTGAATAGCTCGTAACCGCCGATGATGATAGAGGCTGCAAAAGTAACATCGGCCAAGATGCTTCCCTCGCCTAGAACGTAACCTGCGACGAGCAATACCACAGAAAGCACTACGTTCCAATGTTCATGCAAAAACGGCTTTTTCTTTTCAATGGTCCGTTGTTTTTCAGGGGTAACTTTCAGGCTTTCAAATGCTCCTGCTTTTTCCAAATCTTCAACTGTAGTATTCCCGTAGACGGTAATCTTCGCTGCCCCGAAATTGACCTGCACTTCTCGAACGCCAGGCAAATTTTTTACGTTTTTCTCGAAAATACCTGCGCAATTCGTACAAGTAAAGCCTTGTACTCTGTAGACGTTTTTTTCTTCGGTTTGTTCAAGTTGTTTTTCCATTAGTGACCAACTCCCGTGAATGAGTAGAAGCAAGCTGTACCAGTTGACGAACATGATCGTCTTCCAGCGAATAAAAAACTAATTTACCTTCCTTGCGGTATTTCGCTAAGCCAAGCTGTTTTAACGTCCGGAGATGATGAGAAGCGGTTGCCATCGAAGAACCGATGATGTTGGCCACGTCACAGACACATAGTTCATCTTCTTCGCAAAGGGAGAAAGCGATTTTCATTCTTGTTTCATCAGCCAGTACCTTGAACAGCTTTACCATACCTTGAATATTTTGTCCTTCAATTGCAACTTGTACTTTTCGGACTTTATGTTCGTCATAACAATAAATTTCACAGGAGTCCTTTGCTTTTTCAATCATATCCTCACCCCTACAATCAAATGATCATTTGATTGCTATCATACAACAAACCCTTCGGTTATTCAAATGCATATTTGATTATTCCTCAACAGGAGAAAAATATTCAAGTTCCGGATAGGTAGTACTAACAACATTATTGGAGGAAGCCACTTGAACGAATAAATGTTTAAGGAGGTTGAAATCTTATAGTATAGGGGGTATTTACAATGATGGATGGCATGATGATGGATAGTTCTATGATGTTCATGATGTGTATGATGATGGGGATCGGGGCGCTGATCTTTATCGTTATTCTTGGGGCAACGGTTTATGTTGTCATTCGATCATTGATGATGAAGAGTCGAATTGTGGATCGCCCTTTGATGATATTAAAAGAACGTTATGTGAAGGGCGAATTGAGCGATGAAGAATATAGTCGAATGAGAAAAACTATCGTTGATTTGAAGTAAATAAAAATGTCTGTGCATAGATGAATTGTTCTACTGATTGAACTTGTTACTCAATAAAAAATCGAGGAATCGCTTCAAACTGGCGCAGTATGAAGGCAGTCAATCAAATCAGTAGCTCCTTCACCGGAAGCTGCTTTTTTCTTTTCAACGTTAATATTGCGATTCATTTGACATGTAAGATCAAACCCATGGGGGAGAGGCTTCGTCAAAGCGGACTGCTGCTGATCGATGAGATGAATACCACATGCTGCTATGCGGTACAGGATAAAGTTTGGGTGTACGATCCGAACGGCAACGCTTGGGAGATTTTCTACACCAAAGAAGATTCCGAATTCGAATCGGCCGGAGAAGCCAGAGATCTGTCCATGTGCTGCGCACCGCCAGCAGCCCCGGTTCCGATTGAGTTTGTATCGTTTAAAAAAGGAGTATAGTCCATGTCGTCTGAAAAAACCTACCTTGCTTTGATTCCGCATAAGATTTTCATGGGCGCGGCCATTGACGTAGTCAATGGTGAAGAATGAAGGTATCGAAGTGATCGTGGATCTGCGCGGCGAAGCGGCCGAATGCGCCTATCCAGCGGCGAATGCGAAATGGATTCAAATTCCGTTAGCGGATAATGCCGCCATGCCGCAAGAAAAAGCCTTTGAGCAAGCGATTCAGGCCGTCACACAAGCTTATCACCAAAACAAGATAGTGGCTTTTCATTATGGCGGAGGAAAAGGATGGACCGGTACGGTAGCCGCTGGCACCTTGCTTGTCTTAATTGCCGGTCCGAACCAATCAACGCGTAGCATCGATCGAAAGGGATGGAAAAGGGTTTACGTTTCGTACGATGGTAGGGGATACGTTTCGGGCTCGCACTATAATTAATGCGACCGGCTCATTTCGCAATCCCTATACGCCAGTTTTGCCGGGGCAGGAGGCGTTTCAAGGCCGCACACTTCATTCCTCCGAATACCGGAATCCAGAGCCATTTCACAATCAACGAGTAGTGGTGGTCGGACGCGGAAATTCTGCCGTACAGATCGGTGTTGAGCTGGCCGAGGTGAGCAAACGTCTTTAGCGGTACTCCGGCCGTACGGGACAAAAGAGCCGGTGGATACGGTGATCTTTGCGACAGGATACCGGCCGTATCTTCCTTACCTTCAAGCGATTGGCGCGCTGGATGCGGAAGGAAGGCCCTTATATCAAGCAGGCATAAGCGACGTTCCGGGGCTTTATTTTGTGGGGCTGGAAGGGCAGCGTTCCTTTGCTTCTGCTACCTTAAGGGGGGGCCGGACGCGCAGTTTGTTGTTAAAAAGCTTTTGCATCATCTTAAACAACTGAATGCTTACATTTTTTGATAAAAGGATGGGAACTTCTGCCGAAATGCTCATGAAACAACGCCAAAGGGAAATCGAACGATCTGCTAGAGAAGCGTGGAAATGATGATCCATTACTTACATAACGGAAAACACCCTGGAAACACTCAATTTAAGAGTGTCTATTTTTTTTCATTACATATGAACAATTGAAGAAATGATTACAGAAAGATTGACCCATTCTGTTTTCTCATATTAAACTATTATTTGTAGTAAATATGTCGGAATGGGAGGGGTTTACTTGTTTGAGTTGATTGTTTTTTTCATTGCGATTGCCATTGTTGGATTAATTTTTGTTATTGTAATTCCGAAAATATCAAACCAATCGACTCATAAAAACGTTGATGAAGAATAACTTTTGGTCTCCACTCATTAAACTATTTCTTACGGTCTTCCTCTTCTTTACCTGGGCTAATTCCGGTTCAGCGCGTATGGATCAGTAACCGTCAATTCGTGGAGGTGCTGCAATCCTGATCGATTCGAAAACAAGCTATAAGAAAAATATAAATAAACGCATATTTCCAGCTAGTATCACTAAAATAGTGACTGGCGTTATAGCCATGGAATCCTCAGCTATTAATGATGTCCTGAAGGTAAGCCCGATATGAAGAGGGAACACGTGTATATTTAGCCGAAGGGGTAGAAGTTTCAATGGAAAAACTCCTCTATGGACTTCATGTCAATTCTCGGCAACGATGCCGCTACGGCTATTCCGGAATATAGTGACGGGTCCAAGGCCCAATTCGCGAATTGAATGAACAATTTCATTAAAGATAAGCTAAGTTTAACGCAAAACTTTACTAACCCTCATGGACTCCCAAATTCGAATCATTATACTACGGCAAGCAAATATAGCTAAAATCGCGAAATATGCGATGGAAAACGAAACGTTCCGAAAGATAGTGTCAACTCAAAAAAACCGTGGGTGGGGGAAGATTGGGAATCGGAGCATAACAAGCTCCTTTGGAGTTACGAAGGCGCAAATGGAATTAAAAATGGATATACGAATGCAGCCGGTTTACGTTGGTTTCCTCCGCACGACGTGGCGACACAGAATTGATCGGCGTAATCTTAAAATCGTCAACCAGTGAAGAATTGTATGAAGATATGACCGCATTATTAAATTACGGATTTGAAGCTGTGGAAACGAAAAAGGTCATGAGTGCTGGAGAAACAAAGTCATTTCCTATTAACGGCGAACAACAGCCTTATTTTTCGGACGAAGAAATCTGGATAACTACAAGCAAAGGTGTAGCGTCCGAACTTAGCATAGATAGTTTTGGCAATTTGTTTGCACTTAATAGTCCATTTTACAAACCGGATCAACCGCTTACCGTATTAAAACCGCTAAACCTTAATAATGCCCCGGCCTGGAACGAACCTGAAGTAAAAGTTCAAACAATACCTACTGTTGATCGCAAGTCTCCTTGGTCGATCGCATTGACCATTTTATGGTTTTTACAAATTGTATTCATGTTTTTTGTGTTGCTTGCAAAGCAAAGGAAAAGAAAACAGCAAGGACTAAAAGGACGTTCCTAATAGGAGGGTATTTATTGCTGTACTTGTATTTGATATCACTTTGCGCGTTAATGATAGATCAGTTCGTAAAATGGTTTGTCGTAAGAGAAATGGTTATTGGTGAATCCTCAGTTCTAATTGATGGCATCCTTTCATTGACTTCACATCGAAATAAAGGCGCTGCGTTTGGGATTTTGCAGAACCAAATATGGTTTTTAATTATTGTCACAGTCATAATCCTTGCCTTCATTGTGTATTTCCTCCATAAAACCTATATGAACAATAAGTTAAAAAGTGTAGCGTTAGCATTTGTGTTAGGTGGTGCATTAGGCAACTTCTCCGATCGAATCTTTAGGGGAGAAGTCGTTGATATGGTTGAAATTACCTTTATCAATTACCCCATATTCAACATTGCTGACTGTTTTATCGTTTGTGGAACTATTCTCCTCTTCATAAGCTCATGGAGCAGGATAAAGAGAGAAGGAGAAGGAAATGAATAATCGAACAGCGAAAAGAAAATGGCAGTATGCGATTTTACTGTGCGTGCTTGTTATTGGCGGAATAACTATCGGAAGATCATTCGAGTCTTCAAGCGTGGTCTTGAAGAAGGGAGATGTGCCGCCTGAATTTTCGCTCATGGGAGTAGACGATAAAGAATATAAATTGTCCGACTATAAAGGGAAAGCAATCGTTATTAATTTTTGGGGTACCTTTTGTCCACCTTGCGTTAAGGAAATGCCGGAATTTCAACGCCAATCAGAAAAATGGAAAGATGAACCTTTTAAAATATTGGCGATTAATCTAAGCGAAGACATGATAGCCGTCAGCAATTTTGTCAGTCGCTACAATTTGGATTTTACGATTCTGCGAGATCAAAATCGTAAAATAGAACGTCTTTATAAGCTTAAATCCTATCCAACGACTTTTTTCGTAAAACCGGACGGGAAGATCATGGATATATTTGTTGGCGGCATGACCGAAGAGGACATAGATGTACGCATAAGAAAACTATTAGGTAAATAAAAGTCAGATCATAAGGGGATTATGAGATGTCCATGAAGAAAAAGAAAACAGGTACGACGAAGAAAAATCCTGCAAAAACCCTAGTCCTATATACCACTGCGATTATTATTCTATTGCTTGCATTGTTCTTCATTAACCAAGCAACTACGGATAAGGCGCAAGACCTCACTCGAGTCGATGAACAACCTAGCATTGTGAATCAACCCGTGATTGGCAAAGAGGAGGCAAAAGTTACTCTAATTGAGTTCGGAGATTATAAATGTCCTTCTTGCAAAAAATGGAGTCAAGATATTTACCCCCTACTAAAAGCAGAATATATCGATACGGGGAAAATGAAGCTCGTTTTCGTGAATACCCTTTTCCACGGCGATGAATCCAAACTGGGGGCCTTAGCGGGAGAGGCGATTTTTTCACAAAGCAAGGACTCCTTTTGGGAATATAATGAAGCCATGTTCAAAGCTCAGCCAACGGAAAACCATGATGGACTCTGGATCACGGAAAAGAAAATCCTAGATCTCTCGCAAAACATCTCTCCGCAAATCGATGTACAAAAGTTAAAGGAAGATTTGAGTAAAGGAACGACATTACCGCAGGTTGAGGTCGATAATGCTCTTGTTGAAAAGTATGGGATCACTCAAACGCCAACCATTATGATTAATGGGATTAAGATTTCAAATCCTTTTGATATCGAGACGATTAAATCCGTAATCGATAAGGAGTTGGGAGCATAAAGATGGGCCCTAAAAAAACGATCTCCGCTCATTATCTTTTGTATTTCGCATGGATCATTTCGGTTATCGCAACACTAGGAAGTTTGTATTTTAGCGAAATTCGCCACTATATTCCTTGCGAGCTCTGCTGGTTTCAACGAATTTTTATGTATCCTCTTAGCATTTTACTCGGCATAGCTGCTTATCATAGTGATACATCGATGAAAAAATATATTCTGCCGTTATCTATAATCGGCGGATCCATTTCCATCTATCATTACATGCTTCAGAAAGTACCTGGATTTGAAGGGGTTAAGCCCTGTACGAACGGAGTCCCATGCAATGTAGATTATATCAACTGGTTAGGTTTTATTACGATCCCCTTCTTGGCTTTAGTTGCTTTCGTACTCATCACAATAAGCTTGATTCTAGTCAAGCCTTCAGTAAATAATTAATACTTAAAATCGCTACACAGACCATTTTGGAGTAAGTGTAGCGATTTTTTCATTAACCTATAAGAAAGAGGACGAAAAAGGCGCCTATCGCGCTCAATGCGATTGAAATTACGATATTGATGAATAATCCTTTGAAATGAAATACGTAATTTTTATATTCCTTCATACCATCAGTTCCAGGTAGTACAAGGCAATTGGGGGTGAAATAACTAAAGAATCGCCAATCCACGAGGAGGAGAACTACTAAATTTAAATTGTAAAAATGATAAATAAATGAAATGCTGAATCCCAATAATTGAGGTTATCTTGATTTTAAATAAGAAGGTTAAAAATCAATAAGGAAAGAAGCGGAAGATTGAATAGTAAGAAATTCTCTATTTAAGTCTTTTGTGGCACCTGCTATTGAACGGGCACAGGGTATCGCTGTAACAACAAGCACGGGTTAATTATATAAGCTCCTAAAATGATACGTGCGAGGGTAAGAGATATGCCAATGCCTAAAATAACAGCGAAGTAAACGTACATACTTGACTTACTCCTCCTAACTTGATTAAAAGGTGAACGGTAAATGACATTTGAACAATTATACTATAAATAATAGTTTTATGCGTTTATAATTTAGATTAGTCTTTCAGTTCAGGCTGCTTACCCTTGGCACGGTTACTGGTTTTATATTTTCTTAAAGACATTGATGGTAAAATAGATAAACGAGTGTAAAGGGGGTACCACCATTGAAAGTAAAAAAAATTAATCTAAACGAAGAAGGACTTCATCGGTTCTTCGGATCTCTGGAAGTTAAAATTATGGAAGTGCTGTGGGAAAAAAACAAACTGACGATCAAACAGGTGCATGAAATTTTGAATCGTGAGGAACCTATATCCTTGAATGCGGTTATGACGGTCATGATTCGGTTAGCCGACAAGGGTCATTTACTAAAAGAATCTACGGGAAACAGCCGAAATAGAATTACATTCTTTTCTCCCATTCAGAATAAAGAACAATTTATTAGGGAACAGACGAAGGTTGTGACCGATTGTCTTATAGAGGACTTTGGTTCGCTCATGGTAAGTCATCTTATCGATAATCTGGATAAAGCGGATGCCAATCTGATTGAACGATTAGAACAGAAACTGAATGAAATGAAAAACAAACCATGAGAGCAGCAGGGTTAATCATGCCGAGACAACCTATGATGGCATTAATCTGGATTATTCTTATTGGGTTATGGGCAACCGTGCAGATGACCTACATTCTTGTTCATCAGCTCAGTGATATCACGTTGGAACTGAACTTGTTCCTTGTTATTAGATCCATTATTATCGATACGTTTTCAAATCACGTTCTCTGGGAGCTATTGTTAAATCTATCCGTGCTCTTTTCTTGTCTGATTTTCTGCAAGCAGTTGATTCAACAAGCCAAATTATATCGCCAATGGGAAAGATACATTAAGACAAATAAAAACGATGAAATGAGCAAGCAATTAAGAGAGTTACTTAAATGTGAATCTATTCGAATTGAAGTGATCACTGAACAAAAAATGATGGCCATGACCATTGGATTTTTGAGACCTAGGATCGTTCTTTCCAGCCGTATGTTGGAGCGCTTTAGCAAAGATGAGCTCATTTCGATTGTCTATCATGAATTATACCATTATCAATTTCGCCACCCGTTACAACGCTTTGTCTTAACTATTATTGCAGAATGTTTTGCTTTTCTTCCGATCGTTAAAGGTTTGGTTCAATATTATAAAGTTTGGATGGAATTGTTAGCTGATCGATATGCCATTTACCGTGCAGGAAGCGAGTTTCACTTGGCACAAGTCTTACTCAAGATTATAAAGAGTGAACAAAGTCATCCTCATGCTTACGGAGTGCATCTTGCCGATGAATCCGTTAATTATCGACTACAACAATTAATCGATCCCAAATCGGAACTCAACATGCCCATATTCGAATGGAAGGCCTTTTTGCCTTCAACGTTCATTCTGAGTGTCATGACTATCGTTATTTTACTGGGTTGCATTTGAAACAATGAAGATGGACGATTTTAGGTTCATCTTCATTGCAATTCATTTTATACTATTTTAGGTAGTATTAATTAGGCGGGGTGATCATTTTGGTGTGGCGGAAATGGATCGAGGGCAAGAAGCCAATGAAACTCATGATTGCTTCTTTTGTCCTGATCGTTGTGATATTCATCATTTCAGCGATGGTAAGCCGAAATAACAAGACGGTGACCTTTGATACCATCAGTTGGCACAAAATGGGTGAGAAAGCACATATGTCATTCCGAATAAAGGCAGATCCGAAGGATCAGAAATTCCGCTTGGATGTATGGCTACCCACAAATACAGGGAAGCCTGTTCAAGTTTCTGTTCAGTTAAAGGAGCTGAAAGATAATGCTTCTCATATTGAAATACCGATGACATTTCTAAGTGGCGGTGCGGATCCGTATGGGTTTGAAGGCTTTGACAAGTACTCCTTTACAGCGAATGATAACTTAATCAAGGAGTTCGGGGAATGGAGCATCAATATCTCGTTCACGGATGCTGGAGGAATGGTTTATAAATACGAAAAAGCATTCTTAATATCGAAGAAATAAAGTAATGAAAGAATTCTAATCTTCGTATAGCAGGACATAGGAAATGAAAATCGAATTAGACTACAATGAGTAATCTAATATCTTATTTTGCCGATTTGCGTTTAAACTCACAAACTATCTTTGCAGGTCTGAAGGAGCGAAAATAGTAAGATGAAAAAAATTGTTGTTTTAATATCAGGCTTAGTTTTATTATTTTCAGGCGTTGGAAGTGCTTTTGCAAGTAATACAAAATTGAATGTTGCAATTGACGAAGTTATGGGAACCCCGTATAAGTATGGGGGAACAACAACTGAAGGATTCGACTGTTCAGGATTTATCCTGCATATTTTTGATCAATTTAGCACAAAACTTCCACGCACCTCAAAAGATCAATCTGAAACAGGGATTAAAGTAACTAAATCAGAACTTATTCCCGGGGATCTTGTTTTCTTCAATACAAATGGAAAGGGGATTTCGCACGCTGGTATCTACATTGGTGACGGAAAATTTGCGCACTCGGCTAGTAGTAAGGGAGTTAGTATTAGTAAACTATCCGATACTTATTACGAAAAGCGATATGTAACGGCAAGGAGAATTACAACTGTAGAGAATGCCGAAGAAATGATGGAGGAAGCTCATTAAGCTTGGGAATACGCTGAGTACGAATTGAAATTCAACTGATTTTATCAATAGTTGATTGAAAATAAACTACTATTCATAGTTTTAATAACGATTCAATCTTGATGCAGGAGGTTCAGATGCGCAAGACGATACCGATTGGATCCTTTCGATTTATTAATAAAGTTTGGTTAGCTGTGGTGTTCTTTATAATAGTCATAACTATTGGTCTTGGACTGTGGGTAAGCATTCAAACAAAAGAAATCTTTAATATTTCAATAAATGACGAATACCTTGGTTCTACCAGCACGCCTGATATTGTTAAAAATTGGGTCGACGCAGAAAAGCTTGAATTTGAAATGCAATTCCCCGATGTTCAGTACAGTTCAAGTAAGATTGAAATTACCCCACAACGAAAATTTATGGGTAAAATCAATGACGATAAAGTATTAAAAGAAATAGCAGAGCTATTTTCCATAGAGGCCTCAGGATATAAATTACTCGTAGAAGGAAAAGTAGTAGGTACTGTTAAAAACAAGCAAATTGCTCAAAAAGCACTTACAACAATCGAGTCTATGTACGATCCAAAGAATCTAAAACAGGAAGTAATGACATTATCTTATAAAAACAAACAAGAAAGTAAAACAGAACTCAAATCCATAAAAATTGTTGAATCGATTGCCTTCGAAAAAGTTACCGTCGATCCTTCGGAATTGTTAACAGAGAATCAACTCCTACGAGTACTAAGGGGAAGTAACGAAAAAAACATTATATATCAAGTAAAGGCAGGGGACTGTATCTCATGCTTGGCACAGAAATTTAATATATCTCAAAAGGATATTTTGGCCAATAATCCTTGGATTAAAAATGATTTCATTGGTATCGGCGATGAACTCGATTTAACTGTAAATCGTGCGCTGCTATCCGTAAGAACCGAGGAAATTTCAAATGAAACAGTCTCTATTCCAAATGGAGTGCAAGTAACCTACGATGAAAGTATGCGTAGAGGAACAAGTAAAGTGATTAATCCTGGCAAGCCGGGATTAAAAAAAATAACCATAAATACCATAAAAGTAAACGGAGAACTGGTTGATGAAGTATTAGTGGGTGCAGAGGTTATAATTAAACCAATTGAGAAACAAATCGTACAAGGTTCCAAGGTAATTCCAGGCATTGGCACAGGATCGTTTGGGTGGCCAATTGTTAAACCACAGATAACAAGTGAATATGGCAAGAGATGGGGCAGACAGCACGAGGGGATTGACACGGTTTCAACTAATCGAAATATATTTGCGGCTGACAGTGGTAAGGTCATTTATGCTGCTAAGAATTCAGGTTATGGGAATCATATCATCATCGATCATCAGAATGGTTACCAGACTTTGTATGCGCATTTGAGCAAAATCAATGTAAAACGAGGCGACCTAATAGAAAAAGGGGATGTTATCGGTATTATGGGAAACACAGGAAGATCGACAGGCGTTCACTTGCATTTTGAAGTCGAGAAAAACAATAAACAACAAAATCCTATGAAGTTCTTGGATTAATGAGATCTTAAGGAGTTAGGACTAGTATGAGTAATTCGATTCCCCTTCGAGCGAACAACGGTGTTGAAGCCCCAGCTATTTTCTATTTCATAACAGGTATAGCCCTTTTGTTTCTTATCGTACTAATCGGTAAATTTCTCGTCCGTAAAAGAAAGTAATGAAGCTCTCGACAAGTTAGCCCAAAGGAACAAAAACAAGACGCAAAGTTTGAGCGTCTTGTTTTTGTTATTCTATATGTTGCTGAATGTTTGGATCACGAGGATGACATTTAACAAAATGATGATCATTGCGATTGCAATGGCCAGAATGTTTGTGATCCGACGATTAGCAAGATTGCCCATAATCTGTTTATTGCTAGTAAATACTATTAGGGGGATTAGGGCAAAGGGGATGCCGAACGACAGAATGATTTGGCTGATCACCAGAGCAGTAGTCGGATTGACCCCGATTGCAATAATCAAAATTGGCGGCAGCACAGTAATAGCCCGTCTAAGGTAGAGAGAGATTCGACGCCTTATAAACCCTTGCATAATAATATCACCTGACATGGTCCCAACGGCTGAGCTGGCCAGGCCCGACGACAATAGACCAATACCGAACAGTATCGCAGAGAATGTCCCGACAACTTCGCCAAACTGTTGGAATGCAACATCCAAGTCCTGAACATTTAGTCCGTTTTTATGAAAGAGAGCTGCCGCGACGATGAGCATACATGCATTTACAACCCCTGCAATTGACATAGCAATCAAGATATCAATAAACTCGAAACGAAATATCCTTTTTCGTTCCACATCGTTTCTCCCAATAATCCTTTTTTGAGTTAATGCGGAATGAAGATATATGGCATGTGGCATTACGGTTGCCCCTAATATCCCCGCTGCCATCATTACACTATCTACACCTTTGAACTGTGGCGTAAAAAATCCTTGAAGCACCTCGGAATAGTTCGGTTGCGCAAAGATCACCTGAATCACAAACGCGATAACCACAATAAAAACCATTCCGGCAATTACGGCTTCTATAGGGCGAAATCCTCTGCGCTGCAGCTCTAGTATGGCGTAGGAGCCCACTGCAGCAATAAGAGCAGCAGGTAACAAAGGAATGCCAAACAATAAATACAAACCTAAGGCTGCACCGATAAATTCAGCAAGATCAGTGGCCATGACTACAAGCTCCCCTTGAATCCAAAGACCGAACGAAACTGATTTGGGCAAGTTCTCACGAGCTACTTCTGGCAGATTCTTGCCTGTCGCTATTCCAAGCTTTGCCGACAAAATTTGAATAAGTATGGCCATTAAGTTTGACACAAGCACCACCCAAAGAAGCATATAGCCATATTGGGAACCTGAAGCAATGTTAGTGGCAAAATTCCCCGGGTCAATGTAGGCTACGCCTGCAATAAAGGCAGGGCCTAGGAACGGCAATAGACTTCTAATACTCTTAACGCGTCTTGTTGACGATAGCACTTGATTATTAGCTAGATCATTCATCTTGTACATCCCCATTCGCATTTAGCACGATGTTGATCGAATCAAATAAATTTTGCCGAAGGTCAAAATGTTTCCTTGGGTAAAAATATATGCTCAATTCAATGAAATAGCAACAAAAAGTTATTGATTTTTAGTGGAATCCTCGGCAATTCGAAGCGATGTCATGATAACGTCAAATAATACTATGCATTATAGTTTTATATGGGTGTAGTATTGTTTTAAGGCATTGTTTCTAACTAATTTTTATGTCACTCCTAGGGATGGAGAATTTTTATTATGAATGAGCAAACTAAACGAATATTGATCGTTGACGACGATGAACATATCCGTCGGCTTCTGCGACTGTATTTGACAAATGAAGGTTATACAGTAGATGAAGCAGAAGACGGTGAGACAGCACTTCGAAAAACAGCGAACTATCATTTTGATCTGATTACCCTTGACCTGATGTTACCCGGGCAAGGAGGAATTGATGTTTGCTCTCGTCTACGTCGAAAAAAAACGACCCCCATCATAATAGTGACAGGTAATACTGATGAGATGAATCGGATTCATGGATTTGATGTTGGGGCTGACGATTATATTACCAAGCCATTCAGCCCACGTGAAGTAGTGTTCCGCATCAGAGCAATTTTGAGGCGAACTTCTGGGGCGATCTTATTGAGCAATAATGTAAATAATAAAATTATTCTAAATGACTTAGTGATCAATCATAGTAATCGTACTATTACCGTTTGTGGGGTGGGGGTCAGTCTTACGCCAAAAGAGTACGACCTTTTACATTATTTAGCCAGTTCGCCGGATAAAGCATTCTCTAGAGAGACTCTTCTTAAGGATGTTTGGAACTTTGATTACTTCGGTGATTGGCGCACAGTGGATACACATATCAAGCGTTTGCGAAAGAAAATAAAATCCGTAAATGAACGAAGTGCTGATATCATTACAACCGTTCGAGGAATCGGTTATAAACTTGAGGTAACTGGACGGATTGTGATTAACTCGTGAACAGAGATTGAAGATCTGATGACATGTGCTCTTTTATACTACAAATAATAGTTTAAATGTTGTAGCATAGGCTTTGAGCTGCAGATCAGACCGATAGAAGGGAAGGTGAACTGAACGTATATGTTCAAAAATGTTCAGTCATGGGTGATTGGTTTAACAAGTTTATTTTCATTAATTGTACTAACTGCATTAGCCATTCGAAGCGACCTAATTATTTTGGATCCAAAAGGTCCGGTCGGTGCAATCCAAAAAGATCTAATTATTTATTCCATCTACTTCATGCTCGCTATTCTTATCGTTGTTTATGCTCTGTTTACATTCATAGTGACTAAATACCGCGATCGCAAAAACTTTGACAAGAACGAATATAAACCGGATATGCACGGAAGCACAAAGTTGGAAATTATCTGGACGCTGATTCCGATTATTATCGTAACCGCACTATCTATTCCCAATGCTAAAGCGCTCTATGAACTGAAGAAACCGCCAAAATCAACAGCCGATAAAGAGCCGATTGTGATTCATGCCACAGCCGTTGACTGGAAATGGATATTCAGTTATCCGGACAACAACATCGAAACCGTAAACTACGTAAACGTTCCTGAAGATTATCCCATTCTCTTCAAAGTTACTGCTGCTGATTCTATGGCTTCATTCTGGATTCCGCAACTAGGCGGCCAAATTTACGGGATGCCGGGAATGGTAAATGAATTATATCTGCAGGCAGATGATCCAGGGGTATATAAAGGCAGAAATTCTAATTTCACTGGAGTAGGCATGACGAACCAAATATTTAGATTTGTAGCATTAGCAGAAGAGGATTACCAAGATTGGTTGAAAAAAACGAAAAAAAACGCCCCCGAGCTAGATGTAGGAACCTATGAAAAGTTGATGTTACCCGAAACAGTCGGGGAAATGACCTTTTCTTCCACACATTTGGAATTTATAGATCATAGTAAAAACTCCGAATACGCATTGAACATTCGCGAGAAATACGGGGTTGAAGTAAAAGGGATAAGAGTAAAAGCTGATAGCAGTGAAGAAGACGAAAATGAAGCGACGATTTCGTCTCACCATTAAGAAGGGAGGGGCTCAAGATGATTGATTTTATAAAGGAAAATTTAATCTTAAATGATCCATTGATTGTTGGAGCGAATGTTTCCATTCTATTAACATTAATTGCAATCGTGTTTGTGCTTACTTATTTCAAAAAGTGGAAATGGCTTTGGACGGAGTGGGTAACCACTGTAGACCATAAAAAAATTGGAATTATGTATATCATTTCGGCACTATTGATGCTCTTCCGTGGCGGTGTGGATGCGCTATTAATGCGAGCGCAATTAACGGTTCCCAATAACGACTTCTTGTCGCCGCAGCATTACAATGAAATTTTTACGACGCACGGGACAATCATGATTTTATTTATGGCAATGCCGTTTCTACTCGGACTGATGAACTTCGTAGTTCCTCTTCAAATAGGAGCCAGGGATGTAGCGTATCCTTATTTGAATAATCTAAGTTTCTGGTCATTCTTCTTTGGGGCGATTCTTTTTAACGTATCATTCGTATTTGGCGGGTCTCCTGATGCAGGATGGACAAATTATGCTCCGTTGGCCATTGAAGGAAGTCCGGGACCGGGAATAAATTATTATCTGCTAGGATTACAAGTTTCGGGAATCGGGACACTTCTAACAGGGATTAATTTTATTGTAACGATTATTAAAATGCGCGCGCCTGGTATGAAATTATTACGCATGCCAATGTTCTCATGGACTACATTGATCACATCGTTTATTATCGTGTTTGCATTTCCGATATTAACCGTTACTTTGGCATTAATGACATTTGACAGATTATTCGGTACGCATTTCTTTACTTTAACCGATGGCGGAAATCCAATGCTCTGGTCAAACTTGTTCTGGTTGTGGGGACATCCAGAAGTATATATTGTTGTATTGCCCGCGTTCGGTATTTTTTCAGAAGTTATTGCAACGTTTGCTAAAAAAACATTGTTTGGCTATAAATCTATGATTATTTCTCTAGTTGTGATTTCATTCTTAAGTTTTCTTGTTTGGGTACACCATTTCTTCACGATGGGAGGCAGTGCTGCAATAAACAATGTTTTCTCGATAACCACGATGGCCATTGCAATTCCAACCGGCATAAAAATATTTAATTGGCTAGGGACGTTATACAAAAGCCGAATACAATTTACAACAGCAATGTTGTGGGCGCTTGGATTTATTCCGACGTTTGTTATTGGAGGCGTGACCGGTGTTATGCTGGGTATGGCAGCGGCAGATTTTCAATATCATAATAATTACTTCCTTGTTGCTCACTTTCACTATACTTTAATCGCCGGAGTTGTATTTGCTTGTTTTGCAGGATTTGTTTACTGGTATCCAAAAATGTTCGGTCATAAACTGGACGAACGGCTTGGAAAATTGTCGTTCTGGTTCTTTGCTATCGGATTTAATGTTTGTTTCTTGCCGCAGTTTTTATTGGGGTTTGCAGGCATGCCTAGACGTGTCTATACTTACGTCCCGGAAGACGGATGGACCGCTCTTAATGTTGTTTCCACCATCGGAGCCATTGGTATGGGAATTGGTTTTCTGATATTGGTGTACAACATTCATTATAGTATCCGCAATGCCAAAAAAGAAACAACGGGAGATGCATGGAACGGACGCACGTTGGAATGGGCAACTACGACGGCGATACCTCCGCATTATAATTTCGCCGATGTACCGGAAATTAAGGGAATAGATGCATTTTGGCAGATGAAACAGGAGAACGAAGAGAAAAAGAAAAAAACCATCACGTATCGGCCAATTCATATGCCTAATAACGCTTCTACGCCATTTGTTATGTCAGCCCTATTCTTTGTCGCAGGATTCGGACTGGTGTTTGAATTGTGGTGGTTGGCCGTAATTGGCGGGATCGGTATTATTGCTTGTTTGTTAATTCGTTCAATCCGTTCTCACAAAGAAGATGAAGGTTACTATGTCACAGTGGAAGAATTAAAAAAAATGGAACAACCGTTTCATAAGGAGGCGTGAACTCATGGCACAAATAAACACTACCAATAACCCTGACACGCCCTTGGAATATCAATCTGAAACGGGCAGATTGAACATCTTTGGATTTTGGATTTTTCTCGGCGCGGAAGTGGCTTTATTTGCAACTTTATTTGCAGCGTATTTTGCTCTTAAAGACGGCACAGCGGGTGGTCCGTTGCCCATTGACGTTTTTGATTTAAATAACACAATTATAATGACATTAATATTGCTAATCAGCAGTTTTACTTCTGGATTGGCGATTCATGAGATGAGAAGAAACAACGTTAAATCAATGATTGTGTGGCTAGTTATCACATTAATATTTGGTCTTGCCTTTCTTTATATGGAAATTGAAGAGTTTATTCATCTAGTGAACGAAGGTGCTAATCTGGGCACAAACGCTTACTGGTCTTCATTTTATCTCCTGACCGGAACGCATGGACTCCATGTAACGTTTGGAATCTGTTGGATTGTATTGATTATAACTCAAGTTCTTAGAAGAGGTCTAACACCAGAAACGGCTAAAAAGGTTTTTGTTTCAAGTTTATATTGGCACTTTCTAGACTTTGTATGGATCTTTGTCTTTACTGGCGTTTACTTATTAGGGATGGTGGGATGATGGACAGTAGAAAGAGCAATCCATTTCCATGGATGCAGGTCGTCGGCTTCCTCTTGTCAGTTGCTTTAACCTTTATGGCAGTGTGGATTGGCATGCGTGCAGGGCTGCCATATAACACCATTATTATCCTTGTGTTTGTCTTAGCATTTATCCAAGCTGCCATTCAACTTTTTATGTTCATGCACATAACTGAAGGAGCTCACGGGATTTGGCAAATTGGTAAGATGCTTTCCGCTGCTTTTATCGCAATCGTGATCGTTGCAGGAAGCGTATGGGTATTGAACTCCATGCACTAAAATATGATATTCATAACGAATAGAATAAGTTGATGTAAAAATTGATGTTGCTGACGGTGGTCGGAGAGTAGTGGCTACCAAACATGCTTTCGATGAAACGCGCGACGTCACGGGGCCCATGCCACTCTTGTACATTTGGATAACTGCCTCCTAGCCATTCAGCGCATGATGCATTCAAGATTGTCCTGTACGAAACAAGATTTTCAAATAGATGAGTGACTTGCGGCTTAGACAACCTCAAGGATACCCTATTGGTCAGCTAGAATTTCTGGTTGGCCTTTTTTTGTGGCTAGTTTATGATGGCAGTATCGGAGAGAACGATAACCTACTTGGGAACTTACTCTCGGTCTTGTTGCTTACATTGAACGTGAAGGCTATCGTCACTACATCGTGAACCCGTTGCAATCCAAATGTGCAAAAGCACAAAGTTGCGAAAAGTGAAGACGGATATAGTGGATTTCTGGCATCTTGCTGAGATTTTTTATCGCGGGGACGTCAAGCCGCACCGAATGCAGGCCGAGAAGTTGGCCGAGTTGCAGTCAAAACCTGTTTTCCACGCATGAGAGCCGCTAAGGTCGCCAGCTTCACCCAGAATACCGGCGACAGACAGGATACTCAGGCCCTTTATCTCCAGTAACGGCTTAGTAAACGGGATCTTGGCCAATGCAGCAGTCACTTCATTCTCAATTACCTGCAGCTGTTCCATAGCTAGATCATATTCAGCCAACAGTTGTTGAAGATGAAGCTTGTAAGCTTTCTCAGCATGCTTGGCACCAACTGA